>CAWEHD010000017.1:0-237187 GCA_963808845.1 uncultured Rubrobacteraceae bacterium
GGAGCCGCGCCCGCTGACGTTCTAAAGGTCCTCGACCACAGAGCCCACGCGTTCTGCGGCACCCGCTGTGGCCGGACCTCCGTGCCCGACAGCGAGAACCTCTTTGTGGAGCTCCGCCATTCAGCGTAGAGAGGCCCGATGATCAGCTTGTTTACCCGGGCGAGCGGAAGGTGGAATCCTTCGACGAAGCGTGGGGGAGAGGTATTCTCGGAGGTTCGCTCCCTCTGACAGGGAAGGGGCGAGAGAAATACACCCTAGGACGCTAAGCACGAAGACCACCGACTATCTCTTTGTGAGCCGGGCAGCGTCCGACCGAGTGAAGCAAGCCGTTCGACTATAATTCCGCCCGTGGCGGAGGACGAAAGCAAAGATCAAACACCAGAGGCTTCCGGGAGTGGAGGTCGTACGAGCCACGGCTGGCGCTGCGACGGGTGCAAAGCGCCGTACTGGCGCTCGTAATCATTACCGCTGTAGGTGTGCTTGGGTACATGGTCTTCGAGGGATGGAGTTTCACCGACGCTCTTTACATGACCGTGATCACCCTTACCACGGTAGGATACAGGGAGGTTCGCGCGCTCGACGCATCAGGGCAGCTGTGGACCATGCTCCTCCTGATAACGGGTGTTGGCACGCTTTTCTACGCTGCAGTATCCTCCGTTGAGCTGGTGGTCGAAGGAACGTTGCGGGGCTACTTCGGAAGGAGAAGGGTGAAGGCGGCGATCGGTAGGCTCAACGGCCACTACATCCTATGTGGCTACGGCAGGGTCGGAAGGCAGGTCGCCCGCGAACTCGCGGCTGACAATGTGCCTTTCGTGATCGTCGAACTTGACCAGGATGTCATGGAGGAGTGCCTGGCTGAGGGTTATCTCGCGTTGCTCGGTGAGGCTTCGGACGATGAAGTCCTCGAGGAGGCAGGCATCCTGAGCGCAGGGGGACTCATCGCGGCAGTCGACTCCGACGCGGACAACGTCTTCGTGGTGCTCTCGGCGCGCAAACTCAACCCTAAACTGCACATCGTCGCCCGCGCCTCCTCGGACGAATCGGCGGCCAAGCTCGAGATGGCGGGGGCAGACCGTACTCTCTCGCCTTACGCCGTGGGTGGCAGGCGGCTTGCCTCACTCGCTACGCAGCCCCTCGTCGTCGACTTTCTGGACGTCGTCACGCGCGGCGAGAAAGGCATCGAGTTCCGCCTGGAGGAGTTCTCTGTGCCCGAGGACTCGAACATCGCCGAGCGCACCATCGGTGAGCTCAAGATCGGGGAGAGAACCGGCGCCATGGTCCTCGCCTTCCGCACCCCGGAAGGCAACTTCGACACCACGCCCTCGGCAGATAATCGTCTGCACGCCGGCGACACGCTCATCGTGCTGGGTAGCCGCGGCCAGATAGAGCGCCTGGAGCAACTCATGCGCGGCGAGGAGATCGCGAAGAACGCGTAGGTACGGTTCGCGAACCGCCCTTACACGAACCGCGCCCCCTACTCTCTCGGCCGGTAGATCACCATGTCGGCGAGACGGTCCGTCCTCTGGTAGTGATCGTGTATCTTCTCGAGCATCCGCGGGGTCCACCTGTCACGCTTTATCTCCCTCGCGAAGGGTGGGCTCCAGATCATGATCAGGGGAAACTTCTCCGCATCGATGTCCTTCAGGATCGGTCTCTGGTCCCAGTCACCGTCGCGGGATGAGCTGGGTCATCTCGAAGGGCTGGAAGTAGATCCTGCGCCCCTGCTGGGGTAGGAGGCCCATGTAGTCGTCTGTGAGCACAGGCCCATCCGCTCTCGCCACCATGCGGGATAGCTGCGCGACCTCGCCTCGCTGCTCGATGAGGTAGTTCTGCAAGCCTGATGGGACCCGCGACGATTGTGCGAGCGCCAGTACCTGGACCGCGAGAAGCGCTATCAGGGCGATCCGCAGCCGCGGACGCTTGCGCTGCCAGGCGATAAAGGCCCCGGTTGCAAGGCCGAGCGCCGCCGACAACTCCAGGAGATAGTTCACGTCGGAACCCACCTTGCCGACGAGCACCGCGGAGGGGATGCTGGCGATCAGATAGGGTCCGACGAGCCACCAAGAACGATTCCCCTTACGCGGCGTAAGCAGGAGGAACGCGAGCGAGCCGAGCAACAGCAGCGGGCAGGCAAGGAGGGCGCCGAGGGCGTTGAGGCTAACCCGCTCCCAGCGGAAATCGTTGAGGTTGGCGGTTACGGTGTTGAGGAAGAACCCGCCCCCGGTGAAGATATTCAGGAGCGCGAACACAACCAGGCCTGTTCCGCCGGCGATCGCGACCGTCTCCAGCGCCCGGCGGCGCTGGCCCTGGGCCACGAGCCACACGAAAGCCGCGAGCGGCGCGGCCAACATGTAAGTCTGGCGGGTATAAACGGCCGCAACGAGAAGCAGGGCCGAGACGAACACGCTCCAGCGCTTCTCGGGCCAGCGCGCGACGACGAACAATCCGGCCCAGGAGAGCGCCAGCCCGAGCGAGTCGACCCTCGAGAGCGACGACCAGCGCACGACGTACGGCATGGCGGGGAAGATCATACCTCCCGCTATCGCCGCTATCCTGTCTTTGGTCAGCGCGTGCAGGGTCAGCCCCACAAAGAGCGCCACAGCAGCGACGCTGAGGAGTGAGATCAGACGCCCGTACCAGAGTGCTGGCCCGAACACCCACACCAACGGCACCTGGGCGAGCATGAAGAGTGGGGGATAGTTGGAGACGACGTAGGGCTCCGTGGTGAGGTCGGTCCTGTAGATATCCTGAAACTGTGCGAGCCTTACGGACTGGTCGAGCAGCGGACCCTCGCCGTAGTTGAGCGGGTAAGGGAAAGCGAGCGCGTCCCATCCGTGCCGCAAGAACAGCAGTGCGGCGAGACCCTGGGCCAGGAGCAACAGGGCTGTGGCGGCAAAGAGCGCGACCCGGCGCGTCCGCCCGCCCGTGTGGGCTGCTTTCTCCAAACCAGTACTCGTCGCCAGGCCCTTCCGTATGCTCGAACTCAAGCTCTGTATCCTACCGCTTTTGACGGCGGCGACGTGCGAACGATCTCGACGCCCTCTACCGCCGCTTCCGACGGTCCCTCGGTCCGGGTTGTGCAGTGGGCTCCGCTACGAGCTCGCCCGCCGCAGGGTCGAGGTCGGCGACGAGGAGGTCGATGCCAGCGGATACTGTCGCTACTACTGGATTCCCGCTTGCATGGGGATGACGGATGGGAGGGTTTCAGCGTGTCCGCAGCCTGAACGCGATCCCGTTAGAACGGACTCGGCATCACTCTTTCTTCGTGCCGCTCACGCCGTATTCGAGGCCGTCTACCAGCGCCTGCCAGGAGGCTTCGATGATGTTCTCGGAGACTCCGACGGCTCCCCACATCCGCTTGCCGTCTGTGGAGTCTATGAGGACGCGGGTCGTTGCCGCCGTGGCGCGGTGCTCATCGAGGATGCGGACCTTGTAGTTGGAGAGGTGGATCTCTTTCAGCTCGGGATAGTGCGGCCCTATGGCTTTCCTCAGCGCCTGGTCCAGGGCGTTGACGGGACCGTTGCCCTCCGCGGTGGAGATGACCCTCTGCCCGCCTACGGAGAGCTTTATGGTCGCCTCCGTCGTCGTCTCCCCGCCGGCCCGCTTCTCGGAGATGATCCTGAACGTCTCCAGCTCGAAGAGCGGCCTGTCCTCACCCATCGTCCGCCCGATAAGTAGCGCGAGCGAGGCGTCTGCGGCCTCGTAGTGGTAGCCCTCGTACTCGCGCTGCTTTATGGCCCCGAGGATCTGGGTCGCATCCCCGGCCTCGAGCCCAAGCTCCTCGGCCTTGGTCCTGATGGAGTTCTTCCCCGAGAGCTCACCGACGGGCGTCCGCCGCACGTTCCCTACGGCCTCGGGCGCGACGTGCTCGTAGGTCGCAGGGTCTTTGGAGATGCCGTCGACGTGCAGCCCGCCCTTGTGGGCGAAGGCGCTGCGCCCTACAAAGGGACGGTGCGTGTCAGGCGTCAGGTTCATTAGCTCGGAGACGTAGTTGGAGACCTCGGTGAGCCGCCGCAACTCCTCGTCATCCATGACCTTCAGCCCCATCTTGAGCTGCAGATTGGCGATGGTCGTTACGAGGTCGCAGTTGCCGCACCGCTCCCCGATACCGTTGACGGTACCCTGAACGTGCGTCGCCCCCGCCTCTACCGCCACCAGAGCATTCGCCACCCCACACCCGGAGTCGTTGTGGGTGTGGATGCCTATCTCCACGTCAGGGAACTCCCGCACCGTGCGCGCCACGATCGCCTTGAGCTCGGTCGGGAGCGTCCCGCCGTTCGTGTCACAGAGGACCAGCGTCGTCGCGCCTGCCTCGGCCGCGGCGCGGAGCACCGCGAGCGAGTACTCTGGATCGTCGCGAAAGCCGTCGAAGTAGTGCTCGGCGTCGAAGATGACCTCTTTACCGGCGCCGGCCAGGTAGGCGACGGTGTCGCGCACGGACTCGAGGTTCTCCTCTGGCGTGGTCCTGAGGACCTTCTCGACGTGCAGCTTCCAGCTCTTGGCGACGATGCAGGCGACGGGCGCTGAGAGGGAGGGTAGGAGCGTTACCGCGGGGTCGTCCTCGGCCCGCCCGTTCGGGCGCCGGGCCCGCGTGAAGGCGACGAGCTTCGCGTGGTGGAGCGAAGAGTCATCGAAGCCCTCGAAGAACTCGAGGTCCTTGGGGTTGGAGGCGGGGAAGCCCGCTTCGATGTAGTGGATCCCCAGAGCGTCGAGCTCGCGGGCTATGCGGGCCTTGTCCTCTGCGGTCAGGCTAACGCCCTCGCGTTGGGTACCGTCGCGTAGCGTCGTGTCGAAAAGCGTAAGGCTCACATCACACCTTCTCCCGCCGCGACCCACTTGCTCACGGCCTTCGTTACTTCTTCGGTCGTCTTCTTTCCGCCAAGGTCGGGGGTCGAGAAATGGGCCTCGAGGGCGACGGAGACGCCCTGTTCGATGGCCTCGGCCACGTCGGGGCGGCCCAGGGAGTGGCGGAACATCATCGCCGCGGAGAGGATGGTCGCGTAGGGGTTGGCCTTCCCTTCTCCCGCAATATCGGGGGCGGAGCCGTGAACGGGCTCGAAGATGCCGGGGGAGCCCGGCTTGCCCAGAGACGCGCTCGGGAGCATCCCCATCGAGCCGGGGAGCATCGCGGCCTCGTCCGAGAGGATGTCCCCAAACAGGTTCTCGGTCAGCACGACGTCGAACCTCGTCGGGGCCTGAACGAGGTACATCGCCGCCGCGTCGACGAGGACGTGGTCGAGCTCCACCCCAGGGTAATCTTCGGCCACCTCCGAGACGACCCTGCGCCACAGCCGGCTCGTCGCCATGACGTTCGCCTTGTCCACGCTCGTCACCCGCCGCTTGCGACGCTTCGCCGCGTCGAAGGCGACCCGCGCGACCCTATCTATCTCCTCCCGCGTGTACACGCTGAGATCACTGGCCCTCTCCTCGCCCTCTTCCTTCTCCCCGAAGTAAGCCCCGCCGGTCAACTCCCTGACGATGAGCACGTCGACGCCATCGACGACCTCGCGTTTGAGGGGCGAGGAGCCGATCAGGGCCGGTATTGCGACTACGGGTCTCAGGTTGGCGAAGGCCCCGAGGTGCTTCCTTAGCCCGAGCAGCCCCGCCTCGGGGCGCACGGGCGCGTCGTCGAAGTCGGGGTGCCCGACGGCGCCGAGCAGGACCGAATCAGAGGCGCTGGCGGCCTCCAGTGTCTCCGCGGAGATGGGTTCGCCTTCCTCGCGGATGGCCGTGCCGCCGATCCTGCGTTCCTCGTAGCGCACTTCGATGCCGAAGTGATCCGCCGCCGCGTCGACGACCTCGCGCGCGGCCCCGACCACCTCGGGTCCGATGCCGTCGCCTGGTAGTAATAGTATGTCGAACGCATCTCTCATAGCGGATCCTCCTAAAACTCGGGCCTCGACACCAGCCACTCCCGTCCGCCCTGACCTAGGGCGTCTCCGAGCAACTCCTCGGCCCGCTCCCCGTCGACTATCTCGTCTTCTTCCCAGAGATCGTGGAATATGTTCTGCAGGAAACCTTCTCCGAACTCCTCGAGCGCGGCCGCGCCGAGCAGGAGCAGCAGGTTCTGAAACGACATCTGATCCCCCGCGCCCGCCGGTCCACGAAAGCCCCGCACGGTGAACCCAGGCTCCCTCTCTATCCGCGACAGATGCTCCTCCAGGGGCAGACCGACCTGCGGGCGACCGCCGCCGAGGCGGCCTGCGGCACGAACTCCCCCAGCCACGCCGGGGTCCTCACGACCTCCCGTCCGAGCAGGAACGCGTGGGCCAGCTCGTGCCAGACGGTTAGGGGAAGCGTGGCGGCGGTACGCGGCCTGAACACGGGCGAGAGATCCCCCGGCAGCACCAGGGCTGGAGGCTCGACCGAACGGGTGAAGTAGGGGAGCCCTGGCGGATAGGGGCGCGCGTTGTCGCGCGGCGCCTCTCTCCAGTCCTCGTCGGCCACGAGGTAGGCGATGATCCCGGGTGGCTCGACGGAGAGTAGCTGCCCGAGCGTCCTGTAGCCCTGCGCTAGATAGCCAGAGAGCTCCCCGGCCTTCCCGGCCAGCCGTGGGGCGTAGAGGATGGGTACCTCAGCGTCCAGGCGTTCGTAACCCGGCGGGGAGGCTTCCCTTCTCTCAGGGGCTGCTACGGCGCTACCTGCGCGTCCCACCTGGCTCCGACTATGCCTGCCGTGTAGACGTTGACGGCCCGCACGTAGGCGCGCGCCGCCGCCTCGACGACGTCCTGGGAGAGGCCGCGTCCTGCGTAATCTCCGCCCTCGAACTCGACGGAGACCCTGACCTCGCCGAGGGCGTCCTTCCCGCCCGTAACGGCGTCGATGCGGAAGTCCGTCAGGCGGCCCTTGATGTTCGTCGCGGCGTCGATGGCCCGGAAGACCGCGTCGACAGGCCCCTCGCCCTCGGCCTCGGCCTCGAACGTGCCCTGTTCGGCGTGGGAGATGGTGACCGCGGCCCTGCTCTGGCGGCCCGTGGCGGCGACGACCCTGAACGACTCGAGGACGAACTTGCCCTCGAAGGAGCCGACCTCGTCGGCGGCGATCGCCTCGAGGTCGGCGGCGGTCACGGTCTTCTTGTGGTCAGCTATCTCCTTGAAACGCGTGAATGCGCGCTTTGAGGACCTCGCCCTCGACGTAGTAGCCGAGCTCTTCGAGGGCGTCCTTGAGGGCGTGGCGGCCAGAGTGCTTGCCGAGGAAGATGTTCGTCCCTTCCAGGCCGATGTCTTCCTTCGTCATGATCTCGAACGTCCGCCTGTCCTTGAGCACGCCGTCCTGGTGGATGCCCGACTCGTGCAGAAACGCGTTGCGCCCGACGATGGCCTTGTTCGGGGGAACCTCGTAGCCCGTGATGTTCGAGACCATGCGGCTCGTGTTGGCGAGCTGGCGGGTCTCGACGCCGACGGTGGCGCCGTAGAAGTCAGAGCGCGTGGCGAGCGCCATCACGACCTCCTCCAGCGAGGCGTTACCGGCCCGCTCCCCGATGCCGTTGACGGCGACTTCGATCTGGCCAGCCCCGACCTCGACCCCGGCGAGCGAGTTGGCGACGGCCATTCCGAGGTCGTCGTGGCAGTGGACCGAGAGGACACGCTCATCGAGTGCAGGCACCCGCTCTCGGAGCTCCTTCAGGAACTCCGCGAACTCGACCGGCGTCGTGTAGCCGACCGTGTCGGCGATGTTGACGACGTCGGCCCCGGCTTCGACGGCCGCGGCGACGATCTCGGAGAGGTAGCCTATGTCCGTGCGCGTCGCGTCCATCGGGGAGAACTCGACGTTCTCGCAGAGGTTCTTGGCGAAGGCGACGGCCTCGCCGGCCCTCCTCAGGATGTCTTCCCGGTTCGAGCGCATCTGATGTTCTATGTGCAGGTCACTCGTGCCTACGAAGGTGTGGATGCGTGGCCTCTGTGACCACTGCACCGCCTCCCAGGCACGAACGATGTCCTGCTCGTGGATGCGGGCGAGGCCGGTGATCCTCGGCCCCTTGACCTCCGAGGCGATGCGGCTCACCGACTCGAAGTCCCCCTCGGAGGTGATCGGGAACCCGGCCTCGATTACGTCGACCTTCAGGCGGGCGAGCTGGCGGGCTATCTCTACCTTCTCTTCTACAGACAGGGAGATGCCTGGCGACTGCTCGCCGTCGCGGAGGGTGGTATCGAAGATCTCTACTCGACGCATGTGTCTCTCATCCTTCCTACATCGAAAACGGACTGCGGATCTGGGAGATCGGTGGCCGCCTGGCGCGAGCCGGCTAGAGACCGGGACGGGTAATTCGCCCTGAGGCCACCCTGGTTAGTCGTAGGATGAAAAGAGACGAAAGCACGTTCTTAAGAGCCAACCTTCATGAGGGGCGGCAGTATCTCACTGCCTCGCTCCTTCCGCAACCTCGACGGCCACGGTCCAGTCTGCGTACTCTTCCCACCCGCCGCGCGCGGCCTTGAAGTACAACTCCTGCAGGCGCTCGACGACGGGTCCTATGCTGCCAGTCCCGACGGGACGGTCGTCGACCTCGACCACGGGTGCGATCTGGAACCCCGTCCCCGAGAGGAAGACCTCATCCGCAGCGTAGAGCTCCGTACGGCCCACTTCGCGTTCTATAACGGGTATCTCGAGCTCCTTGCCTGCGAGCTCCATGACGGCGTCGCGCGTTATGCCTTCGAGGATGTCAGCCGTGACGGGCGGTGTGATGAGCTGGCCCTTCCTGACGAGGAAGATGTTCGCCGCGCTCGCCTCGGAGACCTGGCCGTCCTGGGTGAGGAAGATCGCGTCGTCGTAGCCAGCCATGTGCGCCTCATCGACAGCGAGCGCCGTGTTGACGTAGGAGCCCGTGCACTTGGCGCGCGCGGGGATGGCATTGTCCGGCGTCCGCCGCCAGGAGGAGACACAGACCTTCAGGCCGGTAAGCTCGACGTAGTTGCCCATGGGGACCGTGAAGATGGATAGCTCCGATTCCCCCTTGAGGTTCACGCCCACCGATTCGACGGTCTTGAAGGCCAGCGGTCTTATGTAGGTATCCACCCGCGGGGCGTTGCGCCGCAGTATCTCTAGCGTGACGTCACAGAGCTCGTCGACGGTGGCGGGCAGGTCTATGCGTAGCAGCCGGCAGGACTTCTCGAAGCGCTCGAAGTGCTCGCGCATCTTCAGGACCTGCAACGTCCCGCGCTCCTCGCTCCAGTAAGCCCTGATGCCCTCGAAGACGCCGGTACCGTAGTTCAGGGCGTGCGTCGCCGGTGAGAGGCGTATATCGCCCATCCTGACGAGCTCGCCGCCGTGGTAGGCCCACTCGGCGTCCGACGCTGCAAAAGCTCTTACGACTCATAGGTTCTCACCTCCAGCGGAGCCGGCGGGCGTCTCGATACCCTCGGCCGCGAGCGCCCGCAGCTCCTGTCCGACCTTCTCGACCTGCGACTCGGCCTCCCTGCGGCGCATCGCGAGAAAGCTGGACCCCCCGGCCTGGTTCTCGAGCACCCAGTCTTTGGCCCACTTGCCGCTCTGGATATCCGCGAGGATTGGAACGCATCCTCTCTTTGGCGGCTTCGTCGATGATCTTCGGCCCCGCCGTGTAGTCGCCGTACTCGGCGGTGTTCGAGATCGAGTAGCGCATCCCGGCGAGCCCGCCCTCGTAGATCAGATCAACGATCAGCTTGAGCTCGTTTACGCACTCGTAGTAGGCGAGCTCGGGCTGGTAGCCCGCCTCGACCAGCGTCTCGAACCCGGCTGTAAGGAGCGCCGTCAGCCCGCCACACAACACCGCCTGCTCCCCGAAGAGGTCCGTCTCGGTCTCCTCCGCGAAGGTGGTCTCGATGATGCCCGCGCGGCCGCTCCCTATGGCGCGGGCGTAGGAGAGGATCACATCCCGAGCCTGCCCAGAAGCAGTCATTCTGTACCGCGAAGAGCGATGGCATCCCTTTGCCTTCGACGTACAGACGCCTGAGCACGTGGCCTGGTCCCTTGGGGGCGACGAGACCGAGGTCGACTTCGGGGGGGACGACGATCTGGTTGAAGTGGATGTTGAAGCCGTGGGCGAAGAGCATGAGGTCGCCCTCGGAGAGATTCGGCCCGACCTCGGCCTCGAAGACGGCGGGTTGCTTCTCGTCGGGGAGGAGCATCATCACCACGTCCGCATCCCTTACCGCGTCCGCGATGGTCTCGACCTGCAGCCCGTCCCTTTCTGCCTTGGGCCAGCTCTTGGAGCCCTCGTAGAGCCCGACGGTCACGTCGCAGCCGGACTCCTTCAGGTTCAGGGCGTGGGCGTGGCCCTGGCTGCCGTAGCCGAGGACCGCGACCTTGCGGCTTGTGATCTCATTCCCTATGTCTCCCTCACGGTATACCCGTGCCATCTAGACTCCTCCCTCGGGACGGGCCACAGGACCCAGCCTGACCACGTCTCGGGCGCCAAGGGCGGCGAGAAAGTCCTCGACCTTCTCGGGAGCCCCTGACGCCACGACCGTACCGTCGTCCTCGTGCGCTTCGATGCCCGATCGCTCCGCCGCCTCGCGCCAGTCTCCCGAGGTCGAGATCATGGCAACCTCTATAGTCTCCGCCGGTCCTGCTTCGCTTACGTCTTCGAGGGCCGAGATGAGGGCCGTGTAGCGCAGCGCTGACTCGGGCGGGCAGTCGAGCAAAATGGTGGCCCGCATTCCGTCACCATCCCGTCCGAGCGTGAAGCCCGCGACGGGCATCCTCTTGTTCTGGAGCGTCATGAGTAGCCTGTTCAGGGCGAGCATGCCGCCGGTGAAGCGGACCTCGATGGTGTTCAGGGCGACGCCCGTTGCCGCTTCAGGCACCGTCTTCCTCGATCATCTCGTTGACGGACATGCCAGATGGGATCATGGGGTAGACGTTCGCCTCGGGGTCGATGTGGAAGTCCAGGATGGTGCAGCCTTCCTGCTCCTGCGCCCACCGCACGGCCGCCTCGACGTCGTCGCCCTCGCTGACGGTGCGCCCGGCGAGCCCGTAGGCGGCGGTGAGCTGCTCGTAGTCCGGGCCCGTTATGGGTGTCTCGGAGTAGCGGCGGTTGTGGAAGAACTGCTGCCACTGGCGGACCATCCCGAGGTAACCGTTGTTCAGGACGGCGACCTTTATGTTCAGCCCGAACTCCCTTATCGTGGCGAGCTCCTGGATGTTCATCTGGATGCCGCCGTCGCCGGCGATGACCCAGACCGGGTCTTCCGGATACGCGAAAGCCACGCCCATCGCCGCCGGCAGCGCGAAGCCCATGGTGCCGAGGCCCCCGCTCGTGATGTGGCTGTTGGTCTTGGTGAACTCGAAGAACTGGGCAGCCCACATCTGGTGCTGGCCGACGTCGGTGACGAGCCGCAGGTCTGGGCCGGCGGCGGCCTTTATGGCCTCCATAACCTGTATAGGACCGTACTCGTCCCGCGCCGACTCTTTGCGGCGCCTCTCAGGCTCCTGGGTCTTCGCCAGTTCCTCGCGCCACCGCCCGCATCCTTCGCCCTCGTCGGGGGAATTATCCAGGTGTCCGAGGATCGAACGCATCGCGGCCTTCGCGTCTGCGGCGATACCTACGGTCGGCTTTATGACCTTGCCGAGCTCTGAGGGGTCGACGTCGATGTGGATGATCTTCGCGTCTTTGGCGAACTTGTGGGCCGCGCCCGTGATCCTGTCGTCAAAGCGCATCCCGACGGCGAAAAGGAGGTCGGAGCGGTCTATGGCGCGGTTGACGCTGGCCTGCCCGTGCATCCCAGGCCAGCCCAGGTACAGCGGATGGTCGTCGGGGAAGGCGCTAATGCCTAGCAGCGTCGTCACGACGGGGATGCCCGTCCTCTCCGCGAGCAGCCTGAGCTCCATCTCGGCGCCCCCCAGCGTAACGCCGTGTCCGGCCAGGATCAGGGGCCGCTTCGCGTTCCGGAGGAGCATCGCGGCCCGCTCGAGCCCCGGCGACTCCACAGGAGGCGGCGCCTCCCGCAGACGACGGTAGCCGTTGTCGTTCGTGGCCGCGAACTGCACGTCTTTGGGGACGTCAACGAGGACAGGTCCAGGCCTTCCCGAGCGGGCGATCTCGAAGGCCCGCCGCATCGTCGGGTAGAGCTCGTCGGGGTCCTCGACCAGGAAGGAGTGCTTGGTAAAGGGCAGCGTCATGCCCATGACGTTCGTCTCCTGGAAGGAGTCCTTACCGAGCGCGGGGCGTCCGACCTGGCCCGTGATCGCCACCAGCGGCACGGAGTCCATCTGGGCCGTGGCGAGCCCCGTAACCAGGTTGGTAGCCCCTGGTCCGCTCGTCGCCACGCACACCCCGACCCTGCCCGTCGCCCTGGCGTAGCCGTCCGCCGCGTGGGCCGCTGCCTGTTCGTGGCGGGTGAGGATGTGTTTCAGTGGGTAGTCGCCGAGGGCGTGGTAGAAAGGCATGATCGCGCCCCCAGGATATCCGAAGAGGTACTCGACCCCTTCGTCGAGTAGCGCCTCGCACATGGCTTCGCTGCCCGTGCGCGGCTTGTATTCGATGTTGAATGCTGTGTTTTCCACGGTTTACCCCGTTCTGGTAGGAGATCTTGCCTCGACCTTGCCGAAGAACGGGATGTGTTCCCGTCTTGCGGCTCTAGGCGGACCGGAGAACGCCGTCCCGGCCCGCCAGGCTAATTAGTCGTAGGGCGGACGGTACGGCCACCGTGGATACTCGCGGGTGGATCGGCGGAGCGAGCAGGCGCGAGATCTTGAGCATCAAGCCCGAGATCCTCTTCCTTCGCGCCGTTTCCGAAACCTCGCTCAAAGCGTTCCTCACTCACTCGCTCGCAAGTGGGGTGAAGGGTCGCACACTGGTAGAGGGTTGTCAAGGTGCATATAGCTTCTATCCCGCACAGACCGTAGAAAACATGGCGAAGCACACCACAAGGACAGCAAGCTTTCCAGGCTATCTCGAGGCAAGTTTGCCAGTTGGCCCACTTCGGCGCATACTTCCTGTCGAATTGTGCGTGGGAGAAAGGAGAGAGAATGGCGAACAACGCGAGAACACAAGGTCCATCCGGAGGGGCGGCGATCATCGACAGGAGGCGGTTCCTCAAACAGACGGCCTTGGTCACCGCGCTGGTCTCCGTCCCCTACCTGGCCGACAAGAGCGCGGCCTTCGGCAAGGAGAAGGCCAAAGTCGCTGACGCTGCGCTCGATCTCGCGCTCAAGGGACTTGTCGCCATGCGCGGCGGGCCTCCAGGCGTCATCGCCGTGATCCAGCGCGGCCAGCACCGGGAGGTCCACACCTTCGGGGTCGGCCAACCTGAAGAACAACAGGCCCATGAGGGTCGATGACCGCATGCGCATCGCCAGCACCGCTAAGGCTTTCAGCGGGGCTGTCGCGCTCTCTTTGGTGAGCAAGGGGGCGCTCTCCCTGAACGACACGATCGGAGAGCGCTTGTCAGACCTTCCGAACCTTCCCAACGCCTGGCGCAGGGTCACCCTCAGGCAACTCCTCAACCATACCAGCGGCCTGCCGGACTACTTTGCGGATCCTGTCCTCCAGGCCGCAGTTGAGGGCGAGCCCTACACAAGCACCCCGTCCGGAGAAGCTGCTCACTTACGTCTATGATCATAAGCCGCCCTTGCTCTTCGAGCCCGGTTCGAAGTACCACTACTCCAACTCGGACAACATAGCCGTGGCCCTTATGGTCGAGGATGCCACAGCCAGGACCTACGAAGGCCAGCTCCAAAAGCAAGTCTACAGCCCACTGGGGCTGAGCAAGACCACCCTGCCGGCAGGTACGGACCTTAGGGAACCTTTCATCCACGGCTACGACCTGAGTGAAGACCCGCCCGAGGATGTAAGCGAATTGGTCGCCGCCGGCTGGGCTTGGGCCTCCGGGGGCATGGTCTCCACACCGGCCGACCTCAACACCTTCATCCGCGGCTACGTGGGAGGCGAACTGTTCGATGCTCATACCCGAGACCTTCAGCGTAAGGTTGTCGAGGGCGGGAACTCCGAGCCGACCGGACCGGGCAAGAACTCTGCGGGGTTGGGCGTCTTCCGCTACGAGACGAGGTGCGGGACCGTTTGGGGCCACACGGGCAACTTCTTCGGCTACACTCAGTTCATGGCCGCCAGCCCCAGACGGGAAGCCGCTCCGCTACGGTGTCCATAAACTCGCGGCTCACCCCGACCGTCGGGCGATCCAGTATGCCTTCAAGGCGCTCAGGCGCGCGGAAGGTCTCGGCCGTGTGCGCCGCGCTGGCCGGCAGATAGGCCGAGGAGCTTTACAGGGTAGTCACCTGAGGAGAGCCAAGCCTGCGGCGGACGTTGGGGTCACACCTTTCTTGGTCAGCTCTGGGCTGCTCTAGAGCGCTGGACACGGGACTCAGGGCGGAGACTTCTCCTGGGGGCTCGACGCGGGCTCCTGCGAGGTCCACGTCGAGCGCCCAGGACTCTGCCACGACACCTCGCGCCTCGAAGGCGGTCTTCATCGCTGAGGCTATCTCCCTGGCTCTGGTCTCGGGTGCGAAGGCGAGGACGGTAGGACCCGAGCCGGAGAGGCATGCGCCGTAGGCGCCGGTCTTTAGCGCGACCTCTATTACGTCCTCCAGTCCTGGGATGAGGTGGGAGCGGTAGGGTTGGTGGAGCCTGTCCTGCATGGCGACGCGCAGGAGATGGTACTCGCCCGTCGCGAGGGCACCAAGCAGTAGACCGGAGCGGCCGACGTTGAAGGCGGCGTCGCGGTGGGAGACCGAGTCAGGGAGGGCGCGGCGGGCCGCCGTGGTCGAGACGGCGAAGTCGGGGACGGCGACGACCACCTTGAGGTCCTTCGGTTCGAGGCGCACGGCGCTCACGCCGATGGGGGTGAGGGTTCCGATCACCAGCCCGCCGAGGAGGGCTGGGGCCGCGTTGTCGGGGTGGCCGTCGAGCTCGCAGACGATGTTGAGCAGGTCGGGGGCGGCGATCTGACCCCCGAACAGGTCGTTGGCGGCGACGGCCCCGCCGACGAGCGCGGCCGCGCTCCCGCCCAAACCCCGGGTCGGCGGGATAGCGTTCTCCTGAACGAGCCGGAAATGGGCGTCTGACTCGCCGACGAGCTCGGCCACGAATCGCGCCGCCCTGTAGGCAGGGTGTTCGGGGCCGCGCGGGATCAGGTCGGCACCTGTGCCTCGTATCTCTACCGTGGGATGGGGAGACCTCTCCAGCCCTATCCTCATGCTCAAGGAGAGCGCGAGCCCCACCGCATCGTAACCTGGTCCGAGGTTCGCTGAGGTGGCGGGGACCCGGACGGAGATCAACTCGCTGAAATCTCCATGCGACCAGCGACTGCCTCGAACGTCGCAGGGACGGGATCGGGGAGTCGCACACGACCGAGGATCACATCAGGGTCCTTGAGCCCGTGCCCGGTCAAGACGCTCACGACCGTGCCCTCTGGCCCCCTGCCTTCGCCGGCGAGCTTTATGAGGCCCGCTATGCCGGCCGCCGAGGCGGGCTCGCAGAAGACACCCTCCTGCTGGGCCAGCATCTCCTGGGCGGCCAGGATCTCCCCGTCCGTAACGCTCTCTATGAGCCCCCCCGACTCGCGCGCGGCCGAGAGTGCCCCCTCCTTACTCGCCGGTGAACCTATCCTGATGGCGCTCGCGACCGTCTCCGGACTCTCGAAGTCGTGGCCGGCCACCAGCGGGGAGGCGCCCTCAGCCTGGAAGCCGAGCATGCTGGGGGCCGAGTCAGCATGCCCAGCCCCGCGCCACTCACAGAAACCCTTCCAGTACGAGGTGATGTTGCCCGCGTTGCCTACGGGTAGGGCCAGCGCGTCGGGCGGATCTCCGAGGGCTTCCGCGACCTCGAAGGCCGCGGTTTTCTGGCCCTCGATACGGTCTGGGTTCACCGAGTTGACCAGGGTGACGTCGCCGAGCTCATCGGCGATCCTCTTCGAGAGCTTCAGTGCCGCGTCGAAGTTGCCCTCGATCTGGACTATCCGCGCCCCGTGCGCGAGGACCTGTACGGCCTTGCCGAGCGCTATCTTGCCTGCCGGCACGACTACGAAACACTCTATGCCGGCACGCGCCGCGTAGGCCGCCGCCGAGGCCGCAGTGTTCCCCGTCGAAGCGCAGACGCAGGCGCGGCTCCCCGTAGCGGCGGCCCTGCTCATGGCCACCGTCATGCCGCGGTCCTTGAACGAGGCCGTCGGGTTCATACCCTCGAACTTGAGGAACAGGCGGGCGCCGACGTGTTCCGAGATCCTCATGGCCTCGATAAGGGGCGTCGCGCCCTCGCCTATCGTGGCTATGGCATCGTCCGGTATCTCCGGTAGCCACCCACGGTACCTGCGGATAACACCCTGCCTCGCCACCCTTGCCTGAACGCCCAAAGCAACCCTGACCTTTCGTCGGACAATAAACCAGTTCGTTTCTACGGACCGGAGATCCAGCAACCGGGGGCATATCCCCCGGCGTCGGTAGTTCGCACGCCGCGAACGGGAATATAGAAGCCAGGGACCACGCGCAAGAAAAGTATCACGCACCCGCGCGGCGTTTCAAGAACGTGGCGGTTCCAGGCCCTGTCTAGTAGGCTACGGTCAAAGCCATCAGCCGTCAGCCAACAAACAAGCTGAAATGCTGACAAGCGGAGGCGAAGCCGAAGCGTGCTGACATGCTGACAGCTAAAACAGAGGAGCACATTGCAGGGACAGAAACGTACTATCCTCGTTACCGGCGGCGCCGGCTTTATAGGGGGCAACTTCGTCCTGGGTGCGGTCGGGGACTACAGGGTGGTCAATCTCGACGCCCTGACCTACGCTGGCAATCCCGACACCTTGGCCTCTGTCTCCGATCACCCCGACCACGTCTTCGTAAGGGGGAGGATCGGGGACCGCGAGCTGGTGGACCGCCTGTTCGCCGAGTATCGTCCCTCGGCCGTCGTCAACTTCGCCGCCGAGACGCACGTCGACCGCTCCATAGACGGTCCGAAGGCCTTCGTGCAGACCAACGTGGTCGAGACCCACGAGCTCCTCGAGGCCGCGCTCTCCTACTGGGGTGCCCTCGAAGGAGATGACCACGACGATTTCCGCTTCTTGCACGTCTCCACGGATGAGGTGTACGGGACTTTAGGGCCGACGGGCTACTTCAGCGAGGAGAGCCCTTTCCGTCCCAACTCCCCTTACGCCGCCTCCAAGGCGGCCTCCGACCATCTCGTGCGGGCTTACCACCACACCTACGGGCTCCCCACGCTCACGACCAATTGCTCCAACAACTACGGGCCCTACCACTTCCCCGAGAAACTCATACCGCTCATGATCCTGACCGCCCTGCGGGGAGAACCCCTGCCCGTCTACGGCGACGGGCAGCAGGTCAGGGACTGGCTCTTCGTCGAGGACCACTGCAAGGCTATTCTCACTGTACTCGAACGTGGGCGTCCCGGCGAGACGTACAACGTAGGCGGCCACAACGAGCGGACGAACCTCGAGGTCGTCAAGACCATCTGCGCCCTGCTCGACGAGCTCGCAGGCGGCTCCCAGCACGAGTCGCTGATTACCTTCGTCGCTGACAGGCCTGGCCACGACAGACGCTATGCCATAGACGCGGGGAAGATAGAACGCGAGCTCGGCTGGAGGCCCGAGGAGACACTCGAGACCGGGATGGAGAAGACCGTGCGCTGGTACCTCGAGAATCCAGGGTGGTGCGAAGCCGCGAGATCGCGCGGCTACATGGGCGAGCGGCTCGGGTTGGGCGGCCGCGGAGGGCTTGCGTGAAGGGGATCGTGCTCGCCGGAGGCTCGGGGACGCGGCTGTATCCGCTCACGAGGGCTGTAAGCAAGCAGCTCCTGCCCGTCTACGACAAGCCGATGATCTACTACCCCGTGACCACGTTGATGCTCGCTGGCATCAGGGACATACTCGTGATCTCGACGCCCGAGGACCTCTCCCGCTTCGAGGATCTGCTCGGCGACGGTTCGCAGTGGGGTGTGGATTTCAGCTACGCCGTGCAGCCGAGGCCCGAGGGGGTCGCCCAGGCTTTCGTTATCGGGCGGGAGTTCGTCGGGTCCGAGAGCGTCTCGCTCGTCCTCGGGGACAATATCTTCTTCGGTCACGGCCTCTCCGGGCTCCTGGAGCGGTCGGCAGGCAGGAAGGAAGGGGCCACCGTCTTCGGGTATTACGTCAGGGACCCGGGGCGCTACGGCGTCGTTGAGTTCGACGACGATGGGACGGTTCTCAGTATCGAGGAGAAGCCGGAGAGACCCCGTTCGCATTACGCCGTGACGGGACTCTACTTCTACGACAACAGGGTACTCGACGTGGTCACAGAGCTCACGCCTTCGGCGCGGGGGGAGTTCGAAATAACAGACGTCAGCGTAGATTACCTGGAGAGAGGGGAGCTGCGAGTCGAGCTCATGGGACGCGGGATGGCGTGGCTCGACGCCGGTACGCACGAGTCGCTGCATCAGTCATCCAACTTCATCGAGACCATCGAGCAGCGGCAGGGCCTCAAGATAGGGTGTCCCGAGGAGATCTCCTACCGCAAAGGCTACATCGACGCCGAACGGCTCGAACGCCTCGCCCACCCGATGAGGAAGAACGACTACGGCCGGTACCTGCTCGAGCTCCTGGGGAGCGAGGAGTACGTCACTTGAACGTCGTCGAGACGGATCTCCCTGGCGTCCTCGTCATCGAGCCGAAGGTTTTCGGCGACGACCGCGGCTTCTTTATGGAGAGCTGGAACGGTGCCCACTACGAGCGGCACGGTATCCCGAACCACTTCGTGCAGGATAACCTCTCGTTCTCCGCCCACGGTGTGCTCCGCGGCCTCCACTTCCAGAACCCCAAGGCCCAGGGCAAGCTCGTCTCCGTCTTGCGGGGCGAGGTCTTCGACGTGGCCGTGGACATCAGGGTCGGCTCCCCGACCTTCGGAGGCTGGACGGGTGTGACCCTCTCCGCAGAGAACAAGAGCCAGTTCTGGGTCCCTCCCGGCTTCGCCCACGGGTTCGTCGTCACGGGTGAGAGCGCGCTCCTCTCCTACAAATGCACAGACTATTACGCTCCCGAGTACGACGGGTCCATCCTGTGGAACGATCCCGGTATCGGAATACAGTGGCCCGGCGAGAACCCGAGCCTCTCGGACAAAGACCGCGCCGCCCCACCGCTGGACGGGATGCCGGAAGGGACATTACCACGCTATAAGGGAAGCGGTGAAAGATGGATCTGAAATAGCAGAAAAAAACAACAACGACCAGAGACCCCCACCTGAGACACGCTTAGAGAGCGAATTCTCAAAAACCAAGACCTGAAGCCTGTAGCCTGAAACTGTGCCTATCTCGCGAACAGCGAGATCCCCAGCTTCGCCAGGGCGCGGATGGTGAGCCCGGCCAGAACCGCCGCGCTGTAGACACCTAAGGGGCCGTGGGCGCCGTGCTTGCGGTGGTAGAGGAACGCGCTCTTGTGGAGTAGCCAGATCGCCTTCGGCCTGCTGCGGCTGCTGGCGCCGGTCTGGTGGACTATTCCGACGTGCGGTAGGTAGTAGACGAGCCACCCCGCAGCCCGGGCGCGCCTACAGAGGTCGGCGTCTTCGAAGTACATAAAGAAGCGTTCGTCGAGAGGGCCGATGTCTCGCAACGTCTCCCTGCGGACGACCATGCAGGCGCCTGAGACCCAGTCGACCGAGGTCGGACGGGACTGGTCCGTGACGGCGGGAAACTGGCTCTTTACGACCGAGCTCTTGGGGAAGAGGCGGGTCAGGAGGGAGGTGCGCCCGAGGAATCCGGAGAGGGCGCTGATCTCCCGCCGCGCCGAGAGCTGGAGGCCCCCTTCCGAGTCAAGGATTCTTGGTCCTGCTATGCCCACCCGCGGGTTCTCTGAGACGAACTCCTCCAGAAGCTCGAAGAAGTCATTCTCCACGAGTGTGTCGGGGTTTATGAGGACGACCGGATCTCCGCTCGACGCGGCGATGCCTCTGTTGTGGGCGCGGGCGAAGCCCACGTTCTCTCTGTTACGGATCAGACGCACCCCGGATGGAAGCTCTGGCGGCTCCACACGGTCGTTATCCACGACGATGATCTCGAAGTCCCCGTAGCGTGTCTGTTGCAGGGACGCGATGCAGCGGAGGGTCAGAGGCCAGGAGGCGTAGTTGACGATGAGAACCGAGAACTTCATCGCGAGAGGGCCCTATCTCGCAACCGGCGCATGATGCTCGCCGTCGCGGCGAGCGATGACTCCCTGAGCAGCCTGCGGACCTCGGCGTCTGAAAGCTTCCGCCTCTTCTGTATCTCGGCCCGCTTCCCGAGCATGAGCGGCAGGTGGCGCCGCGCGCCCGCCAATCCCTCGAGGTGCGCCCGCAATGAGCCCGTCGCCGCGGCAGTGAGTAGACGCACGAGCTGTCCAGCGGCGAAGAAAGGCAATATGTGCGGTATCGCGGAGAGGGGCAGGTTCTTGACCAGCAGGCTAAATGAGTTGCGGCTACCGAGCCTGGTCGCCGTCGGGCTACGCTTGCCGCCTGTCGAGGCGCTTCCCATATGGTAGACGACGGCGTCGGGGACATAGAAGCAACGATAGCCGGCGAGCTGGGCACGGAAGCTCAGGTCCCCATCCTCGCAGTAGGAGACGAAGTCCTCGTCGAAGAGCCCTACCTCATCGAGCATAGCCCTGCTATAGAGCGCCGCCGCTGCACACGCCCCGAAGACGTAGCCAGGTGTATCGAACCGGACCCCGTCGCGCTCGCCGTGCCCGAGGCGGTAGGGTAGACCGCTCAGGCGCATGGCGTCCCCGGCCCCGTCGAGCACGTGGCGGTCGTGGAAGTCGACCAGCTTGCTGGCGAACAGACCCGACTCGGGGTGATCCTCCGCCGCGCGCACCAGCGCTTCGAGCCAGCCAGGGTCCTGCTCGGTGTCGTTGTTGAGGAGTACTACGTACTCTCCCGTGGACGCCTCGATCCCGGCGTTGAACGCCGCGGCGATGCCCCGGTTTTCTTCGAGCGGGACCACACGTACCTCAGGAAAATGTTCCTCTGCAAAGGCTATCGAGCCGTCTGTGGAGCCGTTATCCACCACAATGGTCTCGAAGGCTAGGAAAGACTGATCTTGCAGAGAGCCAAGGCAAAGCCTCAGGAACCGCTCGCCGTTCCAGTTCGGGATGACGACCGTGACGCGGGGAGGCACGGCTTCAGGCTGGCCTCTCCCGCCGGCCCTCCGGACCGTGGATCTCGACATCGGTGGGCAGGTCCACCAGGCCTTTGACCGGGGCGAGAGCCCCATCCTGGGTTATCTCGAAGGTCGCCGCGTGCTCTGTACGGGCCACATCCGAGCCGCCCGCCTGCGGGTCCGTCAGGGACGCGTCCACGTTGTAGGTGCCGGATCCTAGCGGCACCACGAACGTGAAGTCGACCGTCGTCTGCTCGCCCTCTTCCTTCCGCCCGAGCGGAGACCCCCTCGAGCGCCGTATCCGTCGAGAAGACCTCGAGACCGGCGCTCTCGCTGTGCAGGGTGATGCCGAGGATGCTTTCCTCCACGACCTCGTCGTAGCGCAGGCGTACCCTCACGGTCAAGGGCGCACCCGAGAACAGTGTGTCGGTCGGTTGCCCGTTCTCGTCAAGCAGTTCGAGGCCAAGGATCTCGGCCCCTCCAACGACCCTGCGGGTATTCGGGGTCCCCTCGGAAGAGAGGCCTTCGCCCTTGGTCGGCGTGTCCTCCTCGTCTTCGTGCTCTATCTCGTAGTCAAGTTGCTTGTCCAACTCGCTGGTGCCAGCGTCCTTCATCTCCTGAGACCTCGCCAGCATCTCCTCGTAGTAGTCGACCACCTCCTCGGGGCTGCCGGTGGTTACCAGCCTTCCCTTGTGAAGCAATACGGCCTCCGTGCAGAATCGCTTTACCATCCCCATGCTGTGGGAGACGAAAAGTACCGTGGACCCTGAGTCCTTGAGGTCGTACATCCTCTGGATCGCTTTCTTCTTGAACGCCGAGTCGCCCGCAGAGAGAGCCTCGTCTATGACAAGGACATCGGGCTCGACGTTGATCGCGACGGCGAAGCCAAGGCGGCTGCGCATCCCGCTCGAGTAGGTCTTGATCGGCTGGTCCATGAACTCTCCGATGTCCGCGAAAGCCTCGATGTCGTCGAAGCGCGCCACCATCTCGTCGTGCTCTATGCCGAGGATCAGGCCGCTCAACATGGCGTTCTCGCGCCCCGTGAAGAGCGGGTTGAACCCCGTCCCGATCCCGAAGATCGCCGACAGCCGGCCTTCGACCTCGACCTCTCCCATCGTCGGCCGCAGAACGCCCGAGATTATGCTCAGAAGCGTACTCTTCCCAGCCCCGTTTCGGCCAACGACGCCAAGGGTGGTGCCAGGCTCCACGTCCAGGCTAAAGTCCTGCAGCGCCCAGAACTCGTGGCTTCGTTTGGCCTTGCCGAAGCTCAGGATCTCGCCCAGCCTCGAGGAGCGGCTCGGGGAGATCCTGTACTTCTTGCCTATTCCCCTCAGGGAGATGGCCGGCGTCACAGGTGGTCCGCAAACCCCGGCTTCACCTTGACGAACAGCGCGAAGCCAGCGAGGAACAGGGCCAAGGAGAACAGGGAGAAGTAGAGGGTCGCCAGCCCGCCAGGAAGCGTGCCCTCGAGGATCATAGCCCTGTATGCGCCAACCAGGTAGGCCAGCGGGTTGTAGTCGTTTATGAATTGCAGGTTCTCCGGCAACGTCTCAGGCGGCCAGAGGATCGGTGTGATGAAGAAAGTCCCCCTTATGATGGGTCGGAGGACCTCGCCCATGTCAGGCACGTAGGTCCCTATGACCGCCATGAAGTAGGTCAGCCCAAGAGTGAACAACAACTGGAGCACTATGATCAGGGGCAGCAGCAAGACCTGCCAGTGCAGCCTGTGTTGTAGGACAAATACGAAGAGTACGAGCGCCCCCACGCCGAAGAGCTTGTCAACCAGCGAGGCGACCGCGTTGGTAAAAGGGAGCAATTCCAGAGGGAAGACCACCTTCTGCACCAACCCAGCGTTGTTCCTGATGCTGTTGAGGCCCTTGCTCAGCGCCTCTGAGTAGGCCATGAAAGGGAGCAAGCCGCAGTACAGGAACAGGCCGAAGTTGAGCGTTGGATCGCTCTCCACCTCCCTGAACCTCAGGCCGACCACCTCGGAGAAGATGATCGTCAGGAAGAAGACCCAGATCAGGGGTCCCAGTACCGCCCATGCGAGGCCCAGATAGGACCTCTTGTAGCTGCGGGTTACCTGGCGGCGTACGAAGTACCTCAGCAACCATCGCTTACGGTAGAAAGACGCCAGGGAGTCGAAGAACTCCCCCGCGAAGCTCTTCTTACCGTTATACGTGTACGTGGCCAATTACGTCCCTCGCCTTGCCGGCAGCGCCGCCAGTAGTGTAAGCCATGTGCCCCGGAATGTGGGCAGCGGCAAGTTTACATAAGCGAGGATGTACTCGCCAGGCCGCGGCCAGAGACTTACCTCACGGCGTTGTCGGCGTTGATCCTGCCGTGCCCGTATAGGGGATCATACCCCGCGGGACCGAGGTCCTTGGCCGACTCCTGCATGCGCTGACGGATCGCGTCCGCGGACATACCCTGGGAAGCGAGCAGCCCGGCGAGGCCAGACACGAAGGGCGCCGACATGCTGGTCCCGCTCCACTTGTCGTAGCCTCCCGACCTGCTGGTGGAGAGTATGTTAGTCCCCGGCGCGGCCAGATCCACCCACTTGCCGCGGCTGGAGAAGCGGGCGAGCGTGCCATCCGCGCTGGTGGCGCTCACACCGATCACCCTCGGATACGCAGCCGGGTACCGCGGCACATTCGTCCCTTCATTGCCGGCCGCCGCCACCACGACCGCGCCCCGGCCATACGCGCGGTTGACCGCCGCCCTTAGCACGCTGGAGTCTCCCGGCCCGCCGAGCGAGAGGTTCACGACGTCGGCACCCTGGTTCACGCTCCAGTCGATACCCTCCACTATCCTCGAGTCTGTGGTGAACCCTCTCGCGCCCATGACCTTGGCTATGAGTAGCCCGCACTCGAAGCATCCCCCAGCCACTCCCAAGCCGTTGCCCGTGAGCGCACCCGCTATGCCTGTTACGTGGGTGCCGTGCCCGTTGTCGTCCTCGGCCACCGCGTCGCCATCGACTAAGTCTATCTGGGCCATGATCCTGCCTATATCAGGATGCTTCAAGTAGACGCCCGAGTCCAGGATGGCGACCTTCGCCCCAGCGCCCTTTGCGTCGTTCCAGGCGCCAGGGAACCTTGACCTGGTGAGGCCCCACTGGTTCCCGAGCCTCAGGTCGTCTGGCACGAAGGAAGGCTCGCGCAAGTAGTTGTAGTCAGCGGCCTCGACCCCCGCTCTGTGCCCGAGAGCTCTCAGCTCCCGTGCGAGGGCTCGCTCCCGCACCGCCTCGGATGCCACGCGCCTGATCGCCGGGAAGGAGACAAGCCTCACCTCCCCTGGCAGATCCTCCAGGGTCCGGGCTCCCGACCGCCTGACGACGGTCCCTTCGGCCTCCTCGGAGGTTCCAGACTCATAGGCAACGAGTAGCTCCCCTGCGACGTAAGGCGCACCGTTGGGGTCTTCGTCCACCCCAGGCTGCGTGGCAGGTTCCCCCTTCGACCCCGGAGCGAGGATTAGTAGGAGGACCGCCCACAGTAGAGCAGCGGTGAAAGCATACCCTTGTAGACGACCGTTACCGACTACCATATAGTTTTGACCCGCAAACGTCCCCCTACGAGAAGACCATAATTTTGTGCAGGGCCACATTATCTTACAAGGATGGAGAATTGTTAAGGGTCTTGTGACCCATTACGCGAAAAATGCTTGGGTTTCGTGACGGTCGGCGCCAAGATCGGGGAGTCTGGCGCCACTAAAACAGGATCTTGTGAGAGTATAATGGCCCTCTGCAGGTAGATAAGGCTTATGGGAGTAGATCGTTGCAATCACCTTGTGGCCGACAAGCCCTCCTGAGGACGGGGGAGGAACGAAATTGACGCCGAGGTTCAGGCGGGCCTGGCGGCACGCGGTGACCAGGGGCAAATCCCTCCGTTCGCGAGCCCAACGACCGTCGCGCGCCGGCGAGCCGTGCGGCGTAAGGCCCGAGAACATCGTCTGGATCTTCGGCACGGGACGTAGCGGCAGCACGTGGCTCGGCTCCATGATGGAGAGCCTCGACGGATGCGCCATGTGGAACGAGCCGCTTGTAGGAAACCTCTTCGGCAACTTCCACTACTTCAGGGTCGGGGGCCGCAAGTCGGGCGGGCAATACATCCTGGGAGAACCGTACAAAGAGACCTGGCTCGGGCCGATGAGGGATTTGGTCTTGGGCGGAGCGACCGCCAGGTTCCCCGAGCTGATCGGGGGCGGATACCTCGTCATCAAAGAGCCGAACGGCTCCATAGGCTCGCCGCTCTTGATGGAAGCCCTGCCCGAGAGTCGTATGATCTTCCTGATCCGTGACCCCAGGGATGTCGTCGCCTCGAGTATGGATGCGCGGAGCGAGGGGAGCTGGCTTTCCGAGCGAAGGGAAGCCCAGAGACGTACGTCGAAGCCGGGCAAGAACCCCAACGCCTACGCTAGGACGCGCGCGAATTCATACGTGCAACAGATAGAGAAGACCAGGCAAGCCTACGATGCCCACAAGGGGCTCAAGGTCCTCGTCCGCTACGAGGACCTCAGGGCCGACACCCTCGCTACCATGCGGCGCATCTACTCGGCGCTACAGATGCAGGTAGAGGAAAGCGAACTGGCGCGCTCGGTCGAGAAGTAATTCCTGGGAGAACATCCCCGAAGAGGAGAAGGGCGAGGGCAAGAAGCGGCGCAAGGCGAAGCCGGGCGGCTGGAGGGAGGATCTGACCCCCAGGCAGATCGAGATAGTCGAGGACATTACGGCCCCGCTGCTGAGCGAGTTCTATCCTATGGCGACCACGCGGGATTCGCCGTGATCCGGGACGCCTGGCGCAAGATAAAGGGAGCGTCGCCAGTAGGAGAAGGGACCAGCGGCGTGAGGCCTGAGAACCTCGTCTGGATGTTCGGTACGGCGAGGACA
This sequence comes from uncultured Rubrobacteraceae bacterium, assembly GCA_963808845.1. GTDB lineage: Bacteria > Actinomycetota > Rubrobacteria > Rubrobacterales > Rubrobacteraceae > Rubrobacter_D. The sequence continues at coordinate 25,926 of CAWEHD010000017.1, forward strand.
GGAAGCTCCTGGCTAAGCGCCATCATGGGCGAGATAGAAGGATACAGCAGGTGGCATGAGCCGCTCGTGGGACATCTGTTCGGCAACCTCTACTACGTGCGGGCAGGCCACCGCAGTGAGGACGAGCATTTCATCCTCGGGGCCCGCTATAGGGAGCTCTGGCTAGAGACGGTCAGGAGGTTCGTACTCGACTCTGCCGCCGCGCGTTTCCCCGAAGTAGCAGGCGGAAGGTACCTGATCATCAAGGAGCCGCAGGGCTCGATGGGGGCTCCGCTGCTTATGGAGGCACTGCCAGAGAGTCGTATGATCCTGCTCGTCCGCGACCCGAGGGACGTTGTCGCCTCCAACCTCGACGCCCACAAAGAGGGTACCTGGACCGCCGACCTGATGAAGAAGGGTGGCAGGGAGAAGCCGCCTTCGCTGGCCGAGAGCAGGCCAGATGACTTCGTGAAGGGCCAGGCCAGGAGGTACGTGCGGGACGTCGGGAACGCCAAGCTGGCCTACGATGCCCACAAGGGGCTCAAGGTCCTCGTCCGCTACGAGGACCTCAGGGCCGACACCCTCGCCACCATGCGGCGCATCTACTCGGCGCTACAGATGCAGGTAGAGGAAAGCGAACTGGCGCGCTCGGTCGAGAAGTAATTCCTGGGAGAACATCCCCGAAGAGGAGAAGGGCGAGGGCAAGTTCCACCGCAAGGCGAAGCCGGGCGGCTGGAGGGAGGACCTGACGCCCGAGCAGGCCGAGATAGTCGAAGGGGTGGCCGGCCCTCTCCTCAGGGAGCTCTACCCCGTCCGGAGCACCGCGTAGGAGGCTTCTGGTGCCTGTCTTCAGATACCGTAAGGTCTTCGGTGTGGTGCGCGAGGTCAGGGCTGTCCTGGGTCTCGAGGCCGGTATTACCCGCGGTGCCTTACCCGAACCGGCGCTGACGGGCGATCGCCGGCGGGGTCGCTCCCGAGAACATGATCTGGATCTTCGGCACAGGGCGTACCGGGAGCACCTGGCTCGCCGCGATGATGGAGGAGCCAGAGGGTCATGACGTGTGGTTCGAGCCCAGGGTTGGAACCGTCTTCGACCCCCAGAGGTTCCAGCGCCACGCTGGAAAGCACTTCATCTTCGCGCCCCAGTACAAAGACGTCTGGCTCCGCTCCATAAGGAACTTCATCCTGGACGGCGCCAACGCGCGTTTCCCCGAGTTGGATGGCGGATACCTCGCGGTCAAGGAGCCCGGTGGCTCGGTGGGTGCCGGCCTGATCATGGAGGCCCTGCCGGAGAGCGGGATGGTGCTCCTGATCCGTGACCCGAGGGACGTCGTCGCCTCCTGGCTCGACGCCACCAGGAAGGGTGGCTGGCAGACCAGGCGCAGGGGCGAAGGGGGGCGGCGCGCGGAGTCACTGGCCGAGACGAACCCGAACGCGTTCGTGAGACGCCACGCCGACGCCTACCTGCAGCACGTCGGGAGTGCCAGGCGGGCCTACGAGGCGCACGACGGCCGCAAGGTGGTAGTCCGCTACGAGGACTTGAGGGCCGACACTTTAGGGACGATGAAGCGTATGTACGGCGAGCTTGGCGTCTCCGTAGACGAGGCGCGGCTCGCCAGGGCCGTCGAGAAGCACTCCTGGGAGAACATCCCGGAAGGGGAGAAGGGGCAGGGCAAGTTCTACCGTAAGGCCACGCCTCAGGCGTGGCGCGAGGACCTTACGCGCCGCCAGGTAAAGACCGTCGAGCGGATAACGGCGCCACTTCTCGAGGAGTTCTATCCCACGAGGCCAGCGGAAGGGGATGAGGACTTCGCAGGACAGACCACGCGAAGCAGCGCCGATAGTACGCTTCCGCGGAACCTCAAGACGAGCCCGAACGGAGGTTGCCGGTGTCGATCTCTAGGTACCGCGGCGCACTCCGGTCCCTACGCGAGGGACAGGCGCGCCTCGGATCGACCGTCGACCGGCTCAGGGCCCGGCTGAGGACGCGGGCGCCCGCCGGGGCTCCTACCCCGGTGAAGGGATGCCTGTATTCTTCGTCATCGGGCTCGCGAAGTCAGGCACCACGTGGTTGATGAAGACCCTCGATGCCCATCCCGAGGTACTCTGCAAGGGCGAAGGCAGGTTCTTCGGCGAGGAATACAGGCGGGAGGTCCTGGTCCAGACGCAGACCAAACAGCAGCCCAGCTCGCTGTACAACGCGCTGCTCGGCTCCGAGTACCTGAGGCTCTGGATCGAACGCTCCGTGTGGAGCCGGGATGGAGATCCAGACGAGCATATCAGGGATCTCGTCAGGCTGGCCACGGACTACTTCCTCGCGCAAGAGCTCTCGAAGAGCGGCAAGAAGGTGGTTGGAGACAAGACACCCCTGCTCGGCCCTAGGTTCGTCGAGGAGATTCACGAGATCTACCCGGAAGCGAGGGTGCTACACATAATAAGGGACGGCAGGGATCAGGCGGTCTCCTTCATGCACCAGCAAGGCAACCGCGCCAAGCGGGGCCGCACCCACAGGCTCTCGCCCGAGGAACTGGCGAGGAGCGAGGCCTACCGCAGGAGCCCCCGAGAGCTCGCTGAGACCGGCGAGGGGATGTTTGCCGAGAAGACGCTCAGGAAAGCCGCCGAGAACTGGGCCCTCAGGGTGGGCAGGGCCGTCGAGGACGGACCAGCATTGTTCGGGGACGAATTATACCGAGGTACGCTACGAAGACCTGCTCGTGCACCCCAACGAGGAGGTCGAGAGGTTGCTAGGCTTCCTCGGGGTCGATACGGACAGGACGCTGGTGGAGCGCTGCGTTAGCCAGGCTAGCTTCGAGAAGCTCTCCAGGGGTCGCGAGCGGGGCCAGGAGGACCCCTCCTCCTTCTATCGTAAGGGTGTCGCGGGCGACTGGAAGAACCTGTTCGACGAGCGCGACAAGCAGGTCTACAAAGAGGAGGCCGGGGAGCTCTTGATCCGGCTCGGTTACGAGAAGGACGGCGGCTGGTAGGGTTGGGGACCGGGATCAGGAGAACGATCGAGGGCTCGCGCGGCGCGTTGCGCCGGGGGCGCCGCTGGCTGGCTGGCAAGTACAGGGAGGTCCCCTTGCGGGCCGCAGGGTTGCGCAGGAGCATAGCTGGCGCCTCCACCACCGGTGTAAGGCCGGAGAACATCGTCTGGATCTTCGGCTCGGGGCGCAGCGGCAGCACGTGGCTCAGGAGCATGATGGGAGATCCGAGCCGGCATCTGGTCTGGGAGGAGCCTATGGTTGGCCAGCTCTTCGGCAACTTCCATCGCAGGGCGCAGACGGCGAACCTTCTCCGCCCCGACTTCGTCATGGCCGACGCGACCCGTAGGGGTTGGATCCACTCCATAAGGAACTTCGTGCTCGACGGCGCAGGCTACGCAAGACCTCGCCTCGGCAGCGACCATTACCTCATAGTCAAGGAGCCGAACGGCTCGGTGGGGGCCCCCCTGCTCATGGAAGCCCTGCCAGAGAGCCGCATGATACTCCTGATCCGGGACCCGAGAGACGTGGTGTCCTCTACGCTCGACGGGGCCAGAAAGGGAAACTGGCTCTACGAGCGCAAGGATCAAGGCGGATGGAAGCGCGATTCGCTGCCAGACAACAACCCTGACGCGTTCACGAGGCGCTGGGCGAACGTCTACATGCAACACGCGGGCAACGCCAAAAAGGCCTACGATGCCCATAGGGGCCCGAAGGTCCTGGTCCGCTACGAGGACCTTAGGGCCGACACCCTCGGCACCATGCGGCGCATCTACTCGACGCTCGGGATCCCCGTGGACGAAGGTGGGCTGGCGCGGGCCGTCGAGAAACACTCCTGGGAGAACATCCCCGAGAAGAAGAAGGGCGGGGGCAAGTTTTACCGCAAGGCCACTCCGGGAGGCTGGCAGGAGGACCTCACCCCCAAGCAGATAAAGCAGGTCGAGAGGATAACGGCCCCCCTGCTCGAAGAGTATTACTCCGGCGAAGCGCCGTAATATTGGCTGAGAAGGTTTCGGTCGTCATACCCACCTTCAACGCTGGCCCCGGTTTCGAGGAGCTGCTGCGCAAGCTCGACGCCCAGAGAGGGGACTTCGAGTTGGAGGTCGTCGTCGTCGACTCCGGCTCGACCGACGGCACCGCGGAGCTTGCCGCAAGGCACGGCGCGGTCTTGCACAGCGTTTCGAAAGCCGGTTTCAACCACGGCGCGACGCGGGACCTTGGGATCTCACTCTCATCAGGAGAATACGTGGCCCTTACCGTCCAGGACGCCGTGCCGCTCGACGAACGGTGGCTGGCCGCTATGGTAGAGAACCTGCACGAAGACGTGCGGGTCGCAGCTGTCTACGGCCGCCACATCCCAAGGCCCGACGCCGGCGTCATGACCCGCGCTCTGGTCGGCAACCTGGCCGTCGCAGGCCTCGAAAGGCGGGAGCAGGAGATCCAGGACCCCGAGATCTACAGGGGGCTGCCGCCTGCCCAGAGGCGGCGCATAGCCGCCTTCGACAACGTGAGCTCCTGCCTGCGCCGCTCGGTCTGGGAGGAGTTCCCGTTCGGCGAGGCTGACTTCGCCGAGGACTTGCGTTGGGGCAAGAAGGTGGTCGAGGCGGGGTACACGATCGTCTACGAGCCGCGCTCGGTCGTCGTCCACTCCCATGAGCGCGGCGCCCTCTACGACCTCAGGCGCCACTACGTAGACCAACTCGTCCTCGACGAGCTCTTCGGGGCCCGCATGGTGCCGACCCTGCCGCGCTTGATCCTCGGCATACCCTACTCGACCCGCCACGTCTACACTCTCCTCAGGCGCGAGGAGCCGGCACCCGAAAAAAACCAAGACTCCTGCTCGACGCGGCGACCTACGCCCTCGCCTCCCAGCTCGGCGCCTACCTCGGGGGCAAAGTCCCTTCCGTCTCCCGCCTGAGCCCGAAACTCCACGCCTGGCTACACACGCATCCTCGGCAAAGGAGTGTGATGCTCTATAATCTGTGCCATGAACCTCGAACGCGTCGTAGAGCTCCTGCGTGACTATCGGCTGAAGAACGAACGGTTCGACCGGCTGGTCGGGGTGGTGCTCTCCAATGAGAAGGCTATGAGGGCCGCGCGGGCCACGGTCGCAGCGGCCCGTTCCGCCTCCCGCAGGGGGCAGACCGTCGCCGCGGGGGACTACGATACGGTGTTCTTCGTGGCGGGAGAGATGCGCTCTGGCACCTCCTGGTTGCGGCATAGCCTGAGCGACCACCCCGAGATCGCTTGCGGCCAGGAGGGCAGCTTCTTCGGACGCGGCTACGACAGGGAGGAGATACCCGTCTATGCTGGCCCCGTGTCGAGCCTCACCCGTGCCCTTGCGGTCTCCAGGGAGTTGAAGACCTGGCACGCGCTGCCGTGGAACCTGTGGTCGGACGGCTACGACGAGGACCTGAGGAACCTCTACCGGCTCTCGGTCGACTACTTCCTCTCCAAGGAGGTGGCCCGCACGGGACGCAGGATAGTTGGAGACAAGAGCCCCCAGCACACCGAGAACCTGGACGAGATACACGAGATCTACCCCGACGCCAGGATAATCCACATCGTCAGGGACGGCAGGGATGTGGCGGTCTCGGCGATGCACCACTGGTGGCGTCTGGCAAGGGATAGGGAGGGGGGAGTCTTCGACCTCGCGCCGGAAGAGCTCCAGATCCGCGACGATTACGCCGAAGACAGGGAGAGGTTCCTATCCGAGGGGCGTTCGATCTTCACCGAGGAGCGGCTGGCCCAGCTGGCCCGCCGGTGGGAGTACAGGACGGGCAAGGGCAGCCACGACGGGAGAACCCTCTACGGCGAGGATACCTGGAGATCCGGTACGAAGACCTCCTCGTCGACACGCCCGCCGTCTTCGGGGGGATTCTCGAGTTCCTCGGGGCCGGCAGCGAGGACCGCATCATAGAGCGCTGCCTGAGGTCGAGCAGCTTCGAGCGGGCTTCGAGCCGCAGGCAGGGCGAGGAGGACCCGGCCTCTTTCTTCAGGAAGGGCGTCGCCGGCGACTGGAGGGACGTCTTCACGGAGCGCGACAGGGATCTCTACAAAGGGCTGGCCGGAGGGCGGCTCGTGGAGTTCGGGTACGAGAAATCGTATGACTGGTAGGGCGTGAGGATCCTCTTCGCCGCACACCAGTTCTTCCCCGAGCACTACGCCGGCGTCGAGACCGTAACGCTCTCGCTGGCGCAGGAGTTCAAGGCGAGGGGCCACGAGCCCTACGTGCTCGCCCCCAAGCGGAGCATCCCTGGCAACGACATCGAGCCCGGAGAGGTCGAAGACTACGAGTTCGGTGGCGTACCGGTGCGCAGGGTGGGCCGTCCCAGGGAGGGTGTCTCCCGCCCCTACAGCCTGGATTACGAGAACGAAGTCATGGCGGGTAGGACCAGCGAGTACATGCGCAAGATAGAGCCCGACATCGTTCACGCCGAGCACTTCCAGGGGCTCTCGGCGAGCGTCATCCCCGCCATCAAGGAGTTCGGCGTGCCTCTCGTGTACACGGCGACGGACTTCTGGACGTTCTGCCCCGTCGTCGACCTCAGACGCCACGACGGGGTGATGTGCACCGGACCCGAGATCTCCACTGCACCCGTTGCATAGCGAGCAGATACCCCGGCACCAGGATGAAGCAGGCGGTCGACCTGACGCCGCCCGCCGCCATAAAGGTCGCCGGCGCCCTCTCACGGACCAGGCTCTCGGGGCTCTCCCACTCGCTGCGCCAGGTGAGGGCCCTCAAGGAGCGGCCCGAACGCATCAGGGAGAAGATGGAGCTGGTCGACCACATCATCGTCTACACCCACCTCATGCGGGAGTTGTTGCTCGCCAACGGCATAGGGGCCGGCAAGATCGAGGTCTCCCACTACGGTATAGACACCTCGGGCATACGCAGGGAGGACAGGCCCTTCACCCCGCCGCTCAGGGTCGGCTTTGTAGGCACCCTCGCGCCGCACAAGGGCTGCGACGTCCTGATCCGGGCCTTCAGGGACCTCCCGCCGGAGCTAGATGCGACCCTCGCTATCTACGGTAACCTGGAGAGGTTCAAACCCTTTGTGCAGGAGTTGCGCGCCCTGGCCGGGGGAGACGGGAGGATAGATTTCGCTGGGCCCTTCACGCGCGATGAGGTCGGTGATGTCCTCTCCGGGATAGACGTCCTCGTAGTGCCATCCCGCTGGTACGAGAACGGTCCTGGTGTGATCTTCGAGGCTTTCGCCGCCGGTATCCCGGTGGTGGCAACCGATCTAGGCGGGATGTCCGAGTTCGTGAGGCATGAGAGAGACGGGCTGCTCTTCGGGCTGGAGGACCCTTGCGACCTCGCGCGCCAGCTCAGGCGCCTGATCGAGGAGCCGGGCCTACTCGAAAGGCTCCGCGCCGGGATCGAACCGGTCAAGACCGTTCAGGAGAACGTGGACGAGCTCGAGGCTCTCTACGGCGGGCTGTTGGCGAGGGTCTAGGGAGGACCACGTGCCGAAGCTACTCGTGACCGGCTCGGGTGGCCAGCTCGGCCTCGAACTCGCCGCACTCCTCCCCTGGCGCGGCCACGAGGTCGTCGCGCTCTCGAGGGAGGAGCTCGACGTGGCTGACTTCGGGGCCGTGAGACTGGCGCTGGAGGAGCACTCGCCGGATGTCGTCGTGAACGCCGCCGCCTACACCAACGTCGACGGCTGCGAGACGGAGACGGATCTGGCGTACAGGGTCAACGCGCTCGGTCCCAGGAACCTTGCCCAGCTTTGTGAGGAGCGAGGCTATGATCTCATGCACGTCAGCACGAACTATGTCTTCGACGGCGAGTCAGAACGACCCTACGAGCCCTTCGATACGCCGAACCCTATCAGCGCCTACGGCCGAACCAAGCTTGCCGGGGAGGAGTACGTCAGGCAGTTAACGAACGACTGGTATGTTGTCCGATCCGCGGCGTCTACGGGAGGGGGCACAACTTCGTGCGGACCATGCTGCGCCTGGGAGCGGAGAGGGACATGCTAGAGGTCAAAGACGACGAATTCATCTCGCCGACCTACGCCGCAGACCTCGCGGAGGGGATCGCGGGGGTGATCGAAGGCGGACACTACGGCCTCTACCACCTGACCAACTCAGGCTCCTGTCCTGGCACGAGTTCGCGAAGGAAATCTTCGAACTAGCCGGTGTCGAGGTCGAAATCGTCCCCGTCCCTGGCTCGGAGTACCCTCTCCCCGCGGCGCGGCCCGCAAACGGAGTCCTCTCGACCCTGGGGAGCCCGAAACTGCGAAACTGGCGCGAGGCCCTGGAAGATTACCTCAAGCGCGAGAAGGTTGTTTAAGGCGCCGATAAGCCCCAGGCCTTACGCGAAACGGAGCAATCAACCTCAGAGCAAACCAAAAAGCTGAAATGCTGAAATGCTGAAAGCGAAGGCGAAGCCTGAGCCGCTGTCTTCAAAGAAGATGAGAGGTGACGTTCTTGCCCCAGTTCCTGGGCGCCTTGCCGTGCGCCCTTTCTCCCTTGGGCGCCTTCCGTAGCGCGCACCATGGCGATGTTGGTCGAGGACTCGTCCACGATAGCGACGCTCGGGTCTACCCCTCTCAGGCGCTCCCTGAAGGCGCTCCTCTTCTGTTCGTTTCGCTCGGTGGCCGCCAGCGTCTTTTTTGTAGGTCCACCCAGCTTCTCCGTATCGCCGGCTCATCGCGGGATCCATACCCTACGCCGTCTTGTGTTCCCCATCTCGCATGGCGCTCCAAAGTGGCGTCGTCGTGCTCTTCGAGCTCTCCCCAAGAGCCCTCCTCTTCGGCGTTAGCGAGGTGCGCCGCTTGCGCCCGTGGAGGTGCCGGCGAAGGTCCTCGCCCTCCCTCCTTTTCCTAAGCCAGCGTTTGAGCGTCCTCAGCGAGACGGAGAGGTCTCTACCCGTCCTTTCTGGGATGCCCGCGACCGCTCGACCGCCCTCGTCCTGAGATCCTTCGAGTAGATGCCCATCGCGGCATCCTCGCCGAGGCCACTTTATTCGCAACCGCTCTAGCTGACATGCGCTGTTTCTGGAAGGGTCGACCCTTCCAGCAACGCTCTAGGGCGGCGCGTTCTCCGCGGCGCGGCAACCTTCCCCGGCGCAGTCGTGCAGCGCATCGAGGCGCGCGTCGAGCTTCGAGATGAGATCCGGGGCCGCCGAATCGTGCAGGTTGTGCAACTCGTAGGGATCTTTCCTGAGGTCGTACAGCTCGCGCTCCCCGGCCTCGTACTCGACGTACAGGTGTCTCTGCGTCCTTACGGCCTGGTAAGGAGGTACTGGTGTTACGGCCCGATAAGACGATTCGTCCTTCCTATTATCCCAGTTGCGGACCTCGAACGCCGTGCGCCAGGAGTCCGGATCGTTACCCTTTCGATTGTCGAGCAGGGACGCGAACGAGCGGCCGTCTACGGAGGCCGGAGGCGGGAAGCCCGCCAGGTCTGCGAAGGTCGGGGCGAAGTCGTTGTTCAGGACCATCTCGTCCCTGCTGACCCCCGCAGGCACCCCTGGCCCGCGGATTATCAAAGGTACCCTTATGTCCTCCTCGTAGGCACTCTGCTTGCCAAGTCCGAGACGATGCTGACCCATGTGAAAGCCGTTGTCAGAGGTGAGGACGAGGTAGGTATTCTCTAGCTTCCCGGTCTGTTCGAGCGTCCTGAGCAGCCCACCGATCGTCTCGCCCACCCCGGCCGTCGTCTTTAGCCTTTTGCGATAGAGCGCATCGATATGTTTTACATCTGATGAGTCTAGCGCTAGGTTGCGGACCCACCCTGGCTTGTCCGAGACATTCGCTTCGTCGAAGGAGGGTGTACGGGGTGCCCGCAGGCCCTCGTATAGATCCTCGTGCCTCAGGGCGGGTTTGGCGGGCGCGTGGGGGGCGTGGACGGAGAGATACAGGAAAAAAGGAGCATCCTTGCGTTCCTGGCGTCTCACGAAGTCCTGGGCGAGGCCCGAAAGCGCATCGTCGAGGTAGGTGTCCGACTCGTACGTGACCATCTGCCCGTTCTGGTTCAGCTGCATGGCCCCTACGGTCCCGTACCATTCGTCCCACCCCGCCGGAATGTAGCCGCGGCCAATGTTGCCGTAGCCGTTGAGGTACTTGCCGAACAGGGCCGTCTCGTAACCTGCTTCGTCGAGCCAGGTGGCCAGCGTGGATCTCTCTCGCCCAGCTTGCGGAAGGTCTTGAAACCTCCGAGTGGGGGACCGTTGCTCCTGACAAGATGGTTGTGCGGGTACTGTCCGGTCAGGATCGTGGCCCTCGATGGACAGCAGAGCGGGTAGGTAACGAAGGCGTTGTCGAAAGTCAGGCCCTTCTCCGCCAGGTACCCTTCGAGAGACGGTACCTTCGATGCCGACGCAGCGTCGAGGTCATCCGTGATTATGAAGATGATGTTGGGACGGCCCGCTGCATCGATCGACCCACGCTCCACCTCTCCTGAAGGTAGAACGAGCCCGATCCCCAGGCATGTCCCGAACAACAGCAAGACCCTGCCCACCCTACTCGCGATGAGCGCCGCCACACTCCGTCCTACCAGTCGAGGTCCTCCTCGTAACCGAGCCGGATCAACAGCTCCCCGGCCTCCTCCTTGAAGACGCGCCCGTCCTCTTCGGTGAAGTAGTTGCTCCAATCACCAGCAACGCCTTTGCGGTAGAAGGAGGAGGGGTCCTCCTGGCCCCGCTCGCGCCCCCTGGAGAGCTTCTCGAAGCTAGCCTGGCTCACGCAACGCTCCACCAGCGTCTCGTCCGTATCGACCCCGAGGAAGCCTAGCAACCTCTCGACCTCCTCGTTGGGACGCTCGAGCAGGTCTTCGTAGCGTACCTCGGTGTAATTCGCCCCGAGCAATGCCGGTCCGTCCTCGACGGCCCTGCCCACAAAGAGACTCCAGTTGCGGGCCGCCTGCCGCAGCCAATCCTCGGTGAACACGCCCGTCTCCGCCGGCTTCCGCTGGTCCCCGCGCAGGGCCTCACCCCTCGCCAACTCCTCGGGCGAGAGCCTGTGCAGGTAGCCCTGGCTGGCGCGGCGCCACCCGCGGTGCATTGAGGAGACCGTCCTGTCCCTGCCGTCCCTTATGATGTGGATGACCCTGGCCCCTGGATACACGGCGCCGACCTCCCGCATGAACTCTTCGTCCAGAAGCGGTGACTTGTCCCCTACGAGCTTCTTGCCGCTCTTCGATAGCTCTTCGAGAAGGAAGTACTCTGTGGCCAGACGCATCAGGGCGTTCAGGTGCTCGTCGGGATCTCCATCCCTGCTCCACACAGAGCGTTCGATCCACAGCCTCAGGTACTCGGAGTGGGTGAGGGCGTAGTACAGGGAACTCACGAGAGCCTTTTCGTTTGCCGGGTCGAGGTCAGCACGCCTCCAGTCCGCGGAGAAAAAGCGACCTTCACCCTTGCACAACACCTCGGGATGGGAGTCCAGGATCTTCGTCAGCCACCTTGTCCCCGATTTCCCGAGCCCCGTGACGAAGAACACGGGCGTGCTACCCCCGGAAGGAGCCAGGCCTCCCACGTCGCTACGCGTCTGCGCAGGCTTCGCCTTCCCGCCGGCGAGCTTCCGGCGCCACGCCGCCCCGAACCCGCGTACCCTGGCGTACGCACGACCTGTCGCTCCCATCCGGTATGGTTCGAATTCCTTAGCGTGGTGTGCTGTCATGTGGTTCTCCAAACCGGGCACTTCGGGATGCCTCCCGTCGAAACCAGCACGCGTCCGGTGGCCGTTCTACCAGTCGAGGTCCTCCTCGTAACCGAGCCGGATCAACAGCTCCCCGGCCTCTTCCTTGAAGGCTCGCCTGTCCTCCTCGGTAAAGTGGTTCTTCCAGTCTCCTGCTATCCCCTTGCGGTAGAACGAAGACGAGTCTTCTTCGCCCTTGCTCCTGCCGCCAGAGAGCTGCTCGAAGCTCGCGGCCTCGACGCACTCGCGGGCGACCTCCTCGCCGGAGTCCGCATCCAGGAACTCCAGCAGACGCCTGGCTTCGCCTACCGGCTCCGCGAGCAGGTCCTCGTAGCGTACCTGATAGTAGTTGTCCCCAAGGAGCGTCGCATCGGCCATCGCCCTGCTCACCGACGCACTCCAGCTCCTCGCTATCTCAGCCACGTGTTCGCCGGCGAAGATGCTCTCCCCCGAGGCCCCGAAGGTGTCAGGTTCCTCGCGGTAGGCTTCACGCTTTGCAACCTTCTCGCGGGAGAGCTTGCGGCGACCGCCCTGGTCGGTCGCATTGTTCCACTGGTGGTGAACCGAGGACACAGCCACGTCCCTTCCGTCCCTGACTATGTGCACCACCTTCGCGTCAGGACAGATAGCGGCGATCTCCTCCACAACGCCAGGGGTGGTGAACGGGCTCTTGTCCCCGACGATCCTCTTGTTCGACTTCCTGAGCTTCTCTTGCATGAGGTAGTTTATGGTGTTGGCCACTATGTCTTCGAGGTTCGGGTCCTGATCCCGAAGAGTCCAGGGATTGTGGCCCAGCCACCTCTTCAGCTCCTTCGAACGGGCGAGGGCGCCGTGCAACGCGTTGGCTGTATCCTCACCGAAGAACTTGCCCTCCCCCCTGCAGAGTATCTCGGGATGGGAGTTGAAGAGCCTCATCAACCAGGACGTCCCCGATTTCGAACGCCCTATAAGGAAGAACACGGGCACGACTTCGCCCGTAGACTCGGGCTGGCGCGCGGCGCTTCGGGCAAGGGTGGACCCCGACCCGTTGGCTTCTTCGCCCCCGTCCGCTACCGGCTGCAGAGATCTCCCCGACCCTGGATCGCGGCTCTTCGGCGCTGGAGAGCCCGGGCCCACATTGCGGGTGAGGCCTACCTCGAGATCCAGGAACGCCTTTATGTTCCGCGCTATCTCGAAGGCCGTGCGGTACTTGAAGATCGGCACCCGGCGTTTCTCCTGTCGAGGGACGTTGCTATCTCAACGTACGATGCTCTCACAAAAACCCGAATCCTACTAGTGGTGCCATCCCGGCCTCCGACACCGGACGGTACCGCTGGCACATCTTGATAGACTGTCACGAATCGCCGATATCTGCCGTTCTACGATGCTGTTGGGAGGCGCGGGTGAAGCTCTCGTTGTGTATAGCGACGAAGAATTCGGCCGAGTATATCGAGAAGCTCTTGCGGGTCGGGAGGAGCTTCGCCGACGAAGTAGTCGTGGCCGTAGATGCCTCGAGCAATGACCTGACCGAGAGAGTCTGCAACGAGCACGCCGACAGGGTCTTTCGCGTAGAGTCGCCTGGCTACGTGGAGCGGATCCTCCCCTGGCTCAACGAGCAGTGCACGGGTGATTGGATCCTCCGTCTCGACGATGACGAACTGCCCAGCGTGGGTCTCATCGAGATCCTGCCGGCTCTTATGAACGATCGTGAGATGACCCATTACCACTTGAGACGGCGCACGATCATCGGTGAAGATAGAACGGAATGGCTGGCCCAGCGTCCCTGGTGGCCCGATTGGAAGCTTAGACTGTTCCGCAACATCCCTTCGATCGTGCGGATTCCCGGCCGCCTGCACACGGGATACGAGGTCCAGGGGGCCTCACGCTTTCTCTACAGGGGTTCTATCTATCACTACGACTTCGTGTATCACGGCGAGCAGCATCGGAGAGAGAAGGTGCGCCAGTACGAGATCATATCGCCCGAGAAGAGCGGCAGCCATCACTATTCCCTTCCCGACGAAGCGTCGCTGATCACGCGCCCGATCCCGGCCGATGACGCGCCTGCGGACGGTCTATGGCGAAAGCAGACCGCCGGTTGGGCCGGGCCCGGTCTGGGACGTAGACCTTGCCGAGATCGACCGGGCCGCCGTCCGAGAGTGCGATTATGGTCCAGGACTGTTCAGGGCGCGTCTGGATTGCGTAGATTGCCCGCGGGTGATGGAAGCGGGACGGTGGTACAAGGTAGACGTCGATCTCCGCAACGATAGCCTTGTAGCGTGGCCTTTACCCGAGATGGGCGCGCCGGACGTGCGAATAACCTATCACTGGCTCTCAGCCGGCGGAGACCTCTACGACTACAAGGGCCGCCGGACTGGACTGCCTCACATGCTGAGGCCTGGTGAGACGACCAGGCTGCCCGCGCCGGTGCGCTCTCCCAAAGAGCCGGGAGACTACATCCTCCAGTGGGATATGGTCGTCCCGAACGTCGCCTGGTTCTCCGAGAGAGGGTGGCGAGGTCCCGAGATCTGGGTGAGCGTCGTAAGATGCACGACAGCGACTTCGCCAGTCAGCATTCAGCGTGGAGCGGCTCTTTTTCTTTTTTCTTACTATTTGCTGGTTTCAGCCCGGATAGAACTCCTTTAGCAGGGGAGCCGATACCTGCTCCACTATCTCTACCTGATCGGGGGTGAGGTCGTCCCGCCAGCTTCCCGGCTTCGCCTTGCGGTAGAATTTTCCCTGTCCCTTCTCGTTCTCCGGTATGTTCTCCCAGGCATGCTTCTCGACGGACCGCACGAGGCTTTCCCTTCCGACCTCGATCCCCAGCGTCGAGTAGAGGCGCTCCATGGTATCGAGAGTATCGTCGCGTAGTTCCTCGTAGCGGACCAGGGCCTTGGGACCCATGTGGGCCTCGTACGCCTCCTTGGCCTTCCCCGCGTGGCGCACGTAATTCTGGGCCCTCCGCCTCACCCAGACATCAGGCTGGTTATCTGCCAGCGCCTCCCTCTTCCACCCGCGATCCGCCGCGTTCTCGTACTGCCAGCTACCCTTCCTTGCGGCGTCCAGGCCAGACGCGGCGACGTCCCTGGGGTCGCGTACGAGGAAGATCACACGGCTCGCTGGCATCGCCTCGGCGAGCAGCGGCGCACCTATTGAGCCGTTCGGCTCTTTTATGATCAGGTAGCCTCTCTCGGCCACCCCGGGAAAACGCGCGCCCGCTTCGCTGAGGACGAAAGCCTGGATGGAATCGAGCCAGCTCCCCTTGTGATAGTCCCCGAGAATGTAGTGCTTGACGTTCTGGTGGCCCGCGGCCCCGACATAGTAAAGGTCGCCGAAGAGTTTCCCTACCAGCGGCTCGTTCCACACTTCGTGGCCCTCGATCTCGCCCATCATCGAGCTGAGCCAGGTACTGCCGCTACGGTTGGAGCAGAAGATCCAGACCACGTTCCCCGGGTCGACCCCGCCGGCTCTCGGAGCTGGAGCCGCCAGCCTCTGCCTTAGCCCGGCGATCTCCTGCTCTCTCGCTTCGAGTTGCGTGCGAACCCGCGCGAGCTCTTCGGTCTGGGCCGCTGGCGGTCCTGATGCGACCGGATCTCTTGCCGGTATCTCGCCGCGGGTAAGGCCGGCCTCCAGGTTCAAGAACGCTTTCATGCCCCGCGCTAACTCGATGACCGTGCCGCTATTGAAGACTGGCATCAGGGGTCCTTCCTGTCACGTTGTCGTCGTTTCAGCGAGCATTATGCTCTCGCTGGCGGGTCTTGCCTACCAATCCAGGTCTCTCTCGTAACCGAGCCGGATCAAGAGTTCCCCCGCCTCCTCTTTGTAGATCTCCTTATCGCGCTCGGTGAAGTAGTTTCTCCAATCACCCGCTATCCCCTTGCGATAGAAGGAGGAGGTGTCCTCCTTGCCCCGCTCGCGCCCCTTGGAGAGCTTCTCGAAGCTCGCCGAGCCCACTGCCTGCTGAACGGCCTTCTCGCTGGTATCGGCGCCGAGGAAATCTTGCCAGCCTGCCGACCTCCTGGTTGGGTCGCTCGAGCAGATCCTCATAACGTATCTCGGTGTAGTTTGGCCCGAGCAGGGCCGGGCCGTCCTGTGCGGTCTTGCCCACCCTCGCGTTCCAACTCCTGGCCGCCCCACGCAGCCGCTCCTCGGTGAACATACCCTCACCCGTCTGCAGCAGCTTTTCGGGGTCTTTGCGGTAGATTTCGCGCCTCTCGAATTCTCCTGGTTTCAGGGTCTGGACACCGCCCTGGTCCGTGGAGCGGTTCCACACGTGGTGCAGCATGGAGACGGCCTGATCCCTACCGTCCCTTATGATGTGGATGATTTTGGCCTCAGGATAGATCCTGCTGACCTCCTCGATAAAGTCCGCGTTGAGCAGCGGTGATTTGTCGCCGACCAGCTTCTTGTTCGTCTCGCGCAGTCGCCCCAGGAGGAAGTGCTCGGTCGCAAGGCGGGTCAGGTTGTCGAGGTGCGTGGCGGCGTCGCCCTCCCTGGCCCAGACGGAACGCTCGACCCACAGCCTGAGATACTCTGAGTCGAGCAGCGCGTAGTAGAGGGAACTCGCCAGGGCCTGCGTGCCCTCGGGGTCGAAGTTCGCCCGCCTCCAGTCGGCGGCGAAAAACCGTCCCTCGCCCTTGCAGAGTATCTCGGGGTGACCGTCCAGCATCCTCATCAGCCAGGAGGTGCCTGACTTGCCCAACCCCGTGACGAAGAAGACCGGGGTGTTCGATGCCAGCGCTCGGACTGGCTTCCGCCCCGCCCTATCCTGCCCTCCAAGCACCAGTTTGTCGGCCGCCGTCTTTGCCAGCCCGACCCTGGCCGCTTCTTTGGGCAGGCGCGCGACCGCCTTTGTCAGCGTGGGTACCTTGCCGAGGCGGGATCTGAGATCTCTTGCTGCGTCCCTGAGGCCCGTCACACCCGTCTCCAGGTCGATGAACAGGCTAGTGTTTCGCCCGAGCCTGAGCGTCATCTTCTTTTTCAGAGTAGGCAATGGTCTCTCCATTCAGAGTCGAGGGCCCGCCCTCGCGCCAGGGGGTTCGCCCTGATTACAGATCGAGCTTCGTCACCCTCCCGTAGGAAGAGCTCCATTCAGGGTAGAACTCGTCGAGTATGGGAGCGGTCAACTCCTCTACTATCCTGGCCTGGTCGGGGGTGAGGTCTTCCTTCCAACCCCCTGGGGTTGCCTTGCGGTGGGGTTTATCCGGCCCTTTCTTGTTCTCGGGGACGTTCTCCCAGGCGTGCCTCTCGACGGTTCTGGCAAGCTCCCCTTCGCCCACTGGGATACCAAGCGTCGAGTAGAGCCTTGTCATGGTCTTCAAGGCGTCAGCCCGCAGGTCCTCGTAGCGGACGACGGCTCTTCGGCCATCATGGGCCTCGTAGGCCTTTCTGGCGTTGCCGAGGCTCACTGTGTACATATTGGCCCATTGCCGCGCGAACTCGTCAGGGTCGGTGTCGGCGAGCGAATCGCCTTCCCCTTTCGCCCGCCACTGGTCGCCCCAGCTACCCTTTCTCTGGGCGGCCATGGCAGAGGAGACCACGTCCCTGGGGTCGCGGACCAGTAGGATCATACGGCTCTCCGGGAAGGCTTCAGCCAGCAGCGGCGCCCCGATGGAGCCGTTGGGCTCTTTGATCGCCAGATAGCCGTTCTCGCCAAGTCCCGAGAAGCGCGCATTGGCGCCCTCGAGTACGAAGTTGCGGATGGAGTGGATCCAGGCCTCCCTGTAATCGTCTCCGAGGACGTAGTCTTTGCGGCCCCGCATCCTGTCTCCGGCCCTGATGTAGTAGGCCGTGCCGAAGAGCTCCCCGACGTACGGTTCGTTCCACCTGGCGTGGCCTTCGAGGTCCCCCATCATGGTGCTTAGCCAGCTGCTCCCTGTCCGTCCCGAACCGAACATCCAGATCACGTTCTCCGGCTTTACGTCTCCGTCAGGCAGACCGAAACTCCCTGCTGCCAGCCGCGACCGCAGCCTGGCGTTCTCCCTATTCTTCTCCCCGAGCTCTCGACGCAGCCTCTCGATCCTCTGGTGCTGCCCCGTGTCAGAAGGCTCTCTGGCCGCGCCGGAAGCGCCCGACCCTGATTCAGGGACCCCGTCGCGGACGACCCCAGCTTCCAGGTTCAAGAAAGCCCTCACGTTTCGGACAGCCACTGCTACGCGCTGCCTGAAGATCGGCATCCTACGCTCTCCTCATTCGTGCGCCGCCGCGGTTGCGACGAGCGCGTACTCGCCAGTCTCGTAGCGGTCGACCTCTACTTCGCCCGTCCCGTTGGGGTGGAATACGTAGGCGCTCTCGAAGCCGTTGATCTCGCAGAGCGCGAGAGCCACCTCGGGGAACACCGGATGCTGGTGGGTTGGGTCTACCCAGAAGGTCTTCAACGCGGGGACGGAGTGCGGGTTTACGGTCTCCAGGATAAAGAGTCCACCGGGTCTGAGCTTCCGCAGGCCAAGCCCGTAGAAGCGCAGGAGCTCCTCGTAGGGCATGTGCTCTATCACCTGGGCGCAGAAGATGGCGCCTATGGTATCGTCCGCGCACTTCTCCAGGTAGGAGTTTGCATCAGCGACCTCCACGATCTCGTGGCCCTTCGCCCTGCACCGCCCGACCATGTCGGGGTCAGGATCTATGCCGGCGTACTCGAGTCCCCGCTCGCGCAACAGATCCAGAAACTCCCCCCGTCCGCACCCGATATCCACAACGGGCTCGTGGTCACCGAGGAGGTCGAGGTAGCGGCGCTGGCGGTCGCGGATAAAGTGCTCGGGACCACGGAAGATGTCCTCGAACGCGTCGTAAGTTCCTATGCGCTCCGGATCACCGTTACGGCGGCCATAGCCCTGGACGCGTCCGGCCACCGGCTCCTCGAAGATCTCGAACGGGGACCCGGATACGTAAGGGAGGGCACGGGTCTCGGCCACGAGCCGGTCCGCGGCCTCTACGCGAGGGACGAGCCCGCTCAGCTTCTCGCCGAGCGTACGGACCGCGGCGAAGAGCTGGTCGTTGATCTTCTGCTGCTGCGCCGTGAACGGGGTAATGAAACGGGATATCTTCTGCCGGGAGAAGCCGCCGTCTCGGCCGCTTTCGGGCCGGAGCCTTCTGGTTCTTTGCCTACACTGCCGGCCTGTGCGACGGTCTTCTCTAGCGGACCAGGCGTGTCTCCGCCGCCATTGCCCAACCGCGTCTCCAGGCGGTCGAGCCGCGCGCCCTGCGTCCTGGCCAGCTCTCTGTGGTGGGCTACGGCCTTGAGCAAGTCAGCGCGTTCCTTCGCGTATCGCGACTCGAGCTGATTGACGGCGGCGCGCAGGTTCTGATCCGCTTCCTTTGTGGTGGCGAGGAGCTCTTCGTTGACCATCCGCTGCTGCAGGGCAAAGGGCCACATCAGCTTCAGCAGGACGCGACGAAAGGGGGAGAGGACCCTGCCTAGGGTGGAACCTGACGTCGCCGGCTGGGGGGTGGTCGCTATGCGGTGCGTAAGCGGGTTCGTATCGAGTCCCGCCGGAGAGTGCACATGTGGCCCACCCTCGTCTGGTTCTGCGCCGCGCCGCGCCCGGACACGGTGGATGCGGGCCGCCATCGCCCGACCTGCGACCTCGGCGGAGTGGTTACGGCGGATGTCTTCCGCTGCCCTACGGCCACGCTCGCCGGCCTCCCGCTGGTCCTCGAAGACTTGGCGCATCAGGCGTGCGGCATGCTCGAGGTCGGGCTCGGCCCACTCGCCGGAGGCAGGGTAAGGTCCGGCGTCGTCGCCGACGGACCTTAGCGTGTAGGTGACGGGATAACTGTTCTGCGGCGTCATGAACTCCATGTTGCCCGAGTACCCCGTTGCGATCACCGGCTTGCCGAGGTACATGGCCTCTGCGAGGGTGTTGCCGAAGCCCTCCGAGCGGTGAAGCGATACGTAGCAGTCACAGCCGGCGAACATCGCGTTCTTCTCGGCCGCCGTGACGTAACGGTCTATAACGTGGATGTCCCTGTGGCCTCCCGTGGCCTCGATCAGCCTCCCGTGCTCTTCGGTGTGGTGCTCGCTGTTTATGGACTTGAGCACGAGTGAGGCCCCCGAGCCTTCGGGGAAAGCCTGCTCGAACGCCTCGACGAGGGCGAGGGGGTTCTTGCGCTCGAAGACACTGTGGTAGTCGAAGACGAACAGGAAGACGAAGCCCTCTGGGAGCCCAAGGTCTCCGCGATCGAACTCCTCTATCTCAAGCATGGATACCGGCATCGTCACCTTCACCACGGGGACCGGCGAGACGGCCGAGATCGCGTCGGCCACGAAGTGCGAGCCAACCCAGATCTCGTCCAGGGGATCGAAGGCCTTGGAGAAGCGTTCGGGGAACTCGTTTATCTCCCACCACCACAGCCCGATGGAGTAGCGGTCGAAGAAGAACCCGGGGCCGGCCTGGTCCGCGAAGGTCGGGAGCATGTCTGCATTTACGCAGATGAGATTGACCGGGAAGGTTGGCCGGATCGTGTCGGTCTCGTACTCGTGCTCCTGACGGCTTGCCGAGGCGGAGAGGCCGACCGTGGCAACGGGCATGTCCGCACTCTCCAGTGCTGCGACCACCTGCCTTGCGGTCTCGCCGACGCCGAGCTCGGCGCGGAAGTACCCTGCGACGTTGACACCGACAGGGGAATCCGAAGTCTGCGGCGTATCGTGGCCGTCCTGCTCTGCGGAGGGGTGGACGGGGTAAGGCAGCTTCACCTGCCCGTGTACGCGGTGCCACTCGATGAGGCGCATCGCGTCAGGGCCGTCGAGGTTCGGGAAGGTCTGCCTGAGGTCGGGGCGGCCCGAGTAGATCTCGTAGAGGTAGCGGGTGACGCCGTGCTCCCCGCCTACGGGGGCAGGCTCGTTGAGCCAGGCGACGAACCTGTCGGCGCCTCTCTGGGTGAAGATGGACTCTCGTGGCGCCCCCTCGCCCTTGCGGTAGAGCCTGTGCATGCCAGAGTCGAGCTTTACGCCGTTCGGCAGCACGCCGTAGGAGTAGGGCCAGTTCTTCGCCTTCTTGTACCCATTGGCTAGTAGCTCGTCCGCGTACCCGTTGCACGCGCGGGCCAGCGCGGAGCCGCGCCTGATCTCGATGCGGGTCTGATGCTTGCTGAGCCGCTTTCTGTGGTCGGGATCGAAGCCGGAAAAGTGGAAGAAACGCAGGGGCCGGCCGTCGACGTAGTAGCGGCCTTTGTGATATGTCAGGTCTCTGCCGTGCAGGTTCCAGTAGGCCACGTTGTAGGCGGGGTCGCGCAGGACGTAGTAGTCGGGCATGACGCCGTGCACGAAATCCATCCACCGCTGGTCGACGAAGTAGCCGGCGTCGGGGGCGACCACACAGTCCGTCTTGAGGCGCTCTGACCACCAGTCGAGCAACCTCTCCGTCCTCGCCCCGCGCTCCAAGGAGATAAAGCCCAGGTTGTAGGTGCCTGAGATCAGGATGTCGGCCTCTGAGGGCCTCTTCCCGTCGCGAGGCAGGGGGGAGGTAATGTGGGGGATGAGGACGAGTCCGTGCTCGCGGGTCAGCCCATCTATCTCGTCCAGCCTGTCGTAGACCCGTATATCCGGGTCGAGGTAAGCGATGCGCTCCAGGCCCCGCTCCTCGAGTAGGTGCCGCAGCAGCCACGGCTTCACGGCGGTCGAGAGCTCGAGCACGTCGTAGATCGCCGCCATGTGCTCGTAGTCATCGATGTGTAGTTGGTCTGGTGTTACCAGCTCGAAAGGTTCGGATGCGGCGTCT
This sequence comes from uncultured Rubrobacteraceae bacterium, assembly GCA_963808845.1. Lineage (GTDB taxonomy): Bacteria > Actinomycetota > Rubrobacteria > Rubrobacterales > Rubrobacteraceae > Rubrobacter_D. The sequence continues at coordinate 47,229 of CAWEHD010000017.1, forward strand.
ATGTAGCCCTCGGTGTCGTCAATAACGAGCACGTAGCACGTCTGTTCGGGATGATGCTCCCTGAAGGACTCAGCCAGCACCCTCGCGTGGGCGACATAGTTCTTGGCGATAATCGTGCAGATATTCATAGCCGGCATTGAACCATACTCAGCCTGGCACTTCGCAAAACGGCCAGGAACCTGTTACGGTTCGCCTATTAATCAGTGAACCTTCAAGGTGTAGAATGTCGCCGTGGATGCCGTCGAGCAGAGCACCGAACAGTTTGGAGACGCGAAGGATAGAGTCCTTCACAGTCTGACTCAGTGCCAGGATTTTGGGGAGATGGGTGATCGAATCGCGTAGCCGGGCCAAGTGGAAGAACAGGGAAGGGCTCTCTGAGTATGCGGTCCGCTGGAACTGGGTGGAGGACTCCTCAGGCTCGGGGTTCACCGCGGTCTTGAGGGTCAAAGACGAGGCCCGGTCGCTGCCGTGGGTTTTGCCAGGAGTTTTGCGCTCCGTGGAGCAGACAATAGTGGTCGACAACGGCTCCACCGACGGCACCCCCGAGGTGGCCCTAGGAGTGGCCGAGGAGTTGAGGCTTGGGGAGAAGCTCAGGGTCCTCTCCTACCCGTTTGCGGTCTCGCGCTGCGGGCCTGAGCATCTGTGGACCTACCCTGACTCGGTGCATAGCCTGACCTACTTCTACAACTGGGCATTTTCGCACGTTCTCACGCGCTACGCGCTGAAGTGGGATGGGGACATGGTGCTGACGCCTGAGGGTGAGCGGGTGCTACGTGATCTGGCCTGGCAGCTCCAGGGTACCGACAGCACGGTGAAGATGTGTCGCTTTCCCGCCTATGTGGAGAGCGAGCGCGTCGCCTACGTCGACCTTGGGACAACGCCCTCCGAACCGTGGGGTTGGCGGAACACATCCGAGCACACGTTCATCAAATGCTTCGATTGGGAGCACATACGGCCCGATGCCGACTACTCTCTGCAGGCACCCGACTGGATGTGCTTCGAGCTGAAGTGGCTAGATGCAGACGAGTTCGCGCACTGGTCTTATACGGACTTCAAGTTCGGGATCAACCGTCGCAAGCGGCGCGAGTGGGAGCTGTTCCACGCCCTCAGGGAGGGGGCTCCTCTTCCAGAGGGGGTGGAGCGGGTCGAGAGTCCGGAAGGGATGCACATTATCGAACACCTCCGCCGCACCTACGTGCCGTTGGTGCGCCGTCATGCTCGCCGTACAGCGTTTCTCCGCGGCCTGACCGAGGTAAAGGACAGGCAGCCGCCACCGGTTGAGGGTGGCGACGAAGTAGAGCCACTCGCCGCGCAGGATGGTGCTTCGATTCCGCAATCGGCCCACAACGGGAAGGGAACATCGCGTGAGTAAACACTTGCTGCTCGTTGCCGGTTCTGGACGCAGCGGCACTAGCCTTTTCGCGAGCGTCGTCGGCAACCTCGGCTTCCACGTGCCCAGGCCGTGGGTCAAGGCCGACGAGAGTAATCCACGGGGATTCGGCGAGCCGCAGTGGGTCGTGGACAGGCACATGAAGCTCTTGCGGCAGGCCAACGTTCACACTTCAGACGCCCGCCCGACCGCCTGGGCGGACACGGCCAAGCTCTGTCTCGACGAGCAGGTCAGCGCCGAGGTGCGCCTGTGGTTACAAGAACAGTTCTCAGTCCACGACCAGGTGCTGATCAAAGACCCCAGGCTGCTATGGTTCCTACCGCTGTGGTGCCGGGTCGGTGAGGAACTGGACGCCGCCGTTCACGTGGTAACCATGCTCCGCCATCCGGCGGAGGTGGTCAGGAGCAAGCTCCACTGGTACCAGAACATGGGCCTGTTCGACGCCAACCGCGCGGCCGGCTGGCTCAACACCATGTTCTTCACCGAGCGTGCCACCCGCGACTACCGTCGGGCCTTCGTCCGTTTCGAGGACCTACTGGAGGACTGGACCCAGCCTATCGCACGCGTCAGCGCGCAGCTCGAAATTCCGACCCTGGTGAACGCGCGGGCCAGGGAACAGTTGTCGGCGGACAGCCTCGTCGACAACTCGTTGCACCGCTCGAGGGCAACCTGGGAGGATCTCGACGTTCCCAAGGGCCTGATCTACCTTACCGAGCAGGTGTGGGAGGACTTGCTTTCGCTCGCCGACCCCGAGGCTGACGGGGACGAAGCAGTGCTCGAGCGTCTGGACGGGCACCGCGAGGAGTACGTGGCCTTCTACCGTCATGCTGAACAGGTCGCCCAGTCGACCACTCTTGCCGCGACCCGGCCACTGCTTCAGAAGAGACCTTCAACGTCTGTCGTAGCGGGACCGGGCGCAGCGGCCAAGCCGGCCACGACCCAACTGCGGCCACACGCAAGCTCACGCCGGAGCCGCCTGCGAACTCGCGGTTGGGCCTGGCGAGACGGCTGATCCCTGCCAGGGCGCGTGGCCTTATCCCTCTTCGGTTAAAGCGGGCACTGGCGGAGCTGTTCGGATGAGGTGCGATCTGAGAGGGTCTGGAGCGTGACGGAATGAGCGTGCCGGAGAGTGGACGAACAGGGAGGGGCTCTCCGAGTATGCGGTCCGCTGGAACTGGGTGGAGGACTCCTCAGGCTCGGGGTTCACCGCGGTCTTGAGGGTCAAGGACGAGGCCAGATCGCTGCCGTGGGTCCTGCCAGGAGTTTTGCGCTCCGTAGAGCAGACCATCGTGGTCGACAACGGCTCGACCGACGGCACCCCCGAGGTGGCCATAGGGGTTGCCGAGGGGTTGGGGCTTGGGGAGAAGCTCAGGGTACTCTCCTACCCGTTTGCGGTCTCGCGGTGCGGACCTGAGCATCTGTGGACCTACCCTGACTCGGTGCACAGCCTGACCTACTTCTACAACTGGTCGTTTTCGCACGTTCTCACGCGCTACGCGCTGAAGTGGGATGGGGACATGGTGCTGACGCCAGAGGGAGAGCGGGTGCTGCGTGACCTGGCCTGGCAGCTCCAGGGTATCGATGCGGCGATCACGATGCGGCGCGATCCTGTCTACGTGGAGAGCGAGCGCGTAGCCTACGTCGACGTCGTAGCGGGGAAGGCCGAGCCGTGGGGTTGGCGAAACTCGCCGGCCTACACGTTCTCGAAGGCCTTCGACTGGGAGTTGATGTTGCCCCGACCGGGTGATCCCGTGACGAAGCTGCCGGATTTCGTGTGCTTCGAGCTGAAGTGGCTGGACGCCGACGAGTTCGGGCACTGGTCCTACACGGACTTCAAGGTCGAGATCAACAAGCGCAAGCGGCGCGAGTGGGAGCTGTTCCACGCCCTCAGGGAGGGGGCTTCTCTTCCCGAGGGGGTGGTGCGGGTCGAGAGCCCGGAAGGGTTGCACGTCGTCGAACACCTCCGCCGCACCTACGGGTCGCTCCGTCGTCAGCGACGGCGACCTGACAGTTCCGGCGATCTCGCCGGTGCGTTGAGTCGTGCTGCTCGCTCCCGGCAAAGGCTTCGTCTTCCTCGCCACGACCAAATCCGGGTCGACCTCGATCGAGATCGCCTTCCTGACGCATTCACAGATGATTCTCCAGAAGCCTCCCGCCATCAAGCACACTACCTACGCCGGGTTCCAGCGCTTTCTGCAACCGTTCCTGGACTCGGGGGCTTCCCGCGCGAGTCCTACGAGGTGGTGTGCGCGTTCCGGGAGCCGATAGACTGGCTCTCCAGCTGGTGGCGGTACCGGTCGCGAGAGAAGCTGGCGAACCCTGCGGATCCGAAGCACCGCAACTACACGGGAGACGTCTCGTTCGAGCAGTTTGCCCGCGCGTACATGGAGGGCAGCGAGAAGTTTGCACAGGTTGGGCGACCGTCCAGGTTCGTGCGACCCCGTCCCAGGAGAGGCCGAGGTGGACCGGATCTTCCGCTACGATCGTCTCGACCTGTTGGTAGACTACCTGTGCGAGAAGGTGGGTGAGGAGGTCGAGGTAGGCTCCGCGAACATTTCGCCCAAGCGGTCGTACTCCCTGTCAGAAGAATGCGAGATCGAGTTGCGCGAGTTCTTCGCCCCCGAGTACCGTATCTACGAGCGGGCCATCGGCGGATGAGGGCCGCCGTAGGATCGTCGAACTGACTCGATCTCTCCGGACGCCGCGGGTTTGCCCAACCTGCTGGGGCGGCTACCCGATCTGGCGCCGAAATATAGAGCGTAATCTTTGACAATATGCCCGGAGGCCAGTAGCTTTATGTCCGAATCGTAGAATGGCCGGGTTGTAAAGAAAGGGCGAGGTTTGCCGGTGTTCAGACTCAATAGAGCTTTCGGCGTCGGGCGAGACGCGAAGGCATTCTTGAACATGCAGGGTGGCCTCACGCGGGGGGTGGTGCCGGATCCCAAGCACCACGAGGAGCAGGCCGAGAGACTGAGGAAGATCGTAGCGAGGCAGAGAAAGGCACTCCAGAGGAAGGACCGGCAGATCGAGGAGCAAGCCGCGACGCTCGAGACCTGCGGGAGAGACGGCAACGCGAAATCAAGCTGAGGACAGAACTCAAACAGCAGAGATTGGAGATCTTTCACCTAAGGAACGAGCTTGACGCGATGAACGGGTTGGTGGAGACCGCCAGGGACGTTCCCTCGGCTGAGCAGGTATCGGATAAGCCGGGTATAGGCGCGCTACCCGACTTCGTCATCATAGGAGCGCAAAAGGGCGGGACATCCTTCCTCTACCACCTGCTCACCCGTCACCCGCTCGTAGAGCCCGCCGCCCGTAAGGAATTGCACTTCTTCGACAATCCAGAACGTTTCGACAACGGCGCCGGGTGGTATCGGCGGTGCTTCCCACAATCGGGGTGGAAGGACGGACGGAGGTCCATAACCGGAGAGGCAACGCCCTCCTACCTGTTCTACCCACCCGTCGCAAAGAGGATGGCGGGCGTGGTGCCGCAAGCACGGCTAATAGCGCTGCTCAGGAACCCGGTCGATAGGACTTACTCCCACTACCAGATGCAGGTGAAAAGGGGAACAGAGCCCAGTACCTTCGAAGAAGCCATAGAGCAGCAGCATTCCCCATACGTGCCCAGGAGCATCTACGTGGACCAGCTTCTGCGCTGGTTCGAGTTCTTTAGCAAAGAGCAGATGCTGATACTCAAGAGCGAGGATTTCTTCGAGCGCCCTGTCGAGATACTGAAGGTCGTCCTGAACTTCCTCGACCTGCCGGGTGGCAGCCTGAAGCTTCGGAACTTCAACAGAGACGACACACAGGCGTCCTACAAGCAGAAGATGGACCCGTCCACCAGGCGGCGGCTGGAGGCCTACTTCGAGCCGTACAACAAGAGGCTCTATGAGTGTCTCGGCGTTGATTTCGGTTGGTAGTGTCGTTCGGGAGCGCTTCGCGGACGCGATGACTTACGAGGCAACTGGTGTAACGCTGCTCGCGACAAGGGTGCTTCTCGCTTCCCTTTCGTTTGTGGATACGTTACCTGCCCGCTATCCTGGCCCGGATGCCGCTGATCCTGTGTCAGTAGCTTCCAGGTCCTCGAGCTCTGTAGCTGTTTGAATCTCCGGCGCCTGCTTTCCCTGTCGCGCTCCAGCTCCTTGACCTTCTGCTGAAGTCGCCAGGTCCTGGCTTCCGCCTCGTCCAGGGAGGCAGCGAGCGCGGCCTTCGAGGTTCTCTGGGTGTACAGTCCCGGCTTCTCCCATTGTTTTTCGATGCGGTCGAGGATCCACGCTTCGGCGGCGCGGTTGGCGTGCTTCTGGATCAGGGATCGCTTCTCCCTGCCAGGCGTCTCCTGGACCTCACCCTCTCGAACTGCGGAGCCTCATCTGCCAGGTCTGCCGTTACGGACTCGTCGAACTCGAGTTCCAGAAAGCGCGAGATCAGGGGCACGACGGTCTCGGTCCGGTAAAGGAAGTCATGGTAGCTTACTAGCAGGACCCTCGGAACCAGGCTGTCTCTTATGAATCTCCGCGTGCCTTGCAGGCTTCTGTTCCAGGTTTTCACTGCTTGTCTGAGTCCTTTGTTGCTATTCTGGTGGTCGTCGGCGTCTTTCGTCTCCCACGACTCGGCGACCTCTTCGATGGGACGGTACATGACTATAAAGCGTGCCCCAGGGTTGTTCCCGGCTACCGATTCCATACGCCTCACGTAGTCGGAATTACTGGCGCCGATCCACCGCAGTCTGGCCGGATCTTTATTCGCCAAGAGCTCTGTGCTGGGGTCTTATGAGACGGTCCCCATCATTGTCAGGTGCCGAGTCCCCTGTCTCCTTCGGCCCGAAGTCGAGCATCCTCTCGAACGTAGAGAGATCCAGGGTGATCTCTCCCTGCTGGGTCGTCTCGGACCTTTCCTGGCAGACGAGGATCTCCGGGTGCCGGTTCAGGTAGTCGGCGAGGGCCATAGTCCCGCTCCTGTCGCAACCACAGACGAAAAGGAGCCCGGCCTCCCTGGGGATTTGTCCTTCGGCGTTCGGCCCTGGCGGCTCGTTCCTCGTCTCTGTCGACCCCACGTTGTCTCGACCCCAGAGACCTCACCATCGGCCCGGCGTCCTGGAGCGCAAGGGGCCTTTCGAACTCGTAGCCGAAGTACTCGATATCCCTCTTGAACCTCTCTCTTACGATCATCTCGGTCTCGGGAGTGTAAAACGTACTGTAATGCCGATGGCCGGAGCGATTGTGATGCGGGACTGTCTCTAACTCAAGGCCTATCCTACGGAAGACCTCCTGAATATCCTCATCGAAGTTTTCGAGCTGGCCTATGAAATCAACGAGCAAGTTGCCGTGCTCGTCCGTCACGTAATCCAGTTGGTTGTACGCGAACGAGTAATAGACGCCCTTCCTTATCTTTACCTCGCCCGTGCAGTTGTGGATGAACTCCTCGAAGGTCGAACTGTTATCGTGCACGTACCGCCACAGTTCGTTGCCCGCCTTGTCGAATGTCGTTACCATGGTGTACCAGGAAACCAGCCGATCCCAGGGGTTCCTGACGAAGGCGAACTTGAAGTATTCGTCCCAATCGTCCAGCTCGGCCATCCCCCGTCTGGCGAACTCGTGCCTCGCCACGATGTTCCGTAGATCAGGAATACGCTCCCTCAATAACCCATGCACGGTGACTCCACCCGTCTTCTGAATGTGGACGAAAACCAGCTTATGGCTATCGGAGACGAGCACTCTTGCCCAATCCTTTCTCTGAGATCTTTCTTACACGCTTAGTCTACTTTGCAGAGGAAAGCTCTTTCAACCGTGAGCCGCGGACAGCATGGTATCCGTGCGATACAAAACGCGTGGCGGACGGCGAACCACAGGTTACGGGGCCTCCCCTGAACATCGCATGGCGCTGGCAGCGGAGATCATGTGCCGGCTTGCCTGCTGCGGAGGCAAAGGGCAATATGGTGTCTCCGCGACAGGTCCTGCGCGGTCGGCTCGAACCGGACTGCGTGGTATACGAGATGCGGACGAAGACCGGAAAGAATAGTGCCGAGATCCGCGCACGGACGCGGGGGAGATAGCGAATGCCGAACTTACAGCAGCACGCGGTGTTGGATGTGGCCGGAAACGTGAGGGCATACTTGAAGTTCGAGGTTGGGATCACCCGTGGCGAGGTGCCGGACCGTGCCGAGAGGCGGCAGACCACCGGACCTCCTGCGCGAGCAGCTCGCTGCCAGAGACCGGGAGATCTCCCGGCTAAGGGCACGCCTCGCCGCAGGAGACGGCGATGCCTCCGTCGGCGGCATCCCTCCGGATCATTTCATCTGGGTGTTCGGCGTCGCGAGGACCGGCAGTAGCTGGCTCGGCGCCATGATGGGCGATCTGGACGGCCACGCTACGTGGTACGAGCCTTACGTGGGCGACGTGTTCGGCTACGCTTACTACATGCGTGCCGGGGAGTCATCAGAGGGCAAGGGAGGACTACATCCTCGGCGACCCCTACAGGGAGGCCTGGATAAGGTCCTTGAGGACGTTCGTCCTCGACGGGGCCGACGCGCGCTTCCCCGAGTTGGGCGAGAACGGCTACCTGGTCGTAAAGGAACCGAACGGCTCGGTGGGGGCGCCGCTCCTCGTAGAGGCCATGCCCGAGAGCCGTGTGATCCTGCTCGTAAGGGATCCGAGGGACGTCGTAGCCTCCCTTCTGGCAGCCCAGAAACGAGGGAGCTGGGGCGCCGGCGAGGACTCTCTGGCCGACACCGACCCCGACGAGTTCGTGCGGCAGCGGGCCAGGATGTATGACGCGAGCTTCGGGAAGGCGTGGGAGGCTTACGAGGCGCACAGAGGACACAAGGCCGTGACCAGGTACGAGGACCTCAGGTACGACACCATGGGCGAGCTCGAGAAGATCTACTCCTCGCTCGGCATCCCCATCGACGGAGGAGCAACTGCGAAGGGTGGCCGAGAAGCACGCCTGGGAGAACATCCCCGAGAGGCAGAAAGGGCCGAACAGGCCCCGCCGCAAGGCCAGGCCAGGTGGGTGGCAGGAAGATCTGACGCCCGAGCAGGCGAGGATCGTGGAGGAGATCACCGCCCCCATAATGACCGAGTTCTACCCCGGCTGGGAGCGTGACGGGGCCACACCTTCAGATTGACGACCTTTCGCCCTTTCTGGTAGTTTAGCCCCGCTGGGCACGCGGCAGGACAAGGAGACTCGATGCACCCCAGAGGATTATCCACGACGCTCTTATTGGCCATGATCGTCTTGATAGCCGGACTCCTCGCGGGATGCGGTGGCGGCGACCAATCGGGGAGCGGGTCGCAGCAAGACGGCGGAACCAAAACAAAGCAGGCCAAGAACGCGCCGAAGGAGCAGGGCGGTAACGCGCCGAAGAAGCAGGCCAAGAACGCGCCGGAGAAGAAGATACTGTTTGGCATCGTCACGTTCGTGAACCCCAAGACCGAGGGGTTCAGCGTGCGGCCTACCGTAAACGAACAGGGCAAGAAGCCGGTGGTTTTCAGGCTCGCGAAGGAGACCAGCATCACGCTCGGAGACGAAGCGGCGAAGCTGGAGGACATGAAAAAGGGTCAGCAGGCGCAGGTCGAGTACGTGGAGAGGAACGACCGCAACCGGGCCCGCACGCGTGAGGCTGTTCGAGGGTGGCGGGGGCGCTTCGGATGACAAGGGTACTCCGGACGACAAGGGCACCGAGAAGACCGGCTGAGGACCGCAGAGAAGGACGCGCCCGAGGGCTCAGACGTCCCTGGTCGGATGAGGATACTCCTCACAGGGGCTACTGGCCTGCTCGGGGGCGCGCTACTCAGGCTGCTGCTCGATGAGGGCCATAGCACGCGCTGCCTCGTCCGCACGGGAAGTCCCAACGCTTCCCGGCTCGACGGGGAGAGGGTGGAGATCCTCCGCGGGGACGTCGCCAGGGAGGAGGACCTCTACGTGGCGCTCGAGGACACTGAAGTCCTGCTGCACGTCGCCGGGATAGAGTACGCTCCCCCCGTGGTGCGGGCGGCCAGACGAGCCGGCGTCGAACGGATCGTGGTGGTCGGCAGCACGAGCGCGCACTCGGCCTACACCTTCCGCTCCTCTCCGAAGCTAGGGATGGAGGAGGTCGTGCGGGCGAGCGGGCTCGCATGGACGATAGTCCGCCCTTCGATGATCTACGGCTCCGAGCGGGACAGGAACGTGCACCGCCTGCTGCGCTTCCTCGACCGCTCGCCCTTCTTCCCCGTCTTCGGCCCCGGCACGAACCTCTGGCAGCCGGTCTACTACGAAGACTGCGCCAGGGGCGTATTCGAAGCCCTCCAGCGTCCCGCGTCAGTAGGCCGCGCATACGACCTGCCCGGCGCAGAACCCCTCGCTTACCTCGACCTCGTGAAGACCGCTGCCGAGGCCCTTGGGAGGAGTCCGCGCCTGGTCAGGCTGCCCATCGAACCTGTCCGCCGGGCGCTCGCCGCCGCGGAGAGGCTCGGGCTGCCTCTACCCATCGACTCGGGCCAGGTAACGAGGCTACGCGAAGACAAGGCCTACCCCTACGAGCGAGCCAGGCAAGATCTCGACTACGCGCCCCGTCCTTTTTCGGAGGGCGTCGCCCTCGAGGTCGCGCGCCTGAGGAGACTCGGGATGGTGCGGTCGTAGAGGGTGGGATGCTATGCTGAAATAGTGCGGCGCGAGAGGAGACGGTGAAGCGGGCAAGGCCCACCTTGCCGGGGGTATCGGTGCTTTGAGAACTAGTTCTAGTAGGGCTTGGGAGCTACGGTGACCGGGATCATCGCCGGTGGCGTGGCTTTCCTGGTCGCTGGGGCGTTCGTACCGCTTCTGGTGCGGTTCGCCGTCGGACGGAATCTGCTCGATGTGCCCAACCTCCGCAGCTCGCACGAGGTCCCGACGCCAAGGCTAGGGGGCGTCGCCATATTCCTTGGAATGCTCGCAGGAGTGGCGCTGCTGCGCCCGGAGGGGCTGTGGCCGCTGCTCGCGGCGGCCGCCCTGATATGGGCCGTCGGGCTCGCCGACGACCTATCCAACCTCCACTTCGGAGTAAAGGCACTCCTCCAGGTCGTTGTCGCCGTAGGCTTGCTGCTGTTCTATCCGCCGACGATCGTCTCTGATGCCCCAGGGATGCTCGGCGTCCTGGTGTTCGCCGTCGGGGTGTTCTGGATCGTGGCCCTAAGCAACGCCTTCAACTTCATGGACGGCATAGACGGTTTCACGGGAGGCGTCGCGCTCATCAACGCGCTCTTCCTCGCGCCGCTCGTCGGGGCGGCGGGCGGTTTCCTTCCGGCGCTCATCGGGGCCACTGCCGGGTTCCTGATCTGGAACATAAACCCAGCATCCATCTTTATCGGGGATTCTGGGGCCTACTTCCTCGGCTTCAGCCTGGCCGCTGTAGCCCTCTACGCCCCAGCACTCTCGGGGCAGGAGTGGACGCCCCTGGTCTTCCTGGCCTGCGTGGTAGTCTTCACGCCCTACCTCTTCGACACCGCATATACGCTGGCCCGGCGGTGGCGGAGCGGGGCCGGAAAGAGCATCTTCCTCGCGCACAGGGAGCACATCTACCAGCGGATCACCCCGACCACGGGGATGCATCGGCGTACGAGCAACCTCTACTACGGGGCGAGCGTCGTCGCCGGTTTCGCCGCGCTGCTGATCTCCAGGGTAGACGCCCTGTCGTTCGCCGGCGTCGCGCTCGCGCTGGCGTGCTGCGCCCTGCTCGCCGCGCTGCCGAAGCTCGTAAGCTAGTCAGCACGTGTCGGCTGATGGCTAGAATCAACCATAGAAGTTAGAATGTAGGATTATGTGGCTTTTGCAGAGGTTGGGGGAGAGGCTCCTGGGTCTGGTGGACAGGTTGCAGAGGGCCTTCCACCGCTCGCCGCCGGTGTTCAGGCGTGGGGCGGCGATGCTCGTCGACGCCCTCATAGTCATCGAGTCTTTCGCCGTTACGCTCATCGTCCGCGTCTCCGGGGACGCGGAGACTCCGTTCTGGCCTTTCTTCTGGCCTTTCGCGGTGTTCTCGGCGCTGGCGTTCGTCCTGCTCCTCAACGAGAGCGGCGTCTACAGGAGCATCCTCAGGTACACCGGTATCTACCAGGGCGTGCAGGTTTTGAGCGCCACGGCCATAGCTGCCGGTGGTCTCTTCCTGGCTGTGTTCTGCGTCGGCCCGTTCGGGTTCGGGATCACCAGGGTGAACATCGTCCCGCTCTCGGTGCCCCTTGATGGGCTCGGTGCTCGCCTACGTTCAGCTCGTCGCCGTAAGGCTGTATCCACGGGTCTTCTACGAGCTGTCCTTGAGGGAGGTCGGGCGCCGGACGCGGACGGCCATCGTCGGAACCGGGGAGCCTGGCGTGGCGCTCGCCGGGCACATCTGGCGCACGGCCGCGTCCGAGACACAGGTCGTCGGCTTCGTCAGCGCCGCTCCCGTAGAGGTCGGCAGGCAGATAGAGGGCGCGTCCGTACTTGGGGTGGTTCAGGACCTCGAAGCCCTCATCGCCCAGCACGGCATAGACCAGGTGATCATAGCCATGCCCCAGGCGGGGCGAGAGGAGATGGACTGGATCTGGCGCACGTCCATCCGCGCCTCGGCCGAGGTGAAGGTCATGCCCGACCTCGGGGAGTATCTGGCCGAGGGCGCCATCAAGCTGCGCGAGCTCCAGATCGAGGACCTCCTCGGACGCGAGCCCGTGGACATAGACCTCGACGCCCTCTCGGGCTACATCAACGGCAAGCGGGTACTCGTGACCGGAGCGGGAGGCTCCATCGGCAAGGAGCTCTCACGCCAGATCTCGCGCCTCGGCCCCGCGAAGCTGATCCTGCTGGACCGTGACGAGAGCGGCCTGTACTACCTGAACACGGAGCTCAGGCGCGAGGACTTCTACGATACAGAGGTCTTCGTCGGCGACGTCACGCACTCAGAGCGCGTCAGCTTCGCCTTCGAGACGTTCAGGCCGCAACTCGTCTTCCACGCGGCCGCCTACAAACACGTCCCCATGATGGAGTTGCAGGCGACCGAGGCCGTCGTCAACAACGTCCTCGGCACCCTCAACGTCGCCCGCGCGGCAGGGGCCTACGGGACGAGCAAGTTCATCAACGTCTCGACCGACAAGGCCGTAAACCCCGTCAACGTGATGGGCGCGACCAAACGCCTGGCCGAGATGGTCGTCAAGAACCTCTCGGTAGAGTACCCCGAGACCGTCTACGCCTCGGTCCGCTTCGGGAACGTGCTTGGCAGCCGCGGCTCTGTCGTTCCGACCTTCCGCCAGCAGATAGAGGCCGGTGGCCCAGTAACGGTGACGCACCCCGACATGATCCGGTACTTCATGACCATCCCCGAGGCTGTCTCCCTGATCCTGCAGGCCGGGGCTATGGCCGAGCGTTACGGTACCTACGTCCTCGAGATGGGCCGTCCCGTCGCCATCACCGACCTGGCGCGAAAGATGATCGAGATAATGGGCGCGCCCAACGTCAAGATAAAGTTCGTCGGCCTGCGCCCCGGCGAGAAGCTGAAGGAAGAACTCTTCGAGGAGGGAGAAGAGAGGGACACTACAGCCCATCAGATGGTCTTCAGGCTCTCCTCGGAGAACATGAGCCCGCCAGGTGACGCGAACCTCTCTGACCTGATCGATGCCATGGTCTTCCACGCCCGCGGCCAGGAGGGGGGGAGGGCCCTCGAATACTTGCGCCTGGCCGTCCCCAACTACTCGGCCGCAGATATACCCGACGCCACTGAGAGCAGACTCGATTACCCATTGTAGGCTTCAGCATCAGGCTTCAGGTCACAGGTAAGCCCTGAGACTGCGTTCTCGCTCGCGGCACGTTGTGACCGACGGCGTTCACGTAGTGCACGAGCGGCAAATGCTGAAGTGCCAACAAGCCTGAAGCCTATTGCCGTGTCGCCCTACGGCCCTTGACACCGAGATACGCCAGATAGACGCCTATGGAGAGCCCGATCACGACGAGCGAGAAGTGGATGGCAGGGGCGACCAGCGTCCCCGCACGGAACTCACTCAGGAAGGTAAAGACCCTCGTACCCCAGGTGAGGAGCATGTAGACGCCTATCGCAAGTAGTACGTTCGCGGTGCGCCTGCTTAGCTTCATGGGCGTTCGGGAGTGTACCAGAACCGCCCTCCCCGAACTAGCAACACAAAGGCGCAAAGGTTATACTGACTGTAATAGTTGAACGACGCTTGTAACAGCAAATATCTAGTGTATAGAGTGTTCGGAGGGAAGGATCTTGGCTGAGTTAGTAAAGCGCAATCTCGACGAGGTAAAGGCTCTCAGCAGGGATGAGGCCGTCGAGATCATGCGCCAGGCAGGCATCGTCGGGGCCGGCGGCGGTGGTTTCCCGACCTACTTCAAGTGGAAGAACCCGCAACCGAACCTCATCGTGAACTGCACCGAGTCCGAGCCTGGCTACTGGGCAGACAAGGTGCTCCACAGGGAGTACTTCGACGAGTTTCTCGAGCTCTTCGATGCGATGAAGACGATCTTCGGGATCGAGAACGTGATCATGGGCGTGCACTTCAAGGACGAGGAGTGGTTCTCCCGCTACGACGAGAACGCTGATGGTCTCTACGAGGTCGTCCACGTGCCCGACAAGTACTCGATGGGCGAGGAGAAGACGCTCATCAAGAACATCTTCAACGAGGACAAGGGGAAGTGGGTCCCGCGCCGCGTTGAGTTGCCCGACGGCAACAAGCGCCCCGGTCTCCCGCTCGACGCCGGGCACATCGTCAACAACACAGAGACGCTGCTGAATATCTACAACGCATTCTTCCTCGGCAAACCTGTCACGACCAAGTACCTTCAGGTCTTCGGCCCAGACCTCGAGCTCGAGCTCTTCGAGGCGCCGCTAGGGTCTTCCGCCACGGAGCTCCTCGAGCTCGCGGGTGTGGATGTCGAGAGCCGAGGCGGGCAACCTCTCTGTCATCGACGGGGGGCCTTACCTGAACGAGATGGGGATAGAATCATTGGGCGAGGGCGACGCCTACGTCAGGCGCACCACCAACGGCTTCCTCGTCATCCCCAAGGGTGTCGCCTCCAAGGAGTACGCGAACATCGAGACCAGGCGCCCCGAGGGCGTCACCTCGCTCGTTGGCAAGGTCAGCGGCGTGAGCATCCCGCTCGGCGGCCGGTTCCTCAAGCCAGCGACACCACTAGTCTCCGAGGGGGATGAGGTCACTTTCGAGCAGAAAATCGGCGAGCCCGTCGCCGAGGGCTTCTCCATCGGCGTCTGGTCCGGTATGGACGGTCCCATCTCCTCCATCGAGGAGGACTTGGTCCAGATCTCCGGCGGCGGTGTGCCTCTGGAGGAGGCCGAGGCCGAGACGGAGGCCGAAGCGACGAGATAGTTACTTCTGGGCCTGCCCGTAGAAGCGGGCTCGCAGATCCTCGAAGGTGATGCCGCTCAAGGAAGGGAGCTCGAAGTCTTTGAGCATCCGCGTCAGGACTCCGCCGCCGCCGAGCTCGATCCACTCCTCCACCCTCATCTTCGCGAGTGTCTCGACGACCCTGACCCAGCGCACAGGGGCCACCATCTGTTCCTTGAGCGCCTCCTTGACGGCTTCGGCCTTCGTGAGCACAGCGCCATCCATGGCGCTGACCATCGGGACCTGCGGCACGTTGAACTCGACCGAATCGAGGACCCCCCGCATCTTCTCACCGGCCGCAGCCACGTACGGGGAGTGGGCGGCGAAGGAGACGTTCAGGGGGATCTTGCGCCCCTTGATCCTCGAGACGGCGTCCCCGAGGGCGTCGCGCAGCCCCGAGACGACCGTCTGGCGCGGTGAGTTGTAGTTGGCGACCACAGGGCCGCCCGGCCCGCCGAGCGCCTTCTCGACCTCGGCGGGGTCCGTCCTTAGTATCGCGACCATCCCGCCAGGACATTCTCTGGCCGCCTCTGCGAGGAAGTGGTCGCGCTGGGCCACCAGCCAGAGGCCCGTCTCGAAGTCGAAGCAACCAGCAGCGTACGCCGCGCCATACTCGCCGAGCGAGTGCCCGGCCACCACATCGGGACGCACCTTCATGATCCGGCTCTCGTCGGCGTCGCGCGCCGCGCGAACAAAGATCTTGACCTGGTCGGGGATGATCTCCCCGACGACGCTTTTGATCCCAGGCACCATCTCGGGCGCGGGCTCGGAGACTCCGCCGCCCTGCCCAGGAAACACGAACGCTCTCATCTTTACTCCCCGGACCTCGATATCACTCAGAGATACAACCCTACCCCTAAGGGTGTAGGAAAACTTTGTACCACAAGAATGCACGATTTGATAGCCTTTCAGCAAGTTCGCTGAAAGGCTATGGCGGTGCCACGATTCGCAGAGTTCCAGGCAGCACCCTCGCCCTGAAGTGGCGGGTGCCAGCAAGCATCTCACCGTCGACGTGCGCCGGCACTTCTTCGGAGAGTTCTACCTCGACTTCGGGCGCGCGGGCCGTATGCACTTTCTTGCGCTCGGCGAGCGTGCCCCGTAAGGCCGCTGGTATGAGCCGCAGAACCTCGGCCCGGTTCACTTCTTCGGACCAGATCACATCGAAGAGACCGTCGTCGAGTACCGCCTCCGGCGCGAGCCTGAAAATCGAGCCGTAAGTGGTGCCGATAGCCACAGCGACGAGTATGGTTCTGGCCTCGATGACTTCGTCCGCCGATGACGAGCCTGGCCTCGTGGCAACGGAAGTCCCTGAGCAACCGCCCGACCGACCACAGGTACCGTCCTGTCCCCCCTAGATACGCTGGCGCCTCAGCGACGCCAGCAGCGACCTCGGCGTCGAAGCCGATACCAAGACCGTTGTTGAATGGGACTCCATTGACCTCCGCTGTATCCACGACACGGACTCTCCCCCCGACGAGCACTTCCAGCGCCCGCCGGAGATTCGTGCCAACGCCGATGGCCTTGACGTAGTCGTTGCCGCTACCTGCTGGCAACACGCCCATGATCCGGCCCGTTCCGGCGCACGCCGCCGCCACCTCGTGTACCGTTCCATCCCCACCGACCGCCACCACAAACGACCCATCGGGCAAACCGCGCACGATGGTGCGCGCGTGGCCAGGACCCTCCGTAACGTGCCAGACAGGCCGCAACCCTCGTCCCTCGAGAGACCGCGAGACGGCGGTCCGCAGTCCACCCGCCCGCCCCTTGCCGGCCGACGGGTTGAGGACCAGATGCACATCTCCTCCACGAAAGTCCACAGCCGGAAAATACCAGAACCGTAGTCCAGCGGCCCGGCATGTGGTCATTCAGGCTCGACTCGAGGTGTAGATCGCGATGAGATCCGGCGCACGCCAGCTATGCTAGCCCAGGGAACGAGCGCGCGGACCCGGAACAATCTGACATAGACACCTTTGCGGGTAAAACACGGTCCGAGCCTCTCCAGAGAGACCGCCGGTCGTCGCAAGGAGTTTCCCGCCACTATAGACTTCCATTTAACATGGAGTTAAAGTCAAGGTATAGAGAATCTTCGCGCTCTTTGTGAGAGTCGCGCAGGGGTGGGAAAGGAGTACAATACTGGTCCCATGGCTGACCTGACCGAAAATTGCCTGCACTCGGAAGGCTTGATGCTCTCTTCCGGATCGGAATACCGCTGTCCGGTCTGTGAGAAGAGCATGGATCTCGACGGCGTTGGCCGGTGGGTCCAGGATGCCGAGAGGAGCCGCGATGAGGCTTACTCTATGGTCGAAGGTGACGGGTTCGAAGAGATAGTGCGCGAGGAGTTACAGCGGGAAGTCTACCGGCGACGGAGCGTAATGTATGAGTTAGAGAACGTGCCCCGGGTTGTGACGGCGAGGCCGGAGATGATCCTTGTAATTCACGATGCTGTGGAGGCTTCTTATGGGTGCCGAATCTTCTACAAGGAGCCGCGACCGGCGGGAGTTGTGGAGCAGGTAAGCGTTGGGGCCGTACTCGACAGAATCCTGGAGCTTCGCTCCGACCCAGACCCTGTAGTAAGGCTCATCTCCGAGAAGATAGAGGAGTTTCACGTCTTCCGGTCGAAGCTCTCTGAAGATGGGGAGCCCGCGCCGGAGCGCAGGGTGTTCTACGCGAACGAGCTTTGAAACGTCCCTGGCGCTGGCAGACGCGTCCAGCAACGGCTAGAATTGATCGCCGGATGGATACTTACTTTAGAGGCGCGGTCACATGAGCGGGAGTACTTTCATAGCGCTGGTCGTCATGATCCTGATCCTGCTCTTCATCATCATGTCCATCGGGCCTCTGGTCACCGCTTTCTAGAACGAGAACGTTTCGAGGATGGAGTAGGTGACTCCGCCTGCCCCTGGCACGCTCTCCACGACCTCTACACCGGATACCGTGAAGCGAAGCGCGGGCGGGGAGACGCTCATGCCTTCGAGCTTCGCCTGGCGGCCCCGCGCCCGGCCGAGCGTCAGGTGGGGTACGTAGGGTCGTTGCTCTCTCGCGAAACCGGCCGGCTGGAGGAGATCCTCTACGGTCTCGGCCACTGCGCCGAGCGACTCTGACCCTTCTTCGACGCCGGCCCAGAGGATGCGGGCCTTCCTCTCGGTGGGGAAGGCACCGAAGCCCGAGGTCGAGACCTCGAACGGTTCGTGCCTCTCGCGTAGCGGCCCGAGTGCCAGCGTCACCCTTCTCAGGTCGTCTTCGGCCACGTCGCCAAGGAACTTCAAGGTCAGGTGGAGCTTCTCGGGGCCGATGAGACGGAAATCTTTGCTCGCCGGCAGGTCGCGCGCCGCGTGAAACAGCGCCTCCCTGACTTCGGGCGGCGGGAAGACGGCGACGAAGATTCGCATCGCGGTCCTAGACGGGGCTTGACGTTCGGCCGTTCTCGTTGGCCGTGCGCCCCGCGGCGGCGCGGTTGGCGATCAAGGCTGCGGTGGCCCCCGCGCCGACGCCGTTATCCACGTTGACGACGGAGAGACCTGGGGAGCAGGTCTGGAGCATGCCGAGTATGGCGGCTGTACCGTCGCCGCCGAGGCCGTAACCTGTCGAGGTCGGAAGCCCTATCACGGGCACGGCGACGAGGCCTGAGACCACGCTCGGCAGCGCGCCTTCCATCCCGGCGGCGACCACCAGGCAGTCGGGGTCGAACTCTCTCAGCTCCTCCAACGGGGCGACGAGACGGTGGACGCCGGCTACCCCGACGTCGTGGAAGCCCATCACGGATGCGCCCGTCTCGGTGGCCACGGCGATTGCCTCCTCGAGGACGGGCAGGTCTGAGGTGCCCGCGCTCAGGGCGCCGACGCGGCCCCCGCTCGGTGCCGGCTCTCCGCCACCGACCACTACGGAGCGTCCGGCCCACCGGAGCGGGGTCTCGGGGAGCGTCGCGCGGATCCTGGCCTCATGCTCGGGGGTGGGGGCGCTTACGATCACGCGCTCGCACGACTCCAGCAACGACGCGCAGATACTCGCCACCTGGGCGGGGCTCTTGCCGCGGGCGTAGACGACCTCGGGGACGCCCTTCCTGACCGAGCGGCCGAGATCCAGGGCGGCGAACTCGTCGAGGTAGCGGACCTCCCCCCTCTTCAGGCGCCCGGCGGCCGACTCAGGGGAGAGTTCGCCGCTCGCGACCGCCACCAGAGTCTTCTCGAGTTCGTCCATGTCCTCAGCTTCCAGTTATAGTAAGGTTGCCAGCGGGTAAGAATCTAGCAGATTCCTATCCCCCGTGGTCGTAAGGAGAGTCCTTGACGATAATCGAGTTGGCCCTGTCTCTGGCGGCGATACTCGGTGCCGCGATCCTTTTCACCAACGCTGTCGAGATCATGGGCGACCGGCTGAACCTCGGGGCAGGGGCCGTGGGGAGCCTGCTCGCGGCCGTCGGCACGGCGTTGCCCGAGACCATGATCCCGCTGGTCGCGATCATCGGTGCCTTACTCCTCGGCTCGGGCGGCGCCGCAGCAAGCGAGATAGGTATCGGCGCGATCCTTGGCGCGCCTTTCCTGCTCGCGACGCTGGCCCTGTTCATCGTTGGGGCGGCTGGCATAGCCTATAAGGGTCGAAGGGAGACGGGCAGTGAGATCACGGCAGACAGGCAGACCGCCATCCCCGACCTCTTGTTCTTCCTCGGCTGCTTTATCCCGGCCGCTGCGGCGGGCCTCCTGACCCTGCCTCTGGCGCTGAAGATCGTCCTCGCCGTGGCGCTGCTGGTCGCTTACGTCGTCTACGTGGTACGTACGGTAAAGAAGGGTGGAGAGGCCGAAGATGATGCCCCCGCCAGGCTCACGCTCTGGCCCTTTGACTCTCAGGGGCCGACCTGGGCCGTGGCCGCGCAGCTGATCGGGACGATCGCCGTGATGGCCTTCGGTGCCCACCTCTTCGTCGGTGCTGTCGAGCATCTCAGTAAGTCCGTAGGGATCCCAGCCGGCCTGATCGCACTCGTCCTCGCGCCCCTGGCGACGGAGTTGCCGGAGAAGTTCAACTCCGTCCTCTGGCTCAGGGATAACAAAGACACCCTGGCAATCGGCAATATCACGGGGGCGATGGTCTTCCAGAGCACCATCCCGGTCTCGGTCGGGGTGCTCTTTACGCCGTGGCAACTCGACTTCATCACCGCCGTAGCGGCCATCTTCGCCATCCTCTCGAGTATCGTCTTCCTCGGGTTCCTGATGCGCAAGGCCCCACTCAAGGCGTTCTACATGCTCGGCGCGGGATCACTCTACATAGTCTTCCTCGTGACGGCGATCATCTACCTCGTCCGCGGCTGAATTGGACCAGACTTCGCATTTGTTTTCCCCCTTTCCTGATAACATGGGTAGCCTGTCGTATCGTCGAGGAGGAAGCCGACTCAGATGGAGTTCATGACGGGAGAGTGGTTTGGCCGGCTCCTAGGGGTGCTGGTTGTGAACCTGATCCTCTCCGGCGACAACGCTGTGGTCATCGCGATGGCGGCCCGCACCCTGGAGGGAGCCAACCGGAGGAAGGCGATCATCTGGGGCGCGGCTGGGGCCGTCGTGCTCAGGCTACTGTTCGCCGCCGTTATTACCTTGCTGCTGGAGGTGCCTTTACTGCAGGTGGTCGGAGGATTGCTGCTCGTCTGGATCGCCTGGAAGCTGATCCATGAGGGTGGTGACGGCGGTGGTGACGACGAGGATAAGGTAAAGGCTGGTTCGAGCACCTGGCAGGCCGTCAGGATCATAATCGTGGCCGACGCGGTGATGTCGCTGGACAACGTGATCGCGCTTGTCCAGGCCGCCAGGATCGGGGGCGAGGTCGACATCTCGCTACTCGTCATCGGGCTGGCGACAACGATACCGCTGGTGATCTTCGGGGCCGCTTTGCTGACGTCTCTTCTGACCCGTTTCCCTTTCCTCGTCTACCTGGGCGCCGGTCTGCTCATCTACCTGGCCGTTGAGATGATCTTCGCCGACAAACTAACCCACCCCTATCTGGAGCATTACGAGAGCATCGAGTGGATCATCGGCATCGGGGCGGCCGTTATCTTCATGCTCGTGGCCTGGCTGTGGGCACGAAGATCGAGCACCGAGGAGGCAGGGTAGGACGACGACTCTCTAGCGGTTCAGGAGCCTATCAAGGAGCCTCCTGTTTCTGAGGCGCTCGAGCTCGGAGGAGCTCTCCTCCAACTCCTGCTCCACATGGGCTATGTGCTCGATGCGCTCCATGAGCATAAGCCTCTCCTCGGCCGCGGCCCGCAACTCCAGCACCTCTTCCGTCAGGCGCCTGCGCTCCTCGACCGAGCCTTTGAGCTCTCTCTGGAGCCGTGCGTTGGAAGCGCGGACCTCCCCTAGCTGGCCAGACAACCTTCCGACCTCCTCACGGGCGCCGGCCAGCTCCCTCGCGATGGCCGCCGCCCCGGCCAGGCTCCTTACGGTCTCGAGGGGGACGTTGCCTCCGGCGTCGGCGAGCCCTTTCGCTTCCTCTTCGGAAACGTTCAGAAAGCGGGCAGCTTCTGGCACA
Source organism: uncultured Rubrobacteraceae bacterium (assembly GCA_963808845.1). Classification (GTDB taxonomy): domain Bacteria; phylum Actinomycetota; class Rubrobacteria; order Rubrobacterales; family Rubrobacteraceae; genus Rubrobacter_D. Next base: position 68,472 of record CAWEHD010000017.1, read on the forward strand.
GTGACGGAGGATTCGGGCATGGATCAGCCCACGTCGGGTCGGCGCCGGGGGAAGGCTCGGCCTGAGGCCTGCCTCCTTATGGCGCCTCGATCTTCTCGAGCTCGCCTCCCCACCCTCGTAGGAGACCGCGACGAGCCCCCTCTGCGAGTCACGTTCGCAAGGTCCACAAACTCCAGGCGGTAAGAGCCCGCTCAAGCTTCTCTGACTCCTCAGCCCCGAAGTCGCTCACCACGAAAGTCACGTCCGGCATTCCTCCCTCCGGTCGGACATGCATCAGGTTACAGGTTTCAGGCTGTTAAAGTGCTGACGGCGGCTTCTGCTGGCTGTCATGCGACGACGTCCCCTGATGCCTGAAATGCCTTATTCCGCCGGCTGTTCTCGGGGCCGCACGGTGAGTGAGAGCTCCTTGTTGCCCCGCAGCACGCGTAGCGTGGCGTCCTGGTCGATGGATGAGGCGTCGAGCAGGTTCAGGAGATCGTCGTTGGAATGGACGGGCTCGCCTTTCAGGCCGACGATGACGTCTCCCGGTTTCACGCCTGCCCTCTCGGCCGGGCTGTTCGGGGCTATGTTCCTCACGCCGGCGCCGCCTTCGAACTCGCCGCGCGGCTGGCGGCTCTCGACCACCACCCCGAGGTAGGCGCGGCGCACCCGCCCTTCGGTTACGAGCGTGAAGACCACGCGGCGGAACGTGCCAGAGACGGGGACGGCGAAGCCTATACCCTGAGCGCCGCCGATGATGGCCGTGTTGATGCCGACGACCCTCGCCGAGGCGTCGGCCAGCGGGCCGCCAGAGTTGCCTGGGTTGATCGCGGCGTCGGTCTGGATCACGTTCTCTATGAGCCTTCCGCTCTCACCCCTTATAGAACGCCCGAGGGCGCTGACAACCCCTGCCGTGACGCTCCGCTGGAAGCCGAGAGGGTTGCCGATCGCGACGACGAGCTGGCCGACTACGAGATCCCCCGCGTCGCCCAACACGGCGACCGTCGGCTCCTCCTCGGTGTCGAAACGGACGACGGCGAGATCGCTCGGCGGATCGTCGCCGAGCACCTCTGCTGGTACGGATGATCCGTCCGAGAGTGTGACGTGTATATCTCCGCCGGGGTTGCCAGCCCTGCGGCTTCGCAGGCCACGCACGACGTGGCTGTTGGTTATGGCGGTGACCGAGTCGCCTTCGATGCCGACTATCACCCCGCTCCCGCCGCCGCGTCCGTCGGGCAGGCCGACCGAGATCACGGCCGGCTCCAGTCTCTCTGTTACATCCCTCACCGCCCGCGAGTAGGCATCGAGCTCCGCACCATCGAGCCGCGAACTAGCCGAGAGGTTCTCGAAGATCTTCATCCGCTATTTGTACCGCACCGCAGGGGCGCCGCCACCCGGAAGAACGGCCAGGTATCGCCCGGGTGAGAGGGGAGAGATTATGCTAGCTTTCCCCGATGGAAACGTCTCAGGCCCGTGCAGCATGCCGGTGAAGGCCCGTCTCCAGATGGATCATCGCGACAGAGTAGCGGCTTGACCCGTCTGAGATCGCCGGATGCGCTCGTTCTGCTCTCGTGCGCGGCGGCGGTGATCCTGCTTCTGCCCCTGAGGGGCCTTTCAGGAGCCTTCCCTCCCCTCGCCTTCGCCGCCACTCTTATTCTCTTCACGGCGCCTGGGTTGCTCCTGTCGTACTGGCTTCTCAGGGATGACCTGTCGGGGGTCGCCCTGGTACCTGTTGGGTTCGCGATCAGCACCGGCGTCTTCGGGCTCCTCGGTGTGCCGGCCCTGATCCTGCGCCTGAGTACCGAGGTTTACCTCCTGGCCGCCGGGACGTTGCTAGCCGCCTTTCTCGCTGTGGCGGCGTGGAGAGCCCTGCGCGTAAAGGAGCGCGCGGTGGAGTCCGCTCCCGAACAGGACGCTCCGTATGGCCCTCCGGCGGGCTGGTTGTGGGCGCCGTTCGCGTTGCTCTGCGGGGTTCTGGCCTTTGTGGGGATCAGGAGGGTGCCAAGCAGCTACGACGACATATGGGTCTACCTGTCGTGGGTGAAGGACTTCGCGAACTCCGAGAGGCTCGCTTTGCTCGACCCTTACTTCGGCGAGAGGATCGCCGCGTTCTCCCGCGTGAAGGTCAACGGGTGGTTGCTCGAGCAGGCAGCCCTCTCCCGCGTCTCCGGCCTGGACACGATCGAACTCGTGCTCAGATACCTGACACCCACGCTGGTTATTGTCGCCCTATTGATGGTCTACGCCCTGGCCCTTACCATCTCGAAGAGCGAGCGGGCCGCGGTCCTTATCGCCTCTGTCTACGCCCTGTTTCACATCATCTTTATCCAGCCTTCCGTGCACAACGTCGGGGTGGAGCTGGCGGCCCGTATCTCGGAGGACAAATACGCCGCGAGGTTCCTGATCCTACCCGTTACGCTGCTCTTCGCCGTGCTCTTCGTGGAGAGCAGGAGATGGAGGCATCTCGGCCTCTTCACGTTCTTCTGCTGGACTGCGGTGGCCGTGCACCTTTCTGTACTGCCGGCCATCGGACTGTGCATGCTCGGCTTCGGGCTGGCGCACGTGGGTGCCAATCTGCGCCTGAGGTCGGCATGGACGAGGATGGTAGCCCTCGCGCTCGGGATGTGGAGCGTGGTCCTCGGGCCAGTCATACTCTTGCTGTTTACGGGCAGGTCTCCTGAGGCCGTGCTGTTCTCCGCGGATATCAACGCGACGCCTCCCAAAGTGCTCGAATACACGGTCTTTATAACGGAGAGCTGGAGGCACATCTACGAGCTCGGCGACGGTTACTACATCATGCACCCCTGGCTGCTGCTCAACCCCGTGATACTGGGTGCTTACGTGTTCGGCGTTCCTTTCCTGCTGTGGCGGGTGAGAACGAGCGTGGCCGCCCAGCTCCTCCTCGGGGGCCTCGGCGTCGTGACCGTGGCCGTCTACGTTCCCCCTGTCGCCACGTTTATAGGGAATCATCTCATCGTCCCTGGACTTCTCTGGCGGCTTGCGTGGCCCATACCGCTGCTCGCCCTGATCACGACCGGCTGGATGTTGTGGGAGGCATTGGGTTACGCCGAGATGCGCTTGAGAGGGTTCGGGATCACGCGCAACGTTACCAGGGTCCTGCCGCTGGCGCTGGTGGCCCTCCTGACGGCCGCCGCCGCGCCGCCTTCCGTGGAGAAGGCCGTAGGACTGTATCGCAACTTCGACGTTGCGAGGACCTCCAACTACGATCCTGACCCCATCTATCCCTGGATCAGGGACAACATGAAAGATCCCGGCGTACTGCTGGCGCGCGACAGCGCGAACAACGTGATCCCCGCTTACTCGGCTTCGTTGAACGTGGTGAGCCAGAGGGGCGAGGGCATGATAAGAGACCGCGATGAGCTGGAGAAGCTGGCCGGGTCCCACATCGAAATCCCCCAACGCTACCTCGACGTACACAGCTTCTTCTTCGGACCTACTTTGGATAGAGAGGCTTACGACATACTGCGCCGCTACCACGCAGATTACCTGATGGTCTACGCTGGCAGACCGCTCGACGAGCGTCTGAAGATCACTACCAGGCTTCTCCCCCGTAAACGATGCCCCAAGAGAGAAATACAGCCTCTATGCGGTGGACCTAAGGAAGCTCGGTGAGCCGGCCCGCGGTCCTGATCGTCCCCGGGAGACCGCCCCGCCTGCATCCGAGCAATCCTGAGGAACCCCGGTTCCGGTAGGAGCGCAGAGCCGATAGAGAGGTCCTCCCGCAAGATCCGACCCAGAACCATATAATCCGCACTATGAGCCCTCTACCCGACCCACGCCTCTCCGCCGCGATACTGGCCGCCAGGTCGGCCCGGTTCGCGAGCAGGACGCTGAAGACAGGAGGGGGCTCGACGGTGCCAGGGGTCGTGGCGCGCAGGGTGGACCCGAAAGTGTTGACCAAGCTCTCGCGGCGGCTACGGCTCGGGTCGGCGGCGATCACGGGCACCAACGGCAAGACGACGACGACCAGGATGGTCTCCAAAATTCTCCAGACCGCCGGTATCAAGGCTGTCAACAACTCGACGGGGGCGAACCTGGTTACCGGAGTTACCGCGGCCCTCGTCTCGGACTCTGGACTGGCCGGGGCGCCTCACTCGGAGATGGGGCTCTTCGAGGTGGACGAGGCTAGCGTACCCAAGGTGGCCGCAGAGGCGGAGATCGAGATCCTCGCGGTCCTCAACCTGTTCAGGGACCAGCTCGACCGCTACGGGGAGCTTGCCTACACCGGCAAGGTCATAGCCTCGGCCTTCGGGGACCTGCCGCAGGGCGGCGCGGTGGTCCTGAACGCTGACGACCCCCTCGTCGCGAGCCTCGGACGGTCTGCCAGGAGACCCGTCTTCTACGGTGTGGATGAGCCTTCTCTTGACACCGGGCGTCTGCAGCACGTCGCCGACTCGAAGGACTGCCCCGTCTGCGGAACTGCCCTCGTCTACGAGACCGTGTACATGGGGCACGTCGGCGTCTACGACTGCCGCCACTGCGACTTCTACGCGGGCGGAGCCAGCCTACCGCGCGAGCAGGGTACGGCTCGAAGGGGCTAAAGGGTCGGAGTTCCTGCTCTCGACCCCGAAGGGCGAGGCGGACGTGAAGATAGGTCTCCCCGGTCTCTACAACGTCTACAACGCCCTCGCCGCTGCCGCGGTGGCCGGGGAGGCCGGGGTCGGGCTCGCGGAGATCTCGCGCGGCCTCGGGGAGTTCGGGGGGGCTTTCGGGAGGGTCGAACGGGTAAAGGCTGGGGACAGAGAAGCTTTCCTGCTGCTCATCAAGAACCCTGTCGGGTTCAATGAGATCCTGCGCACCTTCGTAACGGGCGCCGAAGCCCGCAACGTCCTGATCGCCATAAACGACAACGACGCCGACGGCAGGGACGTCTCGTGGCTCTGGGACGTGGACTTCGAGATGCTCGCCGACGCGAGGGAGGAGGGCAAGACGGATGCAGCCCCTTTCACCGTAAGCGGCATCAGGGCCGATGACATGGCCGTGCGCCTCAAGTACGCGGAGCTTCCCGTTGGCCCCGTCATCCCCGACCGCGAGGAGGCCATAAAGTCTGCGCTACGCCGCGACCCCGCCGGGCGAGACACTCTACGTTTTGCCCACGTACACGGCGATGCTGGAGATCCGGCATACTCTGAGCGAGATGGGCTACACGCATCCGTTTTGGGAAGATAAGATATCAGGCCAGGCATCAGGTAAGGACCGTTGTGGCACGCTCGGGGACTTGTCCAGCAGTTTTAGAAGATTCGCGTAGCAACTCGCTATCAGAGATCGATGCGGATTTCACGCTAAAATACCGACACCTGTAGCCTGCAACCTGATATAGCGACGACCGAAGGGAGAGCGATGAAGCTCACCATCCACCACCTTTACGCCGACATGATGAACCTCTACGGCGACAGGGGAAACGTGATCTCCATCAAGAAGCGCTGCGAGTGGCGCGGCATTCCCGTGGAGGTCGTCGACGTTGGCCTCACAGAGAGGATACGACCGACCGGCTGCGACCTCTTCCTGTTCGGCGGCGGCCAGGACAGGGAGCAAGCCCTGCTCGCAGAAGACCTCTCGGGCTCCAAGGGCGCGGACCTGAGGGCTATCGTGGAGGACGGCGGCGTGGTCCTCGGGGTGTGCGGCGGCTACCAGCTCATGGGCCACTCTTATGAGACCCCTGAAGGCGAGAAGCTGCCCGGCGTCGGCATCTTCGACCTCCATACCGAGCCGAGGAAACCTGACGAAGAGCGATTGATCGGGAACGTGCTTGTCCGCGTCTGGGCCCCCGAGACCGGCGAGACGCGCGAGATAGTCGGCTTCGAGAACCATGGCGGAAGGACCTACCTCGGCGAAGACGTGAAGCCCCTCGGCGAGGTAGTTGTGGGTTACGGCAACAACGGTAAAGACGGCACCGAGGGGGCCCGTCGCCTCAACGCGTACGGTACCTACCTGCACGGCTCCTTGCTCCCCAAGAACCCCTGGCTCACAGACCAGCTAATCCTGAACGCCCTGCGCCGCGTAGACGAAAGCTTCGAGCTCGAACCCCTGGACGATACGATGGAGGGCACCGCTTTCTCGTCGGTGGCCGGACGCGTAGCCGGCAGGCGGTAGGGTTAGAAGCTCTCCACCGAGGGCCGCAGGTCCGACTCCAGAGTCCAGGCGGTTCTATCTTGCGAGTGGAGTTGCCAGTAGGTTTCGGCGATGGCGTCGGGGGAGAGCAGGGTGTGCTCCTCGCGATCAGGCATCATCTCTTGGATACTTGGTGTGTTTATCTGGCCGTCTATGATGACGTGCGAGACGTGTATCCCCTGCGGCCCGAACTCCCGCGCCATGGACTGCGCCAGCGCCCTCAAGCCGAACTTGCCGACCGCCAGGGCCGAGAACCTGGCCTTGCCGCGCAGCGCCGCTGAGGCACCCGTTAGCAGGATGGTTCCATGCCCCGCCTCGACCATGGCCGGTAGTACCTCACGAGCGGCGTAGAAGGCACCGGCGCAGTTGGCCCTGAAGCACTCGTCGAACTGCGCGGGCGAAACCTCGAGAACACCGCCCATCTGAAATGCGCCGGCGTTGTAGACGAAGACCTCGGGGTCACCGAGCTCGCTGCGTACCCGCTCGAATGATGCTGCGACCGAGTCGGGGTCGGTGGCGTCGGTGGGGACGGGTTGTGCCTCGCCTCCGCTGGCTTCGATCTCCTCTCTCACCGCCGCTACGCTCTCCTCCCTGCGCGCCATGAGGGCCACGGCGAAGCCTTCGCCGGCGAAGCGCCGGGCGATAGCCGCGCCGAGCCCGGGGCCGACACCAAGGACCGCCGCCACCTTCATACGTTGCTCCTCTCTCTTTCTGTCCACACGCTGCCGGCCGGGAAATCGTACGTGGTCACGGCGTACCTTCTCTCGACCTCTTGCGGGCCAGGACCCAGAGCCAGGTCTCGGCGTCGCCGGTGCCTTTACCCGTGCGGGGCTCGGCGTAGCGGATCTCGAAGCCTGCCTCGCGCAGCATCGCCACGTTGGCTTTACTGTCGTAGTGGCTCCACACCATCGGCGCCCCCCATCCTTCCCAGTTCTCGTCTTTACCCTCGTAGTCCGTTACGGTCATGGTCGCCAGAAAGACCCCTCCAGGTCTCAGCCAGCGGTGGATGCCCTCGAGAAGCGCGGGATGTTCTGTGCGTGGGACGTGGATGATGGAGTGGAAGGCGACCACGGCGTCGAAGGTCTCGGGCGCGAAGTCCACTTCGGACATATCCGCTTTCAGGAAAGTGCCTTCGGGGACGTTTGTACGGGCGAGCTCCAGTTGCCTGGCCGACACGTCCACGCCGGTGACGGCGAATCCTCTATCGGCGAGCCAGCGTGTTACAGGAACACCAGCGCCGCAACCAAGATCCAGCACGGAGGCTTCCGACGGCAAGAGAGAGGCCAGATCCTCCAGAGCCGCGAGAGCCAGCGGGTCTTCGGGATCTTTGGTGGCCAGATACTGTTCGGCCATCCGGTCGTAGCCGGACTCGACCGTGCGCCTGTGGGCCTCGCTCACCTGGCCGTCACGCCCCCGTCAACGATCATGCACGCCCCGATCACGGAGGCAGCTTCATCCGAGGCCAGGTAAGCTGCCATCGCGGCGATCTCCTCTGGCGCGACGAACCGTCCGTGCGGCTGACGGGCCTGCATGTTCTGACGCGCCTCTTCGGGATCGTCGTAGCCTGCGGTGATGCGGCCGATCCAGGGCGTATCGACCGTGCCTGGCGCGATGCAGTTGACCCTCACGCCTTCTTCTACGTGGTCGATAGCCGCGGCGCGGGTAATGGCGAGGATCGCGCCCTTCGCCGCGCTGTAGACGGCCCTGTCGGCTATCCCGACGAGCGCGGCAACCGACGACAGGTTGATGACCGACCCACCCCCTGAGTCCCTGATGGCGGGTATGGCGTGCTTCATCCCGAAAAACGTGCCTCTGAGGCACACGTCCATGACCCTCTCGTAGTCCTCTTCCGAGGTATTGGTGGTGGTGCCCGCTACGCCTATTCCCGCGTTGTTGACCATAATGTCGAGGCCACCCCACTCCTCGACCGCTGTCCCTACCAGCGCCTCGACCTCGCCCGAGTCGGCGACGTCAGTCTTGCGGACAAGGGTCTGGCCTCCGGCTTCGGACGCCACGCTCGTGGCCGCCTCCTCGTCCACGTCCGAGATGACTACGCGGGCTCCTTCCTCGGCGAGCCTGAGCACGATGGCGCGGCCGATCCCGGAGCCGGCGCCAGTGACTATGGCCCTCTTCTCGCTCAGGCGTTCCATCTCACCTCCGGATACGTAGGAACGATCAGTATAATGACGCCCTGACCGGCGGCGCAAACGCGTCGCCCGTAGGGAAAGGAGTCGCTTTGAACCCTTATGCGCGTTGGATCCAGGACCTCCCGCAGGTAGACACGCCCTTCGAGGGGTTGGAGGGGCGTATGATCTCAGGCCCCGATGGCCAGGCGGTCTTCTTCCGGGCCGCAGAGAGGTTCGAAGTCCCACCCCACGCCCACGGCGCGCAGTGGGGCATAGTCGTGACGGGCCTGCTCCACCTGACCATAGACGGCGAGTCGGCCACCTACGAGCCTGGTGAGACCTACGACATCCCAGGTGGTGCCGAACACACAGCCATCTTCGAAGCCGGGACCTGCGTCATAGACGTCTTCGAGGACCCCGACCGCTACAGCCCGAAGGAGTGAATTCGCCGTTCGACGGCTACGAGTGGGTCGACCTCTCCCACACGCTGGAGGAGGACATCCCCGCCTACCCTACACATGCCCGCTTCGGTAGAGCCCTCTACGAGTCATATGAATATGGTGACGACGCCCTCCACTACGGCCTCACGCTGAGCGAGCATACAGGGACCCACATGGACGCGCCCCTCCACTTCATACCGGAGGGGCCGGCCCATTACGGCACCGATGAGATACCCCTCGACCGACTCGCAGGACGCGCCGCGACCATCGAGGCTACGGACCTCGGAGCAGGCGAGCTCTTGAGTACCGGACGCATCGAGGCGTGGGAGGAGAACAACGGCCCCATCGAGGCGGGAGACAGGGTTTTGATCCGCTACGGATGGGACCGCAAGTGGACGACAGGCCCGGAAGGACGCCGCTTCCTGGAAGACTGGCCAGGCCTCTCCGGCGAGGCCGCAGAGTACCTGGTCGCCAAGGGTGTCTCGCTCGTCGGGTGCGATACGCTCGCTATAGACGCTACGGTCTCTACGGAGAACCCGGCCCACTACGCGTTGCTGGGTAGTGAGGTGTACATCGTCGAGAACCTGAAGAATCTGGACCGGTTGCCGCCGTTCTGCCTCTTTCTCGCGTTGCCGCTAAAGATCAAAGGCGGCTCGGGCTCGCCCGTGAGGGCCGTCGCGCTCGTGCCGCGCTGATCGCAGCGCGACGGCTTCGGGAGTAAGATAATCGTCAGGGACGCTCGATACAGGAAGGTGGAAGCATGAAGGGGATAGTGTGGCACGGGCCTGAGGAGATGTCGGTAGAGGAGGTGCCCGAGCCGGAAGTCGAGCCGGGGACCGTCGTCGTCCGCCCTACGGCAGCGGGGATCTGCGGCTCGGAGATAGAAGGCTACCTCGGCAGGATGGGCAACCGTACCCCGCCCCTCGTGATGGGCCACGAGTTCGCCGGTACTGTAACTGAGGTCGGCGAAGGGGCCGACGAGGATCTCCTCGGCCGCCTCGTGGCCGTGAACCCACTCTCCTCCGACGGGACGTGCCGCCTGTGCCTGGCAGGGTTGACCAATCTATGTCCGAACCGCAGGCTCGTCGGCATCCACTCTCCTGGCGGCTTCGCCGAATACACGCTCGCGCCAGCGGCGAACGTCTACCCGCTCCCCGACGGCGTCGAGGCGCGTACGGGCGCACTCGCCGAGCCGCTTGCAAACGGCGTCCACGCCGCGAGGCTCGGGCTCGCGGATGGTTCCGTGGAGCACGCCGTCGTGATCGGGGCCGGCACCATCGGCCTGATGTGCCTGCAGGCCGCGGTCCTCGACGGGATCCCCGAAGTACACGCCGTCGAGCCCGTGCAAGCGCGCCGTGAGCAGGCACTCGCCCTCGGAGCGAGCGCGGCCCACGAGTCGGGCGAGGGGGCGCACGATGCGCTGGAGGGGCCAACGGAAGGCCTCGGTGCAGACCTCGTCATAGACGCCGTCGGCGCCGAGGCCACGCGGCGGATGGCCCTCGGTCTCCTACGGCCCGGCGGAAGGGTCGTGTACGTAGGTTTGCACGACGACGACACGACCCTCGGGTTCCACGACGTCGTGCGCGGACAAATCGACCTGCAGGGCTCATACGCGTATACGGCGGAAGACTACGAGCAGGCGCTCGAATGGCTCGTCGAGGGCAAGGCCGGTATCGGGGGGCTACCGCCCGTCCTGCCGCTGGAGGAGGGACCTGAGGCGTTCGCCGAGTTGGTGCGTGGGCCTTCGGCGCAGATCAAAGTCTTCCTCGCGGAGTCGGGGGAATAGTGGAAGGCGCGGACCTCTCGGGGAAGACTGCGCTCGTCATAGGGGCGAGCAGCGGTATCGGGCTCGCCACAGCCAACCTCTTCGCCGACGTCGGAGCTACGGTCCACGCCGCAGCCCGTCGCCGCGAAGCTATACAGGAGGGCGTAGAGGGGCGTAACGTCGCTGCGCACGCGCTGGATATCTCGGATAAAGAGGCCGTCTGGCGGACCGTCGAAGAAGTAGGAGAATCCGAAGGGATAGACATACTGGTCGTCGCCGCAGGGATGAACGTCCCCGAGCGGCGGTTAGAGCAGTTAACGGCCGATGGGTGGGACGCCATGATCTCGGTGAACCTCAGCGGCGCTTTCTACGCGATCCGGGCGGCATTGCCCTACCTGCGGGCTTCGCAAGGACTGGTCGTCCTGATCAGCAGCGTCTCGGGACGGTGGCCCGATGCTTCGGGCCCTGCCTACCAGGCCTCTAAAGCCGGGATGGTCGAGCTTGCGCACGCCGCCGGTTTCGAGGAACACGTAAACGGCGTGCGCTTCACCTCGATCCTGCCAGGCATAGTGGATACGCCCATCCTGGACAACCGCCCCGAGCCGCCCCCGAAGGAGGTCCGCGACGCCGCCCTCGAGCCCGAGGATGTCGCCCAGGCATGCCTCTTCCTCGCGACGCTCCCGCCCCGCGCCTACGTCCCCGAGCTGATCATGGTCCCGACCGCGATACAGGCCCTCGGCAAGACCTCGACGGCTACTCCTCCCGTCTCACAGGTCGATGAGTAGGATGAAGACTCGACAAGGAGATCTGCCATGACTTCGGATAACGGTAGCCCGCGCCGGTTCCGCTCGCGCGACTGGTTCGACGATCCCCATCGCAAGGACCAGAGCGCGCTGTATCTAGAGCGCTTTATGAACTACGGGATCACACCTGACGAGTTGCGCTCAGGCAGGCCTGTGGTCGGGATAGCCCAGAGCGGAAGCGACCTCTCGCCCTGCAACAGGCACCATCTGGAGCTCGCTGTTCGCGTGCGCGACGGGATACGCGACGGTGGTGGGATCCCGATGGAGTTCCCCGTGCATCCCATCAACGAGAACTGTCGCAGGCCGACCGCCGCGCTGGACCGCAACCTCTCCTATCTTGGGCTCGTCGAGATCCTCTACGGTTACTTTATAGATGCCGTGGTGCTTACGACGGGCTGCGACAAGACGACGCCGGCGGCGATCATGGCCGCCTCGACCGTGGACATCCCGGCCATCGTGCTCTCCGGCGGTCCTATGCTCGACGGTTACTTCGAGGGCGAACTGGTAGGTTCTGGCACGGCCATCTGGAAGAGTCGCCGCCGTCTGGCAGCGGGCCAGATCGACGAGGAGGAGTTCTTCGAGACGGCCCTGGCTTCTGCGCCTTCGGCGGGCCACTGCAACACCATGGGTACGGCCTCAACCATGAACGCCCTGGCCGAGGTGATTGGCCTATCGCTGCCAGGGTGCGCAGCGATCCCCGCGCCCTACCGAGAGCGGGGCCAGATGGCCTACGAAACCGGGAAGCGCATCGCACAGATGGCCTACGAGGATCTGCGCCCTTCGAAGATCCTGACGCGCGAGTCTTTTTTGAACGCGATCGTCGCGACCACGGCGATAGGCGGGTCGACCAACGCCCAGCCGCACATCATGGCCATGGCGCGCCACGCCGGCGTCGAGATCGAACCCTCCGACTGGGAGCACGGCTACGACGTGCCCTTGCTCGTCAACATGCAGCCGGCTGGCGAATACCTGGGCGAGCGATTCCACCGCGCGGGCGGCGTGCCTGCCGTGGTCAACGAGCTTCTGCAGGCCGGTAAGATCGACGGCGGGGCGATGACGGTGTCGGGCAGGACGCTGGCCGAGAGCGTCGCCGGGCGCGAGAGCGTCGACCGCGAGATGATCACAACCTACGACGAACCGCTGCAGGAGCGCGCGGGCTTCAGGGTCCTTTCGGGCAACCTCTTCGACTTCGCGATCATAAAGACCAGTGTGATCTCAGACGAGTTCCGCGAGCGCTACCTGGGAGATCCCGACAACAAGGAAGTGTTCGAAGGACGCGCGGTCGTCTTCGACGGTTCGGAAGACTACCACGAGCGCATCAACGACCCAGACCTCGACATCGACGAGCGTTCCATCCTGGTGATCCGGGGCGCAGGACCCCTCGGGTGGCCCGGCTCGGCCGAGGTCGTCAACATGCAGCCCCCCGACTCGCTCCTCAAGCGTGGGATCAACACCCTGCCAACCATAGGCGACGGCAGGCAGTCTGGCACCTCGGACAGCCCCTCGATCCTGAACGCCGCGCCGGAGAGCGCCGCCGGCGGCGGCCTGGCCTGGGTGCGGACAGGAGACACTATCCGCATCGACCTTGGTGCCGGACGCTGCGACATGCTTGTCTCCGAGGAGGAGATACAACGGCGCAAGCGGGAGGAAGGCATCCCTGAGTTCCCCGAGAGCCAGACGCCCTGGCAGGAGATCTACCGCTCCTCGGTGAGTCAACTCGACGGCGGTGGGGTACTCGAAGCCGCGCTGAAGTACAGGGGCATCGCCTCGAAGACACCCCGCCACAACCACTGATAGAAATCCTTCCGAGGTAGTAGATCCGAAAGAACGGCACCATCGGAACGAACTCGATATCCTGAGATGCTATAGTAGTGCTTTCGAGGCATACAAAGAGAGGGGAGAGGTTTTGAGACGGGTCGTTTTCCTGTTTGCGGTTATAGCGTCGGTGGTGGTGTTGTCGGCAGGTATGGGGCTGACGCGGCCCTCCAATGATGATGCCTCAGGCCGCTACATCGTAGTGCTCGAGGATGGCGTAGGAGACCCGGGACAGACGGCGGGTGAGATCTCCCGCCGCAACAACGCTGAGGTCGGGTTCGTCTACCGTAACGCCGTCAAGGGTTTCTCGGCCGTGATTCCAAACTCGCGTGTGGCAGAGGTCAGAGATGACAATCGGGTCGACTACGTCGAGCGGGACGGGACGATGAAGACCGTAGCCCAGGTACTTCCGTGGGGGATAGACCGCATCGACGCTGATACGAGCTCCACAGTGGCTGGAAATGGCTCTGGAGCCGTCTCGAACGTTAACGCCTACGTCATAGATACGGGCATCGACGCCACCCACCCCGACCTCAACGTAGTCGGACACGTCAACTTCACCGGCGGAAAGAACAAGGACTGCAACGGTCACGGCACCCATGTCGCAGGGACCGTGGCGGCACGGGACAACACAGCAGACGTCGTCGGCGTCGCGCCGGGAGCGCCGCTGACCGGGGTGAAGGTGCTCGGCTGCAGCGGCTCGGGGAGCACCTCTGGAGTTATCAGGGGCGTAGACTGGGTGACGGCGAACGCCACAGAGCCAGCTATCGCCAACATGAGCCTCGGCGGCGGCGCCAGCAAGGCCCTCGACGACGCGGTGAAAGGGTCGGCTGCTAGCGGTGTCTTCTACTCCCTGGCTGCTGGAAACGCAGGCGCCAACGCTTGCGGCTCCTCACCGGCCCGCGCGGGAACGAGCAACGGTGTCATGACCACGGCAGCGACGGACTCCCAGAACAGGGAGGCTTCCTTCAGCAACTATGGCTCCTGCGTGGACACTTGGGCTCCTGGCGTTGGCGTCCTCTCCACGAAGAAGGGCGGAGGCACGACAGCATACTCCGGTACCTCGATGGCCTCCCCGCACGTCGGCGGCACTGGCGCCCTTTACCTGTCGACGCACACCGGTGCTAACGCCTCAACGGTAGAGGCGGCACTCGAGGCGGCGGAGACCACTCCGGGTACGACCAGCAAGGACGGAGGCCAGATCGAACTCCTCTACGCTGGAAAGTTCTAAGCGGCGAGGGATAACCTGCAAGGATCTACCGCCCGGTGTGATGAAGCGGAAGTAACACTGAGCCCCGCCCGGGATAATATTGCGGCGGGGCTCACACTGCGGAGGCGCCTGGCCTCGATCCCCGTTCGGTCCGGTGTCGTGCTCGGCTTCAGAGGAGTGGGTCGAGCAGGAGATTCTCTTCAGATCTAGCTCATTTGAACGATGTGCGTTCTACCCTTTCTCAGTTAGGGTTGTGCCAGGACGGTTTGTCAGGCGAATGGTGCGGAGGTGTCGCGATGGAGCGGGTGATGATCGTGGAAGACCACTCGGCCTTCGCTCAGGCCCTCGAGCTCGTCCTCGGGCAGGTGGACGGCACTGAGGTCGTTTTGGCCCGCACGCTGGAGGAAGGGAGGACCATGATCGGAGACGGCGAACCTCTCGACCTGGTGGTGCTCGACCTGACGCTCCCTGACGGCGAAGGCACGGAGATAATCGCCGAGATCAGGCATCATCATCCGGAGACGCCCGTCGCCGTCCTCAGCGCCAGGGACGACGTCGATGAGGCCGCCTCGAAGGCCGGGGCCGATGCCGCAATCTCCAAGGATACGCCCCTGCCCGACATAATCTCTTCCCTCAGACGGCTAGTAAAATAGGCCACAGGCATCAGGCTACAGGCAGCGAGTTCGGGCGAAACCAAGAAGCTGACTGGCTGAAATGCTGACTAGCTGATAGCTTACATTCCTCTTTGCAAAGAGACTACAGGGAGGTAAAGGGCGCATGGCTTTCTCTGAAGAGGTCGCGTGGGTAACAGGGAGCAGCACTGGGATCGGACGCGCTGTCGCCGTGGCGCTCGCCGGGCAGGGACGCCGCGTGGTGGTCCACTACAACGCGAGCGAGGATGAGGCGCGGGAAGTTGTCGAGGAGATCGAGGCCTCAGGCGGGGAGGCTTCGCTCGTCGGTGGCGACGTCTCTGACGCTGACGCGGTAGGGCGGATGGTCGGGGAGATACAGGACCGTTTCGGGCGCCTCGACGTCCTGGTCAACAACGCTGGGTCCCTGATCGAACGCAGGACGCTCGCCGAGATGAGCGATGACCTCTGGGATAGGGTGATGGACGTGAACCTGAAGAGCGTCTACCTGGTCTCGCGGGCGGTGTTGCCGATCATGAGGCGGCAGGGTAGCGGCAGGATCGTCAACATGACCTCTATCGCGGCCCGCAACGGCGGCGGTCCTGGCTCGGTCGCCTACGCCACGGCCAAGGGCGGCGTAAGCACCCTGACCCGCGCGATGGCCAAGGAACTCGTCTCCGAGAACATCCTGGTAAACGGGGTCGCCCCAGGTGTAATAACTACCCCATTCCACGACCGCTTCACGCCCCCCGACGTACGTGAGAACCTCAAGAACGCCATCCCCATGGGACGCGAAGGCACCCCCGAAGAGACCGCCGGGGTCGTCGCATTCCTCGCTTCTCCGGCGGCGGACTACCTGGTAGGTGAGATCATCGAGGTCAACGGCGGCCAGTTGATGGATTAGAGCGGTCTGCAAAGGGCTCCACGAGCCCTTTGCAAACTATCAGCAATCAGCTCTTACTTTCTTGCTGAAGGCTGAGTACGCGAAGCGGGCAAAGTCGGTGACCTTGCCCGCTTCGCTTTAGTTCGGGTTCAGTCGTCGTTTGGCTCGTCCTTGTCGTCGGGGCTTTCGTTGTCGGCCGACGTGCCGATGACGTTGAAGTCGCGGTCGAGGTGGACGTCGGCCTGGCTGCCGTCGTCGCTGGTGACCTCGATCTCGTAGTAGCCTTCTTCGTCGCCGACCTCGGTCTCCGTAACGTTGCCACCGTTGGTGTGGTCGAGCGCGGCGCTCTTCGCCTTCTCGATGTTGTCTCCGGTCTGCTGAGCCGAGGAGTCGCCGCCGGTAGCATAAGCTACGCCTGCCCCGACGAGCAGCAACATCGCGACCGCCGCCGCTACCAGCCCCGTCTTTATGTTTATTGCTCTCGCGTGCATTACTTCACCTCCTTCTGTCCGACGCTTGGGTGAAGCATAGGACGCGAACCTGAGAGTATCATGAGAAGTTACGCCGGTCACCCTAATCGTCTGGGGAAACCGGCGCGCCGACCAGCAGAGCCTTCAAGCTTCGGCTCATCCGAAGATCTCTCCTATGCGGGCTGCGACGGCCTCGCCGAGTTTTTCGTGTTCGCTGGCGTCGAGGTGGATGCCGTCTACGTCGCTGGAGACGATGACCTCTGAGGCGTCGAAGAACTCGCACCCGTGCTGCTCGGCGAAGCGCTCGTAGTGCCCGGCGAACTGCCTGGATTTCTCCTCCGCCCCCTCGAACATCTGCGCCATGTCGGTGAGCGTCGCGACCGCGGGAGGGGAGATCAAGACTACAATAGGTGGTCCGCCATCAGGCCCGCACCCGCTCCTCAGCATCATGTCGGCCAGGCTGGCGGCCCCCTGCGCGATGTCCGAGGCGGAGCTGCCGAAGCGAGCCTTGAGGTCGTTGGTCCCAAGCATGAGCGTGATCAGGTCGAGGGGACGGTGCGACTCGAGGCACGCCATCAGATAAGTCCTGCCGTTCTTGTGATCCCCTTCTATGGGATCGTCCCTCACCGTCGTCCTGCCAGGCAAGCCTTCCTCGATCACACGGTATTCGTCGCCGAGCCTCTTCCTGAGCACCCCTGGCCAGCGCACGTCCTCGGTAAACCGCTCCCTGGTCTCGGGATCCGAGCCCCACGTGTTCGAGTCCCCGTAACACAGAACCGTTCTCATATATTCCCCTCTCACCGCGAAGATACAGATCTCATTGTTGGCGCGATCCACAGGCCGGGTCAACCGCAGACTGGCGTGGCTATGCACGAAGGAAAGATATCCGAGGTTGTCCTACCCGTTTGTTGACCGAAGCAATCCCGCCGGTTAATGTCCACTGCAGGATGGTGAGACAGCGGTGAAGGCCGCAAACATCAGGCACGGTAAGGAGCACAGATGAATCCTGGTCGTCGAGCTGTTCTCGAAGGGGTGAACCGATGAACGGGCGACGGTACAGGCAGGTCCACCTCGATTTCCACACCTCGGCCGGTTGCGAGAATGTCGGTGCAGACTTCGACCCCGAGATCTTCGCTGAGACGGTGAGGATGGGGCGCGTTGATTCCATGACGGTCTTCGCCAAGTGCCACCACGGTTTCTCGTACTATCCGACGGAGGTTGGAACGAAGCACCCGAACCTCGTCGTGCCCGATCTCATGGGCGACCAGCTCCATCCGAGGGGTGTACTCGACCCCGCTGTCTATCGCCTGCTCGAGCACTCCTTCGGCAGGGTGGAGGAGCTGGAGCCTTTCAATCGGGGCGAGCTTGAAACGTGTTGCACTATACGGTACAGAACTTGCATCTTTCCACCATACTGTTAGGTTAGAATACGCTGTCAGCTTGAAAGGGAGCAAGGGAAGGAGACCCTGTGGAGCAAAGACCGGAGAGTCAAGGGATTGATCCCACCGTATTCTGGATCGCGGCAATCATTTCGGCCGTGTTCGTAGCATGGGGAATTCTCTTCACGGACAGTCTGGCGGCCGTCTTCGATGCAGTCTTGTGGAGTTTCCTGGTGCCCAATTTCGGTTGGGTATTCATCCTGTCGTCCTTCGGCTTCCTGTCCTTCTCGCTCTATCTGGCCTTTTCCAGGTACGGCAAGGTCAGGCTCGGTGGGCAGGACGAACAGCCGGAGTTCAGTACGGTATCGTGGATTGCCATGATGTTCAGCGCGGGGATGGGCATCGGGCTGATGTTCTTCGGCGTGGCCGAGCCCATGTCCCACATGAGCTCTCCCCCTGGAGGGCTGGCTGAGCCAGGCACCAGGGGCGCCGCGCAGGTAGCGATGGAGTACTCCTATTTCCATTGGGCTTTCCACCCGTGGGCGATATACGCGGTGATGGGATTGGCCCTCGCCTACTTCGTCTTCCGCAAGGGGATGCCCAATCTCATCAGCACGGCGTTCTACCCGCTTCTGGGTGACAGGGTCTATGGGCCTATCGGAAAAACCATAGACATCCTGGCGATCTTCGCCACCCTGTTCGGGTCGGCCACCTCGCTTGGACTCGGCGCCTTGCAGATCAACCAGGGGCTTAATTCCCTGTTCGGTTTCGGGGGACAGGAGGCGGTAGGGCTGGCGATCGTGGTCATAGCCGTCCTGACCGCGGCGTTCATCCTCTCGGCCATCAGCGGGGTGCATCGTGGTATCCAGTGGATCGCCAACACCAACATGGTCCTCGCCGTGTTCCTGCTTGTGTTCGTGTTCGTCTTGGGGCCGACGGTGTTCATCCTCAACACCTTTACCGAGTCGCTCGGCGGTTACATGGCCAACCTGATCCCGATGAGCTTCCGCACGGCGGCCTTCAGTGACGGCGAGTTCGTCACCGGCTGGACGATCTTCTACTGGGCGTGGTGGATCTCCTGGGCGCCGTTCGTCGGCACCTTCATCGCCCGCATCTCCCGCGGGCGCACCATCCGCGAGTTCGTCCTCGGCGTGATCCTGGCCCCCAGCGTGGTCAGCTTCGTGTGGTTCGCCGTCCTCGGTGGAACCGCCATCAACCTGCAGCTTTCGGGCGCGGCGAACATCGCCGAGACCGCCGCGAACAACCAACCAGCGGCGCTGTTCCTCACCCTGGAGCAGTTCCCACTGTTCTGGCTGATGGCTGGCATCGCGATCATCCTGGTCGCGCTGTTCTTCGTGAGCGGGGCCGACGCGGCATCGATGGTTATGGGCATGCTCTCCTCGAAAGGCGACCTGCATCCCAAGAGTTGGAACATCGTCATCTGGGGCGTCTTCACCGGGTCGGCGGCGGCGATCTGCCTGCTGGCAGGAGCACTCCGGGGTTCGGTGGACGCTGCTCTCTTGGCCTTGCAGGCCGTGGCCATCGCGTCAGCGGCGCCGTTCGTTGTTATCCTGGTCGGGCTGTGCTTCTCTATCCTGAAAGCACTGCGCGAGGAGCAGGTGCCTGGCGGGGAACCAGGACGTGGGGCGCCCGAGCCAGGCAGGGCTATGTCGCGTCCGCAGGGCACCACGGCACCGCAGCAGATGGCGGCGGAAAACCCCGAAGAGTAACGCGGGAACCGCGGCTAGAAGAGCTTCGTGGGAACCTAGAACACGGTAGAGGAAAGGCGGGTGGCTTTGGCCACCCGCCTTTCGTATCGAATTACAGAAGGAGGGAAGATGGGCAGGACACGCAATCCATTTCGAGGTCTCATGGACCACATGAGCGAGATGGCCAGGATGCGGGAGTACGCCGAGGGTGGGGGACAGGAAGACCAGCGGAGAACCCACGCGACAGCCTGGGTCCCCACAGCCGACATATTCGCCAAGGGCGACGATCTAGTGCTGCGTTGCGAGCTCGCCGGCGTACAAAGGGAGGATGTCGAAGTCTCCCTCTCCGGCGGCGTTCTGACCATCGACGGGGAACGCAAGGGCGAACCGGCGGATGTGAGTTACTACGCCCGCGAACGCTATTACGGGCACTTCAGAAGGAGCATAAACTTGCCGGAAGGCATAAACGGCAGCAGGATAAGCGCTGTCTTCGAGAACGGGTTGCTTGAGGTCACCGTGATGGGCGGGGCCGATCATCCAGAGCCCGAGCGTATACAGATCGGGATCCAGACCAGCTAAGTAGGCAGACCAGGGATGGCTCGAGCCATCCCTGGTCCGCGCATTTCAGCATTTCAGCTCGGCGGCTCCGCCGCCTTGTCAGCACTTCAGCACGCTCAGGCTTACGCCTTCGCTTGTCAGCATCTCAGCCAGGGCTCGCGCACACGAAACCCGAAGTGCTGACCAGCTGACAAGCCGTCTGGCGAAGCCGGACGGCGTGCTGATGTGCTGAATTGCTTCTTGACTCCCACGCCTCTCTATGTTAGTTGTGCCGTATACAGGAGAGGAGTTCGCCATGTGCAACAAATCTCGAATACATTCGTGTGGCTTCCGTCCCATGGCGGGGTCTTCGGGGATGTTGGGTGGAGGTAGCGGGAGCGTGGCGCCGCTGGGTTGCTTGTGGCTGTCTGGGGTGGTGCATGGAGAGTAGGGCTGGGGCTGTGATCGTCGGGGCTGGTATCGTCGGCTGCAGCGTGGCCGAGCATCTGAGCCGGCTCGGTTGGCGGGATGTGGTGGTCTTGGATCAGGGCCCCCTCTTCGAGGCGGGTGGGTCCACTTCTCACGCTCCCGGGCTCATGTTCCAGACCAATCCGTCCAAGACGATGACCGACCTGGCCATCTATAGCGTCGGGCGCTATATGGAGCTGGAACTGGACGGCGAGCCGTGTGGCTACCAGGTGGGGGGCATAGAGGTCGCCGAGACTACGGAGCGGTGGAAGGATCTCCAGCGCAAGCACGGGCTCGCGACCTCGTGGGGGCTCGACTCCGAACTCATCTCGCCCGAGGAGTGCGTAGAGAAAGTGCCGATCCTGGATAAAGAATAGGATCAGGGGCGGCTTCTACGTCCCCACGGACGGCATCGCCAAAGCCGTCAGGGCGTGCGAGGCGATGGCCCGGCTGGCGCAGGAGCGCGGGGCGAAGTTCTACGGCGAGACCGAAGTTACGGGCATCGAGGTCAGGGATGGTCGTGTGAGATCCGTCGAGACGGACAGGGGGCGCATCGAGACCGAACTCGTGTTGAGCTGCGCGGGGATGTGGGGGCCGAGGATCGGACGGATGGTCGGAATGAACGTACCGCTCGTGCCGATGCAGCACCAGTACGCATGGACCACCCAGCTCGAGGAGCTTGCTGGGGAGACGAGGGAGGCCGTCCACCCCATCGTGCGCCACCAGGACTTCTCTATGTATTTCCGTCAGAGGGCAGACCACTACGGCATCGGGACCTACAGGCACAGGCCCATGCCCGTCTCCGCCGATGAGATCAGGAGTGACTACAGGGGCGAAGGGGAGTTTCCCTCGGTCTGGGAGTTCACGTCCGAGGACTTCGAGCCCTCCTGGCAAGAGGCGCGCAAGATGCTTCCCGCCTTGCAGGGGGTGGAGTTAGACAGGCCGATGAACGGGCTGTTCTCCTTCACCCCCGACGGCGGGCCTTTGCTCGGAGAGTCGAAGGAGGTCAAGGGGTTCTGGATCGCTGAGGCGGTCTGGATCACCCACGCCATCGGCGTGGGGAAGGTGATGGCCGAGTGGATCACCGACGGCGTACCGAGCATCGACATAAGCGGCGCCGACGTACACCGCTTCGAGTCCTACGCCCTTAGCCCCTCTTACATCCTGGCCCGCAGCGCGCAGTCGTTCCGGGAGGTCTACGACATCATCCACCCCCAGCAGCCGATGGAGGAGCCGCGCCCCCTGCGCGCCAGTCCCTTCTACCCGCGCCATCAAGCGCTCGGGGCCTACTTCCTCGAGGCCTCCGGCTGGGAGCGACCGCAATGGTTCGAGGCCAACGAGTCGCTAATCGAAGGGCGCGAGGTTTCGGACCGCGAAGAGTGGTCAGGAAGGTACTGGTCGAAGGTCGTCGCCGCCGAAGCCCAGGCCACCCGCGAGCGCGTGGCCCTCTACGACATGACCTCCCTGAAGAAGGCCGAGGTGAGAGGACCAGGCGCCCTGGATTTTCTGCAGCGGCTCACCACGGGAGAGCTGGACAAGCCCGCCGGAAAAGTGACTTACACGCTCATGCTTGACGGTGCTGCCGGCATCAGGAGTGACGTGACCGTGGCGCGCCTCGGCGAGGAACAGTTCCAGCTGGGCCTCAACGGCCCGCGGGACATCGAGTGGATGGGGCGCCACATGCCGCAAGACGGCTCCGTCTCGGTGCGAGATATCACTCCGGGGACCTGTTGTATCGGGGTGTGGGGTCCTGCCGCCCGCGACGTGGTACAGAGCCTCTCCGAGGACGACTTCTCGAACGAGGCTTTCGGGTTCTTCAACGCCAGGCGGGCTTATCTGCGCGAGGTGCCCGTGACGGCCCTCAGGCTCTCCTACGTAGGGGAGTTGGGGTGGGAGATCTACACCTCCGCTGACCTGGGCTTGAGGCTGTGGGACCTTTTGTGGGAGGCAGGACGGCCTTACGGCGTTCTCGCCGGCGGACGCGGCGCCTTCAACGCGCTGCGCGTGGAGAAGGGCTACCGCGCCTGGGGCACCGACATGACCACCGAGCACGACCCCTACGAGGCTGGCCTTGGTTTCGCCGTCAAGCCGGAAAAGGGCGACTTCATCGGCCGCGAGGCGCTACTCGGGCGTAAGGAAGCAGGACCGCGCAGGAAGCTGGTGTGCACGGTGCTCGACGACCCGAACGTGGTCGTCATGGGCAGCGAGCCGGTCTGGGCCGACACGGCGGTCGGCTACGTGACCAGCGCCGACTTCGGATACTCGCTCGGACGCAGTATCGCCTACGCCTGGATCACGCCAGAGCACGCCGAAGTGGGGAACAGGCTGGAGATCGAGTACTTCGGTGTGCGCCATCCGGCGACGGTCACCGAGGAGCCGATCTTCGATCCGGCGATGAAGAAGATGCGGGCGTGATGCCCGCACGCGAAGGCAACCCGAAAGAAAGGAGAAGCGTTCGATGAACGACAACGTCAATCTCGACCCTGGCATCCTGCAGTACACGAGGATATTCAAGTCCCCTTACTTCTACGGTTCGCGCCGGCATGGGGTCCAGAAGTACAGCGTCTACAATCACCACTACCACCCGCGCTACTACAGGGACCCGGTTGAGGAGTACTGGCAGCTCCTCGAAGGCGTTACCCTCTGGGACGTCGGAGGGGCAGAGCGGCAGGTCGAGATCACGGGCCCCGACGCCTTCGAGTTCACGAACATGCTCACCCCGCGCAATCTGCACAAGTGCGCCGTAGGACAGTGCAAGTACGCCTTTATCACCAACGCCGAGGGCGGCATTATCAACGACCCCGTGCTGTTGCGTCTCGACGAGAACCACTTCTGGCTCTCCCTGGCCGACAGCGACGTGCTGCTGTGGGCGCAGGGGCTCGCCTACAACATGGGGCTGAACGTCGAGATCAAGGAGCCCGACGTCGGCCCGATGCAGGTACAGGGGCCGAAGTCCAGGGAGGTGATGACCGACCTCTTCGGCGAAGAGATTCTCGACGTGCCCTACTACTATATGGTGCACAGGGAACTCGACGGGATGGAGCTCGTGATCTCCCGCACCGGATACTCCGGGGAGCTTGGATACGAACTCTACCTGAAGAACGCGAGCCGCGACGGGATGGATCTCTGGGACAGGATGCTCGAGGCCGGCGAGCCACACGGGATATCCCCGATCGGACCTTGCCACATCCGCAGGATCGAGGGCGGCATCCTGGCCCTTGGCTGCGACATGTGGTACGACACCAACCCTTATGAGGTAGGCTACGGCTACAAGTGGATGGTCGAGTTGGAGCAGGAGCAGGACTTCGTCGGAAGGGAGGCGCTGAAGAGGATCAGCGAGGAAGGCGTCAGCCGCAAGCTGGTCGGCGTCGAGCTAGGGGGTGGGAACCTCGGGTCCTACAACGACGGCTCCATGATCGACTACTTCCCTGTCCGCAAACACGGCGAGAGGATCGGCAAGGTCACCTCGGCCTGCTACTCGCCGCGCCTGGAGAAGAACATCGGGTTCGCCATGGTGCCCGTCGAGTACAGCGAGATAGGAATCGAGCTCGAGGTCGAGCGTCCCGAGGAGACGGTCCTCGCCACCGTGGCCGACCGAGTCTTCTTCAAACCGGAGAAGGCCGAGCAGAATCTGGACGCCACCAGCTCATCCAAAGGGGCCTGAGAAGAGCGACGCGGCCCTGTGGCGGAGAAAGAAGTGTCGACGCAGCAGAGCACCGAAGAGAGAAAGCGGGCGAACCGGAGGCTGGCAGGGTTTCTGCGGCATCCCGGCTACGAGGTGATACCCCTCCAGGGGACGGAGGAATCGGTCGTCGAGCATGTCCCAAAGGACATAACACTCACGGTTACGGCCTCCCCCGGCAAGGGAACCTGGGCCACGGTAGAGCTGGCCGAGCGGTTGGCGGCACACGGCTTCGGCGTGGCGCCCCACCTCTCGGCGCGGCTAATCCGGGACAGGCTGGAACTGGGCGAGATCCTGCAGAGGTTGCGCGGGGCAGGCATAAGGAACGCCTTCGTCGTCGCCGGCGACATCGATGAGCCAGCCGGGGAGTTCGAGGGCGCGAGCGGCCTGCTCGAGGCGATGTCGGAGATCGGGCACGACCTCGTCGAGGTTGGCATTACAGGCTACCCGGAGAGCCACCCCAAGATCAGCGACGAGATGACGATCCAGGCCATGTACGGAAAAGCGCCCTACGCCACCTACATCATCAGCCAGATCTGCTTCGACCCCGAGGTGACCTCGGACTGGGCAAGGCGGGTCTGGTTGCGGGGTGTGAAACTGCCGATCCGCATCGGTATGCCAGGCTACGTGAACCGCCAGAAGCTCGTGCGGATCTCCGCCGGAATCGGCCTCGGCGAGTCGGCGCGCTTCTTGCACAGACAGCGTAACTGGCTTCTCAAGCTGTTCATGCCAGGTGGCTACAGCCCGGACCGTCTGATCGAAGGCTTGAAGCCGGGCTTCGCGGACCCTGAAAGCAACATTCAGGGCCTCCACATATACACTTTCAACGAGTTGGAGCAGACCGAGGCGTGGCGGCGCGAGATGCTGGAGCGCTCCGAGGAAACGCAGCCCTTCGACCGCGAGTAAGAGGAGCCTGGAGAGAACATGACAGTACCGACCGACCTAGAGATAGCCAGGAAGGCGAAGCTCGAGCCGCTGAATGAGATCGCCTCAGGCATAGGTATAGGAAGACATCTCCTCGAGCCCTATGGCGAGAGCGTCGCCAAGATAAAGCTCGAAGCCATCGAGGAGCTTTCTGAAAGGCCGAAGGCCCGTTACGTGGTGGTCTCCGCCATAACGCCAACCCCTCTTGGCGAAGGGAAGACGACGACCACAGTAGGCCTTGGGCAGGCCTTCAAGCACATCGGTAAGACGGCCACGGTCGCAATCCGACAGCCCTCGATGGGTCCGACTTTCGGCATCAAGGGCGGCGCCGCTGGCGGCGGTTACAGCCAGGTGGTTCCAATGGAGACATTCAATCTGCACCTTACCGGCGACAACCACGCCGTGACCGCGGCCCACAACATGCTGGCGGCCATGATCGACAACCACATCCACCACAACGACGACTTCTTCCACGTCGACAGGCACAGCGTCGGTTTTCGGCGGGTTATGGACATAAACGACAGGGCACTCAGGAACGTGATCACAGGCCTCGGCGAGCGGGTAGACGGCGTTATCCGCGAGACAGGCTTCGATATCACCCCGGCCTCCGAGGTGATGGCGATCCTCGCGCTCTCACGCTCCCTCAGGGACATGCGAGAGCGACTCGGACGTATCGTGATCGGCACCGACGTCGATGGCAACCCTATTACCTCAGAGGATCTGAAGGCCGCTGGTGCCATGGCTGTCATCATGAAAGAAGCCATAAAACCAAACCTCATGCAGACGCTTGAGAACACTCCCGCCCTGGTCCACGCTGGTCCCTTCGGCAACATCGCAACAGGCAACTCCTCGATCGTTGCAGACCTCATCGGCATCCACGGTGGTGACTTCCTGATTACCGAAGCGGGTTTCGGGGCAGACATGGGCGCAGAACGCTTCTTCAACATCAAGTGCCGCATCTCTGGGCTAGAACCAGACGCCGCAGTACTCGTCGCTACCGTAAGGGCACTCAAGGCCCACTCGGGACGCTACGAAGTAAAGGCAGGCAGCCCTCTCCCCGAAGGGATGCTCGAGGAGAACCCAGACGACGTGTATGCAGGCTCAGCCAACCTCAGAAAGCAGATCGAGAACATCCGCCTACACGGCGTCTCGCCGGTTGTCGCGGTCAACGCTTTCCCCACAGACCATGACTCTGAGCACGACGCGATAAGGGAGGTTGGGGAAAGTATGGGGGCAAGGGTTGCGGTGTGCGAGCACTTCACGGAGGGAGGGGCAGGGGCAGTGGAGCTTGCCGAGGCGGTCGCTAAGGCCGCGGAGGAGCCATCCTCGTTCCGGTTACTCTACCCAGACGAGGCTCCTTTGAGAGAGAAGATCGAGACCATAGCAACCAGTGTCTACGGGGCTAGTGGTGTCGACTACGACCTGAAAGCGAGCCGCCAGCTCGAGTCCTTCGAGCGTAACGGTTTCGGAACCTTGCCAATCTGCATGGCCAAGACGCACCTCTCCATCTCCTCGGACCCATCGCTCAAGGGGGCGCCTACGGGCTGGACGCTGCCTGTCAGGGAGGCCAGGATTTCGGCTGGGGCAGGATTCGTCTACCCCATCTGCGGCGACATGCGCACCATGCCTGGCTTGAGCCTCGCGCCGGCGGCCCACAACATCGACATAGACGAGGACGGCCAGGTCGTCGGGCTGTTCTGATCTCCGCTCGAGCGGCTGGCAGAAGGATAGACTTGTCATCAGAAAACACCACCCCGGATTATCTGGATCTCTCGCTTAGAGAATTCCTCGACCTCGTAGCCTCCGGCAGACCTGCTCCCGGCGGAGGCTCCGTGGCCGCCGTAGCCGTTGCCCTCGCCGCCGGGTTGTCAGGCATGGCCGCCCGCCTGTCCGCCGACCAGCTAGCCGACGCTCCCGGACTGGCCGACCTCGCGGATGCCTCCAGGCGGAGGGTCGCACCTCTCGCCAGGGCCGACGCGGAGGCCTACGGGCGTGTCCTCGACGCATACCGCGAGTCTGACCCTGAGACCCGTAAGGAACGTCTCAGGGATGCCCTCTCGGGTGCCGCCGACGTGCCGCTGGCCGTCGCCAAGGTCGGGAACGAGGTCGCTGGCATCGCGGCCCGGCTGGTGGAGGAGGGGAATCCAAACCTCGAAGGAGACGCGATGACAGCGGTCTTACTCGCTGACGCAGGGGTACGCGCCGCAGCGGCGCTGGCCGAGATCAATCTGTCTTCGGCAAACGTGGAGGACGACCGGCTCGGGCAGGCGAACGAACTCGTCTACAGGACCGCAGCGACCGTGCGGCGGGCCACTGAAGACGGTGGACGAGGATGAACGAGACAGGGATTCACAGTAAGAACCCCGGTCGCTACGACGCTATCGTCGTCGGCGTTGGGGGGATGGGTAGCGCCACCGCCTACAACCTCGCCCGGCGTGGCAAGCGGGTGCTTGGTTTGGAGCGGTTCGGAATACCGCACGCGATGGGCTCCTCGCACGGGCACACGCGCATCATCCGCCTGGCCTACTACGAAGATCCCTCCTACGTGCTGCTCCTCAGGCGCGCCTACGAGCTTTGGCGTGAGATCCAGGGCAAGGCCGGCGAGAAGCTCCTGCACATCACGGGCTCCATAGATGCAGGACCCGAGGAATCCTGGGTCTTCAAGGGCTCGTGGGAGTCATGCAAGCTCCACGACCTCCCGCACGAGGTGCTGACGGGCGCGGAGCTTGGGCGGCGCTATCCCGGCTACCACCTTCCCCCTAGAACACCTCGCGCTCGTCCAGCCCGAGGGAGGTTTCCTCACGCCGGAGCGGTGCATCGTCTCCTACGTGATGGCGGCGCAGTCCCTGGGGGCCGAGATCCACGGCCACGAGCGGGTCCTGGAGTGGGTCCCGCTCGATGGAGGTGTGCGTGTCCGCACCGACCGCGGCACCTACGAGGCCGACAGGCTCGTAATGACCGCCGGCGCCTGGAATGGGGATCTCCTAGATGTACTCGATGGACTCGCCGTGCCGGAGAGACAGGTCCTCGCCTGGCTGCAGCCGGCCAGGCCCGAACATTTCCGGCCGGACACCTTCCCCGTCTTCAACCTGCTCGTGGACGAAGGCCGCTTCTACGGCTTCCCCGTCTTCGGCGTGCCAGGCTTCAAGTTCGGCAAGTACTTCCACCTGGGCGAGACCGGTAATGCCGACGAGATAGACCGCCAGCCCCGCGACTACGACGAGCAGCTCCTCAGGAGCTTCGCCGAACGATACTTCCCCGACGGTTGCGGGCCCACGATGGACCTGCAGACCTGCATGTTCACCAATACCCCAGATCATCACTTCGTCATAGACCTGCACCCAGACTACCCGCAGGTCTCTATCGCCTCGCCGTGCTCAGGCCACGGCTTCAAGTTCGCCAGCGTCGTAGGCGAGATCATGGCCGACCTGGCCGAGAAGGGTTTTACCCGCCACGATATCGGCCTCTTCCGCCTCGACCGGCTGAGGCAACCAGCATGACAAGCCGCCCGGTCAGCGCAGGATGGGCCGAGATACAGAAGGTGGTGTAGGATCTGCTCTTATGTGTGCCGTAGTCCGCAGGAGCCCCTCGCTGCAGTCGGTCGACAGGGCCGTCTCCGTAATGGAGTTCTTGTCGCGCCGCGGGTGGTCGGGCGTGACCGAGGTCTCCAGGGAGCTCGACATCCACAAGTCCACCGCGTACCGGCTGCTGACGACGTTGAGGGACCGGGGGCTGGTCGAGCAGGACGCGGCGACAGAGAAGTACAGGCTTGGCTTCGGGCTGGTGATGCTCGCGAGGGCGGTGAGGGCCGACCTCGACATCCTCCGCTGCGCAAGGCCGGTCTGCGAGCGTTTGAGCGAGCACACGAAGGAGACGGTCACCATCGCTGTCCTGGAGCGCGATGACGCCGTTGTAATCCACCAGAGCATCTCGCGGGCCTCCGCCCTCGGCGTCGACTGGACGGGACGACACACGCCATTGCACGCCACGGCCGCGGGGAAGATTTTCCTGGCCTACATGCCAGAAGATCAACTCCTCCGCATCCTGGAGGGACCGCTGGAGATCTTTACCGAGAACACCATCGTCGACCCGGCGAGCCTGAAAGACTACGGTGAAAAGGTTCGGGACGAAGGGTATGGCTATACCGTCGAGGAACTGGAGAAGGGGCTGAACGCTGTTGGGGCGCCGATCCGCGGCGCAGACGGCGCTGTCGTTGGCACGGTAAGTGTGTCTGGCCCGGCCTTCCGTCTGCCACCCGATGCTCTCCCCGAGATCGGCGAACTGTGCAGACGGGCCGCCGCCGAGATCTCCCGGTGCGTGGGATTCCAGGGCTGAATCGAAAGGGGAAGCGTGAGTGGTTACGGAGATTTCGGGAGCAGCCTGCGGGATCTCCCGCGCCCGAGAAGCAGCCACCGCCGTCAGGCATCGAGCTGGGACCGCACAGGCGGCAACGACGATTACTTCAACACAGCCTGGTGCCCACAACAGGAGTACTCAGCGCCCTACCACGGCATCACCCTCGGGGGCGAGGATAACTGGGGCGGACACGTCAGCCTCTACCGGTTCCACGTGGAGGACCCTGTAACGTTCGAACGCTCCATCAGGGTCACCATCGAGCACGGCCACGCCAACAAACGCTCAGACGACTACTCGTCAGTCGCCTACTGGTACCAGGCCGAACCGCACAGAACCTTCTCCATCCTCCTCGTCACAGCGCATACCCCGACAACCCTGATCCTTCAGGAACCAAAGAGCTGAAATGCTGATCGGCTGCAGTGCTATGCGCTCCTTGGAATGATCTCGCCTTCTTCGAAGCGCATCGGTCGGGGTTCTTCCAGGATCTCCAGCCGCTCGTCGTTCTCGATGTCGCGAAGCAGCGCCTCGGAGACCCAGATCCTCCCAAGCTTGAGGGTGTTCTCTATACGTACTAGCCTGGCCTCAGCAGGGTCGACGCCTGCGCACATGGTCAGGGCCGCGGCAACGGCCATCTCATCCGTCGGCATGACCATAGGTGTCTTTACCGGCGCGGGCGTGGTCGAGGTCAGGGCGTTCATGTAGGTAGAGGGACGGTCCACCGACCCGGCGAGGCGCTCGGTAACGACGTCTGCCATGCCGAGGCCGTTGGCGTTGCCGCCGGTCTCCTCCGTCAGGCCGAGGTAGACCATGCGCTCCACCGAAGGGCCGCCAGAGGCTGCGGTCGTCGGGTAGCGGCCCGTGACGTTAGGGTCGGCGCCGTCGCCCGAGATGTTCTTCCCGATCTCGTCCACGATGAGCACGTCGATCTCGTCGAACGGCAACCGCGCGAGGTTGCGCTTCGCCTCTTCGAGGAGCGGCGCTTCGGCCTCCTCCAGTTCCCCGGCGGGGATCGCGACTATCTTGCAAGGCTCTTCTTCTGCGTTCTCGACGGTGGCGAGGCCGAAGGCGACCTTGCCGCTCTCGACGGCGACGCGGGCCGCCTCGGGGATTGTCCGGTGGATGTTCTCCCAGCCGGCAGAGTGTATGGAGTGCGCCCCCCGCTGCTTGCCCAGCCCGATGGCGAGCATCTTCGTCGGCCCGCTCTCTACGGTTCCCCTGAACGCGGTGTGGGGCTTGACCCTGTTGACCACGATGACCGAGTCGGCCTCGTAAGCGTTGCGGTCCATGTAGACGGCTACTCCCGAAGGTGTCTCCCCGATCCTCGCCGACTCCATCGTCGCCCGCACCGGACACCCTACGCTCTCCTCGCTCACGCCCAGGTGCGCGAGCACCTCCGCCTGTCCCTCCGCGGTCGAGGCGCCGTGGCTTCCCATGGCGGGGACCACGAAAGGCTCGGCGCCGGACTCCTGTAGAACTTCGACCAGGGCCGCGACTACCTCCCCTATCCTGGCGACACCCCTGCTCCCTACGCCAATTGCCACCGAGCCCGACGGCAGCTCTACGGAGTTCAGCGCCTCACGGACGCTCTCCCCGATGTTCGTTAGAGCTGGCGGAGAATCTATCCGCTGGCCGACGAGCGCGACGCTCGGGAGTTCTACCGCGCGCAAGATCTCCTCGATCTCTTGGTAGACGGGATTCTCTGTCTGCATTGCCTCACCTCCGTAGAGACCACCCTTACCGATCCGGCGGGCCACCCTGTTCGAACCGGGGCAGATCGTCGTTTGCGACATCCCAGGCGAGTCTGTCTTCCAGCCATATGTGGCGCGTGGGAGGGAACTCCTCAGGGCGGTCCAGGCTCGCGGTGGTCACGTCGATGGAGTCGGGATCCTCGTCGTGCCTGTAGGTGAGCGACGTGCCGCAACCCTGGCAGAACGTCCTGCTCACCTCGTCCGAAGAGCGGTAGTCGGCCGGCTCACCGTGGACGAAGGAGAACCTTCTGTAAGGAAACGTGAGCCACGCGACCGACTGCGCCCCTGACGTCCTGCGGCACGAGACGCAGTGGCAAACGATAGACGCCAGAGGCTCCCCGGCCACCCTGTATCTCACCCTCCCGCAGAAACACCCACCTTCGTGGGGACCACCGCTCATCATTTCTCCCTACCCTTTTTGGGTACCAGAGCCCATTCTAGCAGCGCATCACGGAGCCGGGTCTGTTGGCATTGCTATACTTTGCGTGGGAAGTAGCCACGAGGCGGAAAGGTCAAAGATATTGAGGGTGGCCCTGTTCGTGCCGTGTTATGTCGACCAGATCAACCCCGAGGTAGGCGTCAGTGTGGTGCGCGTACTGAGGAGGCTTGGGGTGGAGGTGATCTACCCCGAAGGCCAGACCTGCTGCGGTCAACCCGCTTTCAACTCCGGCTTCTTCGACGAGTCCCGCGCCGTAGGACGCCACTTCCTCGACGTCTTCGAGGGAGAACGCTTCGACTACATAGTCTGTCCCTCCGGATCTTGCACCACCATGGTCTCCCACTACTACCCCTTCATCTTCAAGGACCTGCCGGAAGAGCGCGAGCGTTCCGAGGTTCTTGCAGAGCGCGTAAGGGAGTTCTCGGACTTCGTGGTCAACGTGATGGGTGTGAAGGACCTCGGAGTCCACCACGAAGGGAAGGCCGTCTTCCACTGTGGTTGCCACCAGCGGCGCGAGCTCGGCGTACTGGAGGAGCCGCGCGAGTTACTTTCGAACGTCGATGGACTCGACCTCTTGGATTGGGAGAACGAGGAGCTTTGTTGCGGGTTCGGGGGGACCTTCGCGGTAAAGATGCCCGACGTCTCGACTGCGATGGCCGACGAGAAGATAAAGGCGTTGGAGAAGAGCGGGGCGGACACCCTGGTCTCGGGCGACTCGAGTTGCCTGATGCACCTCGAAGGACGCCTGAGGCGCACCGGACACGACACCAGCGTCCTCCACCTCGCTCAGGTACTCGACGACGGAAAGGCTGGTTGAGAACGTGGAGACGAAGCCGCCCGCAAGCGCGAGACTGAGGACCAACGTAAGGAGGGCCTGAGCAGCGGCGTCGAGGGCTTCAACGATAGGGCGCGCAGGGCCGTCGCTGACGAGCAACTCCACGACTCTATAGAGCTCTTCACCCACAAATCCGTTGCCGGGCGCAACGCCGTCTTGAACGCGCTACCCGAGGCGCCCGAGCTCAGGGAGCGGGCCTACCGCATCAAGCAGGAGACGATGGCTAACCTCGACCGCTACCTGGAGCAGATGGCAGACGCCGTCGAGGCGCGCGGGGGCAATGTTTTCTTCGCCGGGGACGGGGAGGATGTGGTCCGCTACATAGGAGACCTCGCGCGGCGTAAGGGCGCGAAGGTTATCACCAAGTCCAAGAGCATGGCGACAGAGGAGATCGAACTGAACCGCCGGCTGGAGGAAGACTACGCCGGCCTCGAGATCGTCGAGACGGACCTTGGGGAGTGGATCGCGCAGCTCGCCGGGGATACGCCCTCGCACATCGTCGGGCCCATCCTGCACATGAACAAGGAACGTATCACCGAGATCCTCTCCGGTGTCTCTCACGAAGATCTGCCGCCCGACGTCGAGGCCCTCGGCTCCTTCGCCCGCAGACGCCTGCGCGAGAAGTTCCTGACCGCGGACATCGGCATAACCGGCGCCAACTTCGGCGTCGCCGAGACGGGGACCGTCGCCACCGTAACCAACGAGGGCAACGCCAGGCTCGTCACCAGCGTCCCTCCAGTACACGTCGTCGTGATGGGGATAGAGAAGCTCGTCCCGCGCTTTACGGACCTCTCGGTCTTCGTCAGGCTCCTGGCCCGTAGCAGCACGGGGCAGAAGCTCACGGTATACACGAACTTCATCACGGGTCCCCGCGGCGAAGGTGAGCTCGACGGGGCCGAGGAGTACCATCTCATCCTCATGGACAACGGCCGCTCCAGGCTGCTAGGCACAGAGTTCGAAGAGGCGCTGTACTGCATCCGCTGCGGCGCCTGCCTCAACGTCTGCCCCGTCTACCGCCAGACGGGCGGCCACGCCTACGGCTCGACCTACTCAGGTCCGATAGGGGCCGTCATAACGCCCCTCTTGAAGGGCCAAGACGAGGCGAAGGACCTGCCCCACGCCTCGAGCCTTTGCGGGGCGTGTTGGGAGGCCTGTCCGGTTGGGATCCCGCTGCACGACCTCCTGCTGAAGCTTCGCAACCAGCAGGTCGAGGAAGGGCTCGCCGGCAAGGCACAGGAGATCGCCTTCAAGGGCTTCGAGAGCACGATGAAGCGGCCGACCCTCTACAACATCTCCTCCAAAGCAGGCCGTCAGGCCCAGAAACCTCTGCTTCGTGACGGCTCCATAAGGCCTATCCCTGGCCCTTTGAGATCCTGGACCGACTCTCGCGAGTTGCCGCCGCTGGCCGAGAAGTCCTTTCGGGAGTTGTGGAAGGAGGGGATCTAGTTGCCAGGCAGGGCCGAGTTCCTCGAGTCCATCCGCCATCGCACGCAGGCGGGACGCTACAAGCCGACCAACGCCCCCGACGTCGCCTGGACCCCGAAGGAGGAGCCGGAGGAGAGCAGGCCGATAGAAGATCCAGCCGCACGGTTTATCGAGGAACTCGAAGCCCTCGGAGGCCACGGCAAGAGGGTAGAGAGCCTGGACGAGGCCAGCGAGTACGTGCTCGAGTTGGCCCGCGAGAGGGATGCGAAGCTCCTACTAAGGTGGGACGTCGATGAGCTCGATGACCTTGGGGTCGACGGACCGCTGGGTGAGACCGGGGTCGAAGTAGTAGTGTGGCGCGACCTCCCTGACTTCAGGGAGGTCGCAGGCAAAGCGGATATCGGCCTCTCCACGGCCGAGTGGGCTATAGCCGAGACAGGGACCCTGGTCCTGGAGGGCGGCCCGGGGAAGGGTCGCACCGTTACGCTACTGCCGCCGACCTACATTGCCGTGGTCCCCGTAGACAGGGTCTTGCGCACCGTCCATGAGGCCATAGAGAAGTATGCCGGCGGCGAGGCCGGAGATTTGCCCGCGAACGTGTGTTTCCACACGGGGCCGAGCCGGTCGGGGGACATCGAGATGTCGCTGTTCGTCGGGATGCACGGACCCGGCGATGTACACGTGGTCCTGGTCGGCTGAGGGCCAGGGATACGTACAGCTCTCGCAAGGTAACCCCTCTCGCTGACGCCTTCGTCTACCGAATATCCTACGCGATCGCAGCGGGTCGAGCCTAAAGACGCACTCGACCGGAGACGACCACCCTCCGATACGCTCGACCCTTGACGAAGAGCGGCGTGAGGCGTATTCTGAGCAAACACTCAAATTAATGAGCAAATGCTCAATAGGAGGTCTGTGCGATGTCGGAGCCACGGAGGGACGAGGTGCGTGATCTGGTCGTCCGTGCCCGGCGGGAGCAGATCGTCGGGGCGGCCACGCGGGTCTTCGCGGAGAAGGGGTTCCGCCGCGCGACCACCAGGGAGGTAGCGCGGGCGGCTGGCGTGTCGGAGGGGACCATCTACAACTACTTCGAGGACAAGGACGCCCTCCTGCTGGCGATCCTCGACAGGTTGAACGAGACGGAGCGGCGGGCGGCGGACTTCGAGGAGGGGATGGCCACGGACTTTCGGGAGTTCCTCGAGCAATACCTGCGCCGGCGCATGTCTTTGATCTGGGAGAACAGGGAGGTCTTTCGGGTTGTTCTCTCGGAGATGCTGGTAAACGCCGACTTGCGCGAACGCTACCTTCGGTACGTGGTTGACCCGACCATGAGGATCGCCGAGGAGAATTTCCGGTCGAGGATGGAACAGGGGGAGGTGCGGGAGACGGATGCGCCCCTGGCTATGCGGTCCGTGGCCGGGGCCGTGCTGGGGGTCCTGGTCCTGGGCCTGCTGGGTGACAAGGAGATAAATTCACGGTCGGACGAGGTGTCCGACGTCCTCGCCGGGCTGCTGATCCACGGCTTCGGCGCGGCCGAGGGGGATCGGCGTGGATAGTAGGGTGAGAGGAACCGGCCCGGACGGGATCGTCGTGCCCGACCTCGCCAGCCCGGCTTTCAAAGCCAACCCCTATCCGTTCTACGCCCGCCTGCGTGCCGAGGCCCCCGTATGGCGCGCGACCCTTCGCGACAGGCGGACGGCGTGGTTGGTAACCCGCTACGAGGACGTGACAAGGGTGTTGAAAGATGATGCGTTCGCCAAGGATAAGCTGAACGCTATGGACCCGGAGCAGCGGGCGAAAACGCCGTGGGTTCCAGGATTCCTCAAACCGCTCGAACGCAACATGCTCGACCTGGACGACCCGGACCACGCGCGGCTGCGGGCCCTCGTCTCCAAGGCGTTCACCCCTCGCCTCATCGAGCGACTACGGGGCCGGGTCGAGGAGCTTTGCGAAGAGCTCCTCGACGCCATGGAACGCGAAAGGGAGCGGAAGGGCGGGACCGATCTAGTCGCCGGCTACGCGCTTTCCCTGCCGGCTACCGTGATCGCCGAACTGCTGGGTGTACCGGCGGAAGACCATGCCAAGTTCCACCGGTGGTCGAACAGGTTGGTCTCGGTCTCCTCGGGCCGCGACATGTTGCTTGCTCTCCCCGCCGCGTTTTCGTTCGTGCGCTACCTCCGCAAGCTCGTGGAGCGGCGGCGCGCCGATCCCCAGGACGATCTCATCACGGCGTTGATCCGGGCCGAGGAGGCGGGCGATAAGCTGAGCGAGGACGAGCTTTTGGCCATGGCGTTCTTGCTCCTGGTGGCTGGCCACGAAACCACCGTCAACCTGATCGCCAGCGGCACGCTCGCCCTCCTCCAGCATCCAGAGCAGACGGAGACGCTCATGCGCGACCCTTCGCTGGCGAAGCCGGCGGTCGAGGAACTCTTGCGCTACACCAGCCCCGTGGAGATGGCGACCGAGCGCTACACACGGGAGGACATAGAGCTCGCGGGCAGGAGGATACCGCGCGGCGAACTGGTCCTGGCTGTACTCGGCTCTGCAAACCGCGACGAGCGGCATTTCGAGGACCCTGATGCCCTCGACCTCGCGCGCGACCCGAACAGGCACCTCGCCTTCGGGCGGGGCGGCGTGCACCACTGCCTGGGAGCGCCGCTCGCCCGGATGGAAGGACAGATCGCCTTGAACGCTTTCCTGCGGCGCTTCCCTGACGCGCGCCTGGCGCCCGAAACTCTGCGCTGGCGGCGCGGATTGTTTCTGCGCGGACTGGAGAGGCTGCCACTCGTTCTCTAGGGGAACGATCCTGGCGCCCGAGATGCCTGCACGGGCGGTACAGATGAGCATCCCGCCTGCGCATCGTTCTCGAGCGTCAGACGCCTCCCTCGGAAGACAAAGCCCAGCTTTGGGCAGTGCTCCGGTCGTCGGGCGGTCGTCTCTTACTCGCGTACCACGAACACGGGGCAGTGGGCGTGCCTGATCACCGACTCAGAAACACTGCCCATTAGCGACCTCCTTACGGCGCCCAGCCCTCTGCTACCTATCACGATGGTCCCTACACCCAGCTCCTCGCTCAGCCTCACGATCTCCCTGTCCGGCTCTCCCGTCTCGAGGTGCGTCTCAGCTACCTTCCCACCGGATTCCCCGAGCTGCTTGGCCTGCTCCTCGAGGAATGAACGGGCCTCCCCCTCGGCTTGCTCGAGAACCGACCGCATGACCTCCTGGGAGTAGACGTGGTGTGCCCTGAGCTCCCTGGGAGACGGAAGCACGTAGGCGATGTGAACCTCCGAGCCTGTTTCCTTGGAGAGTTCGGCGGCGGCCTGTGCGGCCTGGCTTGCCTCCTCGGAACCGTCGGTGGCCAGAAGGATCTTTGTGGGGAAGATGCTCATCAGGACAACCTCCTTGCTCTACGCCATTTCCCTGAGCATCATGATGCCATGCCGAGAAACCCGGCGCATCCCTCCAAGGGCTGTTCCCGAGTTGCGTAGCAGAAGACGTGTACTCTGAAGTCCGCCTGGGAGGTCTGCGAACTTCGGGCTTCTAGTGTTCTCCGAAGCAAGGATTCAGTGGTATGGATAGGCGGAGCCCCTTCGGGGAACCGCAGGGCCGGCCACTGTAATAGCTCTGGTGTCGGCGCGCCAGCCTAGCCCACTGCGCGACGCCGTGAGCCTGGCCATCCATCTTCCCAAGGGCCAGGAAAATGTGTTGTTCTCGCCATATCCTTTACCTGTGCGATCGGTCGCGCAAGGGACCGCTCGGGTTGTTACGAGCATCCGCGCAAGCCAGGAGGTAGCGCTCGCTATGTATTGACACAAGGCCGACACTTCAATAATATGCGTTCGGGTACAAAAGGGACAAAACTGGGGAGCAAGGAGGAGCATCGCTATGGCCGACACGACGCAACAATCAGGCGAACTCGCAAGCGAGCTACCGAGCAACAACGTCCTACCAGCGGTAGAGTACCGGGATCTGCCTGAGCCCCAGAACCTGCGCAAATACATGGGGGCGAGCGTCATTATCCTTGCCACGGCGCTCGGCTCCGGCGAGCTGATCCTGTGGCCTTACATCACCACTCAGGTGGGACTAGGTCTCGTGTGGCTCTCGGTTCTCGGGATATCAGTGCAGTTTTTCTTGAACATGGAGATAGAGCGCTACACGTTGGTAACCGGCGAGACCGCCGTCACGGGCTTTAGCCGCATGTGGGTGGGCTGGTCTGTGATCTTCGCCCTCGGGGCGATCCTGCCGAACACCATCCCAGGGTGGGCCTCGGGCGCGGCCGAGCTGTTCACGTTCATCTTCGGCCTCGGCGAGGGCGCCTTACCCATCGTAGCCACGATATTCCTCGTCTCCATTGCCTTGGCGTTGACCCTCTCTCCTGTTGTCTACCAACTCCTCGAAAAGGTCCAGGCTGTGCTGGTGGTCATTATCTTGGTCTTCATCGCGCTGGCGATATTCATAGCCACCGATCTGTCGGCCTGGACAGGAGTTGTCACCGAGGCTCCCCAGGGGATCGCCAATCTCCCCACTTACTGGAAGGAGCTCGGGGCTATCTCCATCTTGGCGGCAGTATCCTTCGCGGGGGCCGGCGGCGCCAACAACCTCTGCCAGAGCAACTACGTCAGGGACAAGGGGATGGGCATGGGCATCCACATCCCCAACATAGTCTCGCCCATAACCGGTGAGGAAGTGGCCGCACCAAGCATCGGGTACATGCCACCGGACACCGAGGAGAACCGTCGTCGTTTCAAGGGGTGGTGGAAGGTAGCGAACCAGGAGCACCTCATAACCTTCTGGTTCCTCGGAGCGTTGTTGCTTGTTTCCCTCTGCGTGCTGGTCTTCTCGAGCATAGGCGTCCAGGAGAACATCGGGACTGACCTGGCGTTCGTCGAGGACTGGGGCGTAGCCATGGGCGACAAGATAGCGCCGTGGTTTGAGGAGTTCTTCCTTATCGCCGGCTTCGTGATGCTCTTGTCGACTAACATAGGCATCATGGATTACGTAGGCCGCATCACTGGCGACTCACTCAAGGTAACCGTCCTTAGAAACAGCGAGTTCTGGAGCGAGAGCAAGATCTACGCCACGGTCGTGTGGATCATGGCCATCGGTGGCGCATCACTCGTATGGACGGGCATCGAGCCGATCGTATTGCTGATACTGTCCGCATCGGGAGGCTTTTTCGTGATGGCCGCCTACTCGACGCTGCTCAACTTCATCAACCGAAGGTACCTGCCGGAGTGGGCCAGGCTCAAGGGCTGGCGATCCCCGATCATGGTCTTCGTCGCCGTGTTCTACCTCTTCCCATCGCTGTACGTTGTCTACTTGCTGGTGACCCAGGGACCAGCGGGAGTGGGACTCTAGCTGGGGAGATTGCTTGCGCTTGAGGAACAGGAGCAGCCGGAGTGCTTAAAGTGCTCTGGCTGCGCATCCTCCTCGGGCTCGTGATCTTCTGCGTGCTGATCACACTAGCCTACCTGCTCGGGCTGCTTTCGTAGATACGGAGCCGCCTGGGTACCTTTCCATAGAGCCTTCCGAAAACGTGGGCCCCGAAGCCGCCATCGGGTATATCCTTAAACAGTCGAACGCCTGAAGGAGAAGGAACCCTGAGAGCGTGCGGGTGAAAGCTTTCGTAAAAACGGGCAACCAGCCCGGAGACGCCGGCGTCGAGGACGTCCCGTTCGTCAGGCCCGGAGCCGGAGAGGTGTCGCTCCGGGTGGCCTCCTGCGGCATTTGCGGCAGCGACGTTCACGCGTTCAGGTCGGACGCCGGCTTTGAGTGGGTCCGGCCGCCGATAACTTTGGGTCACGAGTTCTCCGGCACCGTCGAGTCAGTCGGACCGGGCGTGACGCGGGTGAGCCCTGGAGACCGGGTGGTCGCGGTCGCAGTACAAGGTTGTGGCCACTGCGAGACCTGCCTGGCCGGTTCCACGCAGTTGTGTGCCGATCGCGTGGCCGTCGGCCTCTCCCGTGATGGGGGGATGGCCGAGTACGCTGTGATGCCCGAGCAGCACCTCGTTCCCGTACCCGAAGGTCTCGACCTCGCAGTAGCGGCCGTGGGCGAGCCGCTCTCCGTAGCCGTACACGCGGTGGACGTTCGGGCACAGATAGAGCCCGGACAGAGGGTCGTGGTGTCGGGGCCAGGACCCATAGGGATCTTTTGCGGGATGCTAGCCAAGCTCAGGGGAGCGGAGGTGCTCCTCACCGGAGTTGGGCAGGACTCAGAATCGCGCCTCCCCGTGGCGGAGCGCGCGGGGCTCAGTACCGCGAACTTGAGCGAAAAGCCCCTGGAAGATCATCTGCGAGATGGCTTTGGGGATTACGCTCCCGACGTCTGGATCGAGAGTTCCGGATCGGTGAGGGCGCTCGGCTCCGCCTTGGAATCCGTCAGGCCTGGTGGGACGGTCGCCGTGGTCGGCCTGTACGCCGAGAAGATGAGCTTTTCCCCCACCGACGCGGTACGCAGGGAGATCAGCCTGTTGTTCAGCTACTCCTGCAATTACGCGGACTATGAGGCGACCCTGGACCTGCTGGGAAGTGGCGTTCTGAACCCCGAGCCGTTGCTCTCGAAGTATGCGCTCGAGGACGCCCTCGAGGCTTTCGAGGCGGCTGGCAAAGGACGGACGGTGAAGGCTGTCCTCATCCCTTGAGGAGATGTTCGGAGAGATGAAATCAGGAAGGAAGGAATGAACGCGCCCCTACAGCCTGTGCCCCTTCATCGAGCCGGTCCCTTACACCTAGGTACCGAACCTGGACGAGACGATCTCCATAGCCGAACGCCCCGTTGGCGGCAGGATTCTTCTGGACGCTCCGACGTGGTGTCCGCGATCGTAGTCTCGTATATCTGCACGACGTTGCCAGCCGTCTCGCAACCGTGCCAGTATTCCATACTCGCTGATCACCTCTTATCCGCGGGCCCCGCGCTGGTGATATATCACAATGTTATATCCAGGGCATTCACTCGGTATTGGACATATACCGAGATAGCGGCCAGAATAGCACTTGGGACGAACAGGCGGTCGGATCGTGCGGAGAGGCGAAGTCGAGTCGCTTCGCTCTCCCCGTTTGCAGTAAGCGGAAGGAGGACACGGCAAGGATGCGCGTAGGGGTCCGGCGTGGCTGAGGTAGTAGAGTTGCGAGAGGCGGTAGCCGGGTTGGTGAGCGATGGCAACTCCGTCGCCTTGGAGGGGTTCACGCATTTGATCCCGACAGCCGCTGCGCACGAGATCATCAGGCAGGAGAAGAAGGACCTTACCCTGATACGGATGACGCCGGACCTGATCTACGACCAGATGATAGGGATGGGCTGCGCGAAGAAGCTGATCTTCTCCTGGGGCGGTAACCCCGGCGTCGGCTCCCTGCACCGCTTCCGCGATGCCGTGGAGAACGACTGGCCACGTCCGCTGGAGATAGAGGAGCACTCTCACGCCGGCATGGCGAACCGGTACGTCGCTGGGGCCTCGAACCTGCCTTTCGCCGTCTTGAGGGGCTACGTCGGCACCGACTTGCCGAAGGTCACCTCCACCATCACTCCGATCACGTGCCCCTTTACGGGAGAGGAACTGATGGCGGTGCCGGCCTTGAATCCCGACGTGGCGATCATCCACGCCCAGCAGGCCGATCAGCGGGGTAACGTCGCGGTCTGGGGCATCACCGGCATCCAGAAGGAGGCGGTGCTCGCGGCCCGTCGTGCGATTGTCACGGTCGAAGAGGTCGTGGATCACTTCGAGCCACGCCCGTTCCAGATCGTGCTGCCGTCGGTGGCGGTGGATGCTGTGACCGTCGTACCTCACGGCGCGCACCCCTCCTACGCCGACGGCTACTACGACCGCGACAACGCCTTTTATGAGGCCTGGGATCCGATAAGCCGCGACCGCGAACGCTTTACAGGCTGGATGGAGCAACACATCCTGGGTGTAGAGGATTTCGCGGAGCACAGGAGGAGCATCCAGGGAGAAGGGGCGATGAGGTGACGGATACTGCGGCGCGGGAGTACACCACCGACGAAATGATGACCGTGGCCGCCTCGCGCGAGCTCAAGGACGGCGCGGTGTGCTTCGTAGGTATAGGTTTGCCGAGCGAGGCGACGAACCTGGCGCGGGCCACCCACGCACCCAATTGCGTCCTGATCTACGAGTCGGGGACCGTAGGTGCCAAGCCCGATGTCCTCCCGCTCTCCATAGGGGACGGGGTGCTGGCTGAGTACGCAGACTCGGTCGTGTCAGTGCCTGAAATCTTCAACTACTGGTTGCAAGCCGGGCGCGTGGACGTCGGCTTTCTCGGAGCCGCCCAGATGGACCGCTACGGGAACATCAACACCACGGTCATCGGGCCTTACGAGAGTCCCAAGGTGCGCCTCCCCGGCGCGGGCGGAGCTCCTGAGATCGCTGCTTCGGCGAAGGAGGTGGCCGTAATCTTGAGGCAGAAGCCTCGCTCTTTCGTTCAGGAGATTGCCTTTGTCACCTCTGTGGGGCACCGCTACGGGGGCGACTCCCGCAAAGAGCTAGGCTACGGAGGCGTCGGTCCCACTATAGTGATCTCCGATCTGGGCATCTTGAGGCCTGATCCTGAGACAAAGGAGCTCACGATGACCGCCCTGCACCCCGGCGCCACGGTCGAGGATGCGAAGGAGGCGACGGGTTGGAAGCTCATGGTGGCGGAAGATCTGGAGACGACCGATCCACCGACGGAGGAGGAGCTGGATATCCTGCGTGAGCTAAGGGTAAGGACCGAAGCGTCACGGAAGAAGTCCTGAGCAGGACCATGGAAGATTTCCTTGTGATTCACTAGTGGTCGAGGGTTAGAGCAACGTGCGCGTCTATCGATCGGTCGGCATGGGCCTCCAACGGCGGGAATCGCTGTGTTGCTCATAGGTCATCGGTGCCGGGTAGCTGATGAGTTCAACGGTCAAGCCCCACGGCGTCCGTGTGTAAATGAACCGATTGCCCTCTCCTGCCTCCTGCCCTGGTAACGGATTAGGGCCAGACATGAGCTCCACCCCGTGGCGGTGCAGATGCGCCATGGCGGCGTCCAGGTCGTCGACGTAGACTGCCAGGTGCTGTATCCCTACGTCACTCGGTCTTGGGAAGTCCTCGCGCTGGTCGGGTGAGTAGAACTCGAAGAGCTCGATGTTCGCGCCGTTGGCGCAGCGCAGGAAGCGGACGGCCTGGATTCGGCTGCCGGCGGGCACGCCGAGCCGATCCCGCGGGGAGTCATCCCTTGGAGGCTCACGCTCGTAGAGCAGCTCGCAGCCGAGTACGTCGACGAAGAAGGCGGTCGCCTGCTCTATGTCCGGCACAGTAATGCCGACGTGGTCTACGCCGCGCAACCCCGGTAGCCTGGTGCCCTCGCCGGTTGCCGTAGGCGGCTCATCCACCCTTCCTCCTTTCGAGCGTGCTCGTACGATTGTACTACCCACGGGTGTGGTGGACCTGAGGAGCCGGAAGGAGACCGAACTTCGGAAATGAGGTAGGGCCACAGTATGAGCTCGCCGGATCCTAGCGCGGTGGCGGTTATGATCACACTGGCACCCGCGTACTTGCGCAGCCCCTGGGACTCCGGCAAATCCCGGTACTCTCCCTGAGGCAAATACTGGTAGGTCGGTAGCCAGGTCTTCGCGTCGCTCCGTAGCGTCGTTCATGCGACTCCTCCTTGTCTTCCTAACCCTGCGTGGCATGTT
Organism: uncultured Rubrobacteraceae bacterium; assembly: GCA_963808845.1. Classification (GTDB taxonomy): domain Bacteria; phylum Actinomycetota; class Rubrobacteria; order Rubrobacterales; family Rubrobacteraceae; genus Rubrobacter_D. Next base: position 111,895 of record CAWEHD010000017.1, read on the forward strand.
AGCGGAATCGTTACATCGCGTCGATCGGTATCCCCGACGTATCTCCGTCGCGCGGGTTTGACGGCCCGCCTCCCACGATGATAGGTTAGTGGACGAAAAGTACGATTAGTGCCAAAAACGCCAGGGGATCCCGTACTCGCCGCGGGATAGCAGAGGAGATAGCGTGACGGAGGTAACAGCACGGGGACTCGGCAGGCTGCGTGGAAAGGTGGCCGTAGTCACGGGGGCCGCGAAGGGCATCGGAAAGGCGACCGCCGAGCTCTTCGCCAACGAAGAGGCGCGCCTCGTCATCACGGATGTGGACGAGGCCGGTCTCTCGCGGTTGCGAGAGCGGCTGGCAGGATCTGGCGCGGAGGTCGAGCCCGTCGTCGGGGACGTCTCGGTCGTGGAGGACGCGCGACGCATGATAAGTGCGGCCGTCGAGGGCTTCGGACGCATAGACGTACTTGTGGCCAACGCCGGCATCATCCCGCTGAATACCATCGTGGAGGCGACTCCTGAGGACTGGGACCGTGTGATGGCCGTGGACGGTAGGGGCATGTTCCTCACCTGCAAGTTCGCCGTCGAGGCCATGCTGGGGCAGGCGGAGCCGGGAGGTTCCATAGTCTGCCTGTCCTCGATCTCGGGTCTCGCCGGGCAGGCCCAGCAGTCCACGTACGGGCCCAGCCAAGTTCGTCGCTTCAGGGATCACCAAGCACCTCGCGGTCGAGTGGGCAGCAAGGGGCATCCGCGTCAACGCCGTTGCGCCAGGCACGATAGCGACAGAGGCCGTCGTGGAACTACCCGAGGAGTACATAGCCCCGATGCGAGAGGCACACCCAGTAGGCAGGCTCGGCGAACCGGCGGAGGTGGCGAACGCCATCCTCTTCCTCGCCTCGGACGAAGCTTCCTTCGTTACAGGGGCAATACTGTCTGTGGACGGAGGATATCTGGCGAAGTGAGCATTTCAGCACGCTCCGCCCTGCGGGCTCCGCTTGTCAGCACGGCGCTTCGAGCCTTGTCAGCCAGTCAGCTAAGTGTAGTGTGGTGAGACGTTCGTGCACCTGAGAGAATGCCAGAGGAGCACGTACTCAGAGAGAGACTTCTGTGAGCGCAAAACCTGACAAGCTGAAATGCTGACAAGAGTAGGCGTCAGCCGGAGCGTGCTGAATTGCTGACTAGCTGAAATGCTGATAGCTTTGATCGCCGATGACCTGACCGGTGCGGCGGACGCTGGCGTCCAGCTCGTACACGCCGGTTACAGGACCGCTGTGTTCTTTCGTGATTCCGAGGTTCTTGATGATGACCTCGACGCGGTGTCTTTCGACACCGACTCCCGCGCCATGCCCGCTGGCTTCGCCGCGAAGCGTGTTCTCGAGGTTGCGCGCGCGGCCAGTGAGGCGCGTATCGTCTACAAGAAGCTGGACTCCACTTTGCGGGGGAACGTCGCCGCAGAGCTCGCCGCAGCGCTGGATGGTGCGAGGCGAGATCGTGCCATCGTCGCGCCTGCGTTTCCGGCCGCCGGGCGTACGACCGTCGGCGGTATTCAGCGCGTCCACGGCGTCCCCGTCGACGAGACCGAGATGGCGAATGACCCCGACACCCCCGTTCGGGTGGCCCACGTCCCTGGCCTGCTCGCTGAGGCGTTCTCCTCGGTCGGCGTGTTGGGCGTCGATGACCTCGCTGACCCAGAGATAGTGCACCGATCTCTGGAGGAGAACGAATGCGTCGTCGCCGATGCGGACCGCGACGCTGACCTCGAGGCGTTGGTACGGGCCGTGCCAGACCCAGCTCGGGTACTCTGGGCCGGCTCTGCCGGACTCGCGCTCGCGCTCGGGAGTGTCTATCCTGGGCCCCGCGCGGGAGTCGCGGGCGTGCAAAGAGGCCGGGTCCGTCCTGTACTCGTGGTCGTCGGGAGTTTGAGTGGCGTCGCGCGGGAGCAGGTGCGGGGGCTGGTCGGCGAGTACGGTGAGGTAGATGTCCCTCTCAAGGCAGGCGCCTCGGAAAGGACTGTAGCTGCGGTGCGTGAGGCGCTCGCGGGGAGGGCGTGCGCCGTCGTTCACTCGCCCGAGGAGAGGAATGCTTCCGGCGAATCGGTCCTCGGGTCGTTGGCCGAGGTGGCCGCGCTTCTCTCCGAGAGAGGCTGCTTCCAGGGGCTGGTATTGACCGGAGGAGCGACGGCGGTCGGGGTGGCGCGGCGGCTCGGGGCCTCTGGGATCAGGCTAGAGGGCGAGGTCGAGAATGGGGTCCCGATGGGCACCCTGATCGGCCCCAGTCCTTACCCCGTCGTTACCAAGGCCGGCGGTTTCGGCGGACCGGATACACTCGTAGGAGCAGTAGAGGCGCTCAGCGGGGAGGAGAGAGACCCATGACACCGCCACTCATAGCCATAACGATGGGGGACCCGGCTGGGATCGGGCCTGAGATCATAGCCAGGACTTTCGACGAAGGGGGCTTCGGGGAACACGACCGGGCCATCGTCGTGGGCGACGCTGGGATTCTGGAGCGCGCCGCGCGCCTGCTCGACCTGCCCCTGCGCGCGAACGTCGTCGCCGTACCCGAGGACGCGAAGTTCGAGCCTGGCACGATAGATGTGATCCCTGAGACCGAACTGCCCGAGGACCTGCCTTTCGGCGAGCTCGACCCGAGGGCTGGCGACGCCGCCTTCCGCTACGTCGAGCGGGCGACGGGACTGGCGAGCGCGGGGCGCGTCGGGGCGATAGCGACAGCGCCGCTCAACAAGGAGGCCATGCACCTGGCCGGCCACGAGTATCCCGGTCACACCGAGATCCTGGCCGAACTCACGGGCACGAAAGACTACGCGATGATGCTCGTCACAGACGAGCTGAAGGTGATCCACGTCTCGACCCACGTCTCTCTCAAAGAGGCCATAGAGCGCGCCAGGCCCGAGCGGGAGCTGGCCGTCATACGTCTCGCCAACGAGGCGTTGAAAAAACTAGGGGTCGAGAGCCCGAGGGTTGCCGTCGCTGGCCTGAACCCCCACGCCGGGGAGAACGGGCTCTTCGGCACCGAGGACGCAGAGCGGATAGCGCCGGCTGTTGCCGCCGCTGTGGAGGAGGGCATCGACGCGACGGGGCCGCATCCGCCCGACACCGTGATGATGCGGGCCAGGACGGGCGCGTTCGATATCGTCGTCGTGCAGTACCACGACCAGGGACACATTCCCATAAAACTGATGGGCTTCGATACCGGGGTCAACGTGACGGTCGGGCTGCCGTTTTTCAGGACGAGCGTGGATCATGGCACCGCCTTCGACATCGCCGGTACAGGGAAGGCCGAAGCGGCGAGCCTCCGCGCCGCCCTCGACCTCGCCCGCAGACTGGCGGGGGCCGAAGAGCGGGCGGAAGAGAGGAGTTAGAGGTGGAGTTCCCGAAGGTGGTCAAGGTCAGGCAGAAATTCCCGAGGCCGCGCGTCGAGAGCGTCGAGGCGGCGCTGCGGGAGCAGTTGGGCCGAGAGGAGATAGCTTCGGCTATCAGGCCGGGTATGAGCGTGGCGCTTACGGCGGGTAGCCGCGGCATCGCGGAGATAGATGGGATCCTGCGCTCTCTCGTCGAGATCCTGAAGGAGATGGGAGCTGAGCCCATTATCGTGCCTTCGATGGGGAGCCACGGCGGGGCTACGGCCGAGGGGCAGGTCGAGATCCTCGAGTCTCTTGGCATCACGGAAGAGCTCTGCGGAGCGCCGGTTCGCTCCTCGATGGAGGTCGTGGAGCTCGGTGAGACGGAGCGCGGGGTGCCCGTGTACATGGACAGGATCGCCTCCGAGGCCGACGGTGTGGTGCTCGTCAACAGGATCAAAGCCCACACGGATTTCCGCTCTACGATAGAGAGCGGCCTCATGAAGATGGTCTCAATCGGTCTCGGAAAGCACGAGCAGGCGCTCGCGCTGCACGGCTACGGCGTCGAAGGCATCCGCGACTTCATGGTCGAGGTCGCAGACGAGGTGCTCGAGTCGGGGCACATCCTCTTCGGCGTTGCAAGCGTCGAGAACGCCTACGACGAGCCGGCCATAATCGAGGCGATACCCGCGGCCCAGATTCACGAGCGCGAGGCCGAGCTACTCGCCGAGTACATGCGGATGATGCCCGATCTCCCCGTCTCAGATATTGATGTGCTCTACGTCGACGCCCTGGGCAAGAACTACTCTGGAACGGGGATGGACACGAACGTGATCGGACGCTTCCGCATCCTCGGCGTCGAGGAGCCGGAGGAGCCCTCCATCAAATACTTGATCGTCGGCGACATCAGCAAGGAATCACACGGCAACGCCTTGGGAGTTGGCCTCGCCGACCTGACCACGCAGCGCCTCGCAGACCAGGTCGAACGCAAAGCCATGAACGCCAACGTCGTTACCAGCACGTTTATCGAGCGGGCCAAGGTACCTATGGTACTCGCGAACGATGAGGAGGCACTCCAGACGGCCGTCCGCTGTAACTGGGGCATCCCACCCCAAGAGACCCGCTTCGTTCGCATCCCCAACACGCTTCACCTCGAGTACCTCTACGTCTCCGAGAACCTTGTCGACGAAGTACTCAGGAATGCCGAAACCGAGGTAGTCGGGGATCCTGAAGAGGTCCGCTTCGATGCCGAAGGGTATTTCGAAGGGTTTTGAGGGAGGAGCTTTGGACTTAGCATCGCTGGCTGGGGCGAGGGTCGTGGATCTCTCACTGACCGTATCGGAGCGGCTGCCTGGTACGTGGCCCGGGCACATGACCTACGCGCACCACAACTGGAACTGGTTCGCCGAGGTAGAAGGGTCGACGGGCAAGACCAGGAGCACCGCCCCCTACCAGACCAACTTCGTCGTCATGGACGAGCACTGCGGCACCCACTTCGACGCCCCGACCCACTTCGTCCCGCCTCCCGGCTCGGGCCTGGATCTCGCGGGACCCCTCGGGGATCAAACAGGGGACAAAGTGTCTCTCGAAGACCTGATGGGCCCTGCGGTGGTAATAGACGTCAGGTTCCTGGCCGAGGAAGGCGAGACCGGGGTCAGTCCCTTTATTACTCCCGAACACGTTGAGGCCTGGGAGGAAGAGAACGGGACGCTCAGGGCAGGCGAGGTCGTGCTCTTCAGAACTGGCTGGGACCGCTACTACGTCGAGGGCGAGGAGGGCGAGAGGTACATGCACGGCTCGCTCGTCACGGGTGAGACTCCAGGCTGGCCAGCTCCTGCTCCCGAGACCGCTATCTATTTGCATGAGCGTGGCGTGAAGACCATAGGCATCGACGCCCCAAGCATTGGGAGCGCCCACGACCCCGTGCCTGTTCACCAGGAGGGTCTGAGCCGCGGGATGCGCTACGTCGAGATCCTGACCAACCTTGGCGAGTTGCCGGTGCGTGGCGCCTACTTCATCTTCATGCCGGTCAAGATCGCCGAATCCTCCGGCGGACCAGGCCGGGCGATGGCACTGCTACCGGAGTAGAGATCCACCCGAACGTGGGTGAGGTGTCCGTGCGCGCCCTCCTTTGTGTGGTAGCGTGTCCGCAGGGAAACGATAGGTTAGTCGAGGTGTGAAGTGCAACTTTTCGAGAAGCTGATCGAATACCCCGAGGCCGAGCGACTCGTGTTCGAGAGCACGCCCAGACTCGCCGTCGAGGAGACACCGCTCGGGGAGGCTCTGGGGCTGGCACTTGCGTGGGACCTCACGGCAACGACCGACTCGCCGCCCTTCGACAACTCGGCGGTGGACGGGTACGCGCTGCGGAGCGAGGACGCCGAGGCCGGGCGCGTCTTCAGCGTGGTCGACGAGGCGCCGGCGGGGCGCCCGGCGAAGAGGCGCGTCGGTGAAGGCGAGGCCATCAAGATCTTCACCGGCGGCGTTATTCCCGACGGGTCCGACGCCGTGGTGATGGTCGAGAACACCTCGGGCTGGGGAGAGGAGTTCGAACTGAAGAAGGTTCCCTCTCCAGGAGACAACATCCGCGCGGCGGGCGAAGATACGCGCCGGGGAGACGTCATCCTGCCGGCAGACACCGAGGTCGGGGCGCCCGAGATAGCCCTCGCCGCGACACAGGGCTACGGCGCGCTGCCCGTCTACCGGAGACCGAAGGTGGTCGTCCTATCGACGGGGACCGAGCTCGTGGAGCCAGGGACGCGGGACCTCGACCCTGGTGAGATCTTCGACTCCAACTCCTACGCCATCGTCGCGGCGGCCTGCGAGGCCGGCGCAGAGGCAAGCCGCCTCTACGCCGCTTCGGACGACGCGGATACCCTGCGCGCTGCGATAGGGGAGGCGCTGGAGACGGCCGACGTGGTCGTGACTAGCGGTGGGGTCTCGGTGGGGGAGAAGGACCTCGTCAAGAGCACGATGCTCGACCTCGGGGTGGAGCAGGTCTTCTGGGGCGTCAAGTTCAAGCCTGGCAAGCCCCTTTTCTACGGTACGCGGGGCGAGACCCGCCTCTTCGGCCTGCCAGGTAACCCGGTCTCCGCGATGGTCTGCTTCGACCTCTTCGTAAGGCCGGCCCTGATGGGTATGATGGGCCTGGGGGACAGGAGGAGGCCGCGCATCCCTGTCTACTTCGAGAATGATGTCGTCAACAAGTTCGGCAGGCTGCACGCTATGCGCGTCAGCATAAAGCGGACGGAGAAAGGCTGGCTGGCCGAGTCCGTCGGGGCCCAGGGCTCGGGGCTCGTCAGCTCGCTAACCAGGGCCGACGCCCTCGCCCTGATCGGTCCCGCCTCCGATGGAATCCTCGCTGGAGAGCCCATCGAGGCGATAGTGTTGCGGCAGGAAAAGCTGGTTTGAGGTTTCAGGCCGCAGGCTTCAGGTTACAGGTTTTTCCTGCTGCCTGATGCCTGTAACCTGAAGCCTTTTTTCACAGGCTGGGGAGCTTGAGATGGTAGAATTCAGATCCGATGTTCGATTCAGATCTCGAAGATAACGTCTTCCGCAGGCGGCTGATGAAGGAGGTTGCACCGGGGGTTCCGGTGCACTTCTCTTTTTATTCGCCTTCGGTCAAAGTGCAGGTTATGCACGCTGCGGAGAATCTCCCTGGGGCGAACGGACGCTACATCGGGGACGCTGTCACCATCGAGTTCGTCCCTGACGACGCTGCGGCCGTCGAGCGGGTCCGCGAGTTCGTCTGGCACTGGGAGGGCTACAACGCCTTCACGGCGGTGCGCAAGATCAACCACCTCAGGCGCGGCGTCTGCCCTGAGGGCGTGCAGGGTGTCCTCGAAAGGGTCCGCGGCGTGGACAAGCGGGCCGCCGCGAAGACGGCCGAGGCTCTTCACCCTGAGGAGTTGGGGGAGATACTCACCAGGGGAGATTTCAAGACGCTGGCGCGGTTGCCGGGCATGGGCGAGAAACGTGCGCGTGCCGTCGTCGAGTTCTACGAGAACGAGAGAAGCGACAGGCGCTTTTTGTATGCCGCCAACCGCAACGACCGTTTCCGGGGGAAGCCGGTGATCACGGAGCTGGACCTCGGGAGAGACCTCGAAGAGCAGGTGTGGGACCATGCGGTGCTGGCGCGAAGGCTGGGCGACCCCGATCCACTCGGGCTCGATGAGCCTCCGGGTCACACCACCGTCCGCAACGCGAACCTCATGCATCCGCTCCCGATGACGCCCTCTCTGATGGGCCGGGGCGTCTACTATCCCGAGCAGGTCGGACGCTTCGCCGAAAGGTGTAGACGTGTCCTCGTGGAAGAGGAGAGGCTGGCAGGTGTCGGATCTCTACGCATCCAACGCGGCAAGCTCTTCCACACGACCAAGATGGCCGGCGTCGGGATGAAGACGCGGGCCAGGGTCCTCGCGAGCGGGTTGCTCGACGACGAGTACGACTATGAGAGCCTCGTCGCCATCCCCGGCGTGACGGAGGCGCAGGCCAGGACCATCGCCGGGGCCGCGAGGGCGGCCGCGAAAGAGGGACCTGTCCCAGCTTCGCTCGGGGCGGCGGGGACGGAGGTCCGTGTCTCCTAGTCTCTACGGCTTCGTGAAAGACCACGAGCCCGTGAGCCCGGAAGAGATCTCCACAGAATTCCTCTCGCTGGCGAGCCCGAACGGCGATGCCAGGGCCCTCGTCGAGAGGCTCGTCGAAGGCGACCCGAGGTTTGTCTGGGAGGATGCGGAGTTGAGGACCGCGCATGCTGGCTCGCTCGCGCTCGGTGAGGCCCCTTACGTGGTCTTCGACGTGGAGACCACAGGCTCCTCGGCAGGGAAGGGGGGCGCCATCACGGAGTTCGGCGCCCTCAAGCTCGTGCGCGGGGAGGTGATCGACCAGTTCTCGACGCTCGTCAACCCTGGCCGCCCGATAGACCCCTTCGTCGTGCGCCTGACAGGTATAACGGACCGCATGGTCTCGGATGCTCCTTCCATCCCCGAGGTAATGTCGCGCTTCGAGGAGTTTGTCGAGGGGTGCGTCCTCGTCGGGCACAACGTCCACTTCGACTGCTCCTTCGTCACGGCTGCAAGAGGTGGGAAACCCGCTCCCCAACGAAGTGCTCGACACCCTGAAACTCGCCCGTTGCCTCGTGCCTGGTCTCAAACGCTACCGTCTGGGCGCGCTCGTCAGCCACTTCGGTGTGCGCCAGGCGCCGAACCACAGGGCCCTCTCCGACGCTGCCGCGACGACGGAGATCTTCCGGAGACTGCTGAAGCTCCTCGACTCCGCGGGCATAGAGAGCGTCGGGGAAGCGCTCGCTATCCGCGGGGGAAGGGGGCGCATCAAACCCCAGAAGCAGCACCTCGCAAGCGGGGTGCCAAACACGCCTGGCGTCTACTACTTCGTCGACAAGCACGGCACCACGCTCTATGTCGGCAAGGCGAAGGACCTGAAGGCCCGCGTCAGGACCTACTTCAACGGCGGGGACGGACGCCGCAAGGTCGGCCGTCTCGTCGAGGAGGTCGCCGAGATACGCGTCAAGGAGACCGAGAGCGAGCTTCACGCCCTCATCCTCGAGGCCAGGGAGATAAAACGCCTTTTGCCGCGCTACAACTCCGTCGGCAGGGACGACAAGGCGAGCTGGTTCCTGAGGCTCGACACCAATGAGCCTTACCCTGTCCCCGAGCGCGTCTCGGCGAACCCGCCCGAGGGCGGCTTGATCCACCTCGGCCCTTACAGGAGCGCCGGCGTCCTCGACACCTGTATCGAGGCTCTCGGCAGGATCTTCCCGCTCAAGAGGTGCTCGGGTGACGGGGAGGTCTGCTTCTACGGCCAGATGGGACGCTGCGCGCCGTGCCTGGGCATGGGTGAGCAGGAATACCGCAGGGAGGTCGTAGACGAGGTGGTCGCGCTCTTGCGTGGCGAGGGTGGCGAGGAGCACCTGAGGGCGCTGGTCAAGGAGCGGGAAAGGATGGCCGCGGCGCTCGAGTTCGAGGCCGCTGCCAGGCTGCGAGATTTGATCTCCGGCATAGAGCGCATACGCCTCTCCAGGACTGTCGTAGGCGCTGAAGGTGTACAGGCCGTCGTCGCCCCATCGACGGAGCCTGGTGTGATCGAAGTCTTCATCCTGTGCGAAGGACGCCTGGTAGCCCACCGCGGCTTCGACCCTGGCGATGCGAGCGGCCTCGCACGCTTCGCCGAGGAGGTGCTTGCGAGGCCCAGGGAGAACGGGTCCCGTCCCGAGAAGGAAGGCACGAACGAGGCGCGTATCGTCGCGGCCTATCTCAGGCGCCGGCAGGCGGTAGTCGAGGCCGTGCGCTTGAAAGAAGCTCGGGATCTCCTGGAGGTGGCGGAAAGGGTCGCGGCCCCGCTGTAGGGAGGACCCGTCGAATTCAGGAGGCTGTGTACTCCCTCATGCTAGAATAAGTAGCGTGAATTTGCGGTTCCTGTGTACAACAAGAAGGTTTAGCCGGGGATGGTACAGGATCTACAGGGTGTGACGCGCAAGATACTCCTGGTCGACGACGAGCCGTCGCTCCAGAAGATGCTCACGCATGCCCTCGAGCGCGAGGGATTCCAGGTCCAGGTCGCCGGTGACGGCGAGGCCGCTCTGGAAGCGTTCAAGGCCTTCGAGCCGCACCTTATAGTGCTCGACATCATGCTCCCCAAGCTCGACGGCACTGAGGTCATAAGGAGGATCCGGTCGCAGAGCGACGTGCCAGTCATCATGCTGACAGCCCGCGACGACGAGATAGACAGGGTAGTCGGCCTCGAGCTCGGGGCTGACGACTACGTCACCAAGCCTTTCGCCGTCAGGGAGCTGGTGGCGCGCGTCAGGGCGATCATGCGCAGGGCGGCAGTACCGGCGGGCCAGCGCCCTGACGAGCTGACCTACGATAGGCTCAGGATCAACCTGCCAAGCCGCAGGGTGTCGGCCGAAGGCGAAGAGGTCGACCTCACCTACACCGAGTTCGAGCTCCTGGTGACCCTGGCCTCGAGCCCCGGCAGGGTGTTCTCGCGCAGCGCGCTCCTGCGCAGGGTGTGGGGCGACGAGTTCCGTGACGAACGCACGGTGGACGTCCACATCCGTCACCTCCGCGAGAAGATAGAACGCGACCCCAGAAACCCCGAATACATCCACACCGCGCGGGGTGTCGGATATGTTTTCCGCTAGAGATCAGTCTACGGGAAAGGGCAGGGATCTAGACCTCTGGCGAAAGGCCAGGAAGCGGCTCGCGTCGAAGACTGGGGGCGAGTTCAGGCCCCGCCTCAGCATGCGCATCTGGCTCACGGCGCTCTTCGTGCTCGTGACCGCCTTCGCCGCGATAACCGCCTACGAGATCGTGCATCCCATCCTCTTACGAGACCCTCAATCGGTCGAGCGAGGCCGCCTTCAAGCAGGTCGGGGACCAGTTCGAGGACCAGGTCAGGCGGTTGAGGGAACGTGGCGAACCCGTGACCGAGCAGCGCATCAACGCGTTCGCCCGCTCCCACGGGTTGCAGTGGGGCATGGTCAAGGTACGAGGGATGGCCAGCCTCCAGACGCAAGGGAACCTGGATGAGTGGTCCTCCGGACCGGTGAGGCGTGCCGTAGAGGAGCCGAGAAGGCCTAGCGACGATATGGAACAGATCGAGACTGGGGTCCACAAGGGACAGCGGCTGGCCACCTACGCCTATCCCATAAACGTCGACGTCGAAGGCAGGGCCGAGCCACAGCCCAGGGCCATAGTCTTCGTCAAGTTCTTCACGGAGAACGACGTCGAGAATGTGCGGGCGGCGCTCAGGAATATAGAGCGATTGGCCCTGCTGGCAGGCGCCCTGGCGCTGCTCATCGCAGGGCTCGCAGGGTACTTCGCGGCGGTCTTGATCTCCAGGCGCGTCAGCCGCCTGGGGCTGGCCGCCGAGCACCTGGCCGCCGGCAACTTCGACGCGAGGATACAGACGCGCGTCGAGGATGAGGTCGGCTCCCTGGGCGCGACGTTCAACGCTATGGCGGTCTCCCTCAAGGAGGCGTTCGACCAGGTAGGGCAGGAGAAGGAGCGCGGGAACGCGATACTCGACGGCATGACGGATGCGGTCGTTGGCGTGGATAGGGACCTGAACCCCGTCTTCTTGAACCCCCACGCAAGGAAGCTCCTCGAGTCTTCCGACCATGCCTTCCACAACCGCCTGCAGGAGGTGCTCGCCAAGACCCGCTACAGCGGTCCCGTGACAGAGTCCGAGGCGAGGGCTGGGGACAGGGTCATCGAGATCCGGGCCGCCCCCCTCGAGGACGGGGCGCTCGCCATCCTGCGCGACGTTACGGAGGAGCGCCACATGCAGCGCGTCAAGGCAGAGTTTATCGCCAATGCTTCCCACGAACTCAAGACACCGCTGACGGCCCTCTCCGGCTACCTGGAGATGCTCGAGGACGAGGAGGATGAAAGTGTCAGGGCCGAGTTCCTGGACGACATGCGCGTTCAGACCACGCGCCTGCAGAGCCTGGCGCGTACCCTGCTCGACCTCTCGCGCCTCGATGCCAACGCCGTCACCTTCAGGACGGAGGAGGTCGACGTCGAAGACCTGCTCCACGGGCTGCGCAGGGACTTCGGCTACACGGGCCGTTCACTGAACATAAGGGCAGAGGAGAACGTGCCGCTCGTAAGGACCGACCCGAACCAACTGCACAGGGCTATAGCCATCCTCGTGGACAACGCCCTCAAGTACTCCGACGAGCATTCGCCCGTCGACCTCGGGCTCTCCCGCGAAGATGGCCAGGTCATTATCAGCGTAACGGACCGCGGTTGCGGCATCCCCGAATCCGAGATCCCTCACATCTTCGACCGCTTCTACAGGGCCCAGGGCTCGTCTCGCGCCGATGGCACAGGCCTCGGACTCGCCCTAGCCCACGAGATCACCGACCATCTCGGAGGCGAGATCCAGGTCCGCAGCCGCCCCGACGCCGGAAGCATCTTCTCCCTTCTCCTCCCCGTGGCGGCAGACTCACCCAGTGCCAACGGAAGCCGCTCTCTTTAGTCTCTACCTGAGGTTTAGCTCACGCTTTAGCGACTTTGAGGGTAGAATATGCGTGGGGCAGCACGGCATCCGTAGATTCTCCCCCCTCCCTACGGACCGTGTTGCCCCTTTTTGTTAAGGTTTCAGGTCGTGCTGACTAGCTCAGAAAACCACGGGGAGTCCGAGGAGGTTCAGGAGGGGCCGTACTGGGGCGAGCAGGATGCTGAAGATTGGGAGGCTGGTCAGTAACGAGACCAGGATGAGGCCGAGCAGGATCATGGGTCCGTACTGGTTCATGAATGCCACAAAGCCGTCGAGGGCGCGCGGCAGGAAAGGGAAGATCACCTTCGAACCGTCGAGCGGGGGGATAGGGATGAGGTTGAAGACGAAGAGCAGTGCGTTGGTGAAGGCGACCATGACTACGAGTATGAACAGGTAGCCTGCCTGATCTCTGAACGGTGGCAGCAAAAAGAGAGCGGCGCAGAAGACTACGATCAGGAGGTTCGAGACTGGTCCTGCGAGCGCGACGGCCACGGACCCGAACACCCCGCCCCTTAGCTTGGAGGGTACTACCGGGGTTGGCCTACCCCATCCAAAGCCAGCCATGAGAAGCATCAGGCTGCCAAGCAGGTCAAGGTGTGAGATGGGGTTCAAGGTCACCCTGCCGTCGCGATAGGCCGTGTCGTCGCCGAGGAGGTAGGCCGAGGTCGCGTGGGACGCCTCGTGCACCGTAATACCGATGACCAGGCCGAGGAGGAAGGCCACCGCGGCGGACGCGTTCGATTGGAAGAGGCTCAGGAACATGGACGCTATGATACACGCTGAGCCCGGGGGGCTCCGCTTGTCAGCATTTCAGCAAGGACAAAAAGCTGACATGCTGACAAGCGACAGCCGAAGACTGGAGCATGCTGACTAGCTGATGGCTCCAAGACCGGCTTCAGCCGGTCTTGGATACCGAGACGGTGACGTGGTTGCCGGCGTCGGTAGTGTAGGAGGAGAGCTGGGGGTCGAGGACCTCCGCAGAGTCGGCCACGGTGCCCAGTTCCGTCTTACCGGCCGTCACGTAGTCGTTGACGCCCGCTTCGCCGTCGCTACGCACCAGGGCGACGCTGACGCGGACGTCCGGGTTGGCGTCCGGTTTTATCTCTATGATGTTCGCGTTCTGAACCATGGGGTCGGGACGGATCGCCGTTACCGTGCCGGTCACAGGGGCGTAGACGGTGGTACCCGTGGTGGCGCCGACGTCGACAGCGCCGGTCTGTGGTCCATCCCGCCCTGCGGCGTCCATGACGTAGTAGTGGATCCTCTCCGGAGTCTCGCCCTTCGAGAGGAGACCAAGAAACACGTTGGCCGAGAGGTTCTTGCCCCGCGGTTGCATCGTGGCGAGGCTCTCGCCCTCGGGATGATAGCCGAGCCCGGTGAGGTTCGCCGGACGGATCGGGGTGGAGACGCTGACCCTGGCGGCCTCCGCCAGCACCGTGGCAGGACCCGCGTTGTTCGGGTCGATTGGGACCGCGCGCTCTGCCGTATCCGAGGCCCTGGTCTGGACGAACACCGCGAAGACCAGCGCGACCGCGCCGAGCACCAGCAGGGAAACGGCCATAAAGCGCCTTCTCCTGTAGACTTCGCCCCTCTTCGCCTTTCTCGCCTCGCGCAGTTCGATGAAGTTGCTCCCGGTGCGATCGCCCGCCTTGTCTGGTCGCGTAGACCTTCTGGTGGCCGGCCGAGGACCCGGCGCTTCACGCCTATCCCCAAGATGTTGGGCCCTCTGTGCGTTTACCCCTCTCATACTGGGCGGGGATTATACAGAGGGGGATGCGGAGTGTAAACTCGCGCGCCACCTCGTGCGGGGCTGGTATATTTCGTATCGTAGAGATCCGATCGGAGATCCTGTGTCAGCCAGAAAACTGGTCGTCTCGACATATCTCCAGTACATCGTGCTCGCGGTGGGAGTCGTGCTGCTGGTGTCCTTCGTGCGGCAGATAAGCGGCGTGCTGCTGACCTTCCTGGCCGCCGGAGTCCTTGCCTACGCTCTCAACCCCCTCGTGCGTCGCCTCGAAAGACTGAGGATACCGAGGGTCATAGCCGTGATCGGGGTTTTCCTCGTCTTGATCATCGTCGTCGTCGTGACGTTGCTCCTGATAATCATCCCCTCGGTCGGGCAGGTACAGCTCGTGATCCGTAACCCGCAAGATCTCGTCGACCAGATCATCCGTCAGCTCAATCGGCTCCAGAACATTCCCTACGTCGGCCAGTACGTGTCCACGCTGGACCAGGATCGAATCCTGCAACTCCTGAAGCAAAACGCGCCGTCGGCGGAACAGGTCGCGAACGTCGCGACGGGCGTAATCGGTGGGGTGTTCGGGGTCTTCGGAACCATCTTCAACCTGCTCTTGATGGTGATCGTCTCCGTGTACCTGCTGCTGGAGCGGGAGAGGATCACCCGCGCTCTACTCGGTACGATTCCCGAGACGGTCCGTGACCAGAGCGTCGAGCTATTCTACGCGGTCGAGCACACTCTCATCAGATACCTCAGAGGCCAGTTACTGCTGTGCGCGATCATGGGCGTCCTCGGAGCAATGATAATGTACTTCACGGTCGGGGAGTATGCCCTTCCGGTCGGGGCCTGGGTGGCGGCGACGGAGATCATTCCCGTCATAGGAGCTTTTCTCGGGGCCGTGCCTGCGGTCGCTATCGCGCTCCTGGTCCCCGGTGGCGGGTTCGGCAAGGCCCTGCTGGTCGCCTTCCTTTTTCTCGTAGCCCAGCAGATCGAAGGCAACCTACTGGTGCCGAGGATACAGGGCGGCTCGGTAGGAGTACATCCGCTCTGGGTGCTCTTCGCCACGCTGGCAGGGACGGCGCTCTACGGGTTGATCGGCGCGATCTTCGCCGTTCCGATAGTCGCCATCATCGCCGCGACGCTGCGCTACATGCGGGAGACGCTGATCTTCGAACGCTGGGGGACACCACCTGTCAAGCCCTCTGAAGAGGGGTCAGGGGCGGCCTCCCCGGCCGCCAGTGTTGGCGGCACCAGCCCCGACGACAGGAAGGAGGACGACCAATGACTATCCCTCACCGCGAACCGCAGAAGCCCTCCTTCAGAGAGGCTTCGAAGGAGGCGCTCCTTCTCGTCTTGCGTCCGCTCGTCAGGTGGCTCTCCGTCATGCGGGTTCGGCCCGACACGCTCACTGTTATAGGCTGGAGCCTGGCGCTCTGCTCCGCCGTCTTCTTCGGCCTCGGATACGCCAGGATCGCCGGTGTCGTGATGCTTATCGGGGGGCTCTTCGACGCGCTCGATGGTGCCGTCGCCCGCGAGTCGAACAGGATGAGCTCCTTCGGCGCCTTCCTCGACTCGACCCTGGACCGGCTCTCGGAGTCGGCGATCTTCGTCGGCCTGATCTTCTTCTACGCCAGCATGGCCCGCCCCTACGAGGCTATGCTCGCCGGTGCCGCCATGACGTTCTCGCTCCTTACCTCTTACGCCCGCGCCCGCGCCGAAGGCCTCAACATAGACTGCGAGGTCGGACTGCTGGAGCGCGCTGGGAGGATCGTGCTCCTCTCGGTATTCTCGATCTTCGGCCTGCCGACGATCGGCCTCGGCCTACTCGCAGCTGGCGCCCTCGTGACCACGGCCCAGCGTATCCTCCACGTCAGCCGTGCGACCAGCGGGTAGGGAGGCCAAACCTCGCGACGCGGCCGGCGACTACAGGCAGAAGACGGCGTACGAGGTCTCCCGCCGCATGAAGGGCGAAGGACATCCAGCGCCGCTCGGGGATCCCACCTCAGGGGTGGTGCTGGTGCTCGAGCAACCCTTCGGCCCCCGCACCCTGGAAGCCCTGAAACTCAGCCTGCAGGCCGTCGGGCTGCAGCAAGCCTACGTGACCTACGAGTCGACCGGGCTGCTCGCTCAGGAGATTCTCGCCACCGAGCCCAACGTCCTCGTTGCGATAGGCGCCGGCGCCACAAGCGATATCGACGCCATCGACTACCCCCTCGTCAGGCAACCTTTCTCCGAAGCCGAACCCGGCGTGTGGTTCCCCTGGACGAGGGGCACCAAAGGCCTCCTCATCCCCGCCCTCACGCCAGCCCTGCACGACGACGCAGCCAAGCGACGCTTCTGGCTGGCCTTCCTGGCCCTCAAGGACCTCGGATACGGCCCGTGATCGATCAGGCCCCTACCCACACTCGACGATTTTTTCAGATGGTCCAATATGTAGTGGCCGTCGCTTCTCTATATACTCTATGAGGTCTTTCGGGCACGTTACAAATATTAAGTTTTGTTAATTATTCATTTCGTATGAGAAACACTGATCCCCCATACTTAAGCCACTTTCATAAATCGGGGGGAACGCTGGCGACGGTGTGGTGTATTGCGCGGTGTAAGGCCTTCTTCTAAAGTGCCCGCCCTAGGAGGGGGGATTCTCTCTAGCAGGTCCCCTTACAGAGTTCACATAGGCTACTGGAAGGAGCCTGGGCGTATGCCTCGAAGGGCGAGTTTGTGCATGTTTCTCGGTCTTGCCATTGCGCTTGTTTTCGTAACGGGCATCTCCGCCGGGGCCGAACCCGACGGCAGCATCAGGGCGAAGAAGGCTGATGTCGTCGCGGCCCAGGATCGTTTGATGGAGATTCGCCTGGAGGCGAGCGCGGCCGAGGCATCCTACAACAACGCGCTCTACGAGATGAACCAGTTAAACGGGCAGATCACCAGGACGACGGACGATCTCAAGGCTGCCAGAGAGCGGCTCGGTGAGGCCAAAGAGCGTCTTGAGGAGCGTGCCGCGCAGGTCTACAAGAGCGGGAACGTGGCCTTTATGGACGTCCTCGTCGGGGTAGACAACTTCTCCGAGTTTGCTTCGAGGCTGGATCTTTGGGTAAGGCTGCTCGACAGGGAGAGGACCGAGTTCCTGGAGGTGCGCGAGGCCAGAAACGAGTTGGCGGCGCGCAGGGACAGGCTCGAGACCCAGCGTGAGCAGAGGGTCGATGCGGTCGAGAGGGCTATCGCCCAGAAAGAGCGCGCCAAGAAGGCAGAAGCGCGGGCCGAGGCTTATCTGAATTCCCTCAACGCCGAGCTCAGGGAGGAGATCCAGGCCGCGCAGGATCGGCAGGCCGCGCGGGCTCGCGCCGCCGCAGCCGCGATAGTCGAGAAAACACCGAAGCCTGCTCCGGAGGACGCCAAGACCGTTCCCGTCGAGGAGCCCGAGCCGATACCGGAGGTTGAGGTCTCCCAGATCAAGCAGGCCAAGGTGCCGCGGGCCGACCTGCAATCCGAACGGGCCGCCGCCGAGCGCGAGGCCGCCGCAAGGGCCGCCGCCGAGAGGGCACAGCGGCTCGCAGAACAGCGCGCAGCCGAGAGGCGGGCTGCCAGGAAAGCGGCGGAGCAGGCCGCAGAACAGGTCGCCGCCGAGAGGCAGGCAGCCAGGCTGGCTGCCAGGCAGGAAGCCAGAGAGGAAGCCGAGAGGCGGGCCGAGCTCGCAGCCCAGCGTGCCGCCGAGAGACAGGCCGCGAGGGAAGAGGCAGAGCGAGAGGCGGAGCGAGCAGCCCGGCGCGCCGCGATAGAGGAGGCCGCCGCGGAACAGGCAGCCGCCGAGCGCGAGGCCGCCAGGCTGGCAGCCGAGAGGCGTGCCGAACGACGCGCCGAGCAGGCCGCCGAGGAGCGGGCGGCCGAGAAGCGTGCCGAAGAACGCGCCGCCGAACGTGCCGAGGCCAGCGCATCCGCAAGCGCCGCCGCGATGGAGGAGGCCGCAGCAGAACAGGCAGGAACGGCGTGCCGAGCGAAGGGCCGAAGAACGCGCCGAGGCCAGCGCATCAGCGAGTGCTGCCGCCGAGGAGCGGGCGGCCGAGAAGCGTGCCGAAGAACGCGCCGAAGCCAGCGCATCTGCCAGCGCATCTGCTTCCGCCCCGCAAGATTCCGGGCGAGGCGGTGGTAGGGGCAACGGCGCACAAGCATCGTCCTCTGCCAGCGCGACATCTAGCGCCTCGGCCCCCGCTTCCAGATCGCGTCGCGGCGGTGGCGGCGGTGGAGTAAGTGGTTCTGGAGGCGACGTGCTCGCCGTCGCCGACGATCACCTGGGAACCCCTTACGAGTTCTCCCCTCCTGGGCCGTGCGTGGCTTTCGAGGCTGAGGACTGCTCCTGCTTTACGATGCTGGTCTACCAGGAGTTCGGTATCGCCCTGCCCGATTCTCCGGGTGGGCAGATGGGCTACGGGACCCCGGTCTACGGTGCTCCCCAGGCTGGAGACCTGCTCTTCTGGAGCGAGGACGGCAGCGGACAGATCACCCACGTCGGTATAGCCATGGGCGACGGGACTACCATCCACGCCCAGATCGGCAACGAGGTGACCATTACCAGCATCAACTACATACGCGGTTACGTTGGGGCAAGGAGGCTCCTCTAGCACACTCTTCTAACCGGACACGAGAGAGGGAGGTCCGTTTTGGACCTCCCTCTCTCGCGTCCGGTGCCATCACAGGGATTTCGAACACTTGCGGCCCGTTGGTCCATGCTGCGGGTTAGCGTCGTATACATCTGGGTAAGAAGATTTGCGAAGTTGCAAAGTTACGCTTCCGGCAAGCCATCTCGGCAGTTTGCGTGAGGGGAGCCGGATGACCGAGAGGTCCGATGGAGCGTGAAACAGCCAGGATAACGGAAGAGGGCAGCGGGTTTCTGGACCCGATCTCACTGACCCTCCCGAGCAGCCCGGAGTACGTGCTGCTCGCCCGCCTGGTGATGGGTCAGGCCGGACGTCTGGCGGGGTTAGAGCCCGAAGAGGTCTACGACCTCAAGCTGGCCATTACGGAGGCGGTAACCAATGTGATCCGCCACGCCTCCGTGGAGAGCTACGAGATCGAGTACAGGGTCTTGCCTCTGGGCGTCGAGGTAAGCGTCACAGACGCCGGCGGCGGTTTCAGCGTTGCGGACCTAACGGGCGAGCAGGACGAGCATGGTGGGTTCGGCCTTACCGTGATACGTAATCTGGTGGACGAGCTGGTGCTCGACTCGACGAAGGGCGGGGGGACACGACTAAAGATGATCCGGCGCGTCCGCAGATAAGCCGAAATGCCAGTAAAAGGACTATCTCCCGGAGTTTCACGAACTATCCGGTTGAATCTTCGGTGGACGTTAATATACAGTTAACGGACGCTGACCCCGTTGATCTCATCTGTCACCAAAAATAGCCTAGATAAGCCGAATACTCGCAAACGTAGAGAAGCTCCAAAACTCTCCCAGGGATTTTGACACCACTCTGACACCATCGAGAGAAGGACCCAGTTCATAACGTCAACCCTCGACGGCAGCATTACAGAGAGGGTTTCTCAACTAAACAGCGGCGGGAACAGCTTGACGAAGCCCTCGACAAACGTAATGAGCCCGCCGAGCGTTGGAATAATCGGCTCACCCTCGACAACCTCGACCTCGCCAAACGCTACCTCAAAGGCGAACTCGGGGTTCATGTGCATTTGCGCTACCGGGTCGGTGCGGAGGGGGGCCGGGATTCGGTAGATTTCTGCGCCATCTTCCAAAGGAAACGTGAGTTGGGGCACATCGATGCCGATGGTCTCCGCCGTCGGCAGCTCGTGGAGTTTAAACGTGGTCACGCCGGGGTTGGCCTCCAAGACATCGGCCATGGTGTACGTGATGGTGGTGTCCTTGTGCGCCATGCCGACGGGCACCAGGAGCTTGTGTTTGTCCGCGATGTCGAGCTGGTGGAGTCGCCAGAACGGGTTGTCCGCTCCCTGGTACGGTTTGGCTTTCTTGATGAGGTCCACCGCGCACTTCGGCGTTCCCTGTATTTTTCCGTTGTAACCGGATTTAAAGGCATCGGCACTCTTGGCAATGTAGAAGGCGGTGTCGGGGGTGACGGGCCGACCGTTGGCACGAACCATCTCGCAAACCAGCAGGTCGAGGGAAGAACGAAGATTGTGGACGCAATCCCCGGCAATGGCGCTCCAGAAAAGGGGCGGTTGATCGAAGACCTCGACCCTGTGGACCAAATCTCCCGTATCGGGCTCTTCATAGGGATTGTTGGGTGCGCGCACCCCCTCGAAAAATCCCTGCCCGGTTTCGTAGTACAAGCATACATCGCTTGATTTCCTGATGGATTAACCGTGTTGAGTTCGGCTCACTTTGCCTCGTAACGATCCTCGTTACGGTCGCCGTAACGATTTGGAGACGCTAATGCTCTAGAGTGTTACCGTGGCTGAAGGAATAACTGAACGGGCCGGGGGCGATAGGTACAATCGTCTCGCCCTGCTCGCGTGGACGATGTGGGCAGTGTCGTTCGTCCTATTGGCGCTCGGGGTACTCTTCTCTTTCTTGACCCGTGCGGTGCCCGACCCTAACGCCTTCGGCTTGCCATTCGACACGCTCCTTTCCGCTGCCCTGCTCGCGTTCCCGACTGTGGGCGCGCTCGTGGCCTCGCGGCGACGTGGCAACGCTATCGGCTGGCTGTTTTGTGTCGTTGGTGTACTGTTCGGCCTCCAGAGCGCTGCTTACGGCTGGGGGGTCTACGCGCTGTTTACCCGGCCTGGGGAACTGCCCGGAGCCGAGTTGGCGGCCTGGCTCTCGACCTGGTTGTTCGTGCCGGCCCTGTTCTGCATCCCCGTCTACCTGTTCCTCCTTTTCCCAGACGGACGCTCGATCTCCAGGCGCTGGATGCCCGTCGCGTGGCTGGCCGGGGCAGGGTTGCTGGCGACGACCGTGGGCAGCGCTCTCTCGCCAGGTCGCCTAGACGGGCCACCGTTCGAGGCGGTCGAGAATCCCGCCGGGCTCGCCGGCGGCGGTGAGGCGTTGGAGTTGACGAGCGTCCTGGGCTTCTGGCTGACCCTCGCGAGCATCTTACTCGCAGGCGTCTCCCTCGTATTACGCTTCCGCCGCGCCGGTGGACCGGAGCGTCAGCAACTCAAGTGGTTCGCGAGCGCCGCTGCGCTCTTCGCGGCCACCACCATCGTCTACACGGTCTTCCTCGCAGGCGTCGCCGAACAGGCCGGACAGATTTCCACCCTCCTGGCTTTCGCCGGCATCCCCGTCGCCGTCGGCGTCGCCATCTTGCGCCATCGGCTCTACGACATCGATGTGGTCATAAACCGAACCCTCGTCTACGGCTCTCTCACGGTTATGCTGGTTGCCCTCTACTTCGTGGGCATCGTGGTGTTGCAGAGGCTCTTCGTCTTACTTACCGGCCAGCAATCTACCCTCGCAGTCGTAGCCTCGACCCTCTTGATAGCGGCCCTATTCACCCCGTTAAGAAGGCGCATCCAGTCGTTTATCGACAGGCGCTTCTACCGCAGGAAGTACGACGCAGCCAAGACTTTGGAAGTCTTCTCCGCGAAGCTCAGGGACGAGACTGATCTGGAGGCACTGAGCGACGATCTGGTGGGAGCGGTAAGAGAGACGATGCAGCCAGCCCACGTCTCGCTGTGGTTGCGCCCAGAGACGGCTGCGAAGGGTGAGCAGACAGAGTAGCCGGATACGGCCTGTATGCCGAGGGTATTGGGGTAGCGTGCTTCGCTGAGGGTCGGATGGGTTATCGCGAGTGGGCACTACCTCGACGATGACGACGATGGCGTGGCGTGCGAGGAACTATTACCCTGAATCTTAGACGAGGGATGACTCCTCTAAACGGATGGCCTAGGCGTCGGAGGCAAAAGGCAATGACAACGTTGTTGCTCCTTCTGGTTTTGGCCGTCAGCCTGGTCGCGGTGGGAGCGTTCAGGGTGGGCGGCCTGCGGTGGCTGTGGCTGCTGTGCGCCCTCGCGCTACTGGCGGTCATCCTCTTATCGCTGGTGCTCTCGGCTGTGTATTCCGTCCCTAGCGCGTGGCTAGTTATTCTCTATTTGCTGGCATTTGTGGGACCTCCGATCCTGTTGGCTACCGGCTCTCTCACATTGGTGAGCGGCTTCGCGAGAACGCTCCCGCTCCAGCTAGCTTCGGCGTTTGCTGGGAGCATTATCGGGCTTGCAGTGGGCATTGTCGTGGTGGTCTACGTGTTAGGGGTATGGTGACACTGGCCCCCGCAGTTCGCGAATCGTGAGACGGGGGCGGTCGCGCAGATGGGCGGTTGCATTGCTGGGTGGGCGCACCCCCTCGCAAAATCCCCCACCGATTTCAGTAATGCAAGCATACATCGCTTACCTTTTTAGTAGTTGAATCTTCGAGGGTTCGGCCCTGTTCGGCTCAGAAAACCATTCTCCGTTACGGTTGTCGTAACGCTTAGAAGACGATGGTACTGTAGGGTGGGGTCGTGACGAAAGGCAGAATGCAGCGGGATCGAGAAGCAGGGGGGATGAGCCAACCTGCGTCTCGGCCCACTCCTACTCTGCGCAGGCGCTGGTTGCTTCTCGCAAGGGCGGCGTGGGTGGCGGTAGCCTTCGTTGCGCTGGGATCGTTCGTAATCAGTGTCCCGGCCCGCTACGCCCAACTTGCAAACCCTACTACAGGGGTGCGTGCCGCCCTCGCGGAGATGGGGCTGTCCGCAGGTGGATACGCTCTCTACAACGTTACCCTTGACGCCGTCTTCGTCTCGGTTTTCGCCGTGGTTGCCATCGTCATCTTCTGGCGTCGCTCGGATGATCCCATGGCGTTGCTCGTCGCGACGATGCTGGTTGTCTGGGGGCCGCTGAACGGGTTGTTCGTGCTTACTCCGAGCGCGACCGAGGGGATATACCCTGCCCTGCAGGCGACGCTAGGCAGCCTGGTGACGTTCATTGGCTACGTGGCGTGGATGCTGTTCTTCTATCTCTTTCCTAGCGGCCGCTTCGTGCCTCGCTGGACGCGCTGGCTGGCGCTACTCTACGGAGTTGCTTTCTTTGGTTTGTGGAACTTCACACCTTTCGGCCCGCCCAGCTGGCCGCCCCTCCTGTTCAATGCGGCCGTACTGGTAGTGTGGGGCAGCTTCCCGGTGGCCCAACTCTACCGCTACGTCTACGTCTCCGACGCGACCCAGCGCCAGCAGACCAAATGGGTGGTTTTCGGGGTAGCCATAGCGATAGCGGGCGCACTGACGACCATATTTACCGTGGGAGCAGCGGTAGACCTTCCGTCCGAGAAGGTAGGAGCGAAGATGCTGAGCATTCTGCTGATGGACTCATTCGGGCTGCTCATCCCGCTCTCCCTCGGGGTCGCGGTTCTGCGTGCGCGTCTCTTTGACATCGACGTGGTCATCAATCGCACCCTCGTATACGGCTCTCTCACCGTGATGCTGGCGCTCGTGTATCTCGGGGGCGTGGCGACGACCCAGGCCCTCTTCGGTACCCTCACGGGACAGGAGCAGCAGCCACAACTGGCCATAGTCATCTCCACCCTGGTGATCGCAGCTCTCTTCAACCCCTTGCGACACCGCATCCAGTACTTCATAGATCGTCGCTTCTACCGCAGGAAGTACGATGCGAGAAGGACGCTGGAAGCCTTCTCAGCCAAACTGAGGGAAGAGACAGATATTGAGGCGCTGAACGAAGAACTGGTTGGGGCGGTAAGGGCGACGATGCAACCTGCCCACGTCTCGCTGTGGTTGCGTCCCGATATGGCCCCTAAGGGTAAGCAGGCAGACTAGCAGCCTACCCATCTATGGTAAGGAGGCTTACGAGAGGGCGATAGAGGAAGAAGCAGGGCGGCAAGCCCGCGAGGTAGAAAAGGTCCGAGGCCGTGCCAACGAGCTTTTGACCCTCAGCTACGAGCGGGCGATGGAGTGGCTTGAGAACGCCCAGCCTACGGACCTCAGGGTGCAAGGATGTGCTTGCGCTCATCCGGCTGCACATGGATTACCTGAAGGCCTTTGGGTCGGAGCCGGAACCAAGTCGCGATGATGACTGGACCGAAGAGGACGACTCAGATCTAGAACGGATCGTCAGGGAGATCGAAGCGAGGCGGGACTTACAGCTTGCGCCAATAGGGAGCGAATCCCGATGTAATGCGGACACAGATGCTCGATCATGCGGGGAGTCCTCAAAGCTACCCGTATCGAAGGAGCATCAGCGTGCCCGCACTCCCACCATACATCATCGAGCCCATCTTCGAGCAGTTCGAAGCCCTCCTGCCGAAGAGGGAAGTGAATCATCCGCTCGGCTGCCACCGTTTGCGCATCCCTGACAGGGTGGTCTTCGGCAAGCTCGTCGAGATCCTCCTCTTCGGCTGCGCCTACGAAAGGATCGCCGATGAGCGGTGTTCGGCGACCACGATAAGGCGCAGGCGCGATGAGTGGATGAAGGACGGCCTCATGGACTCCCTGCAGATGATCGCCCTGCAAGCCTACGATCGCCTCATCGGCCTGGAGCTTTCCGACGTGTCGGTCGACGGGTGCATTACGAAGGCTCCATGCGGAGGCCAGAAGGCGGGCACAAGTCCGGTTGACAGGGGAAAGCGGGGCATCAAGCGCTCGACGATGGTGGACGAAAACGGCATCCCCCTGGCGGTGATCGCGGCGGGAGCCAACAGCCACGACTCTCCGCTGCTGAGCCCCACCCTCGACGCCGCAGATGCCTCCGTCGGGCTTCCCGAACACGCGAACGTCCACCTCGAGCGGGCCTACGACTCGGGCAAGACCCGCAGGCTTCTAGAGAATCGGGGCTTGGTGGGCGTGATAGCCAGGAAGGGCTTGCCTGCTCCGCTGACGGCCGGACTACGCTGGGTGGTGGAACGCACGAACTCCTGGCACAACGCCCACAAGAAGCTGGTGTGGTGCACGGAGAGGGAGGCGCCGGTCATAGACTTCTGGATCGCGTTCTCCAACGTGGTCATCGTAGTGAGAAGGCTCGTCCGAGAAGGCTGGGTTCGCTACCGCTGGGAGGGCAGGTCCTCCCGAAAGCCATGACCTATTGGCGCAAGCTCTTAATCTGTACCTGGTCATCAGAAGTAGAGAACCGATGGCCATAAGGACCATGGTTCGGGGGATGCGCTCAAGGAAGCGGTCACACTACGGCGAAGCATCCAGGTTGGATCGCGAGTTCCTCGAAAGGTACAAGGTCAACCAGCATTCTATCCTCGCCGACAGCGGCGACCGCCGACGTAGCAGTCACCGTGAAGCGTTCCCGGCCAACGAAGCCGCATCCGGCATGGAAGGGACAAGGGTACGCCTCCGCGAGTTCGTTGAAATGGTGACCGTACTTTCCGCCCAATCCGCCCTCGGCGATATCTTGACGAGCCTCGTCTCCAACGTGCGGCTTAGGGTAGGGGTGCAGCGGGGCGAGGGGCTGGTTCCATCCTGGCACTGTCCTGATCTTCTCAGCGCGATCTACCTACAATCCTACCTGCTCGTCACGAAGAGCAAGCCGATCCGCTTTTGTGAGAGTCCCGCCTGCCGCCAGCCGTTCGTTCCGAACAGCGGCAAGCATATCTACTGCAAAGATGGATGCCGCTCGACCGCCCGAAACTATCCCAAAATCTGACACCACCTTGACACCACCGAGGGCGCAGCACCCTGCAACATCGGGCAATCGCGAGATTAGAAATCGCCCTAAATGACAGCATTTGCAACTAAGAGCGACACACAGTAATCTTCCCACAGTAACATACAGTTAACCGTGTACGTAGTGGTGTGCCAGAACGCCAAGAGGGGCTAGAAGGTAGACATTGCAGCAACGTGTGAATCCCGGCAACAAATCGCTCGCCGATTACCGCAGCATAGTTCGTCGGGAGCTCTACGATGAGATAGTAGCCCTCGGGGAGCGCCTGAGGGGGAAGCGGATTCTGCACGTCAGCGCGACGAGCTTCGGTGGTGGGGTCGCGGAGATCCTGTACACGCTCGTGCCGCTGATGCGGGATGCCGGCCTCGAGACAGAGTGGGACATCATGTTCGGGTCGGAGCCTTTCTTCAACGTCACCAAGAGCTTCCACAACGCCCTGCAGGGCGCCGACTACGAGCTCACCGTCGAGGACCGGGCGATCTACGAGGAGTACAACCGCATCTCTGCCGAGGCCCTCCAGAAGTCCGGTGAGGACTGGGACATCATGTTCGTCCACGATCCGCAGCCGGCCCTGCTCAAGCACTTCTCGGGCGGCCTTTCGCCGCAGACGAAGTGGATCTGGCGCTGCCACCCTGACCTCTCGACCCCAAACAGGCACGTGCTCGACTACCTAGTGCCGCACATTGCGGACTATGACGCGCAGATCTACACCATGGAGGAGTACACCCCTCCTGACGTGCACCTGCCAGGGCTCACCCTCATCCCTCCGGCGATAGACCCGCTCTCGCCCAAGAACATGGCCCTGAGCGCTGAGGACTCCCGCTATATCGTCAGCCAGTTCGGCGTGGACGTGGAGAGGCCCTTTATGGTGCAGGTCTCGCGCTTCGACCCCTGGAAGGATCCTCTGGGAGTCATAGACGCCTACAGGCTCGTGAAGGAAGAAGTCCCCGAGGTACAGCTCGTCCTGATCGGCTCGATGGCCCACGACGATCCCGAGGGTTGGGACTACTGGTACAAGACGGTCAATTACGCCGACGGAGACCGCGACATCTTCCTGTTCTCCAACCTCACGAACGTTGGAGCCATCGAGGTCAACGCCTTCCAGTCCATAGCAGACGTGGTGATCCAGAAGTCCATCCGCGAGGGCTTCGGGCTCGTTGTGACGGAGGCGCTCTGGAAGGCGAGGCCCCTCGTAGCGAGCAGGGTAGGCGGTATCCCCATGCAGGTCGACGCGGGAGGCGGCATGCTGGTCGACACGATCCCCGAGGTGGCCTCAGCGTGCACGAAGCTCCTCAAGGACCGCGATTTCGCCCGCGAGATGGGCCGTCACGGCAAGGAACACGTCAGGACGCACTACCTCACGCCGCGGCTACTGCGCGACGACCTCCTCCTTTTCGCTAAACTGCTCGGTGTGTAGCTGAGCAGGCGGAGAACGAGAGGGGGGACTTGGAGCACGGCGGTAGGACCATCGTGGTCTCGAACCGGGGCCCTGTAACGTTCACCCGCACCGAGTCGGGGGAGCGCGAGCACTCCAGGGGAGCCGGGGGGCTCGTCACGGCCCTGAACGCTGTCCTCAGACGCGCCGAGAACGCTGTCTGGATCGCCTCCGCCCAGAGCGAGGAGGACGTCGCCGTCTCGAAGGAGCCGGCGCCCTACGAGGTCGAGGACCTGCTCATCAGGCTCGTCGAGCACGACCCTGAGGCCTATGACCTGATGTACAACGAGCTCGCCAACCCGCTCCTTTGGTTCGTCCAGCACGGGCTCTACGATCTCCCTTACTCGCCGACGCTCGGGGACGAAACGAGGCGGGCCTGGGAGGAGGGCTACGTCGCCGTAAACCGCAACTTCGCCGACGCCGTGATCGAGACGGCGGCAGAGGAGGATTCGCCCACCATCCTCCTCCACGACTACCAGCTCTACATGACCCCGCTCTTCGTCCGCGAGCGTCTCGGGGCTGGCGCCTTTGTCTCCCTGTTCGTCCACATCCCCTGGCCCGAGCCGGACCTCTGGCGCGTCCTGCCACACTACATAAGGGAGGGTGTGCTCGAGAGCCTCCTCTCGGCCGATGTCGTCGCCTTCCACACCCACCGCTACGCCCGCGCATTCGCCGAGACTGCCTCAGACGTACTCGGAGCCGAGGCCGATGGCGGTGTGATCCACTACAGAGGACGCGATGTGTGGGTGCGGGCTTACCCCATCTCCATAGATCCGGCCGAGTTCGAGGAGCTAGCGCAGAGTGAGGCCGTGCTCGAGGAAGAGCGGTTCGTCAAGGGTCTTCCGGGAAAGCTCCTCCTGCGCGTCGACCGCACGGACCTCTCCAAGAACGTCGTCCGCGGCTTTCTGGCCTACGGCAGGATGCTGGAGCTTCACCCCGAGATGAAGGGCGAGGTTACCTTCCTCGCCCAGCTCCAACCCTCCCGTACCGACGTCCCCGAGTACGCCGCCTACATGGAAGCCGTTGGAAGAACGGCGGAGGAGGTCAACGAGGAGCACGGCACGGACTCTTGGAGGCCCATCGAGCTCTTTATGGAGGACAATTTCCCCCGCTCCATCGCCGCCTACAAGAACTTCGACGTCCTGCTCGTCAACGCCGTTCGCGACGGCATGAACCTCGTCGCCAAGGAGGCCGCCGTCATAAACGAGAAAAGCGGCGTCCTCGTCCTCTCCGAGAACGCTGGCGCCCACGAGGAGCTGGGCGAGCATGCCATGACCATCAACCCCTACGATATCGACGAGCAGGCCGAAGCGATCCACGCCGCACTCACCATGCCAGAAGAAGAACGTGAGATCAGGGCGAAAGGGCTGCGCGAAACGGTCAGATCCAATACCATAGAAGACTGGGTCGAGGCGCAGATAGAGGACATAGAGGCGTACCGGAAGCTGCGGGGATAAACGCGGCGATGCGCATCTTCTTGATGGCAGCTGCCGTGCTGATCGCGCTGGCCAACGCCATCCTTTACAGTCTGATCGGCAACAACACCTTTACCAACCTCTTCGATTTCCATCTCGACCCATGGTCCCTCTCCGCTTTGTATGTGCTCTGCGCCATCTTCGCCGGGCTTCTGGTCGCTGGCGGCCTCATCGGGTTCGCGGAGAAAGTACTCGAGGAGACGTTCTTCGCGCGTTACGGTGTGATGGTGCTTGCGATCTGCATCGGGGGAGCGATGCTGGCCATCCTCCTGACCACCGTCACTTACCTCTTCGACGAAGCGGCCTACGTGCCAAGAGCGACCTCCGAAACCATCTACACGCTCGTTCTGGTCACCATACCTGGGGCGACCCTTGGCGCGATAGAAGGCGTGATCCTCGCTTTCCCACTGGCCTGGCTCCTCGGACTGTTCAAGGAACGGGCCTAGTCTTCGCCGAGAAGAGCCCTTAGCACCCCGCCGACGCCGTCGACGCCGTCGACGGCGATGTCGGCCTCGGTTACGATCTCCTGCGGTCCCTCTTCGCTCGCAACGCCGACGCGCAGAATCTCCCGAAGCCTTCCCTCCTCGCGCAACTTCTCCAGCGCGCGAAAAGCATCGAGATCGGTGGTGTCATCGCCTATGAACATGGCCTTCTCCGGGCGATACTCCTCGACCAGGGTGCTGACGGCGGTGCCTTTGTCGGCCCTGATGGGGGGACGCGCCTCCACGACGCCGCGTCCCACGGTGATCCTGAGTCCCAGGCGCTCTCCTTCGCCCTTCACGAACTCTACACAGCGCTCGCCGACCTCCTGCCCTACGTTGCGGTAGTGCACGGAGGCCGTTATGCCCTTCTCCTCGACGAAGGCGCCCTGTGGGGCGAGTTCCTCCCTCGCGAGCCGTTCGAGCTCCTCGACCCTCTCCAGGTAGGGCAGGGCCTCGGGGATCACCTCGACCTCGCCGTCGCGCAGGATCTCGAAGCCGTGGTTGCCGAAGTACACGACGTCTTCGAGCCCTATGAGCCCGAGGGCGTCCTGCGTCTTGCGCCCGCTGATGGCGGCGACCAGGAGAAACGTCTTGCTCAGTCGCCGCAGCGAGTCCCTGATCTCATCGGAGACCTCCGACATATCCGGTGTCGGCACGATGGGGGCGAGCGCCCCGTCTATGTCCGTGAGCACGGCCACCGAGGAAGGCTCCTCGCCCCAGGACCTCAGACGCTCGTAGGCTTCTCTATCGTCAAGCATGACCGTTGGCAGGATACATTCTGAAGAGGCACCTCCGCAAATCGGCGGAGGTTCGCCGCGACGGGTCGAGGGCATACTCTCCCGCCGGCATCGAGCGAGGAGAAGGCGGCCGCTGAGGAAAGGCGAGATTGCAGCGATGAAACCGGGATACCGGTGGCGACCCGGAGAGGTTTACGTATTGTTCTGACGGCCCTGGGCGCGGGCGCGGATGTCCTCGGTGTCGATCTCCCCGTCCAGGTACTTGCCGATGACATAGCCGATTACGCCGAAGAGTACTACGACGAGGGTCTGTTCGAA
Organism: uncultured Rubrobacteraceae bacterium; assembly: GCA_963808845.1. Lineage (GTDB taxonomy): Bacteria > Actinomycetota > Rubrobacteria > Rubrobacterales > Rubrobacteraceae > Rubrobacter_D. Next base: position 142,060 of record CAWEHD010000017.1, read on the forward strand.
CCCGATCAGAAACATCGAGAACAGCACAAGTGCCCCGATCACGGCGCCCCACTGTTTGTTGGTCCAGGCGGCCATCTCCTACCTTCCTTTCTCTAAATAGCGGTTCCTCTTACCGTCACTTCGACGTCCTTTACGGGCACGCCCTGATCCCCCAGAACCCTCCTGATGTTTTGCCTGGCGCGCGCCGCGAGCTCGGTGTAGTTGTCGGAAGGAGGGACCTGTATCCCCGTGAACACGATGTAGGAGTCGTCGTCGGTGGCGAGCGAGGCTGAGGGGGATTCGGCGCCGGCCTCCCTGGCCGCGCTCTCGGCGAGGGTCTTGACGGCGTTGGCCGTTATGACAGTCTCCCTGCCCGGCGTGTCGTCCATCACGGTGCTCCTCGAGACCCTGCGCCCGAGGGTGAGCTCCCTGAGTAGCAAGAGCAACGCTATCAGGGCGACGAGGGCGCCGACGACAGCGATAACGACCCGAGCCCCCGTCGTCAGGTTGGAGGCCGAGAAGTCGCCGAGGGCCTGGACCGCGGCCCTGTAGCCCGTGTACTGGTCTATGACGTCGGCAGGGATAATCGCAAAGGCTGTGAGCAGCAGCACGACGGGGACCGCAAGGAGCAGCAGGGCCAATATCAGAAGGATGAGGCGGTTGAAAGCGTTCACTGCACCCTCGTTTTCGTCTGCCTGGGATCCGCTTCGACGAGCTTGACGTTGAGCTTGCTCACGGCAACGCCCCTCCCGGAGAGGTGTTCCTGGACCCTGGTGCGCAAGCCCGACCTGATAGTCTCGAGGTCCTCGCCTCGCCTCACCCTGGCTTCGAGGTCTACCCTGGCCCCCGGACTTCGCCTGGCCTTCACGCCGACCGAGGAACCGAGGACATCGGGTACCTGCTCGGCGACCGCGGAGACCTCCTCCTCGACCACGCCGCGGGTGAGGTAGGTGCCGTTGCCCATACGCACGCGCCCCGGGGTGGAGGGCCTTAGCTCGGCTATGAACCAGAGCAGGCCAAGTATCGCCAGGAGCACCAGGGTGGCTATCGTGATGGCGGAGAGGTTGCCATTCTCGACTCGGGTGACGAAGTCCTGAAGGCCATCGGAGAAGTCGGAGATGGGCAGGGAGGTCAGGCTACGGCCGAACAGGTCGAAGCTGTAGACGACCATGTAAACGCCGAGCACGAAGAGGCCGGCGAATAGCAGTATCATTACTATCCTGTTAAAGACGCTCATCTTCGGCCACCTCGAGGTCCTCGACTACCACCCTGGTCCTGCGCCCGCCGGCCTGTGGTGCGATGCGCTCCCTTATGTTTTCGGCGATCTCTGGTATCGGCCTCGGCAACGGGTAGCCGGCGACGATGTGGATCTCCAGATCCTCCGCACCGACGACCACCCCCGAGACTTTCTCGCTGCCCTCGTAGGTTGCGGCCTCGACGTAGCGCCCGCGCCCCATGGAGTGGACCCCTTCGGTCGCGAGGGCCGCCTCGGTCGCGGCCCTCGCGAGTTGGATTCCGTCTGCCAAAATAAGTAGTCTCCGGCGAACCGCTCCTTACTGGACCCGCTGTTGTTCCTGCGCCTCCTGATCGCGGCGCTCCTGCTCGAGCTGCCGCTGCCGCTCCTGCTCGGCCTCCTGCTGCGGGAAGAAGATGTTGGAGACCGTTATGTTTACCTCGGTTACGCGGAGGCCAACCAGGCTCTCGACCCTGTTTGCCACGTTGCGCCTTACAGCCTCGGCGAGCTGGGGTATCGACTTGCCGTACTCGGCCGTCAGCGTCAGGTCGAGGGCGGCCTCCTCCTGGCCCACCTCTACCGAGACCCCCTGGGTCTGGCTCCCGCTGCTGCCGCCCGTGATGGAACCGAGGATGCCGCTTACGGCCTGGGAGCCGCCGCTGCCCATCCTGATGCCGTCGACCTCCTGGGACGCGATCCCGGCGATCTTCGAGACCACGCTGTCCGAGATGCTGGTGGAGCCGCGCTCGGTCTGTAGCGGGCTGCCCTGTTGAGACCTCTCCTCGCTCATGCTTCTCCTTTCTTCGTTTTCGCTATACCGCCCTGCGTGTGATCAGCCGGTAGATCGCCAGCAGGACTATCGCGCCAAGGGTCGCTATGAGGATGGCCCCGAGGCTTATCCGCGTTATCTCCGGGCCCCCGAAGAGGCTCTGGACGATGAAACCGCCGACGAATGCTCCCGCTATACCGATCAAGATAGTGATTATGACCCCCCCGGGATCCGGCCCCGGCATAACCCATTTGGCCAGCACGCCGGCTATGAGTCCGATCACTATCAACGCTACGATGCCTATGCGCTTTCACCTCCCCCTCGTACATTACTTGCTCCCACCGGACGACACCCGCAAGCGCAATATAACAGATGCCGTACTTGACGCTACTATTGGCGGTTTTACCCCCCACCCTGCACGTATAAACACGCAAAACGCGACCGGGAGTGGACAGCGCGGTAGAAGCTGAAATGCCGACAAGTGGAGGCCGCTAGGCCGGAACGTGCTGACAAGCGACCGAAGGGAGCGTGCTGAAATGCTACAAACCGAGAAGCGGTTTGTTCTTTTTCCAGGCCAGCCAGGCAATCGAGAGGAACCAGAGGGCGATTATGGCGGAGTAGGCGGGGAAGATGTTGCGCATGTACTCTGGTGTCTCGCCCGTGTTGACGACAGGTATGCTCTCGTCGCGGGGAAGGCCGGCGTTCTGGAGCCCTTGCTGGGTGGTGTCGTGGAAGATGACGGTACCCACGGTCTCTAGCTTGCCCCTCCAGACGCGCTCGCCCGAACTCTGAAGATCTTCGGGAAGGCCCTGCGTGGTCTGGATGAGGAGATTGTCGCCGGTCTCTTCGAGGCGGAAATAGAAGTAGGCGGTCTCGTAGCGGGAGACGATCGCTATCCTCGATTCCGGCACCCCGACCCGGTTCAGGTTCTCCCCGACATCCGGCGTGCCGCCCACCTGGACGTAGTCCCCTATCTCCGTGCCTGCCGGCAGCCTGCCCGAGTTCAGTTGACCTGATGCTGAGTACGGTCGGCTTACCCTCCAGGCCGTAGGAGAAATTGGCCGCGACCGTCGAGGCTCCGAAAGAGAAAACGATGACCGTAAACAGCCGCATGAGCAGCCACGGGTTGCGCCTGATCCAGGGCCCGAGCCCACGCTCTTCGTAGTGATGGTCCTCTCTTTGGCCGGAGATCGGTCTCTTATCCCTGGTATCCACAGACTCAGTTTACCCGAGTGCACTGGAAGGATTGGAGTCCGGCTTCACATCCTGCCGAGATTGTGAAAGAGATTCCCGCGGGGTGTTGGGAACGGTCTAGTATGCAGGGACTCGACAATGTATGCTGTTGGGCGGCTGGAAGCGCCGTGCATAGCAGTCTCGATCCCACTTTGGAGGTTGGCGTTTTGGTGGAAGGGCGGGAGGTACCTGAGCAGGGCTCCTGGTACACCGTGGTGGGGACAATTGATGACGGGACCGGGCTCAACCAGGCCGTCACGGAGATCAGGGACCTCGGCGTGGACAGGGATGACCTGACGGTAGTCCTCAAGCGCGTCGATGCCAGCGAGCCCGAGCCCTTCCCCGACGGCACGCGCTACATCATCGTCCCCGCCGACAGGCGTGGGCTCGAAGTGCCTTTGGGCTTCGCAATCGCCTTTATAGTTTTGGGCATCTTCTTCGCCCTCACGACGCCGGCGATCGGGATACCCACCCTCATGGTCTTCATCTCGCTGGCGGTCATACTCTTTGCCGCTTCGCTCACAAGGGTCGGGGTCACCCCGATACTAACGGAGATGGAGGCGCCCCAGGAGGAGGCTGACTCGTGGAACGAGCAGTTCGAGTTCGGTAAGGTGCTCGTCTTCGCCTCGACGCGCGAGCGCAGGTTGTTGCGTCCCGTCCGGGAGACCCTGCAGCGCGGCGGCGCGATCTACTACATAGTGGACCGGCGGCTGGAACCCCGGGCCGTCCACCAGGCCACCTTGCACCGAACCGGTGGACCACAGGTAGGCGAGTCGGTATTGGAAAGAACCGGGGAAGCCTAGATAGGAGTGTTAGCGTGGGTGTAGCAACCACATCGAGCCTGCACCTTATGGCCCAGTTGAACCTTTCGGACGCCTTCTCAGGTTTCGGCGGCGCCCGCTTTATCACGGGCTTTACGATGCTCGTGCATATGTTCTGGGCGGAGTTGTTCGTCGGGTTCGCCCTCGCGGCGCCGGTGTTGCAAGCCTGGGGGGCGCGCACGGGTAGCCCGCGGATGGACCAACTCGCCCACTCTATGGCCCGCTTCAACGTGCTCACGTTCTCGACGGGTGCGACGTTCGCGGTCCTCTTCGTGGTGCTGCTCGTCGGGCTCTACCCGCGGGTGACTGCCTCGCTCTTCACCCACTTCTTCTACGCGGTCGCCATCGCCATGCTCTCGATGGGCCTCGCGCTCTGGGGGATGTACTCCTACTACTACAAGTGGGACCGCTACAGCGTGCTCAACAAGAAGCGCCACATCGCGCTCGGGTTCACGATGGGCTTCTTTATCTGGGTCTGGATGGTCATCATGACCGGCATAGACACGTACATGGTGACGGGCGGACCTGGAGTCAAGCCCCTCTCCGTCTCGACCGTCGAGAGCTTCGGCACCGCGGTGCGGGGCGTCTTCAACCCCATGTTCACGGAGATGGTCCTCCACAGGACCTTCGCCAACCTCTCCTGGCCCGCCTTCGCCCTCGCCGCGTGGGCTTCCTTTATGTACATCCGCTCCAAGACACAGGAGGACAGGGCCTTCTACGACTGGAGTAGCTCTGTCGGCCTTACCTGGGGCGTCGGGTTCTTGATGCTGCAGCCGCTCGTAGGCTTCACGATAGTCTACGCGCTCAAACTCTCCAGACCGGAGAACCCTGTGTCAGGCGCGGACGCGGGGGGCGCTTACGCGCGGCTCACCTCGGGGGACACCTCGAACCTGCTCCTCATAAACCTTATCCTGGTCGTCGTGCTGATCGTGCTCTCCAACGCGGCCATGTACTTCGGGGCGGAGAGGCATCCTGACCAGGCCGGTCGGGTGCCTATCCGGTTCTTCGGCCTCGTGGCCGCGGTGGCGGGCCTTTACGCGGTCTCGCCGCTGGCCGAGTTCCCTTTCCTGTACATGCGCTACATAGCGCTGCTGGTTATGGTCCTCGCCACGTTCGGGGCGTACGTAACCTATCTGCGCGGCAGGCTGCGTTTCAGATACGGCAGCCCGGGGAGGAGATACAGGATCGTGCTGATGGCCACAGGGGTGGTCGCCGCCGTGATCGCGCTCAACATGGGGTTCATGAAATCTAATTCTAGGGTGCCTTTCACGGTATATAATCAGCCTGGTTACACGGTGCAACCAAGCCCCCCGCCGACCGGGTTCGGCAAGTGAGGCTCGGGGGCTCTAGAAGGGACAAAGCGTGGCGGAGCTGCAGAAAGACCCCATAACCCGGAGCGACTTCCTCGGCTTCGGCGTGATGGGAGCGATAGTCGGGGCCATACTGACCATCCCCCCCGCCGCGTTCGTCCTCAGCCCGGTCATCAAGACCGACTTGCTAGGCGATTCGGACGTGGGGTCAGGCTGGCAGGAAGTCGGTCCGGTCTCTGAGGTCTTGGCGGAGGAGCCGTCTCATTTCAAGGTCGAGTTCCCCCTGCAACAGCTCTACGGGGAGAGGGCCATCCAGAAGAAGTATCCTGGCTCCGAGAAGTCGGACATGAAGTACACGCTGAGCAACGCCATCTGGGTCTCGTGGAAGGCACCTATCAAGCTGCAGGGCAGGCAGGGGTCGAGCGGCGACGTGGTAGGGAAGCCGGAGCGCCCGGCCTTTCTGGACCAGAAGAGCGAGGGTTTTACGGAATCCGAGCGCAAAGAGATCATGAGCAGGCTCAACGTCCTCAGCAACTCCTGCGCGCACCTCGGGTGCCCGGTGCGGTGGTTCACCGACGAGCAACTCTACCTCTGTCCCTGCCACGGCGGGCTCTACGACATAAACGGCGGGTGGGTCGGGGGCCCGCCGCCGCGCGGGATGTACCGTTACACCGACGCCGAGGTCAGGGAGAACGGCAAGCTCTACGTCAGGCACAAGTTCGACATCGAGCCTGGCCTTGACGCGCAAGAACCCTACGTGGTCTAGAGAGGGAGCACCGAGCATGATCGGCAGGATAAGGACCCAGACGGTGGAGGCAAGCCAGTTCCTCGTTGACTGGATGGAGCACCGGACCGGGATAGTCACGATGCTCGAGCACTTCCTCTACGAGCCCGTTCCCAAACGCGGCGCCTGGCTCTACACTTTGGGCAGCGCGGTGCTGTTCACCATAACGTTGCAGTTCCTGACGGGCATCCTGCTTCTGTTCTACTACGCACCGACCACAGACGACGCGTGGAACTCGGTCGACTACATCATGACCGATGCTTACTTCGGACAGCTTATCCGCGGCATCCACTACTGGTCGGCGAACTTCCTTATGGCATTTATCGGGTTGCACATGGGCCAGGTGTTCTTCTCGGGCGGCTACAAGGCCCCGCGCGAGCTCAACTGGATAGTCGGCGTGATCCTGCTCCTGCTCGTGATCGGGCTGTCCTTCACAGGGTATCTCCTCAGGTGGGACCAGGATGGTTTCTGGGCCTCTGTGGTCGGGATGAAGATCGGATCGTACTCACCTTTCGTCGGCGGGTACGTAATCCACTTCCTCCTGGGCGGTGACGCCGTGGGGCCAGCAACGCTCTCGCGCTTTTTCGCCATCCACGTCTGGTTGCTCCCCGCCATGATAGCGCCCCTTATCGGCGCGCACCTTTATCTGCTCAGGCGTCACGGGGTGTTCGGCAGCGAGTTCGAGTACACGGACAGGATCGCGAAGCTGCACGAACGACAGCGCCTCGAAGAGTACGCCCGCTACGAGACAGATGAGGACGAAGGGGAGCCCTACGTCGGCCGCCGCGACCGCGCGGACAGGGATGGTTACGAAAGAGACGGTGAGTAACAGCTTTTACCGAGAACACCGACGTACCACTGGTACGATTGGGACCAGGGCCATCAAAGAGAAGAGGTGTAGAACGTGTACGCTCCGGCGACTGGCAAGGCTAAACCGGTTGAAGAAGAAGTAATTACCGAAGAGAACGTGTTCGAGCGTCCTGACGAGACTATAGGGTTCTTCCCCGGTCAGGTGTTGAAGGACGGCTACGTCAGCACCTTTATCCTCCTCGCCTGCGTCGTGCTCTCATACGCAGCCCCAGCGCCGCTCACCGAGCCGGCAAACACGGCGACCGTCGAGTACGTGCCAAGGCCAGAGTGGTTCTTCTTCTTCTACGAGCAGATGCTCATGTTCTTCCCCGGATACGCGCTGATATCTTTCGGGGCCGTCGTGGTGCCGACGATCTTCATCGGGCTCCTCTTCGCCGTCCCGTGGCTCGACCGGAGCCCACAGCACTACAACGCCGTCAGCAGGCCCTTCGCTTCGGTCATAGGTATCCTGGTGGTCGTGGTCGTCGTACTCAACATGCTTTTGGCCGTCAGCAGGATCATGAACTTCCCGACCGCCTAGAAGGAGTAGAGGATGCCCATAGGCAACCTTGACGTACCGGTAATCGGCAAGAACGTCGTTATCGCCGTTCTGGTCCAGTCGCACATCCTCTTTGCGGCCTTCATCATAGGGGCCGTTCTGATAGCCGCCACGAGCGAGTACCTCGGGATGGTGACCAAGCAGTCCTACTACGAGCGCTTCGCGAGGAACCTGGCGCGCTTCGTGGTCCTCCTTTTCGCCTCGGGTGCGGCCCTGGCGATCACGTTCGTGCTCGCCCTCGTTACGCTCTTCCCCGTCTTCTTCTCCATCCTGCAGAATATCTTCTTCTGGGTGTTTTTGGTCGAAGCGTTCATGTTCCTGGGACAGATCATCATCGTATACGCCTGGTACAACGTGTGGGACAAGCTCGCCTACCGCAAGAGTCTGCACGTCGTCTTCGGCTTTATCGCAGGTTTCTTCGGGCTTATGGCGATGACCATGATCGACGCGGTCGCCTCCTTTATGCTCACGCCCGCCGAGGTCACCTCCGAGGCCTCCCTCGTGGCGCGCAGCTTCCTCAACCAGACGATGGTGCCGCTGAACATGCACCGCTTTGTCGGAAACTTCTCATACGCCGGGTTCTTGATCGCCGGCTGGGCCGGCTGGCGATACCTGAGGACCACGCGGGAGGACGACAGGGAGTACTACGACTGGATGGGACACTTCGGCCTCCTCTGGGGCTTCGGGTTCTTGATCATCCAGCCTGTTATCGGTTACGGTTACCTCAAGGGAATCCGCGAGAGCGCGCCCGAGTCGTTCAACACCATCATGCTCGGCGACAAGGCCTGGGTCTTCAACCTGCTGGTCATCTGGATAGCCGTACTCAGCATCGCCTCGACGGCGTACTTCGTCCACAAACTGCGCTTCGCCGTAAAACCGATGGAGACGCTGCGCAAGCTCTCCGTCGGCGCCCTCGGCTTCACCGCGCTGTTCACCGTGCTCAACATCATCCCCACCAACGCGAGCCTGATACCCCAGATCGGGCTCGTCTTCGGGCAGGGTGAGGAGACGGAGATACCCTTAGGCAGCATGTACCCATGGAAGTACATCGGGCTGATCGGGTTGATGCTCGTCGGCTTCTTTATCGTCGCCCTGTACCTGAGGGCCTCAGCGACGGGTTTCCATTGGGGGAGGGCGAGCCGGTGGAGCCAGCTCGCGCTGATGGCTTGCGCCTTCTTCGTCGTGCTCACCATGGTAACCATGGGCTACACACGCGAGACCGCACGCAGAGTAGATAATGACCCTGCCTACCTCATCAACGGGTGCGTGAAGCTAGACCAGAGCGTCGTGAAGGAAGGTTGTCCGACCACGCCTATTATGGAAGAAGGCAAGGGGGGATGATGGAACTGGCGCTGCTACTGCAGCAAGGGAGCACCGGCGACCCTACGCCGATCGGGATCTTCCGTTTCTTCGCCGGCTTCTTCCTCATCGTCACGATCTACTCCTCCTTCCTCGGATTCACGTACTGGATCAGCAAGGACGAGTAGATCTCAGGCTTCAGCTGTCAGGGAGGGCCGCGACGTTCGCCGATTCCCTCGCTTCTCGCGAGACAGATCTCGTGACTACGGTTCTGCGGCGACCCCGATTCGACGCCGAGCACCTCTATCTATCCTATCGATCTCCTCCAACTCGTGGTACCAGAACAGTTGCCAATTGCCGTCGTCGAATAAGACATCGAGGGCGCTGTAGCATGGGTTTCCCCATCTCTTGGCGATAGTCCCCTCCTGGCCCCGCCAGTTCGCCGTGCGATGGTCCTTTCTGACCCTCACCCGCTTGCCGATCTGCGCTTCTTCGGACCTCATGAAGATCTCACGTCCTCCACTCCCTTCCACCAACCCAGGGGCCGGCTCCTCGGATGCCACATCCTGCACATGCTGCTCCCAGAGCACGAGGACATTGCCAGCGTCATACGGGCAGTCTGAACGGCGTGTGTTAGCTGGGCGTTACCTGCAAGGCCTTAGAACGTACTCAGGATTGAGTATTTATCGAGAATCTGGACGTATCTGTCGATCTAGCTCAGAGGATGACGGCTACGGCTCACCCAGGTAGCGAGCTCTGCTCGGGAGTGCAATCCCAGCTTCTTGAAGATCCTTCTGACATGGGTAGCCGCCGTGTGCTCGGAGATAGAGAGCTCGGTGGCTACCTGGCGGTTGGTCAGCCCTCGAGCCACGAGGAGCGTCACCTCTTGCTCTCGGGCGGTGAGCCTTTCGGCCGGTTCGTCGTGTAGTGGCTGCTGCTCGGGCACAGCGACGAGCGTGGGACCATTCTGTTCCTCTTCGTCCGAGAGGGCATACTCCACGGCCTGATCCAGGGTCATGGATCTCCCCTTCTCCCACTCCTCACGCCAGACAGCCTCCTCAAGCCGGGCGCGCGCAGCCTCTATATGAGGCTCGATCATCGCACGCTCCTCTAGTAGCCAGGGAATGTTGTTGACCTCGCGAAACCCCGCCGCCGCGCCCCAAAGCCGCGCCGCCCTGCGGATCTCTCCCCGCGATGCGGCCACACCAGCCAGGATGTCCAGGGCGAAATCGACGCCCGGTGCCTCGGCCAGCTCCTGAAATTCTCGTATGGACTTCACGCAGAGATCCTCAGCCCGGTCGAGATCGTTCCGGGAGAGCGCCAGGAATCCGAAGAGGTTGATGGAAGGAGCGATCATATCCTCCGCTCCGATCTTCCGATGCAGTTCCAGAGCCTCCTGTAGGAACGTTTCCGCCCGCTCGTACTCGCCTGTCACAGCCGCCGTCATCCCGAGGTTGGTGGTGTAGATGGCGATGCTTCGAACGTCCCCGGCTTCCCTGGCCAGGCTCAGGCTCTCCTCCTGCATAGCGGCAGCACGCTCGTATTCGCCGCGATAGAGGCCAAGCATGGCGAGTGCGTTGAGTACGACGCTTACGTCCCTAGCTGTGCCCACAGCCCGGCCCAGGGCGAGGCTCTCCTCCAGAAACCCCTCGGCTCGCTCCAGTTCGTTCCTGTCCAAAGCTATCCATCCGAGAAAGCACAGAGCATACGCTTCGCCCCTGCGGTCTTTGGCCTCCCTGTAAAGCGACAGGCTCGCTTCGAGATCCTCCGCCGCCCGCCTGTAGTCGCCCTGCCTCAGCGCCAGGTACCCCAAACCGAGCAACGCCCTGGCCCTGACGCTAGAGGGAGCAGCCTCTCCGTCGGACAAGGCCGCCGCCAGCCAGCGCCGGCCTTCGCTAAAGTGCCCCCTAACATTCCAGAACCGCCACAGTGCGCCACCGATCCGCAGCGCCGACTCCGCGTCCCCAGCTTCTAGCGACCACGAAAGGGCAGCCCTGAGATTGTCGTGTTCGGCCTCCAGCCGCTCCATCCACGGCACCTGATCAGCACCCATCAACTCGGGCTCGGCCTCTTCTGCTAAAGCCAGGAAGTATTCTTTGTGCGCGCGCCTGATCTCTTCGGCCTCCCCGCTCTCCTGGAGTTTCTCGCGGGCATACTCGTGGATGGTTTCTAGCATCACGAAGCGTGGCTCTTCCTCTGGCCCCTCCTCCTGCCTCAGGAGACTCTTGTCAAGGAGGGAGGAGACACCCTCAAAGGCGTCCATAGGCAGGTCGCCCTCAGCGTCGCAGACTGCCTCTATGGCCTCTAGCGTCCGTCCGCCGGAGAAGACAGCCATGCTGGCAAACAGCGTCTTCTCGCCCTCTTCTAGCAGGGTGTGGCTCCACTCTATGGTGCCCCTCAAGGTCCTCTGTCTCTCAGGGAGGTTGCGCGCTCCCCCTGTCAGAAGCATCAGGCGGTTGGCGAGCCTTCCGAGCATCGCTTTAGGCGGCAGGAGCTTGACCCTGGCTGCTGCAAGCTCTATTGCCAGGGGCAGTCCGTCCAGACGAGCGCAGATCTCCGCGATAGCGGGGACGTTCTCGTTGGTGAGGGCGAAGTCAGCCTTGGCAGCACTGGCCCTGTCAATGAAGAGCCTGACTGCCTCGTAGTGTGAGAGGGTCTGGAGGCCGGGCAGGCGCTTCGGGTCAGGTACGGAGAGAGTCGGCACCGTGTACTCGTGCTCGCCGTATACGCCGAGTGGGATGCGGCTTGTGGCTAGCACCCGCAAGCCCGGGCAGGAAGCCAGGAGAGCATCCACCGGGCCGACCACGGCCTCAATGAGGTGCTCGCAGTTGTCCACCACCAAGAGCACCTTCCTCGAGCGCAACGCGTCCTCGAGTGTCTCGACGAGCGGGCTGCCTGGCTGCTCGCGCACCCCCACAGCATGGGCCACCGCCTGCGGAACTAGCTCACCATCCGAGAGAGGAGCCAATTCCACTAGCCACACCCCGTCCGGGTACATTCCTGCGAGATCCCTGGCCACTTCTAAGGCAAGGCGCGTCTTGCCCGAACCGCCGGCCCCGGTGAGGGTAATGAGCCTGGTCATGGCGAGCATCCTCTTGACCTCGACCAGCTCCTGCTCACGACCAACGAAGCTGGTCCTCGGTGTGGGCAAGTTGTGATTGCCCACACCGGGTAGTTTCTCCTCCCGCAAGGGACCCACGGAGGGTGTCATCGGCAGGCCCCCGGCAGATATCTCGTCGCGCAGACGGCGGGTCGCCGTGGCGGGCTGCGTTCCGAGACCTCTGGAGAGGGCGTCGCGGAGTCGTTCGTACTGGGCGAGGGCCCTCTCGGGCCTCCCCGAGAGGGCATGAAGGCGCATGAGGCCAAGGTGCGCCTCCTCTAGGTTGGGGTCCTTGGCGATCGCCGTGCGAAGTACCTCGATGGCCGACTCGTGCTCGTGGAGTTCTTCATAGAGCCCTGCAAGCTCTATGTGCAGCGCCAGGTACAGTTGGCGTAGCTCGCCGCGCCTGCCTTCCGTCCACTCCTCGTAGCGGTCTTCCGGAAGCAGGTCGTCAGCGTACAAGTCTAAAGCCGTCCGATAGGTCGCAGGCTCCTTGGCGCGCCTGGCAGTAGCCGCAGCCTCCTCGAAGGCAGCGATGTCGACCCACAGGTCGCCTTCCGGACACAGCACCAGCGACTCATCCTCGCTTGCTAGGTAGCGTGAGCCCACGCTCGGGTCGAGGACCTTACGGGCGACGTGGAGGGTGCTGCGCAGGCTGTTTGAGGCCGCCTTCCTGCCCGAGTCGGGCCAGAGGAGGTCCATCGCCTGCTCGCGGTGTATGCGGTGGCCAGGAGCCAGGGCGAGGAGTTTCACCAAGGCGGCCGCTTTCCTCAGGCGCCAGGCATCTTGGGTGATGGTTCTAGAACCTACACTAACCCTAAACCCACCGAGCAACCATACCCTTACGGCCTTGTGTTTCTCACCCGCTGGCGCCTCGAGACTCCTCACACGATTAGAGGCGAAGAACCCATCCTCTTCCTTCCCCTCTCCTAGGGGTAGCGCTCCCTTACGCCCTACTTGCTCATTTTCCTACAAGATTGGAGCACGTGCCAATGAATCAGGCGGACGACAACCCAAGTCTAACAGGACGGCGTGCGATAGGAGACTGATGCCAGGCCTTCCAAACATGAGTTCTCTAACTGCCTCCATTCATCTATACTCTGATCGATTTACGCGCTCTTGGCCGGGAATGGCCTGGCTGTCCTCGGGAGGCTTGGGCACCTGGAATCGGAAGGCTGTGTATACGGATCGAGCATCTGTTGATAACAAGAACTAATGGATCAACCTCCACGTTCTCGGATTAAGATGAGCCACGCGACCATCTCTATGCGCTGGACGCACCCGAGCGTACCTTCTCGCCGCCGCCCGAATTGGTATCGGAAGCCGGGTTCGACGACTGCGACCGGCACTTCCAAGAGTAGCTGAGGCAGGTGTGAGAAAGGAACCACCACTCTTGAGGGTAGGGGTCCTCGGCTGCGGACCGATCTCCCAGTTCGCCCACTTCGAGGCCTGCCGCAAAGCGCGCAACGCCGAACTGTACGCCATCTGCGACGTCGCGCAGGATCTTCTCGAGAAGATGGCCGCCGTCCACGCCCCGCGCGTTACGTACACGGACTATGAAGCGATGCTCTCCGACCCGAACGTCGAGGCGATCATCATCGGAGTGGCGGACGAGTTCCACGTGCCCGCCGCCAGAGAGGCCATCGAGGCCGGCAAGCACGTGCTCGTGGAGAAGCCCATGGGGGTGGGTGTGGAGGAGTGCGAGGACCTGCGCGAGAGGGTTCTGGCTTCGGGGCTCGTGCTCCAGGTGGGCACCGAGAAGCGCTTCGATCCCGGCATCGCGTTCGCCCACCGCTTTATCCGGGAGGAGATCGGGGGAGATGCTCGCGCTCAAGGCCTGGTACTGCGACTCGCTCTACCGTTACGCTGTGACCGACACCCTGCAGCCCATTCCCCTGACCAGCGGGAAGGCCAGACGACCCGAAGTCGAGCCCAAGGCGGACAGGCGCCGCTACTACATGCTCGCACACGGCAGCCACCTCCTTGACACCGCCCACTTCCTCGGTGGGGAGATAGTGAGCATACGCGCCCGGCTCGTGGAGAAATTCGGCGCCCACTGCTGGTTTGCGGAGGCGGAGTTTGCCGACGGCAGCGTCGGCCACCTCGACCTCACCATAGCCGTGCGCATGGACTGGCACGAAGGATTTCAGGTCTACGGTGAGTACGGAAGCGTGATCGGCAAGACTTACAACCCCTGGTACCTGAAGTCGAGCGACGTGGAGTGTTTCTCTACCAGGGACGGCCAATACCATCGCCCCTTGGGCGAGGATGCCCACTTCTTCAGACTGCAGGTGGAGGGCTTCGCCGACCGGATACTTCGCGGCGCCACCACTCCCGGCGCCGATGTCGGCGACGGGCTGGCGGCAGTGCGCGGGATGGTAGCCCTCGCGCGCTCCGCGGAGTCAGGAGAGAGGGTCTTGCTCTCCGAAGCGGGGGGCGGCGTCTGATGCGGCTAGGGATCTTCGCCAAGATGTTCCCTCGTCCCTCGCTCGGGGTGACACTCGACGCGGTGAAAGCGCACGGTATCTGCTGCGTGCAGTTCAACATGTCCTGCGCCGGTTTGCCCACGATGCCTGAGGAGGTCGCCCCGGGACTGGCAGATGGCATCCGGAGAGAGTTGGACAAGAGGGACCTCACGATGTCCACCGTATCAGGAACCTTCAACATGATCCACCCAAATCTCGGGAAGCGGCGTGAGGGGCTGCGGAGGCTCCGAGTACTCGCGGACGCTTGCGGGCGGCTGGGTACGTCGGTGATCACACTGTGCTCAGGCACACGCGATCCCGACGATATGTGGCGCTACCATCCGGAGAACGATGCCCCCGAAGCTTGGCAGGGCCTGCTCGCGTCCATGGAGCGGGCGCTCGTAATCACAGAAGAGTACGAGGTCACGCTGGCGTTCGAGCCGGAGGTGAACAACGTGGTCGACTCGGCTGAGAAGGGCCGTCGTCTGCTCGACGAGATAAGATCCCCGCGCCTGAAGGTGGTGATGGACGCCGCCAACCTCTTCCGCGAAGGCGAACTGCCACACGCAGATGAGATTCTTGACGAGGCTTTCGAGTTGCTCGGTGAGAGATATCGTCATCGCCCACGCCAAGGACGTGAAGAATACGGGCGAGGTGGTCGCAGCAGGACGCGGCGAGCTGGACTATGATCGGTATCTGGAGAACCTGCGAGGCGTCGGATTCGATGGGCCTGTGATCCTGCACGGCCTGGGGGAGTCGGAGGTAGAAGGAAGCGTTGCTTTCCTCCGCGCTAAGCTTGGAGAGAACGCAGCCTATTCTGAACAGCGGGGAAGATGAGTCGGCGCCCAATGGGTGCCCAAACTAGCAGGCGCGCCGTGGCCTCCCCTATGCCGCTCGAGGCACCCGTGACGACCGCCGTCTTGTCGGTCAGAGTCAAGGCTCCTCCTTCAGGGCTTCGAGCTGTTCGAGGCGGATGATGTGGCCGCTGAGGCGCTGCGCGGCGGGGGTGCAGAGGTAGCTTATGAGCTCCGCCGGCTCCTCGGGTGGGCGGAGCATCCCGAAATCTCTGTAGCCCTGGAACATGCGGTGGAGTTGTTTGCCGATGAGCTCCTGGCCGAAGCCTCGCGACTCCTCCTGCATCCTGGTGTCCACTACACCAGGATAGACGCCCGTTACGGCGATGCCGTACGGTTCGCCTTCGAGGGCCAGAACGCGGGTGAGTTGATCCAGGGCCGCCTTCGAGGCGCCGTAGGCGGCCATCCCCGCAACTGGGTGCCTGGCGGCGGCGCTGGAGACATTCACTATGCGGCCCCAATTCGCGGAGGCCATGCCGGGCAACGCCTCCCTGGCGCAGAGGAAGGCGCCTGTCACGTTGACGTCGAAGGCGCGCCGCCACCCTTCCGGCCGCGTGGCCGCGACGGGGAGCGGGACGCCGGGTGTGCCAGCGTTGTTTATTAGGATGGTGATGTTGCCGAGTTCGCCGCGCACCCTCTCGAAACAGGCTGAAACCGAGCCTTCGTCGGCCACGTCCAGGCTCACGGGCAGTGCGGTGCAGCCGCGGGAGGAGATCTCGTGCGCCACTGAGACTATCTCATCCTCGGTGCGGGCGGCGAGGGCGACGGCCGCGCCCTCGTGGGCGAGGAGACGGGCCGTCGCCGCCCCGATGCCACGCCCCGCGCCGGTTACGAGCGCGACGCGGCCGGCGTGTATCCCGTCTTCGGTCATCCCAGGTTGTCGTCAGAGAAGTACGTTCTCACCGCCATGGATCCCACCTTCCACCCCCGAACTCGGTCTTCTCTCTTACTAGCTTACCCCACCCACCGACCGGCGACAGAACCAGCCGCCGTGGGGCGCTGAGCAGGCCGTATGCGAGGTGAGATAGAATTCGGTCAAAGAGCAGGAGGAGTACACGCTTGTCCGACATACCCCTTTTTCCGCTGAACGTGGTATTGATGCCGGGTGCACCTTTGCCGCTGCACATCTTCGAAGAGCGCTACAAGCAGATGGTGAACGAGTGCCTGGAGCAGGAGGGCGAGTTCGGGATGGTCTTCGCCGATGAGTCGGGAACGCGGCAGGTGGGTTGCACGGCGAAGATCGTGGAGCTCGTGGAGCGCTACGAGGACGGGCGGATGTTGATCCTGGTAGAAGGTTCGCGGCGCTTCAAGCTGAACAACGTACTCACAGGCAAACCTTACTACGTCGGTGAGATCGAGTACTTCCAGGATGAGGCCGAGGAGGACGTTGGCACGCTGGCCGAGGAGTGTATAGCCCTCCTCGAGCGGGTCGTCGAGGCCGCGACCGAAGGTTCCGTCGGGATCGAGATCGAGCCGCCCTACAGGAACCTCTCGTTCGCGATCGCAGGCCGGGTGGAGTTCGAGCCCGAGGTCCGACAGCAGATCCTGGAGCTCACCTCGGAGCTGGAGCGCCTGCAGAAGGTCAAGGAGCTTCTGGGCGCGGCCGCCGAGAGGCTCGAGCGCGAGCGGCAAACTCGCGAGAAGGCCCAGACCAACGGGCACCTGCGTGGCGACTGGCAACCAGGGACTTAGAGCAAGTTGCAAAGAGGTGCAACCTCTTTGCAAGCAATTCAGCTTGGTCGCACTCAGCATTTCAGCTGCTTGTCTGAAAGCTGATGCCCGAGGCCTGTAGCCGAGGTTTGTAGGAGGCGCAGCTTCTCTGCAAGCCATTGAAGAAAGGCGGATCTACCCCACGTCGACGTCCGTGGTGTCGACCTCCAAGACTTCGTCGAGGCCCATGATCTCACGTACGACATCCTCCAAGTCCTCTTGTGTGGCCATCGCGCCGGTCAACGCCACGACTCCGTCTCTGGTGGAACCGACCACCAGGTTCGTGCCGTCGAGCAGGTCGGCGACGTCGTCCGTGAGGTCTTCGTTCTCCTTCAGGAGAGGGTCAACCTCCTCCTCGCCGGTATCCGGGTCGACGTAGACGTCGTTGCGCGGGTAGCCCGAGTCGGCGGTGTAAGTCTCGTCCTCCCAGTCCTCGCGCGACTCCAGATCCTCCTCCGACTGGGCCTCGTCCTGGTCCTCAGGCGCGGTGACGAGCTGGCCCTCGTGTTCGTAATCCTCCTCGCCATCGACGCCGCCGGGGGCGTAATCATCGTCCGGCTCGATCTCGTCGCCCTTATGATCTCCGGGTTCTTCGTCCGAAGAGTCGGCTTCGAACGTCGCGAAGTCCGCCTCAGGGTCGAGTGAGAGGCCCGTGATCGGGGTCTCCAACCGCTCCCCGCTCTCCGTCTCGACGACGACATGCGTGACCTCCCCGCTCTCCTCGTCCGCAACCACCTCGGCGATGCGGCCGATCTTCGTACCGTCAGCGGCCCGCGCTTCGAGCCCGATGAGACCTCGTTCTTGCAAGATACCCTCCAGAGTAGCTTCCGTCCGGTCAGAAGGGTATACCCTATACCTGGGAGCTTACTCCGATAGCCAGGCCAGGACCCGGCGCAAAATTACTCACCCCGACCTATCTTGATCTAACTCGAAAGAGTAATAAAATATGAGCATGACGGGCTTAGATCTCGATGTTACGGTCTACCCTGAGTGGGGTACGAGGAGATACGAGGATTTTATACAGGAGGCTTTCAGCTGATGATATGTGAGAACTGTGGGATTCGGCCGGCGAGCATGCAGGTATTGAGGCAGCAGGGTGAGAGGAGGGTGACCGGCTATCTATGCACGCAGTGCGCGCGGCAGCTAGGCATGATCGGGGACGCGCAGGGCGGGGAGGATCCGTTCGCGATGCTCCAGAACCTAATACAGCAGCAGCAAGGGGGGCAGGGCAGCCTGTTCGACGCTCTCTCTGGGGAGGCGCAGCAGGCCGTGATGCGTGCCCGCGAGGCGTCTGCGGGCACCACGCGCACGGCGGCTATCGGTACTGACCATCTGCTCGCCGGTATCGTGACCGGCGAGAACGTGGCGACCGAGGCCCTGCAGCGTGCTGGCGCTGACGTCGGCGGGATGCGCGCGCGCTTCCAGGAGTTCCGCAGCGATCCGGGAGAGGAGATCTACACGTTCACACCGAGCGCCAAGCGCGCCTTGCAGCTCTCCTTCGCCGCGGCCAGGCAGATGGGCGTTGGGCAGGTCGGGAGCGAGCATTTGTTGCTCGGGCTGCTCGGCGAGGGTGATGGGAACGCATACAGGATACTGCAGCAGCACGGCGCGACCGACGCAGAAGCCTTGAGGCGTGAGATCCTGCGCCTCATGCAGCAGCGGGGGGCGCAGACGGGACAAGGGATGACAGGCGCCGCGGCGGGCGGTCCTGGTATGGGCGGTGGGCAGCAGGGCCCGCCGAGTCAGACGCCGACCCTGGATCAGGTTTCGAGAGACCTCACCCAGCTCGCAAACGAAGGCGAGCTCGACCCTGTTATCGGGAGGGCCGAGGAGATCTCACGCGTCGTCCGCATCCTCTCCCGCCGCACGAAGAACAATCCTGTCCTGATCGGGGAGGCCGGTGTCGGCAAGACGGCGGTGGCCGAGGGGCTCGCCCAGCGGATCGTCTCGGACGACGTACCGGAGTCGCTCAAGGGCAAGCGTGTCCTCGCGCTCGACGTTGGCGGGCTCGTCGCCGGCACCCGATTCCGCGGTGACTTCGAGGAGCGGATGCAGCAGATGCTGGGTGAGCTGCAGCAGGAGGAGCAGGACATCATCCTGTTTATCGACGAGCTCCACACCATCGTCGGGGCCGGCGGCGCAGAGGGCGCTGTCAACGCCTCGAACATGCTGAAGCCGGCGCTCGCTCGCGGCGAGCTCCAGGTCGTCGGGGCGACCACGCTCGACGAGTACCGCAAGCACGTGGAGAAGGACCCGGCGCTGGAGCGGCGCTTCCAGCCCGTGCTCGTCGACGAGCCGACGGTGGAAGAGACGGTGGCTATCCTCTTCGGCCTCAGGGACCGCTACGAGGCGCACCACAGGGTAAAGATAACGGAAGAGGCGGTCATCTCGGCGGCCCAGCTCGGCGACCGCTACATAACGGATCGGTTCCTGCCTGACAAGGCCATAGACCTCCTCGACGAGGCGGCGGCCGAGGTGCGGCTCCGCTCGACGGTGCCGCCCGTCGACGTCAAGCGCATCGAGGAGGAGATAGCGGGCCTCGAACGCGAGAAGGAAGATGCCGTAAGGGCCGAGGACTACGAGACGGCCGCAGGCTTCAAGCAGCGTATCGAGCAGCTCAAGGCCGAGCTCGACGAGCAGCATGAGGGCTGGGCCGGACGCCGCGAGACCAACGCCCCCGAGGTGACCCGCGAGGATATCGCCTCGCATACTGGAGGAGTGGACCGGCGTGCCTGCGACCAACATCGTCAAGGAGGAGGCCGAGCGTCTCCTGAACCTGGAGGGCGTGTTGCACGAGCGGGTCGTCGGGCAGGAGCCCGCAGTCAGGGCTGTGGCCCAGGCCATCAGGCGTGCCAGGGCAGGCATCAAGGACCCGAAGCGCCCTGTAGGCAGCTTTATCTTCCTCGGCCCTACCGGCGTCGGCAAGACCGAGCTCGCGCGCACTCTCGCCGAGTACCTCTTCGGCGAGGAGGACGCCATGATCCGGATAGACATGTCCGAGTTCCAGGAGGCCCACACCGTCTCCAGGCTCGTCGGCGCACCTCCTGGCTACGTCGGCTACGAGGAGGCGGGACAGCTCACGGAGCAGGTGCGGCGTCGTCCCTACTCGGTCGTCCTCTTCGACGAGATCGAGAAGGCCCATCCCGAGGTCTTCAACACGCTGCTTCAGGTCCTCGACGACGGACGCCTCACTGACGCCAAGGGCAGGACGGTCAACTTCGAGAACACGGTCGTCATAATGACCTCGAACGTCGGCAGCCAGCACCTCGTCTCGACGAGGCAGTTCGGCTTCACCTCGGGCGACGGCGTTGACTTCCGCGAGACCGAGCGGCGGGCGCGCGAGGCCCTGGAGCGGGCGTTCAGGCCCGAGTTCCTCAACAGGGTAGATGAGATCATCGTCTTCCAGCCCCTCACCAAGGAGGACGTGCTGAAGATCGTCGACATCATGCTCTCGCGCCTGAACAAGCACCTCGAGAGCCAGCGCGTCCAGGTCGAGGTCACCGACGCGGCCAAGGAGTTCCTCGCCGAGGAGGGCTACGACCCGAAGTTCGGCGGAAGACCGCTGGCGCGGGCCATCAGGCGCTACGTCGAGAACCCTCTGAGCAGCCACATCATAGGCGGAGAGTTCGGCCCCGGCGACACCGTCGTCGTAGACCGCGCCGACGAAGGCCTGGCCTTCGAGGCTAAGGTGCCCGCGGCGCACTAGAACTAAGCGATACCTGCCACAAAGGGCTCCCCTACATAGGGGGCCCTTTTCTGTGTTAAGTTTGTCGCCGTGATGGGGTTACCGGAAGGCTACACGACGAGGGTGCCCGCGCGCGAGGACGCTGAGGCGGTTGCGGCTTTGATCTCGGCCTGCCAGATCGCGGACACCGGCGCGTCGGACATGAGCGTGGAGGAGATCCTCGACGACTGGCATTCTCTGGACCTCGCCGAGGAGGCCGTGGTCGTCACCGCGCCAGACGGCCGGATCGCCGCATACGCGGACGTGTTCAACCGCTCCTTCATGACCGTCTCGGTCTACGGCTACGTCCACCCGGATTACCGGGGTCTGGGGATGGGCGGCTATCTTGTCACATGGGGAGAGCGCTGGACGCGCGACCGCATGCCCAGGCCCCGGAGAACGCGCGCGTCGTCGTGCAGCATTACATCAACTCGGCCAACGAGGGAGCGCGACGACTGCTTGAGGGCTCCGGCTACACGCCGGTGCGCGGGGTATACGTGATGGAGACCGAACTCGACGAGGCCCCGCCACTACCACACTGGCCCGCTGACATCTCCGTTCGTACCTTCGTCCCCGGACCAGGACGAGCGGGCGGTCTTCGAGGCCGTCGAGGACGCGTTCAGGGATATGTGGGGAAGGCCGCGCGGCACGTTCGAACGGTTCGTCAGGGAACACGCAGAGGGAGAGCTTCGATCCTTCCCTCTGGTTTCTGGCCCTGGAAGGCGACGAGATAGCAGGCGTTACCCTGTGCAAGACGCTCGCCGGCGAGGGATGGGTGGACGTCGTGGGCGTCAGGCGTCCGTGGCGAAACCGCGGGCTGGGGCTCGCCCTCCTTCGTCACGCCCTCGCCGAGTATCACCGGCGCGGTACCCATAAGGTCGGCCTTAGCGTGGACGCCGAGAGCATCACCGGCGCCCCCAGGCTCTACGGACGGGCCGGCATGCGCGTCAGGGAGAGCTACGTTATTCTACCTCAAGGAACTGCGTCCAGGCGTAGATCTCAGCGTGAGGTCAGACGCGGACTGAAGCCACAAGCGCCCTCCCCGATTACACGTTGCATCGAAGGCGGATAGAGTCTCTACAAACATTTGTTTGACATAGGGTGTATGGTGCGCTAACGTGTGGTGATGGAAGAGCCTCTACATCCGAGGCGCGAGAAGATCTTGCGGTATCTGGCGCGGCGTGCCGGGGGTGGGGAGCCGCCGCCGAGCGTGCGCGAGGTCGGGGTCGAGGTGGGGCTGAGGAGTTCGCAGACGGTCCACCATCACTTGAGGACGCTGGAAGAAGAAGGGTATGTGGTGCGGGAGCGTGGGGCGAGGATGGTTCGGCTCACGGAGAAAGGTTGGAGGGTTGCGGGAAGGATGGGTTTGCTCGGCAGGATCGCCGCCGGTCGTGGGCTCGAGGCGGTGGCGACTGACGAGGCCTATTCGCTGGCGGCGGAGCTTCTCTCTGCGCGTTCGGGGAAGCGGAGGTATCTGTTGCGGGTGGTGGGACAAAGCATGGTTGGGGCCAGGATCGAGGATGGAGATCTGCTGGTCGTCGAAGAAGATGAGAGCCCGCCGGACGGTTCGGTAATCGTGGTGTTATTGAGGGAAGGCGAGGAGGTGACGGTAAAACGCTTCTACAGGGAGGGGGAGATGTTGAGGTTGAGGCCCGAGGCTCCTTCGGGAGAGTACGAGGAGATGGTGGTACCGGCCGAAGAGGCACGGGTACAGGGGCGCGTGGTCTACGTGTTGCATCCTCCGGGGAGGAAGGGTGGAGCGTGAGCCAGCTTACGCCAATGACTTACGGGTTGCTTTCGTATCTGGTGCTCGCATGCGCGAGCGCGGTCGTCGGATACTATTTCGCAAGGAAGCGGACCGAGTACGAGGTTGGTTACCGGCATCGGGTGGAAGTCGCCGAGGGTGTTCAGGGGATGGTGATCCCGCTCGTCGAAGAGTTCGAGGCCGCTCTGGAGTACGTCCGAGCGCCGGGCCCGTCGGGAGAGTTGCCGGTCGAAGAGATCGAGCGCTCCGTGGACGGCCTGGAGAAGTACCTCGCGCAGCAGGAGATGTGGCTGGACCGCCGATCCTCCACCGCGCTCGCTGACCTTATTGCGAGCTTCCGCGCTCACCGGAGGATGGTGGATCTTCTTCCGCGCCGCTACGACGATCCGGGCTTCGAGAGAGCTTATGAACGGGCTACAGCGGATCTCGACGAGTGGCTGCGCGCGGAGCTTCCCGCCGCCCGCGAAGAACTAGACGACGCTTTCAGGGGTATGCTCGGCGTGAAGAAGTGGCGACACAGGCTGAAATGCTGACCAGCGCGCTGTATGGGTAAAGGTCACCTTTACCCATACAGCTGTCCAAATCTTGCGGGCCACCCGTACGCCGGGTAACATTGCTCCATACGGCGCGTCCCGTGCGGATTGTCCGGGCATCGTTTGTCAAAGGGAAAGGTTCGTGGAGCGGTGAACGCAACGTTATCGGTGACGGATGCGTTCGTGGCCGTGTGCCGCGCGTTGCTTGCGGGTTGGAGTCTGTCATAGGCGGGTTCAGGGCGTACCTGCTCGCTGTACGGTCGGGGCTCGGCCGGCTCTTCCGCCACCTGCGTCTCGCAGGGGCGGCTTACGGGGTGCTCCTGATCTCTCTACTGCTGGCCGGGCTCGCCTGGTACTACGTGCGCCAGACGGTCGAGACGCAGGATCAGGTCCGCTTCGACGAGACCATTCAGGCTACACAGGCGGCCGTGGACAGGAAGACGGACGCTTACCTCGCCGCGCTGTTCGGCGCCCGCGGCGTGTTTCTCGCGAGCAAGGCGGTCGAGCGCGAAGAGTGGGAGAGTTACGTCAGGGGCATCGAGACCGGGAGCCGGTTGGAGGGCCTTCAGGCGCTTGGCTTCGCCAGGCATGTAAGGCCCGACGAGAGGGAAGCTTTCGTCAGCGAGGCAAAGAGGGAGGGGCTGCAGGAGATGCGGCCCGATTTAGATCCCGGCGGGGAGCGTTCCTCCTACTTTCCACTTGCGCTGGTCGCCCCCTCGGACAAGGCCAACCTGATCACGATAAACCAGGACGCCTACACGGACCCGGCCCACAAAGTTGCCATGGACAGGGCACGCGACTCAGGCTCGCCGCAGGCTACGAAGATGGTCTACGTGCTGACGGAGCCCCCCAAGGACTCGAGCGCCGACCTCGCCCTCAGCCCCGGCTTCGCCGTCTACCTTCCGGTCTACGCCGAGGGTGAACCGGTTGAGACTGTCACCGGGCGACGGAGTGCCCTGAGAGGATTCGTCGTTGGGTATTTCAGGCGGGATGGGCTGCTCGACGACGTGTTCGGGAGTGGCTTCGACCCAGCCATAGATTTCGAGCTTTACGACGGTGCCGACGTAGAGTCGAGCTCGCTCCTCTACGACGAAGACGGGGTGCAGCGCGCAGGAGTGCACGGGTACGACCCGCTCTTCTCCGAGAAGCGCCGCATAGGGGTGGCGGGGCGCGAGTGGAGCCTGTACTTCGCCACGTTGCCAGGATTCAAGAGGGGTGCCGAGAGCGACCTGCCGGCCTTCGTGCTCGCCAGCGGCGTAGGAGTCAGCATCTTACTCTTCGGCATCTCCTGGATGCTCGTGCGCAGCCGCATCCTGGCCGTGCGTGCGAGCAAAGACCTCGAGGAGGCCAACAGGGAGCTGGAAGGGACCAACAGAGAGCTGGAGGCGTTCTCTTATTCCGTCTCCCACGACCTGAGGGCCCCATTGAGGACCATAGACGGGTTCTCCCAGATATTGCAGGAGGACTACGAGAGAGCGCTAGACGAGGAAGGAATGGACTACCTCGGTCGCGTAAGGGCGGCGAGCAGACACATGGCCACGCTCATAGACGACCTGCTCAACCTCTCGAGGGTCGGACGCAGGCCCCTGCACAGGGAACCCGTTGACCTGGCCCGCCTCGCCGCTGGGATAATCGAGGAACTCAGAGAGTCGCAGCCAGGGCGGGATGTCGAGTTCGTGGCCGGGGAGAACATCACGGCCTGGGGGGACGCGAGCTTGCTCAAGGTGGCGCTCGAGAATCTGCTCGGCAACGCGTGGAAGTTTACCGCCAGGAGAAGGGGGGCGCGCATCGAGTTCGGCGCCGACAAGGACCCTGGCCCAGGTTTCCTGGCCCCCGTCTACTACGTGCGGGACAACGGGGCCGGCTTCGACCAGGCGTACGCAGACAAGCTGTTCGGTGCTTTCCAGAGGCTGCACGGACAGGATGAGTTCGAGGGGACCGGGATAGGCCTGGCGACGGTAGCCCGCATCGTCCACAGGCACGGAGGCAGAGTCTGGGCCGAGGGAAGAGTAGGCGAGGGGGCTACCTTCTACTTCACGCTCGGAGGCCAGGATGCAGGGGACCGCACGGTCCCTGCCAAGAAGGCCGAAGTTGCGTGAGGCCAGCGTGAAGAGGGTGCCAGTGATAGGGACCCTGCGCGTGCTGCTCGTCGAAGACTCCGAGAACGACGCGATGCTGCTCCTGCAGGAGCTAAGACGCGGTGGATACAAGCCCCTCCCCCAGAGAGTCTATACCCCAGAAGACATGGAGAAGGCACTTCGCGCGGCGGACGCCAGAGACGAGCGTTTCCAGGTTGTGATCTCCGACTATTACATGCCACGCTTCAGCGCGCCCCACGCCCTCCGGCTACTGCGGGAGCTCGGTTACGACGTCCCGTTTATCGTCGTCTCGGGCAAGATAGACGAGGACGCGGCGGTGGAGATCATGAAGGCTGGGGCAAACGACTACCTGACCAAGGAGAACATGAGCAGGCTGTGTCCCGCCATCGAGCGCGAGCTCAGGGAGGCGGAGGTTAGGAGGGAGCGCGAGAGGGCGGAGAAGGCGCTGGACCGGAGCGAGGACCTCTTCAGACGCCTCGTAGAGCAGATACCGGCCGTCACTTACGTACAGGAGCCCATCGACTCTGCCACCCCGAAGGCCATAACGTACATGAGCCCGCAGTACGAGGCCATGCTCGGTTATCCTGCGGAGACGGAGATACTCGACGAGGAGCACTGGCTCAGGGTGCTGCATCCCGACGACAGGGAGCGGGTGCTGGCAGAAGAGCTAAGGACCGACGAGACCGGCGAACCTTACAGGATAGAGTACCGTCTGGTCGCCCGCGGCGGAAGGGTGGTGTGGGTGCGCGACGAGGCGACGCTCGTCAGAGACGAGGACGGCAATTCACTGTACTGGCTCGGCGTCCAGTACGATATCACCGAGCACAAGCGGACAGAGGAACAGCTAAGGCAGAGCGAGGCGCTCTACCGCACGGTGGTCGAGCAGGCAGAGGAGAACATCTTCCTCGTAGACGCGAAGAGCAGGCGTGTGCTCGAGGCCAACGACGCCCTCCTCCGCTCGCTCGGCTACACGGACGATGAGCTGCAAGAGATGACGCTCTATGACATCGTCGCCCACGATCAGAAGAGCATCGACCTAAACATCGGACGTATTATGGAGGAGGGACACCGCTCCCTCGGTGAGAGGCAGTACCGTCGCAAGGACGGCTCGCTGGCTGACGTCGAGGTCAACGTGAGCGCAGTACCCTACAATGGTGAAAAGGTCATGTGCGTCGTCGCCCACGATGTGACAGAGCGCAAGCGGGCCGAGCGCATGCTAGAGGAGATCAGGGAAGCCGAACGCAACAGGCTAGCCAGGGAGCTTCACGACAGCACCCTCCAGGACATAGTCTATGCGCTGCAGGAGATACAGGTAATGCAGGTCGTCTCGGGGGACGACCCGGCCCTGGAGGACGCGGCCGATGCACTCAAACGCTCTGTAGAGGGGCTGCGCGGCGCCATCTTCGAGCTTCGCCTCAAGGAGACCTTGGACCGCTCGTTGATCTCCTCACTCGAGAACCTCGTCGACCTGAACCGAAGGATGGCCCGTGGGAGGTACGAACTCGAACTGGTGGTAGAGGACGATTTCCCGTCCAGGCTCCCTGGTAAGACGGGCCAGGAGCTCACGCGTCTGGTCCAGGAGGCGCTTACGAACGTTCGCCGCCACGCGGAGGCCGGGCATGTCAGGGTAGAGCTTGGGCTCGACGGGGTGCTCGCCTACGTCGAGGTGTCCGACGACGGTCGAGGGTTCGACGCAGAGATGGCCGGGCCAGGAATGGGCCGGCAGTCCATGAGGCACCGGGCGCTCGAGCTCGGTGGAAGGTTCGACCTGGAGAGCGCGCCGGGTGAGGGGACGCGGGTGCGCTTCTCGATACCCGTCTCCCGCCTGGTCAAGGGGTAGCGGCGCCATACGCCATCTTGGCCCATGCGGGCTGATGTAAGATGGTGTACAGGCATCGTGGCGTTAGAAGGGTGGCTATTATAGAGAATCACACCAGGGAGTATTCGACCCGCATCTTGCTCGTCGAGGACCACGCGTCGTTCCGTCAGGCGCTGGCCTTCATGTTCGAGCGGGAGCAGGAGTTCGTCGTGACGGGCCAGGTAGGCTCTCTGGCCGAGGCGCGCGCGTTCATTCGCAAGGAGCCTGACGGGATGGACGTCGCGGTCGTAGACCTCGCGTTACCCGACGGTGATGGGTTCGAGCTGATCGAAGAGCTTGCTTCCCGTCCCCACGTGATGACGCTGGTCCTGAGCGCCAGCCTGGAGCCGGCTCGCTTCGCCAAGGCCGTCGAAGCAGGCGCCTCAGGCGTGCTGCACAAGTCCGCCGCGATAGGCGAGGTCGTCGAGGCCGTGCGCCGACTCAAGTCAGGGGAGGCACTGCTCTCGCCGGCAGAGGTCATAGAGATGCTGCGAATGGTCAGCCGCAAGCGCCAGGAGGAGTACGAAGCCCAGAGGGCAATAGAGAAGCTTACTCCCCGCGAAAAACAGGTGCTTCGGGCCCTCGGAGAGGGCCTCGACAGCAAAGACATCGCGGAGAAGCTGCACATCACCGTGGAGACCGAACGCACGCACATGGTCAATATACTCAACAAGCTCGACGTCCACTCCAGACTACAGGCCCTGGTGTTCGCAGCCCGCCACGGCCTACTCGAGATCCGGTAGGCACCAGTGGCCCTCATCTCTGGACCTTCGCGGCGAGCGGAGTCTCAAGCCCCCGACCTTTTGTGGGACGCCCCGTGCTAGAATCAGGGGCGTTCGTGTCGATGGCCGCGGAGAACGGTTCACAGCACGAAGCTAGCCGAGGAGACACGAACTTCTTGCCGAAGCCGCCCGATAACCGCTCCGAAGACCCTACAGCGGAGGCGGCAACTCCGCGTCGCCGAGGGGGCAGGCCGCGGGTCTTGATGGCCAACGAGCCGCGCGCCTACCGCGAGGGCATAGCGGCCGTTATCAGCCAACTGCGCCCCGAGGTCGAGATAGAGACCGTAGAACCGAACGCCCTCGATCCTTCTATAGAGCGCTTCTCCCCCGACATGGTCATATGCAGCAAGGCTACGGACGCGTTGAAAGGTGGGGTCAGGGTCTGGGTGGAACTCTACCCCGATAACGCCGCGTACTCGGTGGCGAGCATCGGCGGCAGGCGCATGGAGTACACCGAGATCCAACTCCCCGATCTGCTCTCCATCGTGGACAAGGCCGAAGAACTGGCAGGGACGAACTAGCCCAATGAGGCTAGAAAAACATCCCCTCTTTTTATGATGCCGAGTGTCGTTCCAGGGGTCACCATTGCGGCATGGATACAAGACGCATCCTCGTGGCCAACGAACTCACCTCGTATCGCCAGACGATCGCCATCGTTTTCAGGGAGCTACATGCTGGCGTCGAGGTATTGGAGGTCGACCCCGAGACCCTTGACGTGGAGGTGGTGCGCCTCGGCCCCGACCTGGTGATCTGCAGCCGCGTAACCGCTGTGGTCAGGGAGCGGGCAGCAAACTGGATCGAACTCTACCCTGAGTGCAAGCCCTTCTCGACGTTCTGCATCGAAGGAGAACTCAGGGCTATGGAAGACGTCCAACTCTCCGACCTCCTCTCGGTGTGCGCTAGGGTTCTGTAGAGAGCTCCCTGAGCAGGGCCTTCAGCCGCGGGGCGAGGTCATCGATCTCATCAGGCGTACATCTAACCTGGACGTGGATGCTTACCGTAGCGGACGTGCCCGCAGGGGCACCAGCTGGCGTCACTGCGGCCTCGCCCACGGTGACCACGGGTTCCTTCGCATCGGAGACTTGCGCGGGTGAACCATCCTCGAGGGCGACGTCTTCCGGTCGCTCGTCGAAGGTGGCGACCAGCTCTCCGGCCTCCTCTCTCAGCATACCCGAGGCCTTGAGTATCTCGATGATGGCTCCGGCGCCGTTCATCACGGGCTTGTTGCGTGGTTGGCCGGCGGCGTGCGCTATGTAGGCCTGGACGGTAGGGTAGAGCATCCCCTCGCGTAGCTTCACGGCGGAGACCACGTTCTGCAGGAACTCGCTGGCCGCGACTATTGCGCGCCAGTTGCTCCTGACCTCGGCCCTATCCTTGTGCGCCAGCGCCACGGCCAGCGAGCGGCCGCGGCGTGTGATCAGCTTCTTGCTCTCTCCCTGCAGAACCCCGATCTCCGTGAGGAAGGCGTTGTTGCGGCTGACGCTGGACTGGTGCACCGAGTCCAGCTTGCCAACGTCCCCGCCCCTCGTCGCCTCGTCGCGGGTCCCGTAAGCCACGATGATGTTGACCAGATCCTCATAGGGAGAGCCAGGAAGCCTGAACTCCCTCTCCGCCATTCCGACACCTCCTTCCCCCCAAGACGCTTCCCACCAAACAAGCTCGGGCCATTATAGAGCATGGCGCTTTGCGCCTTTCAGCACTTCAGCAACGTGTTGGACTGGCTGACTAGCTGAAGTGCTGACGAGTCGTTCGGCGAAGCCGGGCGACGTGCTGACAAGCGACCGAAGGGAGCGTGCTGAGAGCGGGTTGGGGACCAACCTGCTCTCACGCGACAAACCGCCAGCTCACGAAAAGTGCGCATAGGGCAAGGGATACGAGGCTGCTCAGGACAAGCCATCCGCCGAAGAGCGTTCTGTTCCTGAACAGGAGCCCGAGCACGATAAAGATGGGGAACGCCACGAGCACGTAACGCGGGGTACCCATCAGCGGGCTCTCCGGCGTCCCGAAGAGTGTGGCGGGGGCGACGAGCAGCAGGCCGTAGGCGGTCAGGGATAAGGGCAGGTACCGTAACCCCGCGAGCAACACGACCACGGCGAAGACGAAGAAGACCAGGTTGAAGAAGTTGCCAGCCCCGGCGAGGTGGTCCGCCACGTTCCCTAGAGTGGGATGGGCCCAGAGGCCAGGGTCGAGGAGCCTGCCCGCTCCTTCGGCCGCCGACCCCAAGGCTCTACTCGCGGTGTCGAGCGGCCCTGTGGTCTGCCTTCCCCAACTCTTCTGGGCGGAGTAGAAGAGCAGAGGGTCACTGAATCGCACCCATAGATATCCCATGTATGCGAATAGCCCCCCCGGCGCCAGCAAGAGGTAGATCCCGCGCCAACGAAAACTCTCTATGTCCTTCATCCACTCATACATTAGAGGCACCATCAGAAACACCCCCACGTTGCGCGTAGCCGCCGCAAGAGCGGCCAGAACACACGCGAGCAGGAGATCCTTCCTTACCCTCACAGCCCAAAGCGCGCCGGCGGACAGAGCAAGGAACAGGCTCTCCGTATACGCGGCGTTGAGGAAGAAGGTCGTCGGGAAGAAGGCGAGGATAAGGACGGCACCCTTAGCCACCCTCTCATCGAATTCATCCAGGGCTATCTGGTAGATGAAGTAGAAGGCGAAGGGCAGAAAGAGGAGGGAGAGGAGAGGACCCCAGACGGAGAGGGCCTCCTTCGAGATAGGACCGCCGAAGAGCTCAGCAAAGGACCTCATGAGCAGCGGGTACAGTGGGAAGAAAGCCGGGGAGACACTGTCCGGGGGGTTGAGGTACCCGCCCATGGCCAGTGCTACGTAGTGCTCGCCGTCCCAGTGCGACCATATGTTCATACTCCCTGAAGGCACATCCATTGTTACCCTCTGGAAGCTGGAAGTCGGCACGACCCTGGCGAGCAGGGAGCCGGAGATCAGGTAGAGAAGGCGGCTCGCGGCGTAGACCGCGAGCACGTAAGCTACACCACTGCCTTTACTGTTCTCTTTCTCGTACTCCATCGACGGTCCTGGATCTCCTGCGAAGTCGCGGAGGGGATTATAGCGGGGACTGCTCTTTGCAAACCTAATTCTGGCGCGGCGCGAAGATGATGACGCTGTCGTTCTCGTAGACCGGCCTGTAGAGGTCCCTCTGCAGCGCGAAGGGACGCCAGTCTATCCACGGATAACGCTTGTGGAACACGACGTAGTGTAGGTCGTTCTTCTCCAGGAGCTGTGCGGTGCGCCCGCCCGCCG
Organism: uncultured Rubrobacteraceae bacterium; assembly: GCA_963808845.1. Classification (GTDB taxonomy): domain Bacteria; phylum Actinomycetota; class Rubrobacteria; order Rubrobacterales; family Rubrobacteraceae; genus Rubrobacter_D. The sequence continues at coordinate 173,054 of CAWEHD010000017.1, forward strand.
GGTGCTCCAGCACCCACAGCGCGTCCCACAGCGGAGGTGCCCCGAAGGGCGGGAGGTCCCTCGCACGCCTTATCCTGGCCGCGTCGTAGGACTGCATCCGCGTGTACCCGCCCATCGCGAGCATGGCCCGACTCGGGACGTGCTTTAGGTAAGGGGTCGCGACTATGCTTCCTCCCTCGTTGTGCTGCCCGAGCCACTCCCCGGCTGCGACGACCTCGGCCGGAGGCGGACTGTCTTTGAGGCGCGTGCTAGGTCCTGCGGCTTGCCCCAGGCTCAGGACGGATTGCGCACCCACGAGGGTAACCGAGAGGGTGACAGCGAGCAGGGCCGCCACGTAGACGGTACTTCCGCCCGACCGGGGCGACGACCGCAGCAAGGTCACGAGGGCGAGGGCTGCGAGCAGCGCCAGGGGAACGCCGAGGTCGCGCTCGAAGCGGTCGGGGAAGCCACTGTAGGAGGTCAGGCTACCGAAGAACAGTAGCAGGGTCCACACCAGCAGGGTGAGGCGCGCAAGGATGTCGGGCGTACCCCTCGCTTTCTTACCTCCCGCGACCATAAGCCACAGCCCGAGCAGGCCGAGCCAGAGAACAGGGTGTGACATCGTCGTAAGGAAGTGTTCAGGGCCGTTCGCCGGTTTGGTTCCGATCGCCATCGCCACGGCCTCCCCTCCCCTCCCCGTCTCCGACCCGCCGAGCATCCCTGCCACCAGGCTAGGCAGGTCGTAAGTGTCCCAGGCGTAGATCACGGAGAGGAGGCCAAGGAGCGCGAGCGCGAGAGTAAGGTACACCCCTTTCTTGCGGTCCCGAAGGAGCAGGTAAGGCAGGAAAAGCACGCATACGCATCCGAGCAGCACGGCGAGGCTGTAGCCCGCTATCTGATGGTAGAGGACCGTCGAGGAGCCGAGTAGTGCCAGCAGCAGCCCATTACGGGCCGATGGCGCGGCGTACATCCCGACTAGGACGGCGACGGAGAGAACGATCAGGAAATACTCCCCTATGAAGTTCGGGTAGCGGGCCTCCTCGAAGTGCAGGTACGTGCCGCCGAGGAGCAGGCCAGAGGTGAGTGCCGCTGCCACCCCGTACTCCCAGCCCCAGAGGCGTTTCGCGAGCGCGTAACACGCTAGAGCACCCATCAAAGGTAGCGTGGGGGCAAGGATCGGGAAGACCTCCAGCGGCCCGAAGCCGCTGAGGCGCGAGATCATGGCGGTAAGGAGGTGGAAGCCTGGTGGGTAGAGCATGAACGACTCGTTGGACCCCTCCCTCATCATCATCCCGGCCATCACCGCGTGCTCGTAGCGGTCAACGCCCCTTGGGAAGGGCCAGCCGTTTACGATCGGGCCGAGATAGCCGCGCGCGAGTACGAGCACGAGCACCAACGAGAGCAGCACATACCGCGCCGTCGCGGGGACGGGTCTGCTATCTTCGGGGGCAGACGAGCGCCCGTCTCTCCCCTGCGACGTCGACAAGTAGGCGATCCCCGCAGCGAGTACAAGGACCGCTATCGGGATCATCAACCATCCGCCAGGCGCCACCCCGAGGAACATCAAGAGAGCCAGCGCGAGGGCAGTGACTAGGGGAGCGAGTGTGGGAAGGCCAGGGGACGAAGGCGGGCGGGATAGGGGCTCCTCGGGTTCTTTCTCCGGCCCGAGCAGCAGGTAGGCGGCCAGACCCGCCAGGAATACCAGCGCCACCGAGACGACGGTCACCGCGAAAGTGACGCCCGTTGTAAAGAGGTAAGTCTGCGCGAGTGCAACCGCGGGTACGAGCGTGATGGAGAGCGCTATCGTGTAGGCGAGCCGCTCGGCGCGATCCCCTGATGCCAGCAGGCACCTCGTCCAGAACCACCCCGGCAGAACCCCGATCAGGAGTGTCGCAGGGAGAGCCTTGAGCAGATCAGAGACCAAGCGCGGCCCTACGGGTACCAGTGCGTGGCGCCCCGATCGTATCGGGGTTGGGCAGGAGCTTCGTGCCAGCCTCCGACCGGCCTCCGGGAACGCCGGTGGTCCGCTCTCGCCCCGGCTCCGTGCGCCGCGCCGGCCTTCTGGAAGTGGACTCGCTCATCGCGGGAATGTATAACACTTAACCTAGAGGAAACACAGACCAAGAGGGTCGAGCGACTCGTAGATGCTTGCACGGACCCTCACGAGGGTATAGCTGAAGGATTTCCGAACGGCGCTCCTCGGGGCGCCGTCCAACAATACGGGCGTGACGGTAGTGGATCAGACCAAGAGAATACTCGTAGCGACTATCTACACGCTCCTCGGGGCGGTCGTGGCCTGCGCTCTCTCTGCCTGCTTCCCCTCTGCAGAGGGGAAGCAGGCAAGAGACCAGAAGCAGGAGCCGAAACCCGCGAACGTGATTCTGGTCCTGACCGACGACCTGGCCGTAGACGATTTGAACCCTGGTGCGCTTCAACACATGCCCAACCTCAAGTCGTTGCTCATGGACAAGGGCACGACCTTCGACAACGCGTTCGTAACCAACTCCCTTTGCTGCCCCAGCCGGGCCAGCATCCTGCGCGGCCAGTACACCCACAACCACCAGATCCTCAGCAACGACCCGCCGCGCGGCGGCTTCGAAAAGTTCCGCTTTCTAGGCCACGAGGACTCGACGATGGCCACCTGGGTCAAGGAGCAGGGCTACAGGACGGCCTTCTTCGGGAAGTATCTCAACGGCTACAAAGAGACCCACACCCCTCCCGGGTGGGACGAATGGTACGCGCTGACGGGCAACTACCTCAGCCACACGTTCAACGAGAACGGCCATCTGGTCAACTACGATCCCGAGTCTTACTACGATACCGACGTGATCTCGGAGAAGGCCTCCGACTACATCACGCGCACGGCAGGGGCCGACCCACCGTTCTTTACGGCAGACAGGCCCTTCCTGATGTGGATCGGTACGAAGGCCCCACACCAGCCGGCCACCCCGGCCCCCAGGGATGAGAAGGCATACCCTGCCGTCTCGCTGCCGCACCCGCCTTCTTTCGACGAGAGGGATGTCTCAGACAAGCCAGGCTGGGTGAGCGACAACCCACCGTTGAGCCTGGAGCAGAAGGTATACATGGAAGAGCTCTACCGCAAGAGGTTGCAGTCCATGCTGGCCGTGGACGACATGATAGGAGACCTCGTCAAAGCGCTGCACGACAGCGGCGAGCTGGATAACACGTACATAGTATTTACCTCGGACAACGGCTTCCACCTGGGCCAGCACAGGCTGGGCGCCGGAAAATGGACGCCCTACGAAGAGGACATACGTGTACCGCTCATCGTGCGTGGTCCTGGCGTGCCGGAAGGTGAGACTCTGCATCACATGGTGCTCAACAACGACCTCGCACCGACCTTCGCCGACCTTGCCGGGGCCGAGACGCCGTCCTTTGTAGACGGACGCTCGCTGAAGCCGCTGCTCACAGACGACCCCACGCCCCTCGAAGACTGGCGTCAGCGCTTCGTTATCGAGTCCGTCGCGGAGCGGAGCGGGGTGCCGAACCCCCCATTTATCACCGAGAGTACGGTTGTGCCGCTGTTGACGGGCGACCCGCTGCCGAGCAACTGGCGGAGAACCTCTGCCGCGAGCGCCCAACTGAGCGAGGAGTGGGGCAGGCCGTGGCTCAAGGCTCTCAGAACGAACAACTACCTGTACGTCGACTACAAGACCGGCGAACACGAACTATACGACTTGAGGGAAGACCCTCACGAGCTGCACAACGAGTACGCGAGTGCCCCGCCGGAGCTCACACGGCGACTCGAGGCGCAGCTCGACGCGCTCAGGCAGTGCTCCGCAGCGGAATGTCGCGCCGCCGAGGACAGCCAACCGGAAGGCGGCCCTAGCTAACCGGCGGTTCGCGCGTAAGGCTCTCTGCCTGGCGGTACCAGTTCGTAGAGTAGGCCCTCTCTTACGGGGACCACCTCGAAGCCGGCGTTCTGGAAGCGCTCGGGGTTCGTGGCGCCCTGGTCGAGGACGTAGACACGACCCTCTTTCGCGGCCTCCCTGGCCGTGGTTACCCCGGAGAGATCGTCGGTCCCGTAGCGGCGGTCCGTGGTCGCGAGGTCTATGTCGTCAGGCCAGACTATGTCCGCGTAAGTTACCTCTTTGTTGTGGAAGAAGGGGTCGACTATGGTCAGGTCCCTGCGGCGCCTCTCGACGAGCACCATGTACCACATGCTGCTCCTATGGTGCAGGATCGTCGCGTTCGGGGCTGCGTTATCGGCGACGGCCTCGATCTCTTTACGCCCCCGGTAGACGCCGCTCATGTCGTCCTTGCAGTAGGTCTCGCCTACACCGAGAAGCGGTAAGCCCAGCAGCATCACCGAGAGCACGCTGAGGATGACCCCCTTGATTACCCTGGGTAAGCCTGCGACGAGAGATTCGACCTCGGTGAGCAGCTGTCCCGAGCCCGGCCGCAGCCCACAGCGAGAGTACGAGGTAGGTCGGGATGAAGTAGAGGTCGATGTCGGGGATGTCGTTCTCGACGGCGTAAAAGAGCCAGCCGAAAAACAGAAATCCGAGGAATATACCGACGGCGCGGTCCTTGAGGAGCATGACCACCGCGCCCGTCAGCGCGACCATGGCTACGAGAAAGGGCATGTTGTCGAGCAGGTGCTCCAGGTAGAAGATCATCCTTCCCGGCAACTCCGAAGGCCCGAAAGAGAAGAACGAGCCGGTCAGGTTCCCCCCGCTCATCACGTACCAGAAGCGCCCGAAGTTGGTAGGGTTGTTCGCTTCCATGGGTGGGTCCATCGCTGCCCTAATGGGCAGGTACAGGTAGGGCGCGAGCCCGAGCAAGAAGAGCCCGGCACCCTTGAGAACTAGCCTGACGTCGAACAGCCTGCGCCAGTCTACGAGGGCAATGAAGAGAAGGCTGGCGGGCAAAAGCAGGCCGCTGGTGAGGTGGTTGGTCAGGCAGAGTCCCATCAGGAAGGCCGAGAGCAGCAGGTAGCGGTCTTTGCGGTACTCGCGCCAGAGCAGCAGGACAACGACGGTGACGGACACGAGCAGGGCGTTGAGAGTGTAGACCTCCGCGATAACAGCCTGGGACCAGAGGGCCGTCCCGAGACCGAAGGCCAGAGCGCCGGACGCCGCAGCCACCACCCGCCGGCTGAGCAGGAGTCCAGCCACGTACACAGCCGCCACCGCCAGCGCCGCGTAGACGGCGGAGCCGAGGTTCACGCGGTAGGCGGGATCCCCGAACGGCAGATAGGTAAAGAGGTGCGTCAGCATCAGGTAGGTTGGGTACCCGGTAGGGTGCGTGATGCCAAGCACCGAGACCTGCATCTGCAACATCACCGCGTCGAGCAGCCTGGGGCCCTTCAAGTAGAGGACCGTAGGAGCCAGGGTCCCGAGGTAGAGGAACAGGACGAGCACGAAGACCCCGAGCCCGGCGAGCAAGCTACCAGCCCACTTGCGTAGGCGTTCCTTCCCTACGGGAGAAGCACTCGCAGACGGAGTAGTCCTTTCCTGCTCCAGTGACACGCTCTAAAGACGTCCTTTGCCGATCTTCCGGGCGAGGGCTATTGTACCCAGATGGGGCCACTGATGTTAATTTGCATTAATCTGCGTTAATATAGCGTCCGCTAAGCTATGCCTTGAGGTGAGCCCGCGGGGCTGGCGTGCCGGACCACGGGAGAAACGGAACAGGACGTTTACGTTGATTTAGTACTCGTTTGACCGTTTTCCGCTACAATCGCTGGCTGGCATATTCGGTTCGGGTTTGACTCTGAACGATAAAATGGGCGTATCGTAGAGCAAGAAGGGAGCGCGTGTAATGAAGGTACTCGTTCTAGGCGGCGACGGCTTCTGCGGCTGGCCCACCTCGCTGCACCTCTCGGCGCAAGGATACGAGGTGGCCATCGTCGACAACCTCTCCCGGCGCAAGATAGACGTCGAGTTGGAATGCGAGTCCCTCACCCCGATCCGCCCCATGGGCGAGCGCCTTGGCGTCTGGGAGGAGCTAACCGGCGACCGGATAGACTTCCACAACATCAACGTCGCCGAGAACTACCGCCGGCTTCTGGACCTGCTCCTCGAGTGGCAGCCCGACGCGGTCATCCATTTCGCCGAACAGCGGGCGGCGCCCTACTCGATGAAGTCCAGCTACCATAAGCGCTACACCGTGGATAACAACCTCAACGCGACCAACAACCTGCTGGCGGCGATCACCGAGAGCGGACTCGACATCCACGTGGTGCATCTGGGGACCATGGGCGTCTACGGTTACGGCACGGCCGGGATGCAGATACCCGAGGGGTATCTGACGGTCAAAGTCGAGACCGAAGGGGGCGAGCTTGTAGAGCAGGAGATCCTCTACCCGTCGAACCCGGGCAGCATCTACCACATGACCAAGACCCAGGATCAGCTCTTGTTCGCCTACTACAATAAGAACGACCTGACGCGCGTCACCGACCTGCACCAGGGCATCGTGTGGGGAACCCAGACCGTGGAGACCAGGCTGGACGAGCGCCTCATAAACCGCTTCGACTACGACGGCGACTACGGCACCGTCCTCAACCGCTTCCTGATGCAGGCCGCCGTAGGCTACCCGCTAACCGTCCACGGCACGGGCGGCCAGACCCGCGCTTTCATCCACATCCAGGACACCGTACGCTGCATACAACTCGCCTTGGAGAACCCGCCCGAGAGGGGCGACCGCGTCAACGTCTACAACCAAATGACCGAGACGCACCGTTTGCGCGACCTTGCCAGGCTAGTCTCCGAGCGCACGGGCGTAGAGATAGACTACGTGCAGAACCCGCGCAACGAGGCCGCCGAGAACGATTTGCACGTCCGCAACGATCGCTTCCTGGACCTGGGCCTGCAACCGACAACCCTGAGCAACGGGCTGCTAGAGGAGGTCACCGAGATAGCAAGTAAGTACGTCCACCGCTGCGACATCTCGAAGATTCCCGCCACTTCGCTGTGGCGGCCGCAGCAGGAGCGCGTACACCAGCAGGAGGGCCATCGGTAAGCATCGTGAACCTACCTTTGTACTACGCGGCTCTGGAGCATCATGACAGAATAGACCCGAGCGTGAGCTGGCGGACGCCCAGGCGGCGCGTTCACGAGGTGCCCGTGGAGTCTTCCACGCTGTGAGCTTCGTCGCCGGACACGTGAGCATCGCTGGCCTCGTCATCGCCGCGCTCTTCGCAGCGTACGGCGTCTACAGGTACCGCGGAGGGGGGAGCAGGCTCGACCTGGTCTTCTCCCTCCTCATAGCGCTCGGCGTCGTCCTTGTCTCGGTCGTACCGCAGATATTCGGGATCTTTACCCGCCTTCTCGGGCTCGAGGATCGCGGTTTCGCTCTGCTCTCGATCTCTGTGTTGCTGCTCTTCGGGCTCTTCTTGAACCTGCTGGGCCGAGTGCGGGAGGCCGGGCGCCGCAACGGCGAGATCGTCACCGGCCTCGCCGTGAAGGAGTACTCGGAGAGATACCTCTCCTCCGAGGAGAGGGCCGAGGGGCACCCTGGTGAGGTGCTCATAATCGTGCCAGCTTTCGACGAGGAGGGCGGCATCCAGGAGGTCTTGCGCCGTATCCCGGACGAGGTGCTCGGCCACGAGGTCAAGACGGTCGTCGTCGACGACGGTTCGGCCGACAGGACGGCCGACGTCGCCAGGGCCGAGGGATTGCCCGTGGTTACGCACGTGGTCAACCGGGGCCAGGGCGACGCCCTCAGGACGGGCTTCGCCATAGCGCAGGCCGAAAAATCCGAAGTTGTCGTCAACCTCGACGCGGACGGGCAGTACAAGCCGGAGGAACTCGAGCGCCTCGTGAAGCCAGTAGTGGAGGGCAAGGCGGACTTCGTGCTCGGCTCCCGCTTCATGGGCTTCTACGAAGAATCAGGGAGCGTCCGTCACCTCGGGGTGGTCTTCTTCTCGCGATTGATCTCGCTGCTCACCGGCGTGAAGGTCTCCGATTGCACGAACGGCTACCGCGCCATAAGGGTCTCGGAGCTCCACAAGTTGAACCTTCGCGAGGACCGGTTCAACGCCAACGAGATCATTCTAGAAGCCCTCAAGCATAAGCTGCGCTTCGAGCAGGTCCCCGTCTCGATGATGAGCCGCGCCGCCGGCGAGACCAAGAAACCAGCGAAGCTGGCCTACCCTCTAGGGGTCTTCAGGGTAATAATCTCGACGTGGCTCAGATAGAGGCTACAGGCAGCAGGCCTCAGGTACCGTAGGCGGCTGATGCTATCCGGCGAGTACGCTTCCTTCGTTCGACCGGTACGAAACGAATTAGACTTCTGCTCGTGAAAGTAGACCTGAAACCTGTAGCCTGAAACCAGATGCCTAACTTCTTCAGAGGCCGGCAGGGCGCGGGTGCGGGAAGCATCCACATCGTGGGGTCTTTCTTCGTCGCCGGGGTACTGACCTACGCTTTCCAGAGCATCTACTTCCACGTTCTAGGGAAGGCTGGTTCGGCGCCGCTCACGCTACTCTGGTCGGCGACTTTCCTTACCGTACAGGTACTCTGGATCGGTGGCACGCAGACCCTGGGACGCTACGTCGCAGAGAGGGAGGCGCGGGACAGGGACTGGGAGCCTGTAGTCTCCTCCGTGCGGCGCTGGCAGATCGGACTGGCCGTGGCGTTCGCCGGCGTGGCTTTGATCGCCAGCCCGCTGCTCACCGAGGAGCTCTTCGGTGACGCGTGGCTCACGGCGGCATTCATTCTGGCCGTGCTCTTCTACGCGCCCGAATACTTCCGGCGGGGGATCTTCAACGGGCACAGGCAGTCTCTTCGGCTTGGCGCGCAGATCGTGGCCGAGTCGGCGGCACGGCTGCTCCTCGCCGCCGTGCTGCTCGCGTTCGGGTGGGGCGTTTTAGGGCCTGCCGTCGCCATCGTGATCGCTCCCGTCGTCGGGGTGCTGGCCGTCAGGCCTGCGCCCGTGACCGCACCCGAGCGTGCGGGTGACGATTTCTCTACAGGCAAGGCTCTCAGGTTCGCAGGGCCCGTGCTCCTTTGCATGGCCTTCGCCCAGGCGCTGATGAACGGGGGGCCGATCATCGCGCGCCTCCTCGACGGCACCGACGCCCAGGTCGGCCTGTTCGCCGCGGCGCTTACCCTCACCCGTATCCCCCAGTACGTGTTTAGCCCAGCCATAGGCGCGCTCCTGCCCCGCGCGAGCCGCGTGCTCTCTACCGAAGGCAGGGGGGCCTTCGATCGCTTTGTGGCGAGGGCACTCGGGGTCGTCGGCCTCATTGGTGTCCTCATGGTTGCTGGCACCTGGGTGTTGGGTGGGTGGGGGCTCAGGCTCTTCGCCGGCGCAGAGTTCGACGCGAGCCGGGCCGTGCTCGTCGCCCTGGCGACGATGGCCGCCTTCTACCTCCTCTCCGACGCGCTCAACCAGGGGCTCTTCGCACTGGGACAAGGCCGGCTCGCCGCGCTCGGATGGTTCGTCGGCCTGCTTGCTTCCGCTGTCTGTCTGGCGACGCTTGGCATCGGTGTCGTAGAGAGGGTCGCCTACTCCCTGGCCCTCGGCACCTTCGTCGCCGCCGCAGTTCAGGGAACGTTCTATCTACTGACATGGATGCGGCCTGGAGCCGCAGACCGCTAAAGCAGTTTGCAGAGAGGCTGCGCCTTCTACAAACTGCGGCTACAGCCTTCGGGCATCAGCTTTCAGCCAAAACAAGCTGAAATGCTGAAGTGCTGACTTGCTTGCAAAGAGGTGTACACCTCTTTGCAACTTGCGCTAGCCGCAGGAACCTTACCCGCCCACGAACCAGTCTACAGTGCGCCTGAGGCCGTCGTCGAGGCCGACTTCGGCCCTCCAGTCGAGCATGCGCTGGGCCTTCGAGGTGTCGGCGTAATTGCGGCGCACCTCCCCGCGGCGGGCGGCCGTCTTGCGGACCTCGATGCCGTCTATGCCTGCGGCGGCGATGGCGGGAAGGAGCCTGTCCGTCAGCTCCTGCACCGTCGTCTCGGCGCTGGTGGCGATCTGGAAGACCTCGCCGCCGACGCCATCCACGGTGGCCGAGAGCCGTACGGCCCGGATCAGGTCGTCGACGTAGATGAAGTCGCGGGTCTGGGTGCCGTCGCCGTATATCTCGAGCACCTCCCCTTCCACGGCCCTCTTGATAAAGCGCGCGACGACGCTGTTCTTGTGGCCCGAGAGGGGACCGTAGACGTTGCCGAAGCGCAGCGCCACGGTCTCTATTCCGAAGGTGCGAAAGTAAGCCGAGCAATAGCCCTCGCCCGCAAGCTTGCTCGCCCCGTAGGGCGCGACGGGATGCGGGGGCATCTCTTCGTGGATGGGTGGCTCGACCTCGCCGATGATGGTCCCGCCGCTCGAAGCGAAGATAAAACGTCTTATGCCAGCGTGCCTGGCCGCTTCGAGGTAGTTGAGCGTGCCGACGACGTTGCTCATGCAGTCGCCCCGAGGGTCCTTGACCGAGGGCATGACCCCCGTGTTCGCCGCGAGGTGAACGATAGCGTCGGCGCCCCTGGCCGCGCGCAGCGCAAGGCCTTCGTCCGTTATGTCGCCTGCGACGAGCTCGAGGTGCTCGCCGGAGACCATCGGGCCGGGCTCCCCTGATACTTCGACGAAGTCACCAGCGGCGGCCAGATCCACTCGCGTGCCTACAGAGAGGTTATCGACGACCCTGACGGAGTGGCCGCCTTCCTCTGTCAGAGACCGGATCAGGGCCGTACCGATAAAACCGCAGCCGCCCGTGACCAGCCAGTTCACGAGGCCAGCTCCAGGGAGAGACGACCTTCCACGCTTGTTGTGTCTGAGTGCATGCCCATCCTTGCCAAGAGTTGTTTGCCGCGCATACATTAGACCAACCGCCTGTCCGGCGCGAGTCCAGGGACGAGAGTGGGTGTGGTGGCCGTGCTCTTCGAGGGGAACGTCCTGCGGAAAGGGGCGCTATTCGCTACAATCTTCGCGGTTGGTCCGATCTAGTAGGGAAGGCCCTTGTATTTGGACGCGAAGACGCTCTTTGCTGTAGAGAAGTACGCTGGGCGCGGCGCTAGGGAGAAGCCCGAAGCCTTCGCTTGCCCGCGTGTACCAGGAGGCAAGGGGTGAAGGAGCGTACCCTCACGCGCAGGGACTTTCTCAAGGTGGCCGGTGCTGGGGCCGCCGGGGCTACCATGCTCGGCGCCGCCGGGTGCGGCAGCCTGGCCAACAACTTTACACAAGTGCCCGACGAGTACCTTCCGAGCGGGGGATCGAGAATGAACGTAATACTGGTGATCATAGACAGCCTGAGAAGAGACCACCTTGGCGTCTACGGAAACGACTGGATAAAGACGCCCAACCTCGACGCCCTCGCCGGGGAGAGCCTGCGTTTCGACCGCTCCTACCCCGAGTCCCTGCCGACCATCCTGGCGCGGCGTGCGATCCACACGGGGATAAGGACGTTCCCTTTCAGGGACTGGCAGAAATGGTACGACGAGGACGTCAACCTCTGGGGCTGGCAACCTATCCCGAGAGGACAGGTTACCCTCGCCGAGATCCTCCTCGGTGAAGGCTTCTACAACCTGATGGTCACAGACACGCTGCACCAGTTCAGGCCCTTCTACGACATGCACCGCGGCTTCCACGCCTTCGACTTCATCAGGGGCCAGGAGCGAGACCTCTTCAGGCCTCAGTCGCCGGCCTCCGAGAAGAAGATGGAGAACACCCTGATCGGCGGCCCGAGCGCCGCGCACTCCGAGGAGATCATGCACCAGTACTACGCGAACACGGTCGGTCGCCAGACCGAGGAGGACTGGTTCGCCCCGCAGGTGTTCACCAAAGCGGCGGAATACCTCGAGATGGCGAAGGAGAGTCAGCCGTTCTTCATGCTCGTCGACAGCTACGACCCCCACGAGCCGTGGGACCCGCCGCAGAAGTACGTCGACCTCTACAGCGACGGCTATGACGGCCCCGAGCCCGTCACGTCGAGCAGCGGACCCTCGGACTGGCTCACGGAGCGCCAGCTCGAGCGGATGCACGCGCGCTACTCCGCCGAGGTGACGATGACCGACCACTGGCTCGGCCACTTCCTGGACAAGGCGCAGGGGCTTGGGATCCTGGACAATACCATGCTGATACTGCTCTCGGATCACGGACACGCTTTCGGGGAGCACGGCTACGCCGGCAAGGTCGCAGGGGCGCTCTACCCCGAGCTCACCGACACCATCTTCTTTATCAGGCATCCAGGAGGCAAGGGCGCAGGGACTACCAGCGACCACTACGCCTCCACCCACGACGTGGCGCCGACGATACTAGGCTCGATGGGCCTCAAGCCCCACCCGCAGATGGGGGGACAGGACCTCTCTGTCGTGCTCGACGGTAAGGAACCGGGCCAGAGGCCCCACTTTACTGCCGGCTACCACGACCACGTCTGGACCCGCGACGAGAAGTACGCCATGTTCAGCCTCTACAACGGCTCAGATCCCCACCTCTTCGACCTGGAAAACGACCCGAAGATGGACAAAAACATCGCCTCGTCGAACCCCGACGTGGTGAAGAAGATGTTCGACGAGTACATAATCAAGGACGCCGGCGGCCCCTTGCCCCACTATTAGTCGGGAACGCCTCGAGGCTATCGTGAGGAAGAGAAGTTTTGCATAGGCTGTTGTCATTCCTCCTCAAGTGGGGCGGCATAATGTGCGTGCCCGGTGGCGTACTGTGGGCGCTAACTCCCACGGGCGTCTACATCTCCAATCTCGCTTTCCACACCCCCAACGTCTTCTGGAAGTTGTTCTGGCCGGCCCCGCTGCTCATCCTCCTTGGTCTGGTCGGTCTTCAGTTGCGGCAGTCGGGGCGTTCCGGCCCGTTGGAGAAACTCGGATTCTTCGTGGCCATCCTGGGACTTGTCATGGTCATAGCGGGCGACGTCGGCCTGTACTGGCTCGGGGTAGACGACATCTTTATGGTCACCGCGCCCGCTTACAATGCCTTCCGGCTAGGGCTGCTCGTTGCGGCCGTGGGATCGATCCTCTTCGGTGTCACATCCCCCCGCGACGGTGCTTTGCCGACCTGGGGCCTGCTGCCTTTCGTCGTCGGGTCTCTGTGCGGCCTGATCTCTTTTTCGCGGGACCTCGGCTCCTTCGGCGCCGTGCTTTGGATCCTGTTCGGTGTCGGGTGGGCGTGGTTGGGTCTCTCGCTCGTGGTCGAGGGCTTCTCCTCTTTCCTGCGAACCAGACGTGACACCCGCGGCGGTGTCACCGCAAAACAGTGACAGAGTATACGGCCCGAGTCCTTCGAGATCATCCGCCGAACTCGCCCGAGCGGCTGGTAAGCTTGCGGTAGTTCGGGCGATTTGGAAAGCAGGAACCGTGGACATAGAGGCCGTCCTGAAGAGTGGAGAGGGCGTCGGCAAGAACCTCGGCATCGAGTTCGTGGAGCTCACCCCTGAGCGGGTGGTGGCGACGATGCCCGTGGACGAGCGGCACCACCAGCCACTCGGATACCTGCACGGCGGTGTGAGCGTGGTGCTGGCGGAGAGCGTGGCGAGCACAGGAGCATTCCTGAACTGTCCGCCGGGGAAGGTGGCTTTCGGTTCCGAGATCAACGCGAGCCACGTCAGGCCCAAGCGCACCGGAAAGTTAACGGCGGTCGGGGTGCCAGCTCACGTTGGGCGCAGGAGCCAGGTGTGGGAGGTGCGTATCACCGATGAAGTAGACAAGACAGTATGCGTCTCGCGTTGCACCGTTGCCATAGTGGACGCGGAGTGAAGAAGGGCGGGATCATCCCTTGAGTAGGAACGACCTGACCTCTTCATTGAAGGTCCGAGCGCGCTCGTCGTGTGGCAAGAGGGCGGCGTCCTTGAAGAGGCGTGGCTCGGAACGAGGGTTGTGCTGTACGAAACGCTGCGCTTCATGGGCGGGGGACGTACTCGCTTCGAGGCCCCAGCAGATCAGGGTCCTTTGCGGCACCCTCGGCCAGAGGTCGGCGACCCCTAGATTGAGCTTGCCCGAGACGAAGGCCGCAGGGAAGTATCTCGCCCCAGGCTGGTGACTGGTGCGGTAGTAATCCTCGACAAGCTCTTCTGTCACGAGATCAGCATCGTGGTAGGCCATGCTTCCGAGGTAGTAGCGGATGCCCCACTTGGAGACGATGGCGTGGTAGAGCGTGTTCCCGAGGACGGGCGCCACGAAGAGGCCGTAGATCACATCTCCCAGCAGTCCTGAGGGCCGGTCGAGGGTCCCGTAGCCCGTCGGACAGATCAGGACTAGCTTCTCGAAGAGCCGCGGACTCCGCACGACCGCGGGCACGGCGAGCGCCGCCGTAAGCGAGCTGGCTACGAGGTGGGCGGAACCCCCGATCTCATCCCGCACGAAGTCCTCTACCTGCAACGCGACTTCCTCGGGCTCGTAGGGTCGCGAAGGCCTCTCTGACATCCCGCACCCGAGGAGGTCAAGGGCGTATACCCTGAAGCTCTTCGACAACTCTTCGAAGTTCTTTCGGAACTCGAAGGAGGAAGCCCCGGCGTAGACGCCGTGCACCAAGAGCAGCGGCTCTCCCTCCCCCGCCACCGAGTACGCGAGATCCCTACCCCTCCACCGGTAGTAGCGCGTCTCTCCGCCGAGCCGGTTCTGAAGTCTCCCGCCACCTCTCTCTAACCTCCGGTTGTAGAGCGCCAACCCACAGCTTATACAACTGATTGCCAAAAGCGCCGTCCTCAGCTTCATGCCGCCTCCTCAGAAATTCTCCACACCAGGATCGTACCCGAAAGCACGAGCCAGATTCCATGTTGACAAACTCAGAGCCTAGAATAGCATTTAGGCAAATTATATAAGCAGCTTAAATTTGTGGGAGAACTCACATGGACAGGGAACGGCTCGTCGACGAGACCTTGATGTTGCTACCGACTTTGATGCGCCTGGTCGAGCGGCCATCTCCTGTGGAGATGGGTGAGATCGCACGCCGGGGGTTGGCGACGGACGTTCAGGTCTCACCGGGGCACATTCAGGTCTTGATAGCGCTGACGCGTGGGCCGCGGTCTGTCGGACAGCTCGCTGAGGAGTTGGGGGTTTCGCCGCCGGCTGCGACGCAGCTTGTGGGCAAGCTGGCCGAGCATGGGATGGTAGACCGCCACAACGATCCTGCGGACCGGCGGGTCGTCCTCGTTGATTACGTAGCGGGCATGCGCGAAGTAGCCAGGCGCATTGTGGAGGACCGTCGTCGTCCGCTCCATGACGCCATGAGCAAGATGACGGACGTGGAGGCTCTGGCCTTCGTCAAGGGCCTAAGATTGTTGGCCCGGAGCTTGGGCGCTACGGTGGGGGAGGAGATCTGATGCAGAGGATCGTCCGTTGGTGTCTCGAGAATAAATCCGTCGTCATCCTGGCGACGATCCTGCTTATCGGGAGTGGAGTCTATGCGACGACACGCCTCAACCAGGAGCTCTTGCCCGACATCTCCTTTCCGGTCGTAATCATCTCGACCCCCGTAACCGGCGCCGGACCCGACCTGGTGGACGAGCAGGTCACGCAGCCTGTCGAGGACGCCATAAACGGGGTGCAAGGGATAGAGTCGGTCAGGTCTACCTCCTCGCAGGGGTTCTCCGTCGTGCTCGTCGAGTTCGACCTCGACGCCGACACCGAGGAGGCCGAGTCCGACCTCCAGGCGGCGCTCGACGGCATACGGCTACCTTCGCAGGCCGGCGACCCCGAGGTCGAGAGCCAGTCAGCTTCGGAGTTCCCTATCCTCTCACTCTCGCTCGCCGCCAAGGACCAGGATCTCGCCGACCTCACCAGCTACGCCGAGGACGAGGTCGTCTCCTCTATCGAGGAGGTCGAGGGCGTGGCGAGCGTCGATGTGATCGGGGGCGCAGAGAAACGTATCCAGGTGGATCTCGCCCCCGACGAACTGAAGGAGAAGGGACTCTCGACCGATGCCGTAGTCGGCGCGATAAGCGGGGCGAAAGTTGATGTACCCGTGGGCAGCATCTCCGTAGAAGGACGCGAGACCCCCGTCAGCACCACCAGCGAGCTCGGAGAGATAAGAGCCCTCGAAGACCTTCCCGTCGGGGTGGCCGGGGGCGATACGGGCGCGGTCGAAGCGGCCCCACCCGGTGCCGCTGTCCCTCCAGGTGGCGCTTCCGCTCCTCCAGCCGGTACCGCCGCGGGTACGACCTCTCCCGCTGCGGTGGGGGAGCCGGTCTTGCTTGGGGACGTGGCCGAGGTGCGCGAGGTGGGCTCGGACCTATCGGGGATCTCGCGCACCAACGGGGAACCGAGCGTTGGCCTGAACGTAATCAAGGAGACCGACGCCAACACCGTCGAGGTCGCCGCCGAGGTCGAGAGAGTACTCGATGACGTGCGCAGCGAGATCGGGCGAGATCAGGTCGTAGTCGTGGCCGACACCGCTACCGACGTCGAGGAGTCGGTGAACGGGCTCGTCGAGGAGGCGCTCGTCGGGGCCGTCCTCGCGATACTCGTGATCTTCGCCTTTCTGCGCTCCATGCGCGCCACCCTGGTCACCGCGGTCTCCCTGCCTACCTCTGTGCTTGCCGCCCTCCTCTTCTCCTGGGTAGATAATCTGACGCTGAACATCATCACCCTCGCAGGCCTGACGATAGCGGTTGGCAGGGTGGTCGACGACGCGATCGTGGTGCTCGAGAACTCCTACCGTTACGTGCAGAATGGTTACGAGCCGGAGGAGTCTGCCCTCAGGGGGACCACAGACGTAGCCAGCGCCATCACCTCATCGACGCTAACGACGATCGCCGTCTTCGCCCCGCTCGCCCTGGTCGGCGGAATAATCTCCAAGTTCTTCGTCCCGCTCTCGCTGACGGTCGCCCTCGCGCTGGTCGCCTCGCTGGTCGTGGCCGTGACCATAATCCCCGTGCTCGTCAGCATCTTCCTCAGGCGCCGTACCACAGACAGCGCGCCGCACACGACGGAAGAAGAGAGCGAGGATTCCGAGGACGAGAGCACGCAAAGGCCCGGGCTGCTCGTGCGGCTCTACACCCCGATGTTGCGCTGGAGTCTGCGCCACAGGCTGGCCGTGTTGCTGCTTGCGCTACTGGCTTTCGCCGGGGGACTCGGGCTCGTGCGGTTCCTGCCCGTCACCTTCTTCCCGCCGAGCGAGGAGCGTCTCCTCATCGCTGACGTGGAGTTGCCGACGGGCACGGCCCTCGCTCAGACGAGCGACAGTCTGCGTCCGTTCGAGGACTTCCTGCAAGAGGACGCGGGCATAAAGAATTACCAGGTCTCCATCGGTGGTGAGGATACCCAAGACCCCGAGTCCCCCTTCAGGCCCGGCAACAAAGCCCAGGCCTTCATCAACGTGAGAGAGAGCGCCGACGTACCTGAGACGCTTGACCGGGTGGATAAAGAGGGCGACGAGCTCTACGGGGAGAACTTCCAGGTCCAGATCCTCTCGAATGGCCCACCGCAGGGCGGGCTGGAAGCCGTCCTCACCGGCGGTTCCAAAGAAGAGCTCGCAAGGGCGGCTGAGCTCGTCTCTGAAGAGTTCCGCAAGCTCGATGATGTGAACAACGTGGAGAGCGACCTCTCGGGCGGCAACCCCGAGGTAGAGATCAAAGTCGACCCGGATAAGGCCGCAAGAGCAGGCCTCTCGCCCGTAGTGGTCTCGGGCTCGCTCGGCTCCCTTCTCGGCGACAGCGCCGTGACGACACTAGGGGATTCACCTGTGGTGGTTGGTGTGCCCGAGAGTTCACTTGATTCGCTGGATGACGTAAGGGAATTGCCGGTAGGGAGTGAGATCACCGTGGGGGACGTCGCCGAGGTCAGGGAGATAGAATCTCCAGCGGCCGTCAGTCGCACCGACGGGGAACGTGCCGTCACGGTCACAGGTGGGATCACCTCCACAGATACCCAGGCGGTCTCGACAGAGGCCCAGCGGGTGATCGCCGACCTCGACCTGCCGGCGAGCGTCACGGCGCAAGTCGGCGGCGAGAACGAGGACATAGACGAGAGCTTCAGGAACCTCTTCCTCTCGATAATCGTGGCGCTCGTGCTCGTCTTCCTCTTGCTGGTCGTCTTTTTCGGTTCGCTACTCGTGCCGCTGGTGATACTACTCGCCGTGCCCCTCACGACGGTAGGGGCCTTCGGCGCTCTCTACCTCACGAATACGGCCATCTCCGTGCCCTCACTACTCGGCATCCTGTTGCTTATCGGGATCGTGGTCTCGAACGCCATCCTGCTCGTCGACTTCGCCGTCAAGGCGCAGGACCGTTACCAGACCTCCGACGAGGCTATCCTGGCGGCCGGTCAGGCACGGCTTAGGCCCATCTTGATGACGGCCTTCGCCACCATCTTCGCCCTACTGCCGCTCGCCCTCGGACTCTCCGGTGGTGGTAACGGCCTGATCTCCTCGAGCCTCGCCATAACGGTCGTCGGAGGCCTCGCGACCTCGACGTTCCTGACGCTGCTCGTCGTGCCCGTCGGCTACTCGCTGCTGAAGAGCGGCTGGAGGCGGAAGAGGAAGGCATAGTAGGGTGGAATTAACACTTGTCTAATGATCGGCCGAACATAGACCTTACGTAGTGTTTTGTAAGACAGTTTCGTTCCTGGGGGAGGGGCAAACTGTCCAGTATCAGGAGAGGAGGTCGGCCATCAGAGAGGGCAGATACCGAACCCCCGACAGGCAGCAGCAGATCAGGATGCGCAAGGTCTTGAAGGACAGGTTCGAGAGCATCCCGGTCCAGGTTCCGAGAAGCGAGATCGAGGCGATGGGCGTCGAGATCGGGCTCGAAGACCCGGCCGAAGCAGCCAGGATCTTCGACAGGCTAAAGGGCATCTCGTGGAGGGGCGATTACGTGAGGTCGGAAGAAGGCTGGGTCGCCGCCTGGGTCAAGGAGGTGATCTGCTGAAGTCCACTTGGACTTCAGCAGATCAGCACTTCAGCCAGTCAGCACGCTCCGGCCTTCGGCCTACGCTTGTCAGCCGGTCAGCTTCTTGTCTCTGGCCAAGAGCGGCCACAAGTAGCGCGTGCGAAGCAGGACTCGACTGCTGTGCAAACCGCTCTAGGGTACAGTCACTCAGCCAAGACGCTGATTAGCTGAAATGCTGACAAGCTGCCGTAGGCGGCGTGCTGACTGGCTGAAGTGCTGAACGAGCCACTAGATGTGGAACGCACTTTCGACATGCTCCAGCATGTTGGGTAACGTCATAGTCGACCTCTGGTAGCGTACCTGGAGTGCCTTCGGGCATATATACTTATTGCATTCCAATGTCCGTACGGTCGAAGGTGGTAAGAGGCTGGAAACGTCGGTTGGAACGGTCCTCGCAGGACGTTACAGGGTAGAGAGCACGCTCGGTTCCGGTGGGATGGCGGTCGTCTACAGGGCTGAAGACAACATCCTTGGCCGTGCCGTCGCGCTGAAGACCCTCCATCACCACTACGCTGAAGTGCCCTCTTTCCGGCGGCGCTTCAGGCAGGAGGCCCGCGCGATGGCCTCCCTAGATCACGAGAACATCGTGAAGGTCTACGACATCTCCCAGGATGGCGAGGTGCCCTTCATCGTTGTTGAGTGTATCTCGGGAAGGGATATCGGGGACCTCCTCGGCGGGCGCCGCGGTCTCCGCAGCGGGCGCCTCAACGAGCAGTTCGTAAGGAGGATGGCGACGCAGCTTCTGCGCGCTCTCTCCTATGCCCACAGGCAGGGCATCATACACAGGGACATCAAGCCTTCCAATATCCTCCTCACGTCGGGGGGAACCGTCAAGGTCGCTGACTTCGGCATCGCCCGCATCGTCGAGGAGGAGGATGTCGCGATGGGCGAGCCCGGTGAGGTCGTCGGCAGCGCCCGCTACATGTCCCCCGAGCAGCTCAGGGGCGAGGACGCGACACCAAGGAGCGACATCTACTCAGCGGGTGTCCTCCTCTACCACTGCCTGACGGGAAGACCGCCGTTCTCGGGCGACGTCAAGAACCTCGCCAGGCAGCACATACACAAAGACCCACCGCCGCCGCGCAGGCTCAACAAGAGGATCACGCCAGGCATGGAGGCGGTGATCATGAAAGCCCTCTCCAAAAAGCCCAGGGACCGGTATCTCTCGGCCAACGCGATGCTCGACGACATAAAGATAGATGCCCCGTCCAGGTCGGCAGAGACGACGGCGGCGCCCAAATCAGTGCGCCGCAAGGCTCGTGGCGGCGCGCTCGTCCTGGCCTCAGTGGCCGTTTTGCTACTCCTCCTCGGCGGAGGGGCACTGGCCTCGGGGCTCGTCGGCCTTCCACAGGATGGCAGCGTGGCTGACACGCTGAGCCGGATGAACCCTGTCGAGACGAAACCTCCGACGCCACCACAGAGTGCGCAGGTGGGGACCGTCGATACAGTGGGCGAGTCCTCGGGCCAGTCCGGCAGCCAGAATGTCGCCTCCGTGACGGAGGCGGCCTCCCAGTCTAGGACGCCGGCCGTACCGAAGATGGTCCCTGTCCCAAACGTAACGGCCTACTACGACTACTATGCGGAGAACGCCCTGGCCAACAGGGGCTTCGAAGTGAGGTTCGTCTACGATTACCAGGACGGTTTCGCACCGCGCGGCGTGACGTGGGCCACGGACCCGGGCGCGGGGACGCTGGCCCCGAAAGGCTCCACGGTGACCGTCTACGCAACGCCCAAGGACCTCCCCCTACCCAGGCGGCTCCGCTAAAGCGATTTTCGGATGGCCAAGCCTTCCGAAAGTCGCGCTGGTCAGCACGCCGCCAGGCGAAGCCAGGCGGCTTGTCAGCAGTTCAGCATTTCAGCAAAAAGCTGACAAGCTGAAGTGCTGACTCGCTGAAATGCTCGGGTTTAGGGAGGGTCAACCCTCCCTAAACCCGCTGTAAGGTAGGCCTTGCGTCTGAGTGCGATGGTAAGGTAAAGGAGGAAGAAGGCGACAGGTAGCGAGCCTGCGTCGCCAACGTCGAAGTCGGCCTCGTAGTTTCGGTTCGTCAGGCCTCCGGTGATACGCACCGTCACCCTTTCCCCCGCGGGTCCGGCCCAGGCCGTGTTGCGCAGGAGGGACAGCCGGCCATTGTAGCGGTGGTCCAGGCATGTTATCTCGGGTGTATTCAGAGCCCCCACCGGTTCTGCCTCGAGAATCTTCGCGCCGCCAGCGAGCATCGCGTAGCCAGAAGGTTTGGAGCGTTCGATCCGCGCCTGCAGATCTCCGGCTTCGAGTTCGGCTCCCTGGGGTCCGTGAATCTCCAGGCATCCTATCTTCTTGCCCTCCCTGCCCTGGATGGCGAAGTCAGGAGTGAGGAGTCCGCGGGCGTGGGCCGCGAAGGAGCCTTCGAGGGACTCCCCTAGCCTCCTCCAGGGCGCGAGCGTGGGGTCTTCTTGCATCGGGCTCATGATACCCTCTCCATACGCCGGGAAAATGGTGGAGTTTCCGGGTGGAAGACGGTAGATTACACGAAAAATGGAAGAGAGCGTAATGGAACTTAGGAACAAAGAGGAGCTCAGGAGCGAGATCCTTCAGGACTGGTTGCAGAGCGCCTGGGTCTATCCCTTCCAGGGACCAGACGAGCGCACCTACCTGCGCCTGACGCCGGGCGGCAGGCTGAAGATACGGCGCAGAATCGGGGAGCTCGAGAGTGTGCTTGGTGTCGAGGGCAAAGAGCTTGCCAGGCAAGAGGAGGCGGGCACCCTTCCGGCCGAGCGCGACAGGCTCGAGCTCGCGATGATGGTTCAGGCATACGACACCGAGCGGCGCTTGATCCAGAGCCAGGGCGCCACTCTCGGAACCCCCGCGGTGACGCTGGAGGAAGAGGCCGGCCCGGACACGGCTCCCTGATCTGGTGGGCCAGATGTCGTGCCTCAGCGCTTGGGGTCCTACGTGGCAGCCCGGTCTTGCAAACATCGGCAATGAGGTGGCGTACTTACCCTTGCCGTGTTAGGCTTTCCGGGTGACGCTCGTTCGGGCCAGGGCGAGGTGTCGCCAGCCAAAAGAGAGAGGGGGGACCTCTCCATAAATCTGTCATTCGGACGCGTGGAAGGCCGCACGCGGAGGGTGGATATTTGAGTCTCAAGAACCGGAGAAAGAGGGATAGGAGCGGGAGAAACGGACGTGAGAGTGCATCTCACGGCTCTTACTCATCCAGCTTGAACCCTTTCGACTCGGGCAAGCAGAATAGTCGGCGTCAGGGGATTGCGGGACCGGTGATCATCATCTGCGCCATCATCGCCGTGCTCGTGGCGGCTGACTTCTGGCTGAACTCGGGCAAGATACACCGGGGTGTGGAGGTCGGCAGCATCTCTTTGGGAGGCAAGACACCTGCCGAGGCGCGCCAGATCGTCAGGGACCAGGTCGTGGGTCCCCTCGAAGAGATCGACTTCGACGGCCCCGCGCATTTCACCCGCAATGCCGGCGAGATGGGTGTGAGCTTCAACATAGAGGAGACCGTGGATAAAGCCTACGCCGTCGGCCGCGAAGGGAACATCCTCGACCGCCTCTCCGAGCGTCTGCGCGCCTCATTCGGCGGGGCGACGATACCTCCTGACATCGACTACCGACCTGCGAAAGCGCGGGGCGAGGTGCGCGAGATCGCCGCCCGGGTAGACCACCCCCCAAGCGAGGCCAACGTAAAGATCTACGGCTCGGAGGTGGAGGTCGCGAAGTCCCGCGACGGCTACGAGTTGAACCTCGCGGCCACCATGGCGAGCGTGGACAGCGCCATCCACGATATGAGCGGGAAGGCCCGTCTCAGAGGCGACGTGCTCGACCCTGGCGTCAAGACGGCTGAGGCAGAGGCGGCGTCGAAGAAGGCCAGGGGAGCCCTCTCCGAGCAGCTAATGCTCAAAGCTGAGGGTAAGAGCTGGACCCTCTCACCGGCGGATCTGGGGTCGACTCTCGACGTCACCAAGCAGGACGGTAAGATCGATGTCAGCCTCAACCGCGACCATCTGGACGGCCGGCTCACCAACGTCTACAACGACCTTACGGTCAAGCCCGTCGAGGCTAGCTACGACTTCGACTCGGGTGGCGACGTCTTCGTCAAGCCTAGCCATGAAGGGCGGAGCGTCGAGGGCGAGAAATTACTCGACTCCATACAGGGCGGCCTCTTCGAAGGGAAGCGCGAATATCAGGTGCCTATTGCCGTCGCCAAGCCGCGCTACACCACTACCGCACTCGAGGCCAAGAAGCCGACCGAGTTGCAGGGCACTTACAGAACCAACTACACAGCGACCACAGACCAGGGCCAGACGCGGGTAGAGAACCTCAAGATCGCTTCTGATGCCGTTAGCGGTACGTTCGTGGCGCCGGGTGAGACGTTCTCGATGCTAGATCACGTCGCCAACCTCGACTACTTCCAGACGCACGTCATCGTGGACGGCGCGGAGACTGTGGACGAGGGAGGCGGTCTCTGCCAGGTTACCTCCACGCTCTACAATGCGGCCCTCTACGCTGGTATGGAGGTAACGGAGCGCACTGCCCACTACTCACAGTTGCCTTATATCAGGCCGGGCATGGACGCGACGGTTTGGTACGGTGGTCCGGGAACGGCGGACGACCTTGACATGAAGTTCAAGAACACCTCAGACGGCTACGTGCTCTTGCAGGAGTATGTCTCGGGCGACGGCTACATCTACGCCAACGTATACGGCGTGCCTGACAACGTCGAGGTGGAGATGTCGTCCGAGCCCATCTTCAGAGCCGAGGATGCCTCCAAATGGGTAGCGTACTACGAGAGAACGAGAAACGGCAAGGTCGTCTATCGCGATCAATGGGAGACCGCGTACGGCGCCCTGATAGATGACGAAGGCAAGAAGATCCCGACGCCCATCGTGCCCGTGGCAGAGGTAGACGGAACGTACCTCGGGCCCTCGTTCTAGAGTAGCTTGCTTTGCAAGCTACTCAGCCAGTCAGCACGCTACGCCCTTCGGGCTTCGCTCGTCAGCATTTCAGCTTATCAGTTCTTGCACTCACTAGGTCCTGGCTGACTAGCTGACAAGGCGGCGGAGCCGCCGTGCTGAAATGCTGAGAGCGAGGGCCTAAAAGGCCCGAAGCGTGCTGAAGTGCTGACAGCTAGTAAAAGACGTTGCCCTTCAGCTTGTAATAGAGGCGGTAGTACGCCGGCTCGAACCTGCACCAGGCTTCGGCCCTGGCATTCTTGATCGGCAGATCCAGGCATCCGAGGAAGTCAGTAACCTCCCCACCGAAGCCTAACTTGAACCTGTAGACGCCGTAGTAGGGGTCGTCTTCGTTGAGGTCTTCGGGTTTGGGGATGCCTACCATATCGTAGTATCTGATGCCCCGCCGCCTGGCCCAGCGCATTACCTCCCACTGCAGGAGGTGGTTGGGATTGTAGCTGCGCTTCTCGGTGCTCGATGTCCCGTGCATGAACCAGTACTTCTCGCCGAAGGTGAAGACGAAGACGCCTGCGAGGGGTGTTCCCCCGTGCACGGCTAGGAACAGGTGCCCCTGGCCCTCCTCACGCATCGCCCGCATCATGTCGTGCAGGTACCCTCGCGGCCTCCTGATGGTGAAACCGGATTTGCGCTCGGCCGTGTCCTCCATCCAGCCGTAGAACGTCTCCCATGCGCCTTCGAAGTCCTCGGGCTCGACCACCTCGACGCCCTCCCTCGCGGCCTTTCGGACGCCGTAGCGCGTGGACTTCCTCATCTTCCCGAGCAACTCCTCCTCAGGGGGGCTCAGGTTCACGGTGACGGTGGCGTCGAAGTTGAGGGCGTAGCGGGCCTCGCGGAGGCCGATTTCCTCTAGAAGGGCTTTCACACTAACGCTTCGTCCGGGGACTTCGGGTTCGATCTTGAGGGTGTGCGCCCGCTCTTCCTACCACATCGGCCGCACCCGAAAAGAAGGCCCTGACGGCCTCCTCGTCTTCCTAGGGCAACCAGGGACCTTTGGAGCAGTACATCAGGAAGCCGGGGACGGGTATGGTGTTATAGGCGAGGAACTGCCCTGCACCGGCCACCTCGTCGCCCCTCTCGAGCACCAGGCGCAGAGGCCTCCACCCGTAGCGCCGTTTGAACTCGCCCCACGCGTGGCTCTGCAAGACGTGCCCGCCCCCCGGCGAGTTGCGGAGCCAGCCGTCCCACCTGGACGGGCGACGTCGCTGACCTCCCTCACTGTGTACGCTGCTGTGGTGCTCGCCGGTTGCTGACTCACGTGGTCTGGACATCCATCTACCATACTAGCCTGGTACGCTGGATTCCCTTCCCGGTCTTGAGAGGTCTCTCTGGCCGCCCAAGACGTCCTCGGGCCTGCCGCCGGCACGCAGGAGGTGCGCCCCTCCCCGCCAGAGTAGCACTTCGGCGGGCGTTGGGTGGCTAAGGAAGCCCAGGTTGGAAGCCGAGAAGCCGTAAGCCCCGCTGTAGAAGACACCGATCAGGTCCCCTGTCTCGGGGGCGGCCAGGGTGATGTTGCTACCGAACGTATCGAGCGGCGTGCAGCAGGGTCCAGCCACCGCAACGCCCTCCTCAGGCACCCCGTTCATGCGGGTAAGGTTGAGTAGTGGATAGGCCTTCCTGAACACCTGGCCCATGTTCCCGGTCGCCGTGAGGTGGTGGTTCATGCCGCCGTCCGTGACGACGAAGGTCTTGCCCCTCGTCTCCTTCACATCAACGACCCTGGTGACGTAGATGCCGGCGTCGGCCACCAGGTAGCGCCCCAACTCGAATAGGAAACGGCACCCTTCGAGGCGCGGGTCCTCGCGATAGGAGGAGAGCACCTCGCGGTAGCCTTCGGCGAAGCCGTCGAGGTCGAACTCGGTCATCTTCTCGAAGTAGGGGACCCCGAAGCCGCCGCCGAAGTCGATCATCTCGAGGGGATGACCGGCGAGGTCTGCCGCCTCCAGCGAGATCTCCAGTATGTTGCGGCAGTGCTCGAGTAGGGGCCCGACCTCGAAGACCTGGGTCGCCGTGTAGACGTGGACGCCGCGCAGGGTGAGTTCGGGGTGGGACAGCGTCCTGTGTACCGCCTCCCCGAGCTCCGCCTGGTCCATGCCGAATTGCCCGACTGTCCCGCCCATGCGCATCCCTGAACCCATTAGCTGGGCCGTGGGGTTGATCCTGAGTCCCACCCCGATACGCTTGCCCATGCCGCGGGCTGTACGGGCGAGGCGGTCGATCTCATTCAGAGACTCGACGTTGACGGCGAAGATGCCCTCCATAAGGGCGCGTCTGAGCTCGTCGTCGGTCTTGCCTGGACCCGCGAAGACGATATCCTCGGGCTCGAAGCCGGCGGCCAGCGCCACCGCCAGTTCGCCCGAGGAGGCGACCTCGGCCCCTGCCTCCTGCTCTGAGGCTATTAGTTGGCAGACCCCGAGGCTCGGGTTCGCCTTCACCGAGTAAGAGATCTCGGTACCCAGGGCCTCCCTGACGCGGCTGACCCTCTCCGATATCATCTCCCCGTGGTAGAGGTAGAAGGGCGTCCCGTACTCCTGCGCAAGCCCGGAGATGGGGACGCCGGCAGGGGCGAACTCGCCCCCGCTCTCCCCACCGAAGCGTCCGGCCAGGTCGTTGGCCTTATCCGTTTGAGTAATCACTGCTTATCCCCTTGCGGTCGATCTTGCCCGAACCCGTCTTGGGTAGCTCGTCCCTGACGAGTATCTCCTTCGGCACCATATAGGGCGGCCCGTTGTTTATGGCGTACTCCCTGACCCTGTCCACGGCCACTTCCTCGCTACCGTTCCTCAGGGAGATTACGGCGATCACATCCTGCCCGACGGCCGGGTTCTCGACCCCGAAAGCGCAGGCCTCGTGCACGAGCCCGGAGCCGAGGAGGAGGTTCTCGACTTCCTCGGGGCTCAGGCGGTAACCCTGGTTCTTTATCATGGCGTCCTCGCGCCCGAGGAAGTACAGGTACCCCTCCTCGTCCCGCTCTACGGTGTCCCCGGAGTAGACTACCCGCTCGACGTCCAGTAGCTCAGGCGGGGCTAGGGGGTTCGGGCGGTAGGCCCTGCTTGTCGCCTCCTCGTTCCCCCAGTAGCCCATCGCCACGGTGGGACCCCTGTGGACAAGCTCGCCAGGCTCCCCGGGTGCCGCCTCTTTGCCTTCTTTGGTTATCACCAGGATCTCGGTGTTCGGTATCGCCTTGCCGATGCAGTTGCCCTGCTCGGGGGATGAACGGTGGATCTCCTCTGGCGCGAGGTACGTCGAGCGGAACGCCTCCGTAAGCCCGTACATGAGGAAAATCCTGGTCCGCGCGGGCTCGAGCAGAGCCCTGAGCTCGTCGAGGTTGGCCTGGGGTATCCGCCCTCCTGTGTTGGCGAGGTAGCGCAGGTGCGCAAGCGGGTTCTCCCTGATGGACCTGGCGCCCCGGATCAGGAGCGACCACAGGGGCGGCACACCCGTCACGCCGGTGATCTCGTGCCGCCGGATCGCCTTCAACAGATCCCCCGGCAGCCTGGAACGGAGCAGGTAAAGGGTCGCCCCGACCCTGAGGGAGGTCGTGAACTGGCTCATCCCCGCGTCGAAGTTCAGTGGTAGCGCTGATAGTATCCGGTCCTCGCTCGTGTTCTCCAGGTAAGTCGAGACGATCTGGGCCCCTACGACAATGTTGCGCTGGCTCGTCGCGACGCCCTTGGGCATCCCCGTAGATCCCGAAGTGTAGAGTATGGTCCCGAGGTCCGACTCTGAGACCTTCCTGTCCTCTTTGCGACCCTCGCCCTCAATGGCCTCGGCGACGTCCACGTATGACCTGGCGGCGTGACCTTCCGGCTTCGAGCCCCTGTAGAAGGCCGTCTCGACCGTCTTCGGCTGCAGTTCCTCGAGCTTCGTGGTGTCCCCTATCATGACCCTGATGTCACAGTCCTCGGCGAGATACTCGACCTGCTGAGCTTTGAACAGGGGGTTCACGTTGACGTAGGCCGCGCCAATGCGCGAGGTGGCGAGCATCGCCACTATAGCCTCCCAAGACTTCTCCAGGTAGACGCCAACACGGTCGCCCCTCCTTACGCCAGCCTCGGCGAGGGTCGCGCCGAACGCGGCGCTCTGGCGCTCCAGATCCTCGTAAGTGTACTTGGCATCGCCGTCCACGACCGCCGGTTTCTGCGGGTCGCGCGCCACTGAGTTGTAGAGCAGATCGTGGAGCGTGAATTCAGGGCGCGATCTCACGCCGCTTTGCTCTCCACGAGCCTGGCGATGGCCTCGACGGAGCCGAAGTTCTCCTCGTCGAACTCCTCGTCCTCTACGACGATACCGAACGTGTCCTCGAGGAACACGACGAGCTCGACGGTCTGTAGCGACGTCATGACGCCGTTGTCTATGAGCGGCTCGTCGTTCGGGACGTCGCGCCCGCCCGTAACGTTCTCTTTGAGCCATCCGCGTATGGCGGATCTCGCATCCCCGTTGTTAGAAACCATGTCAGCCTCCTTATCTGAGCCAGAAGCCTGCTTCGCCGTCGCCGAAAGACAGCGACCAATTGACGAGGTCTCCGGTCGTCTCGCGCAGGCTGGTATCCGCGAACTTGGTTAGCAGCTTGTGGCGTCTACCCCTGCGGTAGAAGAAGCCTAGACGCAGCAGGTCGGCTGACTTCGGCGAAGTGGGCGACTCCACGAACCTGTACCTTATTATCTGCACACCCGTCCGCCTGAAGGAACGTACCGTCTCGCGGAGCAGGGTCCGCACGACGTCCTGACGCCCAGGAAGCGCCGTCAGGTCGAGGATGTAGCCGTCCTGACCGTGGAATGCGGTTCTAAGCACAGCGTAGCCGAGCACTCTCTCTCCTGACCTCACCCCGAGCACCGTTACCGGTGCCTGGGGGGAACCGGGACCATAACGCCAGCTCAAAAACGCCGCATCCTTCTCTGCCGTGCAGGGCACGACCGCAGTGACCCTCTCGAACAGGTCGTCGAAGGAATCGTCGAACCCGTCGAGCACCTCGGCTTCGAGGTCTCCACCGAAGCCGCCGCCCAGTACCTCGTCCACGGCCCGCAACCCCTCGTTCAGCAACCCCTGCAGCGGGCGCGGGATCGGCGCGCGCGGTCGCGGGGCCGGTGGCCCGACGTGCTCCTCCACCTCGTCCGCTTCGGCGCCAGGCCTGTCGGTGAAACCTCGGGCCGGCGCGAACTGCTGCGGAAGCTTGAGGAGCCTCCTGAGCGGCGCCGGGACGGAGGGCATGGGTAGCCGCGAGACGTTCATCAGCTTCGCCGCGTACTGCAGGTCGCCGACCACCTCGGCCCCTAGCCGCGTCTCGACGCTGATCACCGCTGGCACCATGTCGCAGACCACGCAGTTCTCGATCGAGCGGAAAAAGGCCCGCATCAGCATGATGGCCTGGAAACCGTGCTGGGGGAGCACCATATAGTCACCCGGCGTGTGGGCGATGACCCGCCGGCCGTCGATCCTGTAGAACTGCGGGAATGCTGTCAAGTGGCCGACGACTTCTCCCTCTTCTGTCACAGCGGCCCAACGATACATCTTTCCTGAGAGAGGGTGATCCTGGTACCAGCGGTAGAGGGCAGAGTAATAGTCCACTTCGTGCACCTCGGGGAAATCCGGGAACGAGAGGATGCGCAACTGCGCGATCTTGTCTTCCAGCTCTGGGCCATCGACAGGCTTCACCGCCACCTTCATCGGCAGAACCCCGTTCCGGTCCCCTTGAAGAACGGCCGCGGGGAAGCCGTAACGGATACCGATCTTTCCGGCAGTCGCCCTCCCTGGCTCGCTCTCTTACCTTCTGATCGGTGGCGCAAGGAACCTTCCACTCTGTAGGGGTTAACGGTGCAGATCCAAAGGGCAAAGTGTAATGGAGCCGTTCGTAAAAGCCAAGCGACGTGCCTTTAGGTTTCTCGTGCGGGCATCTCTCATGAACAGGGGCGGCGCTCTGTGGTAGTGTTCCAGTCCAGGCAGGAGTATTTCGAGCCATTTACTCCAGAGAGGTTGAAGCTTCGAGCAATCTCCCCGATAATTGGCGCCTGTGTGCCACCGCGACCTCGCAGGGTCGGTGGCGCTAATTGGCATCGCAGGAGGGGCCACTACTTGAAAGAGATAAGCAAGACGGGTGGACCGGGTACCACCCGGCAGCACAACAAAGAGGTAGCACGGAAGGTGAAGCGTAAGCGCAGGAAGACGAGCTACGCCCGCAGGCGCAAGACTGCTGGTGTCGCCCTGATCGCATGTTTCCTGCTGGTCGGGGCCGTGGCCGTTTACTACCTGGCCGGGGGAGACGGCGAGATCGACCGCGGCGTCAGCATCGGCTCCGTCGAGGTTGGTGGGATGACCAGAGACGAGGCCCGCAGGGCCGTGCAGGACGACGCCTCGGCGACGTTCGAGAAGATCTCCTTCGGCACCCCTGAAGAGGGGTTCTCCGTGAGCGGTGACGACCTCGGCATAAAGGTGGACGCGGCCTCTGCGGTGGACGAAGCCTACTCCGTCGGACGAAGGGGTAACATGCTCCAGCAGCTCTCCGACGCCTCACGCTCGTATCTTGGGGGGGTGCGTGTTGACCTCGACGCCGGATACGACAAGGACAGGGCCATGGGCGTTCTGGAAGAGCAGGCCGATGAGTTCAACGAGAAGCCCCAGGACGCCTCCTTTAGCGTCACCGACACGGGGAAGGTAGAGGTCGAGGAGGCCGCGAAAGGGCGCGTTCTGGATCAGGAGAAGACCCTGGCGAACCTCGAAGGGGCGCTGAAGAACATGAGCGGGCGCGTGGCCATCGCCGAGGGTCCCGCTCCCAAGCCGGAGGTCTCTACGGCCGAGGTCCAGAGTTACAGGCCGAAGGAGGTTATCGGGGAATACCAGACCGACTTCTTGTGGGACTCGAACCCGAACCGCAAGTACAACATGAAGCTGGCCGCCAAATCCGTGAACAACACCGTTCTGGAACCGGGCGAGGTGTTCTCGTTCAACAAGTTGACCAGATCACTCGAGTACAAGGAGGCGAAGACCTTCTCCAACGGCGGCGTCGGCATCGCCAACGGCGGTGGGCTCTGCCAGGTGTCATCGACGCTTTATATGGCAGCCAACTACGCAGGGCTCCAGATCGTCGAGCGTCACCCGCACTACGCCGTGCTCCCTTACATAAAGCCTGGCTTCGATGCGACGGTGTGGTTCGGGGAGAACGGGTGGGGCGCCCTGGACATGCAGTTCGAGAACAATACCAACGGCTACATAGTCGTCCGCGAGTGGGTCGACGACAAAGGCTTACTCAACGCCCAGATCCTCGGCCAGCCCACGGGCAAGGAGGTCGAGATGAGCACGGAGAAGATCTACGAAGATCCCGTCAAGGGGATCAAGTGGACCACCTACAAGAAGGTAACAGAAGACGGCGAGGTGGTCCGCGACGGCTTCCTCTACACGTACCGCTACAGCTTCAACCCACCCCCCCCGGATAACGCGCCACACTACAAGACCACAGCCCCAAGGGTCGCAGGGTGGTCCGATCCCACGAACACCACCGGTTGGGCAAGCCCCCACTAGCGCGCCTTGGGCCTGTTCTCTCGTCGTAAGCGGTGGTACACGCGTCGCCGTCGCCGGCTGCCGGTCGGCATTCTTGTCGTGCTGGTACTCCTGGCCGGGGCCGTGTACGTCGCAATTGGGACCCCGGATGGGACGGCCAACCTCTCCGGCTCTTCCGGGAAGGATGCCCCTTCCCGGCCCCGCGAGGAGGCGAAGTCTGAAGTGGGCCCCGCGAAGGGGTCGGATCAGGGGGAGTCCACGCCGGAGGAGCCCGCGCCAGACCCCGAGCAACCCACGCCTGAGGCCGCGGCTTACGTCGCCCTCGCCCCCGAGTTACCAGGGGCGACCCCCCAGAGCATAAAGAGCGTGTACCGGAGCAAGATAGACGAGTCGTGGGCCTCCGTGCGCGTCCAGCCCGAGGATGAGAGGAAGCCTTTCGTCGTCTTTGCCCACAGGGACGGCCAGTCGTGGAGGGCCGAAAAATCCGTCCGCGCCGACGAGCCGAACTACGCGAAAAACGACGTAGTTCCGCTCTCCGGCGTGCCAAAGGACCTCATCGAGTACCTCTACGCCGAGAACGTGTTCGCGGCCGAAGTCCCCGAGCCGGCCGACGAGAAGATAATTCTCGAGGACCTGCCTGATGCCGGACCGGCGGAGTTCTCGCCTACGGAACCGGTAATGAATGATGTGCCAGAGTCCGACCGCGAGCGGGTGCAGAAGGTCCTCGAAGGGGCGCGCCAGGAGATCGGGGACTACAACGGTGTCGCGGGTCTCTACGTGTTGGACCTCGAGGAGGGCTCAGGCTACGGGATAAGGCCTGACGAGCGGTTCTTCGCGGCCTCTACCATAAAGATCCCTATCATGGTGGCCGTCTACCGCAAGGTGGACGAGGGCGAGCTCGACTTCTCGCAGGAGGTGGAGATCCAAGAAGAAGACTGGGCCGCCGGAGCGGGGTGGTTACAGTGGGAGAAGGCTGGGACCAAGCAGACCGTAGGGGATTTGCTGCTGCTGATGATGACCCAGTCAGACAACGTCGCCGCCAACGCCCTCGTGCGCACAGTGGGGGGAGCCGACCACGTCAACGAGGTCGCCCGTTCTATGGGGGCCGAGGACACGCTGCTCTACCAGAAGGTGAGTAGTGAGAGGGGCGTCGTTCCTGTCCTCGACAACAGGAGTACGCCCCGCGACATGGCGACCATGATGCAACAGATCGCCGAGGGCAAGGCCGCGAGCGAGAAGAGTTGCGGGTACATGATCGACCTCATGCACGAGAACAAACTCGACTGGTGGCTCGACGAGGGCCTACCCCCCGGCGTGGATGCGGCGAACAAGGCTGGCTGGCTCTACAGGGTCTACGACGAGGCGGGTATCGTCGAGAGCGACGACCGCCGCTACGTCATAGCGATCCTGAGCAAGCATGGCACGGCCGACGTGTACCAGGGGCAGGACATGATCAAGAACCTTTCAAGCACCGTCTGGGAGTCGCAGAGAAGGGTTTAACAGGTTTCAGGCATCAGGTTTTCTCTGGAGACAGACCCTACTTCGATTGTCGGGCCGATCCGGAACAGAGTGGAGGCACCGTGTCCACCCGAAGAACAACGTGCCCGGGCACGCAATGGGTCGTGTTTTTGACCCAAGAGTCGCGGCATAAACCTGCTGAAGCCTGATACCTCAGCCCGCAGCCTTCCCGGTGGAACGCCGCCGCAATAGGGCGGAGGCGGACGTGAGCTCCTCCGTCCCAAGAACGAACGCAACCCCGATGTAGACGGCTAGCGAGGTACCGCCAATCGTGACGAGGATCAGGAGGCGATCCGCGAACTTCGAGCCCTCTCCGACGAGCAACGTTCCTGTACTGGCCACGGCGTACATGGCCGTCCCGGCCGCGAAGATCTTGAGAAGGGAGCGAAGGAGGCGACGGCCGTCTATAAGCCCTATCTCCCGTCGCGTCGCCGCGAGGCCGAGGACGGCAAGCACGGCGTAGGCTATGGCGAGGGCGAGTACCACGCCGGTCACGCCCCAGACGCGGGAGAGACCGTAGGCTAGGACCGCGTAGAGCCCGAAGATGGCAACGTTCAACAGGGCAGGGGTCTTCGTGTTCTGCCGCGAGTAGAAAGCCCGCACGATGAAGAAGTACACCGAGTAGCCGAGCAGCCCCACACCGTAGACCACGAGCAACCCGGAGACTGCCTCGGTAGCCCCGGCACCGAAGTTCAAGCGCTCGTAGAGCAACCCGACGATTGGCTCGGAGAGCGAGATCATGCCCACCGCCGAAGGTATGACGACGAAGGTCATCGTCCTCAGCCCGAAGGAGAACGTCTCGCGGTAACCGGCGGAGTCCCCGAGGGAGTGCTTCTCGGAGAGCTCGGGCATGAGCGCGGTCGCGATGGCGACCACGAAGACACCGTAGGGGAGGGAGAAGATCGCGAAGGCGTAGTTGAGTTCGGAGAGCGCCTCGAATCCCGTTGCCAGGTAAGCACCGAAGAGCTGGAAACCTACGGAGGCCGCAACCAGAACGACCATCGGCCCGGCAAGCCTGGCTGTGGGGAGCAGTGCGGGGTGGCCGAACTGCGGGCGAGGCCTGTAGCCGAGGGCCAACATCGTCGGGACGAGCGCCAGGGCCATGACCGCGACCCCTACCGTCACGCCGAAGGCGAGCACGTAGAGCGCGAGCCGCTGGTCGTTCCCCTGCAAGAAGTAGTAGGCGACGAACGAGGCTATGACTATCAGGTTGTTCAGTACGGGGGCGAAGGTGGGCAGGAAGAAGCGCCTGTGGGCCTGCAAGACGCCGGTGCCGATAGTGCTTATGCCGTAGAAGAACATCTGTAAGATGAATATTCGGAAGAAGAGCACCGCGAGATCCAGCGTTCGCCCGGCACTGGCCGCGGAGAGGGCATCCGCAGATTGCCAGTTGGTCACCAGCCTTACGAACGGCTCGGCGAATACCATGCCAACGAGAGAAAGTATCACCATCAGCGGCAGTACCATTGTGAACAGGGCGTTCGTCAGGCGGCGGGCATCCTCCTCACCGTGCGTGGTGATGCGGTCGACCAGGACGGGGATAAAGATCGAATAGAGTATGCCGCCCAGGAACAGCTCGTAGATCAGGCTCGGCAACAGGAT
The DNA here is from genome assembly GCA_963808845.1 of uncultured Rubrobacteraceae bacterium. Classification (GTDB taxonomy): domain Bacteria; phylum Actinomycetota; class Rubrobacteria; order Rubrobacterales; family Rubrobacteraceae; genus Rubrobacter_D. The sequence continues at coordinate 207,417 of CAWEHD010000017.1, forward strand.
GGAGGCCGCGTAGGCGTCCGCCACCAACCCATTCGCGAGGACGGCGGCCTGGGCCATCCACCTCGCATACCCCGTCGCCCTGGAAAGAACGGTCGCCACGGAGATCGAGAGAACGGACCTCAGGATGGCAGTCATTTCAGCACGCCGCCTGACGGCGGCTTGTCAGCATCTCAGCACGCCGGCTGCGCCGGCTCGTCATCACTTCAGCCGTGCTGCAGGCGTCGCCCGAGCGATGAGGCGAGGCTCCCTGGCAAACGGGGCTGAAATGCTGAAATGCTGACAAGCGAAGCCCGAAGGGCGGAGCGTGCTGACGAGCTACTCTACGGTATCTCCTCGGGGGGCATCCCGATCCACTTCTCGTAGAGCTTATCGTAGGTGCCGTCGTCCTTGATCTCGACCAGGGCCCGGTTGACGGGGTCGACGAGCGGGCTGTTTGTGGGGAACGCTATACCGTACTGCTCGCCGGTCGAGATGGACTCGACGAACCTGATCTCCCCGCCGTTCGCCACGATCTTCCTGTGCGCGGCGGAGAGATCGTAGATTACCCCCTCGACCTTCCCGTCCTCGAGCGCCGCGAAGGCCTCACCGATGGTCCTGAAAGGCTTGATCTCCGCTATCTGCTCGTCGTCGAGTAGCTCTTCGGCCTTGATCTGGCCCGTCGAGCCGGCCTGGACGCCGACGGACGCCTCGGTTAGGTCATCGACAGACTGGACTTCCGAATCGCTCGCTACCAGGAGCGCCTGGTCGGCGTTGAAGTAGGGGTCCGAGAAGTCTATCTGCTGCTCACGCTCTTTGGTTATGGTCATCGCCGAGATGGACGCGTCGAAGAGGTCGGCGTCGATTCCCCGCAGGATGCTGTCGAACCTGACGTTCTCGTACTCGACCTCGAAGCCGGCCCTCTTGCCGATCTCGTTCATGAGCTCTATATCGAATCCTTTGGGCTCGCCTCTAGGGGAGGACTCGAAAGGAGGGTAGGCGATGTTGGAGGCGACCGTGATCTTTCCATCCACCACCCCCGTCGGGCCTGTGGTTTCGCCAGGGGCGGCCCCCTCGAAGGACTCGTCGGTTCCGGCGCTGCAGCCGACCAGGAGGACCAACGTAACGGCTACAGAAACGGCGAGGACGAACACCGCCGGAAGGTGGCTCCTCGATCGTCTTGTCACCGTGAACTCACGCTCCCGTTTTCTGCCCTCTAGTCCAACCCGGCCGCTGTGGAAAGGGTGATCGCGGCCGGACCCGGCCGTCGGCGAGTTAGCTGGGTACGACATCTCTTTGTACGGAATCCCGACTCTCAAAACCCCGCTCCAAAATATCAATACTAATTACGAGCCGGCATCTGGTCAAGCGGGCTGAGCATTGCCGGTGAAAGGGGCCCGTGCTACGGTGCCGCGTTACCGGGAAGCTGAAAGGAGGACGCGACACATGGTAAAGCTCGACGACGGACTCGCTGAGACAATACGCGGCGCCGTACAGGCCAGGCGCGAGGACGCGGTTAGCCTGTTGCAGGAGCTCGTGCGCACCCCTTCCGTTACGGGTGAGGAGGGCGCTGTTGGGGGAGTCGTCGAGCGCGCCTTTTCGGAGCGCGGTCTCGGCGTGGACGTGTGGGATGCGACGCCCGAGGAGATGGAACCATACCGAGATCACGTCGGTGAACAGAACTCTTACGAGAACCGTCCTAACGTAGCCGGCGTCAGGAGAGGGGAGGGGGGCGGACGCTCGATCCTGCTGGGCGCCCACACCGATACCGTGGACCCTGGAGATCCGGCCGCGTGGAAAGTGGACCCGCTCTCGGGCACCCTGGAGGGCGACCTGCTCTACGGACGCGGCTCCTGCGACATGAAGGGAGGGCTCGTTACCCACCTAATCGCCCTGGACGCCCTCTCAGACCTCGGCCTCGGGCTGCGCGGCGACGTCACCGTGGCCGCGACGGTAGGGGAGGAGAACGGGGGACTTGGGGCCCTCTCGACCGTCCTGCGCGGCTACAGTGCCGACGCCGCAATTATCACCGAGCCGACACGTCTCGCCCTCGTTCCAGCCCAGGGCGGTTCGCTCGTGTTCAGGCTGAAGGTCCCAGGCCGCTCGGCCCACGCCGCCGTCCGCGACGTGGGCGTCTCGGCGCTTGAGAAGTTCATCCCCATCTTCGAGAACCTGCGCGAGCTCGAGCAGGAACGCAACGGCGTACTCAGCCACCCGCTCTACGACGGAGTGCCCAACAAGGTGCCAATCAACGTGGGCGTCCTGCGGGCAGGCAACTGGGCCTCGACCGTCCCCGAGTCCCTCGTGGCCGAGGGCCGCGTCGGCCTGATCCCTGGCGAGGAGGTAGATCCCTTCAAAGACCTCGTCTCCGAACGTATCGCCGCCTTAGCCAAACGCGATCCATGGCTAAGGGAGCATCCCCCCAACTCGAGTGGTTCGGCGGCCAGTTCGCCCCGGCCGAGGTGGCGCCAGACGCCCCGATATGCGAGGCCGTAAGAGGGGCCCACCAGCGGGTGACGGGGGAGAAGCCGCCCGTGGAGGGCGTCCCCTACGGTGCGGACATGCGCCTCTTTATCCACTTTGGTGGCATGCCCTGCGTGATGTACGGCGCAGGGGACGTGAACGTGGCGCACGCCCCGGACGAGCATATCAGCATCACGGATCTACTTACCGCGACGACGACCGTCGCGTGCCTCCTGGCCGACTGGTGCGGCGTGGAAGGATAATCGGAGGGAATCGGCGAGCACATTTGACCGGGATGCGGCTGGTGAATACAATTCACGCTTTGTAGCCCTTGCGGCATAATGCGGGTGGTTGGGAAGGTGGGGTTTTGGAGACGCCGGGCAGGCAAACGACGATTACAGAGAACGTAGCGGGCCAGTCAGAAGAGCTTGCGCGGGCGATCAGCGCTCCGCTGCTGTTCTTCTACGTTTTGGGAGACGTGTTGGGGTCGGGGATCTATGCGCTTATCGGGGTGATGGCCGCCCAGGTCGGGGGCGCGTTCTGGACCTCGTTCGTCATCGGGGTGGCGGCCGCTATGCTGACCGGATTCGCCTACGCCGAGCTGATCACCAAGTACCCCCACGCGGCGGGCGCCGCCATGTACACCGGCCGGGCGTTCAACAACCGCTTCTTCACCTTCCTGGTGGCGTTCTGCATGGTGGCCGCAAGCCTTGCCGCCACGGGTGCTCTGGCGCTGGCGTTCGGCGGATACTTTCTGGAGCTCCTGGTGGCGCTGCTGAGCTTGCCGCTGCTCCTGACGGCCCTCGTCTTCGTGGCGGTGCTGGCGTTCATCAACTTCCGCGGCATCTCGGAGTCCGTAAAGTTGAACCTCACCATGAGCGTTATCGAGATCGCCGGTCTGGCGCTGGTGTTCGTGGTCGGGGTCGTGGTGCTTCTGACCGGTGAAGCGAACCTCGGCCGGCCCTTCGAATTCAACGAGGGGGGCAACCCTGCGCTCCTGGCCCTGGCCGGCGCCACGCTCGCGTTCTTCGCGATGACCGGCTTCGAGAACGCGGCGAACGTGGCCGAGGAGGTTCACAACCCGAGCAGGGTCTACCCGCTCGCGCTGCTCGGCGGCATGGCGTCTGCGGGGCTCATCTACCTGGTCATCGCGTTTATCGCCTCGATGGTGACGCCCCTGGGCCAGCTCGCAGGGTCGGATGTGGCGCTGCTTGAGGTGGTGCGGCAGGGCTTCCCAGCCTTCCCGGCTTGGCTGTTCGCGATCATAGCGTGCATAGCGATCACGAACACCTGCCTCGTCGCCTTGATAACGAACTCCAGGATCATGTACGGCATGGCGCGCGAGAGCGTGGTTCCGCGCATCTTCGCCCGCACCCACCAATCGCGTCGCACACCCTGGGTTGCCATCATCTTCACCACGATCATCGCGTTGATCCTGATCGTCGGCGTCGGGGAGGAGGGCGTCAACACGTTGGCCAGCGCCACCGTGGCTTTCCTCCTTGCTGTCTTCACGCTGGTCTGCCTGTGCGCGCTGGTCCTGCGCCGCGACAGCGTGACCCAGGAGCATTACACGGCGCCTACCGCGCTCCTCGTCCTCGGGGTGGTGGTGAACGTCGCACTGCTGCTGTACGTCCTGGTGACCGACATCCAAGGCCTCATCGCAGGGGACACCGGCATTAGGGAGAGCGTGTTCGTAGTGTGCGTGGTGATGCTGCTGGTGGGGGTCGGGCTGTACTTCGTGAACAACCTGGCACAGCGTAGGCTGGACCCGTCGTCGCGGTCGGGCGGCGGGCGAGACGGCCGAGAGTAGAAGGAGGGAGGAGCATGTCCCACGTTTTGATAGCCACCGACGGTTCGGAGCAGTCGCTCAAGGCGGCCCGGTACCTGCGCTCGCTTCTGGACCCTGCCTCGCTGGAGCGCGTCAGCGTTCTAGCCGTGGTCAGGCCTTTGGCAGCTGTACCGTTCGCGAGCGACTTCGGCGAGGAGGAGCACGCCGCCAGGCAGGCTGAGGATCCGGGCGGCTACTCGTTCCATCGGGCGGCGCAGGAGGCGGTCGAGCTCGTCGCGGAGGAGCTGAAGGACATGACCCCCAACGTGGACACCCTCATCCGCGGCGGCGCGCCAGCCGACCAGATCATCCGGGTCGCGGACGAGCTCGAGGCCGATCTGATCGTCATCGGCGGCAGGGGGAAGGGGGCGGTGGCGGCCATCTTGCTCGGCAGCGTAGCCTACCAGGTGCTGCACCATGCGCCCTGCCCCGTGCTGGTCACGCGGTAGGGGACACAGTACCGACCGTCAGGGATCTGACCCTAGAGCAAGTTGCAAAGAGGTTGCACCCCTTCGCAAGCAATTCAGCCTCTCAGCATTTCAGCACAAGTCAGCTTGGTTTCACTGAAACCTGATGCCTGTAGCCGTGGTTTGCAGGAAGAGGCGCAGCCTCTCTGCAAACCGCTATAGAGTGGTTGGCTGAAGACGCAGTCTTTCAGCCACGGCATCGGGCTACAGGTTTCGGGAGGTTCTACGGGAAGCCGATGCGCCGTGGGAGGGTGCACGAAAGTCCAGGGCTTACCGGTCAAGTGAGGGCTGCCATTATCCGGTCGTTCTCCTGTGCGCTGCCTATCGAGATCCGGCTCCACCCCGGGTACCCGAGCGCCTCGCCCTCGCGCACCAGTACCCCCGTGCGCTCGAAGACTGCAGGCCCTGTCCTGACCAGGATAAAGTTCGTGTGCGAGGGTACGTACTTCAGGCCGGTTTCGTCGAAGGCAGCCTGCAGGCGCTCCCGCTCCTGCGTTATGAAGCGCGCCCGCTCGGTGATGCTCCGTGTCTGGCCCATCGAGGCTTCGGCGGCGGCCTGCGCGACGATGCTCACGCTGAACGGGACGTGGGCGCGCCAGGCGTAGTCCGAGATCCCAAGCGGGGCAATCCCGTAGCCGATCCTGAATCCGGCGAGCCCGTGGACCTTGGAGAAGGTCCTGCTCGAGACTACGTTGGTAGACTGAAGCACCAGCTCGTGCGAGCCGGCGTACGCAGGATCCTCGACGAACTCGTAGTAGGCCTCGTCCAGGATCAGGAGCACCCTTTCTGGGAGCGCCTCTGCGAACGAGCGTACCCGCTCCAAGGGTAGGTAAGTGCCCGTCGGGTTGTTGGGGTTGCACAGGATGACGGCCCTCGTCTCGGGGCCGACGGCTGCGTGCAGGGCGTCGAGGTCCACCGCGTGGCGTTCGTCTAGCGCCACCTGGCATTCCGTCAGGCCGACGACGCGGGTGGCCGAGGAGTAGAAGGGGAAGGAGGGCCAGGGGAAGACGACCTCGCCAGGCCGATCCAGGATCTGCAAGAGGTCTACCAGGACCTCGCTGGATCCGTTACCAACCACCACGTTGGCGGCCGTGATGCCTGGATTCGCGGCTGAGATAGCCTTCCTGAGCGGGTCGGCGTCGCGCGCAGGGTAGCGGTTGGCGCGGGAGATGGCCTCCAAAGCAGCCGCCCTCGCCTCTGGCAGCGGGCCGAAGGAGAGCTCGTTCATCGTCAGCTTCGCATACTCTTTCGAGCCGCGATCCACCTCGATCTCCCACGCCATCCTCGGCGGTTCGTAGGGACGGATATCGTCCAACTCGACTCTCGGTTTCATACCAGATCCACCATCTCTCGACGCGGGGCGTGCAGGAGCGTGCTCTTGCCAGAGCCGCTGGGGCCGACGACCATCACAACTTCGTCCTTGTCCACGCAGAAAACTATGTCTTCGAGGACCTGGCAGTTCCCAAAGTACTCGTTGAACGCTCGAAACACTACGATCTCGACGTACTCCCCAGGGTCCGAAGCGTGCAGTGTAGAATAGCATAGGCACGCTAGTATCCAGGAGGAGCCTTGGAGAGTCTTTTCGATTCCGCGGAGGGCGGCGAGAACCGCGAGAGACGGCTGGAGGAACTCGCCCGTCAGGTCTCCGTATGCACCAAGTGCGACCTGGCGAAGAGCCGCACCAACACGGTCTTCGCGACCGGAGACCCCTACTCGCCTCTGATGCTCGTCGGCGAAGGCCCTGGTGAGAACGAAGATGCCACGGGTCTGCCTTTCGTCGGGAGGGCCGGCAAGCTACTCGACGACATCCTGGCGGCCGTGGACCTGACCCGGCAGCAGATCTACCTGACGAATGTCGTGAAGTGCAGGGCCGCCGTCGAGGAGGGGGGCAGGCTGAAGAACCGCCAGCCGAAGACCACAGAGATAAGGGCCTGCAACCCTTACCTGCAGGGCCAGATCGAGGCCGTCAAGCCGGAGATTATCCTCTGCCTCGGTGGTCCAGCCGCGAAGACGATCATAGACAAGGACTTCAGGATCACCAAGGATCGCGGCACGTGGTACGAGATGGACGGCATCAAGACGATGGCGACCTTCCATCCCGCCTACGTCCTCAGGCAGCGAGGCGACGACCTGAACAATGCCAAGCGCCTGGTCTGGAAAGACATCCAGAACGTCTACGCCGAGTACCGGAAGGCGATGGAGGCTCGAGAGTCGTAAAGGTGGGCTCGCACAGCCCTGCCCATCGAGTACGAAAGAACGTAAACGTTCTCATACCGTGTTTTGGTCGCGCCTGCTATAGTGCATTCTTGTAGAAAGCAATCGTCGAGAAGGGCACCTAAAGCGTGGTCAGCACAACTACCGGCAGTCGCATGATGGACAGCACCGACAGGGAGATACTCAACCGGATCCAGCGCGAGGTCCCGCTGGAGCGGGAACCTTTCGAGGCCATTGGGCGTGACCTCGGGATCGCGGGCGATGAGGTTATCCGGCGCATAGAGGCGCTCAAGAGGGGAAAGGTGATACGCCAGATCAGCGCTATCTTCGACACGCGCGTACTCGGCTACGAGTCGAGCCTGGTCGCCGCCAGGATCCCGGCCCACAAACTCAACGAGGGCGCCAAGGCCATAAACTCCCACCCCGGCGTCTCCCACAACTACGAACGCAACAACGAGTTCAACCTCTGGTACACCGTCGCCGTCCCGCCAGACTCCCGCCTGGGACTCCAGGGCACCGTCGACGTGTTGCACCACATAAGCGGCGCACAGAAGACCCGCATTCTGCCAACCCTGAAGCTCTTCAAGATCGGGGTGACCCTGGATATGAATGCCGGCGCTACGGCGAAGAAGGAGGCGCCGCAGTACGGCGAGTCCGACAGGGAGAGCGCCGACAGGAACATCTCGGAGGACGACAAGGCCGCCATCATCGCCCTCCAGGAGGACGTCCCGCTGACGCCGCGTCCTTTCGACCTGTGGGGTAGGCAGGTCGGTCTCTCCTACGAAGATCTCCTGGAGAGGGCCTACGACCTGCGCGACCGCAAGATCATGCGCCGCTTCTCGGCCGTCCTCTACCACCGCAAGGCAGGTTTCAGGGCCAACGCCATGGGGGTCTGGAGGGTGCCCGACGAGCGCATCGACGAGGTAGGCAACGCCTTCGCCCACTACCAGGCCGTCTCCCACTGCTACCAGCGGCCAACCTACGAGGACTGGCCATACTCCGTCTTCTCCATGGTACACGGCCGCAGCGTCGAGGAGTGCGAGAATGTCCTTACTGCAATGGCCGAGGAGACTGGGCTCACAGACTACACCTCCCTCTACTCAACCCGCGAGTACAAGAAGACACGGGTGCGCTACTTCACGCCCGAGATGGAGGCCTGGGAACGCCTCTACGCAGGCATCCTGCGTTGATTTAGGCTTCAGGCATCAGGTCACAGGTATCAGGTCTTAGGGGGCCCCCTTGTTGAGCGCGGCGCTGCTCGTTGCGCTCTTTGCGGCGTTGCTCGCAGGGCTCGTAACGGGGCTTACGGGCTTCGGGCTGGCCCTGATCAGCACTCCTATACTCCTCTTCGTCTACGAGCCCCGTACGGTCGTCGTGCTGACGACTATCTTCTCGATCGTCATAAACAGCGCCGTGGTGTGGGACTCCTGGCACCAGGCCAGGCGAACGCTCGCGCTGGCGCTCCTGATCCCCGCCCTCTTCGGGGTCGTTTTGGGCGTCGAGGTACTGCGCATTATCGACCCCGACTACGTGCGCCTCGGGGTCGGCGCCATCGTCGTCTTCTCGGCCTTGCTCCTGGTCAGGGACATCAGGCTGCCCGGGGCTGGTACGCGGTGGGGAACGCTCGTCGCCGGCTCGGCCAGCGGGGCGCTCTCGACCTCGACGGGGCTCGCCGGCCCCCCGATAGTGCTGCTCCTCGCCTCGCGCGACCTCCCGAAGCACGAGTTCAGGGGGACGAGCGCGCTGTACTTCTTGCCCATGAGCGTCGTCGGGCTCGCGGTCCTGGCCTTCCGCGACCTCGTAGACGCCTCGGAAGTCCCCCTGGGGCTCCTGCTCATCCCTGCTGCCATCGCCGGAAAGGCCATCGGGACGACGCTCCTTACGCGTGTCTCCGAGAGGGCATTCCGGGCTATTACCCTGGGGCTCGTGATCCTGACCGGCACCCTCGGCGTTACGACCGCGGCCTGGGCGCTGCTGTAGACCTCATGCTCGCGCCCTCCGCGTGGCATAATCTCCCGGTTGGCTAAAGGAGGAGGCGAAGGATGACGGTAAGGGTAGGGGCGCAGCTTCATCCGCAGCAAGCCAGTTACACGCAGATGCGCGACGCGTGGCTCAGGGTCGAGGAGATGGGGGCCGACACGCTTTTCAACTGGGACCACTTCTACCCGCTCTATGGTGACCCAGATGGCAAGCACTTCGAGTGCTGGACGCTGTTAGGGGCGATGGCTGAGGTCACCGATAGGGTAGAGTTCGGGGCGCTCGTCACGTGCAACTCCTACAGGAACCCGAACCTGCTCGCAGATATGGCTCGCACGGTCGACCATATCTCGGGCGGACGCCTCATACTCGGGATCGGCTCGGGATGGTTCGAGAGGGACTACGACGAGTACGGCTACGAGTTCGGAACGGCGGGGAGCCGGCTACGGGACCTCGACGCCGCGATGCCCGTTATCGAGGAACGTTTCGGTAAGCTCAACCCACCGCCAACGCGGGAGATCCCGATCCTCATCGGCGGCGGAGGCGAGAAGGTAACCCTGCGCATCGTCGCCGAGCGCGCCCACATCTGGAACGGCTTCGGGAACCCCGAGCAGGCGGCCCGCAAGAGCGGCATCCTCGATGACTGGTGCGAGAAGGTCGGGCGCGATCCGAAGGAGATAGAGCGCTCTGTTATGGTCAGTCCAGAACTGGTCAAGGACGCCGACCGCTACGTGGAAAACGGCATAACCCACCTCATCATGGGCTTTGGCGGTCCCGACTACGACATGAGCCCCCTACGAGACCTCATCGCCTGGCGCGACGACTACAGGGAGCGTAACGGAGAGACCATCGCGGGCTGATCTACGGCCCTTTTCGGACCTATGAACCGAGAAGGTGGCACATATCTCCTGCCGGTCCCCAAGTTCGTTCCCAAAGCAATCCTGTAGCCTGAGACCTGATGCCTGTAGCCGCGGCTTGCAAAGAGGTCGAACCTCTTTGCAAGCCGCTCTAATCGGCCCTGATCGCCCCATCCAGGTCGGCGATGAGGTCATCTCTGTCCTCGATGCCGACTGATAGGCGCATGAGGCCGTCGGTGACGCCTCTCGCCTCGCGCTGCTCGCGCGGGATGGCCGCGTGGGTCATGGTGGCCGGATGGGTTATGAGCGACTCGACCCCGCCGAGCGACTCGGCGAAGTGGAAGAGCCGTGTCTTCTGCACCGCAGCGTAGGCAGCCTCCGCGCCGCCCCTGAGGGTAAATGAGACCATCCCTGAAAAGCCACTCATCTGCTCTTTCGCCAGCCCGTGCTGAGGATGGTCAGGCAGGCCAGGGTAGTGTACGGTCTCGGCCTCGGGATGATCCTGCAAGAACCGCGCCACCGCCAGTGCGTTCTCCTCGTGCTGGCGCATGCGGACGGCGAGGGTCTTGAGGCCGCGAAGCACGATCCAGGCGTCGAAGGCGCCTGGCACGGCGCCTGCGGCGTTCTGGTAGAACTTGATCCCCTCGTGGAACTCCTCGTTGGAAGTCGCGACCGCCCCGCCGATTACGTCCGAGTGGCCGCCCATGTACTTGGTAGTGGAGTGAACCACGATGTCCGCCCCCATGGCGAGCGGGTTCTGGAAGTAGGGCGAGGCGAAGGTGTTGTCCACGGCGACGACGGCACCCCTCTCGTGCGCCATCTCCGAGAGCTTCGCTATGTCGGAGATGGTGAGCATCGGGTTGGTCGGCGTCTCGATCCACAGCAGCCTCGTCTCTGGTCTTAGCGCCTCCTCGACGGAGGCAGCATCCGTGGTATCCGCGTACGTGAAGTCCAGCCCGCCGGTGCGTGGGAGGACTCTGTCAAAGAGGCGGTACGTGCCGCCGTAAAGGTCGTCACCGGCGACGACGTGGTCACCCGGCGAGAAGAGGCTCATCACCGCTGTCGTCGCGGCGAGCCCGGAGGCGAAGGCGAGACCGTACTCGGCGCCTTCGAGGGCTGCTACACATTCTTGTAGGGCCGTGCGGGTCGGGTTGCCGCTCCTGCTGTACTCGTAGCCCTTGTGCTGGCCGGGCGCCTCCTGGGTGTAGGTTGAGGTCTGGTAGATAGGGACTATCGTCGCCCCTGTCGCAGGATCAGGGTCCTGCCCCGCGTGTATAGCGCGTGTGGAGAACCCGTTGTCTGCGAACTTCATGATCCCTCCTCGAAGATGCGGTAGGGCCTTTCTAAGTCCTCTGGCGTGGCGTCCGAGTTGGCGAGCACCCAGTCGTCGTCGAAGGCCTTGGAGACGTAGTTTCGTCCTGTGTCCGGCAGGAGTACGACGACCACAGCGCCCTCGGGTAGCCTCTTCGCCGCGCGGACCGCTCCTACGGCGGCCATCCCGCACGAGCCTCCGGTGAAGAGACCCTCTTCGGACATCAGGCGGCGGGTCATGAGGAAAGACTCACGGTCGTCTACCTGGATCACTTCGTCAACCACGGATGGGTCATGGTTCTCGGGGTAGAAGTCCTCCCCGACCCCTTCCACAGCGTAGGAGTGCACGTTGTCGGGGTCGGAGAAGATAGATCCCTCGGGGTCGACGCCGACGACCTTGACTTCGGGGCTCTGTTCTTTGAGGTAGCGGCCTGTTCCCGTGATGGTTCCGCAGGTGCCCATCCCGGCGACGAAATGGGTGATGCGGCCTCCCGTCTGTCGCCATACCTCGGGGCCAGTCGTCTCGTAGTGGGCCAGGGGATTGGCCGGGTTCTCGTACTGGCCTGGCTTGAAGCCGCCTGGGATCTCATCTGCAAGCCTCTCGGCGACGGCGTAGTAGCTCTCGGGGTCTTCGGGCGGTGCTGCCGGTGTGACGATCACCTCGGCGCCCATGGCCCTCAGGAGGTCCTGTTTCTCTTTGCTCACCTTATCTGGCATCACGCAGATGCACCTATAACCCCTGACCGCGGCGGCCAGCGCCAGGCCAGCCCCGGTGTTCCCGCTCGTCGGCTCGACGACGGTCCCGCCTGGCTCGAGGAGTCTCTCCTTCTCGGCGACCTCGAGCATCTTTACGGCTGGCCTGTCCTTCACAGAACCGGCGGGGTTCAGGTACTCGACTTTCGCGAGGAGGGTGGCCTCTATGCCCTCGTCGCGTGCTATCTTGCCCATGCGGATCAGGGGCGTGTTCCCGATGGCCTCGAGCACGTTCTCGAAATAGTCCATACGAATTAGCAAACACCTTGACTATCAGGATTAGGGCAGATCACAGGGAGATAATGTGGTGAAGCTATCAATCGTCACCCTTCTCTCTAGATACGCAAACAACCTGCGTAAGGATAGACGAGCAGAGAGATCAGCCGCAAGGCAAACGTTGCGCCCACCGCAGCGAACTCTAGCTGGCCTTCCTAAGAGATCTCTAGTGACATGCACCCCACCAGAGGCACGAGGATCCATTCTAAGGGACTGCAATCACCTCTGGAGGGTCGGGCACCCCACAGAGACACAGGGGCGAATAAAGGCTCCATTTGCAGGTACAACATGCTCGATACCTCCTCAAGGCCTCTCCTCTTCGAGCACCGGGAGAGGCTTATTGAAGCAAGTGCGTGGAAGGTGTGTCCTGCGAACTACTTCGCCCTACTCGGACTAAGAGGCAAGGCGATACGCACTCGCAAGAAATACCGCAATTGAGTGATGCGCATTACAACCCTTTGTGGTTGCATGCTGGGTGAAGATACACGGGCACGAGGTAGAGGCTACGACCCCGGTCCTAAGCAAGTTGGGCACTAGAGAGGGCCTGGGAAGCCAGTGGTGCAACCGGCTACCGCGCTGAGATCCCCGAGTCACAAGGGGGAGGAGGTGCGATTATGAGCGAGGAGATCCGGGGGTTCGTGGCGGGAGAGAAGATCACCGTCACGAGCACCCTAGGACGCGAGGCGTCGGGCATGGACCACACCGAGGGGCGATCGTTGCTCGGTAACGGCTACCGCTTGGACTTGGTAAGTGTCCTTGGTGCGACATTGCTGCGTAGGGAAGATGGAACCGAGGTCGCCAGATTCAGCGTATGGGATGCGACAGGTGAGGCAATCGAGCAGGCAGCACAGGAAGACCGGCGCACGGATTAGTCGGTCCAAAGGATTCTGCGAGTGTAAGGTTGGAGCCGATCGCGAGGAGCGTTCTTCCGTGACCACTCGAGGACGAGACCCAGCGGGAGGTGGTGATAGAGAGCCTGAAGGCCGACTGCGAGGTCAGGACGGGCAGGCCTCCAGGGTAGTCCTTCACCAGGACCAAGCGGTATACTTGACTATGGCGGTGGGGCCAGCGGCAGGAAGGGAAGCATTAACCCCTCGGATCGAGACAGGAACGACCGCGGTAACGGTACCCCTCATGGTGGTACCGATGAGCCCAGGCATGACAGCGGGACGCCCGGGGAAGACGACCGCTGGTTGCGCTCGGTCGTGGAGAATTCTTCGGAGAACGTCACGATAGTCGATCCCGATGGCACCTTGAGATACGCAAGCCCCGCCTTCGGGCGGATGCTCGGCTATGCTCCCAAGGAGGTCGTTGGCAAGATGAACGTGCTCGACTACGTCCACCCTGACGACCTGCCACACGTGCTGGAGGAGACCGAGAAGGCTCTTTCCGAGGGAGGTGTTGCCACGAACAGGACCGAGTACCGCTTCCGCCACAAGGACGGCTCGTGGCGGTGGGTCGAGTCAGCGGGCACCTACCTCCTCGACGACCCGCACGTGAAGGGCGTGGTGGTCCAAACTCGGGACATCACCGAGCGCAAGCGGACAGAAGAGGCGCTTAGGGAAGCCGAGGAGAGGTTCAGGAGGTCCTTCGACGACGCAGCCATCGGGATGGCGCTGGTGGGGACAGACGGACGCTTCCTTCGGACGAACCGATCATTGTGCAACATGCTCGGCTACCGAGAAGTGGAGCTGCTTGGCAAGACCTTCCAAGACATAACCCACCCCGACGACCTCGATGCGGATCTCGACCAAGTGCGCAGGACGCTGCTCGGAGAGATACGCACCTACCAGATGGAGAAGCGCTACTTCCACAAGGAGGGCCACGTGGTGTGGGCCCTCCTGAGCGTCTCGATGGTGCACGACGAAGAAGGCGAGCCGCTGTACTTCGTCTCCCAGATCCAGGACATAAGTGAGCGCAAGAGGGCAGAGCAGAAGATCAGGGCCGCAGAGCAACGCTACCGCACCCTGGTAGAGCAGATACCCGCCGTCACCTACATAGACCCGGTAGACGACCCTGAGACCTCGCTCTACACCAGCCCGCAGATAGAGCAGATGCTCGGATACACCCCCCAGGAGTGGCAGAACGAGAAGCTGTGGCCCAAGCGCCTCCACCCAGACGACCGTGAAAGGATCCTTGCCGCCGACAAACGCTTCGAGGCGGGAGGCGGGGAGCCGTTCAGGGAGGAGTACCGCCTGCTGGCCAAGGACGACTCGGTGGTGTGGGTACACGAAGAGGCGGTGCTGGTAAGGGACGAAGCGGGCGAACCACTCTACTGGCAGGGGGTCTTCTACGACCTTACCGAGCGCAAGGCCTTGGAGGAGCGCCTGCATTACCAGGCATTCCACGACTACCTCACCGACCTCCCCAACCGCCAGCTCTTCATGGACCGCCTCGGGCAGGCCTTGAGGCGCACCAGGAGGTGGCACCATCAGGTCGCCGTGCTGTTCATGGATCTGGATGGCTTCAAGGTCGTAAACGACTCACTCGGCCACGAGGTAGGAGACCTCCTCCTCACGCTCGTCGCCCAGCGCCTCAGGCGCTGCTTGCGCCCGGAGGATACCCTGGCCCGCTTCGGGGGGGATGAGTTTGTCATGCTCATCGAAGCCGTCGACGATCCGGCGCAGGCCGTTCGAGTGGCCGAGAGGATCACGGAGGAGCTTCGCAGGCCGTTCATCATGGAAGGACGAGATCTGTACGTGCTCGCAAGCATCGGCATTTCCTTAAGCGACGCCCGAACCCACGATCCCGACGACCTCCTGAGGGAGGCCGACACGGCCATGTACCGGGCGAAGGACACGGGCTGGGACTTCAGGGTGTTCAACCCAGTGATGTACGAGCGGGCGTTCAGCCGATTGGAGGTGGAGAACGACCTCAGGAGAGCCATAGAGCAAGAGGAGTTCGTCATCCACTACCAGCCCATAGTCGATCTGCAGACCGGCGAGCTGTGGGGTATGGAAGCCCTGGTGAGGTGGGACCACCCGGAGCGGGGACTCCTGGAGCCTTCGGAGTTCGTGCCCCTCGCCGAGGAGAGCGGCCTGGTGATACCGATGGGGGAGCAGGTCTTGAGGGAGGCCTGTTTCAGGGCCAAGGAGTGGCAAGAGGAAAATCCCCGTATCCCTCCGCTGGTGATGTCCGTGAACCTCTCTGCCTCACAGCTCTCCCGCTTGGACCTAGCAGATACCGTCGAGAGGGTACTCGGGGAGACAGGGTTGGAGGGGAGCCGCCTTATACTGGACGTCACGGAGACAGTCTACGTAAAGGTGCTGGCAGCCAACACGGCGATGTTCGACCGCTTGAGGGGCCTGGGGGTGCGCTTCTCCATAGACGACTTCGGTACCGGCTACTCCTCCCTCTCCTACCTCAAGCGCCTACCCGCCGACGTCATCAAGATAGACCAGTCCTTCGTTAAGGGCCTCGGGAGAGGACGTCGAGGACACGGCGGTCGTACGCATGATCATAGAGCTGGCCCACACCCTGAGCTTGGAGGTCATAGCAGAAGGGGTGGAGACCGAAGAGCAGGCGACTCTCTTAAAGGAGATGGGCTGCGACTTCGCCCAGGGCTATCACTTCTCAAAGCCGTTACCCCCCGAAGCGGCGTCAGGGTAAGCTCTCCACGGCATTCGCTTCGTGGAGGGAAGCCTGCAGAGGAGTTCCTCATCCGGATCATCCTCGCGAATACTATTCCGAGACCTCTGGGAGGACGAGACCCAGAGCAATGTAGTGATAGAAAGCTTCAAGGCCGACTGTGCGGTCAGGACGGGCAGACCTGCGGGCCTTTGAGATATAGGCTCACAGACATCAGAGGCGTCTTCGACCCACATCCCAAAGGCAGGTACGTGTAGTAGTTGGACCTCCGACAGCTACTCTGCCTGCTCGCCCTTCTGTGCCGGATCGGGACGCAACCACAAAGAGACGTGGGCGGGTTGCATCGTCTCCTTTACTACACCCACCAGGCCCCTGCCTACGAACCTCATGCTGATGGTCTTGGTCTCGTGGGGCAGGGGTGAGGTGTACTCCTCTACCTCCACATCCTCACCAGCTTCGCCAGGCCACGCCAACTTCGGTGGTGGGTCTTCCATCCCCCTCCATACCACGAGCAGGTCATCCCTTATCCAGGGCACTGGGGATGACCCCCGTAGTCACCATGGTTGATGAAGAGTCTGTGGAGTAGGTCCAGCCGGTTGATGGCGTTCCCTATCTTCTCCTTACTGTCGCTCTCAATGACGCTCTTCTCCTGGGTCTCATCCATCCTTATCTCCTCTCATAGAGCGACAATAACACGAATCATCCCTGTTCGGCCCGACGCTGTTCTCCACCCTCTCTTGCCCTCCCCCTTACCTCAACCCTTCCTGCCCTCCACCCACGATTTGGTAAGAAATACTGCAATTGAGTGATGTGCACTACCACCCTTTGTGGTTGCATGCTGGGTGAAGATACACGGGCACGAGGTAGAGGCTACGACCCCGGTCCTAAGCAAGTTGGGCACCAGGGAGGGCCAGGGAAGCCAGTGGTGCAACCGGCTACCGCGCTGAGATCCCAGAGTCACAAGGGGGAGGAGGTGCGCTTATGAGCGAGGAGATCCGGGGGTTGGTGGCGGGAGAGAAGATCACCGTCGCGAGCACCCTAGGACGCGAGGCGTCGGGCATGGACCACACCGAGGGGCGATCGTTGCTCGGCAACGGCTACCGCTTGGACTTGGTAGGTGTCCCTGGTGCGACATTGCTGCGTAGGGAAGATGGAACCGAGGTCGCCAGGTTCAGCGTATGGGATGCGACAGGTGAGGCAATCGAGCAGGCAGCACAGGAAGACCGGCGCACGAATCAGAATCAGTAGGTATAAAGCCTGCTGGCCGTGTGGTAAGAGAGCATGTGCACGAGGAGTCGGAGCATCAGGCTGGCTCCAAGTATGGCGAGGTCACAGGTGTGAAGCGGCGTTAAGCGTCACGAAGCCTGTTTAAAACAGGGTTGACCGAAGGGTCCAACATAGGTACGGTCTAGGTAGTCAGAGCCGGTGCCCGTATCAGGGAATGGTGGGGAAAGGGAAAGGAGGATATGGGCACCGGTAACATCCTTTTCATACCATAGATAGCCACACTATTACAGCCTCTAAGCAGTATATGGGTCAAATTGACTGGAAAGGTGTAGGGCAAACCAAGCATGGACGTGTCTCAACTTTCCTACAGTGGGAACAACGCCATGCTTGGGGGTCAGTGAGCCTCCGGCAGTTAGTGTGGATGCTCCCCCTTCGGAACTGTATCGACACGCAACCACAAAGTGTGACGTGGGCGGGCTGCATCGTTTACCTCACCGTCCCACCAGATCGTCGCTTGCGGACGGTTTCTCTACGAGCTTAGGTGATGGAATCGTCCTGGTGACCATGATGCCCTTACTATCGGAGCCCTTCGCGCTTTATCTGCCTGCTCAACTCGCGGGCTACCCCCTCCATGAGCCCCAGGTCGCGCTCTCTGAGCGCGGGATCTGCTTTGTGACTCACGCAGCACAGCGTCCCGTATGGGCGCTCATCGGAGAGCACAACGGGCACCGCCACGTAGGAGCCTATGTTTGCCTCGCTGGTCACCCACAGGTCCTTAGTCAAATCTTCGCTCCTGGCGTCGGGGACCACGTTGGGGAGGCGACCATCGAGCACCCGCTTGCAGTAGGACTCATCGAGTGGGAAGCCTTCGCCTTCTCGCCACCCGAAGGACTCCGCATCCCCCTCCAGCGCGCGGAAGACAAACTGGTCCCCGGCGAACTCCGAGACAAAGGCGACGTCCATCTGCAGGTTCTCCCTGACCATGGCGAGCAAGCTCTCTATCTTCTCAGGCGGTTGGTGTAGACCGCCCATTGGTGGTGTCTGTTCGCTCATCGTCTTGCTCCTTACATATTCCTTTGTGGTGAGGTGGAGGAATAAAGGTGGAGACCTCCGCCCCGTTACTAACGAGCAGATCATATCTCCTGTCAGCGGAGGGTGCACATCACAGACGGCGCATCTTCACTGTTACTTGAGCATTCCTTGCAGTCGGGTATGCGATCCTCGCCCGCACCCGCTCGCCCTCTGCGGGCGGCGACAACGACGGACTGGCATGCAAGTAGGCGAAGCTCGGGGTGATTTAGCCTAGCACCAGTTCCAACTCAGATGCTGCTTCGGTCAGTCGGGTACTTCGTCCTCTGTGTAGGTGTATCGGGGCGCCCGTGAGCGAACCGTAGACGAGGGTACGGTTGATGATCCGGTCTATGTCGTAGAGGCGGTAGCGCAGGATGGCGATGCCAGTGGCGATGGGGATCGAGGGAATGACAAGTAAACTCGACAAGGTGACTATTATCCTGGGCAGTCCGCGGAGGGAAGCCTGCGCGAACAGAAGTATCCAGACGAGCGTCAGGGCGGTGGCGGAGGCGAACCACTTGATCTGCTGGCGCTCATCCCCCCTCGCCCGGCTGAAGCGGACCACAAGCGAGATCACGGCACCCAGCCCGGCCACAAACAGCATCGGGGACGCGATGAAATCGACCAACACTTGCACTACATGGGACGGACTCTCATCGCCGGTCAATAGCGCTGGGCCCCTCTCAGGCCAGAGCAGTATCGTAGACGACACGACAGTCAGGCCGATGGAGACGCCGCCGAGCCAGGCCACCGGGCGCCAGCGATGCGAAGGCGGGTGACCGTCGGGGAACAGCAGGGGCAGGAACACCAGGCTCAGGCCGAGCCCCGGAGCCCAGATCCACTGCCCGAGCCAGGAGGCTGCCGCTCCCAATGGGAGAGCGCCGGGATTTGTGAGGAGCGCATAGATTGCGTACTGGTCTGCGCCGCTCAAGAGCCCATAGATGAAGCCGTCGGCCAAGAAGATCCAGCCGATGGTGTTCTCGGGGCGCTGCGAGGCGATCAAAGCACCGACGACGGAGAACGACACCGTCCAGATGGCGAAGATGACTATTCCCTCCTCGGAGATAAAGGTCTCACTCAGGGTGTGCTCGTTGAGGAGAGCGAGAATCACGTTTGCCGCGGCCAGCGCCACGCACAGCGCACACAGCGACCATGCTAGCCATGCAGCGGCGCGGCGACTCATTCCACCGACTCTTCGCCTCTGTTCCCTTGCCCCTTCTGTCACAACACCACTCTACAGCACTACCGTCTGCCAAGCGTTACGACAAACGTTACGAGGAGAAGAAGGTTTGCCCGCATCAGCGACCACAAGGACATGGTGAGCGCTCCCCGAGGACGTAAAGGTGGGGACGCAGGTTCTCTCACTAGTCGCAGTGCTAATGCTGAGTACATCACTATCACCTCCTCAGCGCGACGAGGATCGATCCTCCCGGCCTCCATGGCAGACCTCAAAGATATGATGAGGAGGGGGGCCCAGGAGAGATGAGGGAGAGACTCTACAAGCAGGTGGAGACTCTGCAGGGCAAGCTAACCCGCGTTGAAGAGCTTTACTTCGATGAGGTCATAGATAGGGAGAGGTTCGATAGCAAGAAAGAAGAGATCGATGAGGGGATCGCGGCCATCAAGAGTGAGCTGGACGAGATCCAGAACATAGATGAGACCATACAGGTAGCTGAGGACCTCCGACGGTTTCTCCTGGAAAACCGCTATATCCTCTTTGGTAGTGGACCGGCGATCGATTGGATTACCACTCACGCTCTCTTCGCTCCGCATACTTTCTTGACCCCGGAGGATCAAGATCAGGTCGACTGGATCACCCCAGAGAAGCGTCAGGACTACTACAGGAGGATGAAGCTGAAGGTCGAGGTCTATCAAGATGATGAGCCTACATTAGAGATCAGCGGGATACCTGTTTGCCAGAACGGTAGTATTAGAAATAGTCCATCAGGGTAGACTACCACCGCCCGCCTTCGCGTATAATCCCTGCTCATGGAAGAGGGTCTCTGGAAGAGCGCACGCGTCCCCGGAGAGGTGGACCTCTCGATAGGACGCGCCGGAGAGGGCCCCGACCCTGTGGTCTGCCTGCACGGCATCACGGCCCACCACAGGGCGTTCAACGCCGCGGCGCGCTACCTCGGCCCTTCGCGCGGCCTCGTCGGCGTGGACCTGCGCGGCCGTGGAGACTCGGATAAACCCGAGTCAGGCTACAGCCTCAGAGCGCATGCGGCCGACGTGGTCCGTGTCCTCGACCACCTCGGTCTGGAGAGTGCTGTCCTCGTAGGACACTCCATGGGCGCCTTTGTCGTCCTGAAGATCGCGCTCGCTTTCCCCGACCGCGTACGCGCCCTCGTCCTGCTCGACGGCGGTTGGCCCCGCGTCGTGAGCACGCCAGAAGAGATGACCGAAGAAGAGAAACAGGAGGCCGCTGCGCTACAGGAGGGCCTCGCGCGGGCCTTCAAGCGCCTGGACATGACCTTCGAGAGCCCGGAAGCCTACCTAGCCTTCTGGTTCCCCGACCAGAACCTGAAGATGGAGGACCTGCCCCAGGACCTCGCCGACTACTACCTCTACGACCTCAGGGAGGTCGAGGGCGGCTACAAGCCCAAAGCCTCTCGCGCGGCGGCGGAAGAGGACTCACCTTCGGTGTCTTCCACCAGCCCGACCGCCGAAGAGATGAGCGGCGTAGGTTGTCCCGTCGCGCTGGTGCGGGCTTCGCAGGGCTTCTTCCCTGGTAGCGACCCGCTGATCTCTGACCAAGTCCGTGACGTGATGACAGGACCGCTCGACATCCGCACGGAGATACTCCTCGAAGGCGCGAACCACTACACGATGCTATGGCCAGAGTACACGCGGGTATGGGCCGATAAGGTTTTCAATCCGCCTTTCTGGGAGCGCTGAGCCAGACTTCGCCACAATTTCAACGGGCGACCTCGCGGACACATGAAACATAGGCGTAGCGTTACTGTGCCGTGATACCAGAGTAATCTTCTTACGGCGGATACAGCCCTAATGTACGATACTCTCTGCGTACCTGGCAAGGCTACTCGTGTGACGGAGAGGAAGATTTTGGCGTCGGAGGTCTGGCAGTTCCTGATGGTGGTCCTTGGGTTCTTCGTCGTCGCCCTGTGCTGGCTCTTCGTCGTGTATCTTCCGGGACGGACCCTGGAGCGGTGGAAGGACCAACGTCCTGGTCGTGAAGACGGGAAGGCGGCGTCGCCGGCAGGTCCGGGCAGTTCGGACGGACCCTCGAAGCCAGGATCTTAGCGTCCCGTACACGATCGGGCTGAAGGCGCGTACCAGCGCCATCGGTTAAGCTGAGCAGTGGCCCCGTCACGAGGAAGGCGTTGGATAGGGGCCGGGTGGTGGGTCTCGTTGCGGGGGGTGGAGGATGGACTCCACTAACGACTCTCTTCTAAGAAACGCTCGCTTTTTGCGGCTCTGGGTCGGCCAGGGCACCTCGTTCGTGGGCGACGCGGTCTCGATGGTCGCGCTCGTGGTCCTGGTAGTCCAGATCACGGGTAGTGCTTCGGCCGTTGGCGGTGCTCTCGTCGCCCGTCTGCTGCCCACCATAGCGAGCCCGCTGGCAGGAGTCCTCGCGGATCGCGTCGACCGCAGGATCGTCCTTGTAGCCAGCGACCTTGCGCGGGCGGTTCTCGTCCTGGGGCTCGTCTTCGCCAGGGATCTAGCCACCATCTACGTCCTCGTCTTCCTGATGGGACTTGCCCGTACGCTTTTCAACCCCACGATCCGTGCCGCCTTCCCGAGCGTGGTTGGTGGGGGGGATCTGATCCGCGCCAACGCCCTCATCAGCGGCACGTTTAGCGTCTCGGAGACGGCCGGTCCCGCCCTCGGGGGCCTCTTGGTGGCGACCGTGAGCGTCGATGCCGCATTCGTGCTCGACGCCGTGACCTACCTGATCTCCGCCGCCATGCTTGCCCTTACCCCCTCGTGCGACCGCAAAGGGACGAAGACGGCGCCGGTTTCGGCGAGGATCTGAAGGCAGGATTCACCTACCTTGCCGGGGCGCGCGTACCCCTCGCGATAGTTCTCGGAGCTTTCTTGACCGTGCTGACGATCAACATCACGCTCCCGGCCGAGGTGTTCCTCGCCAGGGAGACCTTCGAGGCTGGCAACGCCGGCTACGGGCTGCTCGTCGGGCTTTGGGGAGGAGGCATGGTTTTGGGATCGGCCTTGATGGCCGCACTCGGAGACCGGGTCAGACTGTTGCCCTTCTACTTCGTCGGGGTCTTCGTGTCGGCACTGGCGCTGGTTGGAGTGGGTCTCTCACCCGCCTTCGTCCTCGCGCTGGGCGCGCTGGTGGTAGCCGGGGTCGCCAACGGTACGGAGAACGTGACCACAGACACCATCCTGCAAAAGCGGGTGCCCGACGCTTTCCTGGGGCGCGTATTCTCCGTAAAGTTCCTGGGATTCAGCGTAGGAGAAGCCTTCGCCTACAGTATGGGCGGCGCGATCGTAGACGCCTCGGGAGCACGTTTTACATACCTCCTGGCGGGGGCCACCACCGCAGCGGCAGGTCTTGCCCTCCTCGTGTTCCTCGTCTTTGCCTCAGACTCATAGACCCTGGACACGATGCTCGAAACGGGCAAGGCAATATAGTACGCAGGTGCTAGCATTGTTCGTAGGTGCTAGCACCTGCGTACCCGACCATTTACGAGGGTGTACAACTTCAGGTAGTATCCAGGTATCAGAAGGATCAATGTAGAGGAGGTGAAGGGTATGGTCGGAAGGACTTGGTAGCCGGTCTGTAAAGAGCGCAACTCCGTAGACGAAAAACTGGGAGGTGAAGAACGTGGGTAGAAGAAGCAGCTGGTAAAAAACAAACAATAAAATCAGGGCCTCACGCCTTGTGTCAAGCCCACGTTATATGCGAGAATCGGTGCATGACGAGAATCGGTGCATGAAAAACCGGACTTCGTACTGGCCGGGCATTTGAGCGAGACTCGCGAAGCGCGCCTCAAGACCTACATCGCGGTGTTGGTGGCGTTCGCTGCTGCGCTCTGTGTCACTTGGATCTACGCTTACGGGTTCTCCCTTGACTTGCGTCTTGTGGTGGGCGCGGCGATCCTTGCCTGCTTCATCCTATTGCCAGAAGTTTTCTCCGTACAAGTGAGCGAGCGGACCGCGCTCAGCACTGGTGACCTTGCGCTTATAATAGCGGTCATAACTTTGGGCCCCACCTGGGCCGCACTGGCGGCCGTTCCTGCGGCTCTATTCTTAGGAAAGCAAGATCTGCTGAGGACCGTCTACGAATTGGGCCACAATGTCACGATGGTCTACCTGGCTGGCATCGTTTTTTCGCTCGTGTCCGCGCCCGTATTGACCGGTAGTTCGGCACCCCTGGCCACCATTTTTTACGGGACCCTCGTAGCAGGTGTGACGCTGGTAGGAGTCAGCGGAGTGATCAACATGATCCTGGTCAGAATCAAGTACGACCATGCCTTCCACGTTTCCTGGAAGGAGATCATGCAACCGTATCTGCTCTCTGACGCCACCAGCGTGGTGACGGCCGGGCTGGGGGTATTGGCTCTGAAAGAGTACGGGCCCGTAGTCGCGGTTGTGGTTATCGTAGGGGCCATTGGGAGCCAGGCACTCGTGTACCGCTCGCGGGAGCAGGTGAAAGAGAACCGCGAGTTGCGGGCGCGGGTGGGGTCTCTGGAGCAGGCTCTCACGGCCTCCAATACGACGTTCGGAACCATGGTCATCAGGGACCTTGGCGCGAGGGATGGGTATACACACCTCCACGCGGCAGCCACAGCTACGTACGCAGCGGACCTGGCCCACGAGATGAAGCTGGACGACGCTCGTGTGGGGCGGCTGCGGATGGCCGGTCTCTTGCACAACATCGGGTTGTTCGGGTTGCCGGAGGAGCTGCTTTTGTCGACCGGCAAGCTCAACTCCATAGCCCAGAGTCGTCTGGCCGAGCACGCGACGCGTGGTGAAGAGGCGCTCGCCGCGGTTCCCGAGTTCGAGGAGATGGCGCAGTGGGTTCGCTGGCACCACGAGCGCCCCGACGGCAGAGGATACCCTGACAAGCTGCGCGGACCCTGGATACCGCTCGAAGCCAGGATACTCGCCGTGGCGCAGGCATACGCCGCCATGGTGCTCGACCAACCCCGCCGTCCGGGCATGAAGTCCGTGGAGGCGCGCGAGCTGTTGAGCACTGGCATAGACACCGAGTTCGACGGGGTTGTCGTGCGGGCGCTCTTGAGGCTCCTCGACACCGAGTCGGAAGGGTACCGCAGGGCCGACGACCACCGGTTCGTCTTCCCCGTCCCGGAGAGCAGGGGAGGCGCGAGACTCGACGTAGCCGACCCACGCACCCAGGATGGCCTCGACCAGATCCTCCCCAAGTAACCGTCGTTAGCCTTAGATAGAGGGGGGTGAGGCAAGGAATGTTCCAGATCAAGACGGCATCTACAGTGGCCTCACCCAGAGCCGGACTGCTGCGTGTTGCGCTGACGGGAATCGTGGCCTTGATGCTGGCCTGGGCTTTTCCTGGGGTTGGTGGTGCTTACCTAGCGGCAGGACTCGCGCTGCTGTTGGGGATGTTCTTGCTCGTGGGGTGGCCGGCGATCCTTCTGCGCGAGAGGCTCGTACGCGTCCTACTCGATTCCGCGCTCGTCGGGGTGCTTGTCGCGTACACAGGAGGGGCCGGCTCACCCTTCTTCTCGCTGTACCTCCTGGCGGGGCTGGGAATAGCCTGGATCGAAACTCGGCCGAAGGTCGCCGTTGCGACGGCCGTGTTGGTGGCAGGGTACCCTGCTGCGGTCTTCGCCTCGGGAGGTATGGGTGCGCTCGGTGCTACACCCGTGATCTTGAGGGTTAGCTTCGTGGCGCTCTTCTGCGTGGCCGTCGCGTTCCTGGGCTCCGAGATGCAAGGTTTCAGGAAGCTCGCTATCAGACTCTCTTCCACCCTGGCGAACGAGATAGACCGTGTGGAGAGCGACGAGCGTCTGATCTCGAAGTTCGCACCCGTAGTGAAGGTCTTGAGCCTGGAAGGCGTACTCGGATGGACCGTCGAGGCGGCCCACACGGTTGGCGGCGGGCCGTACGCGCACGTTGCCGCACTGAAAGGCAACCATCACCGTACCATTCTGGAGGGTGATTTCGACGTCTGCCCCAGCTGGTGGCATCCCTCGATCCAGCGTCTCGTGCTGCAAAGTTGCCGCGAGGGCGACACCGTTCGCAGCGAGGAGGAGATCCACGGGATAGGGGATTTCATGGCAATACCCCTTGGCACGGACGAAGACGAGAAGTGGGGGGCGATGATCGTCGGGGGCGGTGAGTACGGCGCCGAGGAGGAGCGTGTCCTTAAGCTCCTCGCCGGAGGAATAGGCGCTGCCCTGGAAGACGCCGAGGACGCCCCGGGCGGGCTGGACCAACTAACGGGGTTACCGAACCGCGCGTCGCTCCACCGCGTTCTGCGCCGGGAACTCTCCTACGGCAGGCCGCTTACGGTCCTCGCGATGCAACTAAGCGGTTTTCGTGACTACGACCGAGCTTACGGTCTGACCGCGGGCGACGACCTCCTCAAGAGGATCGGCCGGAGGCTCACGGACGGCAGGCAACGCGCGTTTCGCTATGGAGACGAGGAGTTTGTCGTCGTCCTGAGCGGGTCAGGCGAGAGCAGGGCCCACCAGGCAGCGCTCGCGCTCCAGCAACAGGTCTCGGAGGAGGCCGGTAGGCCTGACGATCTGCCCTTGACCGCTGCTGTGGGCTGGGTGTTCGCCGAGTCCGGAGACGAGAGATCGGCTCTCGACGCGGCTCTGCTTGCCCTGAAGAGAGCCAAAGGTCGGCCTGAAGCAATCTCCGGTTCACCAGCAGGGGCACTAGACCTAGAAGTATCTGTCGAAGACGAGAAGAAGCAGGTCCTGGGGATCACCAGGACACTCGTAGAGGCTCTGGAGGCAAAAGATCCTTACATCAAGGAGCACCTGAGGGCGGTATCAAACCTCGCCCTGCGCATCGGCGGCGAGATATCCCTGCCAGGAGAACAGATGGAGGCCCTGACCAGCGGGGCCATGTTGCACGACCTGGGCAAGATAGGTATACCGGATCGCATCCTGCAAAAATCCGGTCGCCTGACCGAGGATGAGTACGCGGAGATAAAGCGGCATCCAATGTTGGGTGTCTCGATCCTCACCCCCGTAAGAGAGCTGGCATCCGCGTTGCCGGTCGTCAAACACCATCACGAGCGCTTCGACGGTAAAGGATACCCAGACGGGCTGGGCGGCGAGGACATCCCCTTGATAGCAAGGGTAGTCTCGGTTGCCGACGCGTTCGATTCCATGGTCCGTGCCAGACCCTATGGTTACGGCATCTCCCGGAAAGCGGCTCTCGGGGAGATCGAGGAGAACTCAGGTACCCAGTTCGATCCCCGTATCGTGAGGGCGCTTCTGGAAGTCGTATACGCTCCCGGCGACCGTCAGGCCAACTCCGCCGGATAGCGACGCGCTCCAAGAGTGCGAGTTGCTCCGATTGGCATCTCTACCAGATATTTTTTCGAAAGGACGAAGAATCACTCATTTGAGTGATACGGACGACCCCATCTCCGTAGTATGCTGAACCCGCTATGTGGTTTCGGGCGAGCCAAGACCTTTGAGGCTTCGTCCCGAGGGAAAGGAGCCGCAGCGGTTGGTCCACACAACGTCTACGCGTAATGACTGCAAACGAGGTTAGAAAAGTGAACCGAGGCCTTTCGGCCCCACGATCAGCGCTCTGGAGATAAATATGCAGAGATTGTCTTTGGATCTGCCGACCGGCTACTATCTGGAAAGAGACCCGGACATCTTGACTCTGCGTCGGCTCGACGGGTCCATAGTGGGCGCTTTGTCAGCCCGTGGCGCCGCCCCAGAAGCCGTGCGGCAGATGGTCGAGGAGACCGTCCAGGGAGAGCATGCCGCTGTTCAGCCTTCTCTACGGGTGCGTTTCTTCGGCCACTTCGAGATGCTCTGCGATGGTGAGACCATGCCACTGGGCCGTAACGGCAAAGCGCTGACCATACTCAAATACCTGCTGGCCAACCGTGCCCGTCCTGTCTCGCAGGATCACCTCATGGGCTGGCTGTGGCCCGAGTCCAATCTCAAGAAAGCCCGGTGGTCCCTGAACTCGGCTATCCACGGCCTGCGCAAGCTCTTGAGCGGATGTTCGTCTTCCGTCTCCATGAACTACGTCTTCCTCGAGGACGGATACTATCGTCTGTGCCCGGGCGTCAGAGTTACAACGGACGTGGACGACTTCGATAGGCACCACGAGCAAGGTCGTCGGCTGGAGAAGGACCGTCGGACGCGGGAGGCTGTCATGGAGTACGAGAAGGCCGTCGAGCTGTATCGGGGCGACTACCTGATAGAGGACCTGTACGAGGATTGGACCATGGTCGAGCGTGAGCGGCTGGCCAACGCCTACATGGATGTTCTGGACAGGCTAGCCATTCACTACATGGAGGTCGGGCAGCATCAGGAAAGCATACGCGCCAGTTACAGGGTACTGGAGAAGGATCGCTGTCACGAGGACAGCTATCGCCTGCTGATGGAGTGCTACGCCCGTCTCGGACTGCGGGCAAGGGCCCTGCACCAGTACAGAATGTGCGAGCAGATACTCGGACAGACGTACGGTACCTCACCATCGCCGGAGACCAGGTCCCTCTACATGAGACTCCTCAAAGACGAGAGTGCATGAGAGCTTCTAGGCCGGACTATAGAAGACCATAACCTGCGGGGTTTTCGCACAGCCTATCGTGGGTACCGACCAGAGCAGACCGTAAGAGGCGGAAAGGATCCTATGAACGACGCGATGCAGCAGCGGATCATAACCATATTGGCAGTCGCGATAGCCTACCTCATCAGCCAGTACGTTACCGAAAGACTCATAGACCTACCCGATGAGCGTGGGGTCAAAGACGACGCCATCGAAGCGCTTCTCAAAGGGGCGACGACCGCGACCTCGACCATCCTGGCCTCGATCCTCGTGCGGCGGCTGCTCAGATCCTGAATCCCGCATCGAACTCGAACCTCTAGAATCGCCGACGCGGAGGTTCCTGCTACGTGCAGCGTCCAAACAAGTATCTCGCCCGCCGCGCCTCCTACGCCGCCGGCTGGTTACCATCCCTGGCCACAGGGCGCGTTACGATACACTCGCAGCGAGAACTCGTGTTTGAAGGGATGACGGAGGCATTGCTGTGAATGAACGAGTATGGGACTTTCGGGAGGTCGGACGCCTCCCGGCGCCGGGCGACAACGTGGCTATGGCGACCCGTAGGCTGGAGGCTGGGACGCGCGTATCCCGTGAAGGCTCGGAGTTTGCGATCGGTCACACGGTCCTCGAAGGTCACCGCTTCGCCGTCGAGCCGATAGCCCAAGGGCAGGACCTGCTCTCCTGGGGCCTCCGCTTCGGTCGGGCGGACGAAGACATCGCGCCAGGCGATTACGCTTGCAACGAGAAGATCCTGCGCGTGCTGCGCGAACGCTTCAAGGCCTCTCCCCGGCGTGAAGAAGACCCCGAAGGGACCTCTGACCAGGGCGGGGGACGTGTCCCAGGAGGGCAGAACGAGACCGGCCTGAGCCTGCCAGAGGAGCCGAACTTCAGCGACGCGGAGCTTGTGCCCTATGTCCTCGATGAGGAGGGCTTCCGCCCCGGCGAGCAGGTACCTCTGCACGAGGAGCCGCGCACGTTTATGGGCTACAGACGCGGCGCTGGCAGGGGCGTAGGGACGCGCAACTACGTAGTCGTGATGGGCGTCACGTCGAGGCTCACCGGGTTCGTCAGGGCGCTGGAGCTCGAGATGAACGGCATCGCCGACGCCTACGAAAACGTAGACGGCATAGTCTGCGTCGCCCATACGGAGGGCGGGGAGGATCGCAAGCCGAACAACCTGGACTTGCTATTGCGGACCCTGAGCGGCTTTATGGTCAACCCGAACGTCGGGGCCGTGCTCGTGCTCGACCACGGCGGTGAAGAGGCCGTGACGAACACGATGCTTGGGGACTACCTGGAGGAGCATGGCTATCCGGTGGACGACTTGCCGCACGAGTTCATGAGCCTTGAAGGGGGCTTCAGGCGGGACCTCGAACGGGCCGAATCCGTGGTGCGAGGCTGGCTCGAGGAGGTCGACGCGGCGCGGCGCACCCAGGAGCCGGCATCCGAATTGAAGATCGGGCTCCAGTGCGGCGGGTCCGACGCCTTCTCGGGGGTCTCCGCGAACCCGCTGGTGGCGTGGGTGAGCGGGGAGGTCGTCAGGAACGGCGGCATTGCCAACCTGGCCGAGACGGACGAGTTGATCGGGGCCGAGCACTACGTCCTCGAGAACGTCAAAGACCTCGAGACCGCGCGGCGCTTTCTCTCTACGGTCGAACGCTTCAAAGAACGTGTCTCCTGGCACGGTCACACGGCCGAAGACAATCCCTCAGGAGGGAACAACTACCGCGGGCTCTACAACATCTCCATCAAGTCCATCGGGGCAGCGATGAAGAAGCACCCCGACGTGCGGATCGACCATGTGACCGAGTACGCCCAGAGGATGGCGGAGCCGGGCTTCTACTTTATGGACAGCCCTGGCAACGACCTGGAGAGCGTCGCCGGGCAGGTCGCCTCAGGGGCGAACATGATCTTCTTCACCACAGGCAACGGCTCCATTACCAACTTCCCCTTCGTCCCGACCATAAAATTCGTCACCACCACAGGCCGCTACGATCTCCTCTCCAGAGACATGGACGTGAACGCCGGCGCCTACCTGGACGGCACCCC
>CAWEHD010000018.1:0-15864 GCA_963808845.1 uncultured Rubrobacteraceae bacterium
AGTGGACACGGTAATCAACGATTTTGTGCAGGTGTTGAGGCGTCACCAGGTCAGGGTGTCTCCTGCGGAGAGCCTGGACGCTTTGCACGCGTTGGAGCAGACGGGGCTGGGGGAGCGCGGGGTTGTGCGCGACACTCTGCGGACCACGCTCATCAAGAACCTTGATGACATCGAGACCTTCGACAGGCTCTTCGATCTGTACTTCAGCCTGCGGCCGACGGCTGAAAAGCGGACCGCGAAGCTCGACGTGCACGACCACGATCACGACCATGGCCAGCCGGCGAGCATGGAGTTCGGCGAGGACCCAGAAGGCGAGGCGCCTGACTCGGAGGAGCACAGCCACGAGGATACCGAGAACACCGAGTTCCGCCGCCACTTCGATGAGGACAAGATGCGTCCCTCGGAGGACATCCACGGCGAGGCGGACAAGATGCGCCTCTCGATGTTCTCCCAGGAGTTGATCCTGAACCGCAAACCAGGGGCCCTGGATCAGGCGCTGCAGCGCATCACGCACCAGCTCAAGCTGCGCCGGGCCCGAGGCATGTTCAGCCCCGGCGACCTGGTCACCCACGGCGGCCAGGAACTGCCGCTCGATGTCTCCGCCGCGGACTTCCAGGGGCTCCTCGACCACCTGCACGACCTGGAGGTTGACGAGTCGCTAATCCGCCAGCTCGAGGAACAGAGCGAAGAGATACTGCGCGGCCTTCCGCAGCTCATCGAGCAGATGATCGAACGCCAGAAGAAGCTCGAAAAGAAGAAGGACGACTCCGCCCTGATGCGCCGCTCGCTGCGCAAGATCTTCGACTACTCCCCAGCCGAACAAAGGGAGACCGAGGCCGCCATCCGCCGCATAGCACGCCAGATCCACGGCGCAAAGACCCGTCGCCTCAAACAGGACCGCACCGGACACATAAGCGTCCCCCACACCCTGCGCCGCAACATACGCTACGAGGGTATCCCCTTCGACCCCGTCCTGCGTCGCCACCACGAGAAACGCCCCCGCGTCGTAATGTTGTGCGACGTTAGCATGAGCACGCGGAACATGAGCCGGTTCTGGCTGCACATGGTCTACCAGATGCAGAGCCTGTTCTCCAAGGTGCGTACGTTCGTATTCGTGGCCGATGTGGCCGAAGTAACGCAGTTCTTCGAGGAGAGCAGCATGGACCGGGCGGTGGATCAGGTATTCTCCGGGCGCGTTCTCGACGCCGACGTCAACAGCGACTTCGGCAAAGCGGCAGAACAATTCAGGAACGAATACCTCCCTGCACTGAACCACCGCACGACGCTGGTGATTCTCGGCGACGGGCGCAACAACGGCAAACCGCCCAACGCGGCGGCGCTGGAGGAGATCACGCAGCACGTCAGGCAGACGGTCTGGATCACCCCCGAGCCAAAATGGGGCTGGACTTTGGGCTCCTGCGACATGCCCCTTTACGAACCCCTCTGCGACCGCGTCGAGGTGGTAAGAACCGTAGATCAACTCGCGGGCGTTGCGGAAGAGCTCGTAAAGGCCCGCGCGTGACCCGAAATGACGTGCCCTTCTCGAACACAGAGCCCTTCCGGTTCTGCCCGGCTGACGGCACGCCCCTCGGGGACCCGCGCCCGAGCGGCGGCGTGACGTGCCCCGAGTGCGGCCGGTCGTGGTACCGCAACTCAGCCCCAGCGGTCGGGGTCGCCATCGTGCGGGACGGTAAGGCCTTGGTCACCGTACGTGCCTTAGAGCCGGAGAAGGGAAGGATAGACGTGCCCGGCGGTTTCGTGGAGGTCGGGGAGCACCCTGTCAGAGGCATCGAGCGGGAGGTGCGCGAAGAACTCGGGATGGAGATCGAGGTCGAAGAGAGACCGGTCTTGCTGGCCACGCACACCTACGGGCCAGATGGGATCTGGGTCCTCGCCATCAGTTTTCTGGCGCGTCTAGTAGACGGCGAGCCAAGCCCCGCAGACGACGTGGCCGGGATACGCTGGGTCTCGGCCGAAGACATTGACGACCTGGATTTCGCCTGGGAGCATGACCGCAATCTGGTGAGGGCCGCGTTGGAAAACGAAGGTTAGATGTAGGGGCGGGTTTGAAACCCGCCCGGCTTCAAACCCGCCCTACCTCAAGATATGGCACGGTCCATGGCCTTCACGTTCGGCTCACGTCCGGTCCAGAGCTTCTGCGCCAGTACACCCTGGTAGAGCAACATCCTGTCGCCGGCGACGACGGGGACGCCTCGCTCGCTGGCCAGCCGGACGAGCGATGTTTGCGTCCCTGGACGGTAGACCGCGTCACAGAACGTTCTGCCTTCATGCACGTAACCAGGTGGTACTGGCATGGGATCCTGTGCTTTCATCCCTAGAGGAGTGGTGTTGATGATGATCTCCGCATCGGGGAGCGTTTCGAGATGATGTATTGCGAGGCCTTTCATGCCAATCCCTGTGCAGCCTGTCTCGCAGGTGTGCGGCGCGCTCCACGCTCCGGTTGGCGATGTGAAGCTCACCGGCTCCGGCTTTACCGAAGGCGACCGCGATGGCGGCGGCGGTTCCCCCGGCACCGAGGAGCAAAACGCTCTTGCCCGAGAGTGCTATGCCGGCCTCCTGGCAGGCCATCACCATCCCGCCCCCGTCCGTATTGAAACCGCGCATCCTGGAATCTTCGATCACCACGGTGTTGACGGCGCCCGAGATGCGCGCTTCCTCGTCCAGCTCGTCCATGAGTGGGATCATGGCCCGCTTGTGCGGCATGGTAACGTTGAAGCCCCTGAGCTTTAGAGTCTTCAAGCCCCTCACCGCCGCCGGCAGTTCGTCGGGATCCACATCCAGGCAGACGTAGACGAAGTCGAGGCCGTCCGCGACGAAGGACGCGTTATGCATCGCCGGGCTCAGGCTGTGGGCGACGGGGTGCCCGATGAGGGCCAGCAGACTGGTCTTGCCGCTGATCCTCCCTCTCGACACGCCGCCCATTATAGAGGGTGGGAAGTATCTAGAGCCGCTCCGACGTAGTTCTCGGCGATGGTCGTGGCCGCGGCCCGCGAGGTCGTGACGTAGTCGAGCTCGGCCTGCTGCACCTTGAGCTGGAAAGCGTCGCTCCTGTCGAAGCGGTGCAGCATGGAGGTCATCCACCAGGAGAACCGCTGCGCCCTCCAGACGCGGCGCAGGCAGGTTTCGGAGTACGCATCGAGTAGCCGCTTATCTCCGGATCTGTAGAACTCCGTCAGGGCGTGGGCCAGGACCCGGATATCTGCGACGGCCAGGTTCATACCCTTCGCCCCCGTGGGCGGGACGATGTGCGCGGCGTCTCCGGCCAGAAAGAGCCTGCCGTGCTGCATCGGCTCGCAGACGAAGGAGCGCATCTGCACGATGTCCTTCTGGAAGATCCCGCCCCCGGCCAGTTCCCAGCCATCGTGGGTGGCGAGCCTCGTGGAGAGCTCGTCCCAGATCCTCTCGTCGGGCCAATCCCCGACGTCGTCTTGCGGGTCGCACTGGAAGTAGAGGCGCTGGACCTCGGGGGAGCGGGTGCTGACCAGGGCGAAGCCGCGGTCGTGGAGGGTGTAGATCAACTCCTCCGTCGATGGCGGTCCCTCGACGAGGATGCCGAACCACCCAAAGGGATAGGTTCTGGTGTACTCCGTGCGCGCGTCCTCCGGGATCCCGGTCCTGCAGACCCCGAAAGAGCCGTCGCAGCCGGCGACGTAGTCGCAGGAGATCTCCTCTTGCTGTCCATTCTGGAGAAAGCGAATCTTCGGCGAGTCAGTGTCCGGGTCTTCTACGCTTTCGGCGCTGGCCTCGAACAGGATCTTTCCGTGCGCTTCGAGCCTGGCGCGGATCAGGTCCTTGACGACTTCCTGCTGGCCGTAGATGGTGATCGAAAGCCCGTCCGTCAGGTCGGCGAAGTCGATGCGGTGCCCGCGGCCGTCGAAGCGCAGTTCGATCCCGTGGTGGACGGAACCTTCCTGCTCCATCCTCTCCCCGACACCGACCTCACTCAGCAGTTCGGCCGTGCCGTGTTCGAGCACGCCGGCCCTGACCGTCGTCTCCAGGTCTTCGCGGCTGCGGCGTTCGAGCACGACGGATTCGATCCCCTCCAGGTGCAGGAGGTGCGAGAGCAGCAGCCCCGCCGGCCCACCCCCGACGATCCCTACCTGCGTACGCACCTATTCCTCCTCCCCTGTTTCGGAGAGGACCCGATGGGCAACGGCGAAGGCGGAGTTGGCCGCGGGCGCCCCGCAGTAGACGGCGCTCTGGAGGAAGACCTCTCCTATCTCCTCTTCCGTCAGGCCGTTGCGGACGGCGGCGCGCACGTGCAGCTCCAGTTCGTCGAGGCGTCCCAGCGCGACGAGCGCGGTGAGGGTGATGCAGCTTCGCGTTTTGCGGTCCAGGCCGGGGCGGGACCAGATCTCACCCCAGGCGTACCTGGTTATGAAGTCCTGGAAGTCCGCGGTGAACTCCGTCGTGCGCCCGATGGTCCGGTCCACGTGCTCGTCGCCAAGTACCTCGCGACGGACTTTCATACCGCGATCGTAGGTAGAGTCTTCCGAGGTCATCTTCCGTCCCCTAAGGCCGGCTCCAGATGTTCCAGGATCTCCCGCGTCACGGCTTCGGGCTGCTCGATGTTCGCCAGGTGCGCCGCTTCGACCACGACGAGGCGCGCCTGCGGGATCGAGTCGCGGATCTCCTCTGCCTGATCCACGGTGGCCGCAGGGTCTTCCGCGCCCGCGATCACGAGCGTGGGAGCCCGGATCCCCCCAAGCCTGCTCCGCACGTCGGCGTCCCTGAGAGCCTCGCAGCAGCCCGCGTATCCCTCCACCGGAGTGCCGCGCAGCATGTTCCCTGCCGACTCCACGGTCTCCGGACGGGCGGCGCGGAACTCGGGCGTGAACCAGCGCTCGAGCACCACATCGGCAATAGAATCGACACCCTCGGCCCTGACCTTGCTGGCGCGGGCGTCGTACATCTCGGGGTCGAATCGGGCTGCTGTGCAGCACAGCACCAGGCGCTCGACGCGCTCGGGCGCTTCGCTCGCCAGCCACATGCCGACGAGCCCGCCGATAGAGAGGCCGCAGAACGAAGTGCTTTCGATCTCCAACCGGTCCAGCAGCGCCAGCGCGTCTCTCCCGAGGTCTTCTATCTTGTAGGGACCGGACGGGACTGGCGAACCACCATGCCCGCGTTGGTCGTAGCGCAAGAGGCGGAAACGCTCGCGGAGAACAGGTGCCTGGTCGTCCCACATCCCGAGCGTGGAGCCCAGAGAGTTGG
Organism: uncultured Rubrobacteraceae bacterium; assembly: GCA_963808845.1. Classification (GTDB taxonomy): domain Bacteria; phylum Actinomycetota; class Rubrobacteria; order Rubrobacterales; family Rubrobacteraceae; genus Rubrobacter_D. The sequence continues at coordinate 5,236 of CAWEHD010000018.1, forward strand.
ACAAGACGAGAACCGGCGCGTCCTCCGGCCCTTCGAGGACGTAGTTCAGTTCCACTACGGCTTCTTGGGTCACTAGATCTCTCCTTCACTATATAGTTTCAGAGCCCGGTCCACGAACTCCCCTGCAGACCCGAGGTAGTGTGCCGGATCCAAGGCCGCGTCTATCTCCCCCTCGGAGAGGACCTCGCCGAGTCTGGGTTCGGATAGTAGCTCCTCGCGCAGAGGCTTCCCGCCTTCGAGGGCCCGATGCGAGGCTGCCTCGACGAGGTCGTGCGCCTCTAAACGCCCGAGATGCTCTGCCGCGACGGTGGTGACGTTCTCCGCGAGGATCAGGCCTCCGGAGGCGTTCAGGTTCTCCAGCATCTTCTCCGGATAGACTTCCAATCCTTCGGTTACCTCCCTGACCGCGGCGGCGGCCCCACCTGCCAGGGCGAGGGCGTCAGAGAGGGCCTCCCACTCGGAGTGCCACGCGCCCGCGGCCCGCTCGTGCTCGCCCACCATAGCAGCCTGCAGCGTATGCGAGAGGTCGAGTACCCTTCTGGCGTTCGCGGCGGCGGTCACGGAGAGGATGGGGTTTCGCTTGTGGGGTAGTGTCGAAGAGCCTCCCCTTCCCTCTCCCGCAGGCTCGGCGACTTCTCCGATCTCCGTCTGGGCCATAAGGATGACGTCCTGTGAGATCTTGCCCAGCACGCCGGCGACGAGCGAGAGGGCGCACCCGATGTCCGAGATACGGACCCGGTCCGTGTGCCACGGAACTACGGGCTCCGCGAGGTCGAGCTCCCGCGCAAACTCGCCGAGAACCTTCGTGCCCGCCGGTCCGAGCGATGCCAGCGTCCCCGCCGCCCCACCCAACTGTACGGCAAGCCCCGACTCGCGCACCTCACGGAGCCGTGTTCGAACCTCGAGCACAGAGACCAGCCAGCCGGCGGCCTTCTTGCCGAAGGTCGTCGGGAGCGCCTGCTGGAGCAGCGTGCGTCCAGGCATCATGGTGTCTCTATACGTATCGGCGAGACGGGCGCAGGCCGCCGAGATTCCGTCTATCTCGGCGAGGATCAGGCCGAGAGCGTGTCGAGAGACGAGCATCGCAGCCGTGTCCATGATGTCCTGGCTCGTGGCCCCCTTGTGGACGTGGCCGGCTGCGTCTTCGGAGACTTCTGGAGACCGCTCTGGTGAGAGCCCGGACGAGCGGCGGGACGGGGTTGCCCTGGGCGCGTCCTTCGCGTCCTATCTGTTCGGGATCAAAGCGGTCAGCGTCGCAGCAGGAGACGATGGTCTCTGCTGCCTGGCGAGGGATCAGACCAGCCCGCGCCTGCGCAACCGCCAGCGCACCCTCAGCCTCGAGCATCGCCCGGATCCAGGCCCTTCCAGAGACGGCCTCCGCAAACCTATCAGGAACGAAGATCGGCCCGAACAACTCTCCTGCCACCTCTACAACTCGAAGAACGCGGTCTGCCCATCGCCCTGCAGGTGGATGTCGAAGCGCAGAGCATTCACTTCGTCACGGGCTATGAGGGTCCTCCGAAGCCCCTGGTCTTCGATGGACGAGAGGACGGGGTCGACAGCGTTGGCCTCTTCCTCGTCGGGGAAGTAGATGCGGGTCACCAGACGCTTCAAGAGGCCGCGGGCGAAGACGGAGACCATAACGTGCGGCGCCTGGACCTGTCCGTCGGGGCCGGAAACGGGCCCTGGCTTGACCGTCAAGAAGGAGAACTCGCCGCTTCCATCTGTGCCCGAGCGTCCGAAGCCCGAGAAATCTTCGTCGAGGGAGCAGGTCATCCCTGTTGGCCTGCCAGATCTCGACCATAGCGTCAGGCACGACCTCGCCGGCCCCGTCGTAGATCGTTCCTTGTATCGTTATACCTTCAGGGTGGTCGGGCGAGACGAGTTCGGAGTAGTTACTGTCGAGGAGCGCGTCGTGGAAGAAGGGTCCTATGGTCTGGGAAGGTGTTGGCTCGGGGCTCACCTGGTGGTTCTCCATCGGGGTGGCTTCCCTTCCTTCCAGCACGATGTCGAACCTGTAGCCAAGGGCCCATTCAGGCTGCGTCGTTTCGAGGTCGAAGGCCGAGATCATGCGTTGTCGAGCCCTCGGATCCCGCACTGATCGAAATATAGGGTCCTGCTCGAAGAGCGGGTCGCCGGGGAAGTACATCTGGGTTATAAGCCTGCTCCTGAAGGACGCACCGAACAGCGAGAAGTGTATGTGCGCCGGTCGCCAGGCGTTGTCATGATTCCGCCAGGGATAGGCACCAGGCTTTACCGTCACGAACCTGTAACGTCCCTCGTCGTCGGTGAGGCATCTCCCTGCCCCCGAGAAGTTCGGGTCGAGCGGAGCAGGGTGCTGGTCCAGATGGTGCGTGTAGCGTCCTGCGGCGTTGGCCTGCCAGATCTCGACGAGGCTGTTACGCACGGGGCGTCCGTCACAATCGAGCACACGTCCCGTAACGATTATCCTCTCCCCCAGAGGTTCGCCCCCGTGCTGACGGGTCAGGTCGTTGTCCGATTCTTCTATCAGGCCACGTCCGAAGGCCGGCCCTGTTGTGTCCGAGAGGGTCTCGGGAAGGATGATGAGCGGCTTCTTCGGCGCCCTGAGCCGCGTCGCTACGTAGTCAGGGTACAGGTACGGCGGGTTGGCATCGTCGCGCCGGTAACCGGCGGCGTCTTTTGGCGTTTCGTGTGCCATGCGTTGCTTCTTCTCCTTTCTCTCGAGCCGGCTTCTCGACGACCATAGCGATACCCTACCCCGATGCACATCGTGGCGGGCACCCTGTCTCTAGCTCTCCCTCTTTCGCTATTCTGGCTGCTGTTGCGGTGTATGTCCAATACCAGATAGATGCCTCGGTATACTACTGCGGTAGATCATCGACATATGACGTGAAGGCAAGAGGATACTCGACGAGTATGGAACACTGGCATGGGTTCGAAACGGCCCGAAGCGTTATACAGATACACGAGACGACGATCGTAGACAGCGAGTCCGACCTTTCTGCCCACCTCGTTACGGTGCCGGCTCGATCGCTCGGGGGCGGCTCTTATCTGTTTCGGGGAACAGACTGGCCCCTCGAAACGCTGGGGCTAGTTCGCCTCGCGGATGTACCGCTCGGTGGGGTGGCCCGCAGCCTGGCCGCGTGTTTGGTATCCGAGGACGTCGAAGAGTTCCTGCGAAGGTTCCACGAAGGCTTCGAAGAAGAGACCCGTCACTTCAGTACGGAACTACCCAGGCACTTCGTGTTCGCCGAGTACCTTACGTTTGCCAGGGTTGTCCCGTTCGAGTGGTCTTCGCTCTCCGCCGATTCTCTGGGTAACATACTCACTGCTCAAGGCCACGGCGAAGCTGGTTACATGTACCACGAAGAGACGAGAACCCCCATGTTGGGCGTCGCGATACCGGCCGGGATGGTGATTTGCGGGTCCGGCCCCGGGATGATACGGGCCCTCGAGTCGGGCCTCAGGCAACGACTCGTGGAGCTCGCGAAAAGCCGCTCCACCGAAGCTCGAAGCGAAGACGAACGCCGCTAACCCAAATAATTCACGAAGGTAGTTGAAGAGAGGGAGTCTACTCCTGTATACGGTCCAGTTGTTCGATGACTGACCAAAGGAGGAGGCTCCCTGATGAGCGACTGTGCCACACCCACTGTGCGTTTTGAAACTCCAACTCCACTGGCTCTCGAAGCCGCCTTCGACGGAGGACGCTTAACCTCAGACGGCGGGCTCCTGTGGCTCGCCAGAGCACTTCTCAGTTGGTGGTCGTGATTGCCTTGTCGACGAACCGGTGCTAAATCCAAACGCACGGGTGGTACCACTAGACACGCACCCGAATTCGGGTGCTCGCCTTATACATCACTTAACGTCGCCATATCCGGCACTTGAGATCCGAACGTTGCAAAGGAACCAGCGATTCGTAACCTTCGGCGTGCTGACCGTAGTTTGGCCCTAACGCGAACCAATAGACTGAATAGTGAGCGATCGAGAGAATGTATAACATTTTACTTATGTGAGATTTGCAGGCCCGTGCAAACCTCAGCAACGCTTGACCGCGCACTTGTAATCGAGATGGGTCAACGGTTCGAGTCCGCTCGTCGGCTCTTTTGGTTTGGCTTACATAAGCCTATTACTCGCAACAGTGAAAGGGTTGGTAATTGACGTAGCGAGGCTCATCGTCAGAACTGTACCTAGCAGCACTATAATCGGTGTCTATTCACACTATTTTCCGCTTGACGAGGTACTTTGCGCCAGGAACCCATAAGTGATTAGGGCTAGCTGCTCGGCGGCTCGTAGAGCTGGAGATCGTTTCCCTCGCTGGCCTTGAAAGTTGCCACGCGTCCCCAATCGTGCTCAGTAAATCTCGGCGAGCGAACCGCTCGTTGTAGGGATGAACGGAGCCGGTAATGTGCACATGATCCGGGTCGGCTGAGGGCTGCGGAGCATTGCAACATTCTTCGTACCCCCAACGGGATGCTGGTTGCATCACACGTTTTGGGGCAGCCTTCCGTAGAGCTTGGTGAGCGGCGTGGCGCTTACCCGTGGACCAGCAAGGAGGCGCAGATGACGAGGCTACCCACAGTCCACGCTGCCTCGATACCTGTCTCCCTATAAGAGAAGGCGGCGTAGTAGAGCGCCGCAGCCCCTATGGGACCGAACCAGCCCAGGAACAGAACGTCCTTGCCCTTCGAGCGCAGCGGGCCGAGCAGAGGCCTCAGGGCCAGCACCGCCGGCAGCCGTCTTAGCAGAAGCACCGCCGCCACGAGCAGGACGCCGCCCCATCCCAGCTCCAGCCAACCCTCCCACGGCAGCGCCATCCCGAGCACCACGAAGATGGGCAAATCGAAGAAGCGGGAGATGGCCTCCTGTATCTCCTCCTGGCTCTCCTTGGCGTCGCTGGAGCCTGCGAAGTTGAAGACGAGGCCTGCGACGAAGGCCGCAAAGACCCCGTTGAGGTGAAGGAGCTCTGTGACGCCAAGCACGGTCAGGGAGAGGGCTAGGCTCACGGTCAAGAGCGAGGTGTGCTCCATGGTCTCTTTCCTCTCCGCCCATCTCAGGGTCTTGCCCGCTGCGTAGCCCATGAGCGCCGCCACCACCGCGCCGCCCACGATCTCGAGCAAGACCGTGTGGGTAAGCCAGTGGCCGAGCACCTCCCCCGGTGGTTCGGTGAGCACCAGCACGGGCAGCACGACGAAGGGGAGGGCGAGCCCGTCGTTGAAGCCGGACTCTGCCGAGATGGCGCACCTCAAAGACGAGGGCAGATTACGCTCCGCTACCCCGCCTGCCACTATCGAGCTCGCGACCACCGGGTCGGTGGGGGTAATGATCGCCCCTATGAGCACGGACACCCAGAAGGGCAAACCCAGGATCAGGTACACCAATAGCCCCGAGACTATCCACATCAGCGGCATCAAGATCCCCAGAAGGACGACGAGAAGTCGCCAATTGCCGCTCGCGTAGCCCACGGGCAGGCGCAGGGCCACCCCACAAGGGCGATGCCGAGCGTGACGAGGGCCGCCTGCTCGAGGATCAGCGTCTCGTTGCCCAACTCGGCCAGGTCGAGCAACCCGAGGGCGGCCGGCCCGATCAGCACCCCCGCGAGCAGGGCGATCAGGGGCTCCGAGATGGGGGTGCGCTCCTTGAGGAGCCCGCCGAGCACGCCGAGCAACAGGAGCAACCCTCCCACCGCCGCCAAGGACACATAGAGCTCCCGCAAGATGATCCCTCTCGCCGACGCCTCGTCTACCGAATATCCTACGCGATGGCGGCGGTACGCACCGGTCGCGTGAGCAACGAACCTGCGGGCGAACTCGACCGGGGACGACCACGCTCCGATGCACTTGTCGAAGAACGCCGTGAGGCGTATACTGAGTGTACACTCAAATTTATGAGCAATTGCTCAACAGGAGGTTTGTCCTGTGTCGGAGCCACGTAGGGACGGGGTGCGCGATCTGGTCGTCCGCGCCCGACGGGAGCAGATCGTCGGGGCGGCCACGCGGGTCTTCGCGGAGAAGGGGTTCCGCCGCGCCACGACGAGGGAGGTGGCGCGGGCGGCTGGTGTCTCGGAGGGGACCATCTACAACTACTTCGAGGACAAGGACGCCCTCATGCTGGCGATCCTCGACAGGTTGAACGAGACGGAGCGGCGGGCGGCGGACTTCGAGGAGGGGATGGCCATGGATTTCCGGGCATTCCTCGAGCAATACCTGCGCCGGCGCATGTCTTTGATCTGGGAGAACCGGGAGGTCTTTCGGGTCGTCCTCTCGGAGATTCTTGTGAATGCCGAATTGCGCGAACGCTACCTCGAGCACGTGGTGGACCCGACCATGAGTATCGCCGAGGAGAACTTCCGGTCCAGGATGGAACAGGAGGAGATGCGCAAGACGGAAGCGCACCTGGCGATGCGGTCCGTGGCAGGGGCCGTGCTGGGGGTCCTGGTCTTGGGCTTACTGGGCGACGAGGAGATATATTCACGGTGGGAGGAGGTGCCCGACGTCCTCGCCGGGCTGCTGATCCACGGCCTCGGCGCGGCCGAGGGGGATCGGCGTGGATAGTAGGGTCAAAGGAGCCCGGCCCGGACAGGATCGTCGCGCCCGACCTCGCCAGCCCGGTCTTCAAAGCCAACCCCTATCCGTTCTACGCTCGCCTGCGGGCCGAGGCCCCCGTTTGGCGCGTGACTCTTCGCGACCGGCGGACGGCATGGTTGATTACCCGCTATGAGGACGTGGCAAGGGTGTTGAAGGATGACACGTTCGCCAAGGACAAGCTGAATGCTATGGACCCGGAGCAGCGGGCGAAGACACCGTGGGTCCCGGGATTCCTCAAGCCGCTCGAACGCAACATGCTCGACCTGGACGACCCGGACCACGTGCGGCTGCGTGCCCTCGTTTCCAAGGCGTTCACCCCCCGTCTCATCGAGCGGCTACGGGGGCGGATCGAGGCGCTCTGCGAAGAACTGCTCGATGCTATGGATCGCGAAAGGAGACGCAAGGGCGGGACAGACCTGGTCGCCGGCTACGCGCTTCCCCTGCCCGCTACCGTCATCGCCGAACTCCTGGGAGTACCAGCGGAAGACCATGCCAAGTTCCACCGGTGGTCGAACAGATTGGTCTCGGTCTCCTCGGGTCGCGACATGTTGCGTGCCGTCCCCGCCGCGCTTTCTTTTGTGCGCTACCTCCGCAAGCTCGTGGAGCGGCGTCGCGCCGACCCGGAGGACGATCTCATCACGGCGCTGATCCGGGCGGAGGAGGCGGGCGACAGGCTGAGCGAGGACGAGCTCCTGGCCATGGCGTTCCTGCTCCTGGTGGCCGGCCACGAAACCACCGTCAACCTGATCGCCAGCGGCACGCTCGCCCTCCTCGAACATCCAGAGCAGACGGAGAGGCTCAGGCGCAACCCTTCCCGCACCAAGACGGCGGTCGAGGAACTCTTGCGCTACACCAGCCCCGTGGAGTTGGCGACCGAGCGCTACGCACGTAAGGACACGGAGATAAGGGACACGAGGATACCGCGTGGCGGACTGGTTCTGGCGGTGCTCGGCTCGGCCAACCGAGACGAGCGGCATTTCGAGAACCCTGACGTCCTCGACCTGGCCCGCGATCCGAACAGGCACCTCGCCTTCGGGCGGGGCGGCGTGCACCATTGCCTGGGAGCGCCGCTCGCCCGGATGGAGGGACAGATCGCCATGACCGCTCTCCTGCGGCGCTTCCCTGGTGCGCGCCTGGCGATGGCGCCCGAAGATCTGCACTGGCGGCGAGGATTGTTTCTGCGCGGGCTCGAGAAGCTGCCGCTCGTTCTCTAGGGGAAAAGATCTTGGCGCCCAGGATGCCTCTACTGGCGGTACAGATATGTGGGACGCAAGGTCTGTAGGGGTTGATGCAGCGGCTTGGCAACCCGTATCGCACAAACCTGCAGCGTCCCGGACAGCACGAGCAACCCGAGGAGGAAAGCGATCGCGGTCAGGCTGAAGTGGACAGGCAGCCCGTCTCTTACTCCCGCACCACGAACACAGGGCAGTGGGCGTGCTTGACAACCGATTCCGAAACACTGCCCATCAGCGCCCTCCTTACGGCGCCCAGACCTCTGCTACCTATCACGATCGTCCCTGCACCTAGCTCCTCGCTCAGCCTCACGATCTCCTTGTCTGGCTCTCCCGTCTCGAGGTGAGTCTCGGCAACCTTGCCTCCGGACTCCCCCACCTGCTTGGCCTGCTCCTCGAGGAACGAACGGGCCTCCCCCTCGGCTTGCTCGAGGACCGAGCGCATGACTTCCCTGGAGTAGAGGTGATGTCCCCTGAGCTCTCTGGGAGAAGGAAGCACGTAGACGATGTGCACCTCAGAGCCGGTGTCCTTGGAGAGCTCGGCGGCGGCCTGTGCGGCCAGACGAGCCTCTTCGGAGCCGTCGGTGGCCAGTAGGATCTTCGTCGGAAATATGCTCATCTCTTCGCTCCTCCTTGACGGCTTTCCCTACCTGGTCTTTAGCATAAATCGGCACAAATATCAAAGTGCTCGGGTTGTTCCCATCTCTACGAGAGCAACCCGAGCAGATAGGCTAGTGTGATCAGCACGCAGAAGATCACAAGCGCGAAGAGGATGCGCAGCCAGAGCTCCTTAAGCACCCCGGCTGCGCCTTCTCCTCAAGTTGTCGCCTCCCTCCTCAGCTAGGCGCCAATGCCGACATCCCCTGGGTCACCAGCAGGTAGATAACGTACAGCGTACGGGAGGAGGTAGAACAAGGCGACGAAGACTACCACCGGTGATCGCCAGCCCTTGAGCTTGGCGTACTCCGGCAGGTGCCGGCGGTTGAGCCAAGTTGAGCAGCGTCGAGTAGGCGGCCATCACGAAAAAGCCTCCCGCTGCGGACATGATCAGCAATACGATCGGCTCGATGCCCGTCCATATGAATATCGAGCCACCGATAGCCATGATCCACACGGCCGTGACGTAGAGCTTGCTCTCGCTCCAGAACTCGCTGCTTCTCAGGACGGTCACCTTGAGCGAGTCGCCTGTGAGCCGGCCCACCTAGTCCATGATGCCTATGTTGGTCGACAAGAGCATCACGAAGCCGGCGATAAGAAGAACGTGCGCGAACCAGGGCGCAATTTTCTCACCCATGGCGTCGCCCCAGTCCTCGACGAACGCCAGGTCCGTCCCGATGTTCTCCTGGATGCCTATGCTCGAGAAGACCAGCACGCAGAGGGAAACGAGCAATAACGCACCGATGGCCCAGAAGGTTATGAGGTGCTCCTGGTTCGCGACCTTCCACCATCCCTGCCAGCGACGACGGTTCTCCTCGGTGTCCGGCGGCACGTACCCGATGCTTGGCGCGGCCACCTCCTCGCCGGTTATGGGCGAGACGATGTTGGGGATATGGATTCCCATGCCCATCCCCTTGTCCCTGACGTAGTTGCTCTGCACCAGGTTGTTGGCGCCACCCGCGCCCGCGAAGGCTATCGCCCCCAGGATGTGAGACAGCCCCGACCTCCTTCCAGTACGCTGGGGAGATTGGCGATGCCCTGAGGAGCCTCGGTGACGACTCCTGTCCAGGCCGACAGATCGGTGGCTATGAATATCGCCAGCGCGATGAAGGCCAGGATGATGATCACCAGCACAGCCTGGACCTTCTCGAGGAGCTGGTAGACCACAGGAGAGAGGGTCACCGACAAGGCGATGCTGATAAGGAATATCGTGGCGACGATGGGAATGGCGCCTTCGCCGAGGCGGAAGATGTATGTGAACAGCTCGGCCGCGCTCGCGGCCCAGCCCGGGATGGTGTTCGGCAAGATCGCCCCGAGGACGAAGAGCACGGACCAGCCTACCCACATGCGGCTAAAGCCCGTGACGGCGGTCTCGCCAGTTACCAACGTGTAGCGTTCGATCTCCATGTTCAAGAAGAACTGCACGCTTATGCCGAGCACGGAGAGCCACACGAGACCTAATCCCACCTGAGTGGTGATATAGGGCCAGAGGATCAATTCGCCGGAGCCGAGCGCCGTGGCAAGTATAATGACGCTCGCCCCCATGTAGTTGCGCAGGCCCTGGGGCTCAGGCAGATCCCGGTACTTTACCTGCGGTAGGACGCTATTGCTCGGTAGCTCGGTTGCGAGTTCGTCCGGTCGTTGCGTTGTTTCGGCCATGCCGATAACCCTCCTTTTCCCGAGATTTCCCTCTTGTACCCAGATCGCATGTTATTTAAGCGTCTAGCTCCTGTCAACATGTAGCCACCCGTACTTCCTGGCTCGAGCGGATACTGGATGTTACGCCTTCACCTAAACTGCCTGAACCCTAAGTAATTCTGTCGCGCACACATCACAGGCACCGTAGACAGCAGCCGCCAGATCGCGAGCGAAGAGGGAAAGGACAAGCTCGGGCTCCTGAATCAGGTTAGGGATCAAGGAGGACTCCCGAGCTCGCAGCATAGCTGCAAGCGGAATTGTAGCGCATGCGACTTCCAGGCGCTAATCCCGCACCACACTCTTCGCCGCGAACAGGTTCTGGGTTCTATTCACTCCAGTGCGTGAAAGAGATTCTCAGAAGTGCGCGCGTACAGAGGTCTCGGAAATACAAGGCACGCCCAGCTTGTAGACCGGCAGTCTCATGTCAGTAGTATAAGATCTGTTGCAGTAGGCACGAAGGGAGTTAAAGGTGGATG
>CAWEHD010000019.1:0-57408 GCA_963808845.1 uncultured Rubrobacteraceae bacterium
CAGCACGGGGCAACCAAGGGCAACCACCCTCCCGTCCCGTCACGCGTTACGGAAGTTGTCCGTCATGGCACGGCGCCGTCAAGTGGCCCAAAACCGCCCCTAGCGCCCCCGCGCATTGGGAGGGAAACCCCCCGCCCACACGCCTGCCGCCACCGTAGTCCCGGTCGCGCGCGACTTCCTAGCCTCGTCGAATCCACTCGGCCCCCAACCAGGCGGAAAGGAGTACAGATCATGAGAATCCGTTACGGCGTGGCTGCGACGCTTGCGCTCGTCGTAGTCCTCGCACTGGGTTCGACGGGAACGTCCGCTGCACCGGCGGCGGCGCCAGGCGAGAACGCTGTTCTCTACTGGAGCGGCGTCGCTGCGGACGCGATCGTGGTTGGGCGGGCGCCGGCGGGCCAGCGCGGTGCTGGGCGGCATGGTGCACGGGGCGATGTACGACGCGGTCGCGGCGGTCGAGGGTGGCTTGAAGCCGTTCGCTACTGGTGTGACTGCGCCGCCCGGTGCATCGGCGGACGCAGCGGTGGCACAGGCGGCGAGGGATGTTCTCGTTGCTCGTGTGCCGGGGCAGGCCGCGCCGTGCAGGCAGCGTACGACACCTTCATGGCTGCGATCCCGGCTGGTCAGGCGAAGGACGCGGGCAAGGCTGGTGGGTGTCGCGGCCGCGGCTGGGATGCTGGCGATGCGGACCGGCGATCACTACGACGACGTCGTTCCCTACGTGCAGCAGCCGCCGGGACCGGGCGTGTTCGAGCCGATCGCGCCGACGCCGCCGGTCACCCCGGGGCTTGGGGCTTGTGCGGCCGTTCACCTTCGCGTCTCCCTCGGACTATCGGCCGCGGATCCGCCGGTCGAGCTGACGAGCAAGCGGTACGCGGGAGGACGTGGCGGAGCTGCAGAAGTACGGTCGCTTCGACAGTCCCTTCCGGAGGCGCGTTGCAGACCGAGACGGTCCGCTTCCACACCGAGCAGACCTAGCCTCCAGTTCAGCCGCACGCTGCGTGAGTTGGCGCTGGGGCATGGGCTTGATCTGCGTGAGTCGGCGCGGCTGCTCGGCTACGTGAACGTGGCGAGCGGCGGACACGATGATCGCCTGCTGGGAGGCCAAGTACCACTACAACTTCTGGCGTCCCAACCACGCGATCCAGCGGGCCGACGCGGACGGGAACCCCGCGACGACGGCGGACCCGACCTGGCTGCCGCTGATCGTCGGTAACCACCCCGAGTGGCCGTCCGGCCACTCCTGCTTCACGAGCTCTGTGACCGAGTCGCTGCGTCAGTACTTCGGCACGAAGAAGCTCGAGCTCGTGATCACGAGCCTGGCTCCGGGGGCCGGCCCACCGCGGACCTCGAGACCCTGGACGAGCTCGTCAGGGACGTCGAGAACGCCCGCGTCTGGGGCGGCCTCCACTACCGCTCGACGGTGGAGGGGATTCCACCAAGTGGTTCCCGCGGATCGCCAGGGACGTCGGCAAGCTGTTACTTCCTCGACGGGAGCCGCACCGACGACTTCGGCATCTTCGGCGGGTAACCGACCAGGACGAGTGGGGGGAGCGAGGAGCAGCGTCCGGCTTGCCGGGCGCTGCTCCACGTCATCGCGCCGCGTTGGGGGGGGCCGGCACCGCCAACGGGTAAGCGGACCTACCCTTAGGAGCAGCGAGGCTCCGTGCGGATCGGTGCCAGGCTTCGACGCATCGGCACTGCGGTTGAAGACCAGGGGGTCCTGTGATGCGAAGGCAGTCGGGCACAACTCGCCGGAGGGTCCGGCAGGCGATCGCGTTTGGCGCGTTCGTCTGCTTCCTAGCCGCCTTCACGGGCTCCGCCTCCGCGGCGGAGATCTCGTTTTCGGCGGTCGAGACGCTGACGAGCGCGGCAGCCGTGACTCCGACGATCGCGAGCGACCAGCCCGACTACGCCCCCGGCTCCGTCGTCGTCCTCAGCGGCTCGGGCTGGCAAGCCGGCGAGGCCGTCGAGATCACGGTCAACGACGAGGCCGGCCGCTCCTGGATCCGCACGGTGCAGGTCACCGCCGACGCCGACGGCCGGATTTCCGACTCGTTCACGCTGCCGAACTGGTTCGTCGCCACGTATTCCGTCGCCGCGATCGGTTCGTCGGGCAGCGGCGTCGACCAGCTTCACGGACGCATCGCTGAGCGCGGGCGCAGCGCCGGCCGGCGTCACCTTCTCACTCACCGCGCAGGGTACCCGACGAGCGCATGCGCGACGCGGGTGAACGGCTCGAACGGCAATCCGACCACGTCGTCGGTCACCGCGGGTACGTCAGCCCCGATCAGCTTCGGCTCCGCGCCGTTCGTCAAGCTCACGGCCGGCGCGGCAGCGCCCCGGCCGGCGCCGCGTCTCCTGGGCCGGGCCTTCGTCGTTCAACAGCACGCTCGGCGTCGATCTGCGTGGCGACGCCGACCGGCGGAAACGACCACGTCTACACGGCGACGTACACCGGTGGCACGACGCCGCCCACCCCACAGAACCAGACGATCTCGTTCCCGGCGCCGGCCGGAAAGACGTACGGCGACGCCGACTTCGCGGCCGGCGCCGGCGCCAGTTCCGGGCTTCCGGTGAGCTACTCCGTGTCCACGCCCGGCACGTGCTCGATCGTGGGCGCCGCTATCCACCTCGCCGCCGCCGGGACGTGCAGCGTCACGGCCTCGCAGGCGGGCGACGGGAGCTTCAACCCCGCGGCGCCCGTGACGCAGTCCTTCGTGATCGCGCCCAAGACGGTCACCGGCAGCTACCGACGGAGAGCCGGACCTACGACGGCACGACCGAGGTCTCCATCACCGGCCGGGCACTCTCGGGCGTCGTCGGCGCCGATGAGTCTCGCTCGCCGGGGGCACTGCTGCTTTCGCCGACAAGAGCGTCGGCAGTGGCAAGCCCGTGAGCGGCACCGGCTTCTCACTCGATGGCGGCGCGGCCGCGAACTACGTGCTCGCGTCGACGTCGATCGCCTCGACCGGGACGATCACGCCGGCGACGCTGACCGCGGCCTTCACCGCGTGGACAAGGTCTACGACGGGACGACTGCCGCGACGATCGAGGTCGTTCCCTCTCCGGCGTGCTCCCGGGCGACACCGTCACGCTCGGTGCCGGCAGCGCAGCGTTCGCAGACGCGAGCGCCGGCACTGACAAGACCGTCACCGGCACGGGCTTCACGCTCGGCGGCGCCGACGCGGCGAACTACGAGCTCTCGTCCGCGCCCGTCACGACGCTGGCCTCGATCACCCGGCTCGGGATTACCGGCTCCTTCACGGCAGCCGGCAAGGCTACGACGGTACGACGGCCGCCGACGTGCTCACGCGTACCGTCGCCGGCGCGATCGACGGGGACGAGGTCGAGCTGACCGGCGGCACGGCGGCCTTCGCGGACGCCGCGGCCGGCGCCGACAAGACGGTGACGCTCACGGGTGCTTCGCTGACGGGCGCCGATGCGGGCAACTACTCGCTCACCGGTGTCGGGACGGCGCAGGCGTCGATCGAGCCGCTCGGGATCACTGGGGCGTTCACGGCTGCGGACAAGGTCTACGACGGCGGCACCGCCGCAGAGGTCCTGTCACGGTCGCTGGTCGGCGTGCTCGACAGCGGCGACGTCGGCTCGGCGGGCGGCTCGGCGGCGTTCGCGGACCGGAATGCGGGCACCGACAAGACCGTGATGCTCACGGGCGCTTCGCTGGCGGGCGCCGATGCGGGCAACTACTCGCTCACGGTGTCGCGACCGCGCAGGCGTCGATCGAGCCGCTCGGGATCACTGGGGCGTTCACGGCTGCGGACAAGGTCTACGACGGCGGCACCGCCGCAGAGGTCCTGTCACGGTCGCTGGTCGGCGTGCTCGACAGCGGCGACGTCGAGACTCGCGGGCGGCACGGCAGCGTTCGCGGACCAGAAAGCGGGCACCGACAAGACCGTGACGCTCACGGGCGCTTCGCTGGCGGGCGCCGATGCGGGCAACTACTCGCTCACGGGTGTCGCGACGGCGCAGGCGTCGATCGAGCCGCTCGGGATCACTGGGGCGTTCACGGCTGCGGACAAGGTCTACGACGGCGGCACCGCCGCAGAGGTCCTGTCACGGTCGCTGGTCGGCGTGCTCGACAGCGGCGACGTCGAACTCGCGGGCGGCACGGCAGCGTTCGCGGACCGGAATGCGGGCACCGACAAGACCGTGACGCTCACGGGCGCGTCGCTGACGGGCGCCGATGCGGGCAACTACCGCTCACCGGTGTCGCGACGGCGCAGGCGTCGATCGAACCGCTCGGGATCACTGGGGCGTTCACGGCTGCGGACAAGGTCTACGACGGCAGCACGGCGGCAGAGGTGGTCTCGCGGTCCCTCGTCGGCGTGCTCGACGGCGACGACGTCGAGTTGACCGGAGGTGCGGCGGCGTTCGACGATGCAAGTGCCGGAGTGGACAAGAGCGTCACGCTCGCCGACGCCGTGCTGGCCGGCGCCGATGCGACAACTACAGCCTCACTGGCGTCTCCCCGGCACTCGCGTCGATCTCGAAGAAGCCGCTGACCATTGGCGGCGCGCAAGCCGTCTCGCGCGACTATGACGGCACGACCGCCGCGACCATCGACTTCGGCGCCGCCATTCTCATCTCACCTGTCGCCGGCGACGACGTCTCGATCGACAGCTCCGGGTACTCGGCGTCGTTCGCGACGAAGACCGCGGAGGCGGCGAAGCCGGTCACCGTGCACGGCGTCGCGCTCGCCGGCGGGGACGCCTCGAACTACAGCGTTGCCCAGCCGAGCGGCCTCAGTGCCGAGATCCGGCGGCTTGCGATCACCGGCAGCTTCACGACTCCGGCGAGCAAGCTCTACGACGGTGCCACGACGGCGACGGTGCTGTCACGTTCCGTGCACGGAGCCGTCGCCGGCGACGCAGTGGCGCTGTCCGGCGGCACCGCGGCCTTCGACACGAAGGACGTCGGCAGCGCCAAGACCGTCACGCTCACCGGCGCCTCGCTCGCCGGAGGCGACGCCGACAACTACATGCTCTCGTCCGTGGCGACGGCGAGCGCCGACATCCTCAAGACGATGCTCACCGTCACCGCGCACGACAGGGCGATGACCCTCAACGGCGCAGTGCCGTCTCTCACCTGGTCGATCGCCGGCTTCGTCGGCGGCGAAAGCTTCGGTGCCTCGAGTGGCGTCACCGGAGCTCCGGCGTGCTCGACTGCGACCGGTACGGCGCCGGGCGCATTCGACATCACCTGCACGACGGGCACCCTGGCGGCGGGGAACTACGCTTTCGCGTTCGTCAAGGGGAAGCTGACGGTGTCATACGCGCTGACGGCCTGCCTCGGCTCGGCGGGCCACGCGATCCTGCAGCCGATCGACGTCGACGGCTCGAGCGTCTTCAAGCAGGGCAGCACCATCCCCGCCAAGTTCCGCGTCTGCGACGCCAAGGGCGTCTCGATCGGGGCGCCGGGCGTCGTCTCGAGCTTCCGGCTCGCGTCGACGAGCGTCGGCGTCGACGGGCCGATCGACGAGGCCGTGGTCTCGACGACGCCGGACACCGCCTTCCGCTGGTCGTCGGCCGACCAGCAATGGATCTTCAACGTCAATACGAAGAGCCTCGTTGCGAACAGGACCTACAACTACGAGATCTCGCTCAACGACGGCTCGAAGATCTTGTTCCGCTTCGGGCTCAGGTAGCCCTGCGACGTCGCGCGGCCCGGGGTGGCGTCCGCCAGAGTCCGCGCGCACTCTCGCCATCTTGTTGAACCCCGAACGTTTCGAGGCTGACTTCGACGAGACCTCCAAGGCGTCATCGACGAGTCCGGCTCCAACGTCGAGGAGTGGGCAGAGCGTAATCATCCGCTGCGGGTGAGGTCTCCTCACCCGCAGCCTGGTGAAAGTTGGCGCCACGTCGACGCCCTCGTTGAGGAACTCGATCGCAGCGCGACCGCCCTGCCTGGGGCGAACCACCGTAGGCGGAGTTATCGGCTCGACCGGAAGGAGGGGGGCGGGATGGCGACGGAGGCGTCGGTACTCCCGGACTCGAGCCGCGCTCGTTCTGGGGGCACTTCGAGGCGCTGACGAAGATCGCGCGCCCTTCACGGCCCGAGGAGCCGGTGATCGAGCACGTGCGCGCGTGGGCCGACCAGCACGGGTTCGAGCTTCAGCAGGATGCGGGCCGGAACCTCGTCATCCGCGTGCCGGCGAGCCCGGGCCGTGAGGGTGCGCCGATCGTCGTGCTGCAGGGGCACCTGGACATGGTGTGCGAGCGGGACCCGTCGAGCCCCAACGACGCGGCCGAGGGGCGGATCGCACTCGTTCGCGACGGTGAGTGGCTGACCGCGGACGGGACGACGCTCGGCGCCGACGACGGGGTCGCGATCGCGGCGATGATGGCGCTGGTCGAGGACGAGTCGCTGCCCCACGGACCGCTCGAGCTGCTGATGACAGTGGCGGAGGAGGTCGGGCTCGAAGGCGCGAACGCGCTCGACGGCTCGCTCCTCACAGGTTCGATCCTCATCAACCTCGACAGCGAGGAGGACGGGCGGCTGACGGTCGGCTGCGCCGGCAGCACCGACACCTGGGTCCGGATCGGGGCGCCGCGGGAGCCCGCCGCCGGCGAGCCACGACGCTCTCCGTCAGCGTCACCGGCGGCAGGGGCGGCCACTCGGGCACGGGCATCGCGCTCGGTGCCTCGAACGCGATCAAGGTGCTCGGGCGGGCGCTGCGCGAGGCGCTCGAGACCGTGCCGTTCAGGCTCGTGTCGCTCGCCGGCGGCAAGAGCCGCAATGCGATCCCGCGCGACGCGATCGCGATCGTCTCCGTCGCGGGCGACGACGAGCCCGCCTTCCGCGGCGATCGCGACGCCGCGGCGACGATCCGCGACGCGTACGCAAGACCGACGCCGGCGTCAAGGTCGGCGTCGAGGCGGCCGACGCGCCGTCGGAGCCGTGGACGGACGAGGGGACGGCGACGCTGCTCGACGCGATCGCGCTCGTCCCGACGGGACCGCTCGCCCTGAGCCCCGACTTCGACGACCTCGTCGAGACGAGCACCTCGCTCGGCGAGGCGACCACCGAGGGCGACCGGCTGACGCTGCACAGCCTCTCGCGCTCGTCGAACGACTCGGCGCTGCCCGAGGTGATCGCCGCGCTCGACGCCGCCGCGCGGCTCGCCGGCGGCGAGCTCGAGGTCAAGGCGAACTACGCGGGCTGGCGCCCCGACTCGACTCGAACGCGCTCGCGGCCGGCGGCGCCTACGAGCGCGTCTTCGGCGAGCCGCCGATCGTCACGGCGGTGCACGCCGGGCTCGAAACGGCGGTCGGGGCGAAGGTTCGGGCCTCGACATGCTCTCGTTCGGCCCGCAGATCGAGTTCCCGCACTCGCCGGACGAGCGCGTTAGCATCCCGACCGTCGAGCGCTTCTGGAGACTGTTGGTCGCCGTCCTCGACGAGCTGTCCGTTCCGGGGAAGTAGACGGCTCGGACGCGGCTGCTCCCCTGGATCGTCGGCTCGGTGTCGGCATCCTCGTGGTGCTGCTGGTCGCCGCGCTATCGGAGGCAACGACGCGCGGCGAGACCGTCTCGGCCGGCGAGTGGGCGCAGAACGTCTGCGGCTCGGTCGGCGTCTGGCGCGGCCAGCTCGAGGAGATCGTCGACGACGTGCGGAACCCCAGCGCCGCGAAAGCCGCTGGCGGCGAGGAGCCACAGTCGGAGACGCCACAGGGCCGGACGGGATTCGTTCGCAAGGGCCTCGAGCGCGCCGTGGAGGCCGCCCAGGTTCTGGTCGAGGGGTCGACAACGCGGGCGTTCCCGACACGCCGCAGGGTGAGGACGCGGCGGGACGGTGTCCGACTGGGCGAACGAGTCGTCCGAGGACCTCGAGGAGGCGCAGGACTCGCTCGACGAGGAAGCGGACTCGCTCGAGGAGGCGATCCAGCAGCTCACGGACGCAGCACGGGCGATCGGCACGGTGCTCGCGAGCGGCGTGCAGACGATCACCCAGGTCGTCGGCACCGACCCCGAGCTCGGCGCGGCGCTCGAGGCACGAGCACGTGCCAGCAGCTGCGAGAGGAGACGAGCTAAATGAGCACGACCGACTGGATCCTGATCGCGCTCCAAGGGCTCGTCGTGATCGGCTTCATCGCCCTCGGCGTGCGCTCCGGCGGGATCGGGCTCGGGCTCTGGGGCGGCGTCGGCACGATCGTCCTCGTCTTCCTCTTCGGGCTCGATCCGGGCGAGCCGCCGATCAGCGCGATGCTGATCATCATCGCCGTCATCGCCGCGGCCGCCGCGATGCAGGCGGCGGGCGGGATCGACTACATGGTCATGGTCGCGGGCAAGGCGCTGCGCGCGCGTCCGAAGGCGCTCAACTTCGTCGCGCCTTACGTCTCGTGGCTGCTGACGGTCCTCACGGGCACCGGCAACACGTTCTTCTCGTTGATCCCGGTGATCAACGAGCTCGCCTACGCGAACAAGATCAGGCCGGAGCGCGCGCTCGCAGGGTCGGCCGTCGCGTCGACCTTCGGGATCACGGCGAGCCCGGTCGCGGCCGCGATGGCGACGATGCTGCCCCTCGTCGAGCCCTTCGGCTACGACATCGTCGACGTCATGCTGATCACGATCCCGGCGAGCATCATCGGCATCTTCGCGATGGCGCTCTTCATGAACGGCTACGGCAAGGATCTCGACGACGACGCCGAGTACCAGCGCCGCCTCGCGGCCGGCGAGATCGAGCCGCCGGAGCCGCCCGGCGAGATCATGCTGATGCGCTACGCGAAGCGCAGCGTCGCGATCTTCCTGACCGGCGTCGCCGCGATCTGCATCTTCGGCGTCTTCGAGGGCCTGCGCCCGACGGTCGCCGCCGAGGGCGGCGGGGTCGAGCCGATGTCGGTCACGCCGCTGATCCAGATGTTCATGCTCGCCGCGGCCGCGCTGATCCTGCTCCTCGCGCACGTGCAGGCCAGCGACATCCCGAACACGCCGATCTTCAGGTCCGGGATGGTCGCGATGATCGCGCTGTTCGGGATCGCCTGGATGGCGGACACCTTCATCGCCAACAACGAGGACGCGATCGTCCAGGCGCTCGGCAGCCTCGCGGAGAACTGGCCGATCACGATCGCGATCGCGATCTTCCTCGTCGCCGCCTTGACGACGAGCCAATCCGCGGCGACGCGGACGATGATCCCGCTGGGGCTCGCGCTCGGGATCGGGGCCGGCTACATGATCGCGATGTGGACCGCCGTCGCCGGCGTCATGTTCCTCCCCGCCAACGGAACGCAGATCGCCGCCGCCGAGGCCGACAAGACAGGCACGACGACGCTCGGCAAGCGCGTGATCGACCACTCCTTCCAGCTGCCGCTGCAGATCGCGTGGGTCGTAACGCTGCTCGCCGGCTGCGCGATCGTCTATCTCTTCTTCGGCGACCACACGCCCGTTCCGCCGGTGCCGACGACGACGACCCCGTAAAATGAGCGTCCGGGGCGCCGCCTTCCTCGGCATCGGCGCAATGGTCGGTGCCGGCATCTTCGCGCTGCTCGGCGAGGCTGGAGCCGTCGCCGGGTCGGCCGTGTGGCTCTCCTTCCTCCTCGCCGGGATCGTCTCCGCGCTGCTCGGCTACACCGTCGTCAAGATGGGCGTCCGCTTCCCGTCGTCGGGCGGCTTGATCGCGTACCTGATCGAGGGGTTCGGGAATGGACGCATGGTCGGGATCGCCTCGTGGCTGGGCTATTTCGCCGCGATCGTGATCGTCTGCTCGATGGTCGCGGTCTCGTTCGGGAGCTACGCGACGTCCCTGTTCATCGGCGAGAACGCGGCGGCGGGCTGGGACAACCTGTTCACGACCCTGATCGTCGTCGCGATGGCGGGCATCAACATCGTCGGCTCGAAGATCGTCGACCGCGCCCAGTCGATCATCGTTGTCCTCCTCCTGGCGGTCTTCGCCGTCTTCATCGCCGTCACCCTGGTGGACATCGACCTCGACCTGCTCGCCTTCAGCGGCTATCCGTCGTTCGGCGTCATCATCGCGAGTGTCGCCCTCACCTTCTTCGCGTATCTCGGCTTCAGCGTCATCACCTTCACCGTGGGCGAGCTGCGCGACCCGACGCGTGAGCTGCCGA
Source organism: uncultured Rubrobacteraceae bacterium (assembly GCA_963808845.1). GTDB lineage: Bacteria > Actinomycetota > Rubrobacteria > Rubrobacterales > Rubrobacteraceae > Rubrobacter_D. The sequence goes on from CAWEHD010000019.1 coordinate 10,087, forward strand.
AGGCGATGTACCTCGCCCTCAGCGTCACGACGGTGCTGTACGTCCTGATCGCGCTCGGTGTGTTCGGCACGCTCACGGTCCCGGAGGTGATCGGCTACGGCGAGACGGCGATCGCCGAGGCCGCGCGGCCGACGCTCGGGGACGCCGGCTTCACGATGATGGCGATCGCCGCCCTGCTCGCGACCTCGTCGTCGGTGAACGCGACGCTGTACGCCTCAGGCGGTCTGACGAAGATGCTCGCGGCGCCGGCCAGTTCCCGCCGTTCTTCGGGGCGGGCTCGCGGCTCGGCGCGCAGGCCGGCATGCTGATCACGGCCGCGATCGTGCTCGTCGTGAGCAACCTCGTCGACCTTTCGGCGATAGCGTCGGTGGGGAGTGCATGCTCGCTCGTGATCTTCCTGCTGGTCGGCGTCGCCGCCTACCGGCGGCGCGGGGACACGGGAGCGAACGCCGCGATCGTGCTCGCAGGGATCGCGGTGACGGGAGTCGTCCTCGTCTTCTTCGCCGTCGACACGCTTCGCAACGCTCCCGAGACGTTCGTCGCGATCGTGGCGATCGCCCTGCTGGCGGTGGTCCTCGACCTGGTCTGGAAGCGGAGCCGCGGCACGCCGACAGCTGATCCCGATGCCGCGGCGGCCTAGGTGCCGAGAACCGAGTGCGCTACAGACGGCGCCCGGAAACGAGCTCCTGCTCTTCCTCGCCGACCTCGGCGCCGCGCTGAGCGCGATCGGCGAGACCGTCGATGCTGTCGAGGAGCGCCTCACCGTGATCGCCCGCGCCTACGGGCTCGATGACGCGCGCTTCAGCGTCTTCCCGACCTCTCTATTCCTGACGCTGGGCCGCGGCGAAGCCGCGACGATCGAGCCGACGAAGCGGCTGTCGGCGACGCGACGGCGACGGCGGAGTCATCGCCTCGGCGAAGTGGCTGAGCGGGGGGCGAACTAACGGGGCCGGGATCGCCGCGCTCGAGGAGATCCGGGCGACGAGCAGCTGCTACGCGCCTGGCGAGCGGCTCGGCTACAGGACGCTGACGATCGGCATCGCGCTGACTGCGTCGGCGCCGCGCGACGTCGCAGCCGCCGCCGTGCTCGGCACCATTGTCGGGGTGCTGCGGCTGCTCGCGCGCGGGCGACGCTCGCTCGAGGTGCTGATGCCCTTCCTCGCCGCCTTCGCCGTTGCCTTGTTGACCGCCCTGGCCGTCAAGCACGACGTCACCGATCCCGGCCTGCGGGCGATGATCGCCGCGCTCGTCGTCTTCATTCCCGGGGTCGCGCTGACGACAGCCGTCCTCGAGCTGACCGAGGGTCAGATGATCTCCGGCTCGAGCAGGCTCGTCTGGGCGGCCACCCAGCTCGGCCTGATCGCGTTCGGGATCGTCGCCGGCGTCAGCGCCGCGGGGGTGCCCGCGGAGCGCGCGTTCTCCAGCTCCGACGCCCTCCTCGGCAGCTGGCGCCCTGGTTCGGGGTGCTCGTCTTCGGCGTCGGGGTCACGATCGCCCACTCGACGCCACCCGGCGCGCTGCTTTCGTTGCTCGTAGTCCTCTACGCCGCGTGGACCGGCCAGGTGCTCGGCGACGCGTTGTTCGGTGCCTACGCAAGCGGCTTCGTCGGCGCCGTCGTGATGACGCTCGTGGCATATCAGCTCGCTCGGCTCCAGTCGACGATGCCCGTGTACGCCATGTTCCTGCCCGGCTTCTGGCTGCTCGTCCCCGGCTCGCTCGGCCTGATCGGGCTGACGACCTCCTGGCCTTCCCGGACTCCGCGTCCGGGACCGACGTCTTCGCCGTGGTGGGAGCGATCGCTGCGGTCGCGCTCGGCGTCCTCTGCGGCGTCGAGCTCCATCGCTGGCTGATGGGCGCCGAGCGGCGGGCTCACGCCATCACGCGGCGCGTGAGGCCTCCCGTTGCCTGAGCGTGCCGGGTCCTTCCTGTGAGCGCGCAGTCGAGCCGCGGCGGCCCCGGCGATGCTCGTGCTGCTCACGCTCGCCGCCGGGCAGTTCCTGATGACGCTGGACAGCTCGGTGATGAACGTCTCGATCGCGACGGTCGCGAAGGACGTCGGCACGACGGTGACGGGGATCCAGGGCGCGAGCCTCCGCCGCCTGGGGTCACCCAGCGAGTGGAAGACCCGGTCGATTTCGGTTTGGTTAAGCACACGCTTTAGTATACACTCGTCTCGTCATATAGTCAAGTCGTCACTTAACTAAAAGCTGCTTCACCGGCGAGGACCCGAAGCGCACTTTCGGGCCGGACCGCAGAACAGGCCCCATCCGGGCATCGCGCCGCCACGGATGAGGACCGATGGTAAAGACGGGCCCTCACGGCCAGCCTATGTCCCGCCATACGTCCCGGACATTATGGCTAAGTTTGCTACGAGGTTGGGTGAATAAGGCGTCGGCATGGAAGCCGAGTGTTGCTGTATGGCAAGATGCCCGTTGGAAGAGGAGTGTCGAGGAAGCAGGCATGAGTATGCGGCGAGCTAATCGTGCTGTCGGTGATGATGGCGGCTGCATTGGTCGTTGCTAGCGGGGTGACGCACCTCCGGTTTCGCGTCCTGCAGTAGACTCCGGCGGAAAGGGCCCGTTCGTTACGCTAAAGGGAAGGTCCAGGATGCCAGAGAACGACAACGCGGAGCGGTTCGTCAAGCGGTTGGACGCGCACCGTTCGCCGGAGCAGCGCGAGAAGTACCGGCGGTACTTCAAGCTGGGCGAGGGAGAGTACGGCGAGGGCGACGAGTTCGTCGGCGTGCGCATGGGGCAGGTCTTCGCGCTCGCCAAGGAGTTCATCGAGATGCCGCCGGAGGAGATCGAGAAGCTACTCGAGAGCCCGATCCACGAGGTGCGCGCCGGCGGCCTCAGCATCATGGACAAGCAGGCCCGACGCAAAAGGACGCCAGAAAGCCGCAGGAAGGAGTTGTTCGACCTCTACATGCGGCGCACGGACAGGATCAACAACTGGGACCTGGTCGACGTGGCCTGCCCGTACGTCGTCGGCGGCTACCTCTCCGACAAACCGCGTGACGTCCTCTACGAGCTGGCGCGCTCCGAGAACATGTGGGAACGGCGCACCGCCATCGTCAGCACCTACTTCTTCATCAGGCAGGGCGATGTGGACGACACCTTCCGGATCGCCGAGGTGCTGCTCGACGACCAGGAGGACCTGATCCACAAGGCCGCAGGCGGCTGGCTGCGCGAGGCGGGCAAGAAGGACCGCGGGAGGTTGAGGACCTTCCTCGACGAACACGCCGCGACGATGCCGCGCACGATGCTCCGCTACGCCATAGAGCATCTGGACAAAGAGGAGCGGAAGCACTACCTAAGCATGAAGAAGGCCGGGTAGGGCGTGTCGGGATCGGGGCGGTCCAGGAGGGGGATCGGGGCGGCCCGCGGTGCTCGCCGCCGAGGCCGACGAAGCCCGGCAAAGGCCTATCGGTCAACGGGCGGGCCGCCCCGATCCCAAGAACTTCAAGGCCGCCGACCTTCCTAGAACTCCGTTAGGGCGAAGTTGGGTCGGGCACCGGTCTAGGCGGCCCAGGATCCGCCGAGGGGGCAAGAGAAAAGCCGGGGAGCGCTCTTCTTGGGAGGGGGGAAGTTCCAGAGGGCACCCGGCTTGACGATGGATCGGATCTTAGCGCTAAGACGAAGCGGATCATATATGCCAGGTGGCCACTTCTCGAGACGAACTTCGGAAAATCCGCCTTCTATTCACTTGAGTGAATAGCGGTTGGGAACCGGCCCAGAGCCCGTAGACTCATTCTTACGGACGGAGGGAACTTCTCGGCAGGAGGTTGACCATGGGCATCACCAGGCTTTACACGGCGGACATATACGTGCACGACCTGGACAAGGCCGTCGACTTCTACGTCAACAAGCTCGGCTTCGAGAAGCGCGCCGACGAGCCCGTGGACGAGGAGGGGCACCGTTGGGTCGAGGTCGCGCCGAATGGTTCTGAGACCGCACTCGTCCTGTCGCACGGCTTCGGCTCTTGGAGCCCGGAGAAGGTCGGCGGCTGGTGTCGCCTGATCTTCCGCGTGGAGGACATGGCGGGCACCGTCGAGGCCCTCAAGGCAGAGGGGGTGGCGTTCGAGGGCGAGCCCGAAGAGTCTCCCTACGGCACCTACGCGCAGGTCCGGGACCCGGACGGCAACGTCTTTGGGCTGCTCCAGGAAGCACGCGGGTGAATAAGCTGATCTCCCGGCAGAAGTGCAAAAATGCACAAATCTCGCCGAATAGCGATAGGCCCTGCCCAGCGGGGCGAACGCAGCATATATTACGTGCCGCTGGTGCAGTATCCGAAAGGCAAGAAGGACTGCACGCAGCAGAACTCGCATTAAGATGCGCGACGACATCGCGGGGATGGGCGTTGGCACGAAAAATCCGGGGGTCGAGGACGTCCGGGCCCGATATCTAGGGGGTTTACGCTTTTCGCGGGCCCAATTTGCTGACATCCCAAATCTAGCCCCTATGTGTCCGCAGTGTCTATGGCGAGGTCTGTCGCTGGGCATATCTTACGTGCAGGATAGGAGCTTCGATAGTGGGTAAGAGCGCGCGATGGATCTTGGCTGTGACGGTCGGCCTCCTGGCGTCTATCGGCGTTGGAGCTTCCGTCGCTCACTACCTTCAGGAGCCCTATAACCCCGGATTCCTGGACTTCCCTACCGCCGTAGCACTGCACGTGGTTCTCGGCGGAGTCTACCTGGCCCTCGCACCGTTCCAGTTCGTGAGGAGCATCCGCTCGCGACACCTCGGCTACCACCGCTGGGCCGGAAGGATGCTCGTCTCCGTCGGTCTGGTGGTCGGGTTGAGCGCCCTGTTCATGGGGTTGGTGATCCCACAGGGCGGTTGGCCCGAGAGGGTTGTAATCGGCCTCTTCGGGAGCCTTTTCCTCTTCGCCCTGGTCGAAGGCTTTCTCAACATCCGTGCGGGGCGGGTGGCGCAGCACAGGGAGTGGATGATCCGGGCGTTCGCCGTAGGACTCGCCATCGCCACTGCGCGCCTGTTCTTCTTCCCCGCGCTCCTGATCAGCATGGCTGATCCGAGCGAAAAGCGGTTCGGCACGCTCTTGGTCGTGTCGTTGGCGGTGGCGTTCGTCGTGCACGCCGCTGTGGCGGAGCTCTGGATCCGCTCCACTCGCAGGAGCGGCGCGCTTACAGCTAAAGGGGTGAAGGCTGAATAAAGGTCTGCACTTCACCTACGGCTTTGGACCAAGATGGTCTGGAGGATACCGGATAACCTCCGTCTCACCCTGGCAGCATCCGCAAGATGGACCTAGTGCCCGTCTGCGCTGAACAGCCCTGGGGAAAGCGAACTTCTATGAGAAGGCACTGTTTGTCAAGCCGACGTGGCGGCTGCCCTTTGGCTCAACGCAACTGCTGCTCTGTGCCCTTCGCGCTATGCTTCTATCCGCACTGTCAGTGAGTTCATCTCTTCGGTGACTCTGTGCATATGTGAGATCCGTCTTTTCGGCCACATAGAAGGCGCTGCAATCTTCGGAGCGGTCTCTCCTCTGAGGATGGACCAAGTTCGCAATTGCGCAGTCACCTCACTAGATCCGAAGCGCGTTCAGGCAACAAGAGAGCCGTGGCCATCAGCCACTTTAGGGTCGCCCCGCCGCTCTTGCCAGTAGTCTTCACCTCCTCCGTAGCTTCGCTCTCTGTGATCCCTCCTCTCTCTACCTAAGCTGCCTCCTCCTCCTGCTTTTGGCGCCGATGGGTGTTGTAGAGAGGATCGTAGACCTCTCCGCTTATCCACAGGCGGTGCAAGAGCACCGCAAGCTTTCTCGCCACGGCCACCGCTGCTCGTTTCTTGGCGTTCTTACCTCCCCGAGAAGCTATCTTTTCTCCATGACGCCTTAGATCTGAGTCCGAGCCAAAGGGGCCCAGGATGTAGTGAGCGCTGCCTACAAGGAGCTTCCTTAACATCTCGTCGCCCTCCTTGGAGATACGCCTCTGAGGATCTCTGTCTCCCGACTGATCTGTGGCGGGCACCAGCCCCAGATAGGCACCTACCCTGCGGCTCTTTTCGAAGCGTGAGGGCTCCTCCAGGGTGAGCACGAACGTTAGCGCGGTGAGCGGCCCGATCCCCTCGACCTGACGCAAGAGATCGGTTTCTGGATAGCGCTCCTTGGAGATCCTCTCCAGCTGCCTCTCGTAATCCCTGATGCGCTCCGTAAGCGAGCCGATCTGCTCCAAGATGGGCCCAAGAGCCGGCCAGAGTGCCTCGGGGATGTGCTCTGAGGCTCTCTTGTGGAAGCTCCTTGCAGGGCACTTGGGCAAGCGATGACCGAAGGACTTGACCGCCCCTCGAACGTGGTTTACAAGCTGCGTGCGGCCACCTACCAAGGCCTGGCGGGAGCGGATTATGGCCATGTGGGCCTGGGACTCTTCGCCCCGGTGCTTTAACGGGTACAAGAGCTTCGGATCGAGGCGTGCAAGGCGAGCCAGGTTTTCGGCGTCGACCTCGTCGGTCTTGCGTTTGTTGGCGTAGATGAGCCTCAGTTTGCGGGCATTGGCCACCAAGACCTCGTGATCGCACTCCTCGAGTACCCTGCTCACCCACGGTGAGTGGGTTCCAGCCTCGATGGCTACGCGCAGCGAGGGCTCGGAAGCGAAGCGCCGCCTGAGGGCCTCAGGAGCGGTGCGCAGCCTACCCTCCTCGATCACCTCACCGCTTTACTGTGTCGATGAGGCACAGGTAGGAGTATTTGTCGCCGAGGTCCAGTCCGGCTGTCACCTTCGGTTGCTCTTTGCTACCATCACTCATGGGCCGATCCTCCTTCCATAGTGGGCGTAAGAGCCCGTATAGTGTTTGCAGACCATAAGGTACTGCGTTGAGGGTCGGCCTTCTCATCTCATCTTCGGAGAATCCACCTTCCACGCACTCGGGTGAATAAAGCTCTTTATAGCCCTTCTGGAACGGCGTCGTGTCATCTCCGCTCCCCTTGCGACGAACCAGCCTCTTGATAAATCAACACAGGTCCCTCGATGGGGTGCCCACGGGAAAGGAGAGTGTCGCGACGAGCATCTTCCCCACGAGGATCCTGCTCGCGTACCGACGGCTCCCAAGAAGCCGGAACTGGCCGGCCCTTAGGGCCGTGGAGTTGGCCGATGGCGACCGACTCCGAGTTACACGTGGTGCACGTCGGAGTAGTGCCCATTTTCCTGAAGAGCTATCCTGGGACTCTCGGCTACTGATGGCAAGCTCTGACGAGCAGATCGAAGAGGTATCCAGGGAGCTGCTCCGGAAACAGTCCTTGCGGGTGAAGGCCGCCGGTGGCACAGTGGCCGGGGCTCGACCCCAGGATGGGTAGCGGTGAAATCTGGAGATCGTATCCTTGGCCGTGGAGCTGCGAGTGGGCCTGATCGTGATGGGCAGTCGGGGACTCGGCGGAGCTGAGACGAGCGCTGATGGGCAGCGTATCGGCACTCGGTTGTGCGCCATGCCCATTGCCCAGTGTTGGTGGTCCGTCAGGAGAAAGAACAGGCGGCGTAGAGAGTAGCCCGAACTTCCTAGAATGCCGTTCACATGAGGCTTCGCAGAATCCATCCTTCCACGCTGTGAGTATCCTGGAGAATGGCTGTGGGCGGCGCCTCGGAGCGGCCTGACCCTCTTTCCACGTGGGCCAAAGATGCCTTGCGAGTGACTCGTCGGCCGGACACCTCGGTGTCGCCCAACGGCCACCCGGGGCCGGGCAGCGTCGTGACCTCATAGGAGCTCGTTGGTGACACGACCCCTCACAGTATCGTCCGTTCTCTCCTGCTCCTCGGGTGAAAAGGTGACCGCCACATCGAAAGGAGCTTGGGACGTGACGATGATCGGCGCCGGGAGACAGGAGACCAAGGTCGAGGTGATCCTGGGCGTAGACACGCACCTCGACTTCCACGTGGCTGTGGCTATTGACCATCTGGGCAGACGCTTGGGCGAGTCCAGTGTGCCAACGACCGCGAAGGGTTACGAGAGCTCCTGTGCTGGGCGGAGGGCTTTGGCCCCGTCAGGTGCGCCGGGGTAGAAGGTACCAGCTCCTACGGGGCCGGGCTTACCCGCTACCTGAGGGCCAGGGGGACCGAGGTGCTTGAGGTGGAGCGCCCGAAGCACCGGCGGCGGAACTCGCACCGTAACGTCGAGAAGAGCGATCCCTCCGACGCCGAGCGCGCTGCACGAGCGGTTTTGGCCGGAGAAGCGTCGGGCGTGCCCAAGAGCGCAGACGGCCGTGTGGAGATGATCAGGGCCCTGCGTGCGGCCCGCCGCTCCGCCATTAAGGCCAGGACGCAAGCTGCCAACCAGCTCCAAGGCTTGCGCGTGACGGCACCGGAGCAACTGCGCCAACGTTTGCGCGCACTCTCGACGAAGGAGCTCGTCTCGGTAGCCGCACGCTTCCGCCTCGGAGATGGCCCTCATGAGGTACCCACGGCAACCAAGTTCGCGCTCCGTTCGGTGCCCGCCGCCACGAGGCCCTCTCTGAGGAGATCGCCGAGCTAGAGGCTCACCTCGGTCGGCTGGTGGCGCAAGCCGCCCCTGAGTTGGTCTCTTTGCCGGGCATCGGTACCGACAACGCCGCGACACTGTTGATCGTGGCCGGCGACAACCCCAAGAGGTTGGGGAGCGAGGCCTCCTTCGCCAGTCTGTGCGGGGTCGCTCCCATCGAGGCCTCCTCCGGCAAGGTCGTCCGCCACCGTCTCAACCGCGGTGGCAACCGGGAGGCCAACCGGGCGCTGTACATGATCTGTCTGGCTCGGATGCGCCGAGATCCTCGCACGCAGGAGTACGTCGCGAGGCGCACCGCGGAGGGCAAGAGCAAGCGAGAGATCATCCGCTGCCTGAAGCGCTACGTGGCCAGGGAGGTCTACCGCGTGCTGATCTCTTGCTGCGCCCCTTCCTCGCCGACCGGGCCGAAAGACGAGGCCCACATTGCCTCCGAGAGCAGCGCCGCTTGACCATAGGAGCGTCACTCCGGTGAATAGCCGATAATAGGGGCATGTCGTGGGAAGGTTTTATGCAGATGGAGCGTGTGCAACTCGCGGAGCGCGCCTCCGGCAGGATGCGCCGCGCCATAGGAAGGGTGCTACCAGGGGAGTCTAGGGAGGAACTGGAGCGCATCGCCGCGAAAGATTAACGCTTGGCCCGCGCCGGCTTCGTGAAGGTAAGACGCGGCGAGAGGTTCTCCTACAAGCACATAGACGACTTAACCTGCGATGACTGCTGGGCCAGGATAGAAGCCGAGCGGGTCACGGCGATGTGGCTGAGGGGCCGCATAGAAGGCGAGAGGATCGCGGCTCAGTTGCGCGAGAACCCCAGAGACAACCCTACGGCCACGCTTCCGAGAACCCTGCTATGCCGAACTTCGTAGAACTCCGTAAAGCGGAAGTTCAACTTCGGAGAAACTACCTTCAAGGCACTCGGGTGAATAGTGGTAAGAGCAAAGGGTGGGTCACGGGGTAACCAACGAGCAGCTCGGGAACGGAGAAGGAACTGCTCAGAAGGTAGAGACCCACCCCACAAACACTATAGCCAGAGTCGATGAATTTGCGATGAACGTCTGAGGTGAAGCCAACTTACTAGAGAACCCCTCCACCCTGCGAACTTCCGGGAACTCCGTCAAAGCGAAGTTCGCAGAATCCCTATTCCACGCACTCCGGTGAATAGAGGCGTAAAGAAGGGCTGAGGGGAGCATCTTCTTATGTCTCTAGACGCTCGGCGCCACTATCGCGGGGCTCGAACCCTTCTGGCCATGCCGTGCGGCGGTCGTACCTCGCTCCCGCTAGCTTCGCCTCGGTTAGCTCCGCCCGCGTCAGGCTCGTTCCGCAAAGGTTCGCTCCCGAAAGGTCGGCCCCCTCTAGACCCGCGCCGGCGAGGTCGGCATCCCCGAGATCGGCGTCCTTTAGGCTCGCTTCGCCAAGGTAGGCCCAGGCCAAGTATGCCCCGTTGAGGTTCGCCCCATCGAGGTTCGTCCCCTTCAGGTTGGCTCTTAGAAGGTTACAAGCCCGCAAGTAGAGCCCGGACATGTCGCGTCCGCTCAGATCTATCATCTTGAGGTCTTGCTGGAAGCCCGCCATGAGCTGCAGGGCACACTTGTCGATCCTCTCGTTGCGCTGCCGCTGCCGCGCCTCCTCGGCTTCCTCGCGCCTTAGGCCGCGCTCTTGGGCGGCAAGGGAGTTGCGATTCTCGATCTCCCTCATCTGCTTGCTCACGAGATTTTCGGCGACCAACACCGCTAATGCAACGATCGTCGTCCCGAGCAATGCCGCGCCGAGTAGATTGCTACTGCTGGCGGGAGCTCCCGGTGGCCACCACAGGACCAAAGCGCCAAAAGCAATGACGGCTAGGATCGCCCCGACCAACCAGCGTATTTGCCGACGGCTCATGAGCCCACCCCCGCCTACGGTCTCCAACATCCGGCCGACCATCTTGAGGCACGAAAGCGGCGAGTCGGCCACGCCCGCCCTTTCCCCCTATGGTTCCAACGGGTAAATGATACCCCGTTTGAGGCAGCCCCGATGCTAGCCCGGAGTCCTCCCACCGGAGCGCCTTCAACCTAGCTACGCCCACTGCTGGGCGCATCAGCCAAATGACCCATCTTCCCTACGGCGGATCGATCTTCACAGACGCCGCTAGGGAGAAGTTCGCACAAGACTCCTTCTTCCTAATCGGGCGAATACAGTCCGTCCAGCAGCTTCAGCGCTCGCCTGGTGAAGATGTAGAGCCCGTAACCGCGGAGGTGTTGGTCCCTGACATCTTCGTCGAAGGCCATGCGCTCGTCTCTCCGCAACGCTGCCTGCTCGACGAGGTAGGCCATGGCATCTTCGTAACGCTCGGAGCCGACCTCGAGTCCTGCTTCCTGTGCCGCCCTGGGTGGGTAAGCCCTTGCCCCCTCTTGGCCGCGAGCTTGGGTGTCGTTTATGGTCCTTAGTAGCCGCAGTCCGTCGCTCCTGGTACGAGCCTGGATCGCGTCCCTCTCGGTGCTCACTATCTTCTCCTACCCCCAATACGGAAGAAGGGAGGGCCTTTGCTCGAGACCCACCTTGCAGGTAACGAGGACAAGTATAAGCGGATATCGGGGAGCTGTGCATCTGCTATATGGCGTATCTTTGCTCTGCCAAGCGGCTAGTCTTTGTGTACCCTTCCGACGAACTTCTTAGAACTCCGTACAGGCGAAGTTCGCAAAATTCATGCGCTTCTTACGCTTTTTGCGCAATGACCTCAGTGTAAAAACCTCGGACAGGGGCAGGTGGCTGCATCAGGTCAATGCCGCCCATGCACGAAGCAAGAGCAGCAGTAAGCTCCCCTCCCTCTGCTCCACTCAACCGCAGATAAACGGGCTCTTCGACAAACCCTACTACTATGGGGAGAGAAACCTGTGTGCCGGGGATCCTGTAAGTCATCCCCACAGTCTGAGAACCGAGTGCACCTACAGCCGCCTCATTCAGCTGCACAAGAAGCGTAATAAGCGCAACAAGACGTCAGCTTAGCGTTCCTTGAAGCCACTTGGAGCGTCAGTTGGGGGAGATAGAACAGGCGGGCGACCTATGGCGCGAGAACGGTCTCATCTTCGCCTCTGAGAGCGGCTCGCCGCTCTCCCGCCAGCACGTCACCGCCCACCGCTTCAAGCCCTTGCTCAAGCGGGCGGGCTTGCCGGAGATTCGCTTCCACGACCTCCGGCATACGTGCGCCACACTCTTGCTCTCCAAGAATGTGAACCCGAAGGTGGTCTCCGAGATGCTGGGCCATGCCAGCATAGCCATCACCCTGGATACCTACTCCCACGTGCTACCTACCATGCAAGAGAGCGCCGCCAAAGCGATGGAAGATGCCCTTTCTTAACGCGTTGGTGTAGCAATGGTGTAAAGAGGCCCGGCGAGAACGCTGAGCCTCTTTCTCTTGTTCTGATTTTATGCCTATTTGCAGGGTTTTTTCACAGTAGGGGCGGTGGGACTCGAACCCACACTCCTTCTCAGGACCCGGATTTTAAGTCCGGTGCGTCTACCGATTCCGCCACGCCCCCGGGGGTTCGGTCGCGAGTATAGCAGCTAGTCATCCTTGTCTTCTGCGGTGCAGCAGTGGCGTTCCGAGTAGGGGTTCCCGAGACGCCCGAGAGTCCATTCGGCGATCGGGTTGGGGAGGGCGCCCGCGATATGTAAGGCAGTGAAAGCGTGGAGGCACTTGACGCTGCCGCGGGCTGCGTCCCGTACGCCTGCGACGCGTGTCCCGTAGCGGAAGCAGTGCGCGTTGTGGATCTCCTCGATTACCGACTCGCCGACCGCATCTCGTGCCTCGCGGACGCCGCCGGTCGACTCGACGCGCGAGATCGCGGCGACCAGGCTCGGGCAGGTGACCCAGAAGCTCGTCGGCATCTCGCGCGTCCGCTCGTTCTCGATAACATTCGGCAGGCCGAAGGGACAGCGGGCCGCGACGCGGAACGGACGCGGTTTGCGTCCGAGTTGTCGTGCAACAGCGTCATAGTCTTTGGAGGCATCAGGCATCAGGACTTCGGCTGACGGCGCTCGAACGACGGGACGAAGCCCGGTTTCGGGCGGTGTTTTCGCTGGACGACCGTTCCTCACGGACCTCCCTGACGGCTGAAGCCTGTTGCCTGATGCCTATTCCGAAGGAATAATGTACACCTTCTCGCCGGGCCCGACCATTCCGTAGCGCTCGCGGGCGGCGCGCTCGATACCGGCGGGGGTCTGCAATTCGTCTATAAGGCGCTCGTTCGCGGTGTTCTGTGTCCGCGCCTTCTGCAGTTTCTGTTCGAGGGTGGGGATCTCGGCCCGGTTGTGCATTATGTCCTGGAGTGGTGGGACGTAGGAGGCGAGGAGGAGGCCAAGGAAGGCCGCGTAGATCACGACCACCAGGGGCTTGAGTCTCCTGGGTACGCTCACCTCGGTCTCACCATGCTCCTTCTACACTTCCTCGCCCACCGTGGATACCTCGACGACGTTCGTCGAGCCTGGCACGGACCCTGCGGTCCCGCCCGTAAGGATAACCTCGTCGCCGTCCTCGAGGTGTCCGGCTTCCCTGGCGGCATCGACAGCCACCTTGAAGCGGTCCTCCAGGGAGCCGGCCTGTTCCCCGTGGATGGAGATCACACCCCACACCAGCGCGAGCATCCTGACGGTGTGCTCGATGGGGCTTATGGCCAGGATCTTGTTGGGCGGCCTGAAGCGGGCGACCCTAATGCAGGAGAGCCCCGTCTGGGTCGAGGTCAGGATGGCTTCGGCTTCCAGGTCTTCTGCGAGCTCGCAGGCCGCGTGGGTAACGGCGTCGTAGCGGTCGCCTCGCCCCCAGGAGGCCGAGGCCGGGATGTCCCGCCCGTAGTTGATAGCCCCTTCCGCGGCCCGACAGATCCGCTCCATCTCCTGCACGCTCTGCATCGGGTAGCGTCCGACCGCCGTCTCCCCCGAGAGCATCACGGCGTCGGCCCGATCGAAGATCGCGTTGGCGACGTCAGAGACCTCGGCGCGCGTCGGACGGGGGTTCCGGATCATGGAGTCGAGCATCTGGGTGGCCACGATGATCGGCTTGCCGAGGCGCCTGCAACGCGCCACCATGCGCTTCTGCTCTATGGGTACCCTCTCGGCGGAGAGTTCGACTGCCAGGTCACCGCGCGCGACCATAATCCCGTCCGAGACCCCTATGATTTCCTCGATATTGTCTATGGCCTCGTGCTTCTCTATCTTGGAGATAACGGGCACATTACCGCCGAACTCCTTTATCCTTTCTTTGACCTCCCTGACCTCGTCCGCCGTTCGCACAAAGGACATCGCAACCCAGTCGGGGTGGAGCTCCTCCATCCCGAAACGCAAATCCTCGATGTCCTTTGGCGTGAGGCCCCTAATAGAGAGGGTAGAGTCTGGGAAGTTGAGCCCCTTGTGGGATGAGACAGGGCCGCCTTCGAGGACCTCACACACGACCTCGCCGTCTTCGACGCTCTCGACCCTCAGCCCGATGAGGCCGTCGTCTATAAGCAGACGATGGCCAGGGCGCACGTCGTCGGCCAGGTTCTCGTATGAGGTCGAGAGCCGGCTCGCGTCCCCCGTAAAGTCCCCGGGGGCGAGCACGATACGGCTGCCCTCTACGAGCTCTGTCCCGTCCTCTACGTCGCCGGTCCGGATCTTTGGTCCCTGAACGTCCTGCAAAATTGCGACGTTGCGCCCGAGCTCGCTGGCTGCGCTGCGTACGATTCCGGCGTTCTTCAGGTGCATGCCGTGCTCGCCGTGGGAGAAGTTGAACCTCGTCACGTCCACCCCGGCACGGACGAGCGACCCGATGGCCTCATCGGAGGAGGTGGCCGGGCCAAGCGTCGCGACTATCTTCGTCCTGCGCAACGTCAGCCCCCACTCCCCGGCTTCACCCTCGGGTTGAAAGCCGCCAGGCCAGGATAGAAGGCAGAACGTCCAAGCGCCTCCTCTATGCGCAGCAGCTGATTGTACTTCGCGACGCGCTCGCCGCGGGCAGGCGCGCCGGTCTTGATCTGGCCAGCGTTCACGGCCACGGCGAGGTCGGAGATCGTCGCATCCTCGGTCTCCCCGCTGCGGTGGCTGATCATCGTCGTATAGCCGGACTTGTGCGCGAGCTCCATCGTCTCGAACGTCTCCGTGAGCGTGCCGATCTGGTTGACCTTTATGAGGATGGAGTTTCCGACGCCTTCTGCTACGCCGCGCTCTAGTATCCTCGGGTTCGTAACGAAGAGGTCGTCGCCGACGAGCTGGACCCTGTCCCCCAACCGCTCTGTGATCATGGCCCAACCGTCCCAGTCGTCCTCGGCGAGGCCGTCCTCGATGCTCAGTATGGGATATTCGTCGCACAGCCCCACGTAGTAGTCCACCATCTCCTCCCTGGAGAGCTTCTTACCCTCGCCGGCAAGGTCGTACTCCCCGCTCTCGTAGAACTCGGAGGCGGCAGGGTCGAGCGCGAAGGCTATCTGGTCCCCAAGGGAGTATCCGCTTCTCTCGACGGCCTCCGAGATGAGCCCGAGCGCCGCGCCGTTGCTCTCCAGGTCGGGCGCGAAGCCACCCTCGTCGCCGATGCCTCCGGAGAGTCCCCGCTCGGCAAGGAGTTTCTTGAGCACCTGGTAGACCTCGGCGACCGAGCGGAGCGCCTCGGCGTAGGTGTCGAAACCTACGGGTGCGACCATAAACTCCTGAAAGTCCACGTTGTTGGCCGCGTGGGCGCCGCCGTTCATGATGTTGGCGCAAGGGACCGGAAGGGTGTAAGCACCAACCCCTCCAAGGTAACGATACAGCGGGAGCGCAGAGGCTTCCGCGGCGGCCTTCGCCGCCGCCAGCGAGACGCCGAGGATCGCGTTGGCCCCGAGACGGCCCTTGTTGTCGGTTCCGTCGGCTTCAATCATGGCAAGGTCGAGGGTCCTCTGGTCGGCGGCGTCGAGCCCGAGGACTACCTGTGCCAGTTCGGTATCCACGTTCTCGGTGGCGTCCAGTACGCCCTTGCCGCCGTGGCGATCCCCCTCCCCATCCCGCAGTTCGACGGCCTCGTTCTGGCCGGTCGAGGCCCCCGAGGGAACCGAGGCCCGGCCGACGAAACCACTTACCGTGGCCAGCTCCACTTCGACCGTCGGATTTCCCCTGGAGTCCAGGATCTCACGCCCGTGGACAGCGACGATCTCAGTCATTATCCTCCCCGATTTTAGGTTTCAGGCATCAGGCTACAGATCTTACCTTCTGATGCCGTGCCGGCGCTCGCAGATCTTTACCCATCCTCACCGATTCTTACCGACGACACGCCTCTTGCCAACCATTCTGAGCGTAACTCTACGCGCAAACGTCGCGCGGCGCCACCAAGAGAGCAGGTTTCAAGGTCCTTGCCCCTCCCGCAGGCGGTTTACCTGAAGCCTGTAGCCTCCTCGATGCCTACCCCTGATCGGGTGGCTCGTAACCCTTGAGGTACTTGACGTCGCGCTTCTTCTCTTGCTTCTCCACCCACTTGCCGAACTCCTCGGTCTGCTTCTCGGTAGAGAGCTGGGACCTTATCTGCGACTCGACGTCCTGAAGAGGGCTGGCCTGCTTGGGCTTTACGTCAGTAACCTCGATGATGTGGTAGCCGAATTCGGTCTGGATGGGGCCGACGATCTCGTCCTGCTCCGCCCCGAAGGCCGCCTCTTCGAATTCAGGGACGGTCTCACCCTTGCCGAGGCAGCCGAGGTCCCCGCCCTTCGCGGCGCTGCCGGGGTCCTGGGAGTTCTCCTTGGCTAGTTTCGCGAAGTCCCCGCCGTCCTCCAGCTGTTGCTTTACTTCCTCAGCTTTCTGCTCCTGGTCCTTGTTGAAGAGGATGTGCCTGACGCATCGCTGTTCAGGCGTAGTGAACTGGGCCTCTTTGTTCTTCTCGTAGAAGTTCTGGATCTCTTCGTCGGAAGGCTCTGCGTTACCGACCACCCTCTCCTGTACCTTCTGGATGGGAAGGATGTTCTCGCGGAGGTCCTCGCGGAGTTGGTCCTCCGTGATGTTGTTCTGCTTCAAGGCCTGCTCGTAGGCCTCCTGGTCGCTCAGGTCCTGCCCTGAAGAGCGGGCTTGCTCGCCGACCTGCTCTTTGATCTTCGCGATCTCTTGGTCGACCTGTTTGTCCGAGACCGTTATGTTGTGCTCCTGGGCGTAGGCCTTGGCTATCTCGATGCTGACGAGCTGGGGCATAATCTGCTGCATAGCAGCTTGGTACTGCGGATCGTCTTTGGACATACTACTATCCAAACCGCTCTGCTTGGCGAACTCATCCAGCTCCCCCTGCGTGACGGCCCCGCCCTCGAAGGTCACGATCTTCTTGGCCTGGGAGTCGACATTGGCGACCGGCTCGGCCGCATTGCAACCCACCAGAACGAGTATGGCGACCCCGAGTAGCAGGGAGACGAACAACATCCTGTTTTCGTAAAGCTTGCTCAAGACGACGGAGAACCTCGCTGTTTGAATTCCAGAGACCGCCCGGGATTATAGCACGCAGGACGGTCGGTTCGGCCCATCAGCCCGCTCGCACGAGTGCCCGCAGCGACTCTTCAGCCAGGGCGAGGGTACCCAGCCCAGGCGCGCGGACCGATGTCCTGCCTGT
This sequence comes from uncultured Rubrobacteraceae bacterium, assembly GCA_963808845.1. Taxonomy (GTDB): domain Bacteria; phylum Actinomycetota; class Rubrobacteria; order Rubrobacterales; family Rubrobacteraceae; genus Rubrobacter_D. Next base: position 27,132 of record CAWEHD010000019.1, read on the forward strand.
CCTCGTGGTGACGGTCCCCCCCGTGGCCCTCCTTATGAGGGCGGGGGCGGCGGAGCCCGCCGTGGCACCGGTAACGGTGAGGCTACCGGCGCGGTGGGTCACTGAGGTGGCCCCGACCTCCCGCGCGAGGAGCTTGACCCGCGAGAGGCCGAGCAGGTTCCTGGCCGGCTCGGGGAGCGCCCCGAAGCGGTCGAGGAGCTCCTCGGCAAGGTCTTCTACCTCGGCGAGCGAGCCAAGGCCAGAGGCCCTGCGGTAGAGGTCTACGCGTTCGATCTCATCCATGACGTACCCAGGCGGCAGATACGCGTCGAGCGTGAGCTCGACGATAACGGGGCGCTCCTCGCGTCGCTCCTGCGGCTCGCCCCTTGCGGCCGCGACGGCTTCTTCCAAAAGTGTCAGGTACATCTCGAAGCCGACGGCCGCTATGTGCCCCGACTGCTCGGCGCCGAGCAGGTTGCCAGCGCCCCGGATCTCCAGGTCCCTCATGGCGATGGCGAACCCGCTCCCCAGTTCGGTAAAGTCCATCAACGCTTCTAGCCGCTTCTGCGACTCGACCGTCGCTCCCAGAGGGGCAAACAGGTAAGCGTAGGCCTGCTCGGTGGAGCGACCGATTCTGCCCCGAAGCTGGTAGAGTTGGGCGAGCCCCATGGCGTCGGAACGGTCGACGATAAGGGTGTTCGCCGTTGCCACATCCAGCCCGCTCTCGACGATGGTGGTCGTAACAAGGACATCGGCCCGCCCGTCGAGGAAGTGCTGCATTATCCCTTCGAGGGCCCGCTCCGGCATCTGCCCGTGGGCGGTGTCGAAGCGCACGCCGGGCAGAAGGTCGCACAGCCTCTCGGCGACATCGTCTATGCTCTCGACACGGTTGTGGACGAAGAAAGTCTGTCCGCCGCGGGCGACCTCCCGCTCGATGGCATGCTTTACGAGATCCTCGTCGTAAGGACCAACGTGCGTGAGGATGCTGCGGCGTCCCGCCGGGGGCGTCTCGATCACGCTTATGTCGCGAAGTGAGGCGAGCCCCATCTGCATGGTGCGTGGTATCGGGGTCGCCGTCAGCGTGAGGACGTCCACGGAGGTCTTGTACTCTTTGATGCGTTCTTTGTGCCTGACGCCGAAGCGCTGCTCCTCATCCACGACGACGAGGCCGAGGTCTTTGGGCCTGATCTCGGACCCGAGCAGCGCGTGCGTACCTACGAGCACGTCCACCTCCCCGGCCTGGAAGTCAGCCAGGATCCTTCGCCGGTCGGTAGGCAACGTAAAGCGCGAGAGGCTCTCGACCCTGACAGCGTAGGAGCCGAGCCGCTCGCGGAAGGTCCGCTCGTGCTGCTGCACGAGGATTGTCGTCGGGGCTAGCATCATGGTCTGTTTGCCTGCGAGCGCCGCCTTGAAGGCGGCCCGTACCGACACCTCCGTCTTTCCGAAGCCAACGTCCCCGCAGACCAGACGATCCATCGGGTGCGGCCTCTGCATGTCCGACTTGACAGCGGAGATTGCCGATTCCTGATCAGGGGTCTCCTGGTAGGGGAAGTCATCCTCGAGCTCCCTCTCCCACTCCCCATCCTCGGGGAAAGCGAAGCCGGGGGCCGACGCCCTCGCCGCGTGCAGCCGCAAGAGCTCGCCGGCGAGCGCCTTGACCCGTTTTCTGACCCTGTCCGTAACCTGCGCCCACGTCGCGCCACCGAGCTTGTCGAGGCGCGCACCGTCGCTGCCAACGTACTTGTGCAACAGCTCCATCTGCTCGTATGGCACGAATAGCGTGTCGCCCCCGCGGTAGCTCACCTGCATGTAGTCGCGGGTTGAGCCGAGGACCTCCTGGGCCACGAGCCCCTCGAAGCGCCCTATCCCCTGCATCTGGTGCACGACCAGGTCCCCGATCTTCAGGTCGGCGAAGGAGGCGAGGGATCTCCCACCCGCACGGCCTCGCGCCTCCCGCCTGCGGCCGAACAGCGAGTCCCTCCGGAACACGGCGATGCCACCGTCGAGGTAGGTGAACCCCTCTTCGACCTCTCGAGGCACCGCGTAGAGGCCAGGAGGCAGTGAGGTATCGACCCGCTCGGCCTCGCGCATCTGGCGGTTGATCTCCCCGAACGCGTACACCGTCCGCCTCGCCTCCCCGCGCGAGGAGCAGGAGACGAAGACCGCAAGCCCGTCTTCCACCAGCGAGTCCAGCCTACGGGCAGCCTCCCTCAGGGTGTCTGCAAAGGCAACGACCGGCGGGGCCGAGACAGCCTCCCCCTCCTCCCCGAGCACAAACTCCACGTCCGGCGCCGGCAAACCCGTGTCGTAGAGGTCTGGGACGAGCCCCTCCACATCTTCCGGCACGTCCTCCTGCAGCTCCTCGCGCCAGATCTCCACGCCGTCGGGCAGCAGTCCGCCCGGGGAGACGGGGTCGAGATCCAACAATAGCCTGTCGAGGCCGGGGACTCGAACGCCACGGCGGGTTTCTTCTGGCAAATCTTCGTCCGTGGCAGCGAGACCAGCGAGGTCGCCTTCGCGGGCGGCGTAGACCGTTATCTCTTCCAGCTCGCGCACGACGCGCTGGGTCGCCAGGGAGACCGCGCGGACGCTTTCGATCTCGTCCCCCCACCACTCCACCCGCACGGGCGAACGCCGGGTACTTGGGAAGATGTCCGCGATCCCACCGCGAACCGCGAACTCGCCCGGCCTGGAGACCCTGTCCACCCGCTCGTAGCCGAGGCCAACCAGCCGCCCGAGCGTCGCGTCGAGCTCTATCTCGGTCTCCGCCGCGAGCTGCAGCGGCTGGTACAGCGGGGTCCGCTCCATCAACGCCAGCGGCCCAGCAACCACGACACGCGCCGAGCGCAGCGAACCCAACGCCCTCTGCCGCCGCCCGACGCGAGTTACCGCAGGGTCGAAGACATCACCGTAAGGAACCCCACGCGACGGCAAGTGCACTACGGGTCCTTCGGTGAAGACCGCGGCCTCACGCGCGTAACGCTCAGCCGTTACCTCGTTTGCGGCGAGCAGGAGCGCGGGACGGTCGCCTCTCGCGGCGAGGTAGGCCCTTATTCTGCGCGGGGCACGAAGGGATCTCGTCTGGGTTCTCTCGCTCACCGCAAGATTCTACCGCCTGAAAGTGGATCTCAAGTAAGAAAATCCACCGCGGGCGCACGCTTCTGGGATAATCCTTCGAGTTAGACCACGAACCCTGGAGGATCGCTTCATGTCCGTTCTCGACGAGTTGAACAGGCGCGGCACCGGGACGTTGCCAGGCTTCATCGGGCTGGAGATAATAGAGGCGGAGGAGGGCAGGATCTCGGGCCGGCTCGACCTTCGGGAGGAGATCATGGCGCCGAACGGCTACCTGCACGCCGCCACTGTGATCGCCCTTGCCGATACCTCGTGCGGCTACGGGACCTTCATCAACCTGCCGGAAGGCGCCGAAAACTTCACCACTATAGAGCTGAAAAGCAACTTCGTCGGAACCAAACGCGGCGGCGCGATCCGGTGCGAGGCCTGGCGCGTCCACGGTGGCCGTACGACGCAGGTCTGGGACGCTACGGTTTCCGACGAAGAGAGCGGCAAGCCCATCGCCCTCTTTCGCTGCACCCAGATGATCCTGTACCCGCGCTGAAAAAAGAGCGGTCAGCATTCAGCTTTCTTGTTCTCGCCGGACGCTCTCAGGTAGGGAGATCCCGGTGATGAGGACGACGCTGGCGAGGATGATGCCGAGCCCGGCCAGCGTGCCCGGCCCGAAGGGCTCGTCGAGGAGGAAAACACCGAACAGGAGCCCGAAGACGGGCACGAGCAGCGTGACGCTGACGGTGCTTGTCGGTCCGACGTTCTCGATGAGACGGAAGTAAATCATGTACGCCGCGGCCGTCGAGAGCAATGCCAGAGCGATCATCGAGAAGGCCACGATCGGAGACGGCGCCCCATCGGGCAGGCTGACAACGGCCAGGGGCAACATGAGCGCCGTCGCCCCGGACAGCTGGCCTATGGCCATGGTCAGTGGCGGGATGCCGGAGAACGCCTGCTTGGCATACGTGGCCCCGAGCGCGTAGGAGAGCGAAGCGACGAGCATGGCCACCACGGACAACAGGACGAACCCGTCTACGGGGATGGGATCCCAACCCACAAGCACAGCGACCCCGACTATTCCGAGTAATATGCCGACGACTTTCCTGGCTGTAAGAGCATCTCCCATCCACACCGCAGCCACGATCGCGGTGAACATCACGGTGGTCGAGTTCAGGATTGCGGCGAGGGAGGCCGTGAGGTATATCTCGGACGCGGAGATCAGGGAGAAGGGTACCGCCGCGTTGAGAAACCCCAGAACGAGGAAAGATCTCCACCTGGCCCGGATCTTCGGCACGCGGCCGATGGCCAGGGCATAAAGAGATAGAACCGCCGCGGCGAGGCCAACCCTCAACTCGACGAGCAAGAACGGCCCTAACGCCGGCACGGCGACGCGGATAAACAGAAAAGAACCGCCCCACAACGCGCCGAGCAGCACGAGGCCAGCGAAATCCCTCGGTCTCATAGATCGCTCACTTCAGGCAGAAACGACGACCCCATCCTCGAGCGCGGTGCCGCAGCGCCCGCACTCCAGGCGCATCTCGAGGCTCATAGTTCGCCCGCTGCGGAGAGCGTCTTGACCTCGTGCTCGAGTAGACGCTCCTTGAGGTGCAACCCGCCGTTGAACCCGCCGAGCGAGCCGTCCGCCGCGATGACCCGGTGGCAGGGCACGACGACGGGAAGTACGTTGGAGGCGTTGGCCCGGCCAACGGCCCTCGCCGCGCCGGGTCGCCCGAGGGCGTCCGCGATCTCCCCGTAGGATCTGGTCTCGCCGAAGGGGATGCGCGTCAACTCCGTCCAGACATCCTTCTGCCACTCCGAACCGGCAAGCGCGAGGGGCACATCGAAGGTCTTGCGACCTCCGCTGGCGTACTCGGACAACTCTCTGCACACGCCGGCCGTCTTCGCCTCGTCCGCTTGTACGATGTAGCCTTCGTCCTCTAGCTCCTGTTCCATGACAGTCCCATAGTCGCTCTCCACAAAGTGCAACCGCATCAGGGCACCGTCTTCGTCCACCGCAAACGCCAGCAGACCGGCGGGAGACTCCACAGCATCGACGTATACTTTCACGCTACCACCTCTCTCTTGGCTTTCTGATCTCTGCGTTACCCGAGGCTGGCCCACAGGTGTTGCGTGGCGTAGGCGCGCCAGGGCCTCCATCGTTCGGCCAGGGCAACGACGTTCCGCGGATCACCCGCACGGCCGAGTCTCTCCACTGCCTTCCTGACCCCGAGATCCGTGGCGAGGAACGCGTCGGGGTCGCCGAGTGCGCGCATCGCCACGTACGAGGCAGTCCATGGTCCGACCCCACGCAGCCCCAGCAACCGCCTCTCTACCTCCTCGCGGTCCGAGCCGGGATCGAGCGAGATCCCATCCCCCTCTAGAACAAGAGCCAGACCGCGCAAGGTCTGACGTCGCGCCGCAGGCATGCCGAGACCCTCCAGGTTCGACTCCGCCACGGCTGACGGTCCTGGGAAGAGATGCGTGAGCCCCTCGTCCTCCGCGGCCAACGATTCTGGAAGAGGTAATTTGCAGTTGGCGACGAGCCGTCCGGCGAGGTTCCTTGCGCCAGCTACGCTGACCTGCTGGCCGAGCACGGCGCGGAAGGCAAGCTCGGCGCCGTCCACGCTTCCTGGTACGCGTCGTCCGGGATTGCGGCTGACGAGATCTCGCAGTAACGGATCGTTCCCGAGCACGCCAGCGACGGCGACGGGATCGGCGTCGAGGTCGAGGAGCCGGCGGCAACGCTGTACGGCGCTGCCAAGATCCCTCAAGTCCTCCAACCTGAGATCGCAACGAACATGATCCTCGCCGACGGAGAGGCCGACCATTCCTGCGCCGTGCGGCAGATGCAAAGTCCGCCGGTACGTCTCCCCGTCGAAAGCCTCTACACCCTCCACGGCGCGTGCACCAAGAAACCGCAACATTTCCGTCGCGTCGAAAGGGGTCCTTGCCGGCAGCCGGAGTGGGATCACACCAGGCACCACCTCGCCGCGGTGCCCCGACCCGCGACGCAGTTCCCTCGGGGCGGAGGCGAAGACCTCGCTGATGGTGTCATTGAACTGCCTGACGCTCGCGAAGCCGGCGGCGAAAGCCACCTCGGTGATGGGCAATTCGGTGGTCTCGATCAGGAGCCGCGCGGTGTGCGCGCGCCGCGCGCGGGCGAGGGCGAGCGGACCTGCGCCGACCTCGGCCGAGAGCAGGCGGTGCAAGTGACGCTGTGTGTAGCCGACGCGCCGCGCAAGGCCCGAGACACCCTCCCTGTCCACGACACCGTCGGAGATCAGGCGCATCGCCCTCGCGACGACGTCACTCCTCTTGTCCCACTCGGGCGAGCCGGGCACGGCGTCGGGCCTGCACCGCTTGCAGGCGCGAAAGCCGGCGTACTGCGCCGCGGCCGCCGTGGGATAGAACCGGACGTTCGAACGCTTCGGCGTGATGGCGGGACAACTGGGCCTGCAGTAAATTCCCGTTGAGGTAACTCCAACGTAGAACCAGCCGTCGAAGCGGGCGTCACGTCCCCGTACAGCGCGATAGCGGTGTTCGAAATCCTTCAGCATGTCCGGATTATCGCACCGGAAAGACGAGATTACTGGCGGAAATCGGACATCACAATCGTTGGTGTCAGTCCTCGCGTAAAGACTGGCCGTATGCTGCTCGAGTCGGCCACACGCTCGGAGGCTTGTGGGGTTCGATGTTGCATCGCGTGGTGCATAATTAGGCTGTCTCGATGAGGAGATAGGAGGAGAAAGCACGATGGGTGGTCTGCTCACCGACCTCGTACGGTGGGTTATCGACGTAGTCCAATCGCTCGGGTACGTAGGCGTATTCGTTCTCATATTGTCGGGTAGCCTGTACTTGCCGGTTCCGACGGAGTTGACGTTGCCGTTGTTCGGGTTCCTGATCGGCCACGGACGTCTTTCGTTCGTCCCTGTGTTGCTCACGGCGACGGCAGCCAGGGTGTGTGCTGCGCTCGTCTTGTACGCCGTCGGACTCAGGCTCGGGGAGGCGCGTTTGCGGCGTGTGGTCAAGCACTTCGAACGTTCCAAGCTCCTTTTCGCGTCTGACTTCGATAGGGCGAGTAGGGTATTCGAGCGTCACGGTGGAAAGGCGATCCTGGTCGGACACTTGATCCCCGGCGTCGGCGCCCTGGTCTCTGTGCCCGCCGGCCTCAAGCGGATGCCTCTGCGCTGGCGGTTCCTCGGCTACACCATCCTCGGATGCAGCATCTGGAACAGCAGTTTGATCGGCCTTGGGTGGGCTCTTGGCGGCCGATGGAGGATAGTAGAGGTCTTTACGTCTTTTGTCGGGTTTTCGGTCCTGACCGTCCTCATTGTTGCAATCCTCTGGCTATTCTGGCGCCGGCGCAAAGCACACGGTTGAGCGAGATTGACGGGCAAGCTCGCGAAGCTACAGAAAATTCGCCTCCAAAGCCCGCAGCACCACGACGGCCACCACCCCTGCCACCATCGCCACCGGCAGACTTCCCGTCCTAAGGGCGACTATGACGACGGCGACGGCGGCCAGCGCCTCGGCGAATCCGCCCGTCAAGACGACGGGTGCGACGAGCGAGACGAGAATCGCACCGGGTATCTGATCCAACCACGCACCGGCTCGCTCCGAGAGGTCGAACCGACTCGCCAACCAGAGCCCACCCGCGCGGGTGGCATACGTCGCCAGCGCCATCAGGATTATCGCGAGCAAGACCCCGGGACTAACCCCCACGACGCATCACCCCGGCGAGGCTCCCCGCGAGCCCCCCCAACAGGATGTACCACTGCCCAGGCAGCCATTGGTGCGCCGCCACGGCCACGGACGCAGCCACAGCCCAAGGGAGGATGTCGGACTTCCCCTTCCACATCCCGGCGATGAGGGCGAGAAACACGGCGGTGAAAGCGAAATCCAGGCCCCAGCGTGCGGGATCTTCGACTATCCCGCCGAAGGTAGCCCCGACGAACGTTGACCCTGTCCAGACGAGAAACATCAAAAGCCCGCCGCCGAGCAGGAACGCGGCGTCGCGCCGTCCCTTGGCAAACTCGCCCATGGTGAGCGCCCAGTTCTCGTCGGCCATGAAGAACACGGACCCGTACGCTTTTCGACGCGGCAACCTGGAGAACACCGGTCCGAGGGCGGCACCCATGAGCAGGTGTCTCAGGCCAACGATGAGCGTCGTCACGGTGATGGCAGCGAGCGGCAGCGGCGATGCCCACAGCCCGAGCACCACGAACTGCGCAGCCCCGGAGAAGACTAGCGCGCTCATCAAAGCGGCCTCGACGGCGCCAAGTCCTTCCTGCCCTGCCAGCGTCCCGAACACGAGGCCGATGGCGCAACCGCTTATCTCTACGGGTACGCACCGCCGCGCCCCCGCGAGCGCCCCCGCCAGGGTGAAAGTGACCCTCTGATCTGTCACACAGTCCTGGTCGGGCATAGCGTCGCTATCCACTGGAAGCCGTGTACAGCGGCCCGTGCCTGCCATCCGCGCCGGAGGACCGCGTCAGGTCGAGGCGCCAGCCATGACCCTTCCGCCGGTATCCGGCCAGGCCAGGATAACCAGCCTTCGAAGCCAATGCGATGACCTCACGGGCACCGATCTCACGCGCCAGATCTGCGACTCCACGGTACAGTTCCCGCGCCAGCCGCCGCTCGCCCGCCCACGGATCGACGACGAGCAGGCCCAGGATCAGCCGCTTGGACTCCGTCCTGTAGCGCACGGCGCCAAGCACCTTCCCGTCCTTGCGCGCGACGACGAACCTTTCCTCGAAGGAGATCCAACGCGGAATCCCGTTCAACTCCAACAGGTCAGCAACCATGCGCTCGTCCCCAGCGAGTCCCCAACCAACCTCCACGCCCTCCTCCTCCACTTCGTCGTCGCGATCGGCACCGCGGCGAGACCTGCGCAAAGCGCGCGAGATCCTACGCTCCTCAGCCTCGCGCAATAGCTCCCTCTGCCGCTCCCTCGCTATCTGGAACCCGAACGGATCGCCCATCACTCACCTCCATGCTCGCCAGGTGGGTTATAATTGTCACGTTGACTTAGGTCAATTATAAACGGCATGGTGTCATAGGACAATAGGATACTATATGGATTTGAGAATTAATTCCAAGAGTCACGTACCTGTGCATGTACAGTTGGAGGGTCAGATCAAGCACCTCATACTGACGGGCAACTTCGAGGTTGGGAGCAGGTTGCCGAGCATCAGGGCGATGGCCGGGTTCTTGAGGGTCAACCGCAACACGGTGGCTCGGGTGTTCACTGACCTGGAGCGGGAGGGCTACGTGGAGAGCCGTCGCGGGAGTGGGGTCTACGTGATAGATCCCCCGGTCGAGGCCGAGGACATAAAGCGCCAGGAAGTTTTGGAGAGGGTCATAGATCTTGCATCGGCGCAGGACGTGCCCGTCGAGGATCTCGCGTACGCGCTCCTCGCGCGGGCCGGAGCGAGGCCGCAGGAGAAGGTGCCGATTCTCTTCATCGAGTGCACGCGGGCGGAGCTGGATCAGTTCTCCCAGGAGCTCGAGGAGCGGCTGCCCGTCGAGGTCGAGAGGGTCCTGATCGAGGACCTTGCAGATAGACTCTCGGATGTAGATGACCCACAGTGGCGGCTCGCGGTGACGACCTTCTTCCACATCCACGAGGTACAGGAGCTCGTGGAACCACACGGGATAGAAGCGGTCGCGCTGTTGGCAGAGGCGACACTCGAAGGTTTGCAGCGACTCATGGAGCTTCCGTCAGGAACCCCGGTTGGGGTCGTGGGGTGGGGCCGCACGTGCATGGAGAACTTTTCGCTCTCCATAGAAGGCGCCGGCCTCGACCACCTCGCCTTCACACAGGTCTATGTGGATGTCGGCCCAGAGGAGGTACTGGCCACCCTCAGCGAGGTCAGCGCCGTGGTGTGCGCCAGCGTCACCGCAAAGAGGCTGCGCGAGCTAGGCGTCCCAGAAGGATTGGAGATCATCGAAGAGGACCGTAATCTGGATCAGGGCGGCATCGAGATGCTCGGTAAGATGCTCCGCCAAATGCCCCGAATTGCGCAGGGAAAGCAATAGTCGCCAGCCTCGAAACCAAACAGTAATACGAGTCCGGGTGAATAGCACGGCTACCGCACGAGCCTACGTCTTCTACTCCTCGTGGATTCCCGCTTTCGCGGGAATGACGCTCGAGGAGGACCGGGCTCTCACCCATTGCCGCAAAGCGATGCCTCCAGACGGACTTCAGCAGGTTGAAGCGTAGATGACCTATCTGGCATCATGGAGGCATGAACGCATACTCAGAAGACCTAAGAAGGAAGATCCTCGAGGCGCTCGGGCGAGGGATGGGCAAGAGCGAAGCCGCCCGCACTTTCTCTGTGAGCCTCTCCTCCGTGAAGCGCTACGCTACGATGGCCCAGGAGGGCCGCTCGCTGGCGCCAAGAAGAGGCCTGGCTCCAAACCCAAGCTCTCAGAGCCGGCCAGGAAGTTGCTCGAAGAGGACCTCAAAGAGCGCCTTTCGTAACTCTCCAACAAAGATGCGAGTATCTGCGGGTGGTTGGCTGTGTGGATCTCAGCCGCTCGAGCGTGTGCAGGGCCATAAAGCGGATGGGATCGACCAGAAAAAAGGGGGCAGATAAGCCACCGAAGGCGACGAGTTTATGAGGGCTGCCTGGAGGGTGATGGTAGCAGGAGCGCTCGATCCGAGGCGGCTCGTCTTTGTCGATGAGTGCGGCACCCATACCTCGCTGGCTCCTGTGTACGGTTATTCTCCAAGGGGCGAGCGGCTCAGGCTTTCTGTGCCGCGCAACCGGGGCAAGAACACTACATTGCTTGCGAGCATGAGTGTAGAGGGGATGGGACCGTCTCTTGCGGTGGAGGGCTCGACCGACGCGGAGGTCTTGAGGCATACCTAAAGCAAGTGCTCCTACCCGAACTGGAAGAAGGACAGGTGATCATCATGGACAACCTGCCCGCCACAGAGAGGTAGGGTGAGGGAGCTGATTGAGGAGCGGGGCTTGGAGCTTTTGTACCTGCCCAGCTACTCGCCTGAGTACAACCCCATAGAAGAAGCGTTCTCCAAGATCAAGGAGATCCTACGCAGGGCCTGTGCCAGGACCGCGAGGCCCTGCTCGAGGCGGTGGGCGTGGCACTGTCTGCGCTCAGCCGCGAAGACGCCTGCGGATTTTTCGAGCATGCTGGCTACCGATTGGCAGGTCAATTACTATGAAACGTGCTGTTGGTATGATTCCCAAGAGCGATTCGCAGAGGGTCGACCCTCTGCGAATCGCTCATTCGGCTACAAGCGAAAACAAGAAGCTGACTAGCTGAATTGCTGACAAGCGCCCGACAGGGCGCGTGCTGACTAGCTGAATTGTGACTTGCGTTGGCGAGTGCCGCCTGCCTGATGAAGTCGGCCAGGCCGGGGGTCTTTGTGTCATAGTTGGACCGAAATCGCTCGTCGCTGACGTACATCTCCGTCAGGCCGCGGTGGATCTCGTAGGTGCACTCGTAGAACCAGCGGCTGATATGCTGGCGGTGCGCCTCGGCTGCCGCCATTGCCTCCTCGCTGTCGGGTGCCAGGCCAGCATCGAGTGCCGCTGCCAGGCGGGCGCGTATCTCTTCCTCCTCGGCCTTGAGTCGTTGCCAGTCTTCCTTCGAGTAGCTCGAGACTCGGCGCTGAGACTCCTTGTAGGCTTCGGTGTCACCCCAGCGCTGCTCGGCCTCCTCGGCGTAATCCTCTGGCCGGAACTCGCCGAAGATCTCGAGGCGCTCTTCCGGTGTCAGTGGTATATCCATGGTCCTTGCCTCCATTTCGTAGTCGATAGCGTCGACCATCGCGCTCAGGCGATCTATCCTCCCGGCCAGCAGCCTGCGCTGGCGACGCAAGTGCCCGAGGGCGTCGGTTTGCGGGTCGTCGACTATGGTCGAGATCTCATCCAGGGTGAACCCGAGCTCCTTGTAGAACAGAATGCGCTGCAACCGCTCAAGATCCGAGTCCTGTAAATCGGTAGCCGGCCGCATTGCGTCCCCCCGGCGATAGCAGCCCGACCTCGTCGTAGTGGTGCAACGTCCGGATCGTCACACCCGAGAGGTCAGCCACCTTGCCTACTGTGTAGAGTGCTGTCTCTAGTTTGCTCACGGTTCACCTCCTCGTCAAAGACAGTCTAAAGCCTCACGCAACGTGAGGGTCAAGAGATTTTCGAAATTTTCGAGATTTTGTATCGGCGCTGTGCACAAAGCTCAACATTACGCATGACGAGCCATCAGCCGATCAGCCCTCAGCAAAAAGCAAATGCTGAAGTGCTGACAGGCTGAAATGCGGGAGTTTGGAAGGGTCAACCCTTCCAAAACCCGCTTTCAGGCGCGTACGTTAAAGCGGTTCATCGCAGCCTCGGGACCATGCTCGACGATGAACTCGACCGCGTCGGCAGCCTTGGGAATGGCGTCTTTCACGACCGAATCCATTCGGGAGAGCACGTAGTCGGTAACGCTCATACCTACGGGCGGGCGCCCGACACCGATGCGCACCCTGACGAAATCGTTGCCCAGCCTCCCTATGATCGAGCGCAGGCCGTTGTGCCCGCCTGCGCCGCCTCCGGCCTTGACGCGAACCGTACCCGCTTCGAGGTCGAGGTCGTCGTGGACGACGATGAGGTCAGCAGGCTTGTAGTCTGAGACGGCGGAGCCCGAGTTGTTCATGAAGGTCGTAGGCTTGAGGAGGGTGGCATCGTTGAGCCCTAAAGAGACGGGGGCTGCTTCCGTCTTCTTCCTCTTGCGCCAGGAGCCGGCGTGGCGCTTCGCGAGCTCATCGGCGACCAGGTAACCGGCGTTGTGGCGGGTGCGTTCGTAGTAGCGCCCAGGGTTACCTAGGCCGACGACGAAGGGGGACCACGGATCGCCCCCCCTTCGTCTCGTTCGTCTGCCCTGAAGAAGGAGCGGACCAGTCTAAGCCTGGACGTTCTGTCCCGCGGGGCCCTCCTCGGGAGCATCCTCCTCAAATCCCTCTTCACCCTCGGCAGCCTCCTCGACTTCGGCAGCCTCTGCCTCGTCCGTCGGCTCCTCGACGATGCCGGCGGCCTCCATCTCCTCATCGGTGATCTCCGTTGGTGCCGTGACCGTAACGGCGACCTCTTCAGGCTCCGAGAGCAGCGTCACGCCCTCGGGGAGCGTGAGGTCGCCGAGATTCAGGTTCTCGTTCATGCCGAGGCTCGAGACGTCGAGGGTGATCTCCTGCGGGATGTCGCCGGGGAGGGACTCGACCTGGATCTCGTAGGCGACCTGTTGCAGCACGCCGCCTTCCTCGACGCCGGGCGCATCACCGATGACGGAGAGCGGGACCGTGACCTCGATGCGCTCGCGCATGTTCACCGGCGCGAAGTCGACGTGGACCAAAAGCCCGGAGACAGGGTCACGCTGCGCGTCCACGACGCGGGCCGTCGAGGTATCTCCGTCAAAGTCTATGTTGTAGAGGGCGTTGTCCCCGAAGTGATGGAGGGTGTAGTCCACGATTCTCGTCGGGACCGCGAGCGACGTGCTCCCGCCGGCCTCGTTGCCCTCGCCGTAGAGGACAGCGGGGGTCATCCCCGAGGCCCTGAGACGTCGGGCCGCGTTCTTGCCCCTCTCACCGCGCTCCTTCGCCTGTAGATCCACGTTGTCTGCCACGTCTCGCTCCTAACGGTCTAGAAGAGTTGGTTCTCGCCCATGAAGACCTCGCTCACCGACTCGTCCGTAAAGACGTTTTTGATGGTGCTCGCGAGGATCGGTGCGATATTGAGTGTTTGTATCTTAGACCGCGGCTCATCCTCCTTCAAGGGCAGCGTGTTCGTAACGACTACCTCCTTGAGGGGGGAGTCTTCGATCTTCCTGTAGGCGTCCCCCGAGAACTCGCCGTGGGTGGCTGCGGCGCTGACCTCGAGGGCGCCTTCGTCAACCAGGCGCTTCGCGGCATTGACCAGGGTCCCGCCCGTAGCGATTACGTCGTCGATCATGACGACCCGCTTGCCATCTACGTTCCCGATGACGTGCGTCACCTCGGAGTATCCAGGCCTGTCGCGCATCTTGTTCACTATGGCCCAAGGGAGCCTGAGGTGTCCGGCGAGCTGCTTTGCGACCTTGACCTCGCCCGTGTCGGGGGCGACCACAATGGCGTCCTCGGCATCTTGAAAGCCCTGGCCCACGAAATAGTCGACGAACGTGTGCATCGCCGTCAGGTGATCCACGGGGAAAGTGAAGTAGCCCTCGATCTGGCCGGAGTGAAGATCCATCGTCATCACCCGCTCAGCCCCGGCGGCCTGGATCATGTTCGCAACGAGGCGCGCGGTTATGGGCTCGCGCGGTTTGGTCTTGCGGTCCTGGCGCGAGTAGGCGTACCAGGGGATCACGGCCACTATCCTCTTGGCAGAGGCCCTTTTTGCGGCGTCTATCATGATGAGGAGCTGCATCAGGTTCTCGTTGACGGGGTCGCACAACGACTGGATGATGAACATGTCAGCTCCCCTGACACTCTCCAGATACCTGGCGTACAGCTCGCCGTTGGCAAACTCCCTCAACTCGACCCCGCTCAGCTCCAGGTCGAGCCGCTCGGCGATACGCTCGGATAACTCGGGATAGCCCTGGCCGCTGACTATCATCAGCCGCTTCTCCGTGGTCTGCGTCAGATAGCCGTTCTGCATCATCGTCGCGCTAGCCCTCCGTCTCGTTCTTGGCCGACCCATCCCGCCCCGCCCGCTTCCTACGCCGCTGGGGAGACTCCCGGATCGCACGCGCCGGGGCCCCCACTGCTAGTTTGCCCGCTGGCACGTCTTTGTTAACCACCGACCCAGCACCCGTGTAGGCGTCCTCGCCGACCGTTACGGGCGCGATGAGGTTCGTGTTCACCCCTGTAAAGACGCCGTCTTTCACCATGGTACGGTACTTCTTCTCACCGTCGTAGTTCGCCGTAATGGTCCCGGCCCCGAGGTTGGCGTCGGCCCCGATCTCCGCGTCCCCCACGTACGAGAGGTGAGGGACCTTGCTCCCCGCCCCTATCAGCGAGTTCTTGACCTCGCAGTAGGCCCCGACCTTGGCCCCTGGTTCGAGTACCGTCCCTGGCCTCAGGAACGAGTAGGGACCGACGCTCACCCCGTCGCCGATCTCGGCCCCACGTCCGACCGAGTGTTCGACGAGGGCGCCGTTACCGACAAGCGTGTCCTGGAGGTCGGTGGAGGGGCCGATCACGCAATCCGTACCGATACTCGTCTCCCCTCGCAGACAGGCTTCCAGGCAGGATCACGGTGTCGTGCCCGATCTCGACCGTAGCCTCTATATGCGTCGAAGCCGGGTCCCTCACCGTCACCCCGTCCCTCATGTGGGCGTCGAGGATGCGGCGTCTGAGGATCTCCTCGGCCCGCGCGAGCTGCGCTCGGTCGTTGACGAGGTTAGCCTCCTCGGGGTTCTTGAGCTTGTAGGTGACCGCCCGGCTGCGACGCCCGATCGTCTCGAGCACGTCCGTCAGGTACAGCTCACCGCTCTTATTCTCCGAGGTGAGGCCCCCGATCGCATCCCTTATCTCGGATAGCTTGAAAGCGTAGAGACCGAGGTTGACGAGCCTGACCTGGCGCTCGGACTCGGTCGCGTCCCTCTCCTCGACGATCCTGACCACCCCTGCATCCTCGACCACCCTCCCGAGGCCGCTCGGGTCTTCCAGCTCGGCCACGAGGACCGTAGCCCCGACGCCAGCGGAGCTGTGCCGCTCGACCAGTTCCCCGAGGGTCCTGTCCGAGATAAGGGGCCCGTCGCCGTTGACCACCAGGAGGATGCCTTCATCTTCACCTTCGAGGGCGGCCAGGGCGACGCGCACGGCGTCCCCTGTCCCGTGCTGCTCCTCCTGCAAAACGGGCTTCGCATCCTCGGGCAGCACAGCCTCGACAAGCTCGGCCTGATGGCCTACTACGACGAATAGCCCCTCGGGGACGAGGGGCCTCGTGGCGTCGATCACGTAGTTGACCATCGGGACACCGCAAAGAGTGTGCAAGACCTTCGCCCGATTGGACTTCATCCTGGTGCCCTTGCCCGCCGCCAGGATCACGGCGAAGATCGGCGAACTCTCAGACATGTCCCCGCACCACTCCTATCGTTCGTCCAACCCGGCGGTCCTCGGCTGGGGCGGCAGGATTCGAACCTGCGATCCCGGGACCAAAACCCGGTGCCTTGCCACTTGGCCACGCCCCAGTACAGGCCCGCGACAATTATACCGGAGCGCCTTTTCACCGTCAGAAGTTCGGCTCAGACAAGCTCCACCCCGCTGGGAACCGGCTCGTAGACGCCGATAAAAGGAGCATCGACCGCATCTTTTGCGCTCTCGGCGGTCTCTTCGTCGTCGAAGATTCCGTAGACAGCCGTTCCGCTCCCGCTCATCGAGGCCCCGAACGCACCGGTCGCTAGAAGCATCCGCTCCAGCGCCGCCACTTCAGGGATGAAACCCGTGGTTACGGGCGTCAGATCATTGCCGACGGCCGAGGCGAGGTCAGGGACGCTCCCCGAACGCAACGCCGAGACGACCGGCTCGACGGAGCGTGTGTTCTCCGTTCTTGCCTCGTCGTAAGCGCGGTAGATCTTGCCCGTGTCCGCGCTACTGAGCGGCTTGGCGACGACGAGAAGATGGGCCGGTGGCGCAGGAAGCGGCGACAGGATCTCCCCGACGCCTTCGCCCAGGGCCGTTCCCCCCGCGATACAGAAAGCCACGTCGGCCCCGATCCCCGCCCCGGTCTCAAGTAGCTCACCGACCCGCAGCCCGAGTCCGAAGAGCTCGTTCAGTCCGACGAGGACCGCCGCAGCATCGGCCGAGCCGCCCCCCAAACCAGCACCCGCCGGGATCTCCTTGCGCAGCGTAACCCTCACCGGAAGCTCCTCACCGATCTTTCCCTGTAGCGCCCTCCAGGCCAGGTAGGTAGTGTTGCGGTCCTGTGCCCCGATCTCCACCTCCTCCGGCTCCAACGAGAGATCGAACCCTCCTGCAGCATGTTGCAGTCCCACCTCGTCGGCGAGCGAGATGCTCTGCATGACGGTATTGATCTCGTGGTAGCCGTCCGCACGAAGCCCGAGAACATCCAGCGCGTAGTTGACCTTGGCGAACGCCCTGAGCCGGACCTCCCGCATCACAGCGCCCAGGATAGCGCCAGGTACAGCGCTACGAAGTCTTCCGGTGCCAGCTCCTCCGCCCTCGCGTTCGGCCCGTACCCGAGGGACTGAAGGACGATTGGAGCCCCCCGGCGAGCCGGCTCTGGCAGATTGTTTACGAGCCGTTTGCGGCGGCTTCTGAACGCGCCGAGCACGAGGCGCTTTATCCCTCTGTAGTTATTCGGCGGGTCTGTGCGCACCATCTCGACGACCGCGGAGTGTACCCTGGGCGGCGGGTCGAACACCGTCGGCGGGACTTTGTGTAAGATCCTGACCCGCGCCAGAAGTTGCGCGATCACGGCGTACGCCGCGTAGTCCTTGGAACCTCGCTCCGCCACCATCCTGCGCGCCACCTCCAGCTGCACCATGAACCGCAACGTCCGCAAAGTCTCGACTTCCTCGAGCAGCCTCAGGACGAGCGGCGAGGCGATGTTGTAGGGAAGGTTTGCGAGCGAGCTTGTTCGGTGCGGGGTCGAGGCCAGAGTAATCGAAGCGGAGGGCGTCTCCCTCGTGAATACGAATGTTGTCCCTGTCGCCAACGGCTTTGCGCAGACCGGGGAGCACGTCGGGATCCAATTCCACGGCGTGTACCAGGCTGGCCCTCTCGGCGAGGAAAGCCGTCAGGAACCCTCGTCCTGGGCCGACCTCGAGGACAACGTCATCCTCCGTTACGCCCGAGGCCACTATCCTGGCGGTGTTGGGGTCCTTCAGGAAGTGCTGTCCGAAGCGTTTTTTCGGCGGTCCTTGGTCGTACAACGAATCCTACACCTCTAGCGGCAACCCGAAGAGGTTGCGGGCGTTACGGGTGGTGAGGGTGGCGAGTTCCTCATCTTCCATCCCGAGCCTCTCGGCGACGAATCCGGCCGTGTGGACGACGTTTTCGGGCACGTTCTTCTCGCCGCGCACGGGCTGGGGGCTCAGGTAAGGGGCGTCTGTCTCCACGAGCATACGTTCCTCGTCTATCAGGCGGAGCACCCTAGCCGTCTCGCTGCCTTTGTACGTGACGTTGCCTGCGAGGCCGACGTAGTAGCCGCGGTCTGTCGCCTCCCTGACCTCGCGGTCGCCGCCTTCGAAGCAGTGGAGGACGATAGGAACCCTGGCGCTCCCGAGGCAGGCCATCGTGTCGGCGAAGGCCTCGCGCGAGTGGATCACGAGCGGCAGGCGCGTATCGTTGGCAAGCGAGATCACATCCTCGAACAGCGCCCGCTGCACCTCTTCCGACCACTCAGAACGGTAGTAGTCGAGCCCGACCTCACCAAGGGCCACTATCCCCGGAGACTCCGAGAGTTCGGCCAGCGCCTCGAGGTCGGCCGCCGTATACGTACCGGCGTTGTGGGGATGTATCCCGGCCGTCGAGTACACGTTCGGCAACACCGCCGCAAGCTCGGCCCCCCTCTTCGAATCCGCGATATCGGTCCCGACGTTCACCACGGCCACAACCCCCGCCTCAGCGGCGCTCTTTACCGCTCTCTCCGGTGAGATTTCCAGCCGCAAAAGGTGCGTGTGCGAGTCCACGAGCATAGCGCCCATCCCCTTTCCCAGGGTCATCAGCGAGGGGCATTATAAAGGTATCAGGCGTCAGGCATCAGGTGTCAGGTGTGGAAGGAGCTTCCACGCTGAAGTAGAAATCCTTCTTCAGCCCTTCACCAGCCGCTCGTAGATCTCACTGCGACGTTGTCCCGACTCGCGGGCCGCCCTCGCGGCGGCCCGCGAAAGACTCTCCCCTTCTGTCACGTAGTCCCGCGCCCGCCGGACTACGTCATCTATGCTCTCCTCCGCCTTCTTCGTTCCGCCGCGGACTACGAGCACGATCTCACCCTTTACCCCCTCAGAGAAGTGCCTGGCGGCCTCCTCAGCCGTCCCCCTGAAGACCTCCTCGTATAGCTTCGTAAGCTCCCTGCACACGGCGACCGGGGCACTGGTAGGGAGGTCCTTCAGCGTCTTCCGGAGCCGGTGCGGGGACTCGAAGAGGATGAAGGTAGACGGTTCGGTGGCGAAGCGCTCCAGTAGCTTCGTGCGCCCCTTTCCCTTGCGCGGCGGGAAGCCGGCAAAGACGACCGTGTCAGCGGGCAACCCCGAGGCAACGAGGGCGGTTGTGAGGGCCGATGGACCAGGAAGGGCTTCTACCTCGACGCCGGCATCGACGCAGGCGCGCACCAGCCTGTAGCCAGGGTCGGAGATGAGCGGGGTACCGGAGTCGGTGACGAGGGCTACGTGCTCCGTCTTCGCCCTTTCGGCCAGTTCGGGGGCGAGGCGTTCCTCGTTGTGCTCGTGGTAGGCGATGAGGTCCTTCTTTATCTCGTAGTGGACGAGCAGCCGTCCCGTGCGCCTGGTGTCTTCGCAGGCAACGATGTCGGCCTCGCCGAGGTAGCGGAGCGCGCGGAGGGTGATGTCCTCCAGGTTGCCTATGGGGGTAGGGATCACAGAGAGGGGCATTCCTCAGCCACCGAGCAAATACTCCCCCGAGGATGCATCCCGGGCGAGTGCTGCGGCGCCGAGGACGCCGGACTTGGGACCGAGGGTGGCGACCTTGACGTCGGCCAGGTCGCGTGAAGGGGGCCTGGCGCGGAGGATGACTTCCCTGCGGGCCGCCTTTAATATGAGCTCTCCGGCCTCCATGACGCCTCCGCCGACGGCGACCACCTCGGGGTTGAAGATGTTTATGAACCCGGCAAGGCCAACACCGAGCCACCTCCCTGCCTCGTCCAGTACCGACAACGCCACCTCGTCCCCTTCGCGGGCGAGCTCCGTGACGTCCTCGCCGAGTATCTGGCGCCTGGCAGCCAGCCGCCCGAGCGCCGAGTCGGGGTGTTCGACCGCAAGCTCGCGGGCGCGGCGTCCTATAGCTGTGCCAGAAGCAAGGGCCTCCAGGCAGCCGTGGTTGCCACAGGCGCAGCGGGGCCCTGTAGCCTGGATGGTTACGTGTCCGAGTTCACCGCCAGAGCCCTGCGCGCCGCGCATCAGGATACCGTGCGTGATGACCCCGCCCCCGATCCCTGTTCCGAGCGTGACGAAGACCAGGTGATCGGCCTCACTCCCAACCCCGAACCGGAACTCACCCCACGCCGCGGCGTTGCCGTCGTTCTCTATCGTAAGAGGCATCCCGATCCTCGGCTCGAGCTCATCCTTCAAGGGGATGCCCTCGACCGCGCGCAGGTTCGGTGAGAAGACGACCTTGTTCTGCTGGGACAGGATCAGACCAGGCACGGCGAGGCATACCCCTCCGACCTCGGGGCCCTCCCCGACCTCAGAGATGGCCCTGGCGATGGTTTCGACCAGGGTCCCTGGCGAGTGTGGCGTAGGGTAGCGGACCTCGTCCAGGATCTTGCCCTCGGGGGTGACGACCCCGGCGGCGATCTTGGTGCCCCCAACGTCGACGCCGACGGCGTTCACTCGCCCGCCTTCCAGTCCACTATCTCGAGCTCGGCCCGCCCGGAGTACCGGCTGCGGGCGACCGTGTACGCAGCATCGAATGGCCCGGAGGGCAACTCCTCAGGCTCGCCTGCCATCTTGGCCCTGATCCCGCCTCCGAGGTCGAGGAGGTTCATGCCCTCCCAGATCTTGCGTGAGCCCAAGATCCTGATTCCCTCTGTACTGAAGATCGGGCGGTTGTTCCCGCTGCCGAAAGGGGCAAGCTTCTCGTGCCAGTCGAGCAGGCCGTTGGAGACGCTCCCGAGCGGTATCTCGGCGTCTACCTCTATGGCGGGGACGAAGATCTCCGGCTTCTCGATGCTCTGGGCCCTTACGGCCTCGTTGACGCCTGCGACAAAAGCGTCGAGGTTGCCGGGCTTCACGGATAGGCCTGCGGCCCTGCGGTGCCCCCCCCACTCCCCCATCAGGCGGCGTACCGTATAGAGAGCGCCGTAGAGGTCGACGTCGGTCTCGCCAGCGCGTGCCGAGCCGCCGTAGGAATCGTCGGCCCTGCGGGTCAGTATCGCCGCCGGCCTTCCGGTGGCGCCCGCGACGCGGCCGGCGATCAAACCCGCCAGCCCTCCCGTCTCTTCCGTCACGACTACCTTGAAATCCTGCTCGGGGTCCACCTCCGCCATCGCCCGCTCGACGGCGAACCTGGTCCGCCGCTGACGCTCGGCGTTGAGCTGGTTCAGGAGGGAGGCTATCCTGAGAGCCTCCCGAGGATCATCCGTAAGAAGCAAATCTAGAGCAGGCCGCGGGTTCTTTATCCTGCCGATGGAGTTGATGCGCGGCCCAAGCCTCCACCCGAGGTCGTTCTCGTCGAGATCCCCCCTGACCCCGGCGACCTTGACCAGGGCCTGGATGCCAGGACGCGCCGCCCCGGCGGCGAGGCCCCTGTTTATGTGCTTGAGCCCCATGCGGGCGAGCGCCCTGTTGTCCCCGACGAGCGGTGCGATGTCGACGACAGTACCGACCGAGACGAGGTCGAGAAGCCGTCCCAATCTCTTCCTGCCCTCGGCGTCGCCGATCCTGCGGACGACGGCCCACGCGAACTTCCAGGCTACCCCCACCCCGGCCAGAGGGTCGTCGGGGTCCCAGAGTTTGGGGTCGAGCACGGCGACCGCCGTATCGGGCGGGTCTTCTGGCGGGATGTGATGGTCAGTCACGATCACCTCCATCCCAAGCTCGTTCGCCAGCGCCACCTCGCTCCTGTTGGAGATGCCGCAGTCGGCGGTGATCAGGAGATCCACCCCCTCGGCGAAGACATCCCGCACGTAAGGTTCGAGGAGACCGTAACCGGTCTGGCGGGTCGGGAGGCCGACGGTGATGTTGTCCGTGTAGTGTGAGAGCGCCAGGAACAGTACGGCGGCCGAGGTGATGCCGTCGGTGTCGTAGTCACCGAAGACCCCTATCCTCTCTCCGCCCTCTATGGCCTTCGCAACTCTCGCTGCCGCGACGTTCCATTCGTCCTCATCAGGCATCCCGATGGCGGCGAGCGAAGGGGAGAGAAAGTCCGACGCAGCCCCTGGCGCGACGCCACGGTTGGCCAGCACGCGGGCGCACAGAAGATCCACATCCGCCTCCTGCGCAAGCTCAGACACCATATCCGCATCCGGCTCGAGGAGCCGCCACCGCGCCAATAGAGTCCTCCTTACGCCGACAACCCCAAAACGAGAGTATCGTCATTATACAAACCGAACCTTAGCGGCTTGTAGGAGGCGGCTGAGCCTCCTCCTACAAACCGCGGCATCAGGCTACAGGCTCTGGGCATCATCATAGTTTGGACCGATTTGCACAAGTATTCCCCTTCTGCGAGTCGCGCATTCGGCCGTAAGCGACCGGCCAAGAGCGAAAACAAAAAGCTGAAATGCTGAAGTGCTGACTGGCTGAAGTGCTCTAAACTAGCGGACTCAGGCTTGCGAGGGTACGCTCGACGAGCTTGGCGGGGAGCGGACGGCGTTCCCACTCTTGGAGTGTCAACTCCTCGGCGTTGGTCTTATCCACATCGAACATCCTCTCCATCTGGGATGCGAGGGTGCGGCTGTAGACCTCGATGTTCAGCTCGTAGTTGCCGAGCATGCTAAGGCGGTCGATGTTCGCGCTGCCGATAGTCGACCAAACGCCGTCTACAGTGGCGGTCTTGGAGTGGATCATGATGTGCTTGTACAGGAAGATCCTGACGCCGGCTTCGAGGAGCTCATGGAAGTGGCGCCGCGCGAGCCAGTCCGCGGTGACATGGTTCGACTGCTCGGGGACGAGCACCTGTACGTCGACCCCGCGCCTCGTCGCGTCTATCAGGTGCGCTTTCAGCGCCCTGTCAGGGACGAAGTAGGCGTGGGTCAGATATATGTGGGAGTTGGCGCGGTCTATCGCCTCTATGTACATCTCTCTTATGGGGAAGATCCTCATGTAAGGGTCGTTCCGCCGCACCCTTACGGCTGGATTCCAGTCGCGCTCTTTGTTGGGGGTTATCCTTGGCAATTCACCCGTGCGGTGGGAATTCCAGAAGTCGACGAAGGCGTTGTCCACCTCCCTGGCAGCGGCGCCGCGCACCCTGACGTGCGTGTCGCGCCATCCTGCTTCGTACAGGGACCCGATGTTGTAGCCACCGAGGAAGGCGACGTTGCCGTCAACGCTCATCACGTGGCGGTGGAACCGGAAGATGTTCCTCGGATTGAGAATCCTCGCCGGCCCCGACAGAGGACGAAAATGGAGGCGGTGGATCTGCTCCGGGAACCTCTTGAACGAGGGCGGCACGAACACGTTGGCCAGCCCGTCGAAGACGACGTAGACCTCGACGCCCTCGTCCGCCTTGCGAGCAAGTGCCTCCACAAAGCGGCGCCCGACCTCATCACCCTTCCAGATAAACGTCCCGACGAAGATCTCACTCTTCGCGGCCTCGATCTCCTCGAGCATAGCCTCGTAGAGGTCGACTCCGTAGGCGTAGATCTTCAGCCGGTCCTCGCCCGACTCCATCCCTATCTCGGGCTGGTCCTCCCACGGGAACCCCTCCCGCGGACCCCGGCGGCGCTTGCGGAACTCGGCCATAGCGACGAGCACACCAACGATCACCGCCTGCAGCGCCGTCAGAGCGAGGAAGACCCTGAGCCCAACCCGGCGCAAAGTAGCTAGCCCGGCACGCACCTCCGATACAACCCGCCGTACAGAAGCGAACATGAGATCGATTATAATCAGGCTACAGGCATTAGGCTTCAACTATCAGGTAGATCGTTTGCCATTCGAGGCGCGGGGGTGTGCCTTAGTGGATTCCCGCTTTCGCGGGAATGACGGGCGAGGGGTCACCGGAATCGCGGTTGTACCGAGAGCAAGGGGGTGGGAGTCACGCTCGTTCGCGCCGCAAATACCGCCGCCGTGATCGTGCGACTTCCGTATCAGTACAACAAAGCTGAAACCTGATGCCTGATGCCTAAACCCTACTTTCGTCGCAGGCGCGAGACGAAGGCCTTCCCCTCCTCGATAGCGCGGCTCCTGATCGTGGCCATCTCTTTCTCGCCCACCTTCTGGCCGCCGCGTTCGAAGTAGAGGATGCCTGACCGGCCCATAGCCACGGTGCCGGCGTAGGCGATGACCGCCGAGGCGGCCCATCCCCCCACGGGCACGAGCTTCACGGCCTGGCGGCTGAGGGCCCTCAGGCCGAAACCGGCCGCGAGTACCCCGAGGAGCTCTCGTGCCCTATCCATCGACAACTCCTCCCCGTAGGCGGCTGCTATGTTGAGCACCATCCGCGCCTGGTTAGCCGTCATCACCGGCATGTCGGCCCCAGGGATGGGGAGAGCCCCGATCACGGCGTTCTGGCGGGCGTTGTTGCGTATGATCTCCTCGCAAACAGCCCGCCTGAGCGGGGGATATCCCTTCGCGAGCGCGACCAGATAGTCCTCATCCAGCGCCAGCACGATGCGTGGCGCCAGCTCTTCGAGCATGGCGTTCCCACCCTTCGAAGAGAGGGAGATCCCACCAGGATCCTCGACGGCTTTCCCCGATATATTAGCCCCACCCTCCGAGACCGAGACGATAACCTCGGCCCCGCGCACGTGCCTCTGCGCCCCGAGCAGGGCTGCGACCTCGGCGGCCGTTGGCGAGTCGCCGGTGACGGCGATGGTAGCCTGCTCCCTCGCCGCGTTGCGGGTCTCGCGGAACACTTTGTACAGATTTCTAAGGCCCATCATAGCTGTATCCTCCTTGCGGTTCTGGCTGCGCGACTCTGCCTGCGCATGCGGGATCAAATTGATTATTGTCCCTTTTAAGATATATTACGTGAAGGCTACAGGAGGGTTTCAACCTGAAGTTCCCGGAGTAGATTTTGCAGCCTCAACGTGACCTGCGGGACATAGAGGAGATACAGGAGCTCTTCGAGGCCGGTCAGGAGACCGGCACGCTTGAGTCGAGTGAGGTACTCGACCTCCTCCAAGAGGTGGACCTCTCGACCGATGAGATCCAACAGGTCTACGGGCTCCTCCGCGAGCATGGCGTCGAAGTGGTCGACGCCGGATTCCTCGCCGAGACGATGGGCGAGGACGAGGACACCCAGCTCGTCAAAGAGGTATTGGAGGGCGACCTGAAGACCCGCTACACGGGGGACGCGGTCCAGATGTATCTGGACGAGATAGGCAAAACCCCCCTTCTCACGAAGGCCCAGGAGACCTACCTCGCGCGGCGCATAGAGCGCGGCGACAGGCGCGCCAAGGCCCACCTCACCAAAGCGAACCTCAGGCTCGTAGTCTCGATAGCCAAGAAGTACGCGGGAAGAGGCGTCTCGCTGCTCGACCTGATCCAGGAGGGAAACATAGGCCTGATGCGGGCCGTCGAGAAGTTCGACTACCGCAAGGGCTTCAAGTTCTCGACCTACGCGACGTGGTGGATCCGCCAGGCCGTCACCAGGGCCATAGCCGACAAAGGACGTACGATCCGGGTCCCCGTCCACATGGTCGAGAAGATCAACAAGTACTACAGGGTCCAGCGCGGCCTCGGCGCCAAGCTCAACCGCGACCCCACGGACGAGGAGGTCGCCTCCATCATGGAGGTCGACGCGGAGGAGATCGTGCGCATCAGACGCGTCTCGAGGCGTTCGATCTCCCTCGAGACCCCCGTCGGGGAGGACCACTCCTCGGAGCTTGGGGACTTTATCGCGGATGAGGATTCGGAATCGCCCCACGACCTCGCCAAATCTTCCCTCTTGAAGGCCCGCATGCGGGAGGCGCTAGGCAGCCTCCCCGAACGCGAGCGGATGGTCCTGGAATACCGCTTCGGCCTCACCGGCGGCCAACCCAAGACCCTGGAGGAGGTCGGGGAACGCTTCGACGTCACCCGCGAGCGTATCCGTCAGATACAGCTCACGGCCCTGGCCAAGATAAAAAGCAGTCCCCACGCTGCAGGACTGCGGGATCTGCTGGAATAGAGCACGCTGCCTTCGGCAGCTTGTCAGCACGCTACGCGCTTCGCGCTCCGCTCGTCAGCACGCTTCGGGCCTTGCGGCCCTCGCTTGTCAGCATTTCAGCAAGTCGTCTCGACGCGCTGCCAGGAGCGTGCAATCCTACCTCCTCAAGTAGCGGTGCCTCATGTGCGCCAGGGCAAGACTGCAGCGGAGAAAGCTGACACGCTGACAAGCGAAGGCGTTAGCCTGAGCGTGCTGACAAGGCGCCAGCGGCGCCGTGCTGAAATGCTACTCTTCGGAGGTTTCGTCCTCTTCGTCCGGGTCGCGGCGGGCGGCCGATCTCGTGATTACTGCCAAGAGGACAACGCCGACTATGACGATGGGAACGAGTAGGAGCAAGGCTACTATGGCTATACTCATGGGATACTCCCACGTCGCGTACGAAGCTGCCGGGTTTTACTCCTCCCGACGGCCTCTATACTACCCTACAGGGGCGCTCTGTGTACTCACAGGAGTTTTCTGAATGGTCGGGCAATCAAAGGCTACTCATCCTGCCCGTGAGTATGACTGGTCCAAGCCCGTCTTTATGTGAACCTCGCTACTGACCCTGTAGCTTTTCATAGGCAGTGCGCAGTTGGGCGTCCTTCTCGAGGATCTCCTCCCGGGAGAGCCCGCGGGCGTCCTCGGGCGTGAGCGGTTCGGTCCCCTCTGCGAGCGGAACTCTCGTGTCTGGTGTGATCCCTGTGTCGCGGATAAAGTCGCCGTCCGGGGTAAGCCACTCGGCGACGCCGAGGAGGATAGATGAGCCGTCCCTGAGGACAAACTCCGAGAGCACGGTGCCTGTGCCGAACGTGGTCTCCCCGATAACGGGCGCGCGGCCGTTGTCCCGCAGGGCTCCGGCCAGTATCTCGGCGCTCGAGGCCGAACCCTCGTTGACCAGTACGGCGAGCGGCGCGTTCGTCGATTCCGGGTCGCCCTCGACTATGATCTCCTCGCGCTCGCCGGACGCGTCCTTACGGATGTAGACGACGTTCTCCGGCTCGAGGAAGTATCCTGCCATCTCCACCGCCTGGTCGAGCCTGCCGCCTGGATTATTCCTGAGGTCGAGGATAAAGCGCCTGGCACCCGCCGCCTTCGCCTCCTCGAAAGCATTCTCGAGCTCCTTGGCGCTGTTGTCGGAGAACGAGGAGAGGAGCACGAGGGCGACGTTTGTGCCTGGTATCAGGGCCCACGAAGCCGCAGACGAACTTATCTCTGCGCGCTGGAGCTCGTACGTACGCCTCTCGCCTTCCTGACGAACGGTCAACTCGACATTGGTCCCTTCCGGTCCCTTGACCTTCTCCACGACCTCAGATACATCGTCGCCCCTTACGCTCTTCCCGTCTACGGCCACAAGCACGTCGTCGGAACTGATACCGGCCTCCTCGGCCGGAGAGCCTTCTATGGGGGCGGCGACTACGACTTCACCGTTTTTCGCCTCGAGCTGGACCCCGATCCCCACGTACGTTCCTGAGAGGCTCTGGTCGTTCTGTTCGCGCTCCTCGGGGGTCAGGAAGCGCGTGTGCCCGTCATCCCCAAGCGTCTCGAGCATCCCTTCTATGGCCCCGTACGTCTCCTTCTTGGGGTCTATGTCTCGCTGGTCTACGTAGTTGTTTCTGACGGTGTCGAGCGCCTCGGCGTACAACTCCAGGCTCTTCCGGTCCGCTTCTTCCAGCGTAGCGAGGCTCTGCGCGCGTCCGACCATGTAAGCCCCGACCGCGGTCGCGAGCAGCACCACGACCAGGACGAGAATCCGCGCCACCGAGTTCCGCAACTCACGCCGGGTCTGGGTAGTCTTCCACACGCGGCAATTGTATCTTAGCTAGTCAGCATTTCAGCACGCGCCCTGTCGGGCGCTTTCAGCATTTCAGCCTCTATTCGGATGGCCGAGCCCAAGCTCACGAACCGAAACGCCGCAAGGGTAGCTACTTCTTGCGGACGATGGTTACTGCCTCCATACGCTTGCTGACACGCTGAAGTGCTGACAAGCGAAGGCGCTAGCCTGAGCGTGCTGACTTGCTGAAGTGCTGACCAGCTAATCGGCGCTGTACGGAGTGCTTGTTTCGGGTTCTTCAAGGCGCTGGCCCTCGAGCACGGGGAAGAAGCAGGCAGACCTGTGGCCCTCTTTCTCCTGCAGGTCGAGGCCGGGCTCGTGCTTGGTGCAGTAGTCCTGGGCGCGCGGGCAGCGGGTGTGGAAGTGGCACCCGCTTGGAGGGTTCGCGGGAGAAGGCACGTCTCCGGTTAGGACCACGCGCTGGCGCTCGCGTTCTTTTTGCGGGTCGGGGACGGGGATGGCGGAGAGCAGCGAGGCGGTGTATGGGTGGCGCGGCCCGCCGTACAGAGTCGCCCTGTCGGCGATCTCGACGATCTTGCCTAAGTACATTACGGCGACCCTGTCCGAGATGTGCTTGACCACGGAGAGGTCGTGGGCAATGAAGACGTAGGTGAGGTCGAACTCCTTCTGGAGGTCCTGCAGCAGGTTGATGACCTGAGCCTGGATCGAGACGTCAAGCGCCGAGACGGGCTCGTCGCAGATGATCAGGCGCGGGTTGAGCGCTATGGCCCTTGCTACGCCGATCCTCTGGCGCTGGCCGCCCGAGAACTCGTGCGGGTAGCGGTTGTAGTGCTCGGGGTTTAGGCCGACCACCTCCAGGAGCTCCTGCACCCGCAGTTTGCGCTCGCCGCCTGAGCTACCGCCGACGTCGTGGGTCTTGAGCGGCTCCGAGACGATGTTGCCCACCGTCATGCGGGGGTTCAGGCTCGCATAGGGGTCTTGGAAGACGATCTGCATGTTCCTCCGCACGTCGAGCATCCGCTTGCGGTCGTACCCCAGTATGTCCTCGCCGTCGAAGATCACCTCACCCTCCGTCGGTTCCAGAAGGCGCAGGACGAGGCGGGCTAGCGTGCTCTTGCCACACCCAGACTCCCCAACGAGCCCGAGCGTCTCCCCGTGGCGCACGGAGAGGTCGACACCGTCCACAGCCTTGACGTGCCCGACCGTGCGCTGCAGGACGCCGGCCTTTATTGGGAAGTGCATCTTCAGGTTCCTGGTCTCCAGCAGATACTCGCCGGAATGGCCGTTGGTCTCGGGGCTGACTTCCGTCCTCTCGGTCACGTTTGGACCCCCAACTCTTCGTCCACCCGGCTCTTGTTCTCCTCGATCTCCTCGACCGAGAGGATGCAGGCCGCTTTGTGGTCCGGCTTCTTCTCCTCGAGGCTCGGGTCTATCTCGTGGCACTCGTCCTTGACGAAAGGACAGCGGGGGCTGAAGTTGCACCCCTCGGGAAGGAAGATCAGGCTCGGCGGCGTGCCCTCTATCGGGAGTAGCCTCACCTCGCCTGCGGTATCGAGGCGTGGCAGCGAGCGTAAGAGCGACCACGAGTAAGGCATCAGAGGGTCGTAGAAGACCTCGTCTGTGGTTGCCTGCTCGACGGCGCGGCCCGCGTACATCACCATCACCTTGTCAGCGAGTTGGGAGACCACGCCGAGGTCATGGGTGATCATTATGATGGCCGTGCCATACTTCTCCTGCACTTCGACCATGAGCTCTAAGATCTGGGCCTGGATCGTCACGTCGAGGGCCGTTGTCGGCTCGTCCGCTATAAGGACCTTGGGGTTGCACGAGAGGCCCATCGCGATCATGGCCCGCTGGCGCATGCCGCCCGAGAACTGGTGCGGGTACTCCTTGACTACCCTCTCGGGGTTGGCGATGCCGACGTCGCGGAGGACCTCGACGGTCTTCTCCTGGGCCTCGCTCTTGGAGAGATTCTGGTGGATGCGGATGGCCTCACGGATCTGGTTGCCGACCGTGAAGACAGGGTTGAGGCTCGTCATCGGGTCCTGGAAGATCATGGCTATGTCGTTGCCCCTGATCTGCTGCATCCGCTTGTCAGAGGTCTTCAGCAGGTCCTGGTCTTCGAAGATGATCTCACCCTCGGGGTACTCTGCCGGGGGCTTGGGGTTGAGCTGCATGATGGAGAGGGCCGTCACGCTCTTGCCGCTACCCGATTCCCCCACTATCCCCATCGTCTCCCCCGCCTCGAGCGAGAACGAGACACCATCGACCGCCTTGACGACGCCGTCCTGGGTCCTGAAATGTGTCTTGAGGTTGTTTACTTCGAGCATCGCCACAGGCTAATCCTCACTCTCCGAGTGGCCTCTCCGCCCGAACCGAAGGGTACAGCAGTAGCGGCCTTCGGGCCAGAGCGCGCAGAAGAACGACCGCCTCAGTGCGGCGGTCGCTGCGTGGCTGGTGCCCTAATTGAT
>CAWEHD010000020.1:0-24269 GCA_963808845.1 uncultured Rubrobacteraceae bacterium
TAGAAGAAGAGTCATAGCCAAACGACCGATCCAGGCTTCCTCGCTCATCCCAACGTAGACTCACGCTACATCTTTATGTGCATTTGGCAGATATCTACAAAAAGTTTCTAAATTCGCTGTTCCAAAGACTTTACAAAGTGTGACGAGCGATGTATCATCCTGTCAGTCGGTTGGTGCGAAACTAAACCGGCACAATTAAAGAGCCCGGGGCGTTACTCCTCCTTTCCCTTTCCCCACCTATCACCCCTAAGTGCGCCCCGGGCTCTTCCTTTTCGAGGTCACAGGCATCAGGCTACAGGTAGTATTGTGGGCAGCGATGGCGTGTCCGCGACGATGCGCGCCGTTCTGCACAAAGTAAGAGGTCCCCGGTCGAGCGCCGAGGACCGCGGTCCATAGCTGAAGCCAGGAACCGAGCCTGAAGCCTGAAAGGAAGCCTTACTCGCTTCTTGTCCTTCCGCCTGGGTCAGGTAGTAGAGCGTATGCATGAGCTGGGCGGTCGGGTCTATGCGGTGGACGTCTACGTGGGATGGGACGTGGAGGAGGACGTCTGTGTAGTTGAGGATGACCCTGATCTCTGCGTCGACCATCAGCTCGGCGACCTCCTGGGCTGAGGAGGCGGGGGTGGCGATAATGCCGATAATCTCCTCGGCCTCGGTGACGCTCTTTTTGAGCTCGTCTATGTGCTTGACGACCACGTTGCCTACGGTGCGTCCGATCTTCTCCGGATTGTCGTCGAAGACGTCGTGGATGACGAAGCCTCGCTTGGGGAGGATGGTGCTCGCCGCTATGGCGCTGCCGAGGTTGCCCGCGCCGACCAGCGCGATGTTGTAGGTCTGCCTGAGCCCCAGGATGTTCCTCACGGCCTCGACGAGGTCGTAAGCCTGGTATCCGACACCGCGGGTCCCGGAGAACCCGATCGCGTTCAGATCTCTGCGTACCTGCACAGGGTTTATGCCGGTGAAATCGCCAAGCTCCTTGCTGGAGACCGCGTCACGGCCCTCCTCGATGAGCTGCTGCGTGGTCCTTAGATACTTCGTCAGCCTATTCGTCAGGCCGGGCTGTAGCGTTGCTCGCACCTTTGCTCCCGCTCCTTCTTCGTGGATCGAATATTGTGGGAGCATTGTAACAAAATAGGCCGTTCTTGCAATAAAGGTGCTCTTAACCGACAACAAATCAGTAAGCAAGGCGGGTTACAGCGCGATGGGCTGGTGGGATACGGGGATTACGCGCCGGCAGGCGTGTACCATTAGCACCTCGTTCTCTATACGCTGGAGGTTTTGGTGGAGTACAGGCGACTGGGCGATAGTGGGGTGAAGGTCAGCGAGATCTCTCTGGGAAGTTGGCTGACCTACGGTGGGAGCGTCGCCGAAGAGCAGGCGGCGGCGTGTATAGACAGGGCGTACGAGATCGGCATCAACTTCTTCGACACGGCCAACGTGTACATGCGCGGTGCGGCCGAGGAGATCGTAGGCCGGGCGTTGAAAGGGTTCGAGCGCGACTCGTACTTTCTTGCGACCAAGGTGTACTTCCCGATGGGCGAGGGGCCGAACGACAGGGGCCTCTCGCGCAAGCACATAACAGAGCAGTGCAATTCATCGCTAAAGCGGCTCGGGGTTGACTACGTCGACCTCTATCAGTGCCACCGCTACGACGAGAACACGCCGCTAGAGGAGACGCTCAGGGCACTCGACGACCTGGTGCGGCAGGGGAAGGTACTGTATATAGGCGTTTCGGAATGGACGGCGGACCAGATCTCCGACGCTCTGAGGATCGCCGGTGAGATGAACCTGGATCGGCTCATCTCCAACCAGCCGCGATACAACATGATCCAGCGCAACATCGAGGGTGAGGTCATACCCCTCTGCGAGCGCGAGGGCGTAGGGCAGGTCGTCTTCTCCCCGCTCGCCCAGGGCATCCTTACCGGAAAGTATCGTCCCGGTGAGACCCCCGAGCAGGGGAGCCGCGCTGCCGATCCCGAATCCAACCGCTTTATGCAGCAGCTTATGAACGAGGAGGTGCTCTCGGCCGTGGACGGGTTGCGCTCCGTCGCGTCCAAGGCAGGACTCAGCCTGCCGCAGCTCGCCCTCGCCTGGGTGCTGCGCCAGGAGAACGTGAGCAGCGCGATCATCGGCGCCTCCAGGCCCGAACAGGTCGACGACAACGCCGCAGCCTCCGGGGTAGAGTTCTCTGCAGATATGGTCTCCGAGATAGACGGGATCCTGGACAGGGTAATACAGCGCGGTTAGGGCCGTTCAGCGAAACCTCTCGCTAACCCCTTCCGTGTCAGCGTGCTATGTTGTAGCATTGAGGGTGTGGAAAGGCATCACATAAGGCAGACCGCTAGCTCCTTTACAGGACGGCGCCCTCGACCGTCCCTGCCCCGACCGTCCCTCTAGGGGCGAGTTCGGGGCATCCGCATCTCTTGAGGTTTCTCCGAAACCTTTTGCGCGGAAGAGTCTCCATCCATGAATAAAGAGAGATCGAGGGAAAACCTTGCTGGCCTTCACCGCGAGAGAAGACAACGAAGTAGAAAAGACTGCCGCCCAGAACGTGTTGCGGGCCGTGACCGAGACTGACTCGGGCGTTCGCGTCAGGCAGATGGGCGACGCTGACCTGGAGCGGATCCTCGAGTTGAGGAGCATCGTACGCTGGTCGGCTGACCCGAGGGCTTTCGACCTCCTGCGCGGCGTTTGCGACGCCCGTTGGGCGGTGGCCGAGGCGCCGGACGGCGACCTGGCGGGCATGGTCGGTGCTGTGCCGCTCGGAGACATCGGCGTCCTCTGCCACCTCGCAGTCCACGACGGCTACAGGGGCCTCGGCCTCGGCGCCCTGCTCTCCTCCTGGGCCGTAGCCTACCTCAGAAGCCGCGGCGCGAAGACGCTCAGGCTCTACTCGACCCTGCGGGCAGAAGGCCTCTACCGGTCGCTCGGTTTCGAGGAGGTCACGCCGCGCACCATATACCGGCTGGAGGAAGGACGAAGGACGCTCCCCGTGCCAGGTCAGGTAGACGGTCACAGGGTCGAGACACTCACGTTCAGGGACCTGCCAGAGCTCTACGGCGTGGACCACTGGAGCTACGGGGCCGACCGTTCGGCGCTGCTCTTCGCCACCCTGAGACTTCACCCCGGACGTGGCCTCGTCGCCCGCGACTCCTCAGGTCGGATCAAGGGCTATCTGATCAGGAACACCATGGCCCGCGCGACCCGTATCGGTCCCTTCCTGGCTTCCACACCCGACGTGGCCAGCCTCCTGCTCACCTATGCGCTCTCGACCATCGGAGACGGGCCGGTCCAGGTCACAGTCCCAGGTCCTGCGCGGTGCCACGCGCACTCCCTCTTGCAAGAGTTCGGGTTCGAGGGCACAGAGGACCGGATGCGGATGGAGCAGGGCGAGAAGCCAGCAACTTGCCGTACCGGCCTCGTCCACTACGGCACGACACCGTATTTAGCCACTTAGGCATCAGGCTACAGGCTTCAGGTTCCTGTGGAGAAGCTCTTCGGTAAAGTTCGTACTTCGTAGAGAGGAGTCGGCGTGTTCAAGCGTGTAATAAGAAACAAGGTTCGGCAAGCGGAGTGGAGTAACTCCCCGGCGGACCTGAAGCCTGAAACCTGTAGCCTATTCGCCATGCGTATGAGCAAATTATTCGGCCTGACGTTGCGCGAGGCGCCTTCCGGAGTCGAGGTTACAAGCCACGGGCTCCTGCTCAGGGCCGGATTTATCAGGCAACTTGCGGCGGGCATATTTTCGTATCTGCCGCTGGCGAAGAGGTCTATCGGCAAGATCGAGAAGATTTTGCGGGAGGAGATGGATGCTGCGGGTGGGCAGGAGGTGTCGATGCCTGTAGTACAGCCCGCCGAGGTATGGGAGAGATCCGGCCGGTACACTGCGACGGGGCAGGAGCTGGTAAGGCTCAGTGATCGCAGGAATCGGGAGATGGTCCTGGCGATGACCCACGAGGAGATCGTCGCCGGCCTTACTGCGGGCGAGGTGGATTCTTACAAGAGGTTGCCGAGACTCGTGTACCAGATTCAGACCAAGTTCAGGGACGATCAGCGGCCCAGGGCAGGCTTGATCCGGGCTCGTGAGTTCACCATGAAGGACGCGTATAGCCTCGACAGGGACGAGGCGGGCCTGGACAGACAGTACAACACGCTCTACGAGGCATACTTCAGGATCTTCGCCCGGTGCGGACTACCAACTAAAGCGGTCGGCGCGGATGTGGGCATTATGGGCGGGAGCATGGCCCACGAGTTTATGTACCTGGCGCCCGTCGGGGAGGACACCATCCTCATCTGTGACAACTGTGGGTACACCGCGAACCGCCAGGTGGCGAGGTTCCGCAAACCAATTGCCGAAGCTGAGGAGCAGAGGCCGATAGAGAAGGTCTCCACGCCGGGCGCAAACACGATCGAGTCGCTGGCCCACGCTCTAGAGATACCCGAGTCGCGCACGGCCAAAGCGGTGTTCCTGGTCGCCACGGTCGAGGGCTCCGAGCGGTTCGTATTCGCCGTCGTCCGCGGCGACATGGAGCTCAATGAGACCAAGCTGGCGAACGCGGTCGGGGCGAGCGAGCTTAGACCTGCGCTGCTTGAGGAGGTCAGGGCCGTCGGAGCCGAGCCGGGATACGGCTCCCCAATCGGGGTGGAGGGGGCGCTCATGGTCGTTGACGATGAGATCCCGGCCTCCCCCAACCTCGTCGCAGGCGCCAACGAAGAGGGTTTCCATTTGCTGAACGTGAACTACGGCAGGGACTTCGAGGCTGACTCTGTCGCCGACATAGTCGCGGCCGGGGACGGCTCACGTTGCCCCGAGTGCGGCAACGCCATGCGCGCCGAGCGGGGCGTCGAGGTCGGGAATATCTTCAAGCTTGGCACGCGCTACAGCGAGGCCCTCGGCGCGAGCTTCCTGGACAGTGACGGGGAGCAAAAGCCCGTGGTGATGGGGTGTTACGGCATCGGCGTCGGGCGGCTACTGGCCTGCATCGCTGAGGAGCACCACGATGAGGCCGGGCTAATGTGGCCCGTCTCCGTCGCGCCTTACCACGTTCACATCGTCGCGGCCGAAGCCGGGGAGGTTGCCGACGAGCTCTACGAGGGGTTGGTCTCCGCCGGCGTCGAGGTGATGTACGACGACCGGCGCGAGAGCCTTGGGGCGAAGTTTAAGGACGCCGACCTGATCGGGGCACCCATACGCCTTACCCTGACACCCCGTTCCCTGCAAGGGGGAGGAGTCGAGTTCAAAGCCCGCCGCAGCTCAGAGAGCTACATAGTACCCATCGAGGAGGCGGTCGCCGTGGTCAAAGGGGAGATCTCTGATCTGGAGGCCGAACTCTCCCCTGGCGATTCCTTTACACAAGCGCCTCGTGAGAGCCCGGTCTGAGAGCTTGAAGCAGCCGACGTTACAGTAGATCATGGTGTCCATGAACGTCACCCTGAGCGGGTTGTACGTCTACCCGATCAAATCCTGCGCCGGGATCTCCTTGCAGAGCTCCGACCTGAGCGCAACGGGGCTTCGCCACGACCGCCGCTGGATGCTCGTCGATGGGACAGGCGAGTTCATGTCGCAGCGCGCCCACCCGCGGATGGCACTGATCTCCACGAGGTTCGCCCCCGAGTGCCTGATCGTTGACGCGCCTGGCATGGACGAGCTGGAGATCCCACTTCAGGGAGAGACTGGTAACCTCGTAGACGTGCGCATCTTTGGCGACACGAACAAGGGTAGCCTCGTGGGTGCGGAGGCCGACCGTTGGTTCGGCGAGTTCCTGGAGTTCTCCTGCCGGCTTGTCCACAAGCCTGACGACGACACGAGGTTGGTTGACTCGTCATTTGCGGAGAGTGGGGATCAGGTCAGCTATGCTGATGGGTTCGCGTTTCTCCTGATCTCCGAGGCCTCACTCGAAGACCTGAACGGTCGACTGGAAGATCCTCTGCCCATGAACCGCTTCAGGCCAAACTTCGTCGTCAGTGGCTGCGGGCCATACGCCGAAGACGGCTGGAACCGGCTCAGGATAGGTGGCGTGCCTTTCCGGGTCGCGGAGCCGTGCCCGCGCTGCGCTATCACCACGGTCAACCAGAAAACGGGCGCCCGGGGCAAGGAGCCGTTACGTACGCTCGCGACCTATAGAAACACCGAGCTTGGGACCGTCTTCGGACGCAACCTCATCCATGACATGCTCGGGACCGTTAGTGTCGGCGACCCAGTCGAGCCAATGCTGCGCTGAACGGCTGCGCCGAACTCATCTCGTAGCCGCATTTCGGGCGTCTTCCAGCGTGGAGCCGTCGAGAACCCTGGCGAGAAGGCCAGGCTCGACGTTGCCGCCGCTGATCACGGCCACAGTGAGGCGAGAGGTGGGCAGTTCTTCTTTGTGGAAGAGGTGGGCCGCGAACGTGACGGCCCCGCTCGGCTCTGCAACGAGCCTGACCCGTAGGGCCAGGCGGCGCATGGCTTCCAGGATCTCCTCCTCCGTTACAGCGACGATGTCGTCGACGAAGGCGCGGATGTGCTCGAAGGGCGCCTCGCCGAGACTCTGAACGCGCAGACCGTCGGCGACCGTGCGGGAGACCTGGTCCGCCGGGAACTCGACCAGCTTTCCGCTCTCCAGGCTGGCCCTGGCGTCGGCCGCGAGTTCGGGCTCGACCCCGATCACACGCACTTTGGGGCGGGACAGCTTGATGGCCGCCGAGATCCCCCCGATAAGCCCCCCGCCGCTGACGGGCACGAGCACGGTCTCCACGTCTGGCAGGTCTTCGAGGATCTCAGGCCCAAT
Source organism: uncultured Rubrobacteraceae bacterium (assembly GCA_963808845.1). Classification (GTDB taxonomy): domain Bacteria; phylum Actinomycetota; class Rubrobacteria; order Rubrobacterales; family Rubrobacteraceae; genus Rubrobacter_D. The sequence continues at coordinate 6,767 of CAWEHD010000020.1, forward strand.
AGTGCCCTGGCCGGCGATGAGGACCTCATCGTCGTACGGGGGAACGGGAACGTAGCCGTGCTCCTCAGCAAGCTCCTCAGCCTTGCGTGACCGCTCTGCGCTGCCTGGGCCGACCAGGACGACCTCGGCTCCGAGCTCCGCCGTCGCGTCGAGCTTCACGCGAGATGCCCCCCGTGGCATGACCACGACAGCCCGCGTATTCAGGGCACTGGCCGCGTAGGCTACGGCCTGGGCGTGGTTCCCACTAGAGTGGGCCACAACCCCCCGGCTGCGCTCCTCAGAGGAGAGGGATGAGATCTTGTTGTACGCGCCGCGCAGCTTGAAGGCGCCGGTCGGCTGAAGGCTCTCCGGTTTGAAGTACAGCGCCCGCTTGCGCGTGCCGCCTGGGCAAGGCACCAGCGGCGTGCGGAGCGCCACACCCTGCAAACGCCTCCGCGCGACTTCTATGTACTCTAGGCCGATCATGATTTCGTTCTCCTCTGGGCCGAAAACGAGGACCAGCATGGTACGGTGGATACGTCTGCATCGTAACAGGAGTGCAACACCGCGTTAAACATTTCGCAAGGCGCACCCCCCTATAATGTGCCGCGCCGATGACCGAACATCTTTATGTGGACGTACGAGCATGGCCTGACTCGGGTGGGAGGTGAGGCGGACTTCCGCCCTCTTGCTGCTCTCGCTGCTGGCGGCCGCGCTCTGTGCCGGCTGCCTGAGCGCGGGTCAGGTTGTCCAGTCTGTAGAAGCTTCTGCCGGGGCCGCTTCGGGCGGTCCTGCAGAGACCTCGAAAAAGGATACGTCGGATACGGGAAGCGTGCCCGAGGCCACTACCGCCGTAGGAGCGCAGACCGAGGGCGACCTCGCAGGGGCTGCTGAGATTTCGTCCGGGGTCCCTTTCGTCGCGAAGATACAGGCGAGTGGCGGTTCCGGTTACGATGCAGACACCTTGCTCGCGGTGCGCTACGGGGTTCACGAGGACTACGAGCAGGCGGCAATCGACCTCGGGACCGGCTGGGAGCCTGCCGGTGGCGTGCCGGAATGGTCCCTCGTGAGCCCGGAGGGAGAAGGCTTGTTGCGCGTAACCCTGCCTTCGGCGAGCGCGACGCGCGTATCGGACGGCGAATTCGGCGAAGGGTTGCTCGAGAGCTTCCACGTCGTGCGCGCCCCTGAGGGGGGCATGTTCGTGGACTTCTTCGCGCGCGAGGCGTTCCTCTACAGGGTGCTCGAGCTCGGAGACCCGGCGCGCCTCGTGGTCGACTTCAAGCCGGCGGGAGAAGACACCAAGGTGCCACTCCCTGCGGAGGGCGGCAACACGGTCCTCGTCGAGCCACGCCCGCGCGCCAGGATCTCCGACCCCCTTACAGTCAGTGGCTACTCACGCAACTTCGAGGCCGCGAACACTATTGTTCTGACCGACCCACACGGCAAAGTCCTGGTGCGCCGAATCGTTCGGAGTAACGACTGGAACCACACCTGGGGATACTTCGAAGCCACCCTGGATCTGCCATCGTTCTCCGGAAAAGGAACACTGAAGGTTGGCACCGAAGGCGCCCGCGACGGCTCCTTCGAAGGCACCAAAATCCCCGTCTGGGCCGGACAGTAGGCGGTCAGCGAAGGTTTCGAACCTCAGCCTAGCTTAGAGACTCTACGAAGTATTCGGAGTTTAGTGGCTCTCCTGTGGCGCGCAGGACGGTGTCACGCCAATTCTCGCGGGCACCGGGGCCGAAGAAGGATTCGAGCAGGTAGCGGCCGGCGACCTCGTTCTCGTAGAAGGGACCTTGGGTTATGTGCGACTCCAGGTAGTTCCTTAGCTGGGCCGAGATCAACTCCCCGAGCATGTAGTTGTGGTAGTAGACGGGGGCTACGGCGACATGGATGACGGCGGCCCAGTCGGGTTCGTCCCTGCCAGGCGGACGGTCTACGAAAAGGAACTGCTCGACCAGGTCCCACCACACGGAGTTCAACTCATCATTATCAGGGTCGGCATAGAGTGCCTGCTCGAAGTGGTACATGACGAGCACGAAACGGGTGAGGATCATCCTGCCGGCCCGGCGGTGGACGGCGAGCCTCTCTGAGTCCTCGACCAGCCTCTCTCGGTTCGCGCCGGCGACGGAGCGGAGCCAGCCTGGGTCGTCGACGAGGGCGCCCATCATGAGTGCGATGGCCTCGGTCGTGTTGGCGTGGGCGCACGTGCGTAGGAGGTAGGGGAGACTCGGGTTGACGTGACGGTCATAGACGGCGTGGCCGAACTCGTGGAGCATCGCGTCCATCCAGTAGGCGTTGGGCCTGACGTTGGCCAGCACCCGGACGTCGTAGGGGTATTCGCGTCCCAGGCGGGTGCAGAACGCGTGCTGACTCTTGCCCTCCCTCTCGTAGAGGTCGCTCGATGAGATCACACCCCGCACGTCCAACCCCAGGGCATCGAAGGTTCTGCGGGTGAGGTTCTCGATGTCCTCCTCCTCGAAGTAGCGATCGAGGTCGATGCCCGCTATATCTGGAGCCCTGTGGAAGAATGGGCCCGAGAGGTGCCAGGGCATGACGGCGTCTACCCCGAACTTCAGCCCGAGCTTTGCGTCGATGTCCCTTTTCAGTTCCCCAAACGGCTCGTTTGTCGCCGACTCGAGCGAGCCCATGATCCTGGCGAGATCTCGGGCTTCGATCTCCTGAAGTTCCAGAGACCGGGCGTAGTGGTTCTCATATCCCTGCTCGCGGGCCAGCCGGTTCCTGAGGACGGCCAACTCTCGGACGGTCCCCTCGACCGCGCTGCCGACAGACTTCGAGGCCTCCCAAGTCTCCCGGCGCAGGTCCTGGTCTGCGCTGGTGCGCAGCAGCTCCCTGACCTCATTCTCTCCCATCACCCTGTCCCTGACGACGCTCCGATGGTTGCCGTAGACCGCGTTGGCCTCGGCCTCCAGCTCCTCTATGCGATCCAGGATCCTTTCGTCCCCCTGCCGCTCCGCGAACGCCCTGTAGAGCACCTCGACTTGCCGTTGCAGGAGCGGGCTCTCCAGCACATTCAGGTTCTCGTAAAGGCTACGGAGATCCAGGTACTCATTCTGATCCGAGAAGAGCCGGTTGTACTCTTTGCCGGCGCGTACGAACTCTTCCCGCGCCTCGTCCGTACCCGAGGTAGCCAGGTTCCACCAGGCTTCGTCCGCCGCTCTCTCCAGGGGAGCCATGCGCTTCTCGAAGTCGGAGATGAAGCGTCCCAGTTCCGAGGTGGTTATCGCCAAAGAGCTATCAGCGCCTGGCGGCGCTCTCGCGGCGGTTGCCGAGGTAGACCACGACGAGCAGTACGATGATGCCCACGGTCGCGAACTGCAAGAAACCTTCAGGCCCTCCCTGGCCGCCGACGACGAGTGCGGCCACGAAGGCCAGGGCCAGCGCCGCGTAACCAGCGGCCCTGAAGGCGAAGTAAGCCACGGCCAGCCCGACCAGCGAGTAAAGGATCGGCATGAACGGGTCCAGGGCCGTCAAGAAGGCGAAGGACCCGGGCTCAAATCCCGTTGCCCACAGCCCGATCTGGCCTATCGCGATAAACGCGAGGAAGGCCGCGACGAAGCTTATGGCGCCGCTCTTCAGGGTTATCGGTTCAGGGTCGAAGCGGTGGGGCTCATACCAGCGGGCCTCACTAACGTCGTAGCGGCCTCTGGTTCTGCGCCCGGAACCGCGTCCGGAGCCGCGGGCCTCTCTTTGCATGGACTCGTAGGGGTCCTCCTCTTCCTTCCTCCCGAAGCGGCTTCTCAGGCGCTCGCCCAGGGAAGGACCACCTGACTCGCGCTCCCTGCGCTTGGCGGAGAGCTCGTCCTCCACGGAGCCGAAGTCCAGGTTGAGGCCGGCTAGCTGGTCGGCCGCGTGGGCCAAGTCGAGCGCCTCGTCGTGCTGTCGGCGACGGTTCGGGTCGGAGAGGACAGCGTTGGCCTCCTGCAGCAGGGAGAATTCATCCGCGCTCCCGCCAGGATGGTCGGGGTGACGCTCTTTCGCCAGGTTGCGGTAAGCGTTCCGGATCTCGGCCTGGGAAGCCTCGCGTGAGATACCGAGCACCTCGTAGTAGTTGATCTGGTCCGCCATCGCTTCCCTATTCTAACCCAAGGTAGCGTTCGTGGTCCCGTCAGCCAGCGCGAGCCCGATCTCCTTCAAGCACCACGTATCCTTCTCCGTTTCGGCCGCTTCCCCGAGAGACTCTCTTGCGCCTCCGATCTCCCCTAGTGCCCACGCCGCATGTCCGCGTACGAGCGCCGAGGGATCCTCGCGTAAGGCACGTACGAGATCAGGGACAGCCTTCGCGAGCTTCAGGTTCCCGGCGGCCACGCAGCAGTTGCGCAACAGGCCTGCCCGGCCAGGGCGCGTGAGTGGGGTTCCGCCGAAACGTCCCTCGAATTCCTCCTCGGTCCTTATCTTCAGGACTTCCTCTAACTCCAGGTACGGTCCTGACCCTGCCTCCCCCGAGAACTCGGGCCAGCGGCTCCTCGACGCCTTCGCCTTGTTGTAGGGACAGGCCTCCTGGCACACGTCGCACCCAAAGGCCCAGTCACCCACCTGCTCTCGGAGCTGGCGGGGGATCTCACCCCGGTTCTCGATCGTCAGATACGAGATACACAGCCTGGCGTCAACGACTCCGGGGGCCTTTATGGCGCCTGTAGGGCAGCGGTCCATGCAGCGCGTGCAGCGTCCGCAGGTCCCTTCTCCGGGCGGGTCGGGATCCAGGTCGAGGTCCAGGATCAGGTCAGCTATAAAGAAATACGACCCGGTTTCGTTGTTTATCAGGCAGGAGTTTCGCCCGAAGAACCCTAGCCCCGCGTGCTGGGCCGCGGAGCGCTCCAGGAGCGGCACGGCATCAGTGAAACCGCGGGCTTTGATCCTGACGCCCAGCTCTTCCTCGAGCTCCTCCCTCAGCCGGAACAACCTCTCCTTTATGACCTCGTGGTAGTCGAGGCCCCACGCGTACCGCGCCACCCTGCCTCCGCCCTCGTTCTCGGGATGGTCTCCCGGATAGTACGAGACCCCGAGAGAGACCACGCTCCTGGCGCTCTTCTGGAGCTTCTTCGGGTCAGAGAGTAACTCCACGGGCCTGTGCATGTAACCCATATCGGCGGCCATCCCCGCCTCCTGCCACTCCCGCAGACGCTCGCCGCCCTCACGCAAAGGCTCCGCGCGCGCCACGCCGACGAGGTCGAAGCCGGCCTCTCGCGCCAGTTCCTCGAGAACGCTCCGCGCTTCTGCCGGGTCAGCTACTGCTCGCCCTCCACTCATGCTGCCGTAGATTGTACCCGGCAACGCGCATAGACGGCGCCCAGCCTCGTGAAAGCTCTTGCTGACGTTTCGGCCACATTAGGTTAAGTTCTGGGGCATGAAGTCGAATAGCAGCAACCAATGCCTCACCTTCCCCGACCGCGCGGCGGGTGGACCATGATCCTCTTGCGTCTGTTGGGGATAGGGCTCGTCTATGGCGTGGGCTTCATGTTCGTCAAATCGCTGTTCCCCGAGCCTTTCGTGCTCCTGATCCTGCAGGGCGGACAGAGCAGTGAGGGAGATCTGACCACACTCGCCCTCGTCTACATGGGCGTCGGGTTGCTCGCCGGGCTCATCGCAGGCCCCGTATTCGGCGGCGCCTTGCTCCTTCGGCGCGGCCGTTTGGAACGTTCGGAAGGTTCGGGTCCCCGCTTCGTCCTGAGCCTCGCGCTCGCGCTGCTAACGGGGCTCATCTCCGGCGTCCTCACACTCATCGTCTACGCGACGGGCATCCTCCCGAGCGGCGGTGTCCTCGACCCTCTACGCCTCATCGGAGACGCCATCCATCCGCCAGGAGTACCGCTCCTCGTGGCCTGGACCATCGCCCGAGACCTGTTGCCAGCGGGCCTCGCCGGCCTCTTCCTCGCGCCGCTGGTCGGAGGCACCCTCCAGCGGCTCTACGCCGCCGAAAGGCCACCAGAACAGAAAGCCTACTCCTGGGAGGAGTAGGCTTTCAGCACGCTTCGGCCTGCGGCCTTCGCTTGTCAGCACTTCAGCAAGGCGGCTCCGCCGCCTTGTCAGCATGTCAGCAAGGGCTCTAGCTGAAATGCTGACAAGCGCCCGACAGGGCGCGTGCTGAAGTGCTGACATGCTTCTAAATTATGCTTACTAGCGCGGAGATCTTGCACTCGGCCAGGGGGTAGTCGTCGCGCCTGCTAGTGGCGCTGACCATGTATTCGAGGCAATTACTGCGGCAATCTACTTTGCCGCAGGGGATCTCGACCGTCCCAAGGTCCTCGACGATGCGCACCACGGGATCCAGGTCGTCGCCAGGCGTGGCTTCCACGCGACGTACGTACTCCCCTTCCTCGAAGTGCTCCCGCCCGTAACGAAACACCGTCATGCGCGGATTGTACAACGACTTGACCTGGATCACATCGGGCAGCAGGACGATTCGCCCCGGCGATTCCGGGTAAGTTGAGGTTTCTCGCTGGACTTGTTCTATGATTGTCTGTGCAGTCTGGCGGTACGAATATGCAGGAGGAGAGACTGAAGCGGACTCTAACACGAAGAGAGTTCTTGAAGGTGTCGGGTGCCGGGGTAGCCGGGGCGGCAGCCGGGGTGTCGCTGCTCGCCGGGTGCGAGCGTCCTGGGGTACTCCCCGACCTCCCCGATAATACCCCGTCTGCGGATAGGGCCACCAACGTGGTGCTGATCATCATGGACAGTTTGAGGAAGGATCACGTCGGCGCCTATGGCAACGACGAGATCGAGACTCCGAACCTCGATGCCCTGGCTAGAGACAGCCTGCGCTTCACCAGGGCCTACCCCGAGTCCGCGCCGACTATCTGTGCGAGGAGGGCCATACACACGGGGCTCAGGACCTGGCCTTTCGAGGACTGGCGGCGTTACAAAGGCATAGATGCCGGCCTGCAGGGCTGGCAGCCGATACCCAACGACCAGACCACCCTCGCGGAGACGATGCGAAGCGCAGGCTACGAGACGATGTTCGTTACAGACAACCTGCAGCAGTACGACGCCTCCATGAACTTCCATCGCGGCTTCGATGTCTTCGACTTTATCCGGGGGCAGACCACAGACAGCTACAGACCACTCTATACTTGTCCCCCCGGAAAAGTCGAGCAGGCGCTGGTGAAAGAAGGCGTTGTGGGGACGGGGAGCAGGCTGTACTTCCAACGGTACTTCGCCAATACGGCTTATCGCAAATCGGAAGAGGACTGGTTCGCCCCGCAGGTCTTCACGCGGGCTTCCGAGTTTCTGGAGACCACCAGATCGGACAGGCCGTTCTTCCTTACCGTGGACTGCTACGACCCTCACGCGCCGTGGGACCCTCCAGAAGAGTACGTAGATATGTACGATAACGGTTACGATGGCCCTGAGCCATTCTCTCCGGTCGACGGGGTCACCGACTACCTGAGCGGGCGGCAACTCCAGCGGATGAGATCCCTCTACTCGGGCGAGGTGACGATGATGGACCGCTGGTTAGGCCGATTTCTGGACAAGATTGAAAAAATGAGCCTCTTCGACAATACCCTCCTCATCGCAATCTCCGACCACGGCATCGCCCACGGGGAACACGGCGTCGTTGGTAAACTCCCCTCCAGTCTCTGGCCTGAGGTCACAGACATCCCGTTCCTTATCCGCCATCCAGAGGGCAAGGGAGTAGGGACGAGCGACTACTACGCTTCTACCCACGACGTTGCGCCTACGATCCTTGGGTTCCTCGGAATCGAACCGCCACAACCGCTGGATGGCCAGGATCTCTCCGTGATGCTCGAAGGCGGAGAGCCCGAGGCGAGATCCCACTTCACGCTCGGTTACCACGACCACGTCTTCACCAGGGACGAGGAGTACGCCATGATAAGCCGAAACGACGGAACGGAAGCCAGTCTCTACGATCTGAGAGAGGACCCTGGTATGTACAAGGACGTCGCAGGGAAGCTTACCGACGTCGCGCGGCGTATGTTCGACGACTACGTCATCGAAGACGCCGGAGGACCCCTGCCCCAGTACTGACCGAGGTCCGGAACACGGGCCTGGAAGACCACGTTGCTCCGTGGCTGCTCAGGCCTCCGCATGTCCTGCACGTTGTGGGAGAGGAGTCGATGTCATGAGGGTCTACATCTCGGCGGACATGGAGGGCGTGACTGGGGTGACGCACCCCCAGGACGTGATACCGGGCCGCTCGCAGTACGAGCGCTTCCGGAGGCTCCTGACCGCCGACGTGAACGCCGCCATCGAAGGCGCGGCGCAGGCTGGCGCCACAGACTTCCTGGTCAATGAGGCCCACGACGGCATGCGGAATATCCTCCTGGAGGACCTCGACCCGCGGGCTGAGGTGATCGTCGGCCAGCGCAAACCCTACTCGATGATGCAGGGCTTCGAGGACGCTGACCTCGTCTTCTTCGTCGGATACCACGCCCGCGCCGGCACGGAGGGGGTGCTGAGCCACACCTTCGACAGCCCTACCGTCGTCACGGGAGTCTGGCTGAACGGCGAGCCGTGCAGCGAGGCGCGCATGAACGCGACGCTCGCCGGCCTCGAGGGCATTCCCGTCGGCCTCGTGACCGGGGACGACCTGGCCTGCGCGGAGGCGGAGGATCTCTACCCTGGCGTACAGACAGCACGGGTGAAGACCGCCGTCGACCGTTATACGGCCCGGTGCCTCTCCCCACAGGTGGCCAGGGAGCGCATCAGGGAGGCCGCCCGCCAGGCGACCGGAGAAGGAGACCTGGCCCCGTATGCGCCGGATCCACCCTACTCCTTCACCGTCGAGTTCGCGACCGCAAGCTCGGCCGTGAGCGTCCTCTTCTTCCCCGGCCTGGAGCGCGTGGATGACCGGCGCGTCTCCTGGACGCACGAGGACTACGAAACGGCCTTCGAGATGTTCATCGGCGTCATGCGGCTATCCCGCAGCGACCCTGACTACGGTTAGGAGCGACCGTGAGCCTCACCTTCTACATAGTGGACGTCTTCGCCGAAGAGAAATACGCGGGCAACCAGCTCGCCGTCGTTTTCGGTGGCGCCGACTTGCCCGATGAGACACTTCAGAAGTTAGCCCTGGAGATGAACTACTCCGAGACCACCTTCGTTTTGTCGGAGGAAGAGACCGAAGGTGGCTATGACGTCCGCATCTTCACCCCTGGTGATGAGGTGCCCTTCGCCGGCCACCCCACCCTCGGTACGGCGTACGTGATCCAGCACGAGATACTAGACAGGCCCGCCGGGCGCATCACCCTGAACCTGAAGGCCGGAGACATCCCCGTGACCTTCGGCGAGGTTCTATGGATGCGCCAGCTCCCGCCCACCTTCGGAGCGATCCTCGACTCTTCCTTCTTCGCCCGAACCCTGAACCTCGAAACAGCGGACCTCGACGACCATTATCCTGTGCAAGAAGTATCCACCGGACTCCCTGCACTTATCGTCCCGCTGAGAGACCTGGACGCCCTGCGGCGCTGCGAGGTCGATTGGGAACGCTATACAGAAGTGGCCGGTCCCGGAAAGAACCTGTATGTCTTCTGCCCGGAACCGCACGACGACGGCCCAGGCGACCTGTCGGCCCGCATGTTCGCAAACGACCTCGGCGTCCCCGAAGATCCGGCGACTGGCAGCGCGGCAGGCTGCCTGGCCGCATACTTGCTAGAACACGGCTACCTCGGAACCGACTCCGTAGACGTGCGGGTCGAGCAAGGGTACGAGATCGGCCGTCCTTCGCTCCTGTACCTGCAGGCAGCGAGAGAGGGAGACGAGATAAGGGTCGACGTCGGCGGCAGGGTTCAGATGGTGGCCAGAGGCGAGTTGGTATGAGCATGATGAAGGGGATAATCCTGCGCAACAGATTCCGTTCCCCGAACCTTATCTAGCCAGGGGCGAATCCGGGGAAAGTAACAACCAAGTAACAGTCTTATAACAAGTTGTTTAAACATCTCCCGAACCCCTTTAATCGTCCGGATCATCGTGTTAGGGTCGCTTGTATGCAAGTGGCATATAAGTACTGAGAGAATCCGAAGGAGGTGTTTGGTTGTGAACCTGAGTGTGCTTACGTGGGTTGTGCCTGATAGTGGGTCCGTGGCGTTACGGCGCCGGTTCGAGGAGGCGTTCGTCCGGTTGGGGGTTGGGGTGTGGCCTATCTTGCAGACGGCGGTGGGGGCGAGTCTGGCGTGGTTTCTGGCCTCTGCGGTGCTCGGGCACGGCCAGCCGTTCTTCGCTGCTATAGCCGCTGTGATCTCCTCTGGTGTCGTCGTCGGTCAGGAGGGAAGGCGGGCGATCGAGCTCGTGTTCGGGGTCGCGTGCGGGCTTGCTGTGGCCGACCTTCTCGTGCTCGCCATCGGGACGGGGACGGTCCAGATCGGGATCGTGGTGGCCCTGGCTATGGTTGCCGCCATGATGCTCGGTGGTGGAACGTTGCTCATCACCGAGGCCGGGGTATCGGCGCTACTTGCGATCACACTCGAGCCTTCCACCACGGGTCTTTCGCCTGACAGGTTTATCGACGCGTTGATCGGGAGCGGAATTGCCCTCGCGGTCAGGGCGGTGTTCCCCAGCGACCCGAGGCACATGGTGGAGCGGGCCGCGCACCCGATCTTCGATGACCTCGTCGGCGCCCTCGAAGAGATAGCAACGGCCCTGCGAGAGTGTGATCTCGGCCAGGCCGAGCGCGCCCTGCAGAAGGCGCGCGAGATGGATGTACACATGGGAGCTTTCAGGGAAGCGCTCGACGCCGGCTACGATACCGCAAGGCTCTCGCCGCCACGCAGGCGGGCGCTCGGCCAGCTCGGGCTCTACGCTACGGCGGCCGACCAGTTGGACCTTGCGGTCCGCAACGTCAGGGTGCTCGCGCGTGCCGTCGCGGCGACGGTGCGCGAGGGAGAGCCGGCCCCGGAGACGCTCTCCGAGACCATCCGCGACCTGGCGCGTGCCGTCGAGGCCCTCACAGCCTACATCGAGGAGCCGGAGCATCCCGTGGAGACCCGCAGGTTCGCCCTCGATGCTGCGGGAGGGGCGACCGCCGTACTCTCAGAGCGTAACGACCTACAGACCAGCATGCTGGTGGGCCAGATCAGGTCAACCGCCGTGGATCTCCTGCGGGCCTCAGGGATGGACTCGACCGAGGCCCTCGAAGCGCTCCGCAAAGCCGCCGACCCTACAACCCAGGAGCCTACGCCCCTGACAGCTTGAGCCGGGGAGATGCGTCCGGTCCGACGTACCGTGGCCGGGGCTCTTTTGACTTCGAGACGGCTTGAGACGCGCCAGGGGACGTGCTAGCTTTCCTTCCATGGGCGATACTTTGGCATAGGTTCCAGGTAGTAAACGGGCTCCACGGAGCCTAGACCAGACCCTTCAAGCCCGCCTTGCGGGCGCTATCTCGAGGAGAAGCCCATGTCCGACGATCGATCCACTATTCCCCCGACGCGGCCCTCTTTCCCCCCGGCGACGACAGGAGACCTGCGCGGCCGTATTGCTCTCGTGACCGGTGTCGGGAGGAGGAGGGGGATAGGCTCAGCGGTCTGCCGGGCCCTCGCCTCCCGCGGCGCCGACGTCGTTCTCTCCTACTGGAGAGCTTACGAACGCGAGATGCCCTGGGCGTCGGACGAAGACGAGCCTGAGGCGCTGCTCGGGGAGTTGCGGGCCGCCGGCGTCAGGGCCGAAGGGGTGGAGTTGGACCTTTCCTTGCCCGATTCGGCGCGGCTCCTTCTCGACGTAGCCGATGAGAGGCTCGGAAGACCTTCGATCCTCGTCAACACCGCTGCCTACTCTACCCGCGACGGCTTCGAGACGCTCGACGCAGAGGCGCTGGACACCCACTACGCCGTCAACGTGCGGGCCATGGCGCTCCTCAGTGTCGGTTTCGCAAGGCGGTATCCTGGCGGAGACGGGGGCAGGATCGTCAACTTCAGCTCGGGACAGTCGCTGGGGCCGATGCCTGGAGAGCTCGCCTACATCGCGACAAAGGGCGCCATCGAGGCGTTCACCCTAACCCTCGCTGCCGAGGTCGGGCACAAGGGGATCACGGTGAACGCCATCAACCCTGGCGCCACAGACACGGGCTGGATGACCGAAGAGTTGAAGCGAGAGATCATAACGAAGTCCCCATTGGGGAGGATCGGACAGCCCGAGGACGTGGCGAGGCTCGTGGCGTTCCTGGCAGGTGATGAGGGGGCCTGGATCACGGGCCAGGTTATCCATTCCGAGGGCGGATTCTTCCGTTCCTGAGCGGCACGTTCGGCCTCCTTGCGCTACCATTACACCTCGCATGAAGGTTCGCAGAAAGTTACCCAGGCTCTTCCGCCATCCGCCGAGAACGCTGTTCGACGACCCTTCCCACGAAGCCTTCGAGGCGCCCGTCAAGGGACCTCTGTTTTCTACCCCCGTGTTCTACGCGCTCCTGGCCGTCTTCGGCATCTCACTCATGCTGACCGCTGACTGGTTCGGGCTGTTGCTCCTCAACTCAGAAGGCGTCTTCGAGCGGATCGGCCCTCTCAACACCGTGCGCGTGACGGGCGTCCTGATGACCGGGATAGCCATACCCTCGGCACTCCTGATGTTGCACTACAAGCGCCTCTACTCATATACCTCTGATGAGAACGTCTTTTTCACCGTCACCTTCTCACTCTCCTTTTTCCTGGGCTCCCCCTGCGTGCTAACGGGGATATTTGGATGAGAAGGCTTCAGGTGTCAGGCCTCAGGTTTCAGGATGGGTTCGCCGGCTTGCTGATGCCTGTAACCTGCAGCCTGAGGCCTATCAATTAGCTGATGGTTGACAGCTCTGTACGCTTCGAGCGTAGCGTCTCTTCCCCCAACGAGGTCTTCGGCCCTGACGGCGAGCCCTTATCTCATTACCGGCCCGTGCTCGAAGAGATGGGACGGATGGGTACTGTGGAATGGAGGCGGAGAACCGACAGGGCGCATAGGTGGTTGCTCGAGAAGCAGCGAGATTTGGGGATTGTCCCTGACGATGAGATCCACCCGACCGACTACGTGCCCCGCATCTTGCCGGCCGCGGACTGGGCCGTTTTGGAGCGGGGGCTGGCCCAGCGGATGCTCGCGATCAACGAGTGGCTCAAGCACCTGGAGGTAGGAAAAGATGAGGTCGTCCCCGAGGAGGTCGTCGAGAGCAGCGCCCTCTTCGACGTAGCAATCCCAACCCGATTCGGGGACGTCCCCAACAGGCAGATGGGCTTCGACATAGTCGCAGTCGAACATTCGGGCCGGACCGGTGAGTGGGAATACCTCGTCATCGAGGACAACGCCAAGATGCCGGTGGGTATCGAGCCGATGAACATCCTCAGGACGAGGACAGCCGAGGTGATGCCCGATTCCTACGCGGCGCTCCGGGTGAGACCACTCGACGGGCTGATGGAGACCTTCGGCGCGGTCGTGCGGGCTGCTTCGCCCGAGCCTGACCCGACTGTTGCGATACTCTCTACAGGGCCTCACGACCAGTACTACCTCGATCACAAAGTCTTCGCCAGCGAGCTCGGGGCGATCCTGGCCGAACGGCACGAAGTCGAGCTTGACCGTGATGGAAGGCTCGTCCACAAAAAGAGCGGGCGCCGGATCGACATAATCTACGAGCGCATCGAGGACGGCAGGATCTACGACGACATAACAGGCCTGATCGAATCTCAGGCCAGGGGACTGGTCGACGCCGTCTTCGCCCCCAACCTGGGCATCGCCGACGACAAGGGCATCTATCCCTTCATCCCCGAGATGATCCGGGCCTACCTGGGAGAGGAGCCGGCACTGGACAACGTCGAGACATACTCGCTCGCCGTCGAGCAGGATCGCCGCTACGTCTTCGACCACTTCGACGAGCTGGTGGTAAAGAGCCGCAGCGGCTGGGGCGGCAAAGACGTCCTCATCGCTCCCGAAGAGTCCAGGGAGGACATCGATGAGTTCCGCAAGCAGGTCGAAGAAAATCCCGTCGAGTACGTGGCCCAGAAGATGATAGATTTCTCGACCCATGTCCTCTGCGAGACAGACGAAACTGGGGATAACTTTGTTCTGCGCGACGCCCACGCCGACTACCGCATCCACGCCCTCGCCCCGGACGCCCAGACGATCGAGGTCGTTCCAGGCGCCATGACCCGCGTCGCCGCGCCAGGCAGCAAGCTCGTCAACATCTCCAGCGGCGGCAAAATGAAGGACACCTGGGTGCAACGTCGTGCATAAGGCAGAGCCCTATGCACGACGAGCATTTCAGCATTTCAGCTGGTCAGCACTTCAGCATTGTTGGGGAGCGGCTTGGGTTGGTTTTGCACTGCGGTGGATAATGGCTTGTATCGTTTGCCAGGGAGCCTCGCTGGCAGGTACTTGCTGAAGTGCTGACCAGCCGCCTGAAGGGCGGCGTGCTGAGGTGCTGAAATGCTCGTGTTAGGGGACGGTCAATCGCCCCTAACACGCTCAGAGATGGCTGAGCGGGCGGCGCGCAGGACCCCGAGACCCCCGTAGAGGGCGCCGGCAGCGGCCAGGGGCCAGGCCAGGAAGCGTGGGAATCGGAGGCTGAGGAGGGAGGCTCCGAGCAGGGCGCCGCTGGCCGCTGCTGCCAGGGCCCGTTCGTGGGTCTCCAGCGGATAGCCGCTCTTCTGGAGGGCTGCGCTGCCGACGCGCAAGACGGTGGCCGATCCGCCAGAACCGCTCCCTACGACACCCCTTCGGGCATCACGGTCTGACGTCTGGATCGGGCGCTCCGGGCGCACCCTGGGATGCGTGGCAGATCCGGCGAGGCGGACCTCGCGGGCGTTGGAGAGGTCCTCCTCGAACAGCTGCTCCATCTGATCTGCGAAGCCGGTGTCCTCGGCCACCAGGTCTATCTCCCAGTTGGCGACGAGGCTTGCAACGTTCAGGTTCGTCGAGCCGACCTTCGACCACCAGCCGTCAGCGACGAGGGTCTTGGCGTGGATCATCGGGCCGCCGTACTCGAAGATGCGGACCCCTGACTCGAGGAACTGCCGGTAGCCTGTGCGCGAGAGCGCCCCGATCCAGGGCAGGTCGTTGGTCGCTGGCACGAGGACCCGCACGTCGACCCCGTCACGGGCTACGGACATGAGGGATTGGGAGAGGATCGGCATAGAGAGGAAGTAGGCGTCGGTGATCCAGAGCCGGCGCTCGACCCCTGCGGTAAGCAACTGCAGCATCCGCAAGGTCCGCATCCTGCGCGGTTCCTGGACGACCACTCGCGCCGACACTTCGCCGGCTTGCGGGATGCTCCCTGCGTCGGGGCGTTCGGCTTCGGGGAGGGATTCACCGGCGACGCTCCACAGCCCTGCGAAGGCCCGTTCGACCTCTGCCACGGCCGGCCCGCGGACGCCGACGGCCGTGTCCCTGTAAGGGAGCCCCGTCTCGGGGGAGGTCACGAGCCAGCCATCAGAGATGCACACCCCGCCGGTAGAGGCGTACTCGCCGTCCACGGCGAGCAGCTTGCGGTGGTCGCGCCGGATCGCGCCGAGCGGCTCACCCAGCGTTGGTGGGTTGACCACCCTGACATCCACGCCGGCCTCCCGCATCCGCCGCCAGAAGGAGCGGCGCACGTCGAGGCAGCCGAACCAGTCGTAGAGCACACGGACGCTCACCCCCTCCTGAGCCTTCCGGATCAAAGCTTTTGCGAACTTGTCCCCGACCTCATCGTCGCAGAAGATGTAATTGTCCAGGTGTACCCAGCGCTCTGCCCCAGAGATGGCCGCGAGCCAGTCGTCGTAGGTGTCTGGGCCGTTCCTTAGAAGCTCCAGCCGGTTGCCCTCCCGGAGCGGCGCGTCGCTGGCACGCGCCAGGGCGCGGTCGAGCCTCTCTGGCCGGAACCCACCCGGCGCCGGCCTTCTTACAGATCCTCGCTCTTCCGTCTCCAGCCCCGGCCTCCTCTCGAAGGGTAAGGTCTAATTCTACCCTGTGGCTACGCTTCAGCATTTCAGCACGCTCCGGCCTTTCAGGCCTCCGCTTGTCAGCACTTCAGCCTGCCAGCTCTCTTACTTGGGGCTGACAGGCCGATGGCTCGTCGCGCGTAAGGCCGGCGCCTTATGCACGGCGCTGTTACAGCTCGGGGAGAGCACGCCTCATTGCATCCCAGGCGAGGGTGGCGCACCGGATGCGGTTGGGAGTCTGGACGACGCCCTTGAGGGCGGCGAGCTCTCCGAGTTCTTCCTTCTCCTCCGTGCGCATCATCTCGAGGAAGGCTTCTATCTTCTCCTCCGCCTCCTCGCGACTCCTGCCTGTGAGTTGCTCCGTGAGCATCGAGGCCGAGGCCTGCGAGATCGAGCATCCGCGTCCGGTAAAGCTCACCTCTTCGAGGCTGCCATCCTGCACGTTCGCGTAGACCGTCACCACGTCGCCGCACAGGGGGTTATCAATGTGTTCGTGGATGTCGGCATCATCCAGCTCGCGCCGGTTGCGCGGATGCTCGAAGTGGTCGAGGAGGATCTCTCTGTAGAAGCTCTGCATCACCTTGCGGGAGATTGTATCAGGAGCGCGCGGCGCTCCCGGAAGCGGACTGCGCCGCAGTGGCAGGAACCCTCGAGCAGCATGCTCTCGGCTACCTCCTGCGGCGTCTGGTCCCAGTAACCTTGGCTTCTGTCAGCGCCACATAGATGTCATCGCCCTCGACCTTGACTTCGTGTTTGGGGACGGGCCTTATGGCCGGGAGGGCGAGCGCTTTCCCGGTCGTCACGTCGAATTTTGCGCCGTGGCGCGGACACTTTATCTGGTTGCCGATCAACTCTCCCTGGTCCAGGGGACCGGCGTCGTGTGTGCACACGTCCTCGATGGCGTGGAACTCACCGTCCACGTTGCACAAAGCAACCCGGTGGCCCTCCAGCTCGTAGACGCCCACTTCGCCGGGCGCTACATCGCCGGTCCTGGCTACCTTGTGGAACTCGGCCACTACGCGACCCGCTCCTCGAAGCCGAGCCCGATCTTACCCTCTATAGCCCTGTCTAGCTTGTCTTTCAGACCCTTGAGGGGGATCCTGCTCGTGATCTCCCCGAAGAACCCGAAGACCACCAGTTTCTCGGCCTCGCGGCGCGGGATGCCGCGGCTCATGAGGTAGAAGAGATCCGTCTCGTCCACCTGCCCCGTCGTCGAGCCGTGCGAGCACTTGACGTCGTCGGCTAGTATCTCCAGGCGCGGCAGGCTAACCGCGAAAGCGTCGTCGGTCCCGAGTATGAGGTTCCGATTCGTCTGATAGGCGTCGGTCTTCTGCGCCCCAGGCTCGACCCTGATGAGCCCGGAAAACACGGCGAGGGACTCATCGCGCAGGGCGCCCTTGTAAACGAGGTCCGAGTGGGCGTTCGGGGCGATGTGGTCCTGCAACGTGTGATGGTCGAGGACCTGGTTCTGGTCTGCGAAGTAAAGGCCTAGCATCTCCGAGTCGCTGCCAGCTGCTGTCAAGCCAGCCTCGACGTTGGTGCGGGAGAGCTGAGAGCCGAAAGAGACGACGAGGCTGTTGATCGTCGCGTCTTTCTCGGTCTTGGAACGGATGGTGTTGAAGTGGAGCATGTTCCGCTCCCAGTTCTGCAACGAGACGTAACGCAGGTTCGCGCCC
>CAWEHD010000021.1:0-82262 GCA_963808845.1 uncultured Rubrobacteraceae bacterium
GCTGGAGACCAAGGAGTGGACGCCGCTCCAACCTGGCTTCTTCGAGAAGAAGTACTACGTTCGTGGGGTGGGACCGCTGGGTAATCCGAGGGACTTAGCACTGCTGGATGTAAAGCACAGCTGAGGGAAGGTTGCCCCTCTTGCGGCAAGCGAGTGCGGAGGACCCAAACTTCGGAGAATCTACCTTCTTAGCAGCTAGTGCACAATCAGCTTTACTGCTGTACCAGCGGACGATGGTCCGCTGGAGCGCTAGCTTGCAGTTGTTCGCTCGATGCGTACTTCTGTAGTACCGCTCACCATTACGGCGCTGAAACGTAACCCAAGTCGTTTTGCGTTTTCGGATTTGTATCGAGACGCAAACCGTTATCGCCTCTTAGTGATCCTTTCAAAACCCTTCACGAGAGGAAGTTGAGACAGATCAGCGAACAACCCAGAGATAGGTATGCCTCGTGGATGTCGTCCCTGCGCTCGTAGCAAATCGTGAGCCTGGGGTCGTCCGCTCCACCACCTACCTGTGTCGACCCAGCTTCTCAGAACTCTCCACACCCTTCCTGGCTATGCGCCGCTTCGGATTCGAGGACCGAGACGAGGAAAGGACGAATAGCGGTGAGTATTCTGAGGCGCAGGTGGCTCCTGATCTTTGTAAGCGGCTTGATCCTACTGTATCTCCTCGAGCTGACGCTCGTTGCCACTTCGAACCCCATATATGTACCCAGTATCTTGCCCGGTGCTTTCTTGGTGCCCGTTACCTACGTGGCCTATCTTTACCAGCGGCTGCCGAGCTGGGATGTTCCACTGCAGGCCTTGGCGGTGTGCTTCCTGTGGGGCGGGGTGTTGGGCACGGTCCTTGCGGGGGCGCTGGAGTACGAGGTAGCGAGGGCATTAGGCTTATTGCCCAAGCTGCTCATCGGCCTCATAGAGGAGTCCGCCAAGCTGATCGTGCCTCTCGTCTTCTACTTCGTAGGGCGCTACCGAGGGCATAGTCTTGGGTGTTGCTACCGCGGCGGGCCTCGCGAGTCTGGAGACGATGGGCTATGGGTTCGTCTCCTCGCTCTCCTCCAAGGGCAACCTCGGGGTCTTGGATGAGGTACTCTTGGTGCGCGGCCTGACCTCGCCGGCCGGTCACAGGCTTGGATGGGGTTGGTATGTGCCGTCCTGTAGAGAGACTCAAGGTGGGTCACGCGACCCTAGACTGGCGCGTTCTCGGGGCTTTTTTGACGGCGGTGGTACTGCACGCTATGTGGGACACCTTCGCGAGCGTCAGGAACTCTACCTTCGTGGGGTTCTTGAGTGTGGAGCTCGTGAGCCTACTCATCGCGCTGATCAGCCTCACGCTAGTGATCCGGCGGGTGGAAGAAGACGGCGGCCGTGTCGAGTGAGGAAAAGTGGTTTCGGCGGGCAGCGTTTCATTTATGAGATGGGCCAAAAGGTGCGGCGCCTCCGCGAGATGACCAACCTACCGATAGGCGCGGACGGCGGGATCACCGCCGAGGTCGCACCGCTGGTGATAGAGGTCGGGACTCAAGTCCTGGTGGCCGGTTCGGCCGTCTAGAAAGGTGATCCAGCGAGCGTGATGCGTAAGATCATTGAGGCCGGAAGACGCGCTGCCAGGAGGTAGCAGACAGCTCACTACCGTGAAGTGCATCCTAAGTAGGAGGAAGATCCGATGCAGAAAGCAGATGAAGGACTCGTCCAGCAAGCCCGGATGGTGCTTGACTTCAACTGGACCGGTGAGTACACGATGCCGGGTCCGAGGCTCTACCCGCATCAGTGGTCGTGGGATTCGGCGCTCATCGCCATCGGCTACAGCCGCTACGATCAGGACCGCGCCACGAGGGAGCTCTCCCACCTCTTCGAGAGCCAGTGGAAGAGCGGGCTCCTGCCGCAGATAGTGTTCAATCCCCTCTTCGGCGAGTACTTCCCTGGCATGGAGTTCTGGCACGCTGAGCGCAGCCCTGATGCCCCACGCGACCGCAGGACCTCAGGTGTCGTCCAACCGCCCGTTCACGCAACGGCGGTGATGTACGTCTACCAACACGCGAAAGACAAAGCAGCGGCCGAAGGGTTTCTCAAACGCGCCTACCCCAAGCTGAAGGCTTGGCACGAGTACCTTCACCGGGAACGCGACCCCGAGGAAGAGGGTTTGGTCTACATCCGCCACCCCTGGGAGTCGGGCATGGACAACTCTCCGATGTGGGATCAGATAATGGAGCGCATGCAGCTACGCGCAGACCAGATCCCGCAATACCGGCGTGCAGACATACACTTCGTAGCTGCCGGGGACCGGCCCCTGGATGCCGCTTATGATCGCTTCGCCTACCTCGTCAAGCTCTTCGCTGACCACGACTACGACGAGACTCTGATAAGAGATGACTGCCCCTTCCTGGTGCAGGACGTGCTCTTCAACGCGCTAATGTGCCAGGCAGACAAGGATCTGGCGGAGATCGCGCGTGCATTGAGCGAAGATCCTTCGCCCTTCGAGCAGCGCGCGAAAAAGACGGCCCATGCGATGAACGAGAAGCTCTGGGATGAGGAGCACTCAACTTACCTGGACTTCGACCTTGCTTCGAACCGACTACTGGAAGTCTACGTCGCGCCGAACTACGTGCCCCTTTATGCAGGTATACCCGACGAAGAGCAGGCGCGTTGCATGGTTGACAGCCTGGAGAACACTGGGTTTGGTCTCTCGGATGAAAGCCTCACGCCGGTACCGAGCTACGACCGGTACGGTTTCGCCTTCTTCCCGACGAGGTACTGGCGGGGACCGGTGTGGGCCAACATAAACTGGTTCCTCATGCGAGGCCTAGAACGCTACGGCTATGAGGAACAAGCCGAGCGACTGCGAAATACCATCGTCTCATTGTGCAAGGAGCAGGGCTTCTACGAGTACTACGACCCCACGACCGGTTTCGGGCACGGCTCGGACCTCTTCTCGTGGACGGCGGCCCTATTCTTGGACGTAGTGCTCGAAGACTGAACTTCGGAGAACGTTTCCAGGCGGTCGAGTGAAGATCCTGCCCTTAGCTCCCCGCCAATCTGTCCACGTCCAGCCGCGCGGCACCACCGGTTCGCCTAATTTGCAGCGCCTCGAGTTCGTGCAAAGCCTTGTAGAGCCCTCTGGAGAGGTGAGTCTCGTATCTAGCTACCTTCTCAAGGGTCTTCTCGTCCGGCAGAAGGCGCTCCCGAGCTGACTTCAACGAGTAAACGATAAACAGCCGTGACAACATATAACGACTTTTGGGTGGGCGAAGATGTGGCAGCGTTTGAGCAGGGATTGCCGGCCATCCTCTGGGTCGTGCTGATAGTCGGGGGGTCGTCGTTGTCGGGTTCACCTACCCCTTTGGTCTGGACAGAACCCTGATTCACCTTCTCATGGTGGCTGCCCTGGCCCTGATCGTATTCCTCGTCCTCTTCACCGCCCTCGATTTTCCGTTCCGGGGCGGCGCAACGATCGGCCCCGACGCCATGGAACAGGTCCTCGGCAAGTTCGAAAACAGCAAGCTCAGCGATCTCTGATAGCAGGTTTTGGAAGGAGTGCCCTTCAAAATCCTGCGCTTGTCGGCCTTTCAGCCTGCCGTTTCTCGGCTCTCAGGACGTCAGCTGTCATGCCCGCGGTCTTGTTTCGCAAACCGCTCTAAAACTATCTTCCCTGTGTCCCGATAACCGGTGCTGTGAGGAACGACGTTTTCGAGACGGCCACGCGCGGTCCTGGTGCGCGGCGGCGGGCGCAGGGCGGTGACTTTGCGCGTTACAGGCCCCACGTAATCGTGTCGATACTGGTCATGATCGTGCTGGTCGGCGGGGCCCTATATACGGCGCGCCTCTCGGAAGGGGCGCCGAGGGTCGTTTACACTGCCTCCCTGGAGGAGATAGAGGATGAACTCAGGATTCGCTCAGGGTAGACATAAACACCGCGGACGTCGAGGAGCTCGACGAGTTGCCCGAGGTCGGGCCGTCGACGGCCGAGAGCATCATCCAGTACAGGCAGTCCAACGGGCAGTTTTCCTCGGTAGACGAGCTCGAAGAGATACCAGGAATCGGGCCTGAGACCCTGGAGAAAATAGCACCCTTTGCCGCAGTCTAGGGAGGCGAGGGGACGCGGTCCTGACCTGGATCTCAGCCCTCCAGTGAGGTTGGATCTGTGGGCTATCCTGCTCGCAGCGGGGGTCGCTGTCGGCACGGTCTCACCATCCCTCGCCCCCGTGCTCCTCGTGGCCGGGTCCATAGTCGCGATTGGCGCGCTCTTGTGGCGGGTTCTCGTCCCCACCGAATGGCGATTGATGGCAATCCTGGCACCCGTATTCGCGGCAGGAGGCGTCGCGATCGCAATGTTACACGCGGCCACGCCGGACCCACTCGCCGATCTGGCGGCCATGGAGCCGGGGGAGGTCGTGTTCGTCGGCCGGATAGCCTCGCCTCCCGAAAGCAGCAGCTTCGGCTACATGGCAGATTTCAGGGTCGAGCGCCTCTGGTACGAGGACAGGGAGGTCCTGCGCGGGGGAGGGGTCGAGGTCTTCGCCGGCGACCTCAGCGTGGGCGTCGGCGACAGGGTAATAGTTGAAGGTGAGATCTCACGCCCCCAGATCGGTGAGGACGGCTTCGATTACGGACGATACCTCGCGACAAAGAGGATCAGCGCGCTCGTCGAAGCGACGAGCGTGAGGCCGGTGGGGGAGGAACGGGGTTGGATCGGCAAGGTTCACCGTCGTACGGACGTGGCGCTCGGGTATGGCCTTAGGCCGCGCGAGGCGGCCGTCGTGCGAGGGATGGTACTCGGGGATCGCTCGCTCATGCCCGAGGCACTGGAGAAATCGTTTCAGCGCTCTGGAATAACTCACGTCCTCGCCATCTCTGGCCAGCACGTCGTGATACTGGCGGGCGTGATCTACTTCGCCCTCCGCCTCTTCGCCATACCTCCTACGATACGCGCAGGCGTTACGATGGGTTTGCTGTGGGTCTACATCCTCATCGCCGGCGCCCCTCCATCAGCCATAAGGGCCGGAGTCGTGGCAACCTTCGTGCTCGCTGCTCCGCTCCTCGGGCGCCAGGTCTCGGCCCTGCACTTCATGAGCACGATGCTTGCCCTGGTGCTGGCATACAACCCGCAGCTCATCTACAGTACAGGCTTCCAACTCTCCGTGGCCGCCGTCTTCGGGATACTTCTCCTTACCAAACCCCTGAAATCTCTCGTAGAGAGATCATTACTCAGGCCACTGAAGAGCCCGCCAGCGCAACTGTCGAACCTCATCTCCGTCTCACTGGCAGCCCAGATAGCGACCTCGCCCATAGTCGCAGCTACTTTCGATCAGGTCTCCGTAGTTGGAGTCCTTACGAACCTTGTTGCCGTGCCGCTCTCAGGACCGATCCTGATCCTCGGCCTCGTCGGCTCCCTCGCCGGAAACATCTACCCTTTGCTCGCCTACCCGCTCAACGCCTGCAACGGTTTCCTGGTCACGATCATGATACAGACCGCACAGGCCGCCTCCTCGCTCCCGTTCGCGTCGGTGACGACGCCGGGCGTAACCGTGCTCCTCGTTGGCCTGTTCTACGCAGGTTGCCTCCCCCCAATAGTGGCCGAACGCGCCTTCTGCAGTGAACACAAATCCGTGTGGCCAGCGCTCCTCCTGTTGTGGTCCGTGCTGTGGTTGGTACTCGTCGCTGCCGGACGCATCTGAGAGAGCCGTGGGCCAAGCCCGAGCCTCAAGCGCGACGAAGATGCTAATATGCTAGCCTTACGCACCTCCTCGACATATTGAGGGCCTATCTCAGCGAAGGCTGCCCCACAGCAACAGCAGCAATAAACCTGCACGCTGCTCCTTATTGATTATTACTTAGAGGCTGCGCGGAAGGCGGGTAGCGAATGTGTCAATGGGCGATCACGAGCCGATTTGATCGCGCGGAAGAGCGGTAAAGATGAAAAGTAGCGAGTCTATCCGCGCAAGCACTATGCCTAATCCTGCGAATTTCGCCTGTAAAGTATTCTCGGAACTTGCACCATCACTTGTAACGCGTCATCCTGGCCCCCGTTGTGTAATACGGCGGGGCTGACGAGTCCCGCCCACTATCGAAGGAGGTTGTGCCTATGAGGCGCATCATGGTGTTGGTCACGGTAGCGTTGGTCATGGCGGTGCTGATGGCGCTCAGCGCCTTGCCCGTTATGGCAGTGAACTCGGGGAGCCAGCCTCCTGGCCTCCCACCGTGAGCGGAAGCCCTAATACGGAGGGGCGAGGGTTTTCCACTGTAAGACCATCGGAGCAAAGGATGCCTCCGTCACTAATAAAAACGGCCAGCCCACCCGCTGCCGCTAACCAAAACCCATAGTTCCTCTTTTCTGTAGGGAGCGGTACTTGAGAAGCGAGAAGGGCCGGAGCTAAAAGATGCCTCGACCCTCCTTCTTCGTGCCCTTATTCACCCGAGTGCGTGGAAGGTGAATTCTCCGAAGTTCGCAGGCACGGAGTTCTGAGAAGTTGCTCAAGTCCTTGCATGCCCTCATAGTTCTCCTTCACCCCACACAAGGAAGGATGAAGGGGATGAACAAGAGCGTTCTTGTTTTAGGTGCGATGGCCTCGGCGATGCTGATGGCATGCATTGCGGCCGTGCTGACAGCCACGCCAGGCATAGGGCAGACGCAGACGGTGACGCTGGTCGGCGCCGGAGACATCGCAGAGTGTTCCCCAGACAACAACGCCAAGGCAACGGCGGCTCTGCTGGCGACCATACCGGGGACCGTCCTCGCTCTAGGAGATAACGCCTACCCCGACGGAACCCGTACGCAGTACGCCAACTGTTACGATAACTACAGACTCTCCGATGGTATTATCTTCGATGCCAAGCGCACCTACTGGTGGGGCCAGTACAAAGATCGCACGATGCCTGTTTTGGGCAACCACGAGTACCACTCTTCCAAGGTAGCGCAGCCCTACTTCGACTACTTCAGCGCGGTCAATGGCTTCCAAATAGGAGGTAGGCTCCCGGCACCGGTGCCAAACACACCCGCGAATCCTGGATTGACACCAGGCAAGGGCTACTATTCCTACGATAGGGGAACCTGGCACATCGTGGCCCTAAACAGCAACTGCAACAAGGTGGGCGGATGCGAGAGGACATCTACCCAGGGCAAATGGCTTCGCAACAACCTTGCTAACACCAACAAGCAGTGCACCCTGGCCTACTTCCATCACCCGCTCTATTCCACAGGCAACAACGTCACCAACCCTAATGTGAAGCCCCTCTGGCAGATCCTCTACAACAATGACGCCGAAGTAATCCTTAATGGGCACGCCCACCGCTACGAGCGCTACTCCCCACTAACCCCAGGGGGCAAGACAGATTTGCAGAACGGGATCCGCCAGTTCGTGGCCGGGACCGGGGGTGCGCCGGGGGGCAGTGAAGTGCAGCAGGCCCCTGGAGTGGAGGTCGTGGAGACTGGGACCTCGGGTGTGCTCAAGTTTGACCTCCATGCCGGCTCTTACAGCTGGAGGTTTGTCCACATAGAAGGCCAGACCTTCACCGACTCGGGCAACGGCTCATGCCATTAGGGTGTGCTGCACCTATGACGAAAGGACGTCGGGCGGGAAGCCTCGTGCACAAGAAACCGATAGTACCTACAGGATGTGTTGTGTCCCCTCCTGGGTTAGGCCCCAGGACCGAGGCTACGGGCGGTTTCACCGAGCTTCGCCTTGACGGAGTTCTAAGAAGTTCGTCCGCAGAAATGCCCACCTGGCAATGAGGCGGCGTATCCAGTCGTTTATTGACAGGCGTTTCTAT
This sequence comes from uncultured Rubrobacteraceae bacterium, assembly GCA_963808845.1. Taxonomy (GTDB): domain Bacteria; phylum Actinomycetota; class Rubrobacteria; order Rubrobacterales; family Rubrobacteraceae; genus Rubrobacter_D. The sequence goes on from CAWEHD010000021.1 coordinate 7,768, forward strand.
CGCAGGAAGTATGACGCTAGAAAGACCTTAGAGGCTCTCTCGGCCAAGCTACGCGACGAAACAGACCTGGAGGCATTAAGCGATGATCTGGCGGGGGTGGTCAGGGAGACGATGCAGCCCACGTCTCTTTGTGGTTGTGCCCTGATACGCCTCGGAATGGCAAGCGGGTGGGATAGCGACTCTATATTTACGTAAGTGCCCGGAAGGGGCTTCTCCGAAGTTCGCCTTGACGGAGTTCATGAATATCCTCTGAGGTTGCACCAGGTCCCGAAGGCGGCTATTGTTGCGCCTGTGACATAGAGAACTGGCCAACCTTGGTGGCTAGAGGCCAAGAACCTTGTTGAGTTCCAAAGAAAACGAGCAGCACATGCTCCACGTAGACTAAGGGAGTCGAATGACTAGGCTATACATCTTGCTGACGGTGATGGTAGTGATGGTCGCAGCGCTCTTCGGCGCCCACGAAGCCTTGGCGAAGGTTCTCACCGGCACCGGCGGCGAGGATACGCTCGTGGGGACCGATGGGGAGGACCGCATCAAGGGTCGCGGCGGGGAGGACCGCCTCGACGGTCGCGGCGGGGAGGATCGCCTCAGGGGTGGCCGTGGGGAAGACACAATCGAAGGCGGAGGCGGCAAGGACAAGATCATCCCCGGTAAAGGCGACGACGATGTGGACGCTGGCGCTGGCGATGACCGCATCTACGCGCGCGACACCGATGGAGTTGATCACATTGATTGCGGGGCTGGCTTCGATAAGGTCGAGACCATACACCGCGACGACAAGACCAAGAGAAACTGCGAGAGAGTCACCGGCCCTGGCGCAGATACGACTACGGGAACACCGGGCACAGGCACGACGAGCACCCCAGGAACACGGGATACCACGGGTACCACGACGGGTACGACGAATACCATCGCCACTACTACCCGTACCACGACCACGACGGGAACGACCGGTACCACGCTCACCACGACGGGCTCCACCACAAGCACCACGGGTACGACAACGACCGATACCACGGGTGCGACGACTACGGGTACGATAACGGGGACCACCGGCACCACCACCGGCACGAGTACCACGGGCACCACAACAAGCAGCCCACCAGCGGACGACTCATCGCCGGATCTCGAGCCGCAGGACCAGGAGAAAGGACCCTTGGCGGGGGGAACGGCTATCGGCAAGGATGTGCTCGTTCCGGCAGATGTCATAGACATACTTCCTGATGGCACGAGGGTCACCGGGATAGACCAGATCGTCATAGAGACCGAAAACTGCGAGCTTACGGCGCAGGGCGGTGAGTTGACCATAACCATGAGCGATCGTGGTGTGCCTTTCAGAATCAGGGATGGTGAGAACGCAGACATCACGTTGGAGCCGGACGGAACTATAGTAGCTAACGGCAGGAGTACGCTTGGGGAGTCGTTCCCCGAGGCCGTAAGAGACAACCCTGACAAGCTCATCGTACCGATACCCGTAGATCCGGAGAACGATGAGTTTCCCAGGGGCCCCAACGACACCTTCCCGATAATAAGCTCGACGGGTGTAGGTGGAGAAGGGTGTCGTGTTGTAGATGGCGGCGGAGATGCCGGCAACGTCGACCGTGGTGCCAGCATAGATGACAGCAAGACGAATGCTGGCCCCGTGAACTCTAAGGACGGCGTGATCTCCGACACGATTTCCGATAACAGTGTGCTGCCCAACACTGGTGGCCTCTCCGTCCTGGTGCCGGTGGTCGCTGTGCTGGCGTTGCTCATCAGCGGGGCGACCCTAGGGCTGTCGTCGTGCTCCGGCGGTAGCACTCTCCGTTCGAGGGAAGGTAGGCGGGCGTTAAGAGAAGGAAACTCGCTTCTGAAGATGGGGTTGATCATGATGGCGCTCGCTCTCGTGATCGCCACGGCGTTGGTTAGCGCCACTCTACGCAGCGAGCCCGAGCGGCTGGTCGCAGCAGAGGTTGCCACCAAGTCCCCTGGCGCAGCGCCGCGGCACTCTTCCGGCGAGGAAGGGAGTGCGACCAAGTAGCCCTCTAGCGAGAAGTAGTCCTCACGTTACACCTCTGGTGGACCGGTGGGGCAGCGCAAGGAGGTCCAGCAGCAAGCCGAACGCTCGAACTCTCAGTCCTTCATCAAATGTTAAGCTGAGAAGCTGAAATGCTGACACGAGGATGAGATGAGAGACAAACTGGCGATAGGCGGCCTGATCCTTGGAGCAGCCTGGGGAGCCTACAGGCGGCTACACAAACCCGCCTCCCTCGAAGGCAACTACGCGGACGCCCCGACAAAGATCCTCATCGTCGGCGGTGGATTCGGAGGACTCGCTGCGGCGAGGGGGTTGGCGCGCCTGCTGAGCGGGACCGAAGATGTGGGCGTCGCCTTGTTGGATCCCAGGAATTACACTACCTTCTGGCCGATGGTCCCTTCGATAATTCCAAGTAACGCGGAGGTACGCCACGTGGCACACTCCCTCCGGCGCATCCTCCAGCCCTTGGGGATAGAATTCTTCCAGGATGAGGTAGCAGAAGTGGACTTCGAGACTCGTCGGTTGAAGTCGGGCGCGCGCGATTACCCTTACGACTACCTTGTTCTGGCGCCAGGCAGCCGCACCACCTTCTTCGGTACCCCAGGCTCCGAAGAGAACGCTTTGGATATCAAGGGTCTGCGAGACGCCTTGCTGGTACGCAACCATGTGATCGATCGCTTCGAGGAAGCCGAACACCTCAAAGACCGTGCTCCCGACGACCTGCTCACTTTTGTCGTCGTCGGCGGAGGTCCCACCGGGGTGGAGGCAGCGGCCGACACGCACGACCTGATCTTCGACGTCCTCGAGGACGACTACCCTAACGTAGACTTCGGCAGTGTGCGTGTCGTGCTGGTGAATGCCGGCGGTAACATCCTCAAGGGTCTCGACGCCCCGCTGGTTCACGCCGCGACGCGCAGGCTCGCCTCCCAGCGAATAGAGGTCATCAACGACGCCAAGGTCGAAGAGGTCAGGCCTGATGCCGTGGTGATCTCAGACGGAAGCACCATTCCGACCCGCACCACTATCTGGGCCGCCGGGATCGAACCCCCTCCTCTAGTGGGTGACCTGGACGTACAAAAAGACCATCGCGGAAGGATACTCATCGACCAATACCTGCGGGTGAAAGGAAGAGCAGGGGTCTACGCTGTGGGTGATTGCACCAGCTTACAGTACGACGGACCGCCTGTCCCCGCCCTCGCCCAGGCCGCAGAACAGCAGGGCAAGCGCGCAGCTTCGAACCTCGCAGCCGAGATCGAGAACAAAGCGCCAGTCCCATTCCGCTACCGCTCCGTCGGACAGCTGGTGGACCTCGGAGAGGGTAGCGCACTCGTCGACATCCTCGGAGTAAACCTCAGTGGCCTGCTCGGGGCGTACGTCTGGAAAGCAGTCTACCTTTACGAGTTGGGCTACGACCTCAACCGGGCGCACGTGCTCGCCGACTGGACCATCGACCTTTTCACCCGCCCCGACACCTCCAAACTGTTCGAAGACCCCAATCAGCCAAGTGCACGAACCTGATACCTGTAGCCTGAAACCCAATGCCTCAAGAATAGCTCATAGTGGGATGCGCCGCCATTGTACTGGTGCGTATGCTGCCTATTGGCGGCCCGATCGAGACAACGATGCTTAGCAAACCGTATAGACCTCAGGTCATAAGGAGAGTGTGTTGACGCCTCTGCTCTACCGTCTTGGTCACTTTTGCGCCCGTCATCCCGTGTGGGTAACGTGGCCTGGCTCTGATCTCCTCTCTTCGTGGGATGGGCGAGCGTCGGCCAGGAGACCAACGACGACCTCTCGCTGCCTGGGACCGACAGCCAGGCGGCCAGCGACTTGTTGGGTGAGAATCCCCCGACCAGCCTGCTCGGTCCCGATCCTCCCCCCCCCCCCTCCAAAGAACTAGACGTCAATTACCCCCGTCCCTCCTCGCCCTCCCCACCAGAACTCATCGCTCCTCCCTCCCTCAGACCCCCTCCTAATCAGGCCACTCCCTCTCCCCGCTCGAGAAGCCGGCCTGACCCCCCCCCCTACCCCCTTCCCAACAGGATCCCGAAAAGCACTACAAACCCGACCCCGCCGACTGACCGATGCTCGCAAGAGCCGCTATCGCTGTAGGGGCGCTTCGCGAAGCGCCCTATGCACAAACCGGCGCCACAGTCATCAGTATATCTCTGCAAATCCGTCGTACCGAGTCTGTTTTGCTTGGCCGCGTAGGTGCCGCGGGCACACACAAGTCATTCCGGCGCAAGAGGGTATCCACTGCGGCAGGAGCTGCTCCAACCCCAAGCCGATCCACCGGATTGCGCTGCGCCTCGGTGCCGGTAGCGTTTAGAATACTCGTGTGACTGTCTACCTGCTCTTGGGAGATGATGAGGAACGGAAGTCCCGCGGCGTCGAGAAGCTGCGTGCCGGAAGGACCCTCGAGGCTTATGACGCCTCGGCGATAGGCCCAGAGACCCTCGTCTCGGCCTGCAACTCCTTCTCGCTGTTCGGGGATGGACCGTTCGTCGTCTTGAGGGACCTCGACTCCTGGAACGCTACCCAGAAGGCAGTGATCGTAGACTACCTCGAGGACCCTTCGCCAGGGGCTGACCTGATCTTGCTCGGAAAGAAGCTCGGCTCTCGTGAGAGGCTGCTCTCGGCGGTCAAGAGATCGGGAGAGGTCCATACCTTCGAGCAGCCGACGGGTAAGGCTCTGGTCAAGTGGCTCGTCGGGCACGCGAAGAAGGTGGGCCTGGATCTCCCCGAGGATGTGGCCGGAGACCTGGCAAACCGCTGCTCGGGCGACAAGATGCGCCTGTTGCAGGAGACGGAGAAGCTGGCGCTCTACGTCGGTGAAGGCACAGCGACCCACAACGACGTGGCCGCCCTTTGCCCGCCCGACATCCAGTCCAACATCTTCGCCTTCGTCGACTCCCTGGCCGCCGGAGAACGAGACAGAGCAATCGAGTTGCTGGAAGACTTGATCGGTACGGGCGAGCCTCCGCTCCGTCTCACGTTCATGATCCGTCGCCAGTTCCAGCTCGTCGCGCGCGCCCGTGCCCTCATCGAACGTGGCACGCCCCAGAAAGAGGTTGCGAGCAGGCTCAAAGTCCCTCCGTTCGTCGCGCGAAAGCTCGAGGAACAGGGCAGCAAGCTCGACGAGCTGGAACTGGAACGCGCCCTGGCCCTGATCCAGGATCTCGAGAGCGGCCTCAAAGGCGGGAGCGATCTCTCCGACGAGCTTCAGGTCGAGATGACCGTGTTCGGGCTGTCCGAGGCATCAGCATGACCCCGCAAGGTACGGACAACGTCAGGCTCGTCGATCTCGACGACGCGACATACCGCGAGTACAGAAAACATCTGGTGCGCGATTACGCGGCGGATAAAGTTCGCGCCGGCGCCTGGTCACCGGCCGAGGCAGAGAACAGAGCGGCGAAGGACGTGGACGGGCTGCTGCCAGAGGGACCCGCCACACACAACCACTTCCTCTATTCCGTCAGGGACGACGCAGTACCGGCCGAAGTCGGCACCGTATGGTTCGCGCTCAGGGACTCGGGCGTCGGCCGGTCCGTCTGGATCTACGACGTAATCATCCACGAGAATTTCAGGCGCAAAGGCTACGCATCTCGCACGCTTGAGCTCGTAGAGGACAGAGCCACAGAGCTCGGCGCCAGGAGCGTAGAACTACACGTATTCGGCCACAACCATGGGGCGCAGGCACTCTACGAAAAGACGGGCTACAACGTAACGAGCATCACCATGACCAAGCCCATACACACCCAAGACGGCTGAAGTCCCCGTATCTCTTTGCAACAAGCGGAGGGATCGTCTCGAAGTCTCCACTACTTACAGCGAAACCTTAGTGGAGCTGACAAGCTGAAGTGCTGACCAGCTGAAATGCTTGCAAAGAGGTGCAAACCTCTTTGCACCAAGCTGTGAGACTACTGCAGGCCCATCTGGAGGACGCCCATGGCTTCATCATAGTGCTCAGCCCAGATATCCTCCTGGCTACCATCCGGTGCCCTTCGCCAATCCTCGAGCTGCGCGGGACCGGCCTCGTGTGAGAAGTGCACCCGGTGCAGCACCTCCCAAAGATGCGGATGATGCACCTTCATGCGCTCCAAAACGGAGTGCAGCTCATGGTCACCCTCGGGCTCGGAGAGCCTCTTCAACGCCTCCTCTTTGGCCACGTAGCCACGTTCGTCCATTGTCTTCTCCCTTCCTCGACCGGTTCATAATACCAAGCGCAAGTACTTTCCCGCGCGTCGGATGCGATCTGCTTCGGCCCAGGCGGCTCACAGCGGGATGAGGAAGGGCTGACCCTTCCTCATCCCGCGCTAGTCAGGCAATCACCACTTCAGCAAATCAGCAAGGGCTCGCACGCGAATGCTGAAATGCTGACCAAAGCTCTAATCGGCCAGGAACACACCCATTAGGATCGCCACGGAAGCGACCAGGAGCGCGATGGCCAGGTAAGCCAATCCCTTGGATCGTTCGGTGCTACCACTCGCGCTCAGGGCTCCAGCCGCGGCAAGGCCGAACCAGGCCACGGCGTTCAGCGTGTCGCGATCTATGACCGCAGCGATAGCCGCGATGAGCCACAGTGCCGTGGCGATCCACATAAAGAACCCGAAGCGTTGGATGCCCGTTCCCCTGGTTCCACCCATCTTCTACCCCCCGTGTACCTGGCTGGGACACAGTAAGTATTTCATGTTCCAGGCTCTCCCCGCTATTCACCGAGGCGCGCGATCATGGAGCGGTGCATGGTGAAGAGCTTGCCCACCTTGACAACGCTCCGTTTGGGCAGCCTTTCCTCGACCATGTCTTCTGCCCCCAGCGATGCTTCCCGTTCGGAGAACCTCTCTGGAAGCCGGGATGTGATGGCGCACAGGACGAGGTCCTCGTCGTCGAACCCTTCGGGCGAGACGACCAGGGCCGGGCGACGCTTGCGGCCCGAGAGGTCGGGGAAGGGCACCAGTACTACCGAGCCTCTTGGGTAAGCCTCCTCTGTCAAGCGAGCTAGCCCCCTGCCGGATCCACAGGCTCTTCAGCTTCTTCGTCCCAGACCTCGTCTTCCTCGTTATCCCAGAACGAGAAGGAGCTCTCGCTCGCGGCCAGCCAGACCAAAGACCCTCGCTCAGCTCTGCGGGCTTCGATCTCGACGGCCTCTTCGATGACGCTTCGGTCCAGCGGAGAGATCACGGCCACAGGCTCCCCGCGCAGGGTCAGTATTACCCTCTCCCCATTGCGGACCCTCCCGACGATCTCGCCCGTGTGCTGCTTCAATTCCCTCGTCCCCACAGTGTACAAAGTCAGTACTCACTTCCGAGGCGGCGCTTCGCCAATGGTGTCAAGTGAACACAAGTGCATCACCTAAGATGGCGTGGAATTGGGTACGATACTGCGGCAGGTTGCAGAAGGTCGATCCTTCTACAACCCGGCGTAGATTCATCGAGAATTCATCGGGTTGTGCTTTCTTGAGAAGGCATGCAGGCGTACTTGTGCCGCTGCGGGAATGGCGGGCCCACTTTGAGGCTGGGAGAAGCGAGAATGGAGAGACCCTGCTGGATGCGCTGGTGAGAATCTAGCGACTAGCACGAGCGGACTCAAATCAGCGATGACAGACGCACAAGATCAAAACCCTCAATGGATCGTCCGCTTGACTCCCTTGCCAGGTGGCGACATCGAACGCCTCCTACAAATGCCGCTCGGCCTCGACGTTTGGGAGCGAGGGCGAGATCCGGACGTGGTGGTGGCGGCAGCAAATGAAAGCCAAATCAGCGAGTTGGAGCGCCGTCGTCTGGCGAATGTGGAGCGACTTTATACGGTGGAGGAATTCGTGTCTGAGTTTGGGTCCCGCCCAGGAGCCCAACCAGGCGCCCGGAATGCAGAAGAACGTTATGAGGAGGAGTGAAAAGGATGAGTATCGTTTATGCGGTTCGTGCTGATTCGCCGCAAGCACCGCCACTCGCACGGCTGATCGATCTACCGTTGGGCCTCGATATCTGGCAGGTGAAGGCAGACCATGTCGTCCTGCGTGCGGTTGAGGAGCAGGCGCTGCGGCTGCGCCAGATGGGCTACACGACCGAAGAGGTTGTCGGCACCGAAGATCATTTGTCCAGGTTCGCCACCACAGAGGCGATCGCCGCGTATCATTCGGCAGAAACGTTGGAGCAAGACTTAAGGCGGCTGGCCGAGAGACAGCCGGAGATCGCGGAACTGCGCGAGATTGGCCGCAGCTTGGAGGATCGACCGATCTGGGCCTTGCGGATCGGGGAGCGGCGAGCAAGCGAGCACAAGCTGCTGTTTATGGGTTGTCATCATGCCCGTGAATGGGTCTCGGTCGAAGTCCCTTACCTTCTGGCGGAGCATCTTGTAAACAATGCCGACCAGCCTCCCGTAAGGCAGTGGCTGCAGAGGGGCGAGATATGGGTGGCCCCGATGGTCAATCCGGATGGACACGAATTCTCGCGCACCCAAGACCGACTGTGGCGCAAGAATCGCCGTACCAATATCGATGGCAGCATCGGCGTAGACCCGAACCGAAACTACGGTTACATGTGGGGGACGCTGAATATCAGCACCTCCAGTCACGTGCCTAGCGATCCTACTTATGTAGGACCGCGCGCGTTCTCCGAACCGGAAACGCAGGCTGTACGAAACCTGGTTGCCAATGAGCTGTTTCGTGGTGTCATCACCTACCACAGCTTTTCGCAGTTGGTCCTCTACCCATGGGGCTACACTTCGCAGCCCATCCCAGACGCCTCTGATTTATCCACAATGACGAAGCTTGCCAAGCGGATGCAACAATTGATTCGTGCGGTGCACGGCATGACCTATACGCCGCAGCAGTCGTCGCAACTTTATCTGACGGCGGGTGACACGACGGACTGGACTTACGGTGAATACGGTATCCCGTCTTTCACCATCGAGTTACGACCTGACTCCGTTGAGCACGGCGGCTTCATCCTTCCTCCCGAGCAGATCGAACCGACATTCGAAGAGAATCTGCCCGCCGCGATGGAGTTCATCAAGCGCATACTCTAAAGGTAGCCAGGCACACAACAAAGTAGAAAAGCGAACGGATGCCCAGGCAGGCGGGGTCCTCGATCTCAGTCTCCCGTTGCGGTGGTTACTCTCCCCGGTCGGCAGCTAATGCCTTGTCGAGGCGGCTGACCTTGCGGGCAGCCCTGTTCGGGTGGATTATGCCCTTGGTCGCGGCCTTGTTGTATTCTCGCTGGGACTCGTCCCTGATCCTGCGGGCCTCCTCTTCATTCCCTGAATGCACGGCCCTGTAGAAGCTCTTGGAGAGGTTACGAAGGCGGGTCCTGACGCCCTTGTTGTGTGCGCCACGCTTGACGCTCTGCTTGTCGCGCTTGGATGGTGCGGGCACGCTGGCTCCTCAGATCTGATACTTGCCTGACCGGGAGAATGTAACACAAGTCGAGCAAAGGGGCAATCATGGTAGAATCTCCCGGTGAAAAACATCGAGCGTACCCGCAATTTCTGCATAATAGCGCACATAGACCACGGAAAGAGCACCCTGGCCGACAGGCTGCTCGACATAACAGAGGCCGTCCCCGAGCGCGAGCGGATGGACCAGATCCTCGACACCATGGACCTCGAGCGCGAGCGTGGTATCACGATCAAGGCCCAGGCCGTGCGCGTCCTCTACAACAGGGACGACGGCGAGTACAACCTCAACCTGATCGACACGCCTGGCCATGTTGACTTCGCCTACGAAGTCTCGCGGGCCATAGCAGCCTGCGAAGGCGCCCTCCTCATCGTCGACGCGAGCCAGGGCATACAGGCCCAGACGCTCGCGAACCTCTACCTCGCGATGGAGCACGACCTCGAGATCATACCAGTGCTCAACAAGATAGACCTCCCCGTAGCCGACGTTGCGACGGTCACGGAGGAGCTTGTGGAACTTCTCGGCGTCGAAGAGGAGGAGATCATCAAGATCTCGGCCAAGACCGGCGAGAACGTAACGGGGGTCCTCGACGCGATCGTGGACCGCATCCCTGCGCCGCAGGCGGAGCACGATGAGACGCGGGCCCTCATCTTCGACTCCCACTACGACCCTTACCGCGGCGTCGTCTCCCTCGCGCGTCTTTTCGACGGTGAGCTGAGGAAGGGCGACAGGGTAAGGGCGATGGGGAGCGAGGAGCACTTCGAGCTCCTTGAGGTCGGCTGCTACACCCCGAAACCTACCGCCCTCCCTGTCCTGTCTACGGGCGAGGTGGGGTATGTGATCGCGGGCCTCAAAGACATTGAAGCCCTGCGCGTCGGCGATACGGTCACACGGGTGCAAGCGCCCGCTTCTGAACCATTGCCTGGCTACGCGAAGGCGTTGCCGACCGTCTTCTCGGGCCTCTATCCAACGGAGGGCGACGATTTCGAACGGCTCAGGGAGGCCCTCTCCAAGCTGCAACTAAACGATGCCTCGCTCTTCTTCGAGCCAGAGAACTCCAGGATGGGCTTCGGGTTCAGGTGCGGTTTCCTGGGTCTCTTGCACATGGAGATCATCCAGGAGCGCCTCGAGCGTGAGTTCGACCTCGACCTCATAGCGTCCTCCCCAAGCGTGAAGTACGAGGTCGTAGTCGAAGGCGAGGTCGTCGAGGTCACCAACCCGAGCGAGTTGCCTGAGATCTTCGATGAGATCAGGGAGCCCATAGTGCGGGTGACCGTGATCTGCCCCAAGGAGTACGTAGGGGCCGTGATGGGGCTCTGCCACGAGAGGCGCGGTATCTCCGTCGGGATGGAGTACATCTCGACCCGCAGGGTGCAGCTCACCTACGACCTGCCGCTCGCCGAGATCATCACAGACTTCTTCGACGCCATGAAGAGCCGCACACAAGGGTACGCCTCCTACGACTACGAGCCTCTTGATTACGAGCCATCCGACCTGGTCAAGGTAGAAGTCCTCGTCTCCGGTGACACCGTCGACGCGCTCTCGATCATCGTCCACCGCGACAAGGCCTACCATCGCGGTCGCGCGCTCGTCGAGAAGCTCAAGGAGTTGATCCCACGCCAGCAGTTCGAGGTGCCCGTGCAGGCCACGATGGGAAGGCGAGTAATCGCGCGCGAGACCGTTCGCGCCTACCGCAAAGACGTTACGGCCAAATGCTACGGCGGTGACATAACCCGCAAACGCAAGCTCCTCGAGCAACAGAAAAAGGGCAAGCGTCGCATGAAACAGGTCGGCAACGTGGAGATACCACAGGAGGCCTTCCTTGCCGCGCTGCGCATCTGAAAGCACTTCAGCACGCTCAGGCCTTTAAGGCCTTCGCTCGTCAGCACGGCGGCTCCGCCGCCTTTCAGCTAGTCAGCCAGAGCTTGGGCACGCGCAACTGAAATGCTGACAAGCCGCCGACGCAGGGAGGCGGCGTGCTGAAATGCTGAAGTGCTTCCTTGGGTCACCCCGCGCCCATGTTAGAATCACCCGCGATATGACACACCTCGAGCTCTCAGAGAGGCAACGCGAGCTACTGCTCAAGACGCTGGAGATCTACATCTCCACGGGCGCCCCTGTCGGTAGCCATGCTCTGTCCGACGAGTTGGGCGCGAGCAGCTCGACCATCAGGGCCGAGCTGGCCCATCTCGAGTCGCTGGGCCTGCTCGACCACCCGCACACCTCGGCCGGAAGGGTCCCGACGGACAGGGGTTACAGGTACTACGTCGACGCCCTGATGGAAGGTAACCAGAAGGATGACCCGGAGTTCGCGGCCCTCGATGATTACGGCAACGTGGACGAGCTGCTGAGGGGCGTCTCGGAGGGGATGAGCGAGGTGACCCGGCTTCTGGCCGTGGTCGCTGGGCCAACCGTGCTCGGCGAGTCGCTCGCCCGCGTCGACTACCTGCCGCTGGGCGAAGGTAGGCTCCTTCTCGTTGTATCCATGGAGAGCGGCGCCTCTTCGAGCGCAGCGATCACACTCCCCATTCCTGTCGAAGACGAGGAACTGCGCGGCATCTTCGCAGCACTCAACTCCTGGCTGGGGGGGCGTCCGCTCGGTACAGACCTCGAGCTCGGGCTCGCGGCGCGCACAGCTCTCTCGGACCACGACCCGATGACCGTGGGGGCCGTTCTCGAGGCGGTAGGTGCGCTGGGAAGGGTGACGGAGCGCGGGGTCTTCATCCAGGGCGCCTCGGCCCTCCTGAGCCGCCTGGACGACCTCGACCCGGGTAGCCTCTCAGCCGTGATCGAGGTCTTCGAACGCCGGCGCTGGCTGCTGCGCCTGATGGGCGACGCACTCCGTCGCTCCGTTTCGAGCAGCGGGGTTGTTGTCTCCATCGGCACAGAGAGTGGTTTCCTGAACCTGACGGGCACGAGTCTCGTGGCCTCGGCCTACAGCCGTCGCGAGCGTCCATACGGGGTTGTCAGCCTGATCGGCCCAAAAAGGATGGACTACGACGCAGCCATAACGACGGTCCGCTCGGCGGCGGAGGCCCTGACAAATTGTCTGGACGCCAGGTTCTAGTTGGCGACGAAGCGCGACTACTACGAGATTCTGGGCGTGTCCAGGGAAGCCTCGGACGCGGAGATCAAGAAGTCTTACCGTCGCCTGGCCCGCTCTCACCACCCTGACGCGAACCCTGGCGACCACGAGGCCGAAGACCGCTTCAAACAACTTACCGAGGCCTACGAGGTCCTCTCGAACCCGGAAGCCAGGCGCGCCTACGATACCTACGGCCATCAGATACCGCGTGGCGCAGGGGCCGCAGGCTACCCAGGCGGGGGAGACCCGTTCGGAGGCTTCCAGGACATCTTCGAGGCTTTCTTCGGCGACCGCACTTTCGGGGGTTCTTTCTTCGGCGCTTCTTCCGCGCAAGGTCCGAGCCGCGGTAGTGACGCTGAAGTCGAAGTAGAGGTCTCACTGCGCGAGGCAGCGTTCGGGGCAGACCGTGAAGTCAATGTCCAGGTTGTCAGGAATTGTGGTGTCTGCGACGGTGTTGGGGGCACGGAGTCGCACGTCTGTCCCACCTGCAACGGCGCAGGCTCGGTCAGGACGGTGCGTGAGAGCATCCTCGGGCAGATGGTGACGACCCAGGCGTGCTCGACGTGCGGCGGACGCGGCCGAGTCATCGATGCCGTGTGCGACAACTGCCGCGGCAGCGGGAAGGTCTCCGAGGTGGAGGCCCGGCGGCTGCGGGTGCCTGAAGGCATCGAGAGCGGCATGAGGTTGCGGATTTCCGGCGGGGGGCACGCAGGAGACCCTGGCGCGCCTCCTGGAGATCTCTACGTGAAGATCAACGTTAGAGAAGATCAAGAGCTGATGCGTGACGGGGAGGATTTGATCCACCGCATGAGGATCAGCTTCGTCGATGCGGCGCTCGGTGCCCAGGTTGACGTACCCACCCTCGAAGGGCCGAAACAGGTGAGGGTGGACGCTGGCACCCAGCCCGGTGCGACGCTAACGCTCAGGGGCGATGGGATGCCGCGGTTGCGGCGGCGTGGACGCGGCGACCTGAAGGTGCTCGTCGATGTTATGGTGCCGACGCGTCTGACGGCAGAGCAGCGGGAGTTGCTCGAGAGGTTCGAGTCTACCAGCGGCGAAGAGACCTACAACGGCGGTGGAGGCTCGTTCTTCGACCGTCTCAGGGGAGTCTTCCGGTAGGGGGCTTCGTTACGCGCACGCCCATAACCCGTATCTTCGTCGATTCCGCACTTGAGCCCGGCGGGATGCTCGAGCTGCCGGCGGGCGAGGCCAAACACGTTCTGAAAGTTCTTAGGGGCAAGAATGGAGACCCCGTCGAGGTAGTGGACGGAGCGGGACGTCTCTTCGCCGCCAGGCTGTGCGGTGGGAAAGAAGCCGCCGTCGTGGAGGAGTTGGTGGCGCCCGATAGCGCCAGGGTAGAGATCTCACTCTATCAGGCGGTGCCCAAGGGTGGGAGGATGGACCTCGTCGTCGAGAAGGCTACCGAGGTCGGCGCCACGCGTATAGTGCCGCTCCTGGCCGAACGCGGCATCGTGAACCCGCGCGAGGGGAAGGTCTGGCGCTGGCGGCGGGTGGCGGTGGCCGCGGCGCGCCAGTCGCTCAGGCTCAGCGTGCCCGAGGTGGCCGAGCCCGTGTCGTTCGAGGACGCCGCCTCAGAGGCGGGGGAGGCAGGTGCGCTCCTACACAATGCCCCAGACCTCCAGCCCGTCGAGGCTGTCGTCCGATCTCCGGCAAGCCTTTTCGTGGGCCCCGAGGGCGGATGGAGCGAGCGGGAGTTGCGGCTCGCGGAGGAGGCCGGCATTACCTTCGGCGGATTGGGACCGTACAGGCTCCGCAGCGAGACCGCCGGTATAGTAGCAGTGGCACGCGCGCTAGGTGCGTTGGAGAGCAGGGTCGAACATTAGAGGAGATGGCCGTGAGCGAGTCAGACTGCATATTCTGTAGAATAGTGCGAGGGGAAATCGATGCCGAGGTGGTCCACGACGAGGACGATGTGCTGGTCTTCAGAGACATAAACAGCAAGGCTCCCGTTCACGTTCTCGTCATCCCAAAGGAGCACGTCGCGAATCTGGAGGAGATCGGCGCCCTGCCAGACACCGTGGTCAAGCGTCTCTTCGAGGTCGCGAGCGCCGTAGCCGAGAAGCTCAGCGTAACAGAGCGCGGGTACGCAGTCAGGATCAACAACGGCCGTGACGCGGGTCAGGAGGTCTTCCACCTCCACCTTCACGTCATGGGCGGCAAGCGACTGGGAATGCCGTGACTATAACGGATCGAATACAGAGCGATACCAAAGACGCCATGAAGCAACGCGACAGATCCCGTGTCGGCGCCCTACGCATGCTCGGCGCAGCGCTAAAAAACGCCGAGATCGAGGCGGGGAGGCCGCTGACCGAGCAAGAGGAGCAGACTATCCTTAGGCGCCAGCTCAAGCAGCGCGATGAGTCCACAGAAGCGTTCCGCAAAGCCGGACGAGAGGAGCGGGCGGCATCCGAGTCGGCGGAAGCCGAGATCGTCCGCTTATACCTTCCCGAGCCGCTTTCGCAGAGAGAACTCGAAGAGATAGTCGACAGGGCCATAGACGAGACAGGAGCGAAGGGCATGAAAGACATGGGAACCGTCATGGCGCGCGCCATGGAGCTCTCCGACGCCCGCGCCGAAGGCCGCACCCTCTCCGCGCTGGTGCGAGGTCGACTGCAATGAAGAAGGCTTCAGGTTACAGGTGTCAGGCATCAGGAGGTGGAGATCTCACCCCATGCAGGAGCAGGCTGCCTACAGACTGCGTTGGATCACGCAGTCACGGCATCGCTGTCCGACGAGAACCTGAAACCTAATCAAAGGGAGGCCACACGGAAACAACAAGCAATCAAGTAGAAGTCAAGCTCGTCATCCCCCCAGGGAGGGCGCTCGAGGTCTTCGGGGACCGCGACTCCGTCCTGAGAAGGGTCGAGGAGCTCGTCGAGTGCGAGGTCGTAGTGCGGGGGAATGAGATCGTCCTGCGCGGTACCGAGGGGGCTGTGGAGAGGGCCGAGGCCGTCTTCGATGGGCTGGTTGGGCTCGCTGAGGAGGGGCACCACCCGACGCCGGAGACCGCCGAGCGTCTCTACAAGATGGCCGACGGCGGCGGCGGGCGGGAGGTGCTAGGGGATGTGATCCTGACGCACCGCGGGCGGCGGGTCGCGCCGAAGACCCGCAACCAGAAGGCATACACCGATGCCATTCGCCAGCATCAGGTCGTCTTCGGCATCGGCCCGGCGGGGACGGGCAAGACTTACCTGGCCGTGGCACTGGCCGTCGAGGCCCTGAACAGGGGAGAGGTGTCCAGGATCATCCTGACCAGGCCCGCCGTCGAGGCGGGTGAGTCGCTCGGATACCTGCCCGGCGACGTGATGGCCAAGGTAGACCCTTACTTCAGGCCGCTCTACGACGCACTCTACGAGATGGTCGACCCTGCAAGGTTCCAGGCGCACCTGGAGCGCGGTATAATCGAGATAGCACCCCTGGCTTTCATGAGAGGGAGAACCCTTAATGACGCGTTTATCATCCTGGACGAGGCGCAAAATACCACACCCCAGCAGATGAAGATGTTCCTCACGCGTCTCGGCTTCGGCTCCAAGATGGTTATCACGGGCGACATAACTCAGGTGGACCTCCCGAAAGGCCGCATAACCGGCCTGCAAGACGCCAGGAACGCGCTCACGGCCGTAGAAGGCGTATCATTCGTAGGGTTGAGGCGCGACGACATCGTGCGCAGCGACCTCGTCATGCGTATAGTCGATGCCTACGAAGGGGCCGGAGAAGGCGACAGAGCCTAGGCCACAGGCCGGGAGCCACCATGAAAATCGGGAAGAGAAGCCTCAAGAAACCACCGGGCAAACGGGTCGATGAACTCCATCGCTCGCCGACGCGTTTCGAGATCTTCAGGGCCCGGATCGAGAGGATACCCAAGGTCAGGCTCTACATCGGTCTGACCGCCCTGACCTGGCTCACTTTGACGGCGCTCATTGGGATAGGACCAAGGCCCCTGATCGAACGCGTCATCTCGCAGGGGATCATAGACCCGAGCGATAGGTCGCGGCTCGAGTCGCTCGAACTGCTCCAGCAATCCGACCCGTGGCTGGCCTTGATCGGGGTTGGCATCGTGGTCGCGGCGGAGATGTGGATCGCCTGGTACTTCCTCGAGCGTTTCGGGCAACGCATACTCAAGACGAACACAGCGATAAGACTCGTCCTCGCAGCCTCACTAACGGTACTTTTCACGGGGCTCGCCAGGCTCTTTATAGAGTTGGACTTCGACCCATATCTCACGCCTCTCGCGGGCCTCTCCATAATCGGAACCATGCTGCTCGGGCCGAGGCTTATGTTCCTGATGGTGGTGATCACCAGCGTCAACGTCGGGATCCTCAGCGGCAACAACTTCCTCCTGACTGCCGCCCTGCTGCTGGGATCCGGGTTCGCCATCTACTCCACCGTGCGCGTGAACTCGCGCCAGCGGCTACTCAAGGCAGGGCTCGTCATCGCCGCGGTCATGGGCGTAGTGACGTTCGCCGTGGGTTTGATCGGTGGTGGCGATCCGCAAGACGCGCTGTGGTTGGGCCTCCTCGGGCTCGGGAACGGTCTCCTCTCGCTGATGCTCGCGACGGTGCTGCTACCGTTCCTCGAAGACGCTTTCAACATCCTCACCCCAATGAAGCTGCTCGAGCTCTCGGACCCCCGCAATCCATTGCTCGATAAGCTTCTGCGCAACGCTCCAGGCACTTTCTCCCACTCGATGCAGGTCGGCCTTCTCGCAGAGAGGGCGGCTGAGAGGGTCGGTGCCGACGCGCTGCTCGCGCAGGTCGGAGCCTACTACCACGATATAGGCAAGATGGAACATCCTGCCTACTTCGTCGAGAACCAGATCGCCCAGATCAACCCGCACGCAGCCCTCTCCCCGACGCTCTCGGCAAAGGTGATCAAACGCCACGTAAAGGACGGCCTCGAGATAGGGAGCGCCTGGGGACTGCCGCAGGAGATCCTCGACATCATCGCCCAGCACCACGGATCGACCCGCATCGAGTACTTCTACCGCAAGGCCCTCGAGGACGCCCCCGACGAGGATGCGGTTCGCGAGTCGGACTTCCGCTACTCCAGCGGCCTGCCCCGTGGCAAGGAAGCAGGAATCATGATGCTCGCAGACTCTATCGAAGCGACCGTCAAGTCTCTGCCGAAGCCGACCCCGAAGCGTATCGACGACGTCGTCGCCGATACCGTAAGGAGGAAGCTTCAGGACGGCCAGTTCGACGAGTGCCAGCTCACCATGCACGACATCCACGAAGCAGGGGAGGCAATCCGCGAGTCGCTCATAGGGTTCCTCGGCCCGCGCATCGCGTATCCTGAAGACCCCGGCGATACCCGCAACGGAAAGGCGGCGCGTTAGGCCGTGAATACCAGGCACGGAGAGACCACCTGAGGGGCGATCCAGCCATGCCCGTCGCCGTCCTGGACGAGGCGGGCTACGCCGGACTCGATACGAAGCGAGCCTCCCACCTCTTCGCCGCTTCTTTCTCCAACCTGGGCCTCGACCTGGAGCGGATCGGCGAGGTCTCCGTGGCCCTCGTGGGCCCGGAGACGATCCGTGATCTCAACCTGAGGTTCAGAGACAGAGACGAGCCGACGGACGTGCTCAGCTTCGAGGTGGACGGACCTTACGGGGAGATGGTGGGGGAGGTGGTGATCTGCCCTCTGTGCGCTGACCCTGAGATGGGCGTCGACGAACTTGTGGTACACGGCGCGTTACACTTGGGCGGCATGGACCACGGGGAAGACTTCGGGGCTACTGAGATGGCGAGGGTCCAGCGGGCCGTAATGGAGGAGCTGCGTGGCCAGGAAGGTTGAGCGGCCGGGCAAGAATCAGCAGGGCGTAGCCCGCAGCTTCGAGCACGCTTACAGGGGTATGATCTCCGCAGTCAGGACCCAGCGCAACATGCGCTTTCACGTCGTTGTGGCAGTCGTGGTCCTCGTGGCGAGCGTACTCTTGGACGTCAGCAAGTTAGAGCTTGCGGTCCTGGTTCTTACCATACTCATTGTCTTCGTGACCGAGATGTTCAACACGGCAATGGAGTTCGTAGTCGACCTTGCCACGAGGGAGTATCATCCTCTGGCCAAGCTCGCCAAGGACGTCTCGGCGGGGGCCGTCCTTGTCTCGAGCGTCGGGGCCTTGCTCGTCGGTTATCTCGTCCTGGCTGACGATCTGGGGCCGCTCTCCCTGGCGACTCTCGAGAGCATAAGGCGCCAGCCGGCCCACCTCACCCTCGTCTCGCTGGGCGTGATCGTGCTCGTCGTCCTCCTCGGCAAGGCGCTTACCCACTCCCCGCAACCCTTCGCCGGCGGGATGCCATCAGGCCACGCGGCGGTCGCCTTTGCAGGGTGGGTCGCCGCTAGCTTTATAGCCGTCGAAGGAGGCGCGGGCCCTTACGCCGGGCTCGTCTCCGTGATCTCACTCCTCATGGCCCTGCTCGTTTGCCAGAGCCGCGTCGAGAGCGGGATTCATAGCGTCTACCAGGTGATAATGGGGGCCGTGATCGGGGTCCTCATCACGACGGCCGCATTTCAACTGATATGAGGGGAGGAGCCTTGGACCTTGAAACCGTGATGGAGGCCGCCCGCGCGGCCGCAAGCCGGGCATACGCGCCGTACAGCAACTTCCTCGTCGGCGCGGCGATCCTGACAAGAGGTGGCGCTATACACTCAGGCTCGAACGTCGAGAATGCCTCCTACGGGCTCTCGATCTGCGCGGAGCGGAACGCAGCCACGACCATGGCCTCTGCAGACCCTGAAGACAGGGAGATCGAACTGGTCGCCGTCTTCAGCCCTAACGCCTCGCCGTGTTTCCCTTGCGGGGCCTGCCGCCAGGTCTTGCGGGAGTTCGCTTGTAAGGAGGTCATCGTAGAGGATGGCACGGGGCTGCAACGCTACACGTTCGACGAGATCCTCCCCAACTCCTTCGGTCCGGAGAACCTGGAATGAATTAAGAAGTTGGAGTTATGAATTAGGAAAGGGCTCCATAATGAACAATTCCAAGTTCCAAATTCCAGATTCCAAATTCGAGACCAACGGACTCCGCAGCGGCTTTATCGCTGTAGTAGGCAGGCCCAACGTCGGCAAGAGCACGCTCGTCAACAGGCTCGTCGGCCGGAAGGTCTCCATCACCTCATCCCGTCCTCAGACGACGCGAAGCCCGATCCGGGGCGTCCGCAACGGCCCTGGATACCAGGCGATCTTCGTTGACACTCCCGGCTCCCAGAAGCCCCGCGACACCCTGCGGGCCAGGATGCAGGAGCAGGTCCTCGATAGCCTCTCGGAGTCGGATGTCATCCTCTTGCTCTTCGACGCGATGCAGGCCTCGGAGGGACTCGGGCGGGGCGACAGGTTCATAGCCCGCCTCGTAGCCGGTTCTGGCACCCCGGCCATCGTCTCCATCAACAAGACCGACCTCCTGCCCACCCGCGAAAGCGCGCTGCCAATAGTAGATGCGGTCTCGGAACTGGGGGACTGGACCGATGTGTTCCAGATCAGCGCATCCAACGGCACGAACGTCGAACCCTTGATGGAATCCGTCGTCGAACTACTGCCACACGGGCCCCGCTATTTCCCGGAGGGAATGGTTACGGACTACCCCGAGTCGCTGATCCTCGCCGAGTACGTGCGGGAGAAGGCCCTGAACGTGCTCAGGGAAGAGGTGCCGCATGCCGTGGCCGTCGAGATCGAAGACGTAGAGACCAAGCAGAACGTCACGGTCGTCTACGCCGTCATCCACGTCGAACGGGCAACACAGCGTATGATCGTGCTCGGCAAGGGCGGAAGAACCATAAAGAAGATCGGCACCGAAGCCCGCCGCGAGGTGGAGCGTCTCCTCGGCACGCGCATCTATCTCGACTTGAAGGTGAAGGTTAGCCAGGGATGGAGGAGCGACAGGAAGTTTCTGGAGCGGTTAGGTTTATAATCACCCTGCGTGTAGGGTCGAGAGAGGAGCGTAGGGTTTTGGCGATGAGGGTGCGCGAGTTCGCGAAGACGGTGGACCATACGCTCTTGAAGCCGGATGCCACGGAGCAGAGGATCGTACGCCTCTGTGAGGAGGCTTCCCGCTATCATTTCGCTGCTGTGTGCATCCCGCCCACCTACGTTCCCCTTGCCGCCAGGGAGCTGCGTGGGGCCGACGTGAAGGTGGCGACGGTGATCTCCTTCCCTTTCGGATATGAGGCCACCGCGGTGAAGGTTGGTGCCGTCCGCGAGGCGGTCACCAGGGGAGCCTCGGAGCTCGACGTGGTCATGAACATCTCGAAGTTCCTCTCGGGGGAGTTCGGCTACGTCGCAGACGAGCTCGCAAGCCTCACCCAGGAGGTAAGCGCGGTAGCCATGAACAATGGCTTGAACGACGTGGTCGTCAAGGTCATTATCGAGACCGCCTACCTCACGGACAAGATGAAGCGGCTCGCGACACAGATCGTGGCCGCAAGCGGCGCGGATTTCGTGAAGACCTCGACGGGCTTCGGCCCCTTTGGCGCAACGCCAGAAGATGTGGCCTTGCTCAGGGAAGAGGCACCCGAGGGTCTTGCTGTAAAGGCCTCGGGTGGTATCAGCACCCTCAGGGACGCCCTGGACATACTAAACGCAGGTGCGTCCCGGCTCGGCATGAGCCAGAGCGTCGCCGTGATGGAGGAGGCCGAAGATGGCGGTCTACAAGAGTAAGGGGATCGTGCTGCGTTCGATCCGCTACTCGGAGGCGGACAGGATCCTGGACCTCTACACCAGGGACGCGGGGCTCGTCTCGGCCATCGCCAAAGGCATCAGGCGAACCAGGTCACGCTTTGGCGCCCGCCTCGAACCGCTCTCCTGCGTCGACTTCGTCGCCTACCACGGCAGGACGCTCGACACGGTAACCCAGGCGGAGACGCTCCGCAGCTTCCACGGCGTCAGGGAGGATCTCGCCCGCTTCGAGACCGCAGCCGGCATGGTTGGGAGCGTACGCGCCCTCTCGGGAGGCGATGAGGCGGACCGTAGGGTCTTCAACCTGCTCTACAACGCCCTCGACACGCTGGAGACGTGCGATTCTGGGTTCGAGACCATCGAAGCGGCCCTCGGCATAAAGCTCTCCATCCTGGCCGGCTACGCGCCGCAACTTGACGTGTGCCTGGTCTGCGGAACGGACCTCGATGTAGCGTCGGAGCCGCTGCACTTCGCCCCCGACCACGGAGGCGTCCTGTGCCACGAATGCCGCTCGGCGACCGGCGACGCGTTTCCACTCGCCCCAGGCACTCTCGAAAGCCTGAGAACCCTGGTCGAAAACCCCATGCGCCAGGCGCCAGCACAGACAGGGCCGAAAGAGAGCATCCTCAGGGTGGTCCGTGCCCACGTTCTGGCCCACGCTCCAGGAAATACCCTGGTCGGCCCCCGGCTCGCCGGCGCCGGACGCAGGGTATGAGGTTTCCCAAACCCGGAGTCGGCCTCAGCCGGGACCCTCACTCATGGGCCGTAGAGAGCAGCGCAGGCCGCCAGAGGCCTGAGCCTTCCGACGGTGTTCGCAACGACTTCCAGCGCGACAGGGACCGCATTATCCACGCCAAGGCCTTCCGCAGGCTCATGCACAAGACTCAGGTCTTCATCTCCCCTGACGGCGACCACTTCAGGACACGCCTCACGCACACCCTGGAAATGATGCAGGTTTCGCGTACGATAGCCCGCTCTCTCGGCCTCAACGAGGACCTCACAGAGGCGATCTCCCTCGGGCACGATCTCGGCCACACCCCATTCGGACATACCGGTGAAGAAGCACTCTCTCGTGCCCTCGCAACCCATGGACGCACCTTCCACCACAACGAACACTCCTTGCGCGTCGTCGATCACCTCGAAAGGCAGGGAGACGGATTGAACCTTACGTACGAGGTCAGAGACGGGATACGTAACCATACAGGAGAGGGCTACCCATCTACCAGGGAAGGTGAGATCGTACGCGTCGCCGACAGGATCGCTTACGTTAACCACGACGTGGACGACGCGTTGCGGGCGGGGATCATCGCCAGCAGCGACCTCCCGAGAGGTCCGATCTCGGTTCTCGGAGAGCAGATGAGCGCCAGAATCGACACCCTCGTAAGGGATATGATCTCCAACTCGAAAGAGAAGGGTGAGATCACCCTCTCAGACCCTGTGTACGGGGCTCTTATGGAGCTTAGGGCGTGGCTTTTCCGGCGCGTTTACGATAAGCCTGGCGCGAGAGAGAATCAGAAGGCGGCCAGGGTAGTTGAGGCCTTGTTCGAGTACTACCTGGAGCACCAGGATGAGCGGCCTGCCAGCGATCCCGACCCTATTGCGGAGACCATAGATTTCGTAGCTGGCATGACCGATAGATACGCTTTGGCGACCTACAGGCGCCTCTTTGTGCCCCGGGGTGAGAGCTTCGCGTGACAGAACGAGCCGAGAGGAAACCGGCATGACACGAACACGCAGGGATGACCAGCCTGTCGTGTATCGCGTCGATCCTCCTGTCAGCACGGGGGAGCTCGACGAGCTGTTCGCGGCGGCGTGGTGCGGGCATGAACCCAGGGACTGGAATCCCGTATTGAAACGTAGTCTGGTATATCTCTTCGCCTACCGCGGGCGACGCCTAGTCGGGTTCGTAAACGTAGCGTGGGACGGGGGCGTCCACGGGTTTATCCTGGACACCACGGTTCATCCGAAGCAGCGGCGGCGCGGCATAGGACGCCAGCTGGTGTCGAGGGCGGCCTCTGAAGCTAGGGAGCGAAACGTGAAGGGGAATGGTTACACGTAGACTTCGAGCCGCAGCTGCAGGGATTCTACGATTCTTGCGGCTTCAGGCCCACGGAAGCCGGACTCTTGCACCTGACCCGCTCCTAGTCGATCAATGTCGGTGGAAGGTTCCTCTCCGAGGACGACGAGCGGCTGGGTTTTCCATATCCTTGGTCGACGGTTCTTCCACGCAAAAAGCGAGGTGGGATGTCGATAGGCAGCGCCGAGAAGACGGCGCTAACGGCGGATGTGCGGTGAGGACGGTGAAATGCAGCTCATCTCAGCTCTCGCTAGTGGGGCTTCACTTTCTCCTCGAGAACCTGCGACGAGACTCGTAGACTCAGGATCCGCCTCCGGAAGGGGGCTGATGTTGCCTTCTTTGAGGGGGTTTCGATGGCCGAGGTGGTCTTATTCCAACACAGGTAGAGTAACATTACCCCTGGTCCACATGAAAAGAGAAAGCCTATATCTGTCGACTGGTACAACGGGGGACCGGGGTTGAGGATCTCACAACGCAGCATAGAAGAGGTCAGGGGAGCGGCCGGCATCGTCGAGGTAGCCTCCGAGTTCACAGCCCTCAGGCGCCAGGGAGCCCGCTTCGCAGGCCTATGCCCTTACCCCGATCACCAGGAGAAAACCCCCTCCTTCAGCATCGACCCGGAGAAGAACCTCTACCACTGTTTCGGGTGCAAAATGGGCGGGGACGCCATCAAGCTCGTTATGGACCTCAAGTCTCTGGAGTTCGCCGAGGCGGTCTCCTACCTCGCCGACCGATCAGGTGTGGAGCTTCAGTTCGAGGGCGGGGGAGACCCCGATGCAGCAAGAGAACGTACCCTCCGTCGACGTCAGATCCACAGGGCCCTCGCCGCCGCCACCGTCTACTATCACAAGTACCTCCTGAGGTCCCAAACCCCGGAAGCAGAGAACGCCCGTCGCTACCTAGAAGACCGCCGTATAAAGCATTCTACTATAGAAGAATTTCGTTTGGGGTACGCACCGCCCGCGGGGTTTTTCGGGGTTTGTGGGTGCGGCTGGGAGGTTGGATCTCGACAGGGGGGTACTCGATGCGGCCGGGCTTCTTTCGCCCCGGGGTGGGGAGCGTTTTGCTGGTAGGATCACCTTCCCCATCTCGGACCGGCGGGGTAGGATCGTGGGCTTTGGGGCGAGGACGCTCGGGGATGCCCAACCCAAGTACCTCAACTCTCCAGAGACGGAGATCTTCAACAAGCGGGACCTGCTCTACGGCTTCCCGCAAGTCTCAGAGGCTATCCGTAAGGAGCGCGCAGCGCTCGTCGTCGAGGGCTACACGGACGCGCTGATGCTCTACCAGTCGGGCATCAAGAACGCCGTCGCCACATTGGGTACCGCGACCACCTCGGCGCATTTCAAGATTCTTGGTAGGTACGTCGATAGGGTCTACGTAATCTTCGATCCAGATGCTGCTGGGTTCAGGGCTGTTGAGCGTATTGTAGACACTGAATCAGTCCTGAAAGTGGCTGTCGAAACGCAACTAGACCTCCGTTTCCTTGAACTTTCCGAAGATCCAGCAGATTGGCTCCAGAAGCATTCCCCAGGGGAGTTTCAACGGCTGCTCTCTGGCGCCGTTCCGGTGTTGGAGTTTATGGATCCGTCGTATAGCGCCAAGAGCATAGAGGAACAGATGCCATGAGCCGTTCCCGGGTAGTTCCTCGTGTACAGGCGCTGATCCAAAAAATAATGACTCAGTATTGCGGCATGAAGCTATTCGCCTTGCGACCACGAATTTAGGTGTAGATGCGAGTGTGCTCCAAGCGGCCAATAGACCAGCTCACGTACCCTCATCTACGTCGCGGGCACCGTCAAGGTCGGAGCCGGTCGATCCGCTCGACGAGGCCGGACGAATTGTTCTCGCCCTCATTCTCGCCAGGCCCGACCTTACAGCCCCCCTCCTCCAGGAGGGCATGGAGATGCCGAGTCTCCCAGAGCCCTTGACGCTGCGCACCGAGGATTTTCGCGACGATACCCACGCCCGGATCTTCACCCTATTGAGAGAACACGCGGGCAGAGATCTCGACGCCGTGCTCTCGGATGAGAGGGCCAGGCCGCTGATGGACCAGATAGGTGCCCTCGCCTCCCAGGGGGAGAGGCTATACCCTTCCGAAACTTCGGTGCGCGCAGCCTGGTTGCGGCTGGCGATCCTGAGCCGCGAACATAGCAAGCGTGAAACGCAGGATTATGACCGGAAGGATGTGCTGCAGTCGGAGATCCAACATCTCAAACAGGCCCTGCGCTCTTCCGCCGCAGGAGCTTGAAGCAGCGAGCCCAGAACCGTATAATCTACTCTTGTAACATTCCCCTGTAGCTCAATTGGCAGAGCATTCGGCTGTTAACCGAAGGGTTGCTGGTTCGAGTCCAGCCGGGGGAGCTAGGCGGTACCGTCTGGGTTCCCGCCAAGGGCCCATAGCTCAGTTGGTTAGAGCATCCGACTCATAATCGGACGGTCCCAGGTTCGAGTCCTGGTGGGCCCACGAAACCACACAGCCCGTAAGCACCCACCCTACACTCCTAACCCGCAACATATTTTCATACACCCAACATGTTGGGGTCAGCCTCGCAAACAACCGACATGTTACACCAGGCATTCACCCCTTCCCCAGAGAGAAACCTCCTACATACAAGCAAAACACATAATCGTAATAGGGGTCCTGATCCCTAGGGTAGGGGGATAAAATCACATTTACGAACGAAACACGGTCTCCAGGGGCTATTCTCGGCCGCCTGGATTGCGGTTTTTCCGTGCATATGCAAGAATTTCGCTGTTGTGGGTCAAAGTGGAGCGTAGTGGGAGGACACGGCGCTGGCCCTTTTAGGCGAGTACGAGCACACGCTGGACGAGAAGGGGCGCATGACCCTCCCTTCTCGTCTCCGCTCCTATTTCGAGGGTGGGATCGTCGTGACCAAGGGGATAGACAGATGTCTGTTCGCGTTTCCGCCTGAGGAGTGGGCGGCGTTCAAGGCCAACATAAAGGCCAACGCC
Organism: uncultured Rubrobacteraceae bacterium; assembly: GCA_963808845.1. Lineage (GTDB taxonomy): Bacteria > Actinomycetota > Rubrobacteria > Rubrobacterales > Rubrobacteraceae > Rubrobacter_D. The sequence goes on from CAWEHD010000021.1 coordinate 34,001, forward strand.
GACCTCTCGGCCAGGGGGCGCCAGCTTTCGCGGATGTTCTTCTCCATGGCCTTCGAGGCCACGCTCGATAGGCAGGGTCGGGTTTTGATCCCCACCAAGCTCGCAAGATACGCAGGCTTGCAGCGGGACGTGACTATTACGGGCGTGGACGACAGGTTGGAGATCTGGAACACGGAGGAATGGGACCGCTACGTCTCGAGTGCTGACGATTCGTTCTCCGAGATCGTCGAGGAGTTCGCGGGAAGGGATCTCGGCGGGTGATGGCGGCAGGACACCGTCCCGTGATGCTCGAGAGCTCAGTGGCCGCCCTCGGGTTGGCCCCCGAAGACTCTGTCGTCGACGCCACGTTTGGCGGTGGCGGCCACTCCGGGCTCATACTCGCCGGTCTCGGGCCAGACGGTAGCCTCGTCGCCATCGACCGCGACCCCGAGGCCGCCGAACGGGCATCGGATCTTATGGAAGACCCGCGCTTCGAGTTCGTCTCGGGCTCCTACGACAGGGTGTTGTGGGCGATGGTCGAGGAGGGTAGAACGGCGCATGCGATCCTGTTCGACCTCGGGCTCTCCAGCTTCCAGGTCGACGAGCCAGGACGTGGGTTCTCCTACGTCAGGGAGGGACCGCTCGACATGCGGATGGACCCACGCTCGGGGGCGACGGCAGCGGACTTTCTGAACACCGCCGGGGTCGGGGAGTTGGCAAGGGTGCTCTCGGAGTACGCAGACGTGCCGCGCGGTGAGGCAGGGCGTGTGGCGAGGGAGGTCGTCAGGAGGAGACCACTCGCGGTTACGACGGATCTCTACGAGGCCGTGCGGGCGGCCGTTGGCTGGAAAGCGAAGGGCGGCAACCCTGCAAACAGAATCTTCCAGGCCGTGCGGGTCAGGGTAAACGACGAGTTGGGGAGCCTCGGCAGGGCACTCGAGGCCGCGGAACGGCTTCTCGCGCCTGGTGGGAGGCTTGTGGTCATTACATTCCACTCGGGGGAGGATCGCCTCGTAAAGCGCTTCATCTCGGGGAGGGAGGGGCGATGCGTCTGTCCGCCTGAGCTACCGGTGTGCGTTTGTGGCGCGAGGCCCGTATTCCGGCGAGGCGAGGTTCTGACCCCTTCGGCACTCGAGGTAGAGGAGAATCCGCGCAGCGCCTCGGCCAGGCTGCGGGCGGCGATACGGACGGCCGAGCCTCCGGCGGATGGTACCTGATGGCCGCGTCGCAGCGCAGGTACAGGGCCACGCTCCCTACGGAACCGGCGTGGCCCCTACAAGAGCGTGCCCCGGAACGCCTGCGGGACCGCTCCCTCGAGCAGAAGGCCGCGGGCCGGCGACGCCGGTTTGCGATGCTCGTCGTGGTGCCCGCGCTCTTGATGCTGGGGAGCGTCTATCTGTACACGGTCGCCGCCGGGCTCGATACGAGGGCCGCCGATCTCGAAGTCAGGCTTGACAGGGCCAGAGAAGAAGGGGAGAGGCTCGAGGTCAGGGTCGCAGAACTGTCTGGTGCCGGAAGGATCAGGGCCCTCGCGGCCGAGAAGCTCGGTATGCACGAGCCAAAGAGCACGACCTTGAAGGTCTACGGAGACAAAGCGGAGGATGGGAAAAACAATGGGGAACCGCAGAAAGGGGGACCGCAGCGGCAGCGTTGATCGGCCAAGGCCTCGCAACGCAAGGGCTCGTCGCGGCACGAAAACCCCCCCTCGCACAAAAAACAGAGGCCGCAAGGCAACTGGCGGCAAAGTCATACCGCTGGCCAGGAAAAGACGGGCCGGTGGCGCCACGCCTACTCCCACGAAGATGTTCAGCCCGTCGAACAGTGGCAATGCGAAGACCACCGTCGGCCACAGGAGGCTGTGGATGGTGGCGGCGGTGTTCGCGATGACCGTGCTTCTCCTCGGGGGGAGGGCCGTGCACATAAGCCTCACGGAGGACGAGAGTTACAGGGCCTTCGCCGATGAACAGACCGCGGGAGCGACGCCGGTAATGGCGCCGACCCGCGGCAGCATCGTGAGTGCCGACGGAAGGGAGCTCGCGACCAGCCTCGAGGTCGCGCGGATAATCGCAACGCCGTACCAGATCGAAGACCCCAGTGCGACGGCCAGAGAGCTGGACGCCGTGCTCGGTAAAGAGGTGGACACGACCGAGAAGGAGATAAGGACCTCGCTCACCAGGCGTGATGCTGAAGGCCAGGCTTACGGGATACAGCATCGTCGCCACAGGCGTAAAGCCGGAGACAGCGGCGAAGGTGCAGGCAAAGGGTATAGTGGGCATCACCACGGCCCCCGATACGACGAGGGTCTATCCGGACGGGACTATCGCCAGCCAGCTCCTCGGACACCAAGGAGACTACGGCAGGCCTTTCGGCGGGGTCGAGGCCAGTTACGATGACACTTTGAAGCGCGGCCGAGGACGTAGACCTGACGGTAGACTCAGCGGTGCAGCAGGAGCTGCAAAAAGCCCTGGGGAAGGCTGTCCAGAAGAGCAAAGCGAAGGGCGCCGTCGGCGTGGTCATGCGGGTTGACGACGGGTCCATAGTCGCGCTAGCCAACACCCCGGACTACGACAACAACGAGTTCGGTAGCGTCCCCGCAGAAGATCAGCGAGATCGAGTCCTTACCGACCCGTACGAGCCTGGCTCTACTTTCAAGGCCTTCACCGTCGCCTCGGCCCTCGAGGCCGGCGCCATCACCCCGTCGAGTGAGTTCGTCGTCCCGGATCACATGACCGTGGCCGGCCACGTCATCAACGATTCCAAACCACATGAGACCGAGATCCTGACCCCAGGCGGCGTGCTCGAGCACTCGAGCAACGTCGGGGCGACGAAAGTCGCCAAAGAGCTCGGCGGGAAACGGCTCCACGACTACATCCGCGCCTTCGGCTTCGGCGAACCAACCGGCGTAGACCTGTGGGGCGAGGACCCTGGCCTCGTCCCCGCCTACAAGGACTGGAGTGGGGTCTCGATCGGCAACATACCTTTCGGACAGGGCTTTACGGTTACGCCTCTGCAGCTCGTCTCCGGCTATGCCACGCTCGTCAACGGCGGACGAAGGGTAACGCCGCACGTAACAGAACAGGAGACCCCCGAGAGACAGGGTCCCAGGGTGATAAGCGCCAAGACCTCGGCTATAGTACGCGGGATGTTGCAGGGCGTCGTCGACGACGGGTCGGGCCACTTCGCCCAAATCTCCGGTTACAGCGTGGCCGGCAAGACGGGGACCTCTCAGAAAGTGGACCCGAAAACAGGAACCTACGGTGACCAGTACGTGGCCTCCTTTATAGGGTTCGCCCCGGCCTCCGACCCTGAGTACGTGATGCTGGTGGCCGTCGACGAACCACAGACTTCCTACTGGGGAGAGCTTGTCGCGGTACCGGCTTTCCACCATGTGATGACCTTTACGCTGGGCTACTTCAACGTCCCGCCCGACCGTAGGGGCTTCGAGGCAGAGGAGCCCCTCTGGTGAGGCCGGCTACTCTTTCAGAGGCCGCGCGGGCTATGGGCGCGGAGATCCGGGCCCCGCATGTAGACCCCCTCGTCAGTGGGGCGGCGACCGATTCCCGTAAGGTGCGCGAAGGGGACCTGTTCTTCGCCCTGCGCGGTCAGGACGGACGGTACGGACTTCGCCCCCGAAGCGCACCTTCGCGGCGCGGTCGCGACGGTTGCCACCCGTCGGCTCGACGTGCCGACCCTCATCGTGGCCGATCCTCTACAGGCGCTGCAGGAGCTCGCGCGATGGTCGCTTCTCCGCCCAGACGCCCTTCGCCTACCGTCGTCGGCATCACGGGCACTGTGGGCAAGACGACGACCAAGGACGCCCTTGCGACCATCCTCAGGCACGCCGGGAAGCGTGTCTCCGCGACGGCGGGAAACCTGAACAACGAGATCGGTCTTCCCCTTACCATCCTCTCCGCCGACCCCCGCACAGAGGTCCTCGTCCTCGAGATGGGCGCCACCCACGCAGGGGACATACAGTATCTGTGCGCCATCGCCCCGCCCGAGATCGGTGTCCTCACAGCCATCTCGCCGGTCCATCTGGACTCTTTCGGGACGCTCGAAGATCTTGCAGCCGCCAAGGGCGAGCTCGCCGTCTCCCTCCCCGAGTCAGGAACGCTGGTCGCGCCCGCGGGCGCGCCGCGAGACGGCGACTGGGTCAGGCCGGAAACTAGAGCGGCGCATCACCTTCGCCCGCGCCGGCGAGCAGCAGATCTCGTCGCTCAGGGATCGAAGGCAGGGACGAAGGCCTCCGCTTCGTCGCCAACATCGCCGGCGAGTCGGCCGAGGTCCGCTCGCCGGTCTTCGGGACGCACCTGGTGGAGCCGCTCCTGGCCGCCCTCGGCGGCGCGCTCGCCCTCGGCCTCGGCCTGCGAGCAGGCCGCCCGCGGCCTCTCACGCCTGCGGCGGACGGGCCTTCGGGGCGACGTTTACAGGCTCAGGGAAGACATAACCGTCTACGACGACTCCTACAACGCATCCCCGGCCGCCGTCGCCGCCGTACTTAGGTACGGTGCGGATCAGGCAAGAACACAACGTAGACGGCTCGTCGTCGTGCTCGGCGGAATGTTCGAGCTGGGGGCCTGCGCCCGCGCTTACCACAGGGAGGCGGGGGAACTGGCGGAAGAGGTCGGCGTCGACCTGCTCGTCTGCGTCGGCGACGAGGCCCGCTGGTACGCCGAAACTTTCCCGGGCAGGACCCTCTTCTACCAGGACGCAGCGAGCGCCGCCGATGCCCTGCGGGAAGAGCTGCGGGGCGGAGACTACCTGATCGTCAAGGGTTCACGCGGGGTCGGGCTCGAGACTCTGACCCGCAAGTTGAGGGAGAGTTTAGCTCTTGTTTAGCGTTGTACTCGCGGCGGCGGTAGCGTTTCTCGTAACGGTGTTGCTCGGCTCGAAGTTCATCGAGTTTTTGCAGTCGCGCAAGTTCGGGCAGTTCGTGCGCGAAGAGGGACCCCAGACGCACCTGATCAAAGCCGGCACCCCGACCATGGGTGGGATCGTGATGCTGACGGGCCTTCTGGGGGCGCTCGTTGTGGTGGCGCGGCCCAACGTGGCCACGCTGACGACGCTCTTGCTCGTCGCCGTCGTGGCGGGCATAGGCCTATACGACGACTGGCAGAAGATCTCCAGAAAGCGCCCCGAGGGGTTGAGCGCCCGCTACAAGTTCCTTCTGTTGACCCTCGCAGTGGTTCTGGCGGACGTACTCGCCGTGCGCTATGTAGGCGTCACCCAGACCGTGCTGGTGCCCTACTTCGACCGCAGCCTGGTCTTGGGGCCCGGCGTGGTTGGGATCGCGCTCTTCAGCTTGTTCTTGCTGCTGGTGATCGCGGGCACGACCAACGCCGTCAACCTGACGGACGGCCTCGACGGGCTCGCTGCGGGGGCGGCGGCCATAGCGCTGCTGGCCTACACGGCCATCGCGTTCCTCGAGCGCCAGTACGACGTCGCCGTGATCTGCGGCGCGATGGTGGGGGCGATCGTCGGGTTCCTCTGGTACAACTCCCATCCGGCCGACATCTTTATGGGGGATACGGGCTCACTCGCGATAGGGGGCGTCCTCGCCGCAGCGGCGGTGCTCACCAAGACGGAGCTCCTCCTGCCCATTGTGGGCGGGCTGTTCGTTCTCGAGGCTCATCTCCGTCATGGTCCAGGTCTTCATCTTCAAGCTCACGGGACGAAGGGTGTTCAAGATGGCCCCGATTCACCACCACTTCGAGTTTCTTGGGCTGGGATGAGAACAAGGTGGTCATCCGATTCTGGATCGCCCAGGCCGCTTTCTCTTCTGTGGGGTTTTTCCTCTACTACATCTTCCTCTACAACGCGGTAGGTTGAGCCTGTGAGGACCCTGGTATACGGGCTCGGAGAGTCGGGCGCCGCGGCCACGCGGGCGCTCGCGGAACGCGGTGAGAAGTGTCGTCGTAGCCGACGACCGAGACGACGAACGTCTGCGCTCCATCCTGAAGGACCTGGGAGTAGAGGGACACCTGAGAGCGGGACCGGAGGTTCTGGACGGCGCCGACCGCGTCGTTGCGAGCCCCGGGGTGCGGCCCGAGCATCCCGTGCTGCGGGCCGCCGAGGAGCGGGGTTTGCCCATCATCTCCGAGGTCGGACTCGGCCTGGAGCTGATCGGGCCTGGCGTGCGCGTGGCGGCTGTAACGGGTACCAACGGAAAGACTACCGTCGTCGACATGATCCACCGTATGCTCGAGGTTTCCAGCGTGCCCCACGTGGTCGCCGGCAACTCCTGGAGGGATCTGACCGGGTGCGTCGCGGAGGCGCGTGGTGCCGGGCTCCTCGTTCTGGAGGTCTCTTCTTTCCAGCTCCACTACCTCGAGAGCCCCGGCTTCGAGGTCGCGGCGCTCTTGAACGTCAGACCAGACCACCTGAACTGGCACGAATCGTTCGAGGAGTATGTTGACGACAAGCTCCGCATCTTCGATGGACAGCGGGCAGGGGACCTCGCCCTCGTTAGCTCCCGGGACCCGGTAGGTCGTTCCGCTCTCGAAGACGTCTCGAGGCAGAAACCCTCGTCGTCGGAGAAAGGGACACCGCCGTCAGGGAGGGTCGTCTGCTCCTTCGCGGCTCTCGCCTGGCTGACGTGGCCGACTTGCACTTCGCAGGGACGCACATACTACGAGAACGCGCTCTTCGCCGCCGCAGCCGCACAGAGGTTCGGTGCGGACGCTTGGGGACATCAGGGAGGCTTTGCTCGGATACGAGTCCAGGCCGCATCGCATGCGGGTCGCAGCAGAGGTCGCGGGCGTGACTTACGTGGATGATTCCAAGGCCACCAACCCGGCCGCGGTCGTGGCGGCCCTCGACAGCCTCGACGTGCCCGTAGTTCTCATCCTCGGCGGTTCGGAGAAGGACACGGACTTCTCGGAGTTGCTGCCGGCCCTGGGAACGTGCTCCGCCGTCGTGTGCCAGGGTGAGGCCGGACCACGCATCGCCGCCTACCTCGAAGATGAGGGCTGGCAGGATCTTGGTCCACAGGGCCACCGACCTCGAGAAGGCCGTCGAGAGGGCCGGAGATCTCGCAAGGCCGGGTGACGTCGTCCTGCTCTCGCCAGGGTGCGCGAGCTTCGACCAGTTCCCGGGATACGCCGAGAGGGGAGACGCGTTCATCAGGTTCGCCAGGCAACTGGCCGGACATCGTGGGGCCGTCGGACGATGAGCAGTCTGAGGGCGAACCTGTTCCTCGTGGCGCTCGGCCTCTCCCTGCTGGGGCTCGTCATGGTCTACTCGGCAACGTACAGGGAGGTCGGGACCGCGTTATCTGTTCGTACGCATCGGGCACATGGTCCTCGGCGTGGCCGCCTTCTTTGTGACCAGCCGGGTCAGGTACACGGCCTGGCGCAAGTACGCCCCGGCCCTGTACCTGGTCGTACTGGCCGGCCTCGTGCTCGTACTCGTACCCGGAGTCGGGAGCCAGATAAACGGCGCCAGGCGGTGGCTCGACCTCGGGCCCATGAGCATTCAGCCCGCTGAGTTCGCGAAGCTGGCCGCCGTGCTTGTCCTGGGTTGCGCCGTCGCGCGTCTGCCTCGAGGCTCGAAGCTTCCCGTCAAGCCCCTCCTGGCCGTCGGGGCGCTCTTCGCGCTCGTCCTCGTCGAACCGGATTTCGGTACCTCCGTCGTACTGCTCGCGGGAGCGGCGGGTACACTTTGGGCTTCCGAACTCAGGACCAGGGACCTCGTGCTTTCGGGACTGCTTGGGTCTGGTGGCGGTGGCGGGGATGATGGTGCTCGAGCCCTACCGTCGCGAGCGGTTCCTGACGTTCCTCGATCCCTGGGCCGCGGCGGACGGCTCCGGCTACCAGATAGTCCAGTCCATGGTAGCCATAAAAGCCGGGGGCTTCTTCGGCTCGGGGGCAGGGTCAGGCGGACAGGGACCATACGTCCCCGAGCTCGGTACGGATATGATCTTCGCCCTGATCGGGGAAGAGCTTGGCCTGGTCGGGATGGTCGCAGTCATCGCCGCCTTCGGTTTTATCGCGCTGGGCCGGGCTCAGGATTGCCCTGAACGCCCCATCGGTCATGGCGCGGTGCGTTGCGGCAGGCCTTACCACGATGCTCACCGTTACAGGCCGTCTTCAACATAGGGGCCGCCATGGTGGTTCTCCCGCTCGCTGGGATGACGCTCCCCTTCGTGAGCTACGGTGGTTCGAGTCTGCTGGTATGCTTCGCCGCCGTGGGAATCCTCTACAGGATATCGGAGGACAGTGAGAGAGCCAGAGAGATCAAACCTCGCGAAAGGCCGCGAATCCTGATAGCAGGAGGCGGCACGGGGGGGCACGCTATCCCCGCGCTGTGCGTGGCGGCTGAGTTGAGAGACAGTGGAGCCGTGGTCGAGTTCGTGGGATCCGCAGTCCGGGATAGAAAAGACTCTCGTCCCAAAGGAGGGCTTTACCCTCCACGCCCTGCCCCTGGCGGGCCTCGCAGGAAGCCCCATAGCCCAGGCCCGCGCAGGCCTCCTCTCCCTGAGGGCAACCATCCGCTGTGCACGCATAATACAACGATTGAGGCCGCGGGCCGTTCTTGGGGTCGGGGGTTACGCGAGCGCGCCTGCGGTGATCGCCGCGCGTGGCTCTCGGGGTGCCGACGTTTCTGCACGAGCAGAACTCGGTCCCCGGGCGCGTCAACCGCCTGGCCAGCCGCTATCACGACGGAGACTTTGGCAACGTTCCCTGGCGCCGCGCAGCGGCTGAAGAACGCCGTGTGGGTCGGCATGCCGACCAGGACCGAGATCTTCGACGCCTCGAGGGACGAGTCACTGCGGGAGCTCGGCCTGGAGCCGCCGGTCGTACTCATCTTCGGTGGGAGCGGTGGTGCGCTCAGGATCAACCTCTCAGCGGCGGAGGCGTTCGGCACCGCGACGCCATACACGGTCGTCCAGGTCTCTGGCCGCAGGGACTTCTCGCGGCTCCGACGGACAACCCGAGGCACGAGATCCTCGAGTACGTCGACGATCTCTGGCGGTACCTGGCCGCCGCCGACGTGATCGTGAGCAGGGCCGGCGCTGGCTCGCTCTTCGACATAGCGGCGGCCGGAAAGGCGGCGATCCTCATCCCGTTCCCCTACGCGACGGGCGACCACCAGCACGAGAACGCCAGGTACTTTACCGAAAGGGGAGCCGCGGAGCTGATGCTCGACTCAGAGGTCGGCGCAACAGCCCTGCGCGGCCGCGTCGAAAGGTTGTTGAACGACGACGGGCGGCGGGAGGAGCTCGCGAGGCGCATGGCCGCGCTCGCGACCCCGGAAGCCGCCGGCGAGGTTGCCAGGCGATTGCTGCGTGCCGGAGAGAAGGAGTGGAGTCCAGTGAACATCCACATGATCGGAATCGGCGGGGCCGGGATGAGCGGTATAGCCGAGGTGCTCGCGAGAAGAGGTCACGGTGTCACGGGCTCGGATCTCAAAGAATCCCCTTACACCCGCAGGTTGCGCGAGGCAGGCATCACGGTCCACATCGGGCACGCCCCGGACCACGTAGGGGACGCTGAGCAGGTGGTGATCTCGACGGCCATACCGAAGACGAACCCCGAGCTTCTGGAGGCAGGCCGTAGGTCCATCCCCGTAATACCGCGCGCCGCAGCCCTTGCCTGGATCCTCGAAGGCAGCACGCAGCGTCGCCGTCGCAGGAACCCACGGCAAGACGACGACGACGAGCATGACGGCGCACGTCCTCGAGGCACTGGGCGAGAACCCGACGGCCCTTGTTGGCGGCGAGCTGAACGACATAGGTAGCAACGTCGCCTTCGGAAGGTCCGACCTCGTCGTGGCCGAGGCCGACGAGAGCGACCGCTCTTTCCTGTACCTCAGGCCGCAGGCCGCCGTTGTCACGAACATCGAGTTCGACCACCCTGACTTCTACTCGTCCCTCGACGACGTCGTCGAGACCTTCGAGCAATTCGTCCGCTCTCTCCCCCAGGACGGCCACCTGGTCACCTGCGCAGACGACCCTTCCTGCATCGCGGTGGCCTCAAAGGCTCCATGTCCTGTGACCACCTACGGCATCGACTCGGGAGACCTCAGGGCCGATATCCTGGGCCCGAACAGCTACGTGCTGCTGGAGGACGGGGAGAGAAGGGGCGACGTCGAACTCGGCGTCTACGGACGCCACAATGTGCTCAACTCCCTGGCAGCGGCGGCGGTGGCCCGCTGGCTCGGCCATCCGTGCCTACGAGGCGGCAGACACCCTGAGAGACTTCGGGGGCGTGCGCCGCCGCTTCCAGCTCAAGGGAGAGATCGAGGACGTGCGCGTCGTCGACGATTACGCCCACCATCCGACCGAACTCACCGCCACTCTCGCCGCCGCCCGTTCCACCATGCCGAAAGATGGAAGGGTGATCGCCGTCTTCCAGCCGCACCGCTACTCGCGTACCCGCGCCTTCTACAGGGAGTTCGGCGACTCGTTCTCCTCGGCCGACGCCGTGCTCATCACCGAGGTCTACGGCGCCGGCGAGATGCCCCAACCTGGCGTCAACGGCAAGCTGATAGTCGACGCAATCTGCGAGACGAGAGGCCACCCCGAGGTCTACTACATCCCCCAGCAAGACGCCATACCAGGGGTACTCCAAAACGTCTCCAGAAGCGGCGACCTCGTGCTCACCCTCGGCGCGGGAGACATCTCGAAGGCCGGCGAAGACCTGCTCGACATACTGGAGGATCCAGGATCCCAACCCTGACCAACTACCCTGCGCGCGATCCTGATCTCGGCGGCCGTGGCCGCCGCTACTACCCTCATCGTCGTCCTCGTTACCTACCTCAGCTTCCCCGTCACAGGCGTCAGGGTAGAAGGTGCCAGGATGTACCCCAAATACGAGGCCGCAAACGCCATCCCAGACCACGCCAGCCTGCTCACCCTCAACAGCTGAGATGCTCGAGCGTAGAGTAGAGTCTAATCCTTGGGTTCAGGGTGCGGAGGTGAACGAGAACTGGAAGTCCGGTATAGTTACCGTTCAGGTTGAGGAGCGTCGGCCTGTACTGGATGCCGAGGTCGACGGGCGGAGGTTCGTTATGTCGTCTGACGGCAAGGAGCTTCCGGGGCTCGGGGGAGCGAGTCTCGAGAGGGTGGAGTTGGATCGCGACCAGGTAGGGGAGATCTTGGAGTTCGCGAGTGCGTTGCACGAAAGCGGGCTGAGTCTGGACTCGGTCGACGAGGTTGGTGCCGGGGGCATCGGGGCCACGGTCGAGGGCCGCCAGGTGATCTTCTCCCGGGATGTGGGTGAGCGTGAGGGCCATGGCCCTCAAACACATCATGCCCGAGCATCCTGACGCTAGAGTCTTCGACCTCCGTTCGCCTGAGCGGGTAGTCGTCGGACCTCCTCCGCGCGAAAGCAAAGCGAGCCACGGGGATAGCTGGCCGTGGCGCAGTCACTGGTGTACGGGATAGACGTTGGCACCACCAAGGTAGTGGCGATCGCCGGCCGCGTGGACCCGCGAAGGGGCTGGGTCGAGGTCCTGTCCATGGGGGAGGCGCCGAGCTACGGCCTCAAGAGGGGCGTCGTCGTAGACCGCAAGGCCGCCGCCGATTCTGTCGCGGAAGCCATGGAAGCCTGCGGCGTTCGCGGCGGGCAGGTAACGGTCGGCATCGCGGGTAGCCACATCTCGTCTTTCAACACAGAGGTCACCCTCCTGAACCGCAGCAGGAACCTGACGGTCACCGACAGGTTCGTCCGCAGGCTCGAACAGGAGGCCAGGCAACTCGACCTCGACGAGGACGAGCGTGTGCTACACGTCGTCCCCCGCGGCTACGTCCTCGACGGGTCCGAGGGCGTCAAGAACCCCGTTGGCCTCGCCGCCCGTAAAGTCACGATGCGGGCCCACGTCGTGAGCGGGGCACTCTCCAGTATCCAGAATCTCCTGCGCGCCGTCGAGGACTGCGGCGTCAGGGTCTCGAAGATCGTGCTCGAGCCACTGGCCTCGGCCGAAGCCTGCCTGCTCGATGCGGACCGCGAGTCAGGCGTCGTGCTGCTCGACATGGGCGGCGGCACGACCGATATCGCGACCTTCTTCAGGGGGGCTCTCACCCATACCGCCGTCATACCCATCGGCGGTGAGAGCTTCACTTCCGACGTCGCCTACGGCCTCAAGATCCCGCAACACAAGGCCGAGGAACTCAAGCTGCGCTACGGTACAGTCCTCTCCAGCAACGTCGACCCCGTGGCCGCCGTCCAGCTCGACGACCGCTACTATAATGCCAGCTTTATCAGCCAGATCCTCGAGTACCGCGCCCGCGAGGTCCTCGACTACGTGCGCGACTCGCTCGACCAGACCGGTATGAGGGACCTGGCCCCCGGCGGCGTCGTTCTTACCGGCGGCGGCTCCTCTCTCGACGGTATGACAGGGCTCGCCGAAGAAGTCCTCGGTATGCGCGTAAGGACTGCAAGCCCTCGCAGGGTAAGGGGCGAGGTTAAACCTGTACAAAAACCTCAGTATGCAACGTCCGTCGGTCTGTTATACTTCTCGGCCAGAAACGATGACCCTAGACCAAAGGGTAAAGGTGCAGGGACGATTAGTTTTGGTAGCATAGTGGAGGCGGTCAAGGGCTGGTTCCGGGCGAAGTAGACCGGGGGCCCCGGATAACGTGTGATGGAGGGTTAGAGAGGCATGTTGGACGCGGCGACTAATTATCTGGCGGTCATAAAGGTTGTCGGCATTGGCGGGGGGGGAACCAACGCCGTTAACCGCATGATCAACTCCGGCTTGCAGGGGGTTGAGTTCATAGCGGTAAACACGGATGCCCAGGCTCTCCAGATGTGTGATGCCGACCAGAAGATCCACATAGGGGAGAAGATCACGCGCGGCCTCGGCGCCGGCGCCGACCCGAAGATCGGGATGGAGGCCGCTGAGGAGAACAAGGCGGAGATCGAGGAGGCGATGCGCGGCGCGGATATGGTGTTCGTCACCGCTGGCAAGGGTGGCGGTACTGGCACGGGTGCTGCCCCTGTCGTCGCCAAGATAGCCAGGGACTCGGGGGCGCTGACCGTCGGGGTCATCACTCGGCCTTTCGCCTTCGAGGGCCGCAGGCGTGCGACGTATGCAGAGGAGGGCATCAAGCGCCTCAAGGAGAACGTCGACTCCCTCATCATCATCCCCAACGACAGGCTGTTGCAGGTCGCCGAGAAGCGGACGACCATGATGGACGCGTTCAAGATGGCGGACGATATCCTGAGGAAGGGTGTCCAGGGCATCACCGACCTCATCACCGTGCCCGGCCTCATCAACCTCGACTTCGCCGACGTGCGCACGATCATGCACGACTCCGGTTCGGCCCTTATGGGCATCGGCGAGTCGAGCAGCGAGACGAGGGGCACCGAGGCGGCGAAGACGGCGATCTCGAGCCCGCTGCTCGAGGCCAGCATCGACGGGGCGACGGGGATCATACTGAATATCACGGGCGGCCCCGACCTCGGACTCTTCGAGGTCAACGAGGCGGCGGAGATCGTCCACAACGCGGCGCACCAGGACGCGAACCTGATCTTCGGCGCCGTTATCGACGAGAACAACGGTGAAAGGGTGAGCGTGACCGTGATAGCCACGGGTTTCGACCAGCGCCTCGCCAACCAGCGCAGGACCGAGCGTCCCGCCGCCGAGTCGCAGCAACAGGAGGAGCCCGTCGCCTCGCAGGAGACCGGAGACGTCCTGGACATACCGGCCTTCCTCAGGCGAAGGTAGGCCCGCGCCGGGGCGTGCGCAGGGCCGATAACCAGACCGAATACGGCGCCCCCTCCGCGGTCAAGACCGCGAGAGGGGGCGCCGTCTACGTCGCGCCGCAAGGGGTGCCGGAAGGAGCCGGAATCTACTTCTTCACCCGGCTCGGCGGCGTTTCGGAACCACCCTACGAATCGCTCAACGTCTCCAAAAAGGTCGGTGACTCCACAGGCGCGGTCGATGAGAACCTCTCCCTGATCAGGAGAGCGATGGACCTCAGACCAGCGGCGTGGGTCCGCCAGGTCGCGGGGGACAGCGTGGTACGCGTCTCTGAGCCTGGCTTCGCCGGTGAGGCCGACGCGCTCGTAACCTCCGAGCCGGACCTCTGCCTCTCTGTGGCCGTTGCCGACTGCGTTCCCGTCGCGCTCGTCAGCGAGCTCGAGGTCGGGATGGTCCACTCGGGCTGGCGTGGCACGCTTGCGGGCGTCTCGGGGAAGGCGGCCCAAAGGCTCGGAGGGTCTCGCGTTCGCGCCTATATCGGGCCCTCCATCCGCCGCTGCTGCTACGAGGTGTCGGAGGAGCTCGCTGCGAAGTTCGCGACGGAGTTCGGGGACGAAGTGGTCTCTGGACGCAATCTTTCTTTGCAAGACGCATATAGGGTTGGATCTCGAAAGGGCAGGAGTCGAGGTCAACGACCTTGGGCTCTGCAGTGGTTGCAGGCCGGATCTCTTCTTCTCCCATCGCAAGCAGGGGCCGCTCACAGGACGTAACCTCGCGTCGGTGGTAATGGAGGCCCGATGAGCGGCGCGTTACAGGGACGGAGGTCCGGGAGCGGCTAGCTATCGTGCACGAGAACATAGACAGGGCCTTGGAGAGGAGCGGTCGGAGTGGGGAGCAGGTCCGCGTCCTCGTCGCAACCAAGTACTACGCTCCGGAGCAGCTCTCCGCACTGGCCGAGGCGGGCGTCGACCTCGTCGGCGAGAACCGGGCCGAGGACCTAGTCGAAAAGCAGGAGCTTTTCGGCGACCGCTTCGAGTGGCACTTTATCGGCCACCTCCAGAGACGCAAGGCGAAGGTTGTCGTGCCCAGGGTGACCCTCGTGCAATCCGTAGATTCGGTGCGCCTGATCGAAGAGCTCGGAAGAAGGGCCCCTGAGGCCGGAACCGACATCCTCATCCAGGTAAACGTGGCGGATGAAGAGTCCAAGTACGGCGTCTGTGAGGAGGAGGTCGAGGATCTCCTCGGGGCCGCGGCGGGGACCGAGGGGAGAGTCAAGGCGAGAGGGTTCATGACGCTCGCCCCATTGGTCGAAGACCCCGAAGAAGTACGCCACGTCTTCGCGAAACTTCGTACGATCCGTGATAGGCTACGGAAAAGTTGGAGTCCGCACTTCGATCTCTCAGAACTCTCCATGGGCATGAGTGGGGATTATGAGGTAGCGGTCGAAGAGGGAGCGACCGTGGTCAGGATCGGGCGGATGCTAATAGAGGAGGATGGGCCCGTAAGGAGGCAGGATGGCAGTTAGAGACCGTCTGGACCGGATCGCGGCCTGGTTCGGATTCGGTGTCGATGACGAGGACTATTATGAGGACGAAGAGGAAGAAGAGCGCCGTTACGCCGGCGAAGCCTACGCGGGCGGGGCGCGCGGCGGTTCCGAACCGGGACCGACCGTGAGGCGCCTCGGCAGGGCCGAACGATCTTCGGCCTTCGGTACTTCACTCGGGGACCTATTCGGTAGTGAAGCTCCTGGGAGGGGAGAGCGCTACGGCGGCCAGAACCCGCCGGCGCACCTGCGGCCGGTCCCCGACCAGCGCACTACCCGCGTAAGCGTCCTCGAGCCCTCCAGCTTCAACGACGCCCAGAACCTCGCCGACCGCTTCAAGCGCCAGCAGCCCGTCATCCTGAACCTCCAGAACGTCGACGGCGACCTGAGTCGCAGGATGGTCGACTTCTGCTCGGGCCTGACCTACGCGCTCGACGGCAACATTCAGTCCGTTGCCAACAGGGTCTTCCTGCTCACGCCGCGCGATGTCGAGGTGAGCGCGGAGGAGCGCAAGCGCATCGCCGAGCGGGCGTTCTTCAACCAGCTCTAAGAGCCTTCCAGGAGGACTTTGAAGAAGGTCGGGATAATTGGGGCGGGTAAGATCGGGGGCTCGCTCCTCCTCAGGCTCGCCGAGTCGGGCGGGTTCGAACTCGGCGTAAGCGACATTCATCCCGAACAGCTAAGGCCGTACAAAGAATCCGGCGTACGCACTACCTCATCGAATCAGGAGCTCGCCGAGAACAGCGACCTCATCATCGCCGCCGTCAAGCCCTGGGACGTGGCGCAGGTGATGGAGGAGATCTCACCCTCTTTCAGAGACAATAGATAAGGCCGTCACGAGCGTCGCCGCCGGCGTCTCCATCGCACGTATCTCAGAGAGCCTGCCGCAGGGGACGGCGATCCTGCGCGTGATGCCGAACGTGTGCGCTTCGGTGGGACTCGGCTCTGCTGTAGTCACGGCGAACGAGGCCGGCCGCGCGGCGCTGCCGACGGTCATGGATATCTTTCGCCACGTAGGCGAGGTACTCGAGTTGCCGGAACGCCTCTTCGACGCGGCGACGGCCCTGCACGGCTCGGGACCGGCGTACGTCGCGCTCTTCGCCGACGCCTTGATCCAGGCCGGAGTCAGGGAGGGCATACCGCGTGACGTCGCACGCAGGCTCGTGATCGGTACCATAGGCGGGACGGCGGTGCTGTTGAAGGAACGGAGCGCACACCAGGTGAGGGACGAGGTGATGACGCCGGGCGGCACGACGGCGGCGGCGTTCGTCGCGATGGAGAAGGCAGGGTTCGTGGCAGCGGTCTATGACGGGGTCGAGGCGGCGACCGAGCAGGCCAGGGGGCTCGGCGGGTGACGGTGGCCCTCCTGCAGCAGTTCGGGTTTAGCGTAGCGAGCCTACTATCGGGTGCGGTAACCTACACTTACTACATACTCTTCGGATTCATCATCGCCTCGATCCTCTTCTCCTGGTTCCCCGGCTACCCTTCGAGTAGCTTTATGCAGGCCATCTACGATGCGGTCAGGGCCGTGACCAACCCGATACTGATGCCCATAAGGAGCCGCGTGCCGATGCTGCAGCTCGGCGGCTTCGGTATAGACCTCTCGCCGATCATCGCGATCTTCGGGCTTCTCATCGCAAGGACTTTGCTCCTGCTCATCATTGCAAACTTCATAGAACCAGTTACGGGGTGATCCAAGATGCCGATACGACCCATCGATGTAAGGCGTAAAGAGTTCAAGAGTGGCTTCCGCGGCTACGAGGCGAACCAGGTCGACGATTTCCTCGACGCCGTGGCCGACGAGTTCGAGCGCAACTATACCGAGAACCAGAGGATGCGCGAGGAGGTGTCGAGCCTTCGCGACCGGCTGCAGCAGTTCGAGGACCTGGAAGGTTCGATCCGGGCCGCCCTCGTCCACGCCGAGCAAGCGGCCAACGATCTCCGCAGGGCCGCAACCCAGGAGGCGGAGGGCATAAAGCAGAGCGCCCAGAGGGAGGCTGACTTCACCATCAGGGAAGCTCAGAGCCGCTCTCATCAGATGCTCGCCGACTCCTCATCGCGTATAGAACGCGTCAGGACCTCCTACGATGCGCTTCAGGAGGCGAAGAGGAGCTTCGTGAACGACTTCCGCCACCTCCTGAAGACCTACACGGAGACGATGGAGAACATGGAGGTAGCCTCGGCCAGGGAGATCGAAGCATCCCTGCGCGAGCGCCTCGATACCGAGTCCATCGCCGTCGTCCGCGAAGCCGCCAGGGAAGAGGCGCGGGCCACCGAAATGGCGATGTCCGCGGAAGAGGCGATGGTCACGGAAGAGGCGATGTCCGCAGCGGAGGGTGACAGGGAGCCGGTGCCCCAGGATATGGACGACACACTCTCGGGGCTCGAGGTCGTCGAACCCACGGAAGAGGAGCCCGACCTCCAGGAAAGTGGGCCGGTGGCGGATGAGCAGCCGACCGAGGTGATTCGGGCGGAAGATAGTGGACCCATCGCCGCCGAGCCCGAAGAGCCTCAGGCCGAAGATCCTCGAGGTCCAGGAGCCTGAGGTGGAGCCGTCCATGGCACAGGACGAGAGGGCCGAGGCTTTCGAGGAACCTCCCGTGTCCGAGCCCGAGGCGGCGGACGAAGTGGAGCAGGAGGAGCCTTCGCTGGCCGAGGAGAGCAGCTCGCGAGAGTTCTTCGACAGAGAACAGGGCGAGCACTCCGACAGCCGCATTTTCAGGGCCAGCCGCTTTCTGCGCCGGCGTGAGTAAAGCCCCCGACCTGCCGTAGCAGGGTGCCTTTCAGGAGCTTCACGGTAGACCCTGCCGAGACAGGAGAGCGTCTCGACAGGCTGGCCGCCCGGCGGCTAGGGACGAGCAGAAGCCTCGTTCAGCGGCTTATCGAGCAGAACCTACTGCTCGTCGACGGTGAAGTAGCATCTCGTTCCTACAAGGTCAGAGAAGGGCAAAGCGTCGAGGCTCGGGTTCCGGAGGAGGGACTCTCGCCTGAGGAGATAGCCGTCCCCTTAGTCTTCGAGGACGAGCACATCCTGGTCGTCGACAAGCCTGCGGGGCTCGTCGTGCATCCCGGCGCTGGCAACCCGTCGGGTACGCTCGTGAACGCACTCCTGGACAGGGGCATAAGCGGAGGGGACGATCCATCGAGGCCCGGCGTCGTTCATCGTCTCGACCGCGACACATCTGGCCTGATGGTGCTGGCGAAAGGCGAGCCTGCGTACTCCACGCTCGTCAGGATGATGTCGGCCAGGCGGGTTGGCCGCGTATACAGGACGATCGTGGAGTCAAGAGGGCTGCCCCGGACCGGGACGATCGACTCCCCCGTCGGCCGTGACCCCGACAATCCTACCCTAATGGCCGCGGGCGTAGGGAAGCCGGCCGTCACGCACTTCGAGGCGCTCGCTGATGCAGCAGAGCATACGATGCTCCGCGTGCGGCTCGAGACAGGGAGGACGCACCAGATCAGGGTCCACCTCTCGGCCATCGGCCATCCTGTATACGCGGACCCGCTGTACGGCAGCCCGGTCCCCGGCCTTCGTCTCTGGCTGCACGCCGAACGACTCTCCTTCGCGCACCCTGTGAGCGGTGAGGCGCTAGTGTTCCACTCTGAAATCCCCGAGGATTTGCGGAGATCGGCCGTCGGGCTTGACGGTTCCTTCGCCCTCTGGTAGCTTGGGCATACCGATCCTTTAACGGCGTCCCGTGAGACGCGAAGGAGGCAGGTTTGAGCCGAACGAGCGTCCACGAGCGCGCGCACTCTAGAGTGCTCACCCCCGACGGCCTTATCCGTTCACTACGCCGCATCTCGCACGAGATCCTCGAGCGCAACGCCTCGTGCCTCGACAGACTCGCGCTCGTCGGGGTGCTCACCCGCGGGGTCCCCCTGGCGCAGAGGATCGCGGCGAACGTCCGCCAGTTCGAAGGTTTGGATCTCCCCGTCGGCTCCCTGGACATAACGCTCCATCGAGACGACCTGCAACACGATGACCCTGAGGTGCGGGGCAGCAGCGTGCCGTTCGACGTTACCGGCAAAACGGTCGTCCTCGTCGACGATGTTCTCTACACGGGGAGGACGGCCCGAGCCGCGATGGACGCGCTTCTCGAGCTCGGGAGGCCAGCCGCCATTCGGTTGGCGATCCTGGTCGACCGCGGCCACAGGGAGTTGCCGATTCGGGCCGATCACGTCGGCAAGAACGTGCCTACCGCGCACGGCGAAAGGGTGCTTGTCAACCTGGAGGAGACCGATGGGGAGGACGGGGTGATCGTCGTTGGAGACTAGGAGTTTTCTTACCCTCGAAGACGCTAGCCGCGAGGAAATCAGGGAGATCCTCGACCTGGCACGCGCGTTCGCGGAGGGCCGCATGGGGGATGCGCTCGAGAACAAGAGTGTTTGCCTGGCCTTCTTCGAGGCGTCGACGAGGACGGCGGTCTCCTTCGAGCTCGCCGCGAAGCGTTCCGGGGCGCATGTGATCTCACTCTCCGAGAAGGGTTCTGCCATCGCCAAGGGCGAGTCCCTCATCGACACCGTCGTCACCCTCGACCGCCTCGGTGCCGACGTGATCGTGCTGCGGCACCAGGCCGCGGGAGCAGCGGCCCTCGCCTCCCGCCACACCTCAGCGCCGGTGATCAACGCCGGCGACGGCTGCGGCCAGCACCCGACCCAGGCCCTCCTCGACCTCTACGCCCTGTCCAACGCGCTGGGCGGCTTCGAAGGGCTCCAGGGACGCCGCGTCGCCATTGTCGGCGATGTGCTGCACAGCAGGGTGGCTCGCAGCGTCATACCGACCTTCGTGCAGGCTGGCATGGAGGTTGCCCTCGTGGCCCCCCTGACGCTCTTGCCGCCGGACGCGGATGCCTTCGGCCTGCCCGTGCTCTCCTCCGTGGACGAGGCGGTCGGATGGGGCGCGGACGTTCTTTACATGCTGCGGCTGCAGAAGGAGAGGATGATTGGCGCGCGCATACCTTCTGTCCGCGAGTATGCGAGCTTCTACGGTGTGTCGCGGCGCCATCTGGAGCGAGGCGCGCTGGTCATGCACCCTGGCCCCGTCAACAGGGGAGTCGAGATCTCCGGCGACGTCGTCCTCGACGCCTCGTCCCTGATCCCCGACCAGGTCGCCGCCGGGGTCTGTGTCCGTTCGGCCGTGCTCGCCATCTCGACAGGCGCAGCCCAGCGGGTCGCGGCCTGATGCCGGGAGACGACGTCTCTAAGGAACTGGTCATACGTCAAGCTCACGTGCTCGACCCTGCCACCGGACTCGACGGGACCATGGACGTGCGCATCTCATCAGGCCGTATCGCTGAGATCGGTGGGGGATTGCGCGGGCCACGCGAGCTTGACGCAGATGGCCTGCACCTGTTCCCCGGTTTCGTGGACGTCCACGCCCACTGGCGCACGCCGGGGCGCGAAGACGAGGAAAACATACAGAGCGGCTCGGCCGCCGCCGCCGCCGGCGGCTTTACAAGCGTCGTCATGATGCCCAACACCGATCCCATCGTGGACCGCCCCGTCGTGGTCAGCGGTCTCGTCCGCCGCGTGGAGCAGGAGGCGAGGGTGAGGGCGTACGTCGCGGCGGCCCTCCACGTCGGGCTCGCTGGCGAGAGGCTCACGGAGATGCGGCTACTAAAGCAAGCGGGAGCGTTCTGCGTCTCCGACGACGGGCTCGGGACGGCCTCGGCGGGCGTCCTCAGGAACGCCATGCTCTACGCCCGCTCGGCGGGGCTGCCAGTGATCCTTCACTGTGAGGACCACACGCTGGCAACCGGCGTCGTGCATGACGGGGTGGCCGCCTCACTCGCAGGGCTCCCGGGCTCCCCGGCCAGCGCGGAGGATGCCGCCACTGCGACGGCCCTTATCCTCGCCGCCGAGACGGGGGCGAAGGTACATATAACCCACGTCTCCACGGCCCTCTCGGCCGCCCTCGTCAGCTTCTTCAAGCACAGGGCCGACGTCACCGCCGACACGACACCCCACCACCTCACCCTGACGGAAGATCTCGTCTCGACGCTCGACGGACTGTACCGCGTCAACCCGCCGCTCCGTCCCCACGGCGACCGCGGCGGCGTCGAGACGGCCCTGCGAGAAGGCGTCCTCGATTTCGTCGCGACGGACCACGCCCCCCACGCTGCGGAAGAGAAGGAGTTGCCTCTTGAAGAGGCTGCGCCAGGCTTCCTCGGCCACGAGACGGCCTTCGCCGCGCTACACACCGACCTCGTCCTCGATGGTAGGCTCTCGCTGGCTCGTCTGGTAGAGGCGATGGGCTGCGCCCCTGGCCGGTGGGTCGGTACCGGAGGCAGCCTGGCCGTCGGCGCGCCGGCGGATCTCACGCTCGTCGATCTCTCGGAGGAGTGGACGGTAGGGCGGGGCACGCTCGTAAGCCGTTCCTCTAACTCGCCCTACCTCGGGCGTACGCTGAAGGGCAGGGTCGTGGGTACTATAGTTGGCGGAGAACCCGTACACGACAGGACTGGAGCGAAGTTTGGAGCACATGCCTGACGGAGGCCATAGCCAGGGACGAAGCCGGGCGACGCTGGTACTCGAGGACGGGGCAGCCTTCGAAGGCTGGAGCTTCGCCGGCGACGGCGAGGTCGCCGGCGAGGTCGTCTTCACCACGAGCATGGTCGGCTACCAGGAGACCATCACAGACCCTTCTTATAGGGGTCAGATCCTGCTCTTCACCTACCCACTCATTGGGAACTACGGTGTGATCCCCGGCGACGACGAGTCACAGAGGGTCCAGGCGGCGGCCGTCCTCGTCCGCGAGTACACGCCCCACCCGAGCAACTGGGCGAGCGAACGTTCCCTGGCAGACATGCTCGACGAAGACGGCGTCCTCGGCATCGAGGGTATGGACACCCGCGCCCTTACGCGGCACCTCAGGGACAGGGGCGCGATGCGCGGTGTGATCTCGACCTCAGAGTCAGACCGTAACGTCTTGCGCGAGAGGGCGAAAGGCCACCCATCGATGGTCGGGCTCGACCTCGCCTCGACTAGCTCGGAGCTCACGGAGCCCACGCTGCTTCCCGCCTTCGGAGAGGAACGCTGCCTCGTCGCCGCCATCGACTACGGGGTGAAGAGTTCTATCTACCAAGAGCTCCGTAGCCGCGGCGCTTCCGTCCTCGCGATGCCTGGCTCCACCGGCGCTGAAGAGATCCTCGCCGCCGAGCCCGACGGCCTCTTCCTCTCCAACGGCCCCGGCGATCCGGCTGCGCTCGGCGAGGCTGTCGACATCCTGCATCCGCTGCTGGGCGAGGTGCCGACCTTCGGGATCTGCCTCGGACACCAGCTACTCGGGCTCGCCCTCGGTTGCGAAACCTACAAGATGCCCTTCGGCCACCACGGTGCGAACCATCCCGTCAGGAACCTCGAGACTGGGCGCATCGAGATCACGAGCCAGAACCACGGCTTCGCCGTAAGCGACGATTCACTCCCTGCCGGTGTCGAGCTGACCCACCGCAACCTCTATGACGGTACCGTCGAAGGCATCGCGAGCTATGGGCACAGGGCCTGGAGCGTGCAGTACCACCCAGAGTCGAGCCCTGGCCCGAGGGACTCCGGATACCTCTTTGAGGAGTTCGTGCGCAGCATCTCAGAGAAGGCGCGGGCCTAGCGTGCCGCGGCGCGACGACATCTCGAGTGTCCTGATCATCGGCTCTGGTCCGATCGTGATCGGGCAGGCCGCAGAGTTCGACTACTCTGGCACCCAGGCCTGCCGCGCCCTGCGCGATGAGGGCTATCGTGTGATCCTCGTAAACTCCAACCCGGCGACCATAATGACGGACCCCGAGGTCGCAGACGCAACCTACATCGAGCCTCTGACGGCCGAAACTTGCACCGAGATACTGCGCCGCGAGCGCCCCGACGCCCTGCTCCCTACCCTGGGAGGCCAGACGGCCCTCAACCTGGCCGTCGAACTCAACGAGACAGGCGTTCTCGACGAGCTCGACGTGGAGCTGCTCGGCGCCTCCATCCCTTCGATCCACAAGGCCGAGGACCGCCAGCTCTTCTCGGAGGCCATGCGCCGTATCGGCCTGAAAGTTCCCCCGAGCCGCACGGTCCGCAGCCTCGCCGAGGCCGAAGAGCTCGCGGCGGAGATCGGCTTTCCCCTCATCATCCGCCCTAGCTTCACCCTCGGCGGCAAGGGTGGGGCCACGGCCACAGACCACCGCGAACTCCGCCTCGCCGTCATAGAAGGCCTCGACGCGAGCCCCGTAGGCAGCGCCCTCGTCGAAAAGAGCGTCGCAGGGTGGAAGGAGTTCGAACTCGAGGTCATGAGAGACCTCGCAGATAACGTCGTCGTGATCTGCTCCATAGAGAACGTAGACCCCATGGGCGTCCATACAGGCGACTCCATCACAGTAGCCCCCTCCCAAACCCTCTCAGACCGCCAGTATCAGACCCTCCGTTCCGCATCTTTACGCATAATACGTGAGATTGGAGTTTCCACTGGGGGATCGAACATCCAGTTTGCGGTCGACCCTGAGAGCGACGAGTACTACGTGATCGAGATGAACCCGCGGGTGAGCCGCTCGAGCGCGTTGGCGAGCAAGGCTACGGGGTTTCCGATCGCAAAGATAGCGGCCAAGCTGGCTGTCGGATACTCGCTCGATGAGATCCCGAACGACATAACCCGCGCGACCCCAGCCTCTTTCGAGCCTGCGCTCGACTACGTGGTGACCAAGGTACCCCGCTTCGCTTTCGAGAAGTTCCCAGGCGCCACGCCCACACTCACGACCAGGATGCACTCGGTGGGCGAGGTCATGGCGATAGGGAGGACGTTCACGGAGAGCCTGATGAAAGCTTTGGCTTCGCTGGAGGTAGACGCCCAGGACGTCCATGCCGGCCTCGACGAGCCGAGCCCGTACCGCGTCTTCGCCATCTTCGACGCCCTGCGCGCCGGGATGGACATACCCGAGATCTTCGAGCGTACCTCCATAGACCCGTTCTTTATCGCTTCCATAGCCAGGATCGTGGCTGCGGAAGGCTCCGTCTCCGAGCCGTTCGGCGTCGAGGACCTGCGCGAGCTGAAGAGGATCGGGCTGACCGATGAGACCATCGCAGCGGCGTCTGGGACTTCGGTGGAGGTGGTGCGGGGCGTGAGGCGGGCCCTCGGTGTCTCGCCGACCTACAAGTCCGTCGATACCTGCGCCGGCGAATTCCCTGCGCGCACCCCCTACTACTACTCGACTTACGAGGAGGAGGACGAGGTCAGGCGCGAGGAGAACGCCTCCGTCGTCGTCCTCGGCAGCGGCCCCAACCGCATCGGACAGGGCATAGAGTTCGACTACGCCTGCGTCCACGCCAGTTACGCCCTCGAGGAGAGCGGCTACGACGCGGTCATGATCAACTCCAACCCTGAGACCGTCTCGACCGACTACGACACCTCGACACGCCTCTACTTCGAGCCGCTCACGGCGGAGCACGTGCTCGAGGTCATAAGGCGCGAGGAGCCGGAAGGTGTCATCCTGCAGTTTGGCGGTCAGAGTCCTCTGAAGCTCGCCCACGAGCTGGAGGAGGCGGGGGCGCGGATTCTCGGCACCTCCCCGGACGCCATAGACCTTGCCGAAGACCGCTCCAGGTTCGGACGGCTCCTCGCTGAGCTCGGCATCCCACACCCGAGGTTCGGGACGGCATCGACGGCCGAGGAGGCGAGGGAGGTGGCGCGCGAGCTTGGGTACCCGGTCGTGGTGCGGCCTTCGTACGTGCTCGGCGGGCGCAGGATGGAGATCGTCTACAACGACGATGACCTCGACCTCTACATCAGGACCAGCGCCGGCGCTGGTCCTGGGCACCCGACCCTGATCGACAAGTTTATGGAGGATTACACCGAGGTCGACGTTGATGCCGTCTCCGACGGGGAAGAGGTCTACGTAGGCGGCATCATGGAGCACGTCGAGGAGGCCGGTGTACATTCAGGCGACTCATCTTGCGTGACGCCCCCGATCACGATCCACCGGGGGTTATTGCAGAGGATCGAAGACTACACCAGGCGGCTGGCCCTCTCCGTCGGCGTCGTCGGGCTTATGAACGTGCAGTTCGTCGTGAGGGGTGACGATGTGCTGGTGATCGAGTGCAACCCCCGTGCCTCGCGCACCGTTCCGTTCATCTCCAAAGCAACCGGCGTGCCGCTGGCCAAGATAGCGACCCGGGTTCTACTTGGAGAGAAGCTCAGGGATTTGGCTCTACGTGCTTCCACCAACGGGCATTTCTCCGTCAAGGCGCCCGTCTTCCCGTTCGACAGGTTCGCGGACGTGGACCCGCT
Organism: uncultured Rubrobacteraceae bacterium; assembly: GCA_963808845.1. Lineage (GTDB taxonomy): Bacteria > Actinomycetota > Rubrobacteria > Rubrobacterales > Rubrobacteraceae > Rubrobacter_D. The sequence continues at coordinate 59,428 of CAWEHD010000021.1, forward strand.
GCTCGGGCCCGAGATGCGCTCTACCGGTGAGGCGATGGGGATAGACCGCACCTTCGGCGGGGCCTTCGCGAAGGCGCTAACAGCGGCGGGGCAGGAGCTTCCCGTCTCGGGGAGGGTCTACATCTCCGTCGCCAACAGGGAGAAGCGGGCTGTGGTGCTCATAGCAAGGGCATTCGCCGACCTTGGGTTCGAGATCTCCGCGAGCGAGGGGACGGCCGAGGTGCTCAAGAACAACGGGTTACCGGTCATGATCGTGCCCAAGATAGGAGAGCTCGGGGAGGACGTGCTAGGTCTTATAGAGGCGGGTGGGGTGGATCTAATCGTAAACACCCCCTGGGGGCGCGGGCCCCGCACTGACGGGTACCTGATCCGGCGCCGCGCCCTCATGCACGGCGTCCCCTGCATCACCACCCTCGCCGGGGCCGCCGCCGCCATCCAGGGCATCGAGGCAAGGCTGCGCGGTGGTACCCGCCGGGTAAACTCCTTGCAGGGCCTCTACGCGGCGCGAGCATGAAGTTCTACGGGGTAGAAGTCGAAGAACGCAGGGAGCTTGGCAGCTACACCCTGCTTCGCTACCGCTGGGACCGCGGACCCGTCGAGCCGGGCCAGTTTGTCATGGCCAGGGCCGCGGGCTACCCTACCACCCTCGACCCTTTCCTGGCCCGTCCCTTCTCGTTCTACGATTACGACGGTGAAGTGGCGAGCCTGCTCTTCGAGGTAAGGGGACGTGGCACGGCGCTCCTGGACCTCGCATCGACCATAGGGGTAACAGCCCCTCTCGGAATAGGATTCCGGATCGACCCCGGTGCGGGCCGCGCGGTGCTCCTCGGCGGCGGCATAGGCGTGGCGCCGCTCAAGACACTGGGCCGCCACCTCGACGCGATGAACGTTCCCTACGACGTGTTCCTCGGGTTCGCGGACGAAAGCTCCTCGGTCGTCTCGCGCGAGTTCCCAGGGGCGCACGTTGCAACCATGGACGGGAGCGTTGGCACCCACGGTACGGTCCTTGACTGCATCCCCGACCTTCGGGACTACGGCGCCGTCTACGCCTGCGGCCCCAACCCCATGCTTGCCGCGGTCAAGCTCGCTACCGGCAACGAGGGCATCTGCCAACTCTCCGTGGAGGAGAGGATGGGCTGCGGCAACGGCTCGTGCAACGGATGCGTAGTCCCCGTGCGCGGAGGCGACTTCGTCAGGTCGTGCATAGAAGGTCCCGTATTCCGTGCCGAGGCACTGGCGTGGTAGCGCGCGAACAGAAGACCGGCGTTGACCTCGCGGTGGAGCTCTGCGGCATACCACTCCGGACGCCTCTAATGCCGGCCTCGGGAACGCTGTCCAAAGAGGCTCTTGACGAGGTAGATGGCATCTACGGGGCCATGCTGCCGAAGACGACAACGCCGGTGGCGAGAGCCGGCAACCCGCCGCCCCGCGTGGCCGAGACGCCCGCTGGGATGGTCAACTCTATCGGCCTGCAGAACCCTGGAGTCGGACGCTTCATGCAGAACCTGGAAGCGTTCGACGTGGGGATCCCGCTCTTCGTCTCCGTGGCCGGAGACACGGTCGCCGAGTTCGCCTTCCTATGCGAGCGTCTAGCAGGCGACGAGCGTATCTCCGCCGTCGAGTTAAACCTCTCGTGCCCCAACGTGGAGTGCGGGGGCCTGATGTTCTGCGCGGGGCCAGCCTCCGTCGAGGAGGTGGTTTCTGCCTGCCGGGCCGCAGTTCCTGGCAAACCCATCCTGGCCAAACTGACCAACGAGGGCGTCGTCGAAAACGCCCGGGCCGCCGAGGCCGCCGGCGCCGACGGCCTGACCGCCATCAACACCATACCGGCGCTTACGATAGACGCCAGGTCACAAAAGGTACTGGTGCGGGGTGGGCTCTCGGGGCCTGCCATAAAACCCGTGGCGTTGCGCGCCGTCTACGACGTGTCGCGCGTCGTGGACGTGCCGGTGGTGGGGAGTGGCGGGGTGGTTAGCGGGACGGACGTGGCCGAGTTCATGCTGGCGGGCGCGACGGCCGTTCAGATCGGCACGACGAGTTTTGTTCGTGACCCACACGAGATCCTCGACGAGTTCGCGGCCTACCTGAAAGAAAATGGTCTCGGAGCCGCACAGCTGACGGGAGCCGTGCGGAGCACAAGTACCGCAGTGACGGTCCCGCTCTCGTAACCGGCTCACAATAGCTTGCACCAACAGAGGCGCCGAACGGGATCTCATACCAAGTCCATCTGGAGGGTATCGCTTTGCGGCAATGGGTGAGAGCCCGGTCCTCCTCGAGCGTCATTCCCGCGAAAGCGGGAATCCACGAGGAGTAGAAGACGTAGGCTCGTGCGGACTAGCCTTGCTATTCACCCGGACTCAGTATCACTCTGACGCATGAGAGGCCTTCCCACACGCCATTCACCGCTTTCGCGGAACCCAATGGTAGCAAACATTACGAAAGCTACAGACCCAGCGTAGATTGGGGTTTTGGCTCGGCCAAACTATCCTCCTCGATGGGTTTAGTGTGGCGCGGGGGCTCCCCGTAACATATGCAGGCTTTCGCAACCTTATTCGGTACCACAACATCTTATGTTCGACCCGTGGAGGTCCCGGCGCATTTTTCGCCCCGGAGGGCACCCAGGCGGCTATCCATGCAAGATCGTGGGATGGCCGCAGGTGTGCTCTATCGTGCCGATGAGAAAGTTGCTGCGCGGCAAGTCGCCGTTGCCGGAGCCGTTTGGGGAAGCGTAGCGCTTCGCCCGAGCTACCCATGGCGATGATATACTAAGCCGTCGATGTTGAGGCGGGCACCAGAACGGACGGTCGACGAACGCAGGAACGCGCTCGAGGAGGCCAATCGGGTACGCTTCGCGAGGGCCGCCACCAAGCGGGACCTCAAGAGCGGACGGTTGGCGATCTACGATCTGCTCATGGATCCTTCCGTGGAGCTGAGAGGCGCCAAGGTCGAAGAGATGCTTCTCGCCGTAAAGGGCATGGGGCGCATCAAAGTCACACGGGTCATGAGGGATGCTGGCATAAGCCGCTCCAAGACCCTCGTAGGACTCACCCACGGGCAGAGGGACCGTTTGATCAGGGCTCTAGGGTGCGAGGAAGGCTGATCGTCGTCTCCGGTCCCTCCGGAGCGGGAAAGTCGACGCTCATCAAGGCCTCATTGGAGGCCGTACCCGAGCTCGCTTACTCTGTATCGGCGACGACGCGGGGGCCGCGGCCGGGCGAAGTAGATGGTAGGGATTACATCTTCCTCTCTCGCGAAGAGTTCGAACTCTGGATCGAAGAGGGCCGCTTTCTGGAGTGGGCCGAATACTCTGGTAACCTCTACGGGACGCCAGAGCAGAAGGTAGAGGAGTTTCTAAACGAGGGGATGTCCGTGATCCTCGAGTTGGAGCTCCAGGGTGCGAGGCAGGTCCAGATAAAGCGTCCTGATGCCGCGATGGTCTTCGTGCGCGCCCCTTCGCTGGAGGAGACCCGCCGCAGGCTCGCCGGAAGGGCTACCGAGACGGAAGAGGCCCTGGAGAGCAGGCTCGCTACCGCCGTAGGGGAGGTCGCGGCCAGGGACGAGTTCGACTACGAGGTCATAAATGAGTACCGCGAGCAGGCCCGCAAGGACATGATCGAGAAAATGGAGTCGATAGTAAGAGGAGGCAGAGATGCTGCACGACCTTAAGATAGACGAGCTTCTGGGCAAGGTTGATTCCCGCTACGGGCTCGCTGTGGCTAGTGCCAAGAGGGCGCGCCAGATCAACGAGTACACCTCGACCCTCGGCCTCAACGATGCCCTCGGCATCCCTGGCCCGCAGGTCCACACCCGTTCACAACACCCGCTGACCATCGCCATCGAGGAGTTGCGGCAGGACAAGCTCGACGTCTCCTTCAGGCAGCCGGCAGAGCTTGTTGAAGAACAGGTCGGGGCCGCGGGCGCCGACGACTTCATCAGCCCGCCCGCCGGCGCCGGCGTCCCACAGGAGACGGACATCGACTCTGGCGCTCCAGGCGATGAGGGCGCGGCCTGAGGCGAGGGCGCAAGCCTTAACGCCTTGATCCTGATCTCCGTTGGAGCTTCTCAAGGGGCCCTGGCGATACCCGCCGTGGCCGCAGAGATAGCCGCGTCAGGCAACAGGGTGGAGGTCATCCTCGGCCAGAGGACCCGTCGGTTCGTCGGCCCTGCAGCATTCCGTGATGTAGCCCTGGTAGACGAACCCTCGGAAACGCCTGAGGCCGTACTCTTGGCCCCAGCACCAGCGGATACCCTGGCCAGGCTCGCCCGTGGCCTCGATAGTGGCCGCTCCGCGAGCACTTTCGTTGCCCCTGATCTCGACGCCGGCACGGCAAGCCACCCCGCCGTGCGCGAGAACCTCGCACTCCTTCGGGAAGATGGCCGCCTTATCATCGAAGGGCAGGATGGCGGCATGGCCGCAGCCGGAGAGATAGTCGCAAGGGTGCTCGGCAGTCTCGGCGGCCCGATGAGCGGGCTGCGGCTGCTCGTGACCGCCGGCGGCACGAGGGAATCCATAGACAGCGTTCGTTTCATTGGGAACCGCTCCTCGGGGAGGATGGGACTCGCAGTGGCCCACGAAGCCTTGCGGCTGGGGGCGGTGGTGACCGTGGTAGCCGCCAACGTGGATAGGGCCGAGCCAGGGACCGAGCACCATCCGGTCGAGACCGTGGAGGAACTGCGGGACGCAGTGCTGGAACGGGCCGCCGGCGCCGACGCGCTCGTCATGGCCGCGGCGGTCTCCGACTTCACCCCGGCCACGAAGGTAAGTGAGAAGATCCGGCGGAGCACTGGGACGACGAGCCTGGAGCTCACCCCGACGGCCGACATACTCGGGGCCGTCAGGGAGCGGTATCCCGACCTCTTTGTGGTAGGATTCGCGGCGACGCACGGGGACCCCGTGGCCGACGCCCGCGAGAAGCTCGCGAGCAAGGGGACGGACCTCGTGGTCGGTAACGATATCTCCAGAGAAGGCTTGGGGTTCGGAGCCGCCGATAACGAGGTCTACGTCGTCGGCCGCGAGAAGGAGCGTTTCGTCCCCAGGGCCTCCAAAGAAGAGGTCGCGCGCGTCATCCTGGACAGCATGATGGTGGAGATGGACGAGGAGAGATAGAGATGGTGGAGAGAGCGGCAGGCCCGACCACCTGGAACGCGGCCGACGACCAGAAACTGAGAGCCTCCCATCTCTTTACCTCAGAGTCGGTCACCGAGGGCCACCCCGACAAGATAGCGGACCAGATCTCCGACACCATTCTCGACGCCGCGCTAGCTGACGACCCCATGAGCAGGGTGGCCTGCGAGACGCTCGTGACGACGGGCCTCGTCGTCGTGGCCGGTGAGATAACGACCTCGACCTACGTTGACATCCCGACCCTCGTGCGTGAGAAGGTCTCGAACATCGGCTACACGAGGGCCAAGTTCGGCTTCGACGCCGAGACCTGTGGTGTGATCGTCTCCATCGACCCCCAGTCCGCAGATATCGCCCAGGGGGTCGACAGGGCGCTCGAGGTAAGAGACAGCGAGGCCATCGACGAGATAGGAGCGGGCGACCAGGGGATGATGTTCGGCTACGCTTGCGAGGAGACCGATGAGTTGATGCCGCTCCCGATCACACTGGCCCACGCCCTGACCCGCCGTCTCTCAGAAGTCCGCAAGAGCGGACTTCTCGACTACCTTAGGCCGGATGGCAAGAGCCAGGTTACGGTCCGCTACGAGGGCGATAGGCCGGTCGGGATCGAGAAGATTCTGATCTCCGCCCAGCACCGCGACGGGGTGGAGGCCCGCATAAGGGACGACCTCCTCGAGACGGTCATCCGCCCCGTGATGACCGAGGAGTACTTCGACCCTGGCGAGGCGGAGACCATGGTCAACCCCACGGGAAGGTTCGTCACAGGAGGACCGCAGGGCGATACGGGCCTCACAGGGCGCAAGATCATCGTAGATACCTACGGGGGTTCGGCGCCGCACGGCGGGGGCGCTTTCTCGGGCAAGGACCCGACCAAGGTCGACCGCTCGGCCTCCTACGCCGCAAGGTGGGTAGCGAAGAACCTCGTCGCGGCAGGCCTCGCAGGCCGGTGCCTGGTCCAGGTGGCCTATGCGATCGGCGTCGCCCATCCCGTGAGTGTGATGGTCGAAACGTTCGGCACCGCAAGGTCTGATCCTGCGACCCTCGGCGCGCTGGTGCAGGAGCACTTCGACCTCAGGCCCGGTGCCATCATCCGCGACCTGAAGCTGCGGAACCCCATCTATGCGCGGACCGCCGCCTACGGCCACTTCGGACGCAGCGAGCCAGGGTTCAGCTGGGAGGAGACCTCAAGGGCGGACGACCTCCGCCGCGCCGCCGGCTTCTAGTTGGTAAGGAGGTCGGGCCAGTTGGCCTCGGACGCCGCACCAGGGCCGTATGCGGCACGAGTAAGCCTCCTGGCGCAAGTCCGAAACCGTATAATACGGAATCCGCATGATCACTTCCGCAGTGTACGATTTCCTCGCCGAGCGCAACTGCTACCCTTGCTCCAACCATGAGCGTACGTTGTTCCCGCCTGCTCTCCTGTCATTCCCGCGAAAGCGGGAATCCACTGCGACGGGTACCAGCACCCGCCACTAGAAGCGAACTACCGGATCACGGATCAATTACCGAAGCTGGACTTCCGCTTTACGCAGTTCTAAGGAGTTCAGCTTGAGGATGCGAAGCGCTTCAGCGTAAGGAGGGTGATGTCGTCCTCCTGCTCCCAGCTCTCCCCTACGAAGGAGTAGAGTTCCTCCAGGCACAAATCCCCCAGCGAGCCCTCCTCACCTTGCTCGGCGACCAGTGCCTTAAGCTTCGGGAAACCGAACATCTCACCCTTAGGATCGTGGGCCTCTACCAGACCATCACTGTAGAAGAAGACGCCCTGGCCACAATCGAGCCCTATCTCCTTCTGCTCGTAACTCATCCCAGGCATCAGCCCCAAAGGCATCCCTGTGGCCCTCAGTTCGTGGGCATCGCCTCCACGCCACATGTAGGGCAGGTCGTGGCCTGCGTTAGCGTAGCTCAAGGTGCCGCTCTCGGGCTCCAGGATGGCATAGAAGCAGGTGACGAACATGTTGGGGGGGATATCCGTCACTAAAGCGTCGTTGACCCTTCTCAATACCTCTCCCGGCGAGTTGGAGGCTTGAGCGAGGGCACGTAGCATGCTGCGGGCGCTGGCCATCACAAGCGCTGCAGGCACCCCCTTACCCGTGGCGTCCCCCACTACCACTCCCAGTCTCTCCTCAGGGAGGAGGTGGAAGTCATAGAAGTCTCCTCCCACCTCTCTAGCGGGATGGTAGTAGGGGTTGATCTGCCAGCCCTGGAGGGAGGGCACCTCTTTGGGGAGTGAGGCTTGCTGAATGCTACGGGCTAGCTGTAGCTCCTGCTCTATGCGCTCTCGCTCGAGCCTCTCTTGCTCCAGACGTTGGCGTGTTGCCTCCAGAACACCCGTGCTTTCGCTCCACTCCTCGACGATCTTGCCCCCAGATACGCGGTTGATGACGATAGCAGTCGTCTTGATCTCCATTCCGCTAGGCGCTAATCCCAGAAATTCCCCTCGATCGTGGACGCGCCTCCAGGTGAAGCGAGTTACCACTTTGTCACCTTCAGCCACTATGTCGTCGATTGTGGCGCGCAGATTGGAGAAGATGGCAGGTTCCTCTGCGACCGACCGTATGAAGCCCTCTCGGCCAGGCTCTTGATCAGGTTGGAGGCTATGATCGACGAAGTCGGGGGCGAGCAGCTCCTCTAGGGCGTCCGGGTCAGCATTGGCCTGCGCCTCTAGAAAGCGGCGCACCAATACCTTGTTCTCCTCCGCTGTGGACACAGAAGCCTCCTCCTCCTCGCTGCCAACCGACGTTTCATGGTCGAGGAACATCATGCATGATGCCACCCGGCGTTCCCCGGCACATCAGCTGGAAGCTTATTCACCGAAGTGCCTGGAAGGGAAATTCTCGGGAGTTCGCATTGAGCTTGGGGTTCGTGGCATTATGATCAGGCTGGATAGGGTTAGGGCCTGCCTTTAGAGAAGCGGGAGGAAGGAGACCCTTATGGACGCTGCTCTTCTAATAGCCCGCCTGCTGCTTGCTGCACTCTTCAGCCTGGAATTACAACGGTTTGATGGACACTTTTTCACTTTAGGCCGCTTCCACCTCCTTCATGATGACTCGCTCATAGTCGGCCGGACTCATGTAGCCAATCGAGGAGTGCCTCCTGAGTGGGTTATAGAAGCCCTCGATGTAGTCGAAGGCTGCGATCCTCGCCGCTTCCGTGTCGGTGAACACGGAGGCGCCCTTTTCGGCCTTCAGCGTCGAGACGAACGACTCGGCCATGGCGTTGTCCAAAGCCGAGCCAATCCTTCCCATCGAAGGGAACATGCCCGCCTCCTGCAGCCTCTGGCCGAAGGAGAGCGCCGTGTATTGCGATCCTCGGTCGGAATGGTGGATCACTCCCTAAGGCGATCCTCTCCTCCACAGGGCCATTCTCAGGGCGTCTACGACAAGCTCCGCTCTGAGATGGCTAGCCATCGACCAGCCGACTACTTTGCGCCTGCAAGCGTCGAGAATGAAGGCGAGGTAGAGGAACCCTTCTCGGGTGGGCAGCTACGTTATGTCGGCCAGCCACAGGCGATCCGGGGTGGCGGCGAGAAAGTGGCGGTCCACCAGGTCGGGTGCCGGAGCGGCATTCCCATCGCGGCGAGTAGTCGATCTCCTGCGAGGCCCGCGCATGCAGCCGCTAAGGCCAGCTTCTCGCATCAGCCTCGCCACCCTTCTTCTGCCGCACCGGACGCCTGATGCGTTCAACTCGGCGTGTACGCGAGGGTAGCCATAAGTGCCCCGAGAGCGCTCATGGATCTCCCGAATCCTGGTGGTGAGCGCCGAATCCTCCGCCGATCTCCTCGAATGAGGCCTCTCCCTCCAGGCGTAATAGCCCGAGCGGGAGACCTCCACAACCCGGCACAACAGCGAGACGGGATAGTTGGCCTTCTCCGCGTCGATGATCGCCAGCGGCAGCATCTCGCGCCGTAAGGCGCTCCAAGCTGATGGGAGCGGCCCTCGTAGGGAGCACGCTGGCATCCCTCGGCATCGGTGAGGCTGCTGCCGACGACGAGTGTAAGCCCAACGGGAAGAAGTGTAGGAAGAACAAGCAGTGCTGTAGCGGCACCTGCTCCAACGACCAGTGTGTGTCCGACTATCGACTGCGGAGTGGGGACATTAAATCAGAACACGTGCACGTGCGAGTGTACCCCTGCGAATGCTAGAGATTGTGCAAACAACTCGAACCCAATCTTCCAAGGCTGTTGCCCAACCCGTTTCGCTTCTACCTGCGTCCCGCTAGATACGGTCTGTAGCCCGCCGACCATTTGAAGTAGCCTACCTATTGTAGCGTTGTTTTGAGGACCGGGCCTTATCTCTCTAGGCTTCGGGCCTTTTCCTTGACCTTATTCACCGAAGTACGTGGAAGGTAGATTCGCAGAAGTACGGATACAGCATCCTGCATAGCCTCGGTCCTAAAGGGCCAGGAGCGAAGCACTAGACTCCTGCAGATGGACCGGGGCTCTCTACATGTTGTGGTCCCGAATAAAGATGCGGGTGAGTGGATAAGCGAAGGAGCCTCGCCCTTGACCATGTGGTGCTCCAAGACCTTCTCCTGTAGGGTGGACTTTCGCTGGGAAGCCGTACGCCGCCGGAGGAACTCGGCAGGGCTAGGGATTGGCTCGAAGCCTCAAGACAGGGTACGCAAAATCTCGTAGACTCGTACACTGAGGTGGTCCCAAAAGCTCTGGAGGTACTGCCGTCGGAGACACGACACCGCATCTAAAGGATGCTGAATCTGACGATTATGACTCGCTCAGACGAGACGCTGCTGGCGAGCATGGTGCTCGTAGGAGAAGCAAAGAGTCGTGCGCGAGAGTTAGTCTCCTCATACCTACGCACGCCCTGCCTCCCCTCAGCTACAGGATACCTGAGCGCCTTAGTGCGAGCGTTCGGGTAGGAACAGCTGTCGTCGCGCCGCTCTCGGGTAGGCAGCGCCTCGGCATAGTTGTCGCCACCGAAGACGAGAGCGACCGCGCCAGCGAATCGGTAGTATCCGTTGTGCCTGATCTCTCGCTGCATCCCGCACTCGTACAGCTATGCCGCTGGATCCACGCCAACGCAGCCATCCCTTTGCCGGCCGTACTGAGGGCCGCCCTGCCGCCGGGCATCGAAGCGGGCCGCTACCGCGTGATAGAACCTTCTCCCGGCTGGCCCTGGGTTGCTGACAGCAGCGTCACGCGGGCGGCCCTCGAGCGCACCCTCGGCTCCGATGGCCTTCGTGCGGCCCAGGCGGAGGGGAGGGTCGTGCTCGCCCCGTCTGCGCCGCAACCGGCGACGGTGGAATGGACCGTGATCCGTGCCGCCGCAGAACCAGACCTGGCCCGTGCCCCACGCCAGCGCGACCTGTTTGTGACCTTGAAAGAGCGTGGGGGCGCGAGCACGACCTCCGCCCTGCTTTCGGAGACCGGGGCGAGCCGAAACTCACTGCGCGAACTCGTGCGCAGGGGCGCAGCAAGGCTCGTGCTCCGCCAGGAGCCGGCCCCCTTGCTGCCCACCCGCGGCGACCCTGGCGTCCCTAAACGGCTCGCCCCGTTCTTGCGGACCGCGCGGCGAGCCGTAAAGAGCGGCGGCCCTTACTTGTGGAGGACCAAAGGGCGAGAGGAGGACGCCGCGGTCGTGGCCATAGTAACGGCGACGCTGGAAGAAGGGAGGCAGGCCCTCGTGCTGGCCCCGGAGGTAGGGTCGGTAGAGCGAATGGTGGATCTCCTGCGCCGGACCCTCGAGGAGGGACACACGGTCGCCCCTTATCACAGCGGCCTTGGCCGTGGCAGGGCCGCTGTGCATGAGGCCGGACGCAAAGGAAAAGTCGACGTCGTCGTCGGGACCAGGACAGCGGCCCTGCTAGGGCTTGCGCGCCCGGGTTCGATCTGCGTCGTCGACGAACCGAACAGCGCGCACAGGGCCGAGCCGGGTCACGAGGGTCTTCAAGTGCACGTGCGGGATGTGGCGCTGGAGCGCGCCCGCTTGCAACGGGTTGCGGTATTCTTCCTCTCGCCCTTTCCTTCGCTCAGGATATACGCCCCCGAAGTTCGCCGGCGAGAGCGCATACGCGAGCTTCCCGCTGGCCGCCCAGGGCCGTGGCCAGCGGTCCGGATCTTGGACATGCGCGGTTCAGGCGCGACGTTCAGCTCCACCCTGCAGAGAGCCTGCCGCAGGTGTATAGAAGGTGGGGGGAAAACGGGTGTCATACTCAAGCGGCTCGGTTACGCGACCTCGGTCGCCTGCAGCCGCTGCGGCGCGATAAAGATCTGCCCGAACTGCGACCTGCCGCTCGTCCTACACGGACGGGATCGGCCCCCGGCCTGCAATCGTTGCGGATACCGGATGGAGCCGGGCCCATGCGCGAAGTGCGGCTCGACCCGTGTGAGGCAGATGGGACTCGGTGTGAAACGGGCGCGCGCCGACCTATCGGATCTCCTCGGAACGCGGGTCGGCCTCATCACCGCCGAAGAGCGAGACCACACCGATGCTCCCGTCGTGGTCGGAACCGCTCCTCGAATCCTCGATGTCGAGTGGGACGCGGTGATCCTACCCGAAGCCGACGCGTTTCTCGCGGGAAGCGGCATCGACGTTGGGGAGAGAGCTTTCAGGTTGTTCTTCGGCGCGGCGGCGGTAGCCAGAAAGTTACTCCTCATCCAGACTCACGTCCCCGAGCACTACGCGCTGCGCGCGGGGGTCAGTGGTGACTACGAGGCATTCGCGGCCGCCGAGCTCCCAAGACTCCGCGAGCTCGGCTACCCGCCGTTCGCCCACGCCGCCGCTCTGACCTTCGAGGGCTCCGAGGCGGCGCTCTCAGGTGCGGTAGAATCCCATCTGCGGCCGGCCCTCGAAGCCGGGGTCGAGATGTCGGGCCCGTTCCTACTCAGGCGCACCGAAGAAACCACCGCTTGGCGGGTCTTGCTTAGGGCCAAGAGAAGGCCAGCAGTGGCCCGGGCGGCGGCCCTGGCCGCAAGGATTTCGGCCCGCACGCGCGGGCTCGAGGTTCGAGTTGATGTGGATCCAGAGGAGGTGTAACAAAAGGTGGCACTCGACATCAGGACATTCGGAGACCCCGTGCTCAAGACCCGCGCCGCGCCGGTCGAGAGCTTCGACGAGTCGTTGGTGCGCCTCACGCAAGACATGCTGGCAACCATGCGCGACAACGAAGGGGTTGGCCTGGCCGCCAACCAGATCGGACGCCTCAAGCGGGTGTTCGTCGCCGCCATCGAAGACGAGGAGTACGTTATCGTCAATCCCGTTCTAACCGACTGGTCGGAAACGACGGTGAGCGTGCCCGAAGGATGCCTCTCCATACCCGGGATCCTCGTCGACGTCGAGCGCCCCACGGGCGTAACTGTCTCCGGCCAGGATGTCTCGGGCAAGCCACTGCAAATAAGGGCCTCCGACCTGCTCGCAAGGGTCCTGCAGCACGAGGTCGACCATCTCGATGGAGTCCTGATCCTCGACCGCACGGATAGGCCTTCACGCAAGGCCGCCATGCGTGAGTGGCGCGAACGTCTGCTCGCCCAGCAGGGCCCATCTTGAAGGTAGCCTTCGCGGGCACCCCTGACTTCGCGGCGACCGTGCTCGGAGGCCTGATCTCCTCCTCCCACGATGTGGAGCTCGTGATCTCGCAGCCGGATCCCAGAAAGGGCAGGGGACGCAAGAGGACGAAAACCCCCGTCGCCGAACTCGCCCACGCAAACGACCTTCCACTTCGTCAACCGGCCAGGATCTCCGAAGTCAACGACGAACTGCACCACTACGATGCCCTGGTCGTCGCCGCCTACGGCCAGATTCTTCGTCCCGAAACCCTCCACGCCGCCACAGAGGGTGCCTGGAACGTCCACGCCTCACTCCTGCCAAAATACCGCGGCGCAGCCCCCGTCGAACGCGCCATCATGAACGGGGAGACCGAGACCGGCGTAACCATCATCCGTATGGACGAAGGCCTGGATACAGGCCCGATCGCACTCATGCACCCGGTCGCCATACCACCCGAAATGAACGCGGGCGATCTTACAGACCTACTTGCCCAAACTGGAGCTAAAGCTATAGTAAAGGGTTTGGATCATCTCCAGACGAATACACTTACCCTAGTCGAACAAGACAGTCTTTATGCTTCTTATGCGTCTAAGGTTTCGGAAGAGGATAAGACCTTAAGGTGGGGAAGGGGGGTTCGCGAGGTGCACGACCTGATCCGGGCTCTGGCTCCCCACATAGGGGCGAGGGCGTTCCATTCCGACTTCGACGGGCCGGTCAAGATCTGGCGCTCCGCGATACTGGACAGAGAATGCGCGGCCGCCGAGATCGGACATGTCGAAGCCGAAAACGGACGGATTGAGGTGTATTGCGGGTGTGGACGCCTCGAGGTGCTGGAGCTCCAGGTACCAGGCGGCCGACGACTCCCCGCGCGTGATTTCCTTCTCGGTAACTCTCTCGAAGGTGCGTTTAGATAGCCGGACACCCCATACAATTCGATCGTCGCAGCGGGCGAGCGCATGATGTGGGTATAGGAGCAATATGCCAGCAACAGTGCTAAACTTCCTGGGGTGTCCGGAGTAATTTCTGTAGGAGGGAGCGGGAGATAAGAGAGCCCGAAACCACCATCGGCGTGCCTGAACCCGAAGTTGAGGTACAGCGTATGGCACTCGACGAAGAGATGAGAGTCGCCATAGTAGGGGCTGGCGGCTATGGAAGGGTCGCGTTGGACGTTTTGTTGGCGGGTGGGCTGGGAGATCGCGTGCTCGGGTTCTACGACGACGCCCACGCGGCGATCTCGGAGAGGGTAAGAGGGTATCCGGTCCTTGGGGACGTCGAGATGCTCAAGAGCATGCTTTCGGTCGAGCCGGTACACGTCGTAGTGGCGATCACGGACAACACCGCCAGGTTGCGGGTTGCCAATTCCTTGAGGGGCCTTGGAGGACAGTTCTTCACGGCCGTACATCCGCTCGCATACGTCTCTGGTGTCGCCACGATCGAGGGCGGTTGCGTCGTCGCCGCTGGCGTGGCAGTGCATCCTGATACGGCCGTGGGGAGTCACTGTTTTTTGGGATCCGGGTCCGTGGTGGATAGGGACGCGGAGGTGGGGGCTGGGAGCTGGATCTCCGCTGGCGCGGTCGTAGGTTCCGGGGCCCGAGTCGGGGCAAGAGCGGTCCTCGGACCCAACTCAAGCGTCGGACGCAAAGCCTCTGTGGGAGCCGACGCAGAGGTGGCCGCGCTCAGGCACGTCGCCAGGGAGGGCGCTTGATCGGACGGTCCATCCGATCGGTCTACCTTCGGCGTTACGGAACACAGATCTTCGCGTGGTCTCGGCCTTCTCGGGAGTCGGCGTAGTGGCGCGTTTGCCAGGCTTCGGGGGGTCGAGGACCGTCGGCCTCGACATAGACCGTGGGTCGATCAAGGCCGTCCAGATCTCTGGCGCCGGAGGCGGGTACGACCTGCAGCATGTCGGCTATCACAGACTTCCTCCTGGGACGATACTCGATGGAGAGGTCGCCGACCACGACCTCCTGGCCGCCGAGATCAGGGAGTTCTGGGATTCGCATTCGTTCAGCGGCAAGGCCGTCACCCTCGGTGTCTCCAACCAGAAGGTAGTGGTCAGGCTTCTCGACTTTCCGCGCATGGGGCAGGCTGACCTGCAGGGCGCCATAAGCTTCGAAGCGCAGGACCACATACCGATGCCGCTCGATGAGGCCGTTTTGGACTACGTCGTGCTCGGCCCCAGGGAGGAGCGCTCGGATCTCGACCGCGTTCTGGTGGTCGCCGCCCAGAAGGAGATGATTTCACGTTACACCTCGGCGGTTCGGACCGGTGGCCTGCGGCCGGCCGGCGTGGATGTCAAGGCGCTCTCGCTGACACGCTCTACCCTACCTGATCCCTTTTTCGGCGATGAAGGAGCCATACTCCTCCTCGACGTCGGGGCGGAGATCACCAATCTCGTGGTGGCGGATCGGGGAAGTCCCGTCCTTACTCGCTTTGTGCCTGTCGGCTTCGTCGACTTCGTGGCCGCGGTGGTGGAACTCGCCGACCTTCCTGAGGATGAAGCCGAGAGGATGGCGCTCGATCCGCGGGTCAGGTTGGGTTCCGTGCAGGAGGGGGCCGAGGAGACTGACGCGCAACCCGAGGAAGACAATTTCGACCCTGCACTCGTATACGACGTCAGGCGTGGGCTCGAAGGCGCCGCGCAGACCCTCGCCGATGAGGTGCAGCGTTCCATCGAACACCACCGCTCCCAGGAAGCCGCCCGCGAGGTATCCAGAGTCCTTCTTTCCGGAGAGGCGGCTTTGATCCCTAATCTGGACGGATATCTCGGGGAACTACTGGACGTCCCGACGAGCCGCGGACACCCCGTAGAGAAGCTCTCGGGCAACCGATCCAACATCTCCGACGATCAGCTGAGGGCGATGGAGCCCGTACTCGCGGTCGCGTTCGGCCTTGCGATGGAGGAAGAATGAGGCGCATAAACCTCCTTCCTGCCGAAGAGCGGGGTCGCCCCGCAGATAGGTTACGCCGCGGGGTTCTCGGTATTCTGCTCATCGTGGGCGCCTTCGTGGTGATCCTGATGGTTGGCATCTACCTGGTGCTCCTTCTGAGGCTGAACGACCTCGAAGACCAGGTCGCAGAGCTGGACGCCGAGATCGCACGGCAGAACGCGCATCTGGCCGAGTTGAGCCCGTACAGGGATCTCAAGGCGCGCCTCGAAGACAAGAAGCCGGTCGCCGATGGCATCTACCGAAGCCGTTTCGCCTGGGATCAGTTCTTGCAGGGCCTCGCCTTCGTCGTGCCTGAGACCACGGCCCTCGACACCTTTGTCGCCGAGGCCGCACCGGTCGATATCGACGCACCGGTCGAGCAGCCCCTCGATCCACCTGGCACGATCTCGTTTACTGGCATCGCTTTGCCCCGCTACGAGAATGTGGCAGACTTCGTCGTGCGCATGGACAACCTCCAGTATCTAGCCAACGCGGATCTCGACAGGGCCGCGCGGAGGACGTTCGAACAGCCGGCAGTGGGCCAGGTTGTGAGCTTCGAAGTCGCCTCGGAGCTGGTCACGATCGTCGGTGAAAACGGTACGGAGATACGCCTGGAAGGTGAATCGCAGGATGAGCTCGCGGCCAGACGGGGTTCGCTTCACACTCGCGAGGTCGCCAACACAGAGCGCCTCCACAGTTCGGCCAACCACTCGTACACCAGGCACCGATGAGCCGCAACGATCGTAACTTGCTCATCCTCGGGTCGCTTGGCATAGTGATAATCGTCATCGGCTTCTATTTTCTCCTCCTGAGTCCGCTACTTGGAAGGCTCAACGATCGGGCCCAGGAGCGCGAGGACAAACAGGCCCAGCTCGAACAGCTGCAGCAACAGGTGAACGAACTCGAGGAAGTCAGGCGCAACTCCCCGGAGATCGAACGCCAACTCCTCGAACTCAGCAAGAGGGTCCCGACGCAGCCGCAGATTCCTACTTTCGTCGTCCAGATCGAGGAGATTGCAGGCGCCTCCGGCGTGACCCAGCTCGTGGTCGAACCAGGAGATGCTGCAGCGCCGGCCGGTGGTGGCGACTACCAAACCATACCGGTTACAATGCAATTCAATGGGACCTACGATGAGATGCAAGACTTTCTGTTGAGAACGCGTAACCTCGCCAGGCTGGTGACGGTAACCGACCTGAGTTACTGTCGCGAGCCCGAACCCATCGATGATGAGCACTCGTGTCCCGTAACGCCGCCCGAGGAACCGGAGGAGAGCACGACGGCCGACACATCTGTGGAGGCGCTCCTGTTGGTGGAGATACAGGCAGACGTCTACTTCCAGCCGAAGGGCGTGCCTTCCGGGGCTGAAACTACTGCCCCGACCCCATCGGAGTCGACTACTCCGGCAGAGCCCACCCAGGAATCTACTGGTGGCTAGCTTGCGGTCGGTCGGACATCGCGCGGCCGACCTCGGGAGAGCACTGGTCGATACGTTCGTGCGTGACAACAGGTTGCTGCCGCCGATTCTGGCCTTGCTCGCATTGTTCGTCTTCGCCTGGGTCCTGGCAGGCGTGTTCATCGGCGGTACCGATGAGCAGAAGCCGGTCGCGAACAGGTCCGAGTTCGCCCAGGCGGACGGCGCCACGGGTTCGGATCCCGCCGCCCCCGAGGTAGATAACCCCAACGTCGATTCCTACGCGGCCTTCCGCAGTAAAGATCCATTCAGACGAATCCTCGTCTTCTCTCGGACAACCCCCGAAGAGACTACTACGGGCGGAGAGACGACGAGGGACGGCCGCCCCGCGGACGGCGGTAACAGGCGGGCCGCCGATTCGGACAGAGACGGCCTGCCCGATCGCAAGGAGGCAATCTTCGGCCAAGAGCCTGACATCCCCGACACGGACGGCGACGGTATCCCTGACGGCCTCGACGACTCTGACGGCGACGGAGTACCAGATGGGGTGGAGGGTGGCGCCGCAGGTGGCGGCGGAAACAACAGCGGGAGCGGGGGAGGCCGCGGCGCAGGCGGCCAGCCGGGACGGGGTGACGATCTGCTAGACAGCGGCGGAACACTCTCCCCACCTTAACTGCCTGACCGTCGCGTACTCGCTCGTCCAGCCTGGGCCGGATGGGCGCTCGGCTAGGACGACTGGTCCTTGGTGCCTCCAAGTATTCGGCTGCGACCTAGAGGCCATAAACGAGAACAACAAGCTGACTAGCTGCAACACTTGCGCGTGGTTTATATTAGCAACAGGCATTTGTCGATCTCGAAAGCTCGGAGGCGTTTGTGAGGTTCGGTTTTTCGACGGCGGGAGAGTCCCACGGTCCCGCCGAGGTCGCCCTGGTGCACGGGGTCCCTGCTGGTCTCGGACTCCTCGCCGGGGACGTGAACAGGGACCTCTCCCGCAGGCAGAAGGGCTACGGGCGGGGTGGACGTCAGAAGATAGAGAAAGACGAGGTCGAGTTCCTAGGCGGTGTGCGCCACGGGTACACCCTGGGCTCGCCTGTTGCCATGCTCATCCGCAACAGGGACTACGCCAATTGGGAACATCGCATGACCCCTGAGCCAGTCGAAGACGCACCGCAGAAGATCACTCTCCCAAGGCCCGGTCACGCCGACCTCGCGGGGATGCAGAAGTACGACTTCGACGACCTCCGAAACGTCCTGGAACGCTCCAGCGCCCGCGAGACGACGGCCAGGGTCGCGGCCGGTGGCGTCGCAAGAAAGCTCCTGGCGGAGTTCGGGGTCGAGATAAGCAGCGCGGTCTACAGGATCGGCGCTGCCGCCTATCCCAAGGAAAACGCCGCGCTCGACGCCGCCATCTCAGACCAGTCCGAGGTACGCTGCCCCGACCCCGACGTCTCGGAGAGGATGAAGGCCGAGATCGACGCAGCCCGCTACGCCCGCGACGCACTCGGAGGCGAGTTCGTCGTCGTCGCCACGGGGTGCCCGCCGGGCCTCGGTTCCTACGTCGACTGGCGCGACAAACTCGACGCTAGGCTCGCCGCAGCCATGATGTCGATCAACGCGATCAAAGGCGTAGAGTTCGGTATGGGCTTCGAACTCGCAGCCAGGAGGTCGAGCGAAGTCCAGGACGAGATACTTTCAGAAGACGGACGCCTCGCCCGCGCCAGCAATCGTCTCGGGGGATTCGAAGGCGGGATGACGAACGGGGAGCCGGTCGTCGTCTCAGCGGCCATGAAGCCAATCTCGACGATAGCCAAAGCCCTCCGCACAGTCGACCTCGCCACGGGAGAACCCACACGGGCCTTCAAAGAGCGGGCCGACTCCTGCGCGGTGCCGGCGGCGGCGGTGATAGGGGAGTCCATGGCCGCGATCGTGCTCGCGGAAGCGTTCCTCGAAAAGTTCGGCATGGACAACATGACCGACATTCGCGCCGCCTACGACACTTACGCCGAACGCGTTGCAAGCACAGGGAAGAGTCTCTGAAGCTTGGAAGGATCCTTGGCCATCGTCGGGTACATGGGCAGCGGAAAGACCACCCTTGGCCGCCTGCTTGCCAGCGCCTTGACCCTCGAGTTCGTGGACCTCGATCGTGCCGTCGTAAAGAGGGCAGGAGAGGGCATACCGGAGATCTTCGCCGGGCGCGGAGAGAATCATTTCAGGGACCTGGAACACAAGGCGTTGGTCGCAGCCCTCGACGGCGGGACGCCGAGTGTCGTCGCTTGCGGGGGTGGTATCGTGGTCCGCCCAGATAACAGGGCCATCCTGCGCGACGTGACGACGGTCTTCTTGAGCGAAGATACAGACGTTCTCTTTGAGAGGACCCGTGGCTCAGGCCGCCCCCTGCGGGCGTCGAGCCGCGAGGAGTTCGGGCGACGCTACGCAGAACGCCTTCCCTTCTACAGGGAGGTCGCAGACATCGAGGTTGATGTCGAAGGACGCCCGCCGGCAAAGGTGGCCGAGGAGGTTCTGGGGTGCCTGTCGAAACCGTAGATGTCCCCGTTATCCGTCCATACCCTGTCGTCGTCGGGGCTGGTCTCGACCTCGGTGGGATCGTTTCGGAAACCATCGAACCCGGCATTTGTGCGATCTTCACCGACTCCACAGTGGGACCGCTGCATGCTGCGCGGGTGCAGGGCGCCCTCGAAGGAGCCGGCTGGACCGTCGCTGGGACGATCCTGGTCCCTTCCGGCGAAGCCTCCAAGAGCGTTGAAGCTTACGCCAGCGCCCTCGGGCGCCTCGCCCGACTTGGGCTGACCCGCGACGGCACCATCTTCGCCCTCGGTGGCGGGGTGGTCGGGGACCTTGGCGGCTTCGTGGCGGGAACCTATTTACGTGGCATAGACCTCGTCATGCTGCCAACATCCTTTCTCGCGATGGTCGACAGCGCGGTCGGAGGCAAGGTCGGGATAGACCTCCCCGAAGGCAAGAACCTTGTCGGGGCATTCGTCAGGCCCCGCCTGGTCGGGGCAGACCTTGACTGGCTCGGCACGCTGCCGGAACGTGAGATCTCCAACGGCCTCGCCGAGACGATCAAGATGGGCCTGCTCTCGGGCGGAGACTTCTTCGACGATCTCGGCCTGATCGGGGCGGCCCGCACGGGCGACCTCGACGCGCTTCAGACGCTCGTGCTCGCTTCCGTGCGCTTCAAGGCTCGCGTGGTTGCCGAAGACGAGCTGGAAGGCGGGCTGCGCGCCATCCTGAACTACGGGCATACGGTAGGCCACGCCCTGGAGGCGGCGGCAGACTACAGCTTTCAACACGGCCGGGCCGTCGCGGTCGGAATGCTCGCCGCCGCCGGCCTTTCCCGAAAGCGGTTCGGTAGGGACCTGACCAGTGTGCACGAAGACCTGCTCGATTGTGCCGGCTTGCCCCGCCGTGTGCCCGGAGTCCCGCTCGAGCGGGCGCTCCTGGCGATGGGTAGGGACAAGAAACGCTCCGCCGCCGACGGACCGGTAGGGCACAGGTTCGTGCTCCTCGAAGACATCGGCAGACCCGTGCGGAACGTGCCTGTGAGTGAGAAAGAAGTTAGCGAGGCGATCGGAGCGATCATTGAGTAAGGTCTTCGTCCTCAACGGCGTTAACCTGGGCACCCTCGGTACCAGGCGTCCCGAAGTCTACGGGACCATGACCCTCGACGACATAGAGAGGCTCGTCAAGGACGGGTTTCCGGCGCTGGACCTGGAGTTCAGGCAGACGGACTTCGAGGGCGAGATGATCGGCTTCATAAGGGCAGCGGCGGGCTCTGGTGGGCTCGTCATAAACGCCGGTGCCTGGACCCACTACTCTTACGCTCTACACGACGCTCTGGAAACCTTAGATGTACCGAAAGTGGAGGTTCATCTGTCCAACGTACACAGGAGGGAAGACTGGCGACGGGTGTCGGTGATCTCTCCTGCTGTAGACGCCGTGATCGCTGGTCTGGGCCCCCAGGGCTACGTCGCCGCAGTCAGGTACCTGGTCGAGAGGAACAGCCGTCCTCAGTAACGGTGGCCCTTGTTAGTCTCCTCCGATAAGCAACTGAACCAGCATTCAGTGGGGAAATCCTGAAGCCTGAAGCCTGAAACCTGATGCCATCATTTGCGGCTGACACGCAAAGAAACTGTGCGATAATAGCGCGGTGTCTGCGCCGGGTTCACGCCGCGCTGGAGGGCTGCGAAGATCGGGCGCCGTGAAGGGGAGCTTTCGAGCATGATATCAACCAACCAGTTCAGGAACGGCACGGCCATCAGGGTCGATGGCAAGCGGTTCACGATCCTGTTTTTCCAGCACGTCAAGCCGGGCAAGGGCGGTGCGTTCGTGAGGACGCGGCTCAGGAACATAGACAGCGGGGCCGTGGTCGAGAAGACCTTCCGGGCGGGGGAGAAGCTCGAGAACGTGAGGACCGAGTCGCGGCCGATGACGTACCTCTACAGGGATGGTGACCTGCTCTATTTTATGGACTCGGACACCTACGATCAGGTGCCCGTGCCCGCCGAAGTCGTCGGCGAGGCGGCAGGGTACATCGTGGAGGGGGGCACCGTCACCGCGCTTTCGGCCGACGGTGAGGTCGTAAGCGTGGAGCCGCCGGCGCACGTCGACCTCGGCGTCTCGCAGACGGACCCTGGCCTCAAGGGCGATACGGCGACGGGGGGACCAAGCCGGCCACCCTCGAGACAGGGGTGGTCGTACAGGTGCCGCTCTTCATCAACGTCGGCGATCAGGTGAGGGTGGACACGCGGTCCAACGAGTATCTGACGAGGGTTTGAGGGAGGGTCTTTGAGCCGCCGGACGGCCCGCAAGCAGGCGTTCCTGAACCTGTATCAGAGCGACGTAAACGACAGTCCTCTCGGTCCGACCATGGAGCGCTGGCGGGAGTACAGGGGGGATCTCCAGGAGTATGCAGTCAGGCTCGTTCGCGGTGTCGAGGGGGAGCAAGAACAGCTGGACGCGGTGCTCTCCGAAGTCTCGGTAGGGTGGCCAGTGCACCGCATGAGCGCGGTGGATCGTTCGATCCTGCGCCTGGCACTCTACGAGATGCTCTACGTCGACGATGTTCCCCCCGAAGTCGCGGTAAACGAGGCCGTCGAGCTTGCTACAGGGTTCTCCGGCGACGAAGCACCGGCCTTCGTAGGGGGAGTTTTGCGCGGCGCAGAGCTTATGGCGCAGGGCAAGGTGGGCCATGGCGGGCGGGGCTAGCACTACGTACAGCCAGGTCAGGTGGGAGGCGCACAGGCGCGCCTTCGAGGAGTACCTGCAAGGACTCAGGTTCACACAGGAGGCCCGGCTCAGAGGACTCGAAGAGGCCATGCGCTACTCTATGCTTGCCGGGGGCAAGCGCGTGCGGCCAGCGCTGTGCATGGAGGTCGCCTGGATCTTCGGGGCAGAACCCTCCCTGGTGCTCCCTTCTGCTGCGGCCATCGAGCTCATTCACACCTACTCGCTCATCCACGACGACCTTCCCGCCATGGACGATGACGACTACAGGAGGGGAAGGCCGACGGCCCACAAGGAGTTCGGCGAGGCGATGGCCATACTCGCAGGCGACGCCTTCTTCGGCGAGGCCCTGACCCTGATCACCGTGCACCAGAAAGGAAGCTGCGAGGAGATCATCGAGGTCGTGCGGGAGCTCGCCGGCTCGACGGGGGTCAACGGGATGGTCGGGGGCCAGGTCATGGACATGAACCAGACGGGCCGAGCCGGTGCGACCGATCCCGAGACGCTGTACATGATCCACAAGTACAAAACGGGTGCCCTGATCAAATCCTCAGCCCGTATCGGGGCGATACTGGCCGGCGCAACCGGCGAGGAACAGGCCGCCGTCTCGGAGTATGCTGCGG
>CAWEHD010000022.1:0-28158 GCA_963808845.1 uncultured Rubrobacteraceae bacterium
TGAACGAACCGGAAGGGTCACGCTTGGTTCCACACAGGTATGTCGGCCGTACGGACAGGGGAAGGAGTGTCTTGAGCAAGAACGGTGACCGGCGAGACCAAGCCACGCAGACCAAGGCGCCGGAAAAGGTGGTCCACGCTTCGGCCCCTGACCCTCACTTGTGGTTTTCGCCAACCCTTCCTTGTGTGGAGCCATACGGAGGGTCGGGGCGCCCTTTGACCGTACTTGCGGCGCCTGCCCCGAGGCTTTTTGCTCTCGCTTCCTGTGCTAAGGACTGAATCCCACCGGCCCGGGCGATAGAATAAAGTATGATGGAACGTGCCAGGACCGAGATAAGCAGTGACCTTCTGAGACGTGCCCGAGAGATGGCCGAGGCGCGTGGGAGCGACGAGCGCGAGCTTCTGGAGGAGCTGATCGAGGAGTCCCTCCGGATGCGTCGCTTCCCCGGCATCGCTTTCCGGGACGGACCTGCCGGACGGCGCGCGCGTGTGCTTGGCACGGCGCTCGATGTTTGGAAGGTCATCGAAGCTTGCCAGCAGATGGGAGAGGAGCGCCTGCGCTCCGAGAGCCACCTCTCGGAGCGGCAGATAGACCTAGCCCGTGCCTACTACGAGTCGTACCCTGAAGAGATAGAGTCGTTCATCTCCGAGAACCGGCTCTCGGAGGAAGAGTTGCATGGTCTCTCCCCGGCCGTCATACCGCCCTCTCCCTCCGCCCGCCAGGACCCGCCAGGGTGCGGCTCCTCTTAGATGCCCACGTCTCAGGGCGCGCCATTGGTCGGGCTCTGGAAAACGATGGGCACGACGTGCGCGCCGTAGATCGCGAGGTCGAGCTGGAGGGCGCCACGGACGACGAGCTGTTGGAGCTGGCGGCATCGGAGAACCGCGGGCTCATCACCTTCAACGTCGGAGACTTTCGCCGGATAGCCGAGAGCTGGCGCGAGGAGGAGCGCCCGCACTGCGGGCTCATCCTGGTTTCCAGAGGCGTCCGCCACGAACACTTCGGCGTCGTCGTTCGCGGGGTGAGGGTTCTGTTCGAGCAGGTCCCGGAGCAGGCGGATTGGACGGACCGGTCGGAATGGTTGCCCAAAGCATCTTGAGCCGGCAAGGCCCTCTCCGGGTACACGCGTGCCAACCGGCAGCCTTCGCCGGAATTCCTTGCGTGCGAAGTCGGAGAGAGTCCTACCGGTCGAACGGGCTCCAATAGGCGGAGCCGCTCACTAGAACGGCTCCGCCTGTTCCTCACTACTACAGGATGTTCGTCTTTGAATCTCCCTGCCCGGTGCTGAAGTCGGTGGCTGTGTCTGTGCCCGAACCTCCATCGAAGCTGTCAGCCTCGCTACCGCCGGTGAGCCGGTCGGCGCCTTTGGCCCCGCACAAAACGTCGCTGCCGCCAAAGCCGCGCAGCGTGTCTCCGTCGTCCCGACCGAGCAGGAGGTCAGCCCCGGCGGTTCCGGTGAGGGTGTCCTCATCATGGCCCCCTGCCCGAACCGTCACCGGTGCGCTGGCGCTCGCCTGAGAGTCACTAACCTTCAGCGTCACACTAGAGCTTCCGGTGCGTCCCGAGACCGTTGTGATGGTGGCGGTGCGGGTCTCTGTGCTGCCTGCGAAGCTGACATTGCTTTTCGGCACAAGGCGGGTGTTTGAGGAGCTGACGACGCTGAGTGTGAGGGCGCTGACGTTGTTATCCACATCGGCGAGCAGTAGGGTGATGCGTCCTCTGGTGCCGCTCAGGCACGCGCTCTGGCTGGCGCTGCCCGCCAAAACCGCGATAGTGGGCGCGTCGTTTAGCGCGTTGACGGTGATTGTGACCGTCGCGGTGTTGGAGTCGGCGCTGCCGTCGTTGGCTTTGTAGGTGAAGGAGTCGGGGCCATTGTAATCGTCGTCCGGCTCGTAGGTGAAGGAGCCGTCGGGGTTGAGGGTGAGCGTGCCGTTATCCACGTCCTCCACCAGCTCAGCCGTCAGGTCGTCGTCCTGGGCATCGGTGTCGTTGGCGAGCACCCCCGCCTGCGCCGCAACCTCGAGCGCCACGTCTTCGTTGGTTGAGTAGGTGTCGTCGGTCGCCTCCGGAGCTGTGTTGGAGGAGATGGTGATCGTGAACTGCTCGCTGGAGTCGGCGAAGAGGCCGTTCGAGGCGGTGACGGTGAAGGTGTAGGAGCCGCCGGCCGTCGGCGTGCCCGAGAGGACGCCCCCGGAGCCGAGGCCGGGCGGGAGGTCTCCGGCGCTCACCGCGAAGCTTGCGGCCGGACTGCCGGTGGAGGAGGTGAAGGAGTGGGAGTAGGCGGCGCCCACCTGCCCCGCGGGTAGGGCCGGGCTCGGGGCCGCGGGAGCGGCGCCCAGCTGCCCGTCGGAGTTGGAGCCCCAGCAGGCGAGGGTGCTGTCGGTCTTTACCCCGCAGTTGTGGAAGGTGCCCGCGTCGACCGCGCGGCCGGCGAAGGTGCCGGCTGGCGCCCTCGAGTCTTTGCGGACCTATCATCCCGATCCTCCTCCGTCGGTGTTGGCGGCGGTCATCGCCTCCCTGGCGGGGCGAGGCACACCCCTTCTTTTCCCTGTAACAGACGTAGCTTAGCAAGAAGTAGAGCTGCGGCGCATCGTACGAATGGGTGATTCTTTTTGCTACGAGCAGGATTTCTTGTGTTGCAAATGGAGGGCTTACCGGCTCTCCTGCGCTCTGGCCCGAGCGTGGAATCTTAGGATCTTAGGCGGCTCGGTGCAGGGATACACCCACCTCCTGTTTGGCAGCCCAGAGTCTCATACGAGAACATCGCGACTATTGCGCTGGCCGCTTTCTACCGGGGGCGCAGGTGCGCCATGAGGCAAGCTATCCGTTGACTTGTGTCTTCGGCTCCTCGCCGGAGAGGACCGCGACGATGTTCTCCGCCGCGAGGACCGCCATCTTGTCGCGGGTCTCTACGGAAGCGCTGCCGATGTGCGGGGCGAGGACGACGTTCTCGAGCTCCAGTAGCCTGGGATGCACCTCGGGCTCCTCCTCGTATACGTCAAGGCCTGCGGCGAAGATACGATCCTCGGCCAGGGCATCCGCCAGGGACGCTTCGTCCACGACGGGGCCGCGTGAGGTGTTGACGAGGACGGTCTCGGGTTTCATTCTATCCAGCTCTGTCGCGCCGATGAGATGGTGGGTCTCGTCGGTGAGCGGGGTGTGCACGGAGATGAAGTCGCACGCGCGGAGCAGTTCGTTGAGATCCAGGTAGCGGGCTCCGAGCTCTTGCTCCGCCTCTTCGTTTCGGTACTGGTCGTGGTAGATGATCTCCATGTCGAACCCCCGGGCTCGGCGGGCTACGGCCTGTCCGATCCTGCCGAACCCTACGACCCCGAGCTTCTTGCCCCAGACGTCGGGACCCGTGAGCTGCATCGGTCCCCAGGCGTCCCATCCGCCGGAGCGCAGGAGACGCTCAGCCTCACCGAGTCTGCGCGCAGCGGCGAGCAATAGCATGAAGGCGGTATCCGCAGTCGTCTCGTTCAGGACCTCGGGGGTGTTGGTCACGACGACGCCGCGCTCGGTCGCGGCCTCCACGTCTACGTTGTCATATCCGACGGCCATGTTGGCGATTATCTTCAGCCCGTCTCCGGCGGCGTCCATGACTTCTGCGTCCATCTTCTCGGTGACGGTCGGTAGGATGCCGGCCGCACCTCGGACGGCTTCGAGTAGCTCGTCGCGCGCCGGCGACCCCTCTGAGAGAACCGCGACATCGAACCTTCTAGAAGTCGGAGCCCGGCGGACGGTATCTTACGGGTTACGAGGACCTTATCGGGCATGGGCTTCCTCCCTATTCCTGGCTCTACTCTTGAAGCATCTGGCGCAGGACGGTCTGAAGGATGCCGCCGTTACGGAGGTACTCCACCTCGACCGGTGAGTCTACACGCGCCTTGACACGGAACTCCTTCACTTCGCCACCGTCAGAGGTGGTCCTTACGGACAGCTCTATGCCGGGTTCGAGATCGGCGAGGCCGGTGATGTCGAAGGACTCGTGGCCGCTCAGCCCCAGGGATTCTGCGCTCTCGCCCTCAGCGTACTGGAGAGGGAGTACGCCCATGCCGATCAGGTTCGAGCGGTGGATGCGCTCGAAGCTCTCGGCGATGACGGCCCGCACCCCGAGCAGGAACGAGCCTTTCGCAGCCCAGTCGCGTGACGAGCCTGAGCCGTATTCTTTACCGGCGAGCACCACGAGGGGCACGTTCTCCTCTGCGTACATCAGGCTCGCCTCGTAGATCGTCGTCTCTTCGCCTTCGGGGAAGCGGAGTGTGTAGCCGCCCTCTTTGTCTACGAGCTGGTTGCGGAGCCTGATGTTGCCGAACGTGCCCCGCACCATGACCTCGTGGTTGCCGCGGCGGGAGCCGAAAGAGTTGAAGTCGCGCGAGCTCACGCCCTTTTCGATCAGGTACTGTCCAGCGGGCATCTTCGAAGGGATGGCGCCGGCGGGCGAGATGTGGTCGGTGGTCACGGAATCGCCGACCTTCACGAGGACGCGCGCGCCCTCGATGTCCTTCAGGTCTTCGGCCTCGGGTCCCATGTCCTTGAAGAACGAGGGCTCCTGGATGTAGGTCGAGTCCGGGTCCCACTCGTAGAGGTCGCCGGATGGCACCTCCACATCGTTCCACTGCTCGTTGCCCGTGTACACGTCAGCGTACTGCTCTTTGTAGATCCTCGGGTCGAGGGCGTTCTCGATCTCCCTGGCCACCTCCTCCTGTGAAGGCCAGATGTCCTGGAGATACACGGGGTTGCCGTCCTCGTCCTCGCCTACAGGGTCCCTGGAAAGGTCTATGTCCACCGTGCCGGCGAGGGCGTAGGCGACGACGAGCGGTGGGGAGGCCAGGTAGTTCGCCCGGACGTCGGGGTTGATGCGGCCCTCGAAGTTGCGGTTGCCCGAGAGGACGGCAGCGACGACGAGGTCGTTCTCCTCGACGGCGGCGGAGATCTCCTCGGCCAGCGGACCGGAGTTACCTATGCACGTAGTACACCCGTAGCCGACGACGTCGAACCTTAGCTTTTCCAGCGGGTCGAGGAGCCCCGAGGTCTGCAGGTACTCCGTGACGACCTTCGATCCCGGCGCGAGGCTGGTCTTGACGTGCGGCGCGACGGAGAGTCCCTTCTCGACGGCCTTCCTGGCAAGGAGGCCGGCACCCATCATCACTGAAGGATTTGAAGTATTGGTGCAGCTGGTTATGGCGGCGATCACGGCGGAGCCGTGCCTGAGATAGAGTTCCTCCCCGTCCACCGTGACGGTGATGGAGCCCATAGGCTCGGCCACTGTCTCGCCATTCTCGGGCTCGGCACCCGACGTCGGGTCCCCCCTGCCTTCGTTGGTGGTATCCGCGGCCCCCGAAGGAGTGTCGCTCGCTGGGAAAGACTCGGTGTCGTCGGTGTCGTGGCTCTCGCCCGTGGACTCGGCGCCGCCCTCCTTACCCTCGGCCTCGTTGGCCGCACCTCCGGCCCTGCCGGCCAGAGGGTCGCGGCTAGGGACGTCGCTCGCCGGGAAGGACTCTGCATCAGCCTCGTCGTAGGCGTCCTCGCTGCCGTTCGCGAGGAGCGGGTGGTCGGGATCCACCATCTCGGCCAGTGCCTGCCTGAAGGAGGGCTGCATGTCGTCGAGGGCGACCCTGTCCTGCGGGCGGCGTGGCCCGGCCAGGCTCGCTTCGACCGACTCGAGGTCGAGATCCAGGATCTCCGAGAAGCGCGGCTCGGGCGTCTCGTCCGTGCGCCAGAGGCCCTGCTCCTTGCTATACGCCTCGACCAGGTCCACGAGTTCCTCGTCACGGCCCGTGCCGCGCAGGTAGCGCAACGTCTCCGTGTCTACGGGGAAGAACGTGCACGTCGCCCCGAACTCGGGGGACATGTTCGCGATGGTGGCCCGGTCGGGTAGCGAGAGCTTGCTGAGACCCTCACCGTAGAACTCGACGAACTTGCCGACCACGCCGTGGGAGCGCAGCATTTGCGTCACGGTCAGGACGAGGTCTGTGGCCGTGACGCCCTCCTTGAGGGCGCCGGTAAGCTTGAAGCCGATCACCTCGGGGACGAGCATGTAGTAGGGCTGACCCAGGGTGACGGCTTCGGCCTCGATGCCCCCGACGCCCCAGCCCAGCACTCCCAGACCGTTGATCATGGTGGTGTGGCTGTCGGTGCCGACGAGCGTGTCCGGCATTGCCACGTCATCTTTCACGATCACACCCTTCGCCAGGTACTCCAGGTTGACCTGGTGGATGATGCCCGTGGCGGGCGGTACAACGGAGAAGTTGTCGAAGGCCTGCTGGCCCCACTTCAGGAACTCATAGCGCTCGAGGTTGCGCTCGAACTCCCGCTCGGCGTTGAACTGGAGGGCAGCCGGAGATCCGAAAGCATCGACCTGGACCGAGTGGTCGATAACCAGGTCGGTAGGCACAAGCGGGTTGATCTTCCCTGGATCTCCGCCCACGTTCTCCATCGCACTCCGCATGGCCGCCAGGTCGACGACAGCAGGCACCCCGGTGAAGTCCTGCATGACGACCCTGGCCGGCAGATACGCAAGCTCGTCGCCGACCGACGCGGGCCAGTCGGCCAGCGCCTCGACGTCCTCTTTCGACACGAACTTCCCACCGGCGTTGCGCAAGAGTGACTCGAGCATCACCCTGATGGAGAAGGGTAGCGAGAACACGTCTCCATCCACATTCTCGTCCAGGGTCTTCAGGCTATAATGTTCTACGTCACCGGAACCAGTCTTCAGCTTCGTGCGTGCACCGAAGGGATCGTTCGCCATGTTCGCAACCTCTTCTCTGAAACTCGTATGCGTAACCTATTCGATTATAGATGATCCTGGATGCCCTACGGGAAAGGCGAACCTCTAGCGTACTCTACGCCCGCTCGTAGACAGGCACCGAAGCCGCGCGCCAGAGGAGCCGGACTGGGCCAGAAAGACGCATAGGTTGCACGCTCTACCGGCTCCGGAGCACGAGCTCGTAGAGGAGGGAGTCTTTCCCGACAGGCACCACGTCGAAGCCCGCATCCCGGAAGACTTCCAACCGGGCACGGTCGTTGGCCAGAAGGTAGACGGGTCCGTTCCCGGCTGCTCTGCGCGCGGCCTCTACACCTGTGGTATCTGCGGTGCCGTAGCGATCGGCGGCTTCGGCCGCGCTGATCTGGTCCGGCCAGACGACATCGGTGTGGCGGTCCCAGGATGTACAGAAAGGGTCCGTGAGGGTGAGATCCCGCCTCCTACCCTCTACGAGCACCATGTACCAGAGCGGGCTCCTGTGATGCAGCACCGTTGCGCCCTCTTCCACGTTGCCGGCCACCGCCTCGATCTTCTTACGTCCTCCATAATCTCCGCTGCGGTCGTGCGCGGCATAAGAGTCGCGCACGCCTGAGAGCGGCACCACGAACATCAGGACCGAGAGGGTAACGAGAATGATGCCTCTGGCAGGAGAGCCGATCGCCAGGCTCTCTGCCAACCGCAGCAAGGTTCCTAGACCTGTCGAGATACTCAGTGCGAAAGCCAGGAAAGCGGGGATGAGGAACACGTAGAAGTCCTCGATCCCCAGCTGTAGGTAGACGGCGGCCTGAACGAGACACCCGAAGAAGAGCGCGCCGAGAAGAACGGCCGTTGCGCGGTCCGTAAACAGCAGGTAGAAGGCAGCCAACGCCCCGACCACTATCAGGAAGAGAGGGTACTGCCCGAGGAGATGCTCCCCCAACAGTTGCAGTTTGGTGGAGGGGTCAGCGAGCGCAAGACTCGAAGGGCTGCAATGCCTCCCCTTCTCGGAGGACTCGGCCAGAAAGCTGCCGCCCGTGACGAGTAGCAGGAGGCGCCAGGGGGTCGAAGGGTCAGCCTCGTTCAGTGGCGCGTGCATCAGGGCCCTTATCGGGAGGTAGAGGAGCGGAAGGAGGCCGAGCAAGAAGAGCCCGACGCCCTTAAGCACCAGCCCCGTCCTCGAAAACACACGCCTGTCGGTAAGGAGCACGAAGGCCAGAGCGCCGGGGACTAGCAGAACGCTCGTCAGGTGGTGGGTAAGGGAGAGGCCGATAAGGAAGGCGCAGAACAGCAGGTATCGGCTTTCGCGGCGGTCTCTCCAGACGAACAGGAAGAGGATCACGAGCGCGACGAGGAGTGCCTCGAAGGTGTAGACCTCGGCGATCACAGCCTGGCTCCAGAAGGCCCCGGAGAGCCCGAAGGCCAGCGCCCCGGCCGCCGCTGAGACGGCCCTCCCGCCAAGCCGCAGTCCTGCGAGATACACGATGAGCACGGCCGCCACCCCGTAGACGGCGGAGGCGAGGTTCACGCGGTAGGCGGGGTCCCCGAATGGCAGGTAGGTGAAGAGGTGTGTCAGCATCAGGTAGGTTGGGTAGCCGGTCGGATGGCCGACCCCGAGCACAGAGACCTCGGTCTGCAGCATCGGGGAGTCGAGTGTGTCAGGAGCACCGTAAGGCAAAACCGTCGGCGCCAGGGTCCCGATGTAGAGGATGGCAACGAAGATCGCGACAGCTCCCCCGAGCAAAGCCGCGCCCCGCCACCGGGGAGATCCGATCCTGCCGCTAGATGAATTCATCGCAGGGGCAGAATACTACGTGCACCACCCCACCCGATGGGCCTCTGTATACTCAGCCCGTGGCTAAGCGCGGCTATACGCGGGACACGATCAGAGGCGCCGCCAGCGAGTGGGACGTCTCGCGGCCTTTCTCCAGCTACGCGCGGACGCTGGCGATGCTGCTCGCGCACCCGGTCAGGTTCTTCGAGCTTTTGCCAAGGGTTCCAGACATGAGGGCGCCTGCCCTCTTTCTCACCTTCTCCTGCCTCCCTGCCGCGATCGTGTGGCTACTCTTCTGGGGACTCTACCCCGCGCTGGTAGCCATCGTACTGCCCTTGCCGCTATCTTTTCTCCTCGCCGGCCTCTACCATCTCGGCGTCCTCGGTGGCCGGCACGGGTACGTCGTGACCTGGAGGGTCCTCGCGTACCCGCTCGGCTTCTACCTGCCCCTCGCCGCCGTCCCGGTGCTTGGGCCTCTGGGGGCCGCTTACGCCGGGCTCGTGCTCATGCCGCTCGGACTCGCGGAGGTACATGAGGTCGGAAGGCTCAGGGCCGTGCTGTTCTGCGCGGCCGTCGGTGTCGTGTTCGGGGCAGCCTACTACTTCGTAAGCGTTGTCTGATCCGGGACGAGGATCATTCTTCGGGCGGGTCTTCCTGAGATCCTACGAACTCCAGCGAGACCACGTCGGCCTCCACGAAGCCGAGGGAGCGGTAGAATGCCCGGGCCGTTACGTTCGCACGGGTGGCGACCAGTTCGATCTGGGATGCGCCGTTTTCGGAAGCGACGTTGCGCACCTCCTCCATCAGGAGCCGGCCCACCCCGGTCCGCCTGTGGTCTTCTGCGACGACGAGCATCGGCACCTCGAGGACGGTGTCGCCGTGGGCGAGGTCGGGTTTGATCCAGAAGCTCGCCCCTCCCACGATCGCGGTCTCGTTCTCGGCGACGAGGACCCCCGCCCTTGGTTCGTCCAGAAGCTCCTCGAGCCGCGCCATGATGGCCTCTTCCGTAGGCGGCGAGTCGCCGACCGTCTCGGCCAGCTCCCGGACGAGACCGCAGATCTCAGCGGCGTCCTCGGTGGTCGCGTTCCGCGCCTTGATCTTCGATTTGGCGTCCATGCTACTCCTCGGTTCGCCGTCCAGCGTATTACTTACCCTACGTAGCCCGGCGATGAACGGATGAAGTCGCTAAGATGATCGAGAATCGGAAAGGAGGCTGATGGGACTCAGGGCGGTCGTGATCGTGCTCGACGGGCTCGGCGCTGGCAATGCCCCTGATGCTGCGGACTTCGGCGACCTGGACGCCAATACCCTGGCGAACACGGCAAGGGCCACCGGCGGCCTCAGGGTGCCGAACCTCCAGGTCCTCGGGCTAGGGAACGTCGAGGAGATCGAAGGCCTGCCGCCGGCCGAGTCTCCCGCGGCCTCCCACGGCCTGATGGTCGAGCTATCAGCGGCCAAGGCCACCCTCGCGGGACATTGGGAGATGATGGGCCTCGTGCTCGAAGACCCGCTCCCTACCTATCCGGAAGGCTTCCCCGACGAAGTGTTGTGCCGCTTCGAGAAAGAGACCGGGCGCGGGATCATAGGTAACAGGCCGGCCTCGGGGACCACGATCATAGAGGAGCTCGGCCCTGAGCAGGAGAGAACCGGGGCCTGGATCCTCTACACCTCAGCCGACTCCGTCTTCCAGATCGCCGCGAACACCGACGTGATCCCACTCGATGAGTTGTATGAGGCCTCCAAGAAGGCCCACAAGACGCTCATCGGCGAGGGTGAGATCATGGTCGAGAGGGTCATCGCCCGTCCCTTCCATGGCGAGCCCGGCACCTACGTCCGCGAAAACGAGAACCGCCACGACTACGGCATAACCCCGCCCTCTCAGACCTATCTGGACCGCATAATGGACGCCGGACACGAGACCATTGCCGTCGGCAAGGTCAGAGACATCTTCGACGGCCGTGGCATTACAGAGCATCTAGCTGCCCCACCCGACGATGACGCCAAAGTCGACGCTGTCCTCGACGCCCTGGGCCGCATCGAGTCGGGCCTGATCTTCGCAAACCTCGTAGACTTCGACGCCAAGTACGGCCACCGCCGCGACCCCGAGGGTATGGCGCAAAACATCGCACGCTTCGACGCCAGGCTCCCGGAGCTGCTCGAGGCACTGACCACAGAAGACCTCCTCATCATCACTGCAGACCACGGCAACGACCCTACCTTTAGAGGAACGGACCACACCAGAGAGAGGGTACCGCTCCTCGTCATCGGCAGCGGTGAGCCACACGACCTCGGCATTCGCGAAAGCTTCGCCGATGTAGGAGCCTCCGTCGCCGCGTGGCTCGGGGTCGAACAGGGCGGGCTACCGGGCAGGAGCTTCGTGTAGGGAGCCAGAGATTCGTCCACCCGCTAGAATGGCATGGCGGCAGCGCAGATCCAAGGCAGGAACCGTATGAGCTCAGGAAGCGCGATACTCGATGCCATAGAGACCAAGAAGTTCGGTGGGGAACTATCCGACGGGCTGATCCGGGACGTGGTGGAAGGCTACACCACAGGAGAGGTGCACGACTACCAGATGGCTTCGCTGCTCATGGCTATCTTCATCCAGGGTATGGATTACAGGGAGACGCTCGCGCTGACGCGGGCGATGGCCGAATCCGGCGAGACTTACTCTTTCCCCGAGTGTGTTGACAAGCATTCTACCGGCGGTGTCGGGGACAAGGTTAGCCTCACGGCACTCCCTATCGTGGCCGCCTGCGGGGCGCCCGTTGCCAAGCTCTCGGGGCGCGGCCTCGGCGCGACCGGCGGCACGGTAGACAAACTGGAGTCTATCCCCGGCTTCTCATGCAACCTCTCCGAAGTGCAGTTCAGGAACCAGGTCGATGAGGTCGGGCTCGCCATAATCGAGGCGGGGGACCTCGCGCCGGCGGACAAGGAGATCTACGCTCTCCGCGACACGACAGGCACGGTAGACACTCTGCCGCTTATCGGCTCATCCATCGTGTCCAAGAAGGTAGCGACCGGCGCTGGGCATCTACTCTACGACGTGAAGCGCGGCTCGGGGGCGTTCATGAAGACGACAGAAGAAGCCCGCGAGCTGGCCGGGCTACTCGTGCGCCTGAGCGAGGACCTTGGCATCGACGCATCGGCCCTGATCACGGACATGGACAACCCTCCGGGGAGCGCGGTTGGCAACGCCCTCGAAGTCCGCGAGAGCGTTCTTCTACTCAAGAACGAGCCCGTCCCCGACGACCTTACAAGCGAAGTCACCCACGCCGCCACTCGTCTCCTGGCGCTAAAGGGCATCCAGGAAGCGGCCATCGCTGTCGAAAACGCGCTCTCTTCGGGTGCAGCCTACGAGAAGTTCTGCGAGTTCGTCAGCGCCCAGGGTGGCGACGCAAACGCCCTCGAAGACCTCCCTGTCTCAGCCGAGGTAAGAGAAGTCAAGTCCCCGCGTGGCGGTTTCGTAGCCCGCTTCTGGGCCTCGGGTATCGGCGGCGCAGCCCTCGCCCTCGGTGCCGGCCGCAAGCAAAAGGGCGACCGGATCGACCCAGGCTCCGGGGTCGAAGTCCTCGTAAAGCCAGGAAACCCTCTCCACGAAGGCCAACCCGTAGCCCGCCTCTACGGCGAACGCGAAGCGGAGCGAGCCGAACGCCTCGTCCTAAAGGCGCTCGAAATCTCCGACGAGCCCGTAGAGCCACCCCCTGTTATCCTGGATAGCCGGTGAAAAATAGGCTACAGGCTTCAGGCGACAGGCATCAGCAACAACCTGATGGCTGAAACCTGATGCCTGACACCTTGCGACGACCGTTAGGGAGGAGCAACCCATGAGCCCTGTTCACGTGCGGGCGGAGCCGGGAGATTTCGCTGAGAGTGTTCTCTTGCCCGGTGACCCCTTGAGGGCGAGGTACATAGCCGAGACTTTCTTCGATGACGCAAAGCTCGTGACCGAAGAGCGTGGGCTGCTCGGGTATACGGGCACTTACAGGGGCAAGCCGGTCTCGGTCCAGGCCACGGGTATGGGGTGCCCGAGCGCCTCCATCGTGACGGAGGAGCTCATACAGCTCGGGGCGAAGAATCTGGTCAGGGTCGGAACCTGCGGGGGGTACAGCAGGGAGTTGCGGCTGGGGGACCTCATCGTTGCGACTTCGGCGGCCCCTCAGGACGGAACGGTCTCTTCGATCACCCGCGGCGTCCCCTACGCCCCGGCGGCCCACTTCGACATCGTCCACGCCGCCCACCACGCGGCGGAGAGCGCCGGGCGAAGGACCTTCGTCGGCCAGGTAGTCAGCTCCGACCTGTTCTATGACCCTACCGAAGACCCCGCGACGTTGTGGGGCGACCTCGGGGTGCTCGCCGTCGAGATGGAGGCCGCGGCGATCTTCACTATAGCCGCAATGCGCGGCGTGAGGGCTGGATGCTTGCTGACCGTCTCCGACACAATCGGCGCTGAGATAGTCAGGATCGGCGACGAGGAACTGCGTAACGCCGTGGATAACATGATGGCACTAGCGCTTGACACCCTCAACGCCTTAAACTAGTACCCTCTGTGGGGACGAGGCGGAGCTGGTAAAGCACCGACCTCCCCTAGATAGGAAAATAGATTGACGATCCTCAACGAGTCGGGGATACCGGACGTTCTCCCTCCTTTGCATGCCGTAAATGGCCTGGCGGAGAGGCTTCCTGATGTGCTCGTTGTCGTAGTCGGTACGCAGGCTGAAGCCCATCTCGTCCAGTGCCTGCCTGCCGTCCCATCCCCGAACCTTCCCCCCTCCCGGCGCAACCAGCGGGTGATCTTCGCGATCATCGACCCCGACGACCCACCGCAGCAGGGCCTTCTGGCCTCCCGGATCGTGGAGAGTGCAGCCAGACTCCGTGGAACGAGCCTGGTGCTGCTCGTGGCGGGACGAACGGCGGAATCGCTCGGGGTCGATGCCGAGTTCGAGGCCAGGCTCGTAGCCCGCAAGCTCGACCTGCCCTCTGAGGTGGTCAACCCCGATGCCCCCCGCGAAATCCCTGGCATCCTCTCCACCGACCTCGAGGATTGTGTCCTCACCGCCCTGGTGAACCTGTGCCCGAAGAGGAAGACTTCAGACCTCGTTGGGACCGTCTCTCCGGCGAAGCGCGGCGGGCTCTTCGGCGGCCTGCTGGGACGAGGCAGCGAAGCACAGGACTCCAATGACGGGCGCCCCGTGGTGTTGCTTGGTGGCACCCTCACGC
Source organism: uncultured Rubrobacteraceae bacterium (assembly GCA_963808845.1). Classification (GTDB taxonomy): domain Bacteria; phylum Actinomycetota; class Rubrobacteria; order Rubrobacterales; family Rubrobacteraceae; genus Rubrobacter_D. The sequence goes on from CAWEHD010000022.1 coordinate 13,734, forward strand.
CAGGGGCCGCGCAAGGACTCGCCGCGGAGCTCTCCAGGGCCGGGGTGGAGGTAGCGGGGGCCGTACCGGGGTCAGGGACGGACGAACTTCCGCCCCTCGGGGAGGGCACGGTGGTGGCCGTGATGGACCCGAACCTGACCTCAGCGGCGACGGCCGCCGAGAAACGCGGGGCTACGGTGGTCAAGACCCTCATGCCCGTCGGAGTCGACGGCACGGCCCGTTTCGTCCAGGATGTGGCAGAGGAGACCGGGACGCGGACCAGCGAGGTCGTGCGGGCCAGGTCCGCGTGGGAGGACCTGGGGGGCCTGAGGAACCGTATAAGGGGGAAGAGGATTTTCTTCACCGGCGACACGGGACTGGAGATCCCGCTCGCCCGCTTCCTCGCCGATGCGGGAGCGGTCGTGCTCGAGGTCGGGGCGCCGCGGCTGGACCGCAGGTTCTTGGCTGCCGAGCTGCAGGCCCTCGGTCCGGACGTCGACGTGGTCGTCTCGCCGGACTACAGGGGGCAGACGAACCGGATCGACGAGAGTAGACCTGATGTGGTGATCTCCAGCCCAGGCCTCCACCTGCCTCTGGTCGCCCGCGGACACCTTTGCCGCTCGCCCCGTGATTTCCTCGAAGCCGGACTCTACGGTTACGGGGGGGCCCGTCGCATCCTCGAACTCCTGGTGCGTACCATGGAGCGCGCGGAGACCCTCGACTCGCTGAACCTGTGAAGCTCCTGCGCGGCGTCTACGAGGGACCGCAGAGCTACGGAATCCTGCGGGTCGCCGCGAGCATCAGGGGTGTGCACGCCTTGCTCAGGGCACTGCCTGGCGAAATGTACTTCCGCACGCTCTACGGGGCCCGTGAGCGAACCGGGGAGACGGCGCCGGTCACACTCAGCCCGCTGCGCGAGGGACCAGATGACTCGATGGCGCCGGGGAACCTCGCCCGTGACCTCTCCGGTGTCGTCCGTCGTCACCCGAAGACGGAGATCGTCATCCTGGTCCGCTCGGAGGCGTCCCTTCTCTCGGGGGAGACCATCCCCATCACCACCCTCCCCGAGGTAGAAGGGAAAGGAAGACCCCCAGAACTGGTGATGTTCCCTTGGGAGGAACCAGCCATGAGAGAGACCGAGGCAGCGGAGCTCGCGCTTGAGGACCTGATCCGGGCCAGGATGCACGACAGACCCGAGAGGAGTCCTTATCCCACGGTCAACCTCTTCGGGCCACTGATCTTCGGTCCTGGCGCGGCGGCCGAGTACGCCGAGGCCGAGCGGCTCCTCGACATGGTCGGGGTCGAGGTAAACGCCAGGGTGCCGTTGGGAGCGAGCACAGGAGACCTTGGCCGCCTACCGCGCGCGTGGGCCAACGTGCTCCTATACAGGGAGGTCGGAGAGTCTGCGACGCTCTACCTCCAGGACGAGTTCGGGATACCGCGGGTGACGACCCCGATGATCGGCGCCGCAGGGACGGGCGCGGCCCTGCGGGCCGTCGGCGAACTGTGCCAGCTCGACCCGAAGTCCGTGCAGCGTACGATCTGGGCCGAGCTGGCCCGCACGGCGAAGCTTCCCTGGTACGCGCGGCTGGAACCGCCCGAGACCTTCCAGGATCGCAGGGTCGCCATATTCGGGGACTTCACCTACCCACTTGGCCTCGGTTACGCCCTGGCCCGCGAGGTCGGGCTGGAGGTCACCGCTTGCGGGACGTATCTCACGCACCTCGAAAGGGACTTCCTGTTCCACGCCCACACTTTCACGGAAGGGGCTTTTGTCGAGGACGATCCCGACGAGGTCGCGTCCCGCATCGAAGCCGCGAAGCCCGACCTGGTCGTCGGCACACACCTGGAACAGGACGTGGCCGACTCCCTTGGAGTGCCCTTCCTCCCCCTCTGTCCACCCGTCGTCGACAGGCCCTTCGTCGGGCGACCGCTTATGGGCTACGCCGGATCAAGCATCCTTGCCGACGCCCTCGACAATGCCCTGCGGAGGACGAAGATGGAGCCCGCAGGAGAGGCCGTCATGCAGTGGACGGACGGGGCGCTGCAGGAGGCGGCAGAGGTGCCGCTGTTCTTGCGGGCCCGGGCCCGCCGGCTCGCCGAAGAACGCGCCCGCAGTCAGGGCTCGGGCCAGGTAACGCGAGAGATTTTCCTGGAGTCGCGCTTGTGAAACGATATAATCCTGCCTCGTGGGTATCAGGGACTTCATAAACTACCTCGAGGAACACCAGGACCGGCTGAAGCGTGTCCAGGGACTCTCGGACACTGAGTGTGAGGAGACCCTGAGGGAGGCGGAGACGATGGTCGGGATGGCAGATGCGGCCATCAAGGAGCTGGAGTCGGTCCTCGTAAACCGGCGGGTCAACCTTCCCGAAGAGCACGCCATACGCTTCGCCCAGGACGTCTTCCTCTACCTCAAGGAGGAAGAAGAGAAGGTCAAGGAAGCCCTCCGCGCGCCTGCTCCAAGGGACGCCGCAGAGGGCTGACCGACGAAAGCTCGTTAACGCAGCAACTTTACGAGTGTTGCGCGGGTAGGGATGATCTCGTAATCGTCCAGGAACTTCTGCAGCACGCTTTCGAGATCTCTCATCCGGCGCTCCTTTATCTCGGGATGTGCGATGGAGATTCTGAAGATTTCCTCGTCGTGTTCTGACTCTATTTCGAGGAGGCCTCCTCGTGCGGAGAGCAGGACGTCCGTAATGACAGCCTCGGCGGCAACGGCCAACTCGTTGAGCCTTCCGCCGCCGAGTCCTGCGACAGCGCCCCTCCAGGCTATAAAGTGGCGGGCCTCGCCCGCGCGGGCGAGGTCCACGGGCACCTCTCTCCTGTTGGTCGAGGCATCCACCCTTAGAGGTTACAACGTACAACCGTATTGGACGCCCTTCGTATAGACTCTGTAGCGAACTACGCGCTCCTACAGGAGGTTGTGGCAAGTTGAATCCGAGATCTACAGCGATCTCCGCCTTGCTCGCATTCATGCTCGGTACGATCCTGCTTGCAGGGTGTTCCGGTAAAGAGCCAGACCCGCAAGGGAACAACACGGCCAACGCCTCGCCGCAGGCTTCTTCGGGGCCCACTTCGCCCATACCGGCCGACGAGCCTGTCGCGCAGGTGGCATCGAGGGTGGGGCCCAGCGTCGTGCAGGTCAATGTCAGGGCGGTGCAGCAGACACCGCTCGGGACCCAGAAGGGCCAGGGGATAGGGAGCGGTGTTATCTACCGCCAGGACGGTTACATCGTCACCAACAACCACGTCATCAAAGGGGCCACCGACGTGAGCGTTGCCTTCGCCGACGGCACCATCGAAGTCGCAAACGTAGTCGGCGCCGACCCGAACACCGAGATCGCCGTGATAAAGGTGGAGCGCGACGACCTTCCAGCCGCCACGTTCGAGGGAGACACCCCCGTCGTCGGCCAGCTCGCGGTAGCCATCGGCAGCCCGTCTGGCTTCGAGTCGACCGTAACCTCTGGCGTGGTGAGCGGCGTGGGCCGCGAGTTCCCTCCCGAGCTAACCGGCAGCGGTACGGCGGCGAGGATCGCCCTGACTGACCTCATCCAGACCGACGCGGCGATCTCACCGGGCAACTCGGGCGGCGCCCTGGCCGACCGCGACGGCGAGATCATCGGCATCAACGTCGCCTACCTCCCTCCTGCCCAGACCGGGGCGGTAAACCTCGGCTTCGCCATCCCTTCTGACACAGCGGTCTCAGCGGCGGACCAGCTCATCGAGAAGGGCGAGGTCACGACCCCTTATCTCGGCGTGTTGACGACGGACCTTAGCCCCGAGGACGCCGGACGATTCGACCTGCCCGTAGAATCGGGCGCGCTGGTGGAGCAGGTCGTACCGGGTAGCCCAGCCAGGGAGGACGGGGTGCGCAAGGGGGACATAATCACGGCCCTGGGCGACGCCAAAGTAGTGGGCTACGGGGATCTCCTCGGAGCCCTTCGCGACTATGAGCCAGGCGACGATGTCACCCTGACGGTCTTCCGCAACGGAGACGAGAAGAAGCTCGAAGTGACGCTCGGGGAGATGTCACGGTAAGGAGGGAAGCCACCATGCAAAGCGTGTGGCCCCGCAAGGTCCGCAAAGTCGCCCGCTTCTTCGCCGGGAACCCGAACCTGATGCGCCTCCTCGGCGCGGCGCAGTTCGCCTTCGACATCTGGCTGGCCAAGCGCCAATACCACGGGCGATAGCTACCGTCCGCGAACCGATCGTGGCAGTCACGCGGCGATAGAATAGCCCCATGGCTCATCACGGACACGACCACACAGCGGACGCGCGGGACGGGAACCGCCGCGCACTCGCGGCCGTGCTCGCCCTGACGGCGAGCTTCACGGTTGTGGAGATCATCGGCGGAATCCTCACGGGGAGCCTCGCTCTGCTCGCTGACGCAGGACATATGCTCTCGGATAACCTCTCGCTCGGGGTCGCCCTCTTCGCCGCCTGGTTGGCGGGGAGACCGGCGACACCGGAGAGGAGCTTCGGCTACCGCCGGGCCGAGATCCTTGCGGCCCTCGCGAATGGGGTAACGCTCGTGGCGATCTCGGTCTGGGTCTTCGCCGAGGCCTACGCCCGCCTCAGCGAGCCAACGGAAGTCCTCGGCGGACCGATGCTGGCCGTCGCCACGCTCGGGCTCCTCGTCAACGCTGCAGGCGCTGCCATCCTATACAGGTCCGGCGGCGAGAGCCTGAACGTGGAGGGAGCCCTTCGCCACGTGCTCGCCGACGCCCTTGGTTCGGTCGGCGCGATGGCCGCCGCAGCCACTATCATCCTCACCGGCTGGCGCTACGCTGACCCCCTGATCAGCGTCGCCATCGGGCTCCTGATCCTGGGCAGCTCATGGACGCTCCTCAGAGACTCGACCAATATCCTGCTCGAAGCGACGCCGCGCGGCCTGGACGCCAGGGAAGTCGGCCGGAGAATGGCAGCAGCTGAGGGCATAGTCGAGATCCACGACCTCCACATCTGGACCATCACCTCGGGCTTCCCAGCCCTCTCAGCCCACGTCCTCGTGGGGAGCAGCGAAGACTGCCACGCCCGCAGGCGCGAACTCGAGGAACTCCTCGCCCATGAGTACGACATCTCCCATACCACCCTCCAGGTCGACCACGTAGGCGACCATCACGCCTCCCTCCAAACCCTCCGCTTCCCCTCCCGTCTGGAGTGACGTTCATTCTGCTTGTATCAACGTATCAACAATCGTTAGAACGACGGTATGAACGATGAGGTCTGTGATCTATTGTGTCTCGATGCCCTGCGGACCGAGGCGATACGCGTAGGGAGGGAGCTATGCGTATGCGACCTGGCCTGGATCTCCTCTCGCGCTGGCCGCGTATGGCTCGTAGCACGGACGTTCTGACGCTACTCGGAGAAGTGGGTTGCATGTGCTACGATCTCACCGCAGGCTAGAAAGAGGAAGGTTTTGGCCAAGAGCAGGGTAAGGCGTCAGAGCACAGGGTCAGGAGGCTCTAGAAGGACATATCTGATAGTAGGCGCGGTTATCGTCCTGTTTGTAGCGGGATTCATCGCGCTTGCGGTGGTGGACGCCAGGCAACAGTCTGGCGCAGGCGCCCCTGACGACGTAAAGACCTACGACGTGGGTCCGGCCGGACAGCACACCGATGCAGACGTGGACTACGCACAGAATCCTCCTGCGGGAGGCGAGCACAACCCCGTCTGGCAGAACTGCGGCTACTACGACAAGCCTATCCGCGACGAGAACGCCGTACACTCCCAGGAGCACGGGGCGGTCTGGATCACCTACTCCCCGGATCTCCCGCAGGACCAGGTAGACGAGCTGCGGGGCATCGCAGAGAGCGAGTCCTACACCCTGGTCAGCCCCTATCCCGATCTGCCTAGCAACACCCCCGTTGTGGCCTCGGCCTGGGGCAAGCAGGTGGGGCTGGACGGCGCTGACGACCCTGACCTTGAGAGCTTCATCCAGGCCTACCAGCAGGGTCCCCAGACCCCTGAACCCGGCGCTGTCTGTACCGGCGGCACGAGCGCAACGCTGTAGCAACGAAAGCGCTCTGCAAAGAGGTTGACCCTCTTTGCAGAGCGCGCACTTCAGCTTGTCAGCACGTCAGCATTTCAGCTTCTTGCTCATAACCGATCGCTCTACAACGTCGTGCACAGGGGTTGAGCCTTACGCACGGCAAGCCTTTAGCCAGTCAGCCCACAGCAAACAAAAAGCTGACCGGCTGAATTGCTGACCAGCGCGGGATTAGGAAGGTACTTCCTAATCGTGCCTAAGCGGCCGCGCCCATCGCGCGACCGTACTCGCCGCCGGCTAGCATGCGTTCGGCTTCGCGCTGTACCTGTCTGACGCGCTCGCGGGAGATGCCAAGCTCTTCGCTTAGCTGGGCGAGGGTCGCCGTTTGCTCGTCACCCAGGCCGTAGCGCTTGATGAGGACATTACGATGGCGCTCGGGCAACTTCTCGACGGCCTCGACGAGCCAGTCCATCTCCATCTCCCCGATGACCGTGCCAGCAACCTCGGAGGCGCGCTCGTCCTCGATCAGCTCGCCGATCTCGGAGCTGTCGCCGTCGGAGGAGAGGGTCTGGTTGAGGCTGGTGGCGTCGGGCATAGCGCCCTTAGCGTCCCTGACCTGCTCCGCAGTCCACCCGAGGCGTTCCGCTACCTCCTCGTCGGTGGGCTCGCGTTCCATATCCGCGGAGAGCTCGTTGTAGGCACGGGCCATCTTGCGGATCTTGTCCCCCATGTGCACCGGCACCCTTATGGTGCGGCCCTTGTCGGCCACGGCACGCTGCACGGCCTGCCTCACCCACCACGTGGCGTAGGTCGAGAACCTCCAGCCCCTATCGGGGTCGAACTTCTCGACGGCCTTCATCAATCCTATGTTACCCTCCTGGATCAGGTCCTCGAAAGGCAGCCCCATCCCACGGTACTTCTTGGCTACGCTTACGACGAGCCTGAGGTTCTTCTCGATGAGCCTCTGCCTCGCCCGCCTGTCGCCGGCCTTGGCCCTCTTGGAAAGGTCTTTCTCCTCAGCGTGGGTGAGCAGCTTGCCCTTGTCGATGTGGGCGAAATAGCCGGGGATCAGATCCGGGGTCTCGGAAGGCCGCTCCGGTCCGCGCGTCGTCGAAGTCTTACTCCTCGTCGATGTCTTAATTGGCATGTCAGTGTCCCTTTCCCTATGGATTTCTCTGGCTTGTTCTCTTGTTTTAGTCACAATGTTATTGTACACTACTTACTATATAATTGTCAAATATATACAGCTAAAACTAGTAACGAAATCAGGAACAAGGATGGGCTGAAGATGGGCGAGAAGAGGAGCTACGGTCAGTACTGCACGGTGGCCAGGGCGCTCGACGTGGTTGGGGAGCGGTGGACGCTGCTCTTGGTGCGCGAGCTCTCGACTGGGCCCAAGCGGTTCAAGGACCTCCTGGAGGGGCTACCGGGGATCGGAACCAATCTCCTGGCCAACCGGCTCAAGACGCTAGAGGGGCAGGGGATCGTCCGGCGCGCTACACTGCCCCCGCCTGCGGGGTCGAACGTCTACGAGCTGACGGCGCTTGGGAGGTCTCTGGAGCCTGTGATCGTGGCCCTCTCGCGGTGGGGGACGAGATTCTTGAGCGTTCCACGCGAGGATGAGAACCTGAGGGCGGGCTGGGCCGCTGTGGCGATGCGGTCGGTGCTCGGACCTGGTGCCACGGGTGGCCGTCCCGGTACCTACGAGTTCCGTATCGATGGCGAGGCATTCCATTTGCGAGTCGGGGACGGCAAGGAAGAGGAGAGGGTCGAGGCCAGGCAGGGCTCGGCCCCGGATCCCGACCTGGTTGTCGTAGGCGACGCCGAGACCTTCCTCGCGGTATCCTCGGGGCGTCTTGGCCTGGAGAAAGCGTTGGAATCGGGGGCTCTACGGATCGAAGGCGACCGCGTCGAGGACAAAGAAGCCCTGCTCGCGTGGTACCTGCACGCCGTCGGCCCGCCCGCAGCGTAGGGAGCGGCACGAACGAAAGGCGCTCATGGATCGCTCACGAACTTTCGAAGACCGACACCTTGTTCTTGCCCGCTTTCTTGGACCGGTACATCTCCGCATCCGCCATCGCGATCAGGCGGTCCAGGCTCTTGGTCTCTTCTGAGAGGGGAACCACCCCCAACGACACCGTGGTAGGGCGCTCGAGCATGTTCCCATCTTGCGGCACACAGGCCGTCTGCACGGCCTCCCGGATGCGCTCGGCGATCTTGTGTGCGTCCCCCACCTCGCCGTTCACCAACAACACGAACTCCTCGCCCCCGTAGCGTCCCACCAGGTCCTCAGCCCTGGCCGACTCCCGCAGGACCCTTGCCACGCAACGCAGGATCTCGTCGCCTGCGCCGTGGCCGTGGCTGTCGTTATAGGCCTTGAAGTCGTCCACGTCGAGCAAGACGCAAGCCAGGGGCGTGCCCTTATCCCTGGCTTGCTCGACCCTGCGTCCCGCGGCCCGCTCGAAGAAGGAGCGGCTGCCTAGCCCGGTCAGCTCATCTACGTCTGCGGAGCGTCTGAGGGGGGAGATCTCTTCTCGCTCCACCCGACCCAGGTAGTGCAGCACGGCCGCGGCTGCCGAGATGGCGACGAGCTCCGCAAACTCCTCGGCGGCGTCGGTGAGGGTGCTTGGTCCCGTCAACGCCGAAGCTATCCCGATGATCTCTGAGGCGACGACGATCACGGCTGCAGCGGCCAGCACCCGCAGAGCCTGCCTGTGGGCGGAGAGGGTAAAGGCGGAGGCCACGCGCAGCGCTACGGCGACCACGAAGAGCCCGGCTGCCACGCTCAGCGAGTCGAAGCCGATCTCCAATACCCTCGGTGCGGCGAAGAGCTCTTCCATAAGTTGTCATTCTACCCAGTTCGGGCCGGCCAGGAGCCCGCATACCACAGACCTCCATCTGTCGGTCGCGTCGCCTACTTTGTTTCGTTCCAAGGTCTGGGGAGGTGATCCATCCTTGGCTCTCTGCCACCTTACTCCGAGAAGACGCTCCAAAGTAGCCCGGATGGTCTCCCCCGAGACCCGCTTCTGGGTAGGTCCCTCCTCAAAGACAAGCTGCGCTGCCATCAGCTCAACCGACTCGGTGCAAGCTCAGCATTCTTGGTCGCCTCCACCATTGCCGCCCTCATCACATAGTGGTCTATGAGACTACGAAAGGCTAGCCCAGACCGGCGAGATGATCGTCTACGTGGCTATAACATGGTTGATGGTGAGGCGTTTGGCCCGTACTTGGGACTTTTCAGACAGTTTCCATGGTGGATTCTGCGAACTTCGCCTATAGAGGCGTTCTCGAAACCTGGGAGGTGAAGTTCTCCAAAGTCCAGCGGTATGACCCCCTTGTCCTGCTCTACTGGACGCTCAGTGGCACTTGGCACTGCCGGAGTCGGTGAAGCTCTCACCCTCCACGGGGACAAACTCCCACTCGTAGCTCTTCGGGTGCAGGATGAGCTTGAGGACGCCGTCGGTATCGTCAGTGCGCACCTCGCTGTTGGCGATAGGCTCAGAGATCAGCCCCTCGCCTCCGCCGCCGGTGCCCACCACGAACTGGCGGATGCCCCCCTCAAAGTCTGCCCTCCCCTGCGGGTCCTGCGGGGAGAAGCGCTCGTAATTGTGCTCGTGGCCGGAGAGGACCACGTCGGTTTCCGCCTCATACAGTGCCTCCCACAGTTTCTCAACCCCCCCGCCGGTGGAACCATGCTTCTCCCCGGAGCTGAAGCGTGGATGGTGCATGTAAGCGAGGGTGCAGCGCATATCCTCGTCGTTGGCGGCAAGCTCCTCCTCCAGCCACCTCCTCTGGGGGGAACCAGGGCCACAGCGGACCTCCTCGCAGTTGCTGTTTAGGGCTACCACGTGCCAGGAGCCGATCTCGTAGGAGTAGTAGCCCTCCTGGGGGTCGCCTGCGGCCTCACCGAAGTACTCGAAGTAGCCTCTGGCCCCTTCGGTGTAGTACTCGTGGTTGCCTGGGACAGGCTTGGTGCGTCCCTTGAACCGCCCCCACGTCGGCCCGTAGCATTCCTCGAAGTTCGCCGCAGCACCTCGGGGGTAGGCCTCGTCGCCCAGGGCCAGGACCGTCGCGTCGATGCCATCGACCAGCTCGGCGGTAGCTTCGTCGCCCTCGGTGCGGCAGTTGGCGATGTCGCCCGCCGCGACGACCTCCTGCGTGGAGGGGGAGGGCGAAGCGCAGCCAAAGGCCAAAAGGACTGCGACGGTGGCCACGATGACTCCAGTGGCGGTCCTCCACCTCCTACTGGCTCCGACATCTACGATTTTGCCTGCCGGTCACCCATGAGGATACGGTATCCGAGGGATATGTGGATTGCTAGGATCCCGATCACCTACCCGAGCCGGGGCTCCCGCGAACTCCCAAGAGCAGCCATATTCACCCGGGAGCGTAGAAGTGAAATTTTCGCAAGAGTTCTGAGAATTCTCATCCCGTTCACATCCAATTCACATCTTCAACTACTACTCTCCGTCCAAGTGCCAACCAAATGAAAGGAGATACGGAAAGTGTACGTGAAGAAGGTGCTTCTAGCAGTGGCGGTCGCCATGGTGATTCTCGGCGGTGCCAGCGTAGCGTATGCCACCAACACCGGCTCTTCAGAGGCGACCATCGGGGACAATGACGCAGATGAGTCCTACAAGGGCAGCGTCTCCGTTGCAGGCAACAACGAGTCTTCTGTGCACAAGCTGGCCAACATAGACCGGGCCGCCGCCGAGCAAGTCGCGCTCAAGGCCGTGCCCGGCACGGTCCACGAGACGGAGCTAGAAACGAGCGATAACGGTTACGTGGTCTATGACATCGAAATCGCAGGCGATGACGGCAAGGAACACGAAGTGACAGTGGACGCCGGCAACGGGAAGGTGCTCCATCAGGATCTTGAAGAGGAAGCCGACGAGTCAGACGGACGGGGCGATACCGAAGACGCTGATGATGGGTCAGACGATACTGAAGACGCCGATTGAGGAGGCTCTGTCGGCTAACGACAGTGCGCCGCGACGGCTTGAGTTCGAAGGCTCCCTCGCGGATGGGTGCGGTCAGGAAGAGATGCCCGGGCCCTTCCTATTACCCACATTCTCGGGAGTCCTCTGAGGGTGTGCCAAGTCCCGAGGGACAACGCTATGTTCTCGGAAGTAGTTGTGGCGAAGGGACCAAAGCTCACACCTTGGAGCGCGGTATGCGTATGATGAAAGTCGATCCTGCCCTAGGCTTGCTCCGCACCTCTATGCTACCCCCGTGATCTTCGGCGATCTGCCGAGCTATCGACAGCCCTAAACCCAGGCCCTCGGTCGACCGGGCTTCTTCCGCACGGTAGAAACGCTCGAAGACGTGTGGGACTTGGTCCTCGGGTATCCCGATTCCGGTGTCGGAAACCTCTACCCCTACGCTACTGTCCTCTTCCACAATCCTCATGGTCACCCGCCCCCCTTCTGGGGTGTATTTCACGGCGTTGTCCAGGAGGATCGAGAGCGCCTGCCGGAGACGCTCCCTGTCGAAGACTGCAATTACCCGCTGTACGCTCTGCTTAGGGGTCAGGCGCTCGATAAGCACCTTACCGTTCACGGCTGCGCGCGTCGACTCCGCGGCTTCTTCGACCACTTCGGTGAGGTTGTTGTCTTTCAGGTGTAGTTTCATCCCTTCGTCGCCGCGAGCGAGCTCGAGCAGGTTCTCTACCAGTCCCTTCATGCGCTCCGACTCTCGTTTTATCGCTGCCACGCTCTCCGGTCCGATCTGTGGGTCTCTCAACGCCCACTCTTCGAGCACCTGCGCATAGTTGTGTATGGAGGTAAGCGGAGTACGCAATTCGTGGCTGGCGTCGGCGACGAAGCGGCGCTGACGGTCAAGCGTTTCTTCGAGGCGAGCCAAGGTTGTTTCGAGATGAGAGAGCATACCGTTAATGGTGGTGGCGAGATCTCCAATTTCGTCCTTCGCGTGCGCGACCGGCAGCCTCTTCGAGAGGTCCCCTTCCGTGATACGGTGGGCGGCCGCCACGACCGCACTTACGGGAGAGAGCGCTCTGCGGGCGAGCAGGTACGCCCCAACAACCGATAAGAGGAACGCCACTGTGACACCGGACGCGAGCACGAGCGCCATCTTATCCACGTTCTCCTGAGTTGGCTCGTAGGACTTGCCCGCCTCCACGATCCGCGCCGGCTGATTGGGCGGGCTAACAGGCATTGCATAGACGTAGGCTGGGCCTTCTTCCAGGAATGTGAGTTTGTCGTGCTCTGGTTTTCCCGTCTTTAGCACCCGACGCCAGAGCTCATCGTGTGCCGCCCCGCTGTTGGGGAGCTTTACGGTCTTGGTGATGATGTTGCCCCTGCCATTCCGCACGACGATGAAGACACCGTCTTGGGTGAGGCCACGCTCCAGACCTTCGTCGAGGAGGAGTCGGCCGTTCTCCTGGTCGAGCCCCTCCCCGATGTTGATTTCTTTGGCAGCGAAGTGAGCCCGATTACGAGCAGTGTCTTCGACGCTGGAGAGCAATGTCTGGCGCAGCAGGAAGTAGAGTGCACAGCCGAGTACCAAGAGTATGCCCCCGATAACGAGGGCATTGAAGATCGTGAGTCGCCAGAGTATTGGCACCTAGTCGCTCCTTAGGGCATAGCCTGTCCCTCGGACGGTGTGGATGAGCCGCTTCTCCCCTGGGACGTCTATCTTCTTGCGGAGGTAGCCAATGTACACGTCCACCACGTTCGTCGCACCGAAGTCTTGTTCCCAGACCCGTGAGAGGATCATATCCCGCGAAAGCGCCCGCCGGGCATTGTGTGCCATGAACACCAAGAGCTCGTACTCGCGGGCGGTCAACTCATCCTCCTGTCTCCCCGTCGGACGATGTGGGCTGCCGTGTCTATCTCCAGGTCTGCAACACGGAGGATCTCCTCGCCTTCGACCCGTCTAAGCAGTGCGCGAATGCGGGCCATCAACTCGCCCATGTCGTAGGGTTTGGACAGGTAGTCGTCAGCGCCGTGGTCTAAGCTATGGATTTTATCTATGGGCGTGTCGCGGGCGGTTAGCATTATGATCGGAACCGTGATCCCTGCGGAGCGCAGCTTTTTGAGAACCCCCACGCCGTCCAGTCCGGGCAGCATGATGTCCAACACGATCAACTCGGGCCTGAACTTCGGTACCTCCTCCAGTCCGGAGATCCCGTCGTGGCAACAGCGGACCGAGAAGCCACGATGCTCCAGCTGCAGTTGCACGACCCGTGCTATGGAGAGGTCGTCCTCGACGATCAAGATTCGGGTTCCGGGCTTCATGTGACGTCTCAGTCCAATACTCTACCAGGCTAACCTTAGGTGTTGCAGCATAACCGTCATTCCTATGAAACGTATAAGAGAGGTCCGGAAGAGCCTCCCTGACCTTGGGAGGCGAATTCGGGCGAGGTTCTCCAAGGACAAGAGAGGCTCTATACCATCAAACCTTATCGAGGTCGGCAACAACGAGAGCAAAAGCAACTACATCAAGGAGTCCAAGAGGCTCGGTAAGAAAAACACCATCCAAGGAAGTACGCTCCAATCGAAGCTGTTGTAAGCTCGAGGCCAGGGATCGACCGGATCTGCCAAACACGCTAGTCGCGCCGGACGACGCCCTCTCTCCAGGCGTAGACGGCGGCCTGGGTACGGTCTGCGAGGTGTAGCTTGGAGAGGATGTTCGAGACGTGGCTCTTGACCGTCTTCTCGCTCACGTAGAGGCGGTCCGCAATCTCTGAGTTGTGTAGTCCTTCGGCGATCAACTTCAGCACCTCCAGCTCCCTGTCTGAGAGGTCGTGGAACACGTTCGGCTCTGTGCGTCTGGCGCCGTGAAGCTCCCTGACAACGCGTGCGGCCACCCGCGGGTGCAGCACGGCCTCGCCCGCGGCGGCCCTGCGGACGGCGTCGGCGAGTTCTTCGGGCCCGATCTCCTTGAGGACGTAGGAGAGGGCGCCGGCCCGGATGGCGGGGAAGACGTGCTCGTCGTCGTGGTAGGAGGTGAGCATGATGACGTTCGTGCGCGGCGAGCTCGCAACGAGACGTCGCGTCGCCTCGACGCCGTCCATGCCAGGCATGATGAGGTCCATCAAGGCGACGTCGGGGGCGTGCTCGGCGGCGAGTCTCACGGCCTCCTCCCCGCCCTCGGCCTCGGCGACCACGCCTGATGTCGCCTTGCGTCTCTAGAAAGGCGCGTACCCCCTGGCGCACCAGCGCGTGATCGTCCACCAACAGGACCGTGATCGGCTCACTCATAAGTCTTCGCCTTTCTTCTCCTGTACCGGACAGAAGCATTCCACCCGCGTCCCCTTGCCAGGCGCGCTCTCGACGTTGACGTGTCCGCCGAGCCTGACCAGCCGCTCGCGCATGCTCTGCAGGCCGAAGCCCCCGCCCGGGTTCCGCGAGGGGTCGAAGCCGCGGCCGTCGTCAGCGACGCTCAGGGTAATAGTGCCTGCGGTGTAGATCAGGTCTACTTCGGCGTGGCTGG
>CAWEHD010000023.1:0-70075 GCA_963808845.1 uncultured Rubrobacteraceae bacterium
TTTCCGTCATTCTCGAGTCCTCAACTTTCGTGAATTGGTGATAACAATTGCTGATCGTCAATCGGGTTGCCGCTCTACATCATTCACCCCCTCCGTGTATCTAACGCTCGTGCCGTGGGTATTGGTCATGCCAGCGGGCTTACTATTGAGCACGAACATGTAGACGTTGACGAGTGCAGACAGCTCCGCTTCGGCGCTAGCATCCTCCCGCGGCCGATAAACGATGCGAGCGCTACTCATCGCGCTCCTGTTCGCCAGTCGGCAGCGCCAGCCGCTCAACCTCATGGCGAATCAACTCCTCGAACTCCTCCTTCCAACCCTTTCGAGGTTGGGCGATAAGCAGGAGAGCTAGACGCTCTGAGGTTTCGCGGTACCGACTGTCCGTTGCTGTATCCATCTCTGCAAGGGATTAGACAACAACAGGGAAATGGGTATTTAGTTAGCTAAGTGGTTGGGAACCTGCGCTCTAATTTTGCTAACCGGGCGAAGTCTTCATTACTAAGCTCGCGCCCACTAGCGAGAATCTCTTGGCGAATTTCCTCATCAGTGAGGCCAGCCTCTCGGCGCTTAGTTATGTGACAGGCGAGCAAGTGCTCACGTGCAGACTCACGGCAGACTCCTCAGCAGGAGAGCCTCTGCCAACCTTCCGTCCGTATACGGCAGCAGCGAATTGCTGGGCGGTGCGTAGCAAGCCGTTTTGTGAACCGCCTGCGAATTTTGTTTCGTAGAGGAGCTTGTTTATTTCCTCAATGTCCGCCTCCGAATGCTCTGGATACAGCACCTTCAAAAGCGGCACTACGGGCCGACCCGTAAGCGCATACGCGGCTATTAGCATTACCACCTCGCGTGGCGGATAAGGGCCTGCTTCTGTAGGGTGGTTGCTCATCGCAAAGCGCACGGAGCCACTTTCAATGTCGGGGTCCTCGTCATCCTGCGCGCCTAATTCTTGCCACCGCTCCTCCGAGGACCCGTTGGGCGGCCAAAGACCAACTGCCCTCAAACGTGTAAGTGCCTGCGAAGCGCCCTCCCTGGTAAACCAGCGAGAGATGTTCGAGCATTCTTACGGTCGCCGTTAACTCGTCTAGCGCACCATTGAACAATTCCGCTGCGGCACTGGCATTGGGCAATTCTTCGGGCTGGCCCGAACTGCGAGCCTTTTGCTTAGGCTTTGTGTCAATGGTTTTCGGCTTGGGACTCTCGGCCTGGTTCTCACGCGGCAATAGCCCTGTAAGTTCCCAAGTCTCTAGCTGATGGTGCATAGCCTCAACGCCACCGAATCCAGCCTTCTCAGCTATCTGCCGTTCTGAGTTCGTTCTGCTGCACCCACGGAGGTAGCAAAGCGCTTCGATCTTCATGTAGGCTTCTTTGCGCACCGCTCCCGGTAGCGCCTCGATACGTTGGTCTGGTACGCCGTCCATCCGTTGTGGCGCAGGCTTGGAACTCTGACGGAGCGGCCCGCGCCGCGCCTCCTCTCCTTAAGTTCTAGTCAATTCTAATCACTTGATCTCGCGTGCTGATCCCTGAATTGTCGCACGATTCCCAACACTAACTGCCGCTCCCTTTCTGGTAGCCGCGAACTCTCTCGGGTTATGTCTCGCACGTCCTCATCTCGTAGCGCCTGCACGAGCTCTTCATCGAGTAGCGACGGTTTCCCCCGATCCAAGAGGTAGGAAGGCTCCACACCGAAGACGCTCGCCAGCGCCGCGACCTGGCCTACACTAGGGTCACCGATGGCGCCGGTACTTATCCTCTCGACCTCCTCCTCCGAGAGATCACCGAGCGTCATGCGAGCAACCTCGGCGTTCGTGTAAGGCTCTCCCGTCTTCGGGTTCCTGACAACCTCGAACACATGCTCAAGCCGGCCGGCTACGCCGCGCGGCTCTTCAGCCTGTCCTATGGATCGCCCATCGCCTAAGCTCTCCTCGAACCACATCTCCGGCGCGAAACCCATAGCCTTAGCGATCGCTCTCATCTTCTCGTAGCCTGGGTTATCGATTCTGCCCTTCCGTAGGTTGGTCACATAGGAGCGTGTCACGACACCACCCGTGGCCTCATCGATCTCCTGGCCGCTCCACTTGCGCCCGTCAGGACGACGATACATCTCCAAGAGGCCCTCGAACTTCTGCGCGATGTGCATAGGATTTATGATACCAAGCGCCATGCCGTTTAAGGAGTGGTACTCAAGTCTTCACCAATCCCAGGTATACGACAACCTCGGCTATCAGAGAACGGAACTCCAGGCCGACCGGATGTTGGCAGTTTTGCATCGAGGTAAGGGGCGTAGAACTTCCTTATTTGTGGGTACGATAGGCGGGCTAGTAATAGACCCATCTCTAGACAGAACGGAGAGCCCGCCGTGCGCATAGGATTGCAGGTTCCGCGCTTCACTTGGCCCGAGGCCCCCGCTTCGATCGGACCGAAGTTGGCGGAGATCGGGAGGACCGCCGACGAGGCCGGCTTCGCGAGCATCTGGGTGATGGACCACTTCTTCCAGATCGGGGTGGTCGGAGAGGTCGAGGAACCCATGCTCGAGGGCTACAGCGCCCTCAGCTTCTTGGCTGGCATCACCGATCGCGTCAAACTAGGCACCCTGGTAACAGGCGTGCACTACCGTTATCCGGGTGTCCTGATAAAGACCGTAACCGCCCTCGACGTGCTCTCGGGCGGACGGGCTTACCTCGGCATCGGCGCGGGATGGAACGAGCGCGAGTCCAGGGGCTTGGGCGTACCGTTCCCGCCCACCGCTGAGCGCTTCGAGCGATTGGAAGAAGCTTTGCAGATCGCCCACCTGATGTGGTCGCAAGAGATCAAGCCTTATAGGGGCAAGCATTACCACCTCGAGGAGCCGATGAACAACCCACCGGCCGTAAGCCAACCACATCCCCCTATAATGGTCGGCGGCATGGGTGAGCAGAAGACTTTGCGACTGGTCGCGCAGTACGCCGACGCTTGCAACCTCTTCGCCTACGGGGGAGCGGGGACGATCCGGCACAAGCTGGAGGTTCTGCGGCGCCACTGTGATGACGTGGGCAGGGACTACGAGGAGATAGAGCGCACCGCCCTTGGCAGCGTCAACCTCGGTCCGGAAGGCATGGGTCCGGACGACGTGATCGAGATGTGCGAAGATCTTGGCGAGGCGGGAATCGAGCACCTGATCTTCAACATGCCCAACGTGCACGAGATCTCGCCGCTGGAGACGTTTGGGCAGAAGGTCATCCCCGCCGTTGCAGATCTGTAAGCGAGGCTGAGGGCTGTTGGCGGCACCTTGAACACAGCTAGCGTGGAGTTCTGGTTCGAGTTCGGAAGCACGTACTCCTACCTTTCCGCTGTTCGGATAGAGGAAATAGCCACGGCGGCGGGCGTACCGGTCCTCTGGGAGCCGTTCCTCTTGGGTCCCATCTTCGCGGAGCAGGGCTGGGACGACTCGCCCTTCAACGTCTACCCGGCGAAGGGGCGTTATATGTGGCGAGACATGGAGCGCCTCTGCACTAAGTACTGCATCCCGTTCACGAGGCCGTCACGCTTCCCGCGCAGCGGCCTGCTCGCGGCCCGGATCGCCTGCCTCGCGAAAGCGACATCCGAGCTTTGGCTTCCTGAGTTCACGCGGGCAGTCTTCCAAGCCAACTTTGCCGAGGATCGTGAGATCGGGGACCCTGCGGAGATTCGCTCGATACTCAACTCGCTCGGACAGTCGGGCGCGCAACTCATTGAACAAGCCCAAGCACCCGAAAACAAACTGCGCTTGCGCGAACAGACCCGGCGGGCCAAAGAACTCGGGATCTTCGGTGCTCCGAGCTTCGTTGTCGGCGCAGAACTTTTCTGGGGAAACGACCGTCTGGAGGACGCCCTAGCGTGGGCAGGCTCCCGGACGGGTGAAGCACGGAGGTGAGCAATGCTGTCCACGGAACTGACCCGGATATTCGGCCTCAAACACCCGATAGTCTCGGCCCCCATGGCCAACTGGTCCGGTGGAGTGTTGGCCGGCGCGGTGAGCGCTGGTGGGGGTTTGGGCATGATCGGCGTCGGCAGCGCGATCCCCGAAGCCTGGATCGCGGAGCAGGCGAATCTCGCCAGGCCCCACGGACCCTTCGGCATAGGGCTGTTGATCTGGGCGCTAGAGAGTCGGCCCGAGCTGCTGGACGTGGCGCTCGGCGCTCAACCTTCCGCCGTCTCCGTCCACGCCGGCGACCCGACGCCCTACATAGCCCGCATCAAGGAAGCGGGCGCCAAGGTCTTCTGCCAGGTGAACAACGGCAATTCGGCCGCACGGGCTGCCGAAGCAGGCGCAGATTTCCTCGTGGCCCAGGGCACCGACGCCGGAGGTCACACCGGCAGTGTGGGCACCCTTCCGCTCCTGCAGAGAGTTCTCGAGGTGGGCGAGCTGTCCGGCCTTCCCGTCCTTGCCGCGGGGGGTCTGGCAACGGGAAGGGCGGTGGCGGGGGTTCTCGCGATGGGTGCGACCGGCGCCTGGGTGGGTACGCGCTTTTGTGCCACCGTTGAGTCGACCGGTACCGAGGGCGCCAAGCAATGCATACTCAAGGCCGACGAGACCCAGACGATCCATACGCACGTCTTCGATATAGTGCAGGATTTCCCTTGGCCGGAGGAGTTCCCAGGCAGGGCCATTAGCAACGACTTCTCCGAACGGTGGCACGGGAGGGAGGAAGAGTTGTTAGCGGGATTGGCGACGATTCGTGCGGACTTCGAGGAGGCGCAAAGGAATGGTGACTACTCGAAGGCGAACGTCTACGCTGGGCAGGCGGTTGGGCTGGTGCGGGACCTTCCCTCAGCGGGAGAGCTGGTCGGGAGACTCTCTGTGGAGGCGGAGGCATGCCTGAGTGAGCGTTGCGCCGCGCTGCTCGGCGCCTCCTGATGAGCACCGAAACCGGGCGAGGGTAAGCCTGGCAGGATCACCGCGACGGCCACCGAAGAGACGAACATCGTCACTACGCCAAGCACCCTCCGATCGGGTCTCCCGCTGCGACGTCCGGTGCCGCAGGCGACGCCTCAGAGACCAACAGTCTTCCCACTGCGTGTAAGACTATCTATAGAACCCCGTGGTCTCGGTCAAAGAGCCGTCCTCAAGTTCTGGCATCGTCGTAGTAGCCAACGATGGAGGCAGGATGAAGGTGCCCGCGTTTATTCACCTTTTCGCATCTGTATACGCCGCCACAAGATGTAGTGTTGACTTCTATGCGTGGGAGGTCGTGAGACGTCTTCTATCCCAACTCTATGACTGGGTTATGCAGGATCCTGCAAGCGAACGTCCCAGAATTCGATTCCACGCACTTGGGTGAATAAGGGCAAGGAGAAGGGCCGAAGCTGCCCCGCGCCCCGGCCCCTCACAACCGCCCCCCTACAGAAATGGTCTGACGAATTTCCAGCGGCCCCTGCTATTGAGCGAGAGTCTCACAGACAATTGCGTCGATATCGTCATTGTTGAGGAGGTGCGCGAGATGCGGCGTTGATGTATCACCGAAAGTAAAGTCGATGATGTTGCCGTTCTAATCGAAGGTCAGGGAGATGAACACTTCCCCGCGTCCAGACAAATTAGGAATCGGGGTTCCGTCCGGTCCCCTGAGTCCTGTGAGGACGATGTTCAACCCCATGAAGGTCTCCGTATACCGGTACGAGCCGTTATCGTCCGTGAACTCTCCCCCATCCAGCCTCAACACTCAACCCGAACTCTTCTGTGTTAATCCACGCTTCCTCTAGCAACGTCCACCAATCAACAGCCAATTGCGTCAGTACGTATTTATAGGGGAGCCACCCGTAACCATGGTCGCCCCACTCCGTACCCCAGGAGTTCCTGATGAGTAAGGCCCCGGTGGTTTCTAAACCTCCTGGATCGTCGTTTCTTATCTTCTTATCGTCGTCGTAACCGGCTGCGACGACGGCGTGGCCGCCATCAATCCAATCTTCTTCGGTCGGGTACGTATCTCGCCAGTTCTTTCTGCCTGAGCAATGGAAAAGTCGTAAACTGCAAACCCGAACATGGAGGGAAAACCGGCCGCCAAGAACGCTTTGATCGAACTCAGCAGATCATCGACGGATATATCGGGTGGATCGAGACTGAAGAACTTCATCGCCCGATTGCTCTGGGCAAGCGCGTAGCAGAAGGGGGGCGGCTCTTCGTTTACCGCGTCGACATCATACGGCCAGTATTCCTCTGGAGATACGCCGAACATCTTCAGTGCGCCCGCCGTTGTCCTAAGTTCGGCCCCTTCGTCTCTTGGCCAATGTAACAAGTTTCGCGTGACCTTATAAAGAAAAAGCCGTGAAGCGTTTGTGTATGTTCCGCTCACCCTACTCTGGAAATACTCCACTAGGCCAACACCAGCATTTGCGGTGCATGAGTTAAGAGCTAATTGATCCTCGGGTCAAGGGAACCATTTCCTCAGATCTACAGAGGTGGGCAATCTCTCTTCGGCTGGTTTCTCCACCGCCGTTGCGAGTCGCGGAAGCCTTTCTTGAAGCAAGGGATTGATTTGTTCATGTGTCGGCGAGAAATCCCTCACATCGGGGATGTCCCGTATCCACCCTAGTCCTCTCCTACCCATACCGTTTCCTTCCTTTCATCTGGCTGGCTAGTACTGAGCCCTGGCTAGCCAGCACTTCCTCCTGTACGGTTCGCTTCCCGTATTCGTAGCTCGCTGTTTCGCCTTGGGGCTCTTCTTTACTTCTCGCTGACTCTACCTGTGTTGGTTCTCCCCCTTTCTCACGTTGACCAGAACCTAGCCCCTCAACGTGATCTCGCCGTCCGATCGAGACCCAATCTCGAGGCGAACGAAACCGTGTTTGTGGTTGACTAAGCACCCTCAAATACCCTGACGGAGGCCGGGAGCGAGATCATGCCAACCGCGGCTGTGAGACTGGCAGCGTATCGTTCTTGGGGTCTTGCCCCATTCCCGCGCCTTCCTTCGTCGCCTGGCCTGCTGGCCTTACTGTTCCCCCTGCTGGTTTCCCCCCGGCTGCCGCCTGAGATACCCCCGGAGTTACCGCCTGTGCCGTCATCCATCTCCCTCCTCTCCGCTTTCGCTTTACCGCCAATGTCGCACACGCCGATGAATTCGTGATGAATCGTTGATGAGAAGCGCGCGCTATTCACCGGATTACCTGGAGCTCGACTTTAGCCATTTGGAAGTAAAATGGATAGATATACTCCCCACCCCGCTGCACAACAAGCGCTGATCTCTAGGTGCCTACCCCCTGCCTACAGCAGGTGATAGGTCTGTTGGCTTCCTTCACGCAACTTCTCTTCAAACGCGGCGTACAGAGGCCGGGGATGCGCGAGCGGTGACAGCCCAAAGGATGATGCACCTCTCGCTCGGGCAAAAGAGCACTGAATTGTTCCCAAATGGGCTCGATGATGTATGGTGGGATGGCGGGCACGGGCACGCTCCTTCTGGCTCGGGAAGCTTGGTAACTCCCCGAATGATCGAGCATCCCGTGTCCGCATTCCACACGGGTGCATCACATCCCTATCCGCGCAAGCTCTTAGCCCGGATTATTCACGAAGCCGGGTCTTGCTGATGAATAGGGAGAGGGCTATTTTGTACGTTGGGAGCCGATAATGAAGGCAATCAGCGCCTTTTCCTGTATATTCGCCAGTCTTCTGCGAGCAGAACAAAGTCCTCCCAGATCGTTCATGAATAATCCGGGTTAGAGCTTCCGTCAATAGGCTGGCAACATTTTGTACTTGACAGGTCTGAGGGTGATTCTGCTGCCTTTCCACAGTTTCTTGATACATACGCAACTCGCCTATTGGCGGAGCCTCTTAGGTGAATAAGGGCAGGAAGAAGAGGGAGAGGGCCGAGGCTGCTAGAGCCTCGACCCTCTCCGCTGTGGCAGCTACCCTATAGTAGGGCTCACCAGCGCAGGTTTACAGGCCGGTGGTGAAGGAGAAGATCCTGTCTTGGGCCATCGGGGTGCCGCCCGTATCCTTGACGGCCACGAAGTCCCCGTCTCCGGCGCCCTCTACCACCGCCGTGTACGTGGTGTGGGGCAGCAGCGCGTCTCTCGGGTTCAGTGTGGCTGTAAGGGTACCGGCGGTGTAACTCACCGTAGCGGGTATGAAGAGAGTTGGAGCGCATTCTGGCGCCGTCGACGGTGACGTCCCAGGAGGAGCGCAGAACCTCGGTGGGTTTTTGAATGGAGAAGTTGCACTCCCGATGAATTGGCCCTTCAGGAGGTAGAAGGTCTTGGACGAGTTAGTAGAAGGTGGAGTGGTTGTGGAGTGGTTGAGGATCTGGAAGCTCTTCGTGCTCATCGCCTCTGAGAACTCCGCCGTGATGTCGGCGGTGCGGACCACGTTGGTGGGGAGGGGTGTCACGGTGGTGTCCGGAACCGTCCTCAAAACTGTCGGAGCGGGGAGAGCCGCCCAAGCCATCCCTGCGGCCAAAAGTAGCGTCAGAGCCATCGTGGTGAACAGTAGTAGTGTCTTTTTCATGATCTTCCTTTTCCCCCCCTTAGGTGTTTCGTGCACTAAGGGATCGTTTTCGTAGCGCTTTTACCTTAAGACTCCTCTCTTTGGTTGTGCGCCTAAGCAGCTAGGAGGGTAGCGATTCCAGCTACTACAAGGAGGGCAGGTAGCTGTCCTGCCCTTCACGTGGGGTCCTCTTGCCACGTAACGGGTGCAGCATACTCCTGTGAGGGGGGCTGGCGTATCACTCAATTGCAGTATTTATTCCAACTTTCTTTGCGAACTTCGCAGAATCACCAAAAGGCGAAGTTCGTAGAATCCCTATTCCACGCACTCGGGTGAATAAAGGCAACAAGAGGAAGGGCCGGAGCTAGTTCACCCTGGCCCTTCCTCCTCTTCTTTGGTCTCTTAGGGCACCGTCACACGGTGGCGGTAGGCCTTATGTTCTGGTTGACGCGGAAGAGGTTGGTCGGGTCGTACTCGTTCTTTATGGCGACCAGCTTCTCGAAGTTGTCGCGGTAGGTGGCCTTCACGCGCTCCTGGCCCTCGTCCATCATGAAGTTCACGTACGCTCCGCCGCCCGAGTAGGGGTGCACCGCGTCAAAATACTCCGTCGTCCAGGAGATGATGCGCTCGTTGTTCGCCGGATCCGGGTCAACGCCAAAGAAGACCGCCGACCAGGTGGCCTCGCGATAGCTGAAGGCCGTCTCGTGCCTGCCTACGCGGTGGACCGCCCCGTCTATCGGGTACAGGTGCATCGTCGAGTGCATCGTCGGCACTTCCGGTCCGTACCTCAGGTGCATCGCGATGGCCTCGTCGGAAAGCTCGGTGACAAAGTCGCCCCTCCAGTACTGCTGCAGTCCCGGCGGGTAGAGGGCATCGAAGAGGCTGTTGAGCACGGGAAGGGGCATAGGGCCGAGGAACTCAAAGGCAGCCGGGCCGACTTGCTGGCGGACAGGCCTGAACGCTTCCTCCGCTCCTTCCATGGCCCCCGAGTAGCACCAGATGATGCCGCACATCTTCTTGCCATGGAGGTGCTCGGGGAAGGGGGGAGCGGGCGGTACGGTCAAGAAGGCGAAGAAGCCGTACATGTCCTCCGGCGCTTGGGGGCTGAACTCCCGGTACCAGCGCAGGATCTCTTCGGCTTGGTCGAGTTCCCAGAACATTGGCCCGGCGTAGACGGTGCTCACGGGGTTTCCCCTGAACAAGAAGGAGGTCACAACCCCGAAGTTGCCCCCTCCTCCCCTTAGGGCCCAGAATAGGTCCTCGTTCTCCTGCTCGCTGGCCTTGACGAGCCTTCCGTCGGCCAAGACCACGTCGGCTTCCAGCAGGTTATCGATTGTGAGGCCGTACTTGCGAGCAAGGTAGCCGTGCCCGCCACCCAGGGTGAGGCCCGCTACGCCAGTTGTGGAGACGATGCCGGTAGGAACAGCCAGTCCGAAGGCGTGGGTGGCGTGGTCGACGTCGCCCCACCTCGCGCCGCCTTCGACGCGTACGGTCTGAGCATCAGGGTCAACGCGCACTCCCCGCATTGCCGAGAGGTCGATCACCAGCCCGTCGTCGGCCAAGCCCAAGCCCCCGCCATTGTGCCCGCCACCGCGTACGGCCAGGAGCATCTCGTTCTCGCGGGCGAAGTTCACGCAGCTGATGACGTCGGCCACATCGGAGCAGCTCGCTATCATGCGCGGACGCTTGTCGATCATGCCGTTGTAGACTTTGCGGGCTTCATCGTAGTCTGGATCACCGGGCTGGATGAGCTCTCCACGCAGGGTTCCCTTGAATTGCTCTACGGCCGCTTCATCGATCACTATGGTTCACCCTTCCCTAGGGAGTAGGGCAATCAGCCCCGCCCCATTCAATAATAAAGCCCATCCTACAAGTGCCACGGTAGGCACCGCATCCCCCAAATGAACTATTTATTACAACTTTCTTTGCGAACTTCGTAGAACTCCGTCATGAAACTGTCTGAAAAGTCTCATGAGCGAGCCAATCTCCTCGCCATCAAGCGACTCATAGCAACGTAGATGAACGCTTCTGCGCTCTGCGGCAGCCGCTCGTAGTCTTTGCTCAGCCTCCTGTTCTGGCCCAACCAGGAGAAGGTTCGCTCCACGATCCAGCTTATCGGCAAGAAGGCGGCTCTAGGGTGCTTCGGTTCTTGCAGCTTCTCCTGATCGATCGCCACGCCCTGCTTGGCCCACTCCTTTACCCATGTCCTCATCACCTCATCCGGAACCAGCTTCGGTGGATGTCGTACGATCTCGGCCGTCCAACCAAGTACCTTCTGTACCCAATCTGCACCCTTGTCTTGACCGTTGTAGCCTGCGTCCAGCCACAAGTGAGAGAGGCGCGGGAGGCGATCGGATGAGGAGGGCTCAAGCAGAATTTTGATGCCGTCTTAAGGTCCATAACCCTTGCGCTGTGAACCCTCACTTCGAGCACCAATCCCTGCGTATCTACCAGTAAGTGGCGCTTTCTGCCCTTCACCTTTTTCCCGCCATCGTAGCCGCGCTCTTGTCCGCCTACGCCGGTCGTCTTCACCGACTGGCTATCCACTATGGCTGCGCTGGGCTGAGGGTTTCTCTTGAGGCGGACCCGCACTCGTTTGCGAAGGGCAGCGTGCATCCTCTCCCAGGTACCATCCAAACGCCAGGAGCGGAAGGTTAGTGGTAGACGGTCTGCCACGGCGTTCTAAGTCGTGTGGCAGCAGTCGCCACTGAGAGCCGCTGCGGACCACATAGAAGATGGCGTCAAGGATCTCGCGTAGAGGATAGATCCGAGGACGCCCATTAGCTTTGGGAGCGGGAAGGTGGGACTCTAGGCAGCTCCATTCGGCATCGGATAGGTCGGTCTGGTATGCTTTTCTCATGCTCGGTAGGATACCGAGCGAATGCCTTAGAACCCCTTTTCAGACAGTTTCATGGCGAAGTTCGCAGAACGCCACATGGGCAAACTTCAGGCTCTGTGAAGTTGCACTCTTGGGTCACCGCCCTCGGTCAGCAGGGCTCGAAAGCGGAGGCTTGGCGACTGGGTGTTTTGGGGCTCATGCGTCGGTCCACCCGCCTCCCAAACATTCACATTCGCGCATCTCTATTCACCACCGCAAAATGTAGAATCCCAACAACCTGATCTAGGGGCAGTCAGGTAGCCTACTCTCGACGTCGAGCGACAAGCTATGCAGATTCCTGGAGACCGACTTCGGAGAATTCACCTTCCACGCACTCCGGTGAATAAGGGCAAGAGGAAGGGCCGGAGCACTAGAGATACTCCGGCCCTCTCGCGAAATCGAAGCTACCCTCCTAACGTACTAGGGGTTGACGTTTGGGCCGAAGGCGAGCTCGCACTCATCCCTACCATTCTCGCCGAGGCTGCACTTGTCAGTGCCGTCGCCGCCAGCTATGTAGTCGGGACCCAGACCTCCGTCGATGGTGTCGTCGCCAGGCTCCCCGAACAGACTGTCGCTGCCCCGATCGCCCACGATTCGGTCGTTACCGTTCCCACCCCTTAAGGAGTCGTCTCCGTCCGCACCACTGATCTGGTCTTTACCGTCTCCGCCACTGACCTTGTCGTTACCGATCGCACCATTGATCTGGTCGTCACCCTCCCTGCCGCAGATCGTATCGTTGCCGCCTCCGCCGTTTATGTTGTCGGGTCCCACAGTACCATTGATGACATCATCTCCTGCGGTTCCCCTAGTCGCCTTCTTCGGCTGCGCCTGGATCGCGCCTGGGTCGTCGCACGGATTTCCAAACTTTGCGTAGTCGATGATGTTGGCACGCAGGTTTTGTGCATTGGGCTGCGGCTCGTGGAACCCAGGCATAGTCATGCCGCCCAAGACCGTGAGACCACTTCCGGAGCTATACTCGGCCAGCACTACCGCGTTAGAATCCCCTGCTCCCTCAGCCGTATCATCTACCGTGCGCAGGATGAGCGGGGTGAGGCCCGCCCCTTCCACAAAAGCGTGACCGAAGGAGGGGCCACTGTAGCGCGTGCCTGCCGGGGTGAATGGGCCGTTGAATATTGGATGACCCGGGTCGGCGGCCACGACATTAGTGCTGTAGCCCCCCCCATCATAAATGATCTGGCGGCCGTCGTAGCTCAAGCCGTCACCCTCATTAGGCGCAGAGTTGAGAAGCAGGTGCCCACCTTGTTCGACGAAGTTCTTCAGCGCTGGCTCGTTTGCGGTCAAGAAGGCTTCTAGTGCGTTGGCACCAGAATCGCTGCCGTCCAAAAAGATGAAGCTGACGTTCGAAGAAAACAGCCCTCCGGCATCCGTGCCAGTGTTCACTGTCTCAAAGTACTCTTCTTCCCAATTGCCCTCACCGAAGACTCTGTCCATTGCAGCGTCGTTGTCTTCTAGCCCCCAGGGTTCCCCTCCTAATTCCGACCGGAGGTAGACATTGCTCGTTACCACTTGGCCGTCGCCTTCAAGCTCAGATATCGCAAGAGCTTGCACCTGCGCGGGCTTGGCCAGCAGCGCCAGCGTCAACAGCCCAACAGCGAGCGCCAGCGCCGAAATCACCGCTACTACCCTCGCGCGGTTCGGTATGACTATCATGCCTCTATCCTTTCCCTAAAGAGCTTTTCAGTAGGACCTCATAAACCTCGCCTAGCAGGTCAACAGCGGCGAGGGCACATACACATCCACTGCACCTCTGTATCCTCCCTTAGGTAGCGGCTCCCTTTTCTGTTCACAATGTTTGTTCTCTCCTCCTTCCATAAACAATCGAGACTCAATAGTGTCCCGCCACTAGTTGAGTTTTGCCTTCGCGTTGGTTTAAGTCGGGGTAAGTGTTATCTGTTTAGGTCTTCGGCTGGCATCCGCGTCCTCCGTTTCTCCCTAAGGGCGGAGCCCCTTTGCTCCCCCGCCACCATCGCCGTTCGACAGCCCGGCTACCTCCTACAAGCTAGCTCTAGGAGGCCCATAGGCTTTGCGCCCCCGCTTCGCAGCGGGTTTGCCTTTCTCGCGACGCCGCAGCGCCAGCGTCCAACATGCTTTCCAGCTTAGCCTCTAGGCAGCCCAATGCGCATCACTCAAATGAGTGATTTTTGCTGTAGCTTGAATGTGGCTTATCGTCACGAACTTCCTAGAACGCCGTACAGGCGAAGTTCGCAAAGTGCACCCTAGACGGACTTCAGGCTCTGTGAAGGTGCACTCTTGGGTCACCGTTTTCGGTCAGCAAGGCACGGAAGCGGAGCCTGGGCGGCTGGGTGTTTTGGGACTCATGTATCGGCTCGTACCCCTCCCCAGTCCATCAGCACCCCTGTCCGCAAGACCTCCGTCTGTGCCCCCTCATCGCGTACACCACGCAAAAAGGTGTTGTATGTCAGGGTGCTGTTCGGGTCTCCAGAGACGTAGACGGTCTCGACCGGAAAGGCGTCGAACACGTCGAGAAAGCCGCCGATGTGGTCCGCATCCGGGTTACTCACCACGATGCCGTCGAGGGAGTCGACGCTCCTGCTGCGCAAGAAATCCACCACGTTCGGCCCCTCCTCCGGTCGTCCCGCATCGATGAGATAGCTCTCGCCACCGGCCTGCACGAGCACGCTGTCCCCCTGGCCGACGTCGATAAAGCTTACGGATAGAGAACCGGAAGGCGGCGGGCCGGGACCGCCTCGGGTGCCGCCTGTGAGTAACTCGAGCTCCGTGCAAGCGGGGGAAAGCAGGATCAGGACCAGCAGCAACGGCGCGAGTAGGCCCTTCTGGAACACTACGCCTGGCCCCTCTATTCGCAGCCTTCCTGCATCAGATGGGAGATCCATCCACCAGCCTTCCACGCGTGCATCACGTCTTCCTCTCCCGGCCGGGTCGGGTGGACAAAGGCTCATGTCTCGAGATCCCTATCCGATTTCGGACTTTGACTCTGCTCAAAGATCGGCCGCGTTCCGCATTTCCTTAAGCGTGGGCTAGCTGAAGTGCTGAAGTGCTTGCAAAGAGGCTTTGCCTCTTTGCAATTATTCGCGTCCTTCCGGGGTGAGGCGGTCGATCCACTCGTCGGCCTCGGCGCGGGTCATGTCCGTAAGCGGCTTGCCGACGCGGTTCTCCAGGCGCTCGACGCCGTTCTCGCCCCGCCACTCGACGGCCAGCGTCTTCAGGAGGTCGACCTGGCTCTTGCGCGCCTTCCCCGAGCCGCCTTTCTTCGAGGAGGCTGGCTTCTCCGGCTGTCCGTTGGGGGTGTCCTGCTCTTCGGCGGCACCCTGGAAAGCCTCGAGAAGAATTCTGTCTCCCCCCACGAATAGGAGTCGGCCCGCCGCGGGAGGACGAGCCCTCGGGGGTCTGGGGGGCCGGAGGGGCGTCGTCGCCATCGGAGAGCTCCTCCATAGCGGTCGCGCCGACGTTCACGGCGTCGCGCAGGGCTCGGGCTTTGGCCCTGGTCTCGGCCATCCGGATCAGGTGTGGGGCGATGTTGCGTCCGACGTTCTCGGGGCTTGCGTCCCCGATCCCGGAAAAATGCCTGCCGTCCTCCATCTCGGCCATAGCCTTCACTATGGCGACGTTCCCGTTCGACTCGTCGGGGACCTGGATCAGGTCCGTGTCTATCCCCCTCAGTCCCAGGCTATGGGCCTCGTCGAGGAGGCCCGAATAGAGGACGTATTGCTTTCCTTGCCTGGTGATCATGAACTCTTCTCTCACAGGCCGCGCCTTACTTCGGCCTCCCGGTAGTCTTCGCCTTCGAGGGAGATCCAATCGCACATCGCGATTATCCTGCTGGCGGTCCTCTCACCGAGCTGGGCAGCCAGGTCCTTGGGCCCTGTATTGGAGGTGAAGATGGTCGGCAACTCCTCCCTGTAGCGGTGGTTGACGATGACGAAGATACGCTCGCGCACCCACTCGTTCGCCCTCTCGGCGCCGAGGTCGTCGAGCAGCAGCAGGTCAGCGTTCTTTACTGAGTCCATCCACTCGTCGATATCCCTGCCCGGGTCGTTGTAGGCCCCGCGCATGTTGTCCAGAAGCTCGGGCACCGTGACGAAGAGCGCGGGCACCCTCTTCTTCGTCATGAGCTCGTTCATAACCGCAACCGCGAGGTGCGTCTTGCCGATTCCAACAGAACCGCAGAAGTACAGCCCTCGGCCATCCTCCCTGTTCGCTTTCCAGTTCATGATGTAATCCATGGCCTTGGCGAAGGCCTTCTCGGCGCTCTTGCTGAGTTGATGGTCGAAGTTGTCGAGCGCGTAGCCCTTCATACGCTTGCTGAGGCCGCTGCGGTCTCTGAGGGCCGCGACCCTGGCGTTGCGGCGCATCAACTCCCACTCGCGCCGCTCGTTCTTCTTCTCGCACTCTGGGGTGCACGGATGGTAGTACCACTCGCCGGGCTTGCCGTACTTCTTCTGGAGGGCTGGCGGGAACTCGTCCCACTCTGCCTGCAGTTCGCGTCCGCAGTGGGGGCAGACCTGGTCGTCCAGCCTCAGTACCTCGGCTTCGCGCTTATTCCGGTTCCCCGAAGAGCCACTCATAGCCCTCCCGGCGTCTGGCAGCAGACTGTCTATCCGGTCCACCACTCACCCCCTCTCTGGCTTCGCGTACCCTCAAGGCGCCGCCCCTCACGGCCCCGCTCTGCTCGACGAGCCTGAGCTTGCGGTCCTGCTCGAAGCGCTCCACGTCCTCTACGGTCTTCACGCCCCGCTCGACCCACCGCTCCAGGATGCTCCGCACATAGCCGACCCTGCGCGCGTCGCGCTCGCTGGCTATCTTCAAAGCCTCTCTCACCGCGTCAGGCGTAAGCCCGTCCCGCCCGCAGTAACCGTTCAAGAACTCCAGGATGTGCGGCGCCGGCAACGACCCCATAAAGCGGAAGTAATCGTCGGCCGAAACCCCCTCTGGTTCGGCCCTTATCACCTCGACGTCGCGGGCGGGAAGCTCGACTTCTCGCGGCTCGCTCCTTCGCAGTTGCCGAAGGCGGGTGTTCGGCGACCTCGAGCCAACCGTCCCTACGGGCGACGAAGCCGGCTTCGTTCAGGGCCTCTAGAGAAGCCTCGACGCCCTCCGGCGTGGACCGCAAGAGCTCGGCCAGCTCTTCGATCTCGGGTGATTCGTTCCCGAGGTCGGGGAGGATGCGGAGCAACTCGTAGAGTGCGACGGCCTCGGCCCCGAGGTGTGGCATCCAGCGGACGTAGAGACGGGCGCGGCCTCCCCGCGCCCTCTTCTCTCCCGGAGGTGTGAGCCGAACTCTCTCCATCCTGAAGCCAGTATAGCGGCCGAGGGCCAGGCTCTCTACATCAGATCGTTAGCATTTCAGCATTTCAGCACGCGCCCTGTCGGGAGCTTGTCAGCATGTCAGCCTGCGCGGGTCCTGGCTGACAAGCGAAGGCCGAAAGGCCTAAGCGTGCTGACTAGCCTACATAGCCCTGGCTGGCGGCCAGCCCGAAGAGGATGGCGGCGGCGCAGAGGAAGACGGTCGCCGTCGCGAGCCTTGTCTGGCCAAGGAAGTATCCGAGGACACCGAAGCCAACGCCTAGCGCGCCGGCCAGGGAGATGTTCGCGCCCCCGTCGAGGAGCGCGGCCAAGACCTCGGCGGTTCCTAGAAGTAGTCCGACGACGCAGGAGATCCCGCCTCCAAGCAGCCTTGCGCGCCGACCTGGTCCGGGATCATTTGCCGCTTCGGCTACCTTCGTGTCCTCGTCCAGAAATCGCTCCCACAGGCCGTACTCTATCATCGCCACAGAGCGTACCCTGCTTGGGGACTAGTATAATCCCCATCCTGTGAGGTTCGAGCGCGCACTGCCAGGTACAAACGAGGTCTTCCTTCCGGAAGGAACTCTGCGTCGGATCTACGAGCCTGTCTTCGACGAGCTGGAACGCACGGGCCCCAAACAGTGGGAGCGGAAGCTGCGCGAGGCGCACGGGCTCCTGCTCGACGAGCAGTACGCGTTCGGGATAAAGGAGGGCGACAAGACCCATCCTACGGACTGGATCCCCCGCATCGTCCCTGCCTCGGACTGGGAACGTCTCGAAGCCGGCCTGACCCAGCGAATGCGCGCCATCAACGTGTTCCTGGGCCGCCTCGAAGCGGGCAAGGAGGAGGTCGTCCCAAGGGAGGTCGTCGAGAGCAGCATCCTCTACGACACAGGCTGGAAGGACCGTTTCGGTCCTGTTCCCGTGCGTCAGATAGCCTTCGACGTCGTCGCCGTGGAGGGCAGCAAAGGTTGGGAGTACCTGGTCATCGAGGAGAACGCCAAGATGCCGGTCGGGCTCGCCGCGATGACCCGCAGGCGCAGGATGAGCGGGCAGGTCTTCTTCCCCGGTGCCCTCACCAGGCTCCCCGTCCAGCCCCTCGACGGCTGGCTCGGACGCCTCGGCGACGCCCTGCGCGCGGCCTCCCCGAAAGGCTTCGAGGCGACGCTCGCCGTCGTTAGTAGTGGTCCAGACGACCAGTTCTACCTCGACCACCACATCTACGCTAGAGAGATGGGAGCCATCCTCGCCGAGACCAGAGATCTCGAAGTCGATGGGGATGGATATTTGCTCTACAGGCCCACCCGACGCAGGGTGGATGTGATCTACGAGCGCGTCGACGAGGATGCGCTCTACGCAGAGGTGCCTGGCCTGCTCGAGTCACACATCGAAGGCAAAGTACACGTGCTCTTCGCCCC
Organism: uncultured Rubrobacteraceae bacterium; assembly: GCA_963808845.1. Lineage (GTDB taxonomy): Bacteria > Actinomycetota > Rubrobacteria > Rubrobacterales > Rubrobacteraceae > Rubrobacter_D. The sequence goes on from CAWEHD010000023.1 coordinate 18,011, forward strand.
CAATTCGGAGATAATAGACGACAAGGGCGTCGGCGCCTTCGTCCCCGAGATGGTGCGCCGCTACCTCGGAGAGGAGCCCCTCATAGAGAACGCCAGGACCTGGTCGCTGGCGGTAGAGGAAGACAGGCGCTACGTCATGGACCACTTCGATGAACTGGTCGTCAAGAGCAGGGGGGGCTACGGGGGCAAGGAGGTCATGATCGGACCAGAGGAGTCGAAAGATTCGGTCCAGAAGTTCCGCAGGAAGGTAGAGGAGGACCCTGCCCTGTACGTGGCCCAGGAGACGATAGATTTCTCGACCCACGTCCTCTGCGAGACAGACGGGGCAGATTTCCTGCTTCGCGACTCCTATGCGGACTACCGCGTACTCGTCCTCTCTCCCGACCCTACGGACCCGCACATCGTCGAGGCTGTCCCCGGATCGCTCAGCCGGGTCGCCGCCCCTGGCAAGCACGTCGTCAACATCTCGAGTGGAGGCAAGATGAAAGATACCTGGGTGCTCGAACCATGAGCTACGGAGACCTCATAAGAGACGCCTTCAGGATCACACTCCACAACCGCTTCCTCTGGTTCTTCGGCTTCTTCGCCGGCGGCACGGGCACCAACTTCATCGGCAACGTCCCTTCTGGGGGCGGCAACTTCAACTTCGACGACCTCCGCCGCCCGGGCGCTGGTCTCTCCGGGCTCACGGCCCAGGTCGGGCAGGGACTGAGCAACACGGTCTTGATCTTTGGTATCGTCGTCGTGGTGGTGCTTCTCGCGCTGTTCTTCATCGTCATGGCGATAATCTCCCAGGGGGCGCTGGCCGATAGCGTCGCCGCCATAGACAGGGGCGAGGGACGCCGGTTCGGGTCGGCCTTCTCGTCCGGGGCGGGTAACTTCTGGCGCGTGCTCGGCTACTACATCGTGTTCTTCCTGGTCGCGCTCGGGCTCCTCGTGGTGATCGGTATTCCCGTAGCGCTCTTGATAGGGGGTACGTTCGCGGCCACCGAGTCCACGGGGGCGCGGGTCTCCGTCGCAGTGATAGTCGGGATTATGGCCGTCCTCTTGCTGATCGTCGTCTTTATCCCGCTCTCCATAATCGGGCAGTACGCCCTGCGGGAGATCGTGGTGCGCCGGGAGCGCGTCGTCGGCTCCGTCGGGAGCGGCTACAGTCTCTTCCGCCGCAACATCGGAAGGAGCCTGCTGCTCTGGCTCATACAGATCGGGCTCAGTATCGGCATCGGTATCGCCTTTATCCTGCTGCTCCTGATCGTCGGCCTCGTATTGTTCATACCGACGATCGCGCTGGCCGTCGCCGGCTACTCCACGGCAGCCATCATCGCCGGCGTGATAGCGGGCCTGATCCTGCTTCCGATCCTGCTCGTGGCAACGGGCGCCATAGGCACCTTCTCACACGCCTACTGGACGCTCGCCTACCTGCGGATGACGGCCCCACCAACTCCATCCCAGGACCCAACACCCACCCCCGGATAAGGTAGGCCAGCAGAGCACCTGATACCTGAAGCCTGTTGCCTAGAGCGAGCAAGCGTTTAGCGAAAACAAGAAGCTGACTAGCTGAAATGCTGACAAGCCGCCCGCAGGGCGGCGTGCTGAAATGCTACTTCAATACCTCGCCTTCACCCGTACGGCAGCCTGGTCGACCTCGCGCTCTTCTTCGGCCTGGAGCAGCCTGTTCAGGGCCTCGACGGCGACCTCAAGCTGGTAGCGGCGGGGCTCGGTGGTGGTCAGGTATCTCTGCAAGAAGCTGCCTACAGCTATCGAGAGGCGGGTCTGACCGAAGATGAACCAGGCTTCGGAGATGAGGATGAACTGGAGGATAGCGTAGCCCCACCACGCTATCAGCGGGTCGAGGAGGGCTGCGAGCATTATGTAGAGCAGGATATTCGTCCCGCAGCGGGGATGGATGCGGCTACTGTTTCTGGCGTTCTGGAGCGTCACCTCACCGTAGTTCTCGTAGGCGGCTACGACTTTGTGTTCGGCCCCGTGGTAGCGGCCGATGGGGGTGAATTTCATGGCCGCAAAGAAGAGCAGCAGGATAGGGAGGATGGGGAACTCCGCGAAGAAGGCGAAGAAACCGCCGAGGGGTCCCGCCCCGCTACCGAGCTGCATCAGGCGCACGAAGAGCCAGAGGACGGCAAGCGTGATCGTGAAGAAGAGCAGGCTCCAGATAGACCCGAAGACCTGGGCGAAGACCCTGCCCCAGAGAAAGAACGAGCGTATTACCGGCCAGCGGGAGACGCGTTGTACGGCTGGGGTTCGTGGGCTTTCGCAACGCGGAGGGTTCGATCTTGACGTGGATCTCACCCTTCCGGCGATAAGCGACGCTGGTGTAGTTCGGGCCGAAGAGGTCGAGCCCGTCCCAGCGGGCCATCCCACCGAACATCAGACGCCCCTCGTTTTTCTCCATCGCGACGTCTTTCGCCACAACTCTCCCTCTTCTAGGCAGGATGGCCATAAAGATAGCACGCTCCAGCATACGCCTGCGCTTGTCAGCTAGTCAGCCGCTTCAGCTTGCTGGCTGTGCTGAAGTCGCCTGGCGAAGCGGGCCTTGCTGCAGTGCTTAGCTCACATGCTGAACTAGCCGCAGCAGGCCGCCCTCGCTTTCGAGCTCCCTATCTGCCAGGAACCCCGTGGTGACGCCGCCCCTTCTGAACTCCTCGTCCTCGAGCACGGCGAGGTGCAGCGGGAGGGTCGTCTCCATGCCAGAGACGGCGAACTCGTCGAGGGCCCGAAGACCGCGGCGTATCGAGGCCTCGCGGTCACGGGCGTGAACGATGAGCTTGGCCAGGAGGGAGTCGTAGTATGGGGGCACCCTGTAGCCGGCGTAGAGGTGCGAGTCGACCCTGACGCCGGGTCCGCCAGGCGGATTGTAGACCTCGACCAGCCCGGCCTGGGGCAGGAAGTTGCGGAAGGGGTCCTCGGCGTTGATCCTGAACTCTATCGCGTGCCCGTCGGGAGAGAGGGCATCCTCGGGGACCTCCAGACGCTCGCCCGAGACCACCTTCAACTGCTCGGCCACGATGTCAACGCCGGAGATCATCTCCGTCACCGGATGCTCGACCTGGAGGCGGGTATTCATCTCGATAAAGTAGAATTCCCCGGCCGCGTAGACGAACTCGATGGTCCCTGCACCTTCGTAATCCAGGGAGCCGACCAGGTCGGCCGAGGCTGCCATGAGACCCTCCCTTATGTCCTCCGGCAGTCCGGGAGCCGGCGATTCCTCGATGAGCTTCTGGTAGCGGCGCTGGACGGAGCAATCCCTCTCGGGGAAGGTAACAGTCTCACCGTGGGAGTCGGCGAGAACCTGAACCTCGACGTGCCTGAGCCTTTCGAGGTACTTCTCGACGTAGACCGAGCCGTCGCCGAAGTTGGCCCCTGCCTCCCTGCTCGCGCCCAGGTAGGCGGCGTCGACCTCGGCCTCTGTCTCGACCACCCGCATCCCCTTCCCCCCGCCGCCGGCGCTGGCCTTGATGACCAGCGGATAGCCGACCTCGGCGCCGACGCGCTTGACCTCGTCTACGCTCTCGCAGGAGCCTTCGGAGCCAGGGGTCACGGGGACCCCTGCCTCGGCCGCGGCCCCGCGGGCCTCGGCCTTGTCGCCCATCCTGGCGATGGTGCCGGAGGCGGGGCCGACGAACCTCAGGCCAACCCTCTCGCAGATCTCGGCGAAGCGGGCGTTCTCGGCGAGGAATCCGTAGCCGGGATGGACGGCGTCGGCGCCCGTAAGCTCGGCGGCGGAGATGATCGCCGGCACGTTCAGGTAACTGCTCGCCGCAGGAGGCGGGCCGATGCAGACCGACTCGTCGGCCAGCTCGTGGTGCAGGGAGTCCCTGTCAGCGGTGGAGTAGACCGCGACGCTCCGCACCCCAAGCTCGCGGCAGGCCCGGATTATGCGCAGGGCTATCTCGCCGCGGTTCGCCACGAGGACCTTGCCGATCACTACTGTTCGTCGGGCCGCAGGTAGAACAGCGGCTGATCGTACTCGACGCCACCGGCGTTCTCGGCCAAAACCTCGACGACCTCCCCTGAGACGTCGGCGACGATCTCGTTCATCAGCTTCATCGCCTCGACGATGCAAAGGGGCTGCCCGGCGCTGACCGTATCCCCCACCTCGACATAGGCGTCCTCGCCGGGGGCCGGTGCCCTGTAGAAGGTCCCGACTACGGGCGAACGCACGGCGTGCAACCCGTCCATCTCGGGCGAGGCTCGGACTCCACTACATCGGGAACGCCCTGGGTCGCTGACGCGACCTGGTCGCCGAAAGGCGTGGCTGGAACCTCGGGTCTGGCCTTGACCGAGATCTCCGTCTCCCCCTGGCGGACCCGGATCTCACCCACCCCGCTCTCGCGCAGGAGCTCGACGAGCTGCTCGACCTCCCTCAGCGGCAGCAGACGGTTTTCGTCAGTCTCTGGCATAGCCAGGGATTCTACACGCCAGCCCGTGGGAAAACCCGCCCCCGGATGTACAATGCCACAAGATCCATGGCCGAGAAGGAGACTGCACGCGCGAGCATCAACGTCCTCGACCCCAGGGTGGCCCAGCAGGTGGCCGCCGGGGAGGTCGTCGACCGCCCGGCCTCTGTGGTCAAGGAACTCGTCGAGAACGCCCTCGACGCAGGCGCCTCCCGCATCGAGGTGGAGCTCGGAGACGGCGGCACCTCGCGCATCCTCGTCCGCGACGACGGATCGGGGATGTCCAGGGGCGACGCCACGCCTCTCCGTACTCAGGCACGCGACGAGCAAGATCCAAAACGTCGAAGACATCGAGGCCGTAACCACTCTAGGATTCAGGGGCGAGGCGCTCCCCTCGATCGCCAGCGTCTCTTCTTTCTCCCTGACGACCTCGACGGGCGAAGGCGCGGCCACGAAGGTCGTCGTCGAAGGTGGGGAGGCGGCCGAGGTCTCAGCCGCCTCCCACCCCAAGGGGACGACCATCCTCGTCGACCGCCTGTTCTACAACGTCCCCGCAAGACGCGCCTTCTTGAAGGGCGCGCGGGCGGAGCGGGCTGCGATAGTGGAGGTCGTGACGCACCTGGCGATAGCCCATCCCACACTCGCTTTCCGCCTGACGGAGGGCGGCAGGGACTACCTCTCACTACCTGAGGCTGGGGATCTCCTCGAGCGTCTGGCGCAGATCCTCGGCGTCGCCAAAGCTCGCGCGCTGCGCAAGGTCGAATACGAGTCGGGGGCTTTCGCTGTCTCGGGCTACGCCGCCCTTCCAAGCCTGACGGAGGGCAGCAGGGCCCACCAGACGATCTCGGTGAACGGCCGCTTCGTCAGGGCCGAGAACCTCCACCGGGGCCTCGACGACGCATACAGGGCGACCGTCCCATCTGGCCGCTACCCGCCCGTGGCCATAGAGATAACCGCCGACCCCCGCCGCGTCGACGTAAACGTCCATCCAACAAAGCAGGTCGTCCGCTTCTCGGAGGAGAGGGCGGCCCGCGAAGCCGTTGCCGCCGCAGTCAGGGGCACCATAGAATGGCGTCCCCAGGCACCACCTCGGCCCCACGGGCGGCCGAGAGACCCTACACCCAGGAACGCTTTTCAGGGCCATCGCGTCCGCCGGCGGACTACCCCTCCTACGCCGCCGAGGGCCGCTCCCCTTACACAGCGCCCCCCTCGCGTGGTCTGCAGGAGGCGCGCGAACGGCTCTCCGAGGCTTCCAGTCCGCTTGCGGAACCGCTCGCCGAGGAGCGCGGACAGTACGCAGAGTTGCCGGAACGGGGCGGGCTCCCGCAGGCCTCCCCCGAGGAACTGCGGGTCATAGGGCAACTCGCCGCGGGCTACATCCTGATCGAGGAGCCAGAATCACTCTGGGTCGTCGACCAGCACGTCGCCCACGAGCGGGCCATCCTGGACAGGCTTCACGACTCCGACAGCCCCGCAACGGTGCAGAGCCTCCTCGTCCCCGAGGTCGTCGACCTCTCGCCGGCAGAGGCCGAGCTGGCCGCAGAGAGCCTGGAGGAGCTCTCCGTCTACGGCTTCGAGGCCGAGCCGTTCGGGCCGAGATCCATGAGGGTTACGGCCGTGATCTCCACGCTCGCCGACAGGGATATAGCCGGCGCGGTAAAGGACGCCCTCTCGGCCATCTCGGGCACCGAGCCAGGGCACCGCCGCGAGGAGCACATCCTCGCCACCATAGCCTGCCACTCGGCCGTAAAGATGGGCGACAAACTCTCCCAGCCCGAGATGGAAGCGCTCGTAAAGAGCTGGCTAGAGAGCCGCCTCCCTGCCACCTGCCCGCACGGGAGGTCTATCTGCTACCGGATCAGCCTGAGCGAGGTCGCCCGCAAGCTCGACCGACATTGAGCAGGGGCAGTTCTAGCGAGGCCGCCCCGTCTAGGCCGTCCTCTCTTTGCGGAAGGAGAGTCGCCACTCCTCTACCGCCCTTGGACCTCGCCGGGCGAGGTCGACCATGTATACGACCCTGTAGAGGCCCCAGTCGACGTAGTGGCCGATCACCACCCCTGGTTCGCGCGAGCCGCCTCCCCTCAGGACCCATACCCGATCTCCCTTCGCGTATCCTGGCTCGTCTGCCTCGTAGGTCCTGCCCATCGGCCGCTCTCTCCCGACTACCAAGCTACCCTACGAAAAGGGTACTACGCGGGTTTGTAAAGGGTCACCCTTCCCAAACCCGCGCTGGTCAGCATCTCGGCAAACGGAGGGCTGAAATGCTGAAATCCGCTGAAGTGCTCGAGACGAAGGGTGATGTTTGGACCTTACCAGAGACCGGATATTGGGGGCTCTGGCCGTCGTAACTGCGGCCGCGATCTGGGGAACGCTCGGGCTGTTCGCCAAGATCCTCTACGCTGAAGGTGTCTCGTTCGAGTCGCTGGTCGCGGTGCGGGCTTCGGTAGGGTGGGTCGCCGTACTGCTTTTCGTCCTGGCTACCGGTGGAGCAAAGAACCTGCTCGTCTCGGGCAGGGACCTGGCGTTACTGGTCCCTCTCGGGCTCGTGGGGATAGGACTCTTCTACCTGCTCTACTTTTATACGATCAGGGAGAGCACTGTCGGGACGGCGGCGATCCTGCTCTACAGTTCGCCGGCGTTCGTGGTGGTGCTGGCGCGGCTGTTCCTGAAGGAGGCGCTGAACGCGGCCAAAGTACTCGCGCTCCTGCTGACCATGGGCGGGATCTTCCTGGTCGCCGGCGCCTACGACCCGGTGAACCTGGAGGTGAGCCCGCAGGTGCTGCTGGCAGGACTGCTCTCTGGCCTTACCTACGGACTGTATTCGATCTTCGGCCGCCCTGTGGCAGGCCGCCTTGGTCCCTCCGTCATCCTGAGCTACGCACTCTTCTTCGGGGCCTTACTCCTCGTCGTGGCCGCGTTGCCAACGTTCGGCACGCTGGCCGGCCTCCCGGCGGGCTCCTACGCCCTGCTCTTCATGCTCGCGGTGGTGCATACCACGCTCGGGTTCGCGCTCTACACCTTCGGGCTCGGGCGTCTCGGGGCCGGGAGGGCGGCCATAGTGGCAACGGTCGAGCCCGTCGTTGCCGGCGCCCTCGGGACGGTGCTGCTCGGGGAGGACCTTACAGTACCGAAGGTCGTTGGCGCGGGACTCGTGATCTCGGGCGCGGCGCTGGCCCAGGTCAGACTTCGCAAGCATTCCAGCTAGTAGCACGCCGCTTCGCGGCTCTCAGCAATTCAGCCAGGACTCGCGCAAGCGAAAGCTGAAATGCTGAAGTGCTGACAAGCGCCCGACAGGGCGCGTGCTGACTTGCTGAAGTGCTGACTCAGAACGGGTACTATGTTAGCCCAAGTCGAGAATCGCCGATCGCAAAGGATTCACTTCCCGCGACTCCTGAGGATAGAGGAGGAACGCCGTGCCTATAGAGTTCAAGGAAGGCGGTTCGGGCTACTCCCTGGGGGTCGAGGAGGAGCTTCCCATCGTGGACGCAACCACCGGAGAGCTGGTCCAGAAGGTCGAGGAGATCATGAGCCGGCTGCCTACGGAGTTGCACGAGTACGTCTCCTACGAGCTGTTCCAGTCGGTGATGGAGATAAAGACCCCCCCCTGCGCGTCGACCTCAGATGTCGAGAAGCATCTGCGCGAGCTGCGCAGCAGGGTCGGCTCGTGGGCCGCGGCCTGCGGCGCCTCTCTCGCATCCGCGGGAACCCATCCCTTCAGCCGCTACAGGGACCAGGAGGTCACTGACCAGGAGCGCTACAAGAACGTCTTGAGGACGCTGCGTTGGATCGCCCAGCGCGAGGTGATCTTCGGCCAGCACGTCCACGTGGCCGTCCCTGGACCGGAAGAGGCGATCATCGCCCACAACCGCCTCGCGCAGCAGACGCCGCTCCTCTTGGCGCTCTCGGCCAACTCTCCTTTCTGGCAGGGTTTCGACACGGGCTTCGAGTCGGCAAGGGTGAAGATCTTCGAGAGCTTCCCGCGCGCGGGCCTTCCCCCCGCCTTCCCCGACTACGAGGCATTCGAAGGTTACGTGGACCTGATGGTCGAGGCCGGCGCGATGGAGGACTACACCTTCTGTTGGTGGGACGTGCGCCCGCACGCCAAGATCGGGACGATAGAACTGAGGGTCCTCGACTCCCAGACCAGCCTGAAGGACACGATGGCCCTTACCGCCCTGACCCAATGCCTGGTGGCCGAGGTGCTCGAGGAAGTCGGCCCGCACGAACCCTACAACATGCACCTGGCGATAGAGAACAAGTTTCGCGCCTCCAGGTACGGTATGGACGCGGCGTTCTACGACGCCCACGACAAGACAACGGTCCCTGCCAGGGACCTCGCCCGTACCCTCGTCGAGCGGCTGAAGCCCCACGCCAAGGACCTGGGCTGCGAGAGCGAGCTCGAAGGCGTCCTCGAGATAGTAGAGGGCGGCACCGGTAGCCAGCGCCAGCGCGAAGTCTACAAAGAGAGCGGCAACTTCCTCGACGTCGTCGCCTTCCTTATTGAAGGTACCCGGCCCGCGCTGGCGGAAGAACAGAGTTAGGTTACAGGCATCAGCAAATCTTCCTGATGCCTGTAGCCTTACTTATCAAACCCAAGGCTCCAGGCCCGGTCCAGGTCGTAATTCGAGTAGGCGCGGAAGGCGACCATAGTCTCGGTGCGGGCGACGCCTGGGACCTGGGCTATTCTCTCGGGGACGATCTCGGCGAGGCTCTCGAAGTCGGGGATACGGACCATGACGACGAGGTCGTAGGGGCCCGTTACCGAGTAAGCCTCGGTGACGCCCTCTATTGCGAGCATGGCCTGGGCGGCTTCCTGGACGCGCTCCCGCTCCGTCCTGACGAGGACTATGGCCGTTACCATGCAGGCTCCCTACAGCACATTTCCGACCTCTCAACCATCAAGATGATACACATACCCCGCAATCCTTACCTCTCATCCCAAAGTAATCCTGATGCCTGAAAACTGACGCCTGTAGCCGCAGTTGGCAAAGAGGGCAACCTCTTTGCCAACTGCTCTAGATCCCAAACGTCACCCTCCCTGTGAGCGTGTTATTGGCCGTGCGCTTCTCGTACTCGACGGGCCCGGCCTCGACGGTTGCCCTTGCGGTCTCGTCGAGTTCGCCGGGTATAAAGCCGCCGACCTCGACCGTAGCCACCTTCTTGGGTTCGATGCGCTCTATTGTCTTGCTCTCGGACTGGCGTTCGGCGCTCGTGTTGAGGATGACTTCGACCTCGACGCCAGTCTCGGGCACCTCGCCGCTGTTCCCGACGGTCACGGCGAAGGTCGGCTCGTCAGCCCCTGTAAGGACCACGTCCCCGTTGGGATACAGTCGCTTGCCCGCGACCTCGACGGCCGTTACCCGCACCCCGTGCAGGGCGTTCGGGTCGCTACTTGCGGTGCCTGATACGGGGGCTGCATCGAAACCGAGCGCCCCGTAATCCATAAAGGATTGCGGCTCTTCGAGGTAGGCCTGGTCGCTCGTCTGGCCCGCGGTCTCCAGTGAATGCTTGACGGCCGGGATGTAATAGTTCGCGACGATGCTGTCGCTGGTCCTGTAGTCCTCGACGGCCGTCGCAAGCTCCCCGGCAAACCCGCCCGCATCCCCAGAAGCCGCCTGCACGAGCTCGTCCGTGACCCGGGATCTAATGCCCAGCGCCGTGATGACGAAGTGATGGGCATCCTCGAATTCAGGGGGTATCTCCTCCTGCCTCAGAGCCTGTAGGTATTGCTGTTCGGTACGGTTGGCCGCCTGGGCGAGCCCCTCGTCATCCAGCCTGGCAGGGTCACCTCCGGCGTTGACCAGGATGCCCTGGAGCTCCCCTCTGCCCGCGTTGGAGGAATCGCTCAAGAAGCTGTCCGCGCTGGTGACGTACTTGCGGACCTGGGTCGACTGCTGGTTTGCTACGCACCCGCGGGCGACGAAGAAGATAAACCCGAAGACCAGGATGAGGAGGAGGAGCGAGCCGACGAGGGTGAGCCACGCAGGGAGCGTTCTCTGCCGGCGCTCTTTCGGAGAGCTGCGGGGTCTCCTGGGACGTCCCGACGGCCCCGGACCGCGAGACTCGGCGGCCCTGTGAGATCTACGCTCTATACGAAACCCCCAAGAACATGTCGTGGGCGAGGGGGGACTCGAACCCCCACGGCCTCTCGGCCACTAGACCCTGAACCTAGCGCGTCTACCAATTCCGCCACTCGCCCGCAGGCCCTCTCCGGGAGACGTCCTGAACTGCGGGGATTGTATCAGCAAGTCAGCACGCCGGCTGCCCCGGCGTGTCAGCACTTCAGCACGCCGCCTTGCAGGCGGCTTGTCAGCTATCAGCCTGGTCGTGGATGGCGGAAGGGTGTTCACTCGAGAGGCGGTTTATGAAGGCAAATGATTCGCAGTCGAGCATGGGCGGCGAACCGACACCAAGAAGCTGAAGTGCTGACAAGCGCCCGACAGGGCGCGTGCTGACATGCTGAAGTGCTGACATATACAATAGCCATGGGTATCGTGACAGAGACGCGCTACATCGAAGGACAGGGGCGTTACGCGCTGGCCGAGATGGTCGGGCGCGGCGGCTTCGCGACCGTGTGGCGCGCCCGTTCTCTCAAGGGCTACCTCAGGGGCAAAGACGTCGCCGTCAAAGTCATCCCCGTCTACAGCGCCGGCGAGCGGTCGCGCGCCCTCAGGGAAGGCCAGATCGCCGAAGGGCTCAGGCACAAGAACATAGTAGAGACGCTCGAGGTCATCCCTGGCGACCATGAGATCTATCTCGTAACGGAGTACGTGCGGGGGATGCCGCTCGACGAGGCGGCCAAAGGCTACGACGTCGAAGAGATCGTAGACTCCCTGTCCCAGGTCCTCGAAGCCCTGGTCTACGCCCATGGGCAGGGCATAATCCACCGCGACATAAAGCCGCAGAACGCGCTCGTGGACGCCCGTGGGCGGGTGAAGCTGACGGACTTCGGGGTCGCCTTCAGGGCGGGGGATACACGCCTTACGCGCGTCGGCTTCGCCGTAGGCACGCCTGGCTACATCGCGCCGGAGATCCTGGACGGCGCCGACCCGACGGCGCTAACGGACATCTACGCCGTCGGCGCGACGGCCCGTACCCTGCTCGCCCACCAGCCCTACGAGCCGCCCCCGCGCCTCAAGGAGTTCGTGGACCGCACCACCTCGCCCAATCCGGCCCACCGCCCGCAGAGCGCGTGGGCCGCCGTCAAGCTCCTCACCGGCAGGAAAGCCCCGGCGGGCAGTATCTCGCCCGCTGAACGAAAGGCGCCAGACAGGCTCTCCGAGGGCTTCAAAGAAGGGACGCTGCGTATCATCAACGGTCTTGCGGCCGGCTGGCTCGGATACCTCCTCGCGGCCCAGATCCTTGCGGACGGGGCACAGGCGGCCGGCGTCGCCGCCGGCCTCGGCGTGCTTGCCTACCTGCTGCCGCGCCTCGGCGCCCTCGGGGTCATAGTCGCGCTCGCCGTGTTGCTGATAAGGAACCAGGCCGGCCTCGGGTTCTCCGCGCTCGTGCCCGTCCTCGGGGGCGTGTGGGTGATGGGCGCCGGTTCGGCCAATGGTGACGTGAGAAGGCTGCCGTTAGGGCCTGCGCTCGCCGTGCCGCTGGCCCTCCTCTTCGGGCTAGGGACGCTCTTCGGGACCACCCTGGTAGCAGGGCTGCCGCTACTCTTCGGCGCGCTCATGCGACCCCTCGGGGCGAGCCTTTCTGCGGCGGCCGGGGCCTTTACCTTGATCTGCTACGACCTCACGGTGCGCAACGGCTTCTTCGCCAACGGCAACCCCTTCGCCAAGCTCCCTTACTCGGGGGCGAAGCTGGACGTTGCGCCGATCACGTTGGGGGTCGGCGGCCTGCTCGATCTGTCCCAGGGGTACCTGGAATTCTTCCCCAAACTGCCGCTCTTGATCTTGCTGTGGGCGGCGATGGCAGGTGTAATCTCGCTCGCCGAGTGGGCAGGTAAGTGGATCATAGGCTTGGTGGTCGCTGTAGTCGGGGGAGCCCTTGGGTACGCGCTACTCCTCTCCCCGGATGCCCCTCCAGGCACACTCGCTTCGGATATGATTTCGCTCGGCCTCGCGGCTATAATATACGGGGTGCTCAGGTACCTCGTGTCGAGGGTTAGAGGGTAGGTTTCCTTGGGTTTTCTCAAACACATCGAAAAGCGGATGGAATCGCTGGTAGAGGGCGTCTTCGGAAGGGCGTTCAGGCGCCAGATCCACCCCGTAGAGATCGCCAAGGGCCTTACCAAGCAGATGGATGAAGGCAGGATGGTTTCGATCTCTCGTACCTACGCCCCGAACGACTTCACGGTTCACCTCTCCAAAGAGGACACCGAGTCCATCAGGGCCTACCAGTCTTCGTTGAAAGACGAGTTGATCCAGTACGCCTCGACCCACGCCGAGAACAAGAACTACCACCTCATGACCCCCCCAAGGATACGCTTCGAGTCCGAGGACACGCTCCGCTTCGGTGAGTTTGGCGTTACAGCCAAGCTTACAGGCGGCGACGGTCCCCGCGAGAAGGGCGCACCGCAGGACACCTCGGGCCAGACCCGCATCTTCCGCACCGAGGAGTCGACCGGCGGGGAGATAGACCAGGGCACCGCCGCGATATCCGCCGACGAGGCCAGGCGCCACGGTCTGGCGCGGGAGATCGTCGAGGTCGTTCTCGGGGATGAGAAGCACCAGTTGGAAGGACGCGGCCCGTGGACCGTGGGTCGCTCGCAGGAGAACGACATCGTAGTAAACGATCCGAACGTTTCTAGAAAACACGCCAGAATCTCACGCGCCGACAACAGTTTCGTCGTCGAGGACCTCGGTTCCACGAACGGCACCCTGCTCGACGGCGCCCCCATCGACCGCGAGATGATCGAAGGCGGCGACGAGTTGACCTTCGGCCAGAGTACAGCCCGCTTCATCCGCCGCATAGACATTCCGGGCGAGGAGTCCGGCGGGAGACGTTAGGGGATGCTCGAACTCCAGGTACCGCTGCTTGCGGCGAAGGCTCTGCTCTTGCTGTTGCTCTTTGCCTTTATCTACGCCGTAATGAGCCGGAGCATCGGGGATCTGCGGAAGATACCGGACGATGAGCCCTACGTGCCCGGCCGGGGCCACAACGGACGCGGGACGTACGCCCGGCGGGGTTCCGCCTCGGGGGTTCCCGGGCTGGTCGTCGAGGACTCGGAGATCCTCGCCCCCGAGACGCGGTTCGAGCTCGAGGACGGCGAGACCAGCATGGGGCGCTCGTCGGAAAGCACCATCGTCCTGAAAAGTGACGACTACGCCTCGGGGCGCCACGCCAAGCTCACCAAGCACGGGGGATTGCTCTACGTCGAGGATCTCGGCTCGACGAACGGGACTTTCGTGAACGGGCGCAAGACCGTGGGTGCTACGCCATTGAGGAACGGGGACACCGTCAGGGTCGGTTCGACCACCTTCAGGTACGAGGAGTAGGATCGTGCCTTTCCTCGAGTTGCAGCCGTTCGGCGTCACCGACACGGGGAAGGTCCGCCAGAACAACGAGGACGCCCTGCTCGTCGGCGAAGGCAAGGACGAGACGCTCTTCGTCGTCGCCGACGGCATAGGGGGCTTCGAGGCCGGGGAGGTCGCGAGCTCCCTCGCCGTAGACGTGCTCAAAGATCTCCAGCCGGACGAACCTTTCAGGATGGCCATTGCAGAGGCGAACCGCAGGATAGTGGCCGCCGGCCGCGGCGACGAGAAGCTCTCGGGAATGGGTACCACTGTGGTCGCCATAAGATTCGGTGGCACACAGAGAGAGCCCGTGGCCGAGGTGGCGCACGTCGGTGATTCGAGGGCCTACCTCATGCGCGGCGGCGACATGAACCCGATAACGGAGGACCATTCACTCGTCGCTGAGCTTGTGCGTAGCGGCGACCTGACCAGGGATCAGGCAGCGGAGCATCCCCAGAAGAACCTCATCACCCGCGCCCTCGGGGCTGACGAGGAGGTCGAGGTCGACACCACCTTACTGCCCGTAGAGGCCGGCGACCGTGTCCTGCTCTGTTCGGACGGGCTCTCTGACCTGGTCTCGGAGGCGGGGATCTCGGAGATTCTGGCCGAGTCCCCAGGCGACCCCGAGAGGGCGGCGCGCGGCCTGCTCTCCGCCGCCCTGGACGCCGGCGGCAACGATAACATCACCGTAGTCGTCGTTGACGTAAAGGAGCAGCCCCAGCGGGAGGCGGACGTAGGAGAGAGGCGCGAGAGACGCTCCGGCGGCACCAGCGAGATGCTCGCCCTTGGGCCCACAGGGCAGGTCGTATCGCCACCCGTGGGCAAGGGTGCCCAGAGCCGCCCCCGGCAGTCCGTAAAGGCCGCGCGCAGGAAGCGGCGTCGTGGCTTCCTGAAGACACTAGGAAAGCTCGTGCGGGGGCTGGCGATCATTCTGGTCCTCGTCGCCGCCCTGACACCGGTCTACCTCTGGGGGTCCAGCAGGTACTACTTCGAGTTCGATGAGGGTGAGGTGGTAGCCTACCAGGGTCTGCCCTACGCTCCCCTCGGCATCGAGCTAAATCAGGAGTGGCGCAGGCCTGGCCTCACGGAATCGGAGATCAAAGAGCCCTACCAGAAGCCCATAGAGAACCACAAGCTATACACCAGGGACCAGGCAGAGCTGGTCCTCGAGGACCTGGGTAGCTAGGGTGACCCAACGCGCCTTCACGCCCATGATCCTGGCACTGCTCGTGACCACATTGGGTTTCGCGACCCTCATCTTCGTGCAGGAGGCGGCGAGCCCGCCCCTCGTCTACGGCGCGTACTACGCAGGAACCCTCTTCATGCTCTACCTCGGGGTGAGGCTTCTCTTGCCCCACTCCGACGTGCTCCTGCTGCCGATAGTCACGCTGTTGACGGGGCTAGGGCTCGTCATGATCTTCCGCCTGACATTTAACGTGGAGGGGGCGCAGAAGCTCGCGTTGACGCAGGCGGTCTGGATCCTCATAGGGAGCGGTGCCATGTTCCTGCTTGTGCTGTTCTTCCGCAACTATGGCCGCATTTTCGACTACAAGTACCTGCTCGCCATCGCGGCTGTCTTACTGATCGCCTCGACGTTCACGCCTCTTGGCTACTCGGTCAACGGGGCGCGGCTGTGGGTTGACCTCGGTCCGGTCAACTTCCAGCCCTCTGAGTTCGCCCGCATCGCCCTCGTTGTCTTCTTCGCCGGGTACCTGGCCGAGAAGCGAGACGTGATGGCCGCGACGAGCCGCAGCTTCCTCGGTGTCCAGCTCCCCTCGATAAAGTACTTCGGACCCGTCGCCCTCGTCTGGGCCGCCTCCTTAGGCCTCCTCGTCTTCGAAAAGGACCTCGGGTCGAGCCTGCTCTTTTTCGCCGTCCCCCTGCTGATGCTCTACGCCGCGACCGGCCGCACCGCCTACGTGCTGCTCGGAGGAATCCTCTTCACACTAGGCTCCTTGGTAACCTTCCTCCTCTTCGAGCACGTGCAGTTGCGGGTGCAAAGCTGGCTGGACCCGTGGAGGGACCCTGACGGAACGGGGTTCCAGATCCTCCAGAGCATCTTCAACATCGCGGACGGTGGACTGCTCGGTACGGGGTTGGGGGCTGGCTTCGCCCAGACCATCCCCGAGGTCGAGACGGACTTCGTCTTCTCCGCGATAGCGAGCGAGCTTGGCCTGCTGGGGGCGACGGCGGTCTTGCTTGCCTTCCTGGCTTTCACCTACAGGGGGATCAAGATCGCCTTGCTCGCAGAGGATGACGCATCCAAGCTCCTGGCCTACGGGCTCACGGCGATGTTCGCCCTCCAGACCCTCATTATCGTTGGGGGGGTAACCAAGGCCATACCGCTCACGGGGATCACGCTGCCCTTCGTCTCCTACGGTGGCTCCTCCGTCGTAGGCAACTTCATCCTTACGGGCCTCCTCCTGCTCGTCTCGGAGAGGGCGGGACGACGCGAAGCCGAGGGGCTTGTGTACAGGGATGACCCGTGGGGGTCTCCATGAACGCCCATCTCAGGCGTACCTTCTACCTGTTCGTGGCAGGGTTCGTCGGGCTCGTGGTGATGCTCGTGTACTGGCAGGTCTACTCGAGGGAGGCGCTGGCCAATAACCCCGAGAACGGATTTCAGACCCAGCGCAGCGTCTCCTCGCCGCGGGGTTTGATCCTGGCCGGCGACGGTGAGACCGTGCTCGCCAAAAGCGTCAAGCGCCCAACCCCGACTGGCCCCGTCTACGACCGTATCTATCCCTTGGGCGAGCCGTTCGCGAGCGTGGTCGGCTACTGGAGCACCCGTTACGGGGCGACGGGTATAGAGATCTCCAACAACTCGGACCTCTCCAGCGTAGCAGGAGAACCGGAGACCTTAGACGACCTGATCAACCGTGCCACAGGAGGCCCGCAACCGGGCAACAACGTGGTCCTCACCCTCGACCCGGGACTCCAGAAGCTCGCCTATCAGGAGCTCTCCGCGGGCTCCACCGGCAGGGGCTCCGTGGTCGCCTTGAACCCCGAGACAGGGGAGATCCTCGCTATGGCCACCTCCCCCTCCTTCGACCCCAGCGACATAGACGAGAACTACCCCGATCTTGCGAGCGCCCCCAATGCGCCCCTCGTCGACCGCGCGACCCAGAGCCTCTACCCGCCTGGCTCGGTCTTCAAGGTTATAACGGCCGCCGCGGCACTAGAGGCAGGAGTCAGCCCGCAGCAGACCTTCTTCGACAGCGGGACCTACGAGCTGCCGGGGTACACCGTCAACAACTTCGAGGGCAAGGATTACGGAGAGGTGACGTTCACGCGGGCGCTCGCCTACTCGATCAACGTGATCTTCGCCAAGATCGCGGTCGATATCGTAGGGGCGGAGGCCCTTACGCAGATGGCCATTGACTTCGGTTTCGGCGACCCATACGATGACTTCTCCTTACCCGTCTCAGGGAGCAGCGTCAACAGCCTTCCGCCCGTGCAGTGGACCACGGGCACCCTCGCCCAGACTGCCTTCGGCCAGGGCGAGGTGCAGACCAACGCCTTCGAGATGGCGCTCGTGGCAGGGGCCGTCGCCAACGACGGCGAGCTCATGGAGCCACGCATCGTGCGTGAGGTCCGCTCTCCCGACGGCATCATCCTCGACAAACCCACCCCAAGCGTCCGCCGGCAGGCGCTCCCACCTGCTACGGCCAGCACCCTGAACGGGATGATGCAGGAGGTCGTCATCCAGGGGGGGTTTACCGAGGCCCAGATAGAAGGCATGAAAGTCGCGGGGAAGACGGGGACCGCCGAGTCGGGCAACGGGCTCCCGCATTCGTGGTGGATCACCTTCGCCCCGGCCGACGACCCGAAGATAGCCATGTGCGTGATGATCGAGAACGGCGGAAGGGCCGATAGGAGTGCCATGCCCGTGGCGGCCCGCCTCATGAAAGCCTACCTCGAGGACGGAGTCTGAACGTTGTCAGCACTCGCGTCTATAATCTAGGTCTGTGCAGCAGCTCGTAGACAATCGCTACCGTCTTCTGAGGTCGCTAGGCAGCGGTGGCATGGCTGACGTTTACCTGGCCCACGATGACATCCTCGATAGGGATGTGGCCCTGAAGGTGATGAGCAGCCGCTACGCGAGCGACGAGGAGTTCGTCGAGCGTTTCAAGCGTGAGGCCCAGAGCGCCGCAGCCCTCTCGCATCCGAACATCGTCTCCATCTTCGACAGGGGCGAGTCCGAGGACGGGATGTACTACATCGCGATGGAGTACCTGCCAGGCGGCACCCTCAAGAACCGCATCCTCAAGCGCGGCGCGCTGCCCGCCCACACGGCGGCGGCCGTGGCGCTCCAGATGGCCGAGGCCCTCAGGGCGGCGCACGAGCGCGACGTCATCCACCGCGACATAAAGCCCCACAACATCCTGATCACGGGGCTCGGGGACGTAAAGGTCACGGACTTCGGTATAGCACGTGCGGCGGCGTCTACGACCATGACGAGGACGGGCCACATCCTTGGTACGGCCCACTACATATCGCCCGAGCAGGCGATGGGCGAGCCGGCCGGTCCGGCGAGCGACCTGTACTCGTTGGGCGTCGTCCTCTACGAGATGCTCACAGGCGAACTGCCCTTCGACGCGGACACCCCTTTGGGGATCGCGATGAAGCACGTAAACGGGCATCTGCGTCAGCCGAAGGACCTCAACCCTTCGGTGCCCGACGGCATAAACGCCATAACGCTAAGGCTGCTCGCCAAGAACCCCGAAGACCGCTACGCGAGCGACTCGGAGCTCATAGAAGACCTCGAGCGTGTCTGCGCCGGCCTCGACCCCTCAGGCGCCACGACGGAGATGATGCCCCACGCCATCGCGGCGACCACGCGAATCACCCCCCCACCGCCCCCGCAAAGGGTGAAGAAGCGGCGTAGGAGTAAGGCGCCACTGCTGCTCGCCCTCCTCGCGCTCCTGGTCCTCGCCTTACTCGCCTGGGCCGGTTACACCCTACTTCAGGACCGGCAGGCAGCCAATGAGGCGCCGCAGATAGGCGTCCCCGACCTGGTCGGCATGAGCCTGGATGGCGCCAGAGAAGAAGTCGGGGACGATTTCGATATCGAGGTCGCGAAGAGTGTCTCCGGCGAGAGGCCCGTCGACACCATACTCGGCCAGAATCCCGGCACTGGAAAAGCAGAGAAAGGTTCGACGATCTCGGTCGACGTCGTCGGGACGCGGGTGTCAGACGTGCCTGACGTCGTGGGCTCGGGGCGCGCGGGGGCGGAGCAGGCGCTGAATGCCGCAGGCTTCGAGGTCGGCCTCGACGAGCGGGAGAGCTCCTTCGCCGACCAGGGCCGGGTCATGGGCCAGAATCCATCGGGCGGTACGCAGGCGGAGGTGGGATCGGGGGTGACCATCACCGTCGGCGCCGGCCCTTCGAGCGTGCAAGTTCCGCGGCTGTACGGAAACACACCGGCGCAAGCGGAGTCGATACTGCAGGGAGCAGGCTTGAGGCTGGGCACCCAGAGCCGGGACTACAACAGTGACGCTGCAGAGGGCAGCATCTACTTCCAGAATCCCTCAGGAGGGGCGAACGTGGAGCCCGGGAGCGCAGTCGACGTTATCGTAAGCCTGGGCCCCGAGCAGGTCGAGGTCCCTGAGGTCTACGGGCTGAGCGTGGCGGCGGCACAGACGGCGCTGTCCAACGCCGGGCTGAACTCTACCGCCATCGAGGTGGATGGTGACGAGGCGGCAGGCACCGCGCTCTCGACGGACCCGGGGGTCGGCGCGATGCTTGACCCGGGCTCCACCGTGAGCCTCTACTACAGCGCAGGTCCCCCTCCCGTTACAACGCCTTCCCCGGACGCCTCAACGTCGCCCGACGACGCTTCGTCCAATCCCGAATCAGAGCCAGACCCCGATCAGGGGGGACAGGGCGGAGGGAACACCGACGCGCAACCCGCCGACGATCAACCGGCCGATAGTCCGGAACGCGACACCAGCCCTCAGGGCAACAGTGGACAGGACAGCAGTGGTCAGGGCAGCGGTGGTCAGGGCAGCGGCACCCAGGACAGCAGTGGATCCGGTAACGGCGAAGATTCGAGCACGAATGCGCGGCTGGGGTCAGGGAGCGAAGAGTAAGATCTAGAGTAGCTCCCTCTTCACGTACTCTCCGAGGGACTTTGCGGGCGTCTCCACGGGAGGATCTACCTCAACGAAGCTGTGGCGGCCGAGGGCGTTCTCGAGAAGCCAGTCCTCCTCGACGCTCTTGGAGCGCCCGAGGTCGTAGCCGGTCTCGAAGTAGACCGTGCGCAGCCCGCCCGACGGCAACTCGACCACCAGAATGGGATAGTTTCCGGGAGAGTTTGCCCGGATCCTGACACTTTCGTGTGCCTGTTCGCCTGCCATACCCGGAGTCTATACGAGATCAGCGCGAGAGAGAAGCCGGCGGGGGCGGAGAAGGGTCGTGATAAAATCATGGGAACATGAAAACATCACATGACATTCATATTCGTGGAGGGAGTCACCATGTCAGATCCCATACCCAAAGACGAAGGAACTGAAGCCTCAGAGGGGATCGCCGACGAACCTCTGCTCGCCAGGCTGCCGCCCGAGGATCTGCCCGAGGAGTTGCTCTTGCGGCGTCTCGGGAGGCTCGACACCAGGCGCGCGCTCGCCGAGCTCTGCAGGAACGTGCCAGGCCTCGAAGAGGTCCTGCTCCCGAGGGGCATACAGGCCGATGCCTTGACGCGTAAGTCCGGCGGTGGCGCGCCGCTCCTTCGGGGCATAGTGCGCAGGATCTCCCACGATGCGGCCGCCTGGGGCGCGTTCCGCACCGCCATCCAGGAGCAGATCCCACCCGAGACCTTCACAGCACTGGAAGGTTTCTCCCCGGAGGACCTGGAGGAACTAAAGCAGGCGCACACCACAGAGGGCTTGCTGCTTGCCGCCCTCAGCACCGAAGAGGAACCCGAAGAGGGCGTCGTCGAGGCGCTCGTGGACGCGTGGCGGGAGGAGGAAGGCGAGGCCGAGAAACGTGCCTCCGAGGATGCGCATGTCAGGGAACTCGAGTCCGAGCTGAAGCGCCTGAAGCAGGACAACGAGCGGCTCTCTTTCGGGGCCAGGGCCGCTAGAGAGAGGGCCTCAGCCCTCGCCGAAGAGGTCGAGGTCCTTACCGGCGAACGCACGGACACATCCGAGCTGGTCAGGAAGGCGGAGGAGAGGGCGGCCTCAGCGCTGGACCTGCGGGGCCAGCTCGACGAGCGCATCGAGAACCTCGAGAGGCGCGGCGCCCAGCTCGAGAAGGCGCTCGATGGCGAACGCTCTGCCTACTCGAGGGCGGCCGAGCGCGTCGAGGAGCTGCACGAAGAGCTCGGGCGTGTGGTCGAGGAGCGTGACAGGATAAGGAACGCCCTGCAGGACGCCCGCTTTACCGACAGGGGCTTCGGAGAACTCTTGGTTCGGGCGATCAAGAACGAGGTAGCAACCCTGCCCACTTCGCTCGAAAGCACTGCGCAGGCCGCACGGCTGATGGAGTTCATGGGCAAGGTGCTCCAGGCGCACGCAGACCTGCGCAGCAGCCCCGGAGAACAAACCTCTGAGGAAGACCCCGACGACAAGGACCCTTCTCCAGCGAGCCAGCTGAGGAAAACGGATGGAGCGGGTAGCGCCACAGTCGGCGGCTACGCCAGGCCGAGGCCGACGCTGTCCTTCCGCGCCCTCGGAGGGGCTGGAGAGGTGGGTGGAAGCAGCCACCTCCTCGACTTCGGCAAGACGAGGATTCTGGTCGACGCGGGGATCAAACCCGACGGACGCGGCCCCGTAACGCCCGACTTCGGCGGGCTTGATGGGCTCGACGCGGCCGTCATAACACACGCGCACCTCGACCACTGCGGGGCGCTGCCCCTGCTGGTGAGAGACCGGCCGAAGATGCCGATCTACTGTACGCCCCCTTCGGCGAAGCTCATAGTCAGCGCGCTCAACGACCACGCCGCGATGGGCGGCGGACTGCCCGGCGGCGCCCCGATCCACGAGGTACGTAAGCGGCTGGTCCCCGTACCCTTCGGCAAGCCGCTCGACGTCGGGGGGACGAAGGTCACGCTGACCGAGAGCGGCCATATCCTGGGGGCCGCGAGCGTCCTCCTCACTTCAGGACCGGCGACCGTCTTTCACACCGGTGACATCTGCATGGAAGATCATTTTTCCATCCCCTCGGCCAGGCTTCCCGACGTCAGGGACATAGACCTTCTTATCATGGAGGCGACCCTGGCCGACCAGAAGCCCCAACCGTTCTCGGAGTCGATCAGGACCATGGTCGAGGTCATAAACGACACGACGCTGGATCGGGGCGGTACGGTCTTGATCCCTACCTACGCCCTCGGGCAGGCGCAGGAGATCATCCTCGGTATCAAGCACTATGGCAGGGAGTACGGCCTCGACAGGGACGTCTTCATCTACGTCGACGGTTCTGTAGTGACGACCTCGGAGAGGCTCTACGCCGAGCAGCTCGGGTATATGAAGCCCTACCTCCAGCACAGCGACCCGCGGGAGATCTTCTTCTCCGAGAACATCAGGGCCGTCGCCAACGACGACGGGGCGCGCGAGCGTATTCTTTCCAACCCCTGTGCGATCATCGCCTCGCCGGTAACGATGCAGGGCGGGGCTAGCGCTTTCTACCGCAGGCGACTGGAGAAGAGTTCGGAGAACGCCGTTATCCTGCCCTCCAACGCCGCCTCATCCTACGGTACGCACCGCGCCGAGGGCGAGGAGGAGCAGTGGAGGGTCGAGCGGGTCAGCTTCGCCGCGCACTGCACCCAGGACGAGTTGCTCGGCATCACCGAGAGACTAAAGCCACGTCAGATCATCCTGATCCACGGCTCCAGGCGCAGGATAAGCGACCTGGCCTTCAGGCTCGCCCCAGACCACAAGATCCACACCCCCACTGTCGGCGAGACCGTCCGCACCGTGTTGTAAAGCGATTGTCACAAGCTTTGAGCTTGTGACAATCGCGCATGTCAGCACTTCAGCACGCGTCGGGCCTGCGGCCCTCGCTTGTCAGCATTTCAGCTTGCGCGTGCGCAAGATCTGGCTAAGTAGCTGACAAGCCGCCCGCAGGGCGGCGTGCTGAAGTGCTGACATGCTACCTCGGCCAGCGTAGCGCTGTAGGGACGCTCCTGCCCTCCCTAATCCTTCGTCCAGAATCTGAGCACACGGTCGGCGAGCCCGGGGAAGAGCGTTACGCCGGCGATGAAGAGCCGATCCGGTAGTGTCACGTAGACGTCGCGTGGCCCTCTTTCGGCGGCGTCGGCTATCTTCTGTGCGACTTTATCCGGCCCAACGCCCTTCGGGCGCCAGCCGCGCTTCTCGCCCCTGGTGCGCCTCGAGTTCTCCCTGAAGGAAGTTCGGGTCGTGCCTGGATAGACGTTGGTGACCGTGATACCCATGTCGGCGACCTCCACCCTGAGCGCATCGGAGAGCGCGCCCAGGGCGGACTTGCTCGCGCAGTAGGCCCCGACCTTGGGGATCGCCCGTCTGCCGACCACAGATGAGACATTGATTATGCGCCCCCCCTCCCCCATGTGCGGCAAGGCGGACTGTATGCAGTTGAGCGGGCCTATGGCGTTGACCTCGAATACGTGCCGCACGTCCTCGGCCCTCACCTCGGCAATCCTCCCCGAGAGTCCAAGACCGGCGTTGTTGACCAGTATGTCCAGGGACCCGAACTCCCCTACCGCCCGCCCGACCATCGCCTCGACTGAGCCCCTGTCCGAAACGTCGGTCTCGACGGCGAGCGCCAGGCCGCCAGAGGCTGAGATCCTACGCTGCAGGGCTTCGAGCTTGTCCATGGCCCTTGAGGCGAGCACGACCGAAGCGCCGCGCGAAGCCAGCTCCCTGGCCGTCGCCTCGCCAATACCGCTCGAAGCTCCGGTGACGACCGCCACCTTGCCTTTCAGTGCTCGCTCCATGTGAGGACTAACGACTACCTCAGGTGAGCGAAGTGTCTTCGGCCCAGGAAGCAGACTCTCACCAGGACGGACGCCAGGGCGGGAATACGGATGGGTCCTGGTGCCTCAAGGAGATGTCATAGAGCTCGCGGAATATCTCCATGACCTCCTCCTTGCGACGCTCTTCGCGGGCGGTCAGACTCTGCGATCGCTTCAGATTCTCCAGCCAGCGCAGGCTCTGCGTCTTGCTGACCACTATCTTCCATCCTTCCGTTCCTGGCGGGCCATCTTCTTGAAGGCCTTCTCTCCTCTTGGTTTGCGTACGTCCCCATCGACAGGGGCACGTATATTAGCACGGCGCTTCGCGCCTCTCAGCACGCTGGCTACGCCAGCTTGTCAGCACGGCGGCTTCGCCGCCTTGTCAGCTATCAGCTAGGTCTGGGATGGCGGAGGGAAGTTTCTATGGAGAGGCTTTTTTCGTGGCGAACGATTCGCGGCCAAGCACGGGCAGCGAACCGACACCAAGAAAGCTGAAATGCTGACAAGCGAAGGCCTCAAAGGCCGAAGCGTGCTGACTAGCTGAAATGCTCTATCTGCCGTTGATGAGCCGTGAGGCTTCCTTACGATCGCTCACGCCGAGGACCTTGTAGCTAGCGCGCAGGTGTTGCTTTACCGTCGACTCCGAGAGAAAGAGGCTCTTGGCGATCTGTGCGTTGCTAAGGCCCTTGGCGACGAGCTGCAGTATCTCCCGCTGGCGGGCGGTGAGATCGTCGAGGTCCGTAGGGTCATCGTTCGCTAAGAGGTACTCGAGAAGCTTCCTGGGGGCGACGATCTCGCCTTCGAAGACCACTTCCACAGCGCGGGCTATCTGGTCCAATTCCATCCCCGCGTGGATGAAACCCCTGGCTCCATGGCGCAGGGCGGCACGGGCGAGCGGCAGATCCACGTGCAGGCTGAAGGCCAGGATGGAGATATCGGGGTCGACCCCCCGTATGCGTTCTATGCCCTCAGAGATGCTCTCGGCGCCACTCGTGTCGAATATGGCGCAATAGGGAGCGTCTGCGCCCATCGGGGCCGTCTGTCCCACGTGTAAGCGCGCCCGCCCTTTCAGGGCCTCCTCGAGGCCGGCGGCCACAACGGGATACGGGCAATCTATCCACACAAGCCCCAAACGCTCGCCGCCCACCAATGTCGCCCTTCTCTGTAGAGGATCGTGCAAGGCATGGTACCCGAGGCGGGACCAACTACGATACCCATAGAATCTTACCAGAGAATGTCCTGGTACTAATACCTCGGGTTAGCTCTCCGTCCGATACGGTCGGTCCAAGAAGCGTACCTGATGCCTGGCTCTGTATACTAGCGGCGTGGCAAGCGTACTCGTCGGGATAACGGGTGGCATCGCGGCGTACAAGGCGCCGGGGGTGATCCGGCGTCTCAGGGAGGCCGGAAACGAGGTCAGGGTCGTCGCCACGGAAGCGGCCTTCCGCTTTATACCCGAAGAGACGCTCTCCATCGCGGCCGGCGGTGGGGTCCACACAGATGTGACCTGGTGGGAGATCTCGGGCCGCGTCGAGCACGTCTTTCTCGCACGCTGGGCAGACCTCGTTCTCGTCGCCCCAGCGACCGCAGACTCGATGGCGCGGGCAGCCATCGGGCTCGGGGACGACCTACTCTCGGCCACCATCCTCGCCGGCGCGAAGAGGGTCCTCTGGGCCCCCGCGATGAACCCTGAGATGTGGAGCAGCCCCGCAACCGTCCGTAACGTCGAGACGCTCAAAAACTGGGGCCACAGCTTCGTCGGCCCCGAGGAGGGCCTCATGGCGTCAGCGGACGAGCAACCCGGCGTCGGACGTCTCGCCGACGAAACAGAGATAGTGGAGGCCGTCGAAGAGATCCTCGCGAGCGGAGATCGCTAGACCTTTCGCAGGTAGTCTTTCAGGGCCTGCTCGGTACTCGGGAAGGCCGTCTCGTTCCAGGGGAGCGCGTCGCGCGGGAAGCTCCTCACGTCGAGTGTTTCGTCGAGCGGCGTCGGGGTGCCACCGACGGCGCTTGCGACGAACACTGCAATCGCGGGGATCTGACCGTCATAGGTGTAGAGGCCGACGATGCCGGTGACCTCGATCTCGACGCCCGTCTCCTCCAGGGTCTCGCGTTCGGCGGCGTCCTCGGCCCTCTCCCCCCGCTCGACGAAGCCGCCCGGGAAGGTCCACTTGCCGTAGCCGGGCTCTATGTCACGTTGGACGAGAACGACCCCCCCGTCCATCTCGAAGATGGCTCCCGCCACCAGCTTCGGACCCAGGTAGAAGACGAAGCCGCACCCATCACAGACGAGCCGCTCCGGGTCGCCGCGTTTGAGCACGCGGACTCCGAGGCGGTTGCCGCATCGGGGGCAGAACCTGAATTCGGAGAACCGATGCTCTACTTCCAAGGTGTTCTCAGGTTACTAGACCCACGCCCAGCATGCTAAAATACCCGCCCACGCGGACGTAGCTCAGTTGGTAGAGCGCCAGCTTCCCAAGCTGGAGGTCGCGGGTTCGAAGCCCGTCGTCCGCTCTGTTGTAGCATTTCAGCAATTCAGCACGCTCAGCCCTTGCGGGCTTCGCTTGTCAGCATTTCAGCTTCACCCGTTCGGGGCCACGCCCGGGGCGTGGCCGCATCCCTCGGAGGTTCTCTGGAGCTTCGGACGAGGCTACATCCTGCTGAAGTGCTGACAAGCGGAGGCGAAGCCGGAGCGTGCTGAAATGCTGACTAGCTCCTCCTGATCTTGCGCATCAGCCACTTGGCCGGGTCGTAGTACTCGTCCGCGACGCGCTCCTTCAAGGGGATGATGGAGTTGTCGGTGATGTGGATGTCTACCGGGCAGACCTCGGTGCAGCACTTGGTGATGTTGCAGTAGCCGATGCCGTTGTCTTCCTTGATGTCGCCGAGCCTGTCAGCCTCGTCCATAGGGTGCATCTCAAGCCACTGGTTGCGGACGAAGAACCTTGGGCCGGCGAACTCGGCGTGCTTGTGGTGCGTCCTGAGGACGTGGCAGACGTCCTGGCACATAAAGCACTCGATGCACTTCTTCGGCTCGTAGAGGCGCTCGACGTCCTCCTCGTACATCGTGAAAGGCGCCTGCTCGCTCGTGGTGAAAGGCGTGATGCCCTTTGACACCTCGTAGTTCCAGGAGACGTCGGAGACCAGGTCCTTTATGACGGGGAAGGCCCGCATGGGACCGACGTGTATCTCTCCTCCGTCGTACTCCTCGACCCGCGACTTGCAAAGCAGCTTGGGCCTGCCGTTGATCTCGGCGCTACACGAGCCGCAGTGGGCCGCCTTGCAGTTCCAGCGCACCGCCAGGTCGGGGACCTGCTGGGCCTGTATCGCGAGTACGGCGTCGAGGACGACCATGCCCTCGACCAGCGGTATCTCGTACTCGATCTCCTCCCCGCCTTCCGCGTCGCCGCGGAAGATCTTCAGCTTCGCCATCTTGCCGCTCTTGCCCAGATCCTCGTTCGGCACAGGGGAATGGGCCTTAGAGGTCACTCCCCCCGGGTTTTTGCCGTTGCCTTCGCTCATGCCTTCGCCTTCGCCTCCTCCACAAGCGACGCCAGGCGCTCGGGCATCGGCGGTATCTCGCGCCGCTCGATGCCGATCTCGCCCTGCCCGTCCTTCTTGACGATAAAGTTGATCTTCCCGAGCTCCTCGTCGGGACCGTCGAAGTCCAGTCTCCACTGCGCCCCGCGGCGCTCCTTGCGCTCCAGGGCCGTCCTAATGATGATCTCCGAGATCTGGACCAGGTAACGTACGTCCTGGGCGGTGTGCCAACCAGGGTTGAAGAGCCTGGATCCCGGAACGCTTATCTGCGGCAGCCGGTCCTTGAGCGCGAGTATCTTGCCGAGCCCCTCCTTCAAGGAGTCCCCGTCGCGCATCAGGTTCGCGTGCTCCATCATCACCTCCTGGAGCTCCTGCTGGATCAGGTATGGGCTCTCGCCTTCTTCCTGCTTCTCCAGCGGCTCGAGCACGCGCTCTATTTCGTGCAGCACCTCGCCTTCGTCTATCTCAGCCAAATGCACGCTCTCCTCGATGTAGGCCGCCGCGCCCTCGCCGGCCCGCCGTCCGAAGACGAGCAAGTCGGAGAGCGAGTTGCCACCGAGGCGGTTCGCGCCGTGCAGACCCCCGGCGACTTCGCCGGCGGCGAAGAGCCCAGGCACGCTGGAGGCGGCGTTCTCGGGGTCGATCTTGATCCCGCCCATCGTGTAGTGGACGGTCGGGAAGACCTCCATCGGCTCATTCGAGATGTCTATGTCGGCGAGCTTGAGAAACTGCTCATACATCGTCGGCAGCTTCTTCATGATCCCGTCGTAGCCGAGGTGCGTGATATCCAGGTAGACGCCGCCGTGCTCGCTGCCGCGTCCTTCCTGTACTTCCGTGTAGTTGGCCCGCGCCACCACGTCGCGCGTCGAGAGTTCCATCTTCTCGGCGTCGTAGTTCTCCATATACCGCGCGCCCTCGGAGTTGCGGAGCAGTCCTCCCTCGCCGCGCACACCCTCGGTGACGAGCAGCCCACGCACGCCGGGAGGCCATACCATCCCGGTCGGATGGAACTGCATCATCTCCATGTCGACCAGCTCGGCCCCTGCGTCGTAGCCGAGGACGACGCCGTCTCCCGTCCCCTCCCAGGAGTTGGAGGTGACCTTGAAGATGCGTCCCCACCCGCCGGTAGCCATCACTACAGCCTTAGCCTTGAAGTGGACGAATTTGCCGTTCTCCCGCGTATAGGCCAGGGCGCCAACGACCCGCCCTTCCTTCTTGAAGAGCCTGGTGACGGTCGTCTCCATGTAGACCTTCGCGTCTGTGGCGAGGACCTTCTCCTGCATGGTCCTGATCAACTCGAGGCCCGTACGGTCGCCGACGTGGCAGAGGCGCCTGTACGTATGCCCGCCGAAGGGGCGCTGGCTGATCTTGCCTTCCGGCGTCCTGTTGAAGAGCGCGCCCCACTGCTCTAGCTCGTAGACCCTGTCTGGGGCCTCTTTGGTGAAGGTCTCGACCATCTTCCAGTCGTTTAGGAACTTGCCGCTCCTCATGGTGTCGATAAAGTGCTGGCGCCAGGAGTCGTCTGGGTCGACGTTCCCGACCGAGGCCGCGATACCGCCCTCGGCCATGACGGTGTGGGCCTTGCCGAGCAAACTCTTCGTGACTATGCCGACCGAGAGGCCGTGCTCGGCCGCCGCGACCGCTGCCCTGAGACCCGCTCCTCCGGCGCCGATGATCAGGACGTCGTGCTCGCGCGTCTCGTATCCCTCACGGTGCCCGTCTCTCTGCAACTGAACCACCTACCCTAAAATCGTCAGGTCGGGTATGACGCCTGCCTGAATGAGCCTGAAATATATGTCCGTGAGCAGCACCGAGAAGAGGCTGAACCACGCCCATTGCGGGTGCCTCAAGTTCAACCTGCTGACGCCGTTATACAGCTTGCGCCTGGCGTTGCCTCCCCTGACGCACGTGTAGCAATCCTTATTGCCCCCGATGAGGTGCCGCAGCGAGTGGCACGAGAGGCTGTATGTAGAGAGTAAAACCACGTTGACCAGCCAGATGATCGAACCGACCTTCACCCCGAACGAACCCTCTGGGAAGAAGGTTAGAACCGTGTCGTACCACAGGAAGGCGAGCACCACAAAGGAGGCGTACAGAAAATACCTGTGGACGTTGTTGAGAACGAACACAGCCCTCTCGCCCCTGTAATTCTCGGCCTTGCGCGGTTCTCTCTCCTGCGCCCCGGCCTGGCAGGCCGGCGGGTCCCAGAAGAAAGCCCTGTAGTACGCCTTGCGATAGTAGTAGCACGTCGCCCTGAAACCCAGGGGCATCCAGATTATGAACATCGGCGCCGTTATGAAGTCAGGCATCCAGTTAGGATGCGGGATCGGCGGCGAGTAAAAAGGCGAGAGATACTCCTTGTACTCGCCAGGCAGAAAAGTCACGATGGCGAACGAGTAGAGACCGAAAACACTCAAAACGATCACAACGGATACCGGCTCGATCCACCACGGCAATCTCTTCCAGGCGGCGGCTATACTCGACAAGCTCGTTCTCCCATCTAGGTACTTGTAACGCCTTGTAACTGAAAGCGTTTGCTGCGCCCGGGCAGTATAGAGGATCGTATAGAGGCTCGTTGTGAATCTGTTCCGAAGTAGGCTTCAGGCAACAGGTTTCAGGCTGCAGGAGCGCGACTCGGTTCTCATCCTGAAAGAGCACAAGGTTCCGCCACACCCAGGTGATCGGTGCGTAAACTGGGCAGGCATCCGGTCCCTGAAGCCTGACACCTATGAAAGTCCGGGCCGTCCCGTAAGCCGGATTCTGATCTAGGGAGGCCAGGGGGTGTCGAGCGATAGTATCGTGTCGGAGGAAGCCTGTATTTCCGCCGATCGGAGGCCTGGAGATCGGCGAGCGGTATCGGAGGAGATCGGGCCGTGTTGGGGTTGGTTAGGGTCAGACCCTAAAAGAGTTCGTCCATCGCGCGAGCGGTCTCGTCCCTCATTTCGTCCAACACGTGGGCGTATCTTCGTGGGGTAATCGCCGGATCTGAGTGCCCGAGCATCTTGGAGACCTCGTGGATGGGCCGGCCCCGCCTGAGTGCGTGGGTGCCGGCGGTGTGGCTGAGATCGTGAAACCGCACGTCCGAGGGAAGCCCTGCCTCGCGTAGGAGCTCTCGGAGGGAGCGCATCACGGAGTCGCGCAGGCGGACCTTGCCACGTGTATTCGGGAAGACCCAGCCAGGGTCATCCCAGCTCGTGGGAGTAATCCTCTCCTCGAGCTGGCGGGAGCGGTGCTTCTTGAGAACCTCCACCGTGCGCGGGCCGATGCCAAGAGTCCTCTCCTCCCCGATCTTCGTCGGCGTGATGACGGTCTTCGTTCTGGTGTCTGCCTATCGGCGCACCCGCACGGCCGGGCGAGGGTGGCGCGGGTCTCGTAGCGTCCGTCCCTGCAACGGCGGGCGGCGGTCCCTGCCCCGTTGGGGTTCTTTTTGCTTCTTGCCACCTTGGGCATGGTAGCGTGTGGGTCGGGCGGACGCCATTCGCCTCTGCTCCTAGGTTTCGTCTTATGTAGAGTGTTCTGGCTGGGTGGGGAAATCTATACATAAGATATCTCGCGAACTTCGGCAAATCGGGTTTCTGCGAACTTCCGCTTTACGGAGTTCTGAGAAGTTCGCCTCTCACTGGTCCAGATGGCACAATGCCCGCGATAGGGAAAGGAATTCCCTGCAGGGGGCCGCCGATAGGAAGGATGGCCGTGTCAGAGGGGCGCGCACGACCCGACGCAGAAGAACGAACGCCCGCGAGGCGCGGGCAGGATGACTGGGGGACCGCCACCGACGGCAGGGATCGCCCCGACCAACGAGAGCCCGACGTGCTGCTCGACGTCGAGAACCTCGAGGTAGAGAAGATCACCCTGGAGGTCAACAACCTCAGGGCCCACATCTCGGTGCTCGCGGAACTCGCCAACCTCGTGAACCTCTCGGTCGGGGCTGACGTGCAACTCGGCCAGGTCAAGCTGGAGATAGACGGCGTGCGGGCGAAGGCGCTCCTGAAGGTGAGACTCGAGAACGTCCGCGCCATCCTGGAGAAGGCCCTCGAGACCCTAGGCGAGCACCCCGAGATCCTCCAGTACTTGGCCCAAGCGCTCACCGAGGTGCTGAGGGAGGCGCTGCAGGACGCATCCTCCGCGCTGGAGGACGTCCTGGAGGGGCTCGACGTGGGGGACACGGTAGACGAGGCGCTAAAGGGGAAGCTCGAGGACATCAGCTCCGGCCTCGAGGGCGCCTTGGAGGGCCAGGGCGGCGAGGCGGCCCAGGGCGCAGGACAGCGGTCCGAGGGAGGAGCAGGCGAGGCGCCACGGAGTGCGGGAGAGGTAGACGGGGTGACCACCGACCAGGGCGGGCGGGCCGCCCCAGGCGACCAGGGAAGCTCGGGGGAAGTACCAGCCACGCGGGCCGC
Source organism: uncultured Rubrobacteraceae bacterium (assembly GCA_963808845.1). GTDB lineage: Bacteria > Actinomycetota > Rubrobacteria > Rubrobacterales > Rubrobacteraceae > Rubrobacter_D. The sequence goes on from CAWEHD010000023.1 coordinate 49,764, forward strand.
TAGGCGCAAGGCCGAACAGCTCGGGGTGGAGCTCTCGGGAATGCAAGGAAGCGGTCCAGAAGGGCTCATCACCATCAGGGACGTGCAGGCCGCATCACGGCAAGGGTAAGATTCCTTTATTCACCCGACATCTTAGAAGGGCAATTCTGCGAACTTGGCGTTGAAGGAGTTCTCCGAAGTTAGACGCGCGCTACTGAGTCGCGTCTTCGTGCTCTCCTTCGTCTTCGACGATCTTCAGGCCCTCGATCATCTCGAAGGTAAAGCGCACTATGCCGCTCTGCTTGCCTCTGTGCTCGAAGTAGATTGCCTCGTCGTCGTGGTAGACGAGGACCTCCGACATAAGCCCGCTATTGTAGTAGAGCCCTTCGGCCCACTCGGGGATATTTTTGTTCTTTACCTGTTGGGCTTGCTCGCTCATCCGCGCTTGCTCCTTTCCTCGCTAGTATTTTTCTACCCAGAAGAGGCTCCATGTATCCCACATAGAGGGGCTTTGAGCCCTAATTCACCGAATTGCCTAGAAGGGCAATTCTGCGATCTTCGCCTCTTAGGATTTCTCTGAAGTTCGTTTTTCATGGGTTTGCATGCCTACTCACCACGACTACTAAATACTAACGACTTCCCCGACCCGGTCGCCTACCCCCAACCCAACATGTTGTGGAGTAGATGTTTAGCCTCCCTCCCCATGGTGGTAGGTACAAATGTAGGAAGTAGAGAAGCTAGCGAGCAAGAGCCAGAGCGAGGTAACGGACTATGGCAAGAACGTTCAGCATGGATACCGCAGCAAGTCCCTCTTGGATGCTGGCGAGGGCGAGGAGGACGGTAAGCGAGAACGGCGCGACGCTCGTCGGGGACGAGCGTTCGGGGCACTTCTCGCACCAGATGGTTAGAGGTCAGTACTGCAGGCAAGGACAAACGGTGATCGTCACCATAACCGATAAGCATTGGCTGCTCCCCTGGCGTGTGGTGGAGCGCCAGCTGAGAAGTTGGTTCGGTCGTGGCTCTTTGCCGGGAGACCGCGAGGAGTCAGCAGAGGGGATGACTCGTCTCGCTCGGAGTCGAAGAGGTAGTCGCAGGCCTCCACGCCCTCGCAGGCGCGTACCACCTCGTCGGTGAACACCTCTCTACGGGAAGGCAGGCCATCTGTGCGAGGTTGAGGTCGTCCCCGACCCGCGGGATCACACCCTCGTTCATGGAACTATGAGCTATCAGACGTTTCTCCATTGCGGGTGTCGGCCGCCAAGACCCATCCTATTCACCTGAGTGCGTGGAATATTGATCCTCGGAAGTTGCGCCAGGCCTTGTAACCCCTCATACTTACCTTCGTTGATCAACTTTAGGCGGGGCCCCGACGGGTCCCGCCCTCTCTTAGGAGGTGGGCTAAAACTATGTACGTTGCAGTGCGCCGATACGACGGCATCACTGACCCGCAAAAGGTGGGGCAGCTAGTCGATGAGGGCTTTGTGCCCCTCATCAGCGAAATAGAGGGGTTCGTGGCTTACTACTGGGTCGACGCTGGGGATGGCGTAATGGTTTCTACAAGCGTCTTTGAGCATAAGGACGCTGAGGAGCAGACCAACTTTGTGGCAGGAGAGTTCGTGGCAGAGCATCTAGCTCCCTTGATGCCTAACCCACCCCAGATCACAACGGGTGAGGTTGTCGCATACAAGGCGAGCTCGTAGGCGAGAAGCGCACAGAGAGAGTTCTAGAGCTAGAGATGTGAGAGAGCCGGGGTTGCTACGCCCCGGCCTTCCCCTTTCTCTTATTCACCCGAGTGCGTGGAATAAGTATTCTGCGAACTTCGCGTGTACGGGGTTCTAGGAAGTTCGTCATCCGCAAGCAACGCCCAAGTAACAACAAAGATAGCCCATTTAAGTGATACGCCCGCCCCTCTCACAGAAGTATGCTACGCACGTTACTGATAAAGGGGCGCTGTGAGTTAAGCCTTCCTACACTACTCACCTCGCTCCTCTGAAGAAAGGCGGCTCTGCTTATGAGACGCACCATAGTGATGTTGACCACCATGGCCCTAACCCTGTTGGTTGCAAGCGGGGTAGTACTGGCGGCGGCGATCGGCTCCGCCGGAGCGCAAAGCTCGGTCGTTGGGCCTGGCGAGTCCATCCAGAAGGCTATAAACGCTGCCGATCCGGGCGACACTATCGTGGTCAGGGGAGTTCACCGAGAGGACGTGGTGATCCGCAAGAACGGGATAAAGCTGCGCGGAGACGACGCCACGCTCAAACCGCCCGCCAGGTGGGACTCGCCCTGCTCGAAGGCTTCCGGACCGACGACTATTTGCGTCCTCGGCGGCGTGAACCTCAAAACCGGCAAGCTCACCGGGCCGCGCGTGAGCGATGTGAGCGTTTCCGGCTTCAAGATCGCGGGGTGAAGGGGGACAAGGACGAATTTAGGGATCGACGTTACCTTCGGTCGTAACACTACTGTTGTGGGAAACCGTGTCACAGGCAATGCTCGCTAGCGGGATCGGCGTTGCCGGGAGCGTCAACACCACTGTGGCGAAGAACCATCTTATGGGCACCCCTAGCCCCGAAACCGACAACGATGCCATCGTTGTCGAGTTCAGTTCTCGCACCACGGTCGTGAAGAATGTTGTCAGAAGCTACCCTGAAGGCCAAAACGCCATCGAGGCTATCGAAAGCCGCGATACCACTATCGCGGGGAACGATCTCGTAGGCAACGGGGGTTGGCGTGCTCGTCATCGACTCGCCCGCTACGAAGATCCTCTCCAACGATATGAGCCGTTCCGGTATCGTGGGGACTGTCGTGTTTGGCCAGAAATCTGCGAACTTGAAGGTCGTTGGCAACAACATCTCGGGCGGCGCGTGGGGCATGTACGTCGGCGACGTAACTAAACGAGGCTCCATCGCCGGAAACACGATCTACGACAACTGCGCTGGCATGTTCTTCGAAGCTTTCCCGTCCGAACCCGTGGGTGACTTCGAGGTGAAGGCCAACACGGTCAAGAACAACACTCGCTCGTGTCGAGCCGCGCAATTCGACAGGAACTTCTCGGGGATAGGTATCGCGCTTCTCGGCGCGAGGGACATGGAGGTTACGGGCAACCACCTCTCGGGCAACGTCCCCTCTGGCCCCACCGCCGTCTCTGGCGGGGTCGTGGTCTCGACGGACCCGTTCTTCGGCGAAACGATCAAGCCCACCAACAACTCGGTCATCGGCAACCACTTTGGCCGTAACAAACCGGACATCTTCTGGGATGAGTCTGGCTCGGGCAACCGCTTCTTGGGCAACCTCTGCGACACGAGCGTGCCCAGCAGTCTGTGCAACTAGGGAGGTTCGAGTTCACCACGAAGGCCCCGCTCCGGCGGGGCTTTCGCTAACCGCTACTTTGTCGTCATAGCCGTCTCAGCCCTGCTTTGTGCCCCTATTCAGCGGAGTGCGTGGAATAGGAATTCTGCGAACTTCCGCATTACGGAGTTCTAAGAAGTTCGCCTCCCCGGGCACCCCCATCAATCAGCGAAGTAGTCATTTTGAGCTAGGAAAAAACGGCGCATTTGAGTGATGCGCCCACCCCTCTCACAGGAGTATGGTGCGGACGTTACGTGGCAAGAGGACCCCATGTGAAGGGCAGAACTGCTACCTGCCCTCCTTCTAGACCGGAGCTACGCGCCAGTAGTGGAGGCTGAGAGGAGAAACGCTCCTGGATTAGCGACCTCGCTACATCCGTGCCGTTGTACCTCAACCAAGGAGGTTCATGCAATGTCAACTACTCCGCGACTCTCCAGCTTGCTGGTCGCTACGATGTTCATCGTGCTGCTCGCGCTCATGGCCACGTTCGGTGTTCGCTCAGCCGAGGCCGCCAAACCAATTGGTGGATGCCCTCCAGCCTTCAAGCAAGAAGCTGGTCATGAATTTGGTGGACTCACTAACCTGAATGATCCGAGCTACAGCGGGCCTCCCGAAGAGGCACTCGGCCCCTCCGCAGATGGGAATAACGATGGATATACCTGCTTCAACTTTGTCGCCGATGACCCAGGCTATCCCAAGGAAAACGACCAAGGGCAGGAATTGAATCGACTTGTTTGGGTCGATAACACCCGCCCACTCTAATTCGTATCCTTCCGAGCCGGGGTCTAACAGCCCCGGCTCTTCTTATGCCCTCTGAGTTTCCGAGAATCCCCCTTCCACGCACTTGAGTGAATAGAGGGCAAGTAGAACGGCCGATAGCACGAAGGCGAACGCCCACCTTGGGCTCACCGGCCCAGAGTACCCCGTCCTCAAGCACAGCCCGGAGTACGCCTACGCCGCAGGACAAGGCGGCGGTCTCAACATTGGGGTTGCGATTGCTCCGGACGAGGGGGATTGAGCGCCAGCAGATCAAGTGGCCAGCTTTTGTCGTAGTGGTGGCGGCAGTCGGCAAGTCTCCTCTATGACACCGCCATCTCCGAGGCGATAGGCTTACGGTGGCTCGAGTGGGCGGGATACGTAGTTGTCGTAGCCGCGCTCGTGAGCTTCCCGATCTCCATAGGTATAGCGATAGTGCGCTACAGGCTATACGAGATAGACACTTTCATAAACCGTACCCTCGTCTACGCCATGCTAACGGCGATATTGGCAGCGGTCTACTTCGGTGCCGTTGTATTGTTGCAGAGGGTATTCGTTGCTCTCATCGGCGAGAGGTCTACCCTCGCGATCGTGGCATCGACCCTCTTGATAGCTGCCCTGTTCAACCCCTTAAGACGCCGCATCCAAGCCTTTATAGACAGGCGCTTCTATAGGAGCAAATACGATGCTAGGAAGACCCTCGAAGCCTTCTCCGGCAAACTACGAGACGAGACGGAATTGGAGGCGCTGGGCGACGACCTGGTGGGGGTGGTTAGGGAGACGATGCAGCCCTCTCACGTCTCGATATGGCTACGCCCTGAGACGGCCTCCGAGGCGGAGCGAGGAGACTAGAGGACGCCTATTCACCGGAGTGCGTGGAATATGTATTCTGCGAACTTCGCACAGACGAAGTTCGCTTGAGCGATTTCTTCCCTACTTCGCTTGGCGTGGCTGCTCACTACGCTTTCACTACGCTCCCCTAGTAGCCTTGGGGTTACCCCGAAGTGGTGCGGTCCAAGGAAAGGAGATCCGCATGACCACCGAGAACACCGCCGACCCAAGTGCCCCGGACACAATCGTGTTGGTTCACGGGCTGTGGGTGACCCCCCGTAGCTGGGAGCACTGGATCGAACACTACGAGAACAAGGGATACCGCGTGCTGGCCCCTGCCTACCCAGGCTTTGAGGTAGAGGTCGAAGCGCTCAACGAGGATCCCTCCCCGATCGCGGCTTCGACTATCTCTGGGGTTGTCGAACACTTTGAAGGCATCATAGGCGAGCTGGATAAGCCACCCATCCTCATGGGCCACTCAATGGGCGGTCTGATCGTCCAGATCCTGCTCGACCACGGCTATGGGGCAGTGGGTGTGGCCATAGACACTGCGCCCCCGGAGGGCGTGCGCGGCGTAGCGCTGGCGGAGGCCAGGTCCCTCTTCCCCGTCTTGAGGAACCCCGCCAACCGCCACAGGGCGGTTGGCTTAACCAAAGAGCAGTTCCACTACTCCTTCGGTAACAACCTCTCGCGGGAGGAGTCAGACAAGGTCTACGAGCGCTACCACATCCCTGCTCCGGGTAGCTTCGTCTAGGCTGCTGTGTTGGCTAACTTCCAGCCTGGCATGCAGGAAGGCTACGTCAACTACGACAACGACGAGCGCGCACCGCTACTTCTTATAGCAGGCGAGGAGGACCAGCTCCTGCCAGCATCGCTCACCGAGTCAAACTTCAAGCACTACCGCAACTCCAGTGCTGTAACCGACTACCACGAGTTTCCAGGACGCTCGCACTACACGATAGGGGAGGATGGCTGGGAGGAGGTAGCAGACTACGCCCTTGAGTGGGCGGTAGAGCACGCGAAGCGTCCAGCGGCTTGAGCGTAGCCTCAGGTCTATTCACCGGAGTGCGTGGAAAAGAATAATTCTCGGAAGTTCGCGGTAGCAAGCTCCCCCCACTCGGGCGGGGCCTAGGGTATCGGGACGGGGCTACGCGGGGTTTCCGGTGCCAATTGGGGACACGCTGACCACATTCGTTGCGTGGATCTGTGACAAACGGTTGCGACTTGCTACCTCAGAGCTTCGAGAGAATTGTTGGAGATCTGGTGCGTAATGTTAATCGTTGACATTACGCACCACGATTCGACGCGATGTAAACGATGACATTACAGCGAGTCTCACCCGCCCATGATCCTGCGCCACCAAGATGCGAGCGCGGTGTTCCGGGTTCCCTGCGGTCCGATTCACGCCACAGGCGCGTGGCGCGGGATCTCACGACCCTTTATGCTTGCTACTCGTCACGAACAGAGCGTGGCGAGCCCGATGGGCCTCGCCCTCTTTTACGGAAAGGAGTGCACCAGTGGCGTTAAGCAGCAGAAGTGTGTGGATCCTCCTGGCCTCGGTTGTGGCGTTGGGCATCGTTTTGGTGGGTGCCGTGGCCTTCGCCTCGCCCAAGAACGACGCAGTTAACCACGAAAACGGCAAGGGACGTACCCTGACCGTCGTGATCAAGGACCGTGAGGCCGCGGTCGTGGACGTGGGGGAGCGGGGCCTAAGCCACGGCGACGCGCGCGTGGTCAACGCCCCGCTCTACGACGAGGACGGCAAGCACAAGGTCGGGCGCATCGACGTGTACTGCGTCACGACCGACCCCGCCGACGAGCCCGAGGAGGAGGCCAGCATGGCGGCGTGCTTTCTCACCTACACCCTGCCCGGCGGAGAGATCGACACCCAAAGCGTGACCGCCTTCCCCAGGCTCCCCGCACCCCCGCCCAAGGCCATCGATGCCATCACGGGCGGCACGAAGAAGTACGAAGGCGCAAGGGGCGAGGCAAGCGCGGAGACGCGCGGAAAAAGGACGTTCATCACTTTCCACTTCATAGACTAGCCCCGCGGGCCGTAAGCGGGGGCAAGAAGAAGGGCCGAGGCTGCTACGCCCCGGCCCTTCCTTATGCCCTTATTCACCGAGTGCGTGGAATAGGAAATTCTGCGAACTTCGCCATAACGGAGTTCTAAGAAGTTCGTGAATAGGTGTTCCGCGATGTAGACGATAGCAAGCGGCCAATCAAACACAGCGGTAAGCACTCGATAACAACATGGTGGCACTGCTGCCGCATCAGCACGCGGTGGCTTGGTAGCAGCAGTCGAGCCCTTGTGTGTCTGCGAATAGGGTGTGAACGCGCGAAACTTCCGTGGATGGCATCATGCTAAGGTGAATGAGGAAGGGCGACACCGCCGAGTCCTACGCGAAGGGGGAACCCAAGAATGGCCACAGACGAACGAACACGACGACCGCTCGGAAGCGCGACGATCGTCAGCAGGAGGCGTTTCCTCAAACAGACGGCTATGGCCACTGCGGTGGTCTCAGTCCCCTACCTGGCCGGCAAGAAGACCGTGGCCTCCGGCAAGGACGGCTTCGCCTCTGGCCAAGGGGCCAAAGGTGCAGACGCCGCGCTCGATCGCGCGTTAAAGGAACTTGTCGCCATGGAAGGTGGCCCACCGGGGGCCATAGCCATAGTGCAGCGAGGCAACCACAGGGAGGTCCACTCCTTCGGGGTCCGTAACATAAAGAGCGGGCTGCCCCTGCGCGCGGACGACCACATGCGCCAGGCGAGCACGTCCAAGGCCTACAGCGGGGCCGTCGCGCTCTCCCTGGTTAGCAAGGGCGCGCTCTCCCTGGACGACACCATCGGCGAGCTCCTGCCTGACCTGCCCGACGCCTGGTCCGAGGTGACCCTCAGGCAGCTGCTCAACCATATCAGCGGCCTGCCCGACTTCACAAAGGATCAAGGCTTCCTGGATGCACTGGTGGCCAGCCCGAAACAAGCCCCACAGCCGCGCGAGCTGCTCTCCTTCGTGGAGGACGAGCCGCTCAACTTCGAGCCAGGCACGCAGTATGAGTACTCCAACTCCGACAACGTTACCGTGGGACTCATGGTCGAGGCGGCCACAGGCACGAGCTACGAGGAGCAGCTCAGGGAGCGGGTCTTCAGGCCTCTTGGGCTGAAAAAGACCAGCCTGCCCCGCGGCCCCAATCTGAGGAAGCCCTTCATCCACGGCTACGACAATGATCCCTCCCAGCAACCGCCCGATGATCTGAGCGAGGTGCTCGCCTCGGGATGGTTCTGGGCTTCAGGGGGCATGGTCACTACCCCTTCGGATCTCAACGCATTCGTACGCGGCTACGTAGGGGGTGATCTCTTCGATCTCAAGACCCGCGCGCGCCAGCGCAAGGTATTCGAGGGGGGAGCCTCCGATCCTCCTGGCCCGGGGAAGAACTCGGCGGGCCTTGGCATCTTCCGCTACGAGACGAGGTGCGGGACGGTGTGGGGCCACACGGGCAACTACCCAGGCTACACCCAGTTCCTTGCGGCGAGCCCGAACGGCAAGCGCTCGGTTACGGTGTCGGTCAACGAGCAGCTGAGCCCGGTCCAGGGAGCCCCCGGCGTCTTTGACGCCTTGCGCCGCGCGGAGGTCAAGGCCGTGTGCGCCGCGCTGGCCGACTGACAGACTAACAACTGTGTTCAAACAAGAGGAGGAGCCGTGGCATGGCAGCCACGGCTCCTCTATTCACCGGATTGCGTGGAATATAGATTCTACGAAGTTGAACTTCCGCTTTACGAAGTTCTAGGAAGTTTATAGCCACGATCGTGCATAGGAGCAGGTCTTATTTAGATCCCTCCGAAGCTGCCCAGCATCTCTTTGAAGGCGTCCGGCCGGATCTCGACGACCCCGGAGAACGGGTTGTTGAACTCACCGATGGTGAAGAGTATGCCGCAGATCAGTAGCGTCAGGGCAGCGACCATGAGCGCGTGCGCCAGGTTGCTCTTAAGCCCGAATAGGTAGGTGAATGACACTGTAATCACCCCGCCGACAACGAGGACTACCCACAGCAGATTAGGTATGCCCTCTCTGACCTCCAGCAGTCGGGACCTCCTGGCGTCGACCGCATCGTGAACCTGCGTCAGCCCACGTTCGTAGAGCACCTGCTCGCCTTTGGTGCGAGGATCGAACTGCAGGAGCTTCAACCTTAGCTGGCGAAGGAGGGAGTCCGCGCGTGGGCTCGTCTTGCCCCGCTCCATCATCGGCCACTCCTCCTCAACCACGACCCTGGCGTACGTCCGGGCGAGGTCCTGGAGGCGCGTGCGCTCGGGCTCGGGTAATTGGGAGGCGAGGAAGTAGACCCCGGCCAGCTCGTGTGCCTCACTCTCCACGTTGGTCTGGGCCGTGTTGTAATCCTGCCACACGGCGATGACCACGAACGCGAGCAGCACGGCGTAGGCGACGCCCAAGACCGCGAAGATGAAGCCAGCGACGTCGTTTTGGTCTTCTCGGCGGTCAGGGGGAACCAGGCGTTGCACCAGTAGCAGCCCTACGACCGCCACTAGCACGGGCACGAAGATCGTCAGCATTAGGTAGAGTGCGGTTGCTAAGGCAGACCAGCCTCACTCTCACTATCATTGGTCCACTATCTGGGCCAAAGATACATCCTCTTTAACCGGCGCGGCAACACTTCAGGGGATTATTCACCCAACCTCGTAGAAGGGAGATTCTCCGAAGTTGGCGGTGACGGCGTTCTGGGAAGTACGCGCCGATTCGCCCTCTGACCCGCCTTGACCTAGAACACCACCTGCTTGGTGGCACCACCACCGGGGCGTCGGTTGACACTCTAAAAAACGATAAAAATATATTGACAAACGATAAATCACTGTGGTACGGTGTGCCTCGTCCACTAACCAGCTGAGGGCGGCGGTTCATGAAACGAGGTTCGACATTATTTTTGAAGCTCATAATTCTACTTATAGCCATTGTGGTGCTTACCTGGATGATTGTGTTCCCTCAACTTGAGGGAAGAGCGACCAACTTAGATCTAATCAGTATTTATACAGATCCGTTTATTATCTATGGTTATGTAGCAGCTATTCCATTCTTTGTAGGACTTTTTCAAGCTCTTAGACTGTTGAGTTATGTTGAAAGAGATACAATTTTTTCCCAAACTGCTATTAGAGCTGTCAGAACTATTAAATACTGTGCATTAGCTACTATTGGATTCCTGGTAGTGGCTATCTTTTATATTCGGGTGATGGCTCAAGGTGACGATCCTGCTGGCCCAACCATGCTGGGGTTGGTAGCTATTTTTACTTCCGTGGTGATTGCTACAGCAGCTGGCGTCTTTCAAAAACTTCTACAAAATGCCGTAGATATAAAATCAGAAAATGACTTGACGGTATGAGGTTGCGCTCATGGCCACGATAGTCAATATCGACGTGATGCTGGCTAGGCGGAAAATGAGCGTCACCGAGCTCGCGGACAAGGTTGGGATCACGATGGCAAATCTCTCCATCTTGAAGAACGGGAAAGCCAAAGCGATCCGGTTCTCCACCCTGGAGGCGATTTGCAAGGCATTGGACTGTCAGCCGGGAGACATCCTGGAATACAGGAACGACGAGAAGCCGGCGTAGCACTCGGCACCCGCCTCAAGCGGGGGCGGCAGGGCGTCCTGATTGTCCACGAAGGTGCCGCCGAAGCCAGAAGGTGCCCGCGCCGCCGCTTCCGTGCCCGACGCTCAGCCCGATTCGCCTTGAACCCACCGAAGGCGGCACCGACGAGTTCCCCGGTGCCTTCGGCGGCTACTCCTGCCGCGCCTTCAACTTCGCGACCTCTGCCGCAAGCGCGAGCACCAGCTCGATCAACTGCTCGCCGCTCAACTCCGCCAGTGCGTCGCGCCCCATCGGAGCAGCAACTTATCGAAATCCACCCACGCCCCTTGCTACCCGGGCGATCATGCGCAGGTGAGCAGATACTCTCTTGGCCTACCCCTATTCACCCACCTTCGGGGAATATGAATTCTGCGAACTTCGCATAAGGCCCTTTCTCCGAAGTTCGCCTCACTCAACCTAAGGGCCCGCTACACACGACTTAGAGCTTCCGTCAATAGGCTGGCAACTTTTTGTACTTGGCAGCTCTCAAAGTGATTCGACAGCCTATTTATCGTTGCTTGACACATACGCTACTCGCCTATTGACGGAAGCTCTTAGTAAAAATACTGCAATTGAGTGATGCGTCAAACCGCTCTTTGTGGTGGCATAGTGGGCGAAGACACATCGGGCACAAGGTGGAGGAGATGCAATTATGAGCGAGGAGATCCGGGAGTACATAGCGGGAGACAAGATCACCATCACAACCACTCTAGAACACGAGGCGAACATAGCCGGGATCACCGTTTCCTACCACAGCGAGAGCGAGCCGCACGCAACGTATGGCGCCTTAGTACTCTCGAAGGGAAGTAGGATCGACTTTAATGAGTCGCCTTGGGATCTGTCCGCGCCCTTCCCAGGCCCGTACCTCAACGGGGAAGTAACTCTAGAGACCACCGTGACTCCGATGCAGAGGCCGGGCACCTACCTCTTGGACTCCATCAAATTGCTAACCGCGGGGCACAAGGAGATTCTCGTGCAGGAGGTTCCCGATGATCGTATCCGAATACTCTCGGAGCCGACCGACCCGCCTCACATCGACCGGTGGGAGGTTGGAGATGAATGCCACGCTTAGCGGCCTCTATTCACCCGAGTGCGTGGAATACGAATTCTCGGAAGTTTGCCTTACTCGACCCCTGAGAGCATAGTTCTTTTGGGCTAGTAATAAATACTGCAATTGAGTGATACGCCCACCCCTCGCACAGGAGTATGCTGCACCCGTTACGTGGTAAGAGGACGCCACGTGAAGGGCAGGACGGATACCTGTCCTCCTCCTAGACAAGGGCCAGCTACCCGACCTACTACCTGCCCCTCTAGGCAGGAACGCCCCGCTGAAGCTGCGGCGGGTGGAAAGGAGGTGAAGTCGGGATGACTCTATCTACCAAGACCATAGTGGTGATCGTAGTCGTGGCCTTGTTGCTGGCCGTGGCCCTGTCGGTGCTCCTGGTGCCCAGCACCTCATGGGCAGGCGCCCTCGAATGGTTCATGAACTCTCCACAGCCTTGTGGCTGTGTTTACACCGACTAAGCCGTTTAGAGAATACTTGCCGCAGTGAGTAGAGGCTAGAGATTCGCCTCAGCTACATAGAGATAGGCGCTTCCTTCTGCCCTTATTCACCCGAGTGCGTGGAAATAGGTATTCTGCGAACTTCGCAATGACGGAGTTCTGAGAAGTTGGATGGCCAGGATATGGCACGCATGATGCAACGCGGGCATTCTAATGGCATCATGTCTACGAGGGACTACGATCGCACGGGAAGCGGAAGGAGATAAAGATGATCAGGGCACCGCGGGTAGGGCCCCCGGAGGGGGCCAAGGAGACCATCTTACGGGTAGCGCCGGGCTTCGGGTGGTTCGGCCTCGGGGTGCTGGCCGCGGGAGCCACGGCCTGGGCGATCTTCTCGCGAACGGGAAGATCGCCCTCAAACGGCCAAGAGCCCGACGGCCAAGAGCCCGACGTGGTGCTGGACGTCCCCGAGTTGGAGGTCGACAGGATCACCCTGGAGGTCCGCGACCTAAGGGCCCACGTCTCCATCCTGGCCGAGCTGGCCAACCTGGTCAACATCTCGGTCGGCGTCGACGCCAGGCTCGACGAGGTAAAGCTAGAGATAGAGGGCGTTGAGGCCGAGGTGCACCTGGTGGCGCGTCTGAAGAACGTGCGGGCCATCCTGGTGAAGGCGCTTGAGACCATAGGCGAGCACCCCGAGATCCTGCGCATCCTGGCCCGCTCGCTTACCCAGGTGGTGAGGGAGACTCTTGAGGGGACTTTGGGCACGCTCGATTCGGCCCTTGAGGGCTTAGAGATCGGCGACACGGTGGACGAGGCGCTCTTGGGCACTCTCGGGGAGGTCAGGACCGCCCTAGAAGACGTCCTGGAGCGCTCCGACAGAGCGGTGGAGGAGGAGACTCGAACGGAGCTTGGCGAGGGACAGGGCGACGACACGACGGCCACCCCGTAGGGGCCGCCGCGCTCTAGGTTCACCCATAGAGATCGGGCGCTCACAGAGCACGCCTAACGAGCCACTCAGATTCGCTATTCGCCGAACCTCGTGGAAGGGTTGTTCTGCGAACTTCGCCTCTACGGAGTTCTACGAAGTTCGGGCAGATAGCTTTTCTCGAAGTACCCTAAGGTGCCGGCGACGCTTCGCCAGAGTCCTCTCGCGGCGCCCGCATCGGACGCGACCCCTTGACCGCGCTGATGACCTCGGCCAGGGAGGCGCTCTTGGTGAGGAAGGCGCTGGCCCCCATCCCCAAGAGCTCGCGCCTCAGGTGGGGCTGGTTATGCATCGTGAGTATCACGATCCCGGGCGGGGGATAGATTCCCGCAGGATCAGCCCAAGCGCCTCTTTGCCTTCCATTACCGGCATCACAAGGTCAAGGACGACCACGTCGGGCCGCACTTCCCTGGCGAGCGCGACCGCTTGCGCGCCGTTTTCGGCCTCTCCGACGACCTCGATGCCCCCGTCGGTTGCGAGCATCTCCTTCAGGCCCAGGCGGAACTCGGCGTGATCTTCTGCCAGCACCACTCTTATGGGGTCCTCCCGTCCCACGTTCGGCGTTTCGCCAGTGCGCTGCATGCCATCGTTTATCGCACACTACCGCGCGAGCGACATGGCCCCAAAGATGCAAATACGGTTCGAGAGAGGGGGTGGAGGAGCAAGGACTCGTGGTCTCGGAGCGCTATAATCCGGCAAAGGCAATCGCTTGCAACCAAGCGGGCATACGAGGAGGGCTTCCGAGGGGCAAGAAGGAGGCGGTGGATGCCGGCTGAAGTGGGTAGGTCATGGTAGGACGTAAAGGAGGGCCACTGGCGGGACGAAATCTCCTGGCCCACCTCCCGGAGATGGTCACCATTAGCGACCGGGAGGGCAGGATCGTTTATGCTAACCCCGCCACCGAGCGCGTCTCCGGTTACACCCCCGAAGAGTTTCTGGCGCTCGACCCCTTCGAGCGGATGCACCCCGAAGACCGCCCCCGCTGCGAGGAGGCCTTCGAGGAGCTGGCGAACACCCCCGGCCTGAGCCTCCGCCTCGAGCACCGCGTCAGGCACAAGGACGGAACGTGGCGCTGGGTGGAGGGGACGTTTGCCAGCCTTTTCGACGATCCGGACGAGGGCGGACTCCTCGCCACCGTACGCGATGTCACCGAGCGCAAGCGGGCGGAGGAAGCGTTGCGCTCCTCGGAGGAGAAGTACCATACGCTCTTCGAGTCCATCGACGAGGGGTTCTGTATCGTAGAGATGATCTTCGATAGGGCGGGCGATCCGGTCGACTACCGCTTCCTGGAAGTCAACCCGGCCTTCGAGCGGCACACGGGGCTGCACGGCGCCGCTGGCAAGCGGATGCGGGAGCTCGAGCCACGCCACGAGGAGCACTGGTTCGAGACCTACGGGCGCATCGCCCGAACGGGCGAGCCGGAGCGGTTCCAAAACGCGGCGAGGTACCTGGACGCCCGGTGGTACGACGTCTACGCCTTCCGTATCGGCGTCCCGGAGGAGCGCAAGGTCGCCATCCTCTTCACCGATATCACCCGCCGCAGGGAGGCCGAGGCCGAACGCCTCAGGCTTCACGCCCTGGAGGCCTCGGCTCGATCCGAGGCCTCGGAGCGCCAGAGGATCGGTCGCGAGCTCCACGACCGGGTGGCCCATACCATGGGTGTCGTCCACCAGAGCCTCCAGCTCTATACGGTCTACGCGAAGAGCGACCCGACGCGTGCCGCCGATAAGCTGAAGCGCGCCACGGAGGCCATCCAGAACGCCCTGGATCAGACCCGCGACCTCTCCACGCAACTCGCCCGACAGGGAATGAAGGAGACGCAAGAAGGGTTGGGAACAGCCCTTCGCGAGCTGCTGGACACCTACGTTCCCGAGGGCGTGGAGACGGCACTCTCGGTAGAGGGCGACGAGTCGTCCGTCCCCCCGCACGTCGCGGATCAGGCGTACCTGGTGATGAGGGAAGCCGTGCGCAACGCGGTCGAACACTCCGGGTGCGTGCGCGTGGAGGTGAGCATCGAGGTCCAAGACGCGGGACTGTGGGGGATCGTGGAGGACGACGGGCAGGGCTTCGACCCGCGCGAAGGTCCGGAGGACACGCGCTCCGGCCAGGGAGACGGTGGTCCCGATGAGGGTGTCGGCCTCAGGTCTATGAGGAAGCGCGCAGAACTGCTGGGCGGACGGTTGAACCTCGCCTCGGAGTCCGGGAGCGGCACCGTGGTAGAGGTTTGGGTCCCTCTGGCAGACTGAGCGCTATTCACCCGAGTGCGTGGAATACGAATTCTGCGAACTTCGCACCAGGCTTCGTCGAGGGAGTATGATGCCTTCGTTGCCTTGGCTCATACCGAATCCGGTTGTAGAATATACGTATGCCAAAGAGAATAGAGTTGTCGCCTCATGCGACGAAGGAAGAGTTGGAGCACCGCTACAGGAAGGCTCGCGATCCCGTCGAACGCTCTCATTATCAGATCGTATGGCTGCTGAGTGAGGGAAGGAGAACCGAGGAGGTCTCAGAGGTCACCGGATACAGCCCCGCCTGGGTGCGCAATATTGCTCGCCGCTACAACGAGCGAGGAGTGGATGCTCTTGGCGACCGCCGCCACCAAAATCCTGGCGCGAAGGAGAGGGCTCTGCTCGATGAGGCCGCAGAGGAGGAGCTTGTGGAGGCTCTGCAGGGTCCGCCGCCGGCTTGTGTGGGCGGAGGGATGTGGAGCGGGCCGAATGTGGCGCGCTGGATAGCAAAGAGGAATGGGTTGGAGAAGGTGCATGCCCAAAGGGGCTTCGAGTATCTGAGGAAGGTGAGATACAGCCCCCAGGTTCCCAGACCCTCTAACAACGAGGGGGCTTCCTCCTCCGAGCGGGAGGCTTTCAAAAAAGTCTGCCGATGAAGCTGGAGGCTCTGCAGGAGGCGCATCCGGTGGGCTTGATACGGTTAGGTGGACACCTGAAGATTGTAGGGTGAAGACTCTCTGAAAGGAGTTGTTTCGGGTGCCACCAACAAGACCACCGTATCCACCAGAGTTCAAGGAGGAGGCCATAAGGCTCATGCGCTCCTCCGTGAAGCCTCTGGCGCAGATCTCCCGCGAACTCGACGTCTCCGAGCAGACCTTAAGGAACTGGAGGAAGCAGGAGGAGATAGACGAAGGGGAGCGCGAAGGACTAACCACCGACGAGAAGGAGGAGCTCGGGCGGCTCCGCCGGGAAAACAAGGTTCTCCGCCAGGAGAAGGAGATCCTAAGAAAAGCGACGGCCTTCTTCGCTCGGGAAGACGGGATCCGATGAATCTTTTCAGGTTCATCGACGCGGAGAAGGCCAACTATCCCGTCTCGCTGTTGTGCCGGGTTGTGGAGGTCTCCCGCTCGGGCTATTACGCCTGGAGGGAGAGGCCTCATTCGAGGAGATCGGCGGAGGATTCGGCGCTCACCACCAGGATTCGGGAGATCCATGAGCGCTCTCGGGGCACTTATGGCTACCCTCGCGTACACGCCGAGTTGAACGCATCAGGCGTCCGGTGCGGCAGAAGAAGGGTGGCGAGGCTGATGCGAGAAGCTGGCCTTAGCGGCTGCATGCGCGGGCCTCGCAGGAGATCGACTACTCGCCGCGATGGGAATGCCGCTCCGGCACCCGACCTGGTGGACCGCCACTTTCTCGCCGCCACCCCGGATCGCCTGTGGCTGGCCGACATAACGTAGCTGCCCACCCGAGAAGGGTTCCTCTACCTCGCCTTCATTCTCGACGCTTGCAGGCGCAAAGTAGTCGGCTGGTCGATGGCTAGCCATCTCAGAGCGGAGCTTGTCGTAGACGCCCTGAGAATGGCCCTGTGGAGGAGAGGATCGCCTTCGGGAGTGATCCACCATTCCGACCGAGGATCGCAATACACGGCGCTCTCCTTCGGCCAGAGGCTGCAGGAGGCGGGCATGTTCCCTTCGATGGGAAGGATTGGCTCGGCTTTGGACAACGCCATGGCCGAGTCGTTCGTCTCGACGCTGAAGGCCGAAATGGGCGCCTCCGTGTTCACCGACACGGAAGCGGCGAGGATCGCAGCCTTCGACTACATCGAGGGCTTCTATAACCCACTCAGGAGGCACTCCTCGATTGGCTACATGAGTCCGGCCGACTATGAGCGAGTCATCATGAAGGAGGTGGAAGCGGCCTAAAGTGAAAAAGTGTCCATCAAACCGTTGTAATTCCACCTCGGCGCCCTGGACCGCGGGATGGCAAGGAAGGAGGCGGTGAGCACCTTCGGGGTCTCGCTGGCCACCCTCAAGCGCTGGCTCAAGCGCCGCCGCGAGGGAGAGGACCTGGCGCCCAAGCCTTCGCCAGGGCGCACCCCGACGATCCTCGCCACCCAAGAGCAGCGCGGCGCATTGTGGTCCCAGCTCGAAGAAAACGACGACGCCACCCTTGTGCGCCACTGCGAGCTTTGGGAGCGAAGGACGGGGGTTGGGGTCTCGGTTGCGACGATGAGCCGGGCGGTGCGCACTCTGGGTTGGATCTTCAAAAAAAGTCGGTGGTGGCCACCGAGCGAGACGAAGAGAAAAGGAGCGCTTTCAGGCAGCGGCTGAAGGGCGTGGACCCGAGGCGCCTCCTGTTCGTGGACGAGTCCTCGACCAACATAGCGCTCACGCCCAGATACGGGAGGGCTCCCAAGGGAGAAAGGGTCCGCGGTAGGGCGCCCAGGAACTGGGGCAAGAACGTCACGCTGATCTCCTCGATCGGCACGGAGGGGATGGGCCCATCGATGAGCATCGAGGGCTCTTCGGAGACCGACTCCTTCGGGATCTACGTGAGGGAGATCCTGCTCCCGGCGCTAAAGGCGGCAGATCGTGCTGATGGACAACCTCTCCGTACACAAGGGCAAGTGGGTGAGCGATCTCATCGAGCAAAGGGGCTGCCAGTTGTGGTTTTTGCCGCCCTACTCTCCGGACTTCAACCCCATAGAAGAGGCTTTCTCGAAGGTGAAAGCGCTGCTTAGGAGGGCTCAGGCGAGGCTCTTGGAGGCGCTGTTTGAGGCCACCGAAGCGGCGCTTTGTGCGGTTAGCGCGCAGGACGCCCGCGGCTACTTCGAGCATTGCGGGTACGCGATACCGCAGGCGCATTCGATATGAAAACCGCTCTAAAGGAGATCCGGAAGAGGCGTAGAGGGGTTTTTCAACAGGCTGATCTATTCCACGCACTCGGGTGAATAGAGCGTCAACCGAGGATCGTCTGCAGGACGCGGCCTGCGTGGGAGACCAAGTTATGCTCTGGATGCCTCGTTGAGGCAGCGTTTCCGAGAGGGGGGAATGAGATGCGGCGGTTCTTGGTAGACACAGACACCGCAGCCGACGACCCAGTCGCTCTGGTAATGGGCCTCAGGCACCCGGGCGTGCGAGTCGAGGCGATCACAATCGTAGCCGGTAACGTCCCCATGGACCAGGGCGTCCAGAACGCCCTCTACACCTTGGAGCTGCTCGGGGAGCACGTCCCTGTGTTCCGCGGGGCGGAGGCCCCGCTACTCGCACCGCTTAAAACCTCGCAGTTCATCCACGGCCAGGATGGTATGGGGGACATAGGCCTGCCCCTGCACGGGCGAGAGCCGTCCCCCAGGCATGCTGTGGACGCCTTGCTCGAGATGGTGGAACGCTATCCCGGCGAGGTCACGCTGGTTGCGTTGGGGCCGCTGACCAACGTGGCGATGGCCCTCCAAAGGGATCCCTCGTTCGCAGGGAAGGTGAAGGAGTGTGTAATGATGGGCGGGGCCAGCGACCCCTCGGCAACATCACTCCGGTCGCGGAGTTCAACGTGTGGGTCGACCCGGAGGCGGCCAAGGTCGTGTTCTCCTCGGGCATGCCGCTCAAGATGGTGGGCTTGGACATCTCCCGCAAGCACGCCGTCTTCACGCCCGAGGAGTCGGGCAAGCTGCGAGGCGTGGGCACCCCCCTAGCGGAGTTCTCGTCGACATCAGAGAGTCGTCGACAACGAGTGGGACGGGGGGTTCGAGCTTGCGGACCCGATAGCGATGGCCGTGGCCCTCGACCCTGCGGTCGCGACGAGGGTCGAGCGCCGCTTCGTGGCCGTGGAGACGGGCGGGGAGTTAAGAGGGCAGACGGTCGTCGTTCACCCCGAGCTCACGATCGTGGGAGAGTACGAGCCTAACGTCGAGGTCGTCGAGGAGGCCTCTCGCGAGCGGTTCTTTGAACTGTTGTACGAAGCCGTACGATCGTGACTTACCCGACAACCTCCTACGCACGAGGCTTCTCATTCCATAGCGCTCGTAGCGCTCTATAGTTCACGAGAATGATGCCTTCCTCTTGCAGGATGGTCCGCGCCTCTTGCGAGACGACGAAATCTAAATCGGTCTGACGCACCCGCCAGCTGGGCTCCACGGCTCGCAACTCGGCGTTGCCAATACCGGGATGTAGCGCCCACTCGCTGAGGCCAACGGGCAACGCGCGCAACATCCGCACGTAGCGGGCCGCCTTACCGACCGTGTCGAGGTCGTAGCTGTCCATCAGATCGTGATCGTTGGTCGGGTAGCCTCGGCGCCGCATCTTTTCGATGAAGGGCCGATAATAAGCCCGAAGCGGTAGGTACTGACGAGCCAAGCCGAGCGTCATCTTGAAAATCCCTTTCCGGCGGGTGTGGATGGCGCAATGGCTGTCGAGGTGGGTCGGCCGCAATCCAACACCGAACACGTGTTCTATCTGGGCACGGTACTCTCGCTCCAACTCGGTCACGTCGACCTTATCCAGGACCTCGTCGATGCGCGACTCGGGGTAGAAGTACCCCGCCTCGTCGACCAACGAGGGCACCTCCGTACGACAGGTTGTCGGCCCCCACCGGTAGGTGGGTTGTTCACTGACAGACGTCGAGTGGACACCGAAGGCAACGTCGGGGGCTTCTTGAGCCAGGCGAGGGCATGGAGCGCCCAAGGGCAAGGGACCATCACGCTGCAGGAGCCGACGATGCCTTCCTCGAGCGAGCCGATAATGGCCTCGTTGACGGCATGGCACATCCCAAATCATCAGGGTTGACCAACAGCAAGCGAGCATCGTCAGGGTATCCCAAGAGGCTGTTGGCTCGGCCGGTATTCCGTGTGGTCATCTCGCCACCCCTTCCAGAAAGTTCTGCTGAATGATAGTCGGTAAACAGTTTCTGGAAAACTTCCGAGAAAAGCCCTTCTAGGAGCTATGCGGAACTTCCGAGGATGGAACAAAGGCAAACATTGAGAATCCCGTACAGGTGAAGTTCGCAGAATCCATATTCTACGAGCTTGGGTGAATAAAGGTAAAAGG
>CAWEHD010000024.1:0-130800 GCA_963808845.1 uncultured Rubrobacteraceae bacterium
TATATCCCCTCGGGGAGCAGCCGGGGCGTTCCAGTGCCTGGGCAAGGCGAAGAAGCAGGGTAAGCCGGCGGCGTAGGCCGGCATGAAGGGAGCCTGAATGCAAACCCGTACAGAAGGCGACGGGGCACGGGTGCCCCGTCAAAGCGAGGTGTCATCGGACGGCTTCGCGAACATCGGCGCTGCGCCGCCAACAAGCGCCCTACGCGATTCTGTTCATATTCCCCGGTCTGGCCATCTACCTGATCTTCATGGTCTATCCATTCCTCAACACGATCTACCTCAGCTTTACGAACTGGAATGGCGTCGCTGAGACCAAAGACTGGGTGGGGCTGTCGAACTACGCGAGAATGTTCGGGGATGGAGCAGTTCTCAAGGCGTTCTTCAACAACGTCATCTGGGTGATCCTCGGTACGATCTTACCCGTTGTCATCGGGCTGTTCCTGGCACTCATTCTGTGGAGCGGGCCCGCGGGTCACTCCCTTCCGGACCCTCTTCTTCCTTCCGTTCATTCTTCCCCTGGTGGTCGTGGGCATCGTGTGGCAGTGGCTCTACAATCCCCTGTTCGGGCCAATAAACAAGGTCCTCGACAGCGTCGGGCTTGACCAACTCAGTCGCGGCTGGCTGGGAGATCCGAACACCGCGCTCTACGCGGTACTGGTCTCGGCGATCTGGGGAACCTTCGGGTTCGTCGTGGTGGTCCTCCTGGCGGCCCTCCAGAACGTTGACGTAAGCACCGTTGAGGCAGCCATGCTCGACGGCGCCAACTGGTTCCAGCGGGCGCGACACATCATCATCCCCCAGATCGGTCCCCAGCTCACGATGGTGACGGCCATCACGCTTATAGGCGGCTTCAGCGTCTTCGACCTGATCTTCGTGATGACCGGCGGAGGCCCCGGACACGCCAGCGAGGTGCTCGCCACGTACACTTACAAGTCGGCCTTCGTACAGAACCAGGCAGGCTACGGCTCCGCGCTCGCCGTATTGATCACCGTGCTCTCGTTTGTTTCGGCGATTGTTTTTGTCCGTCTGAGGGAGCGTGAGGGATGAGGCGTGAATTGCGGCAACAAGGAATAACCCGCGACGCGACTTACAGGACGCTCTGGCTCGGCTCCCTCGCCAAATACTGGTGTTGGGGTTCTTCGCGCCTCGTCCTGTATCCGCTTCTCCTGATCATCTCGACCTCCCTCAAAGACCCGCTGGACGTGACCGCGAATCCGTTCACGCTCTTCAGTTCGTTCGGCCCCATCAACTTCTACGACGCATGGACGCTCGGAGGCTTCGGCGGGTATTCTGGAACACGGTGGTGATCACGGCGTTGACCCTTATCGGCGTGGTCGCTCTATCGACGCTGGCAGGTTACGCCCTGGCCCGTTTCCGATTACCAGGGAACAGCATCATCTTCTTCATCTTCATTACGGGACTGATGATTCCGTTCTTCTCCGTGATGATCCCGCTCTTTTACGAGTTGAGAGACCTGGTCTCCTTGGCTCGAAGGCAGCGGTGATTCTGCCCGCGATAGCGGGCGCCGATGGGTTCGGTTTGCCCCTCGGCGTGTTCTTGATGCGTTCGTTCTACATGGACCTGCCTGAGGAGCTAGCAGACGCCGCCAGGGTCGACGGCGCCGGTGAGTTCTCGGTATTCTGGCGCGTAATGCTCCCATTGTCGTCGCCTGGGGTGGCTGTCCTGGCGGTGCTGGTGTTCTTCCAGACCTGGAACAATTTTGTCCTGGCACTGTTGTATCTGCCCGGTACGGAGAATCAGATGCTCGCCACGGGTCTCTACCTGTTCGCGAGTGGCCGGACGCAGGATACCGAGCTCGCAGCGGCGGGCAGCCTGATCATGGTCGTCCCCGTAGTCGTCTTCTTCGTGATGTTCCAGCGGCAGTTCGTTAGGGGCCTTACCGCAGGCGCGTTCAAGTGAGAGGCGAGATCGCTTTCGCCCTAGTCCACATGATCCTGCCAATCGTTACGGTGTTTCTCATCCTGCAGCGGCGATCTCAAAGGATGACGCACGAGCTCCGCTATTTCACACCCTCGGGTAGAACAGGACGAAGATGCCCAGGAAGCTAGTCGCCGTTGCGCCCGGAAAGGCCGCGCTCGTGACCTACGAAGAAGCGGCTCTCCGACCAAACCAGGTGAAGGTCAGAGTAGAGTACGCCTCCCCAAAGCATGGCACGGAGGTGAGTCTATTTCGTGGTGAAGACCGGTTCGTCACCGACCTCTTCGACGAGGACTGGAGGCTGTTCCTGCAGCGAGAACCAGGAGGTCTTGAGGCCGAAAACGGAGAAGGGCCGGCGCTCGGCAACCAGTGGGTCGGTGTCGTCGTGGAGAAGGGCGACCACGTCGGGCGTTTCCATGTCGGTGACCGTGTGTGCGGCTACGGGAGCATTAGGGAGATCCAGATCCTGGACGCTGTGGACAACTCTTACCTCCTGAAGGTGCCCTTCGCCATGCCCTGGAAGAACGCCCTGTGCTTCGACCCCGCTCAGTTCGCCCTCGGCGGCATCCGCGACGGCCACGTGCGGCTCGGAGACCGCGTCGCCGTCTTCGGCCTCGGGGCTATCGGGGCGATCGCAGCCCAGATGGCGAAGGCTGCAGGGGCCGCCTTCGTGGCAGTCATCGACCCCATAGAGAAGCGCAGGCGCGCCGCCGTCGATGCGGGGGCCGATGCCGCTTTCGATCCTCTGAACGACGACGTCGGGCTCGAGCTGAAAAGGGCTACGGCCCGTGCGGGCGTCGACGCCGCCATCGAGACCAGCGGCAACGAGCAGGCCCTGCAGCAGGCGCTAAGGGGTCTTGCCTACGGGGGTACCATCGCCTTCGTCGGGTGGGCCCGGGCTTTCAGCGGAACCCTCGATCTGGGCAGGGAGGCCCACTTCAACAACGCGAGCCTGATCTTCTCGAGGGCGAGCAGCGAGCCGAACCGGGACCACCCTCGCTGGGACAGGCAACGCATCGCAGAGAGCTGCTGGACCATGCTCGCCTCAGGCGCCATCGACTGCGAAAAGATCATCGATCCCGTCGTTGGCTTCGACGAAGCCCCTAGCGCCTTCGAACAGTACGTAGACCGCAACCCACAGCAAAGCATCAAACTAGGCATCACATTCACCTGATACCTGATGCAGTGTTTCCCTGGGCGAAGATTGAGGCATACTCAATTGCGTTGTCTTTACGGGAGGTTGCAATGCCGCGAGACAGAGTAGCGCTCGAGACCTACTCCATAAACGATGTGATCCGTGTTCCCATCGTGCTGCGCGACGAGGACGGCGTAGCCCACGTCAGGGCCGTCTTCCGGCGTCTCAGGTACGCAGGCGAGCTCGGTCCTAGGGGCCTCGATCCGAACGACACCCTCGAGTTGCGTGGCAACGGCAACGGTAATCAACAGGCCACAGTGGAGCTCACACGCAAAGTGGCAGACGAGCACGAACCAGGAGACTACCTCTGCGTATCCATCCAGGTCTACGACACCAACGGCAACGTCGTGATCATCAAGACCCCGACCCCCTCCAGGCTCTTCCGCATAGTCGATGAAGGTAAGCGTGACGACAAGAAGGCAGAGTTCCTCGGCTGGGGAGACTGAACCCGCCCAGCAGAGACCCACATCGCGTTTGCTACGCGCCCTTTCGCTGGTAGAATCCCCCTGCGCGTGGTGGCCGTAGCTCAGTAGGTAGAGCATCGGATTGTGGCTCCGAAGGTCGCGGGTTCGAGTCCCGTCGGTCACCCTCGCAGATTCGGCATATATAAGCCGGATACGCGGATGTAATGGATGCCCCGGCGTTTGTGCTGGCGGCGTTTGACACCACTCTGGCACCACCGCGATAGGGCGGGGAACGTCGACTGAGTAGTCCGGTACCCGCCCATTACAGCGGTGGTCATAATAGTTGAACCGCCTCACGGTAACCGCAATGCTCGAAGAATGCTCGCGCCTCTTCTTCCGTAACCTCACAAAGCGCCTCCCCGATCGCCTCGACAAGAGCTTCCCGCACCCGTGCCCCAGCTTTCCTTACGAGATTCTTGATCTTACTGAACGCCTCCTCTATCGGATTGAAGTCCGGCGAGTAGGGAGGCAGGTAGAGAAGACTCGCGCCCGTGCCCTCGATCATCTCCCTCACCCTCTCGCTCTTATGGACGGAGAGGTTGTCCATCACCACCACCTCTGCTTTGCCCAGCGTGGGCAGGAGCATCTCTTGGAGGTAGGTCTCAAACACCGCCCCGTCGGCTCCGCCCTCGACCACCATAGAAGGACCCATCCCAGAGAGGCTCATGCTCGAAAGCAGCGTAGTGTTCTTGCCGCGGTTGCGTGCCACCGAGCAATACGCTCTGTGGCCTCTTGGAGAATAGGCGTAAAGCTCGTGAAGCGAGGTATTGGAGCCCATCTCGTCCACGAATACAAGCCGAGCTCCGCTGGCGCAAAGCTCCCCAGAGACCATCACCCGCCAGGCCGCTCTCAGGAACTCGTCGCGCTCGGAGGCGAGCGCGGATCTTTTTTTCGGCTATGGCCCAGCTTTCTCACGAGCCGCCTCACCGTCGAGTCGCTCATGGACTCACCCGTCATATGTTCCAGGTAGCGCCGCCTTTCTGAAGCGGTCGCCGCCGGGCGGTCGGCGAGGTCGGCCTCAAGCAGTCTCCTTGTGGCATCGTTGCTCTTCGGAGGTCTGCCAGGAGGCTTCCTGGGGGCCAGCGGGACCCCATCGCGCTCCATCCTGGCGAAGCGCTTCACCGAGGAGAGGCTCACCCCGAAGAGGCTGGCGGCCTCGTTCTTGGCAGTGCCTCGCTTTAGGGCGTCGACTATCTTCCGTCTGAGATCTTCCGAGTAGGCTTTCATGCATCCATGATCTAATATGGGTCAAAGTTTTTGCTCACCGCTGTAGGGTTCGATGCTTGATGGAGGAATACGAGGTCGTCCACCCAATCTCGCCTAGCGACTGAGATCGCTATCGAGACAGTCTGCTGTGTTCTAACTTATCCTAGGCCCGCTTCCCTGGCGCGGATGATCGCCTGGGCCCGGTCAGCGACCTGCAGCTTGGTGAAGATGTTGGAGACATAGTTGCCTACCGTCTTGGTGCTCAAAGACAGTTGCCTGGCGATCGAAGGGTTGGGGTGCCCTTGTGCGATGAGGTTTAGGATCTCACGCTCGCGATCGGTGAGGGTGGGGAAGGCCTGGGGTGGGGCTCCTCCTGGGGGAGAGGCCGCGAAGTAGGCGAGTACTCGGGTTGCGACATGCGGGCTGAAGATCGCCTCGCCCTTGCCTACCGCCCGGATGGCGTGCACCATCTCCTCCTCGTCTGCGTCCTTGAGGACGTAGCCGCGTGCTCCTGCCCTCAAGGCCATGAACACCGAGTCATCATCCTCGAAGAGCGTTACCACCAGGACGCGGACGCTCGGGCTCTCCTGGAGGATCCTTCGCGTGGCCTCTATGCCGTTCACCTCTGGCATCTGCAGGTCCATCAAGACCACGTCGGGCTGCAGTTGTGCGGCACGCACTACGGCCTCTTCGCCTGTCTTTGCCTCGCCTACAACTTCGAACTCGGGCACCGATGAGAGCAGGGAGATCATGCCCTTGCGGAAGAGAGGGTGGTCTTCGGCGATGAGAATGCGTAGAGTCTCCAACCTTCTCACTCCTCCTTGGGCATCGGTAGATGGACCAGCACCCGGGTGCCGCCCTCTGGGGCACGCTCGACGACGCAACTGCCGCCCAGCTCGGATGCTCGCTCTCGCATCGAGGAGAGGCCCACGCCCGCGCTGCGCTCTGCGGGGATGCCCACGCCGTCGTCGACGATCTCCAGCGCCACATCTTCATTGACCGCAAGCCGCACGACGCAGCTCTTGGCCCGGGCATGACGCGCGACGTTGGTCAGCGCCTCCTGCGTGATGCGGTAGACGGCCACTTCTACGGCTGCTGGGAGGTTGGGAAGGTCCTCGGGCACCTCCACCAACACGCTCAGTTGCTCATCTTCTGAGCCGTAGCGCTCGGCGAGGCGGCGTAGCGCCTCTAGGAGCCCCAGATCGTCCAGTGCCGGGGGTCTGAGGTCGTAGACGAGGCGCCTGATGTCGGTGATGGCAGAGCGGAGCTCCTCGCGCAGCTCTACCACCAGCTCGTCGGCAGCGTCAGGGTCACGCGGTATGAGGCGCCGGAGAGCCCCGGCCTGGACGTTCAAGCCCGCAAGTTGTGCGCCCAGCCCGTCGTGCAGGTCGCGCCTGAGGCGACGGCGCTCCTCCTCACGTGTGGTGACCAGCCGCTCGCGGGAGTGTTGCAGATCGGAGGTGAGCCTCACGGCGTGCACAGCCACCTCAGCTTGTCTGGCGAGATCCTCAAGCAGATTGCGGTCGGCATCTGAGAAGGCTTCTCCAGGAGCCCTCGGAGAGAGTACCAGGCGTCCTATCTCTTCCCTCTGGTACACAAGCGGAAGCGTTTCCGGCTCACCTCTGGGTGAGCCGTAGGCTGCGGCGGTCCTGAACCCCTCGCCCTCTTTCAGGAGAATGGCCGCGTAGGGAAGCTTCAGAGCCTGGGCTATAGTCTCTACGAGTGTTGGCAGCACGCTCTCGGGAGCGAGGGTTGTTTCAAGGCGCCTGCCCAGCCGCGAGATTACCGCGTATGGGTCATCTCGCTCACCGTACATCAGGCGGTTGACGGAGCGCTGGAGCCTCTCCGAAGCGGCTGGAAGAGGACGGCCACAAATGCCGTGGCCAGGAGCGAGATGGCGAGGTTGCCCTGCGCCTGGAATAGGGCACCCAAGGCTACCACCACGAGCACATAGATCCCGACTGACGCAGGCGCTAAGGGCGCCGTAGACGAGGGTACGGTTTATGACCACGTCTATGTCGTAGAGGCGGTACCTGACGATGGCGATGTAAGTGAAGACCGGAACGAACAGCAGAGAGAACACAGGATTATCGAACGGCAGAGCGAACACAATTCTGTCGTAAAAGCTGCGAGGAAAATACACTTCAACCGGGTTGATGAACACGAGAGACGTGAAGCTGAAGATGAAGTGTGTAGACAAGGTGTAGCTGTAACCCACACCTGCCGGCACAGCGGCGTACAGGAACCATTTGAGTTGCTGGCGCTCATCTCCCTGTGCGCGATGCAGCCGAACGAACAGCGAGAAAAGTGCACCGAGAATGCTCGCCAATAGCAAAGCAAAGCCGACGGAAGTTGCGGCTTCAAAGAACTCGTACGTTGTGATCCTGCCGCCTATGACCCCCACGACTCCGAACGGGTTCTTAACGTAAAGATGGGTGGCCAGATAGTCCGGATAGAAGGCATCGTAGAGTATCGTCAACAGCGCTCCGCACGACCGCCATCCACGCCACGATTCGCCACCTACGAGACAGTAGACGGCCGTTAGGGAACAGCAGCATCACGAAGACTCCCGCCAGGACTAGTACCTCGAATTCTAGCAACGTTGAGAGCCAGGCCGCGTACTCCCCACCAGGAAACGCGAAATTCTCGAACAGCGCGTAGTCGGCGTACGCTTGGGTGAAGCGCTGCCCTGTGTAGAGCAGTCCCACGCCACAGAAGATCCAACCGATGGGATTAGCAGGGAGGCGCGAGGCTATGAGTGCCCCGACGGTGGGTGACGCCAGCGAGAGCACCCCCGTTAGTAGGGCTAAGGCAGGGCCAGGTCTTTGTCCGGGCTTACCTATTGCGATCGATTCGCTAGCCAGCTCACCTATAAGGAAGTCGAGCCAGAGGGCGAGCGCGATAAGCACCACGCACACCGCCCACAGCGACCAGGCCAACCAAGCGGCTGTGCGGTGGCTCATTCTCCCGACTCCTCGACCCTGCTTCCTTGTCCCTTTCGTCACAACCATCACTCTACCACCATCACCTTCTCCCAAGCACTCCGACAACCGCTACAGGTGCCTAATGGGGCGGGAATCGGATAACGTCGGAGAGTACCGATCTGCACACGCTGGCGGATAAAGATCAGAGTAAGCACTACCATCCCTCTCCTTCTCTCTGTATAGAGTTGCATCCTAGCCGCTACGCTCACTATAGTGACACTACTATCCCGGGAGGTAGGGGAATCTTTCCTGACCTGGTTGGGCAATTTTTCCTAGGAAGAAGTCCTACCGAGTTTAGGATTCGGACAAGAAAGCACCTTCTGAACACTTTGGGTGAATAAGGGCAAGAAGATTAGGGCCGGGGTATGGAAGCCCTGGCCCTAAACTAGCGCTATTCCCGATCATCTTCTAGCTAACAGGTGGATGCGTGCCCCAGTCAGGAGAATCATCCAGGGTTTCGGCTCTTGGTGAGGTTCACCGTCACTCCGAGGGCTCTGCACATCACCGTGCGCGACCTCGATGTGCATACGAAACACGTCTGAGTTGTCCTCATCCCCATAGGCGGGCCAGCGTGCCGCCACAATATCGCCCCACCCTTTTGAACTCCGGAGAGAAGCTCGAGCCCACGTAATCCTTATCGGCATAGACCTGTGTGGGTTAGCTGGTGCAAGCCTGTGCCGTCGGGGTGGACCCAGTAGAGGTTGGAGATGGCCACCCTCGGGCTCGCAACTGAAGAGCACCCAGTTGCCGTTGGGAGAGAACTCTGGATGATCCCCGCAGTTCATCTTCCAGGGTGTGATCTGATGCGCATCCTCTGGCGAGCCAGACGAGTCGACGCTCTGGACGAACACCGCTGTCTGGTCGTCCTCCAAGCGAGAGCGCTCGAAGACTAGCTTCTTCCCGTCGGGCGAGAAAGCTGGCCCGGAGTCTTCAAACTCCAACGCTCCCCGCTTTTGGACGTTGGTGACCTGGTGGGGATCGCTCCCGTCGAGCCCCACGATGAAGATCCCCTCGACTCATGGAACTCTCATCCTTAGGGCCGATGGTGCGCCTGAAGGCTATCGACTTACCGTCTGGTGAGAAGGCGGGGTCCGAGTCTCCCACGCAATAAGGAGCGGATGATGGAGGCGGATGCTCCTTGGTCCATCCCCGCATCAGGTATGCAGTGTGTGACCGAGCGCGTATAGCCTGTGTTGACGTCGACGAGCAGGATCCGGCTCCCATTGCAATGCGTAGGGCGCGGACGAGTCACTGGCGATAGAAGGCGACCTTCGTCCCATCGGGGGACCATGCAGGGGAGAAGTCGCCCCAGCCCTCTGGGGGATGGGTGATCTGGCGGATATGGCTTCCATTAGGGTACATCGTGAAGATGGCGCTCCTGGTCCCTTCAAGATCTAAGTAGCGGCGAAAGACGATCAGACCGTCGGTGGAAGCAGTGCCACCGCCCGTGTTCTTCTTGTGCTCTTCCAGCCCACCCTTAGCCGAGTTTTCACCTCCACCACCGCCACCCAGCGACCCAACAACGCTGATGAAGACGAACAGCACTACGATGATCCCCAGACCCCCGCTGAGGATAGGGTGTCTGCGCCACCAGCCCCGCTGCGCTGGCTGCTCTTGCACTGGTTGCTCCTGCGCTGGTTGCTCTTGCGTTGGTTCCCCCGGGGAACCAGCATCAGGCTGAGGTGGCAGAGGAACAGCTCTATCCGCCTCCGGCGTAGGTACGTGCGCCTCTAGGATGAGCGGGGTTCCACACTTAGGACATGAACAGAATCGTCAGGCTTTAACTTATGACGGCAAATGGAGCAGTATCTGGGCGGTGTCTCCTCAGCCACGTCACTCACATCCCTAGACAACCTCCAGATTGATCTCACGGAAGCCACCTTCGATATCTACCCTGAGGGTAACCTCCGACTCCCCGTAGGCGTCGTTGACGTATGATGAGTCGTCCACCCTCTGGAGTCCCTTGGCATCGATCTTGCCGAGGCCACCTTGGGCTTTCACCTTAACCCCCACCCTTCTTGGCAGCAGCACCGTCGCCTCCCCGACCCCGCCCTGAATGCTAGCGTCGATGTGGGGGAAGGGCTTCGTGTAGTCGCCTGTGAGATCCACCGTGGTATCGCCCGCACCCATCTGAACTGTGAGATCTACCGGCTCCTGGTGTCCAGGTACCCCCAGGTTGAGGCTGTCGAGGTCCAGATCGCTCTCTCCGGCACCCACCTCAACCACGAGATGGGTGAACACCTCGTCGTTTAAGCGAATGTCCCACTCGTTGCGGGCGTCGCCCCCGCGGGCGCCCTCGACGCTTCCCTGCCTCACCTTAAGATTGTTCCAATCGCCGGGTGCGTGTTTGCTGACCTTAGGCTTCCAGGCAGAGACGTTGTAGGAGAAGTCTGCCTCCATGAGCCGGTCTGCCTCTGCGCCGCCGGTGACGTTAAGCTCCCCCTCGCCCATCTTGAGATCTACGGTGGCGTACGGGATGTTCTTGCGATCGACCGATTTCGACACGGTTTGCATCTCTCCGACCTTCTCGTAATCGCTCCTGATGGCCTCCTTGAGGCTCTCGCCGTTCTGTGTCCCGCCAGTCGCGTCTTTCTTCTCTTCGCCACCTCCACCACCGCCACCCTTAGCCGACTCTTCACCTCCACAGGCGGCCAATAACAACACAGAAAGCCCGATGAGGAGGCCCATCACAAGCACAACACGAAGGGATGGTTTTCCTATTAGTGAATGGTACATGCCCTTGCTCCTTTCTCTGTTCTTTCCCTATGGCGTACCTAACTCTGCTAGCTTCGTGCTAGCTTCGTGCTAGCTTCGCTTGCTCCGCTCCGATGAGACCTCCTTTCCACCTCTCGTCCTTATGAGCGTCCTCTGCGAACCCTCCGCTCGTTGCTACATTCGATAGATCTCCTTTTAGTTCTCGAAGCTGATAGGGCGACTCTAGTGGTCCTCCGGGAGTGGGAAGGGTTTCCTGACCTGATTGGGCAATTCTTCCCGGGACATCTTTTCGAGTTTGGGATTCGCAGAGAGCAGCATCCACGAGGTTGGGCGAATAAGAGCATGAGGAAGAGCCGGGACCCCTAGGAGCCCGGCTCTTCCTCTGCCTCCTCAACGTTACGCTCCCTTCCTAGAGCGGCGCTTCGCTACCGGTCGCCGTACTCTACAAGGGTCACTATCACGTAGGGTTCACTTACGCCTACGGCAGGTCTAAGCGTAGGCTCGGCCGGGGGCGGCGAGGGCCAGCTGGTTGCCGCCGTCACGGAAGCTTGAGTGGCTTGGCGCTGGTGCCGACGTATAGAGCAACGTGGAAAGCGTTATAACCACCACGACCAACACGGCCGTGGTTAGCGCCAATAGTGCTGTCAGCATCGGATGATGGTCGAATCTTGCGATCATCGCTTTCTCCTTTCTCTGTTCTTTCCCTTTCCCGTACCTAACTGCTAGTCTCCCCTGGCTCCGGTTCGATGACACCTCCTTCCCATCTCTCGTCCTTATGAGCGTCCTCTGCGAACCTTTCGCTCGTTCCTACATTCGATGGATCTCCTTTGTGAGGTTCTTGAACCTGATATGGTCACTCTAGCGGCGCCTCTATCCCGGGAGGTAGGGGAGAGTTTCCTGACTTGTTCGGGCAATTTATCCCAGGACATCGTTCCGAGTTTGAGCAATCGAGCAGAGAGATGGAGACTTCTTCTGCGCCTTGGAAGCGCCCATTCGCACCAACGCTGTAGCCACAAGGTGTCATTAGTCTAGGGGTGGAACGTAGCGGACTTCACGGTGGCCCTGGCAAGGTCCTGGGTCTGTGCAGATTCATCGAGATATGGGGCGCGGATGGTACCGGTTGACACCACTTTTGACACCACTCAGGGCGCAACACCTCGAAACAGCGGGCAACCGCCAGCAGTGAAATCTGCTTAGATATGCCGATTCTGCAACATCCGGCAACCTCTAGAAACCGATGACAGCGGATTGTGGCTCCGAAGGGCGCGGGTTCGAGTCCCGTCGGTCACCCTCCTCGATTCGGCATAGATAAGGAGAATCGGTGGAAAGGGAAAGAGTCTCGGTTCGAGCACTGGGGCCTTTTGACACCACTTGGGCACCACTCAGGTGAAGTCAGGGAGGTGTAGGGTAGGCACACAGACCCGCGAGCGCCTGATGCGGGTAGCGACGATCTGGTGGATGCTCATGCGGCTCGGTAGGAAGTGGGGACGCGTCCACACGCTTGCTTCGGTCTCCTAGCCCGTCTTCATTTCCGCTCGACGCCTACGATACGCTCGGTGGGTCTAAAGCCGACCGACTGGTAGATCTTCGCCGCGTGATACTCAGCATCCGCGATCATCACAAGCGTTTCGGCCTCCATCGTCTCCAGCCCACGGCGGGCGATGGCGTAAACCATAGTGCCGCAGATGCCCCGCCGCCGGTAGCCGGGATGGGTCTTGACTGACTGGAAGCGTCCGATACCGTCCTCGACGAACAGCCCCATATCGGCGACAAGTTTGCCATTCAAAAACGCACCGAACCAGCGGCCCATGCCTGCCGCGATCATCTCTCGGTACTGAGCCATCTTGCGCTCTATGAAGGTGCGGTAGCCGGCCTCGTCCTCTCCCTCATCGCGACACAGGAGGTCGAGTTCGAATGCAGCTTGCCACTCTGCGTCAGACTCCAGGGGGCTGATTGCGATGCCGTCGTTTATCCTCGGGGGCGGGTGGACGGCGTTCGTGGACAACACCACATTCCTTTCGATCTCGAACCCCGTATCCAGGAAGGGATGAACGTACCCCGTCTCGCCATGGATCGTGTCCCAGGCGAAGACCATATGGTTTATCTCCGGAGGGGCCCCGACCTCCCGGGCGAAAAGCTGACGCCAGCGTTCTAAGTCGCCCTCCCCGGGTGGGTCGGCGAATAGCAGCATGTTGCCCCAGCGGTAGGCGGGATTGGATGGCGTCAGGAGTACCAGGTAACTACCGCGGTCGACGATCACTCCTCCGAAGCGTTGAAAGATGAGGTCGGTGCGGATGCCTAGCGAGCGAACATTCATTGCAGAAAACATTAGATGATCTGCAACTTGTGTGCAATGGCCGTGTGCTTACCGGACGCGACGCAAAGAAGAAATCGTGGGCATAGGGCCGTCCAAGACGGCCGTGGACGCCGCGCTCGTGGAAGCGGCTCATGCTCTCTGCTTGGACGTCCACCTCTACACGGTCAACGAGACGGCTGAGATGGAGGCATTGATCGCCTTGGGGGTTGACGGCATGTTTACGAATTTTCCCGACCGACTCGAAGAGTTGCTCGGCAAGGACGCCGCGGAGGGCATGACGGGCGCGACGCTGGCCGCCGAAGATTACGCGACCTGCCGCGCGGCGGCTTAGCGAGAGACGTAATTCCCTCAGAACCCGGGCTAACAGAGAGAGCGACGAGGGCGCCTTACGTGTCCTTCGTTGTCCTTCCTGGTGCCTCTGCGACGAGCGCCCGACCGATCTCCGGTGCCAGCGTAAACTCGGTCCGGAGCCGAGGCCTCGCGCCGCGCCTGCCGGCCGATGGTCTGGCGCCGTAGGTACAGAGGAGGAGTAGTCCTGCTTTCGAATACTTGAAAGCCCGGAGCTGCTGCGTCATGGTTTCCTCTCGCCCTTATTCACTCACCTTCAGGGAAGGTAGATTCTCGGAAGTTAAGCAAGATCCGTTCAAGACCTCCGTTCGAACGACAAGCCGCACTTCTCTTAGCCGGGTGGCGTATCATGCCGCTGTACACAATTTGTGAGAGGTGAGCGTCGGTCCGCTTTTCCCAGCGGGCCAGGAGGAAGGAAGCACGCACATGGTTTGCATTGATCGAGACAGGGACATACCCCTTCCCCTCGTACAGCTGAACCGTTGGGTCTTAGTGGTGGGGGTGGTAGGCGGGCTGATCCTGCGACAGCCGCTTTTGACCACGGCACTCTTCTTAGTCGTACTGTCCGCCGTATTGTTTGGGCGCCGAGGGAGCCTCATCTTCCAGGCAGGCAGGCTCCTCTTGGCGAAACGAAACGCCAAGGCGCTAAGTTCCGGCGAAGTAGAAGACCCCCGGTTGATGCGCTTTAACAACACTCTCGCAGCGATGCTGCTCGGTGGGGCACAGCTGGCGTTCCTCCTCGGCCTGGAGGTGGTAGGCTGGGGGCTCTCGCTGGCGGTGGCTGCCGCGGCCGGCGTCGCCCTGGCGGGCTTCTGCGTCGGTTGCTTCTTCTATTACCGCTACCGAGCGTACCGTTCTCGGGTGTTTGGAAAGGCCTAGAGGAACGCGTAGGGAGGCAAGAAGTTCGCTATCTACTTCTTGGGACAGAGTTTTAAATCTAAGAGCTTTTCATAACGAAGGAGAGGAGCCGAGGCCCCGTATTAGGACGACGGCCCTTCCTCTTCTTGCCCTTATTCACCGGAGTGTGTGGAAGGTGGATTCTCGGAACTCTGCCTTGGGCTCAGGCACTAGAAGGTAAGCACCCTGTCTGCTTCCGCCGCGAGCCTTGCTACGTCCGTGGGCAGTGCCCACCTGCCGTTGAGCGGGGCCAGCCTCTCCTCGTCCTCGGTGGCCCCACGGGCTACCGCGCACCCCTTTCAGACGTAGACGGGAACCTCGTGCTCTTTCAGCTTGCCGAGCAGGTCTCGGGCGGGAGGTACGCCCACGCCCTCCAAGCGCTGCATGTTGTCTTCGATCACTAGGTCGGTAGCATCCCCGGCGAGGACCACCGAGACTTCCTGCCCGATATCGAGGGAGCCGTTGGCCGCTATGTGCAGCGGCACGGAGGCCAGGGTCGGGTCTTCCATCCCCTTTGTGACTATGTAGAGCAACCTCATCTCGTCCTCCTTCGTTCCGATCCTTTTTGACCCGGCGGAGCCAACCTTTCGCCAAGCTATCCACCACAAGCATGATGCCATCGAGTGAACTCTGGTGCACCGGACGAAGGTCTATTCACCAGAGTGCGTGGAAGTAGAATTCTGCGAACTTCGCACCAGGCTTCGTCGAGGGAGTATGATGCCTTCGTTGCTTTGGCTCAGTGGAAGGAGCGAGTATGTCTGCGGAAGAGAACAAGGCCGTCATCAGGCGGGCTGCGGAGGCTGCGAGCAGCGGAGACTTGGACGCCTTCGACGAACTCATGGCCCCCGATGTTGCCGCTGAGTTCAAAGAGGGTATAGCCGAGATCCGCCGGGCCTTCCCCGACTACCACGGCGCCGATGAGATCCAGATTGCGGAAGGCGACCTGGTAGCGGGTCGCTTAGTGTTTTACGGCACCCACGAGGGTGAGTTCATGGGCGTAGCTCCCACCGGCAGGCAAGTCACCTTCAGGGGTCTGTCCCTAAACAGGTTGGCCGATGGCAAGATAGTAGAGGCCTGGGTCGAAATAGACCTGGAGGACATACTGGGACAGATCGGTGCCGTGGTGCGCGCGGTACCGTCTGAGGAAGCCGACGCCACCTAACTTGAGAAGCTAATCTGTAGCTTAGAGCTTCCGTCAATAGGCGAGTAGCGTATGTGTCAAGCAACGATAAATAGGCTGTCGAATCACTTTGAGAGCTGCCAAGTACAAAAAGTTGCCAGCCTATTGACGGAAGCTCTTATTCACCCGATTGCGTGGAATAAGTATTCCCGGAAGTTCGCATCTTTCACATGACCGCGGATCGGCCCGAACTTGTGAGACATACCGGTGCCCTTGGATGATCAACGGGGCTGCGCGGAAGGGTAGACTATAGAGTGAGGCGGAAGTTCAGTTTTCTACTACCAGTAATAAGCGCGGCTTACCACTCCTGTTTGCACCTGCCCTTACCTCCTCAACGCGAATATCGATCAAAGCGTGCGCAACGGCGTCCGCATCGGATAGTTCGCTTGCTGAGTGCGTCGTCGCCACGGCTATCACCGCCATGGCTGCCGATCGGGCGGCCAGGATGCCCGGTAACGTGTCCTCTACCACTACGCATTTCTGCGGAGCTACGCCGGTAAGCTCAGCTGCCTTCAGGTAGCATTCGGGATCAGGCTTGCCGTTCTCTACATCTTCAGCACTGACTAGAATCTTCGGCACCGGCAACTCCGTTCCACGCAGGCGGGCGGTTGCTAGTGCGCGTGAGCCTGAGGTTGCAATCGCCCAGCTGTCGGTTGGAAGAGCGGCCAATAGGTCAGACGCCCCCTCCACTTTGCAGACATTCGCGACATTCTCTAGCTCGATCCGGTCCAACTCCCTGGCTTCCGCATCAGGGTCTAGGTGGGGAGCGACGTCGGGAACGACCTCTTCGGCCCTTCTTCCGTGCACACCCTTTAATACCTGATCAGCCTCGAGGCCGTGGCGCTCAGCCCAAATCCTCGCGGCTTGCTCTACTGCGTATGCGGAGTCCACAAGTACCCCGTCGAGATCGAATAGGATCGCTTCACAATCAAACCGGCTCACCACGTCTCCTCCCTGCTGCCGATGCCATATATACTTATACACTGGAGTGCCTAGAATAGTAATTCTGCGAACTTCGCGTGTACGGAGTTCCCCGAAGTTCACTACCTGCAAGCAACGCTCAATAGGGTAAAGGTACGCCACTTGCTATATAGACATGCTGTGCCCCCGCCGCAATACTTGGGTTGCTATACCAAGCGGGTGAGGAGTCGCACATTTCTTCCTCCGCGCAGAGTAGAGTGACCGCCGATGGAGAGGAGGAGCGAGCGATGAACCTCAGAAGAGTGCTGATAAAAGGCGGGACGGTGATCTCTGTGGACCCGGAGATCGGCGACCTGCCTAAGGGGGATGTCCTATTCGAGGGCGGCAAGATCGCGGAGGTCGCGCCCGACGTGAAGGCCCCGGACGCCGAGGTGATAGACGCGACCGACAAGATCGTAATGCCGGGCCTGGTGGACGCCCACCGCCACGTCTGGCAGGGGGCGATCAAGGGCGTGGCCCCGGACACCGACCTCAACGACTACTTCATGGGTGTCCTCGCCGCGTTCGCCCCGACGTACGAGCCAGAGGACGTCTACGCCGGCGAGTTGATCGGCGCCCTGGAGGCCCTCGACGCGGGCGTAACGACCCTGGTGGACTGGTCGCACATCCAGAACACTCCGGAACACACTGATGAGGCCATCCGTGCTCTGCGCCAGGCGGGCGGGCGCGCGGTCTTCGCCTACGGCTTCGCCAACACGGGACCGGAATGGTTCTACGAGAGCACCCTCGATCACCCGTCCGATGCCCGGCGCGTCCGCTCGGAGCACTTCTCCTCGGACGACGGGCTAGTCACGATGGCGATGGCGCTTAGGGGCCCCGAGCTCTCGAGCATGGAGGTTACGGAGCGCGACTGGGCACTCGCCCGCGAGTTGGGGTTACGGGTCACGGTGCACGTCGGCAACGGAGCTTTCGGGGTGCCGTACCGGGCGATAGAGAAGCTAAATGAGGCAAAACTGATGGATCCTGGCACCCAGTACGTCCACAACACCTCGCTCACCGACGAGGCCCTGGGGCTCGTCAGGGAGAGCGGGGGGACAGCGGTGGTGACGCCCGCAGTGGAGATGCAGATGGGCTTCGGCGTCCCGGCCACGGGGCGCCTGCTCAGGGCCGGTCTCCGGCCGGGCTTGGGGATCGACGTGGTAACGAGCACCGGTAGCGACCTGTTCACACAGATGCGTGCTGCCTTGCAGGCGCAGCGGGTGCTCGCCCTCACAGGAGACGAAGGTACGCCCGCCGCGACGATCCGTGACGTGCTGGGCTTCGCCACCATCGAAGGGGCGCGCTCGATCGGCGTGGACGCGCAGACTGGCTCCTTGACACCGGGGAAAGAGGCCGACGTGGTGCTGCTTCGCGCCGACGCCTTGGGCCTAACGCCGCTAAACAACCCCGTGGGGGCCGTCGTGCTCGCGGCGCACCCGGGGCTCGTCGACTCGGTGTTCGTGGCGGGGAGGGTCCTCAAGCGCGACGGCGCGCTCGTAGGCGTCGACGCGGAGAGGGTGCGGCGCCTAGCGACTGAGTCGCGCGACCGCCTGTTCGAGAAGGCCGGTGTGAGGGTCGGGACTGGCTAACTCCCGTTCAAATAGCGGGGGAAAGAGGAAGAGCAGTCAAGCCCACCCACATCGCATTGCTGAACTTTACCTATCAAGGAGGCAACGGGCCGGGGCGTAGAGCAGCCTCGGCCCTTTTTCTTGTCCTTATTCACGAACGTCCTAGAAGGGGTATTCTGCGAAGTTGAACTTCCGCTATACGGAGTTCTAAGAAGTTGAGCTTGCTGGGCGGAGCTCGTAGGTGGACCTCGCAGAGCCGTACCGCCGCCCTGCCTACTCAGTCGCCCTGCGGCGGGTTTCCTGGGTAGGAGGGGATGGTATCGTCGATGTTCACCCACGGTTGGGCGCTCTCACACCAGATGTTCATCTGCGGCCTAAACCACGACGGGTCGTCCAAAGTTCCCGCGTTGAGCCACTCCACGTCCGGCGTCGCAACTACCTCGCTCACGATGGCCGAGCCGCACTTGGTGCAGAACTTGCGGAAGACCGGCAGCCCACTTTCGCCTACGTCCTCGAAAGCTGCCAAGGCTTCTCCCTCGATCCGCAGGCTCCCCTTCGGGAGGATGACGAAGATCGAAAAGGCAGAACTCGTCTGCTTCTGGCAGTGGTGGCAGTGGCACGCTGCGGTCAGTACGGGTTCTGCCTCGCTCTCGTAGCGGACGCTACCGCACAAGCAACCGCCGACGATGTTCGGCATACGCTCTCCTCCTTGACCTCTTCCCTCATGGCGGGCTCTGACCCTTCACCCATCTCCATGATGCCACCGCCTGGTGGCCGGCGCATCGACCGAAGCTGTATTCACCTAACTCTGCCTAGAAGACGGCTCCGCAGAAGTTCAGCTTGGGGACGGGGAGCGTCGCAGCGTGAGGAGGGTGATGTCGTCTTCTTGCTCCCAGCCTTCCCCCACGAAGGAGTAGAGTTCCCCTAGGAGCGCCTCCTCAAGCGATTGTTTCTCGGCGTGCTCGGCGATGAGCTCCCTTAGCCTGGGGAAGCCAAACATCTCGCCTCTAAGGTCATGGGCCTCCACCAACCCGTCGCTGTAGAACAGTGCAGCCTCGCCAGCATCGAGCACTATCTTGCCCTCCTCGTAGCGCATGCCGGGCATAAGTCCCAACGGCATTCCCCTCGCCCTCAGTTCCTCGGCGGCGCTGTTACGGTGTAGGTAGGGCAGGTCGTGGCCCGCGTTGGCGTATCTCAAGGTAGCGCTCTTGGGGTCGAGGACGGCGTAGAAGCAGGTGACAAACATGTTGGAGGGGATGCTTGTAACGAGTGCTTCGTTGACCTGCTCAAGCATCTCCCCGGGTGAGGAGGAGACCAACGCTTGTGAGACGGCTCTTAGCATCCCGCAGGTGGTGGACATCACCAGCGCCGCAGGAACACCCTTGCCCGTGGCGTCTCCTACTACCAGGCCAAGCCGGCCCTCCGATAGGAAGTGGAAGTCGTAGAAGTCTCCTCCCACCTCGCGAGCAGGCTGGTAATAAGGAGAGATCTGCCAGCCCTCGAGTTCAGGCACCACCTGGGGGAGTGAGGCTCGCTGGATGCTCCTGGCCAACTTAAGCTCTTGCTCGATACTTTGGCGCATCAGGCCGAGCTGGCTGTAGTAAGAGTCCCAGCTCTCCACCACCTTGCCCTCAGAAGAGAAGCGGAAGACGGAGAATCCTCTCTCTTGTATGTGCTTGCCAGTGGGCGCCAGGCCCCTGAACTCTCTTTGGTGAGTACCTCGAATCGTTGCGTGGACCACCACCTTGTCCCCTTCTGCGATCTGATCGTCGATGCTAATGCGGAAGTCGGGGAAGGCAGAGCGGAACTCGCTCACGAAGCGCTTCACGTCCTCGGGGCCGCGCTCGAGAATCTGACCGTCGGGCTGATGGGATAGGTAGCGGCCGAAGATCTCGTCGGCAAGCCCCAGGTTCGTCTTGTTCCAGACCTCCTCGATGTAACGCCTGAAGGTGGCCTTGTTCTCTTCAGCGGTGGACACGTTACTCTTCTCCTTTCCCATCCGGCGCTTCCTCTTTAGGAAGCACCGTAGCACTACTGAGATGTTGCCAGCCCAAGAAGCTTGGCGCATCTCTGGCGAAGATCTATTCACCGGAGTGCGTGGAAGGATAATTCTCGAAAGTCCGCGTAACAACGGTTGCCGCAAAGATCACTCCTTTGCGTGATAGCCCTTGCCCCCGATAGTTGCTAAGGTGGCCCCCGTTGGTCAACGTGGCGGGGCCGACGGGTCCCGCCCTCACTAGTAAGGAGGAAGGGTAAAGCTATGTACGCTGTGGTGCGGCGCTACGAGGGCGTGACTGACACGCAAAAGGTGGCGCAGATTGTGAATGAGGGCTTTGTGCCCATCATCAGCGAAATGCCAGGATTCGTGGCTTACTACTGGGTCGACGTCGGAGACAGCGTCGTAGTTTCTACGAGCGTCTTCGAGCATAAGGACGCCGAGGAGCAGTCGACCTTCAGGGCGGGAGAGTTCATTGCGGAGCATCTGGCTCCCTTTTATCCGAACCCACCCCAAGTCTCGGCCGGTGAGGTCGAGGCATACAAGACGCGGTAGGTGAGAGGCGGAGTTCGAGAGCTAGATGTAAGAGTACCGGGGCTCCTCCTGACAGCCCCGGTCCTTCTCGTCACCCTCTATTCACCGGAGTGCGTGGAAGGTGAATTATGCGAACTTCGCGAAGGGGCTTTGTCCTCCCTGTGCCTTTCGGCTCCATGAGCATGCTCGACTACTCTCACTCCCGGCTGGCGTGAGCTGATCGGGTGAGTAGAGCCTTCCTTTGAACATCCTCTGCCCTGGCCAACACCCCCTCGCGTCGGGCTCTTCTGGAGGGGCTCAGATACAGGACACACAGCCACGTAGATGGGGTCTGGCTGTGTCTGTGAGAGAATCGTATAGCTACCAAGATTCCACATCCCCCACCACCCGAGAGCCATGACCAGCACCACGACCGAGCCCTCGGCCAACAACTTGAGGGCGATATGGTTTCGGTGCTGGTTGTGGTTAGTTGCTTGGAAACTTGAGTTGTCAAGGTGTGTAGAGCTCACGCCCAGAAGGGAAACAGACGGCGATGAATCGGCGATGAATCTTAGGGGGAGGCAGCGCCCTGCAGCCTATTCACCCGAGTGACGCTCCTATGGTCAAGCGGCGCTGCTCTCGGAGGCAATGTGGGCCTCGTCTTTCGGCCCGGTCGGCGAGGAAGGGGCGCAGCAAGAGATCAGCACGCGGTAGACCTCCCTGGCCACGTAGCGCTTCAGGCAGCGGATGATCTCTCGCTTGCTCTTGCCCTCCGCGGTGCGCCTCGCGACGTACTCCTGCGTGCGAGGATCTCGGCGCATCCGAGCCAGACAGATCATGTACAGCGCCCGGTTGGCCTCCCGGTTGCCACCGCGGTTGAGACGGTGGCGGACGACCTTGCCGGAGGAGGCCTCGATGGGAGCGACCCCGCACAGACTGGCGAAGGAGGCCTCGCTCCCCAACCTCTTGGGGTTGTCGCCGGCCACGATCAACAGTGTCGCGGCGTTGTCGGTACCGATGCCCGCC
This sequence comes from uncultured Rubrobacteraceae bacterium, assembly GCA_963808845.1. GTDB lineage: Bacteria > Actinomycetota > Rubrobacteria > Rubrobacterales > Rubrobacteraceae > Rubrobacter_D. Next base: position 21,308 of record CAWEHD010000024.1, read on the forward strand.
AAAGAGACCAACTCAGGGGCGGCTTGCGCCACCAGCCGACCGAGGTGAGCCTCTAGCTCGGCGATCTCCTCAGAGAGGGCCTCGTGGCGGCGGGCACCGAACGGAGCGCGAACTTGGTTGCCGTGGGTACCTCATGAGGGCCATCTCCGAGGCGGAAGCGTGCGGCTACCGAGACGAGCTCCTTCGTCGAGAGTGCGCGCAAACGTTGGCGCAGTTGCTCCGGTGCCGTCACGCGCAAGCCTTGGAGCTGGTTGGCAGCTTGCGTCCTGGCCTTAATGGCGGAGCGGCGGGCTGCACGCAGGGCCCTGATCATCTCCACACGGCCGTCTGCGCTCTTGGGCACGCCCGACGCTTCTCCGGCCAAAACCGCTCGTGCAGCGCGCTCGGCGTCGGAGGGATCGCTCTTCTCGACGTTACGGTGCGAGTTCCGCCGCCGGTGCTTCGGGCGCTCCACCTCAAGCACCTCGGTCCCCCTGGCCCTCAGGTAGCGGGTAAGCCCGGCCCAGTAGGAGCTGGTACCTTCTACCCCGGCGCACCTGACGGGGCCAAAGCCCTCCGCCCAGCACAGGAGCTTCTCGTAACCCTTCGCGGTCGTTGGCACACTGGACTCGCCCAAGCGTCTGCCCAGATGGTCAATAGCCACAGCCACGTGGAAGTCGAGGTGCGTGTCTACGCCCAGGATCACCTCGACCTTGGTCTCCTGTCTCCCGGTGCCGATCATCGTCACGTCCCAAGCTCCTTTCGATGTGGCGGTACCTTTTCACCCGAGGAGCAGGAGAGAACGGACGATACTGTGAGGGGTCGTGTCACCAACGAGCTCCTATGAGGTCACGACGCTCCGGCCCCGGGTGGCCGTTGGGCGACACCGAGGTGTCCGGCCGACGAGTCACTCGCAAGGCATCTTTGGCCCACGTGGAAAGAGGGTCAGGCCGCTCCGAGGCGCCGCCCACAGCCATTCTCCAGGATACTCACAGCGTGGAAGATGAATTCTGCGAACTTCCGCTTGCTCGGCTTTAGCCATTTGGGATCGAAAGGGGTAGGGTACGCTCGTCACCAGTCTCCGCTAAAAGAGGTGATCTCAAGGTGCGTACCCTACCTCCTAAGATGGTACAGGCGTTGGCCCCCTTTGCGCCACTTTTCTCTAGGCGTGTCTTTCGGCACGCTCAGGTGTTGCTCATAGGAGCGATCCTCGCTCCAGGTGCTAGGACGGTCAGTTCCGCCCTGCGTGCGATGGGCTTGGACCAGCAGAAGCGCTTCCATCGCTACCATCGGGTTCTAAGCCGCGCTCGCTTCTCGAGCCTAGAAGCGAGCCGCATCTTGTTGGGATTGCTCCTAGAGGCGTTCGTTGGGCAAGGCCCACTCATCCTCGGCATAGACGAGACGCTGGAGCGACGCTACGGCAAGAAGATCTCAGCCAGGGGCGTCTACCGTGATCCCGTTCGCTCCACCCACGAGCATTTCGTTAAGAGCAGCGGCCTCAGATGGGTGTGCGTGATGTTGTTGGTTGAGATCCCCTGGGCTTCGAGGGTATGGGCTTTGCCTTTCCTTTCGGCTCTGGCTCCTTCGGAGCGTTATGCTGCAAAGCGGGGCAGACGGCACAAGAAGATAACCGAGTGGGCCTGGCAGCTGCTCTTGGTACTAAGACGGTGGTACCCCAAGCGCGAGATCGTGGCCGTAGCCGATCGCGCCTACGCATCGCTCAAACTGCTCGAGAGCTGGCGCAAGCTCTCCAATCCGATCACCTTCATTACCCGCTTGCGCTTGGATGCCGCCCTCTACGAGAGAGGCTCCGCCACGACGCCCCCATCAGATAGGGAGGCCTCGCATAAAGGGCGAACGCTTGCCCAACCTATCCGTGGTGGCCGAAGACTCAAACACCGTTTGGGAGCCGGCCAAGATTGCTAACTGGTACGGCAGCGGGGAGCGCGTGGTCGAGGTCGCTTCCGAGACGGCCGTTTGGTACTCCACGGGTTTGCCTGCCGTGCCCGTGCGCTGGGTCCTGATCCGCGATCCTGAAGGAAGGTTCAAACCCCAGGCACTGCTGTGTACCGACCTCGAGACCGATCCGGAGCAGATAGTACGTTGGTTTGTGATGCGCTGGCGGTTGGAGGTAACCTTCCAGGAGGTGCGTAGGCATCTGGGATTCGAGACGCAGAGGCAGTGGACGGAGTTAGCGATCCGAAGAACCACCCCGGCTCTGTTGGGGCTGTTCTCGGTGGTGACCTTGTTTGCAAATCAGCGGATGAGGAAGGCAGCTGGTGTCTTTCGGCGTCAGGCGGGTTGGTACCACAAGGCTCATCCGACCTTCGCCGATGCGCTCGCGTTGGTACGAAAGGAGTTGTGGGCCCAGGAGGAGCAGACTTTTTGTGGGTCGCCTTGGGAGGCCGACACGATAAAAGTCCCACGGGCATATGTGGAACGACTAACCGATGCGGTTTGCTATGCAGCCTAATGGCTAAAGTCGAGCGTGGCGGAGTTCTCCGAAGTTCGCTGTCCTGAGTTCGCGCCGGGCTTCGGAAGATGCCATCATTAGCGGCCGTGGAAAAGGGCTAATCCGCATTAACCGGGAGCGGAAGTAAGGAGGAGGCGATGGATATGGGTGCTCGACCGTACGCGCTGGCCAGCGAAGAAGGCCAGGCGGTGTGGTTCTTGGGTACTCTCGTGATATTGAAAGCGACCGGCGATGAGACCGGCGGGGCCTTCGGGCTAATCGATAACCTGATGCCTGGCGGGTTCGCTTCCCCCTACCACATGCACCGCAACGAGGACGAATCCTTCTACGTCTTAGAGGGCGAGATGACCTTCTACGTCGGAGAGGATAGGGTCGAAGCCGAGGCGGGCGCGTTTGTCTACGGGCCGCGTGGGGTACCCCACGGCTTCGAGGTGAACGGGGCTGAGCCCGCCAGGATACTCCTGCAGAACTACCCGGCGGGCTTCGAGGGGTTCCCCGTGGAAGTGGGCGAACCGGCCGAGGAACTGACGATACCGCCTGCAGAGCCTCCCGACATGGAAAGGCTGATGGCGATCGCCGCCAACTACGACATCGAGATCCTGGGGCCGCTGCCCGGCCGCTAGAGATAGCTAGAGCACCACGCTTAGACGTGGCGCGAGGAAAGGAGTACTGCGATGTCAGCAGAAGAGAACAAGGCCATTATCCGACGGTGGATCGAGGCGTTCAACGAGCGAGACCTAGAGGGCGAGGCGGACCTCTTGGCCTCGGGCTACGTAGCCCACGTCCCCTCCCCTCCAGGTCCCCAGGACCTGGAGGGATTGGAGGCTTGGAGGGGATTCACTAATCCCTTCGTGGAAGCGCTCCCCGACCTTCGGCTCACCATAGAAGACATCGCGGCCGAGGAGAACACGGTCGCGGCGCGTGTGTCCTTCCGAGGCACCCATCATGGCCAGTTCCAGGGCCTCCCGCCGACGGGCAAGGAAGTGAACTTCACCAGCATGGAGTTCAACCGCGTAGTGGAGGGCAAGGTCGAGGAGCACTGGGTGGAGATCGACCTGCTCAGAGTGATGGGGCAACTGGGTCTGGTTGTCATACCTGGCCCACGGCTGCTGGGTCGCATGCTGGTTCGTCAGGCGAAGAAATTGCGCTCAAGGCTGTCCGCGGGTCGCTAAAGGTAGAAGCCTTCCGCTTCTGGCATTCTGCGAACTTCGCCATAACGGAGTTCTGAGAAGTTCTTCGTGGCAAACCTAGCCACGACCGCCGCTACACATAGCAGTCGCCAGGATGGCGGGAACACGATCGCCTAAGAATTGCCGACTCGGTCCGTTCTCGAGAACCTCTTATCGGGCGAACACGAGGGTGAAAACGTAGGAGGCCTCGCTACCATTGAGAGACGGAAGTGTTCTCGAAAGAGGAGGTGCGCGAGATGGCCGACCGATCCGACGCGACCAACCCGACGAGAAAGGAACCATCACCATGAAACTGACGGTCAACATGAACGTCTCTGTCGATGGCGTGATGCAGGGGCTCGGCGGGTCGGAGGAGGACCGCAGCGGCGGGTTCGACCGCGGCGGATGGGCCATGCCGCACTTCGATAGCGAGACCGCGGCCTTGGTAGGCCAGGTCTACCAGCGCGCCGACGCCTTCCTGTTCGGCCGGCGGACCTACGAGGTCTTCGCTGGCTCCTGGGGAACCGGCTCCTGGGGGGCAAATCAGGGCGACAACCCGATCTCAGTGGCGTTGAACACCCGGCCCAAGTACGTGGCGTCGACCACGCTCACCGACCCGAAGTGGGCGGACACAACCGTCCTCTCCGGAGACGTCGCGGCCGCCGTCGGCGAGCTGAAGGCCAAGCCGGGGGGCGAGCTGCAGGTGGTCGGCAGCCTCAGCGTGGTCCGGTTGCTGCTTGACAACGACCTCGTCGACGAGCTCACCCTGCTCACGGCCCCCGTGGTCGTCGGCCAGGGCAGGCGGCTGTTCCCCGACACCGGCCCGGACGTAGCGCTCGAGCTGGTCGAGTCACGCGCCACCGCCAACGGGGTGACGATGCAGGTCTACCGTACGGCCGGGCGCCCGCAGTACGGGTAGGCTACGCTCGAGATGACGCACGCGACATAATAGACACTCCATCGAGGGGTCCGGACGACCGCCGAGCGGAGCGGCTTCGGCCGCGTTTACGGCGCCCCGAGCTCCTATTCACCCACCTTCGGGGAAGGTAAATTCTCAGAAGTTCGCGAAGATCACTCATTTGCGGTATGCGCTGCCGCCCTCCCCGGTAATACAATCGGTTCATTGCTAAGCCGGGTGCCCCTCATCCCCCTCCGAGGAACGGCCCGGCTTTTCTATTGCCTGCGTCCCAGTCCTGTGCGACGACTTTCTTATGTACAGTACAAGACTAACGTGATGTGTCGTACATAAGACTCCGATAATACCTCTCGGATGTAGGATGGCCCCCTACTGTAGGCCCTCCGGACCGGGGCGATGGGGCAGACCGAACTTCGCATGTACGGAGTTCTCCGAAATTCGCCACACCTAGCAACGCCCAAGCTACAGCAAAGATAGCCCGTTTGAGTGATACGCCTGCCCCTATAGGGGAGTATGCTGCGAATGTTGCTGATAAAGGGACGCCGTGAGTCCAGCTTACACTCCTCACCCCGCCCCCTTACCAAAGGAAGGCGGGTCTCTTTATGAGGCGCACCACACCGTTGTTGGCCACTATGGCTCTAACCCTGCTGGTGGCAAGCGGGCTGCCACTGGCAGCTGGGGTCGGCTCCGCCGCCGCGGATAGCTCTGTGGTGGGACCGGGCGAGTCCATCCAGAAGGCCGTAAACGCTGCCGATCCGGGCGACACTATCGTCGTGCGGGGACTTCACCGCGAGGATGTGGCGATCCGCAAGGATGGGATCAAGCTGCGCGGAGATGACGCCGTGATCAAGCCGCCCGCCAAAGCAGACTCGCCCTGCTCGAGGTTTGCTGGACCGACGGCTATTTGCGTCCTAGGCGACTTTAACCCCGAAACTGGCGAGGTCCGCAGGTACGTGGAAGACGTGAGCATAAGGGGCTTGACGATCCGGGGCTTCGAGGCGACGGGGATAGACGTTGGCGCTGCCCGCGACGCCACCGTCACGAAAATCCGTGCCGTAGGCAACAAGAACGGCATGGGCACTGCTCTCTCAGTCGGGACCAAGTTCCTCTCCAACGTCGTGCGAGACTCCGGTGAGGACGCGATAGGCCTCGAACAAGCCCGCGACGTCACCATCTCAGGGAACGATGTCGAAGGCAGCTCCAACAGTGGGATCTTTATCGGGGATGGCACCAACGCCACCATCTTGAGCAACGACCTCACGGACAACAACCTCGGCGTGCTCCTCGTCGATTCGACCGGCACCAAGATCCTCTCCAACGACATAAGCCGCTCCGGTGATACGGGCATCATCATCTTCGGGCCGGAACGGGCCAACAACGACGCCAAGGTCGTCGGCAACAACATCTCGGGCGGCCCGGCGGGCATCTACGTCGCAGACGCTCAGGGCGGCTCCTTCGCCGGAAACACGATCCACGACAACTGCGCCGGCATGTTCTTCGAAGCTGACGGATCTAAGGAACCCGTAAGTGGCTTCGAGGTGAAAGCCAACACCGTCAAGGACAACACGCGCTCGTGTCGAGCCGGGCAATTCGAGAGGAATGTCTCGGGGGTCGGCATCGCGCTTCTGGGCACGACGGACATGGAGGTTACGGGCAACCACCTCTCGGGCAACGTCCCCTCCGGCCCCACCCGTATCTCGGGCGGGGTCGTGGTCTCGACGGACCCGCCCTTCGGCGGATCGGCGAAACTCCGGAACAACTCCGTAATTGGCAACCACTTTGGGCGCAACAAGCCGGACATCTACTGGGATGAGTCTGGCTCGGGTAACCGCTTCTTGGGCAACCTCTGCAACAGTAGCGTGCCGAGCCGTCTGTGCAACTAGGGAGGTTCGGGTACACCAGGAAGGCCCCGCTCCGGCGGGGCTTTCGCTTGGCGTAGAGCAGCGTTTCGGGTGAACGTGTTGGCCTTCGGAGCATAATGGCCTCCGGTCTTCCTTCTTGCTTCTATTCACCGAAGTGCCTAGAAGGTAAATTCTCCGAAGTCCACTTGCAGGATCGTGCATAAACCGCTCGCCAGAGCCGCGAGGATGGCTTCTGAGGCCCGCCATGCCACGTGTTGACGGATCTACATGTTGAGGTGCTGGATGGATATGCACGAGGGTGTCGCCGCACGCCCCTGGTGAGCCTTCCGCACGGGCTTCTAGTCCTACACTGACACTTTAGCGAAACGACCCACTGAATGGTGTATAACGCACGCTTATCAAGTGGTCAATGGGTTGCGAAGATGATCAAGTCACGTTGCAAGGTGCCTAAAATCGAAGCTGCTGAGCCAGCGAGTGCGATGTGGCACTGTAGGACTAGCTCGGGCACGCACTGTCCCTGGCGGGCTCCGCCTTGTCATGTGTGGACGGCCTGTGGCGAGGTGGAGTAGAATCCTTTTCTCTCGTGGTGAGGCGAGGGTGATCTCGAGGGGCGGACTCGATCCTGAAAGGTCGCCAAGCCCGAGGAGGTACTCGGTGTGCCAAGGCAGACCACGGTAGTGGTTGGCGAAAACGTTTGACACCACTTCTGACACCACTCAGGGCGCTACACGCAGCAACTGTGCGCAACCACCAGCAAAGAAATCTGCTTAGATAAGCCGATTCTGCAACACCCGGCAACGCTCAGAAACGGATGACAGCGGATTGTGGCTCCGAAGGTCGCGGGTTCGAGCCCCGTCGGTAACCCCGCCATTTGCAGGTAAAACGTGAGCCCCGGCTAAATGTCCGGGGCTCGTTTACTGCAACCGTACTGCAACCCGTCTAACCAAAGGCCCCGTCTAGTCCCCCAACGGCGTCGCCGCCTATGTCCTCCAACAGGTGCGAGTAGGTGTCCATCGTCTGCACGATGCTCGCGTGACCGAGCAGGGACTGCACTATTTTCGGGTGCTCGCCCCTCTTGAAGAGGGCCGTGCCGAACGTGTGGCGCAGGCTGTGGAACGTGAATCCCTGCTCCGCGAGCCCCACCGCCTTTAGGAGGGCTTTGTATTCCCGGTGATATAGGTTGTTATGATCCATTGGCCTGCCTACCGTGTTTGGGAATCCGAGATCGTTGTCCGACCACTCCGGTGTCCGCAACCGTTCTTCGTTCTGTCGCTTGCGGTGCGCTTTGAGCGCGGCCACCGCCGTCTTGTTGAGGGGCACCGAGCGACGGCTCGCCTTGTTCTTCGGGGGGCCGAAACCAAGGCCGTTGGCGGTCACCTTCAGCGAGCGCCGTACGGCGAGCTCGCCGGTGCCTCTGCCAAGATTGGACTTCCCTTGGCAAGCCGGACACTCTAAATTGGGGACTACTTGAGTCCCCCGAAAGGAGGTCCATATGGCGGGACCGACACCGCACTACCCGCCGGAATTCAAGCAGGAGGCCGTCAGGCTTTACCGCTCCTCGAACAGGTCACCGGCTGCACCTACTCGGCCCGCAAGCCCGGCGACCTGCCCAGGTTGGAGCGCCGCCGCCACCCGTTTGGCCGCGTCCACCTCGCCGGAGAGCACACCGATACGGTCAGCGGCTACGTCGAGAGCGCCCTGCGCAGCGGGAGGCGAGTCGCCCGTCGGATACTCGGTCTGCCAAGTTGACGAACCGCCTTTCCGAGAAGGATCCTACCTCCGCGGCCGGCGCATCGTCGATCGCTTCCATTACCGGGATCGCGGCGAACCCGGTTCGCGTGAGACGGTTTACGCCCGGCCATACACGTTGCCACCGGTGCGCTCGGCAGCGTACGACAGACGCCGCGGACCGGGATATCTCGCCTGGCGCGGGGCAGTATGGTATCTTGTTTGAGTGGTCAATATGCAGTCGGCTGAACAGGTTTGAGGCGGCACCGTCGAGCCCGCCGGCGACGAACGCAAGGGCGACCGACGGCGGGAGATCCTCGCGGCGGTGTACCGTCTTGTCGCGCGCGGCGGCATCGAAAGTGTGCGGACCAACGCCGTGGCCAGGGAGGCAGGCGTCTCTTCGGCGCTGATCTTCTACTACTTCGGCACGCGGCAGGAGCTGCTGCGGAAGGCGTTCGATTACGCGGACGCCCGGACGGAGACGCCTGGTCTGCGCGGTGACGACGCCGAGTCACCGGCGATTGAGACGATAGAGCGCACGCTTTTAGGCCAGGTGGACAACGCCAAGGTGGTGCGGGAGAACTGGATCTTGTGGAGCGAGATGTCCGCCGCCGCCCTGTTCGACCCCGGTCTTCGCGACGCCGTCAACGTCGCGGCGGAGCGTTGGGTGGGGTGCGTACGCGAGCTTATCCTGACCGGCCAGGATGAGGGGTCGATACCGCGCTCCGTCGATCCGCAGGCGGCGGCGGAGCGCCTCACGGGCGTCACGGATTCTCTGGGCACCAAATGGCTGACCGGTGGCCTGAGCAGCGAACGGACTCGCGAGCTGGTGCGCGGCGCCATAGAGTTGGAGCTCGGCGTCGTCCTGAAGGGATCGAAGCGGACGGGAACGCCGCGTTAGCCACCCTCCTCCGTCACCGTCCGCCGATGGGAGTGTTCAGCCGGCGCCGCGGTGAGATCGACGAGGTCCTCAAGTCGCCGGAGTTCTCTATCCTCGCTGGCACTTAGAGGGTGAACGCTCGGCGCGAGCAGGTACTGGTCCCGGAGGATCAGCGCTAGCCGGTGTAGAGCGCCGGTCGCGCCCCGAGCGTCGATGCCGCGTTCTAGGGCGACGCGACACGATACCAGGTAGCCGAACCAGGACGTCGCATCGCCGCGACAAATGATCTCCTCTATCTCCTCCTGCCGGACCTCCGCGCCGCGCCCGTCTGCCAACTCGAGAAGGGCGGGCACCAGGCGTTCGACTTCTGGCGTGAGGAACAGCCAGGCGTCCCGTCCCGTCACGTCGCGTCGCGCTCCGCCGCGGCTTCCCCTGGCGACCTCCGAACGTTGTCGGCGCGATCTTCCTCCGGTATCGCGCTCCGGACCAGGTTCTGGAACTTGGCGACCGAGCTCTCTATCTCGTCGTTGAGGATACCCTTGTGGTACGAGGGTGCGGAGAGCCCAACTTGGACGCGGTCGGTCAGCTCCGTGTCCTCGTCCATCACGTCGCCCTGCAGGCGGTGGCACAGGTGCTGCGCGAGCCGGTCGCGGAGCGTGGCCGATGGATCGACGAGCGTCATGGTTATCGCCACGGTGCTGTTCAGGCCCGTCGGCAGGAGTTGCCAGGTATCTACGTGGTGCGGGTAGATCTCGAAGAACGTCGCCGGCCACAGATGGATGTTGCCCCACCCGTGGTGGAAATCGGAGGGCAGCCCGGGCATGGGCCGCGCCAGGCGCTGGTAGAGCCGCTCGACGAGGACCTTGGACGGCTTCTTTCGCAGCGGCACCGACGACCACTCACCGTAGGCGGCGTACTCGCCATCCGTGGCCTTGACGTCGAGGAGTCGAGCGAGGCCCGGGTGGCTGACGGGGACGTGGTAGTCCTCGAGGTAGTTGTCCGCCAGGACTTTCCAGTTGGCCCGGAACTCCTCCTTGAACCGGCTGGCGTGCGGTCGGGAGGAGGCACCACGCCGGGACAGCAAGCGACCCCGCCAGTTTGCGGGATAGCGATGCACGACGCGCCTCTCCAGCCCGAGCGATCGCAGAAAATCGCCCAGGTCCCCGAAGACGTCCTCTATCGGCGGGGCTTCGGGGTTGGTGCTCACGAAGATCAGGCCCGCTAGCTCCGCCACCCTAAAGCGCGGCAGGCGCACCGCGTCGCGGTCGAACTCGCGGAACCCCCTCGCCTGGGGTGCCGCTGCCAGCGTGCCGTCGAGCCGGTAGGTCCACGCGTGGTACGGGCAGCGCATGACCTTGGCGCAGGTGCCCGTCCCCTCAACCAGCAGCGACGCCCGGTGGCGGCAAACGTTCGAGAGGGCGCGCAGCTCGCCATCGTCGTGGCTGCGCACCACGACCACCGGCTCTCGCCCGACCATCACCGTCACGTACCCGCCGGGTCGCTCTGCCTCGGAGATGTGCCCCGCCAGGGTCCAGGCGCCCCCGAAGATCTCGTCGACCTCCCGCTCGTAGAGAACCGGGTCGTGGTACGCGCGGTCCGGCAACGTGTACACGGGTCCTTCGGACATGATCCGCCTCTCTTACTTGACCACTTAGTTAGGAAATGCTAGCATCGCGACGGCAGGTTGGTCAATAGGAGGGCCACCTGTACCCTACGCAAGACGCGCGACGGCCGAGCTTGGGCAGGCGGCCGATAACCCGGAGGGCTTTCCTTGTGGGGTCGGCTTCGATGGCGGCCTTGCTTGCAGCGGGGTGCGGCAGTGGCGCCACGCTGGTGGACGTAGACGATCCCGTGCTCCGTCCGGCCGATCCGCCGGCCCCGACCAAGGACGTGGTCGAAGACAACCGGCTGCTCCTGTTCAACTGGGAGCCGAAGGAGTTCGGCAAGCTCCTCGGTAGAGTTGTTCTGGATGCCAGGGCCAACCTCGTGAGCCAGGCGCCAGGCGCCAAACACATCACGAACACGGACAGCGGCCATTACATACATCAAGAGCAACCTCGGCTTGTGATCGACTCGGTCCGTGAGGTCCTAGACGCCGTCGAGCAGCAAAGCCCTTCCTCACTCACGGATACCGGCGGCGTACCTCCATTAGCTTTCCTTCTCGCTAGCGCGCTGCTGCTGGGCACAAGTCTCCTGGTCGCCGGGTGGGTCGTGAGCGTCAGGTAAGGAGTGAGCAGGCTATCGGCAGCAGTGGGGTTCGAGCCCCGTCGGTCACCCTCCTGACCTCCGCGCTGCTATAGTTTCATCTTAAGGGAAGCAAGGAGGACATCAAGGTAGTGGCCAGCCCGCCTACAGGTACAGTCACCTTTCTGTTCACCGACATAGAGGGCTCTACCAAGATGTGGGAGAGAAGCCCACATGCAATGCACAGGTCCCTCTTACGCCACGACGAAATCCTAAGGGAGGTCATAGAGAAGCGTGGCGGTTACGTCTTCAAGACGGTTGGTGACGCCTTCTGTGCCACCTTCCTAATCACCCCTGATGCGCTAGAAGCGGCCCTGGAGGCCCAGCGAACGCTCTTAGGCGAAGAGTGGGAAGGGACGGGGCCCTTAAGAGTGAGGATGGCTTTGCACACGGGCGCGGCACAGGAGAGAGATGGGGATTACTTTGGTCCTCCTGTAAACAGGGTGGCGAGGCTACTCTCGGCCGGTCACGGTGGGCAGGTGCTGCTCTCACTCCCTACTCAGAAGCTGGTACGCGACCAGCTTCCTTGGGGGACGACTCTCAGGAACCTCGGTGAGCATCGCCTCAAGGACCTCTTCAAGCCAGAGAGGGTCTTCCAGCTCTCAGCTCCTGACCTGTCCTCCGAGTTCCCACCCTTGAGGACCCTTGAAGCTTACCGCACCAACCTGCCCCTCCAGCCCACCCCACTCGTGGGCAGGGAGCGCGAGGTTGGGGAGATCGTGGACCGAGTACGTAGCGAAGAGGTGCGGCTGCTCACCCTCACCGGACCAGGAGGAACAGGCAAGACTCGCCTTGCGCTCCAGGCTGGTGCGGATCTCTTAGAGGGGTTCGACGATGGGGCGTTCTTCGTAGCCCTTGCCACCATAACCGATCCTGTGCAGGTATCCTTCGCCATCGCGGGACCTCTAGGGGTCAAGGAGAGCGCAGAGCAGCCTCTCTTGGAAACCCTCAAGAGCCACCTGCAAGAGAAGCACCTGCTCTTGGTTATTGACAACTTCGAGCAGGTCCTGGAGGGGGCACCTATTGTGACAGAGCTCTTGACGGCCTGCCCCAAGCTCAAGGTCTTGGCCACGAGCCGTATCCCCTTGAGACTCTACGGAGAACATGAGTACCCGGTGCCCCCTCTCGTCGTTCCGGATCCAAGGGCTCTGCCTCCCTTGAAGGTTCTCACGCAGTACGAGGCTGTAACACTCTTCGTGGAGCGGGCAAGGGCGATCAAGCCAGACTTCGCAGTCACCAACGAGAGCGCCCGAGCGGTAGCCGAGATATGTGCTCGCCTGGACGGTCTGCCCCTGGCCATAGAGCTAGCAGCAGCGAGGGTCAGGGTGCTCCCGCCCCAGAAGATGCTCCAGCGCATCGGTGACCGCCTGAAGCTGCTTAGAGGTGGGGCGCGCGACCTGCCCGCCCGTCAGCAGACCCTCCGGGGAACCATAGACTGGAGCTACGATCTCTTGGAAGAAGACGAGAAGACTCTCTTCGGGAGGCTCTCGGTGTTTGCGGGGGGGCGTACTCTGGAGGCCATAGAAGAGATCTGCGACCCCGAAGGGGACTTAGACGCCCTAGAGAGGGTCGAGTCTCTTGTGGAGAAGAGCCTGCTAAGGCAGGAGGAGGGGTCTGGTGGAGCAGCGCCGCGCTTCGTGATGCTAGAGACAGTCCACGAGTACGCCCGCGAGAAGCTACAGGAGAGCGGAGAGGCAGAGGAGGTAAAGAAACATCACGCCGAATACTTTCTGGCCTTGGCTGAAGAAGGCGAATCTGGTCTGCAGGGACCAGAAGCAGCGACGTGGCTAGAGCGCCTTGAGGTCGAGCACGACAACCTGCGGGCAGCCCTCTCTTGGGCACTCGCGCAGGAGAAGGAGGTCGAGCTGGGGCTGCGACTTTCGGGAGCATTGTGGCGGTTCTGGTGGATGAGAGGACACTACAGCGAGGGTAGGAGATGGCTCGAGGAAGCACTGGCCAAGGACGGGCGTGCCTCAGCAGTGCGGGCAAAGGCGTTGGAGGCCGTAGGCTGGCTTGCGGATGACCAGGGCGACATCGATCGGGCGGTGGCGGCTGCCGAAGAGGGGCTTAGGTTAAGTGCGGAAGCGGAGATCCAGAAGAGCGCCGCGGCTCCATTCCTACGCATACTGGGATCAGCAGCTTATGTACGCAGAGATTACGAGCGCGCGACGCAGCTCTTCGAAGAAAGCCTTGCGCTTAGCCAGGAGGTAGGAGACGTGAAGGGTGTCGCATCGTCGCTACACCAACTGGGGAATGTATTAAGCGACAAGGGAGACTACCAGAGAGCGAAGGCGATCTATGAAGAGGGCTTGGTCCAGTTCCGGGGGTTGGGGGACACGGCAGCACTTGCCAGTTACTTGGTCAGTATGGGTGCCGAGTTTCTCCTTCAAGGCGACCACGAACGAGGGGCCAGGCTAAACGAGGAAGCCACGGAACTGTACCGGAGGCTGGGGAGTAAGGGTGGTCTCCAGTACGCCCTCGACAACCTCGGATGGGCGGCGCTAATGTGTGGGGACTACGAGCGGGCCAAGAGCTTGCACGAGGAGAGCCTAGTGTTGTGCAGAGAACTGGGCGATAAGCTGATCGGAGCAGAGAGCATAGAGGGTTTCGCATGTGCCGCAGGTGTCGAAGGAGAAGTCGAGCGTGCAGCCAGGTTGTTCGGGGCAGGCGAGGCGCTTCGCCAGACGGTAGGATACCAGCACACGTCTAGGGACCGAGCACTCAGGGAACCGTACCTAGCGGTCGCGCGCTCCCGGATGCAGGAGGCGGCGTGGGTGCACGCTTGGGCGGAGGGCCTGGCCATGACCTTCGATGAGGCAGTCTCCTACGCTCTCGAGGAAGAGGCGGAAGCCTGATACTCTCTGCCTGCGCCTTCGAACAAAATGTGCTCCTATACATGAGTAATGACAGCGGTATTAAGATCTTGTCACCTACCTACAGTGATGCCATTTGACACCACTGCTGACACCACTCAGAGCGCAACACGCAGAAACCCAGGGCAACCATTAGGAAGGAAATCGGCTTAGATACGCCGATTCTGCAACCTGCAGCAACGCCTAGAAACAGGTGTCGGCGGATTGTGGCTCCGAAGGGCGCGGGTTCGAGTCCCGTCGGTCACCCTCTAACACAGGTTGGTACGCATCAGATGAACGTGTTCGCAAAGCCTGCGAAAACGCCTCCAGGCACTCGGGCGAACAAAGGACCCAAGGAAGGCTGCGCTGCTATAGTGTCCTCTCAAGGGAAGCAAGGAGGACAATAGGGTAGTGGCCAGCCCGCCTACAGGTACAGTCACCTTTTTGTTCACCGACATAGAAGGCTCCACCAAGCTCTGGGAACGTCACCCATCAGCCATGCATACCGCCCTCGCTCGCCACGATGAGGTCATCCGCCGCGTTACCGAGGAGCACGATGGCTACGTCTTCAATACTGTGGGCGACGCCTTCTGCTGTGCCTTTTCGGCCGCTACAGACGCCTTGCAGGCGGCGCTCGGTGCCCAGAAGACCTTGTTCGCAGAGGAATGGGAAGAAACCGGGTCTTTGAAGGTGAGGATGGCTTTGCACACTGGAGCTGCAGAGGAGAGGGATGGGGACTATTTTGGTCCTCCCCTAAACCGCGTAGCGAGGTTGCTCTCGGCCGCCCACGGAGGGCAGGTGCTCTTATCGCTGACGACCCAAGAGCTTGTGCGCGATCAGTTGCCGCCCAATGTAGAGCTGTGGGATCTGGGCGAGCACCGTCTGAAGGACCTCGGGCGTCCAGAGCACGTCTTCCAGCTCGCCACCTCAGGCCTAACTGCAGACTTCCCGCCACTGCGCACCTTGGATGTCCACCCTAACAACCTGCCCCTGCAGCCCACGCCTCTGGTGGGCAGGGAGCGCGAGATTGGGGAGGTCGCAGAGCGAGTACGCAGCGAGGAGGTGCGCCTGCTCACCTTCACCGGACCAGGAGGTACCGGCAAGACCCGCCTCGGGCTGCAGGCTGCAGCAGACGTCCTGGAAGAATTCTCCGACGGGGTGTTCTTCGTAGCACTCGCCAGCAAAACCGAGCCAGAGCTTGTAGCATCCACTATCGCGCGAGCTCTCGGGGTTAAGGAGAGCGCAGAGCAACCCCTGATGGCGAGCCTCAAGAGCTATCTGCACTACAAGCACCTGCTCTTGGTTCTTGACAACTTCGAGCAGGTCTTGGAGGGGGCACCTGTTGTGGCGGAGCTTCTGGGGACCTGTCCGAAGCTGAAGGTTCTTGCAACGAGCCGCATACCCTTGAAGCTCTACGGCGAGCAGGAATATCCGGTTCCTCCCCTCACCCTGCCAGACCCAAGGTTAATGCCCCCTCTTGAAGTCTTAACCCAGTACGAAGCTGTAAGGCTCTTCGTAGAGAGGGCTAGGGCTGTCAAGGCGGACTTCTTCGTGACCAACGAGAACGCTCCTGCCGTAGCAGAGATCTGCACTAGGTTAGACGGACTGCCCCTGGCCATAGAACTCGCCGCGGCCCGCACCAGGGTGCTTCCGCCTCAGAAGATGCTAGAGCGTCTAGGCAACCGCCTCAAGCTCTTGAAGGGAGGTCCGCGAGATCTGCCCACCCGCCAGCAGACCTTACGAGGGACAATAGACTGGAGCTATGAGCTACTTGAGGAGGAGGAGAAGATTCTCTTCGGGCGGCTCTCAGTGTTTTCGGGGGGCCGCACCTTGGAGGCTATAGAGGAGATCTGCGATCCTGAAGGGGAGCTGGAGGCTCTGGAGGGGGTGGAGTCACTCTTGGAGAAGAGCCTTCTGAGGCTGGAGGAGGGACCTAACGGGGAGCCGCGTTTCGTGATGCTAGAAACCGTTCACGAGTACGCCCGCGAGAAGCTTCAGGAGAGGGGGGAGGAACAGGAGATCAAGCAATTACACGCCCAATTTTTCCTCACCCTGGCAGAGGAGGCCGACCCAGAACTCAAAGGCCCCGATCAGCTTGAGTGGTTTGAGACGCTAGAGGCCGAGCATGACAACATTAGAGCCGCTCTCTCTTGGGCCTTGGAACGCAAGGATGTAGAGGTGGCCCTCAGGCTGGGGGGCGCTCTGTGGTGGTTCTGGTTAATGCGTGGCTACCACAGCGAGGGCAGACGCTGGCTCGAAGAGGCGCTGGCAATAGAGGTGCGAGGATCGCCTGAGGTGCGGGCGATGGCACTGGCCGGGGCAGGAGGGCTGGCGCTCGAACAGGGCGACCTCGACCGGACCAAGGAGGTCTGCGAAGAGGGTCTTGAGCTCCTTGCGCACGAGGCAAGGGAGCCAAGCGAGGCTAGGCTTGGCCTCCTCGGATACCTGGGATGGGTGGCATGGGAGAGGGAAGAGTACGAGCAGGCAAAGCAGTTGTTCGAAGAAGGCCTGGCACTGAGCCGAGAAATGAGCGACGCTTGGTGGCGCGCAAGCTCTCTTTCAAAGTTGGCATTTGTGTCTCATTCCCGGGGGGACTATGAGAGGGCTACTGAGCTCTACGAACAGAGCATGGATCTCTTCAGAGAGCAGGGCGACAAGCAAGGCCTCGCCAACTGTCTGAACAATCTGGCAATGATGGTGTGCTCCCAGGGCGATCTGGGGAGGGCTGGGAAGCTCACCGAAGAGGCCGTCGCGCTGCAGCGGGAGCTGGGTACCAGAGGAGGCGTCTCTGTTGGACTCTACAACCTGGGGTGGATCGCGCTGCTCCAGGACGATCTCGGCAGGGCTGCTGATCTCTACAGAGAAAGCCTCTCCCTCTCATGGGATGCCGGACTGAACCCGATCGTCCAGTGGGCCTTGGAGGGGTTTGCCTGCCTGGCTGGAGCTGAAGGAGAATCGGAGCGGGCGGCTCGGCTGTGGGGTGCAGCGCAGGCCTTACACGAAACAAAGAGCATTCCAAGGGACACCGACTTCCTCGCCGAGGCTGACGCTCGTATATCCGCAGTTCGCTTGGGCATGGGCGAGGGAGCCTGGGAGGAGACGTGGCGCAAGGGCCGGGCGATGGCGCTAGATGAGGCTGTCTCCTACGCCATGGAGAAGGAGGGGGCAGGAGGCTAATCTCTTTGCTAGCACTTGCGAACATCAACGAATATCCCGCATGCGAACTTCGCAGAAAGCGTGCTCCTCTAGTGACGAGTCACAGCGGTATTGACCCCGTGTCAGCTGTACATAGTGGAGGTGGTTGACACCACTTCTGACACCACCCAGGACGCAACACCCAGAAACAGCGGGCAACCGTGAGCAAAGAAACCCGCTTAGATATGCCGATTTTGCAACGCACGGCAACTCCTGGAAACGGATGACAGCGGATTGTGGCTCCGAAGGTCGCGGGTTCGAGTCCCGTCGGTCACCCCACTATTTGCAGGTAAAACGCGGTCCCGGTCTCTACGCCGAGGACCGCTGACTCTTACCAGACTCTTACCCGCTAACCGAAGGCCTGCTCCAGTCCTCCGACGGCGTCCCCGCCTATGCCCTCGAGGAGATGCGAGTAGGTGTCCATGGTCTGCACTATGCTCGCATGGCCGAGGAGCGACTGCACCACCTTCGGATGCTCGCCGCCCTTGAATAGCGCTGTGCCGAACGTGTGGCGCAAACTGTGGAAGGTGAAGCCTGGTCGTGCAGTCCGGCCTTTCTCAACAGCGCTTTGTACTCCCGGTGGTAGAGGTTGTTGTGGTCCATGGGCTTACCGACGCGGTTGGGGAACACGAGATCGTGGTCGTGCCATACGGGGGCACGGAGTCTCTCCTCGTTCTGGCGTTTGAGGTGTGACTCCAGCGCGGCCACGGCCATCTTATTGAGGGGTACGGAACGCCGGCTGGCCTTGTTCTTGGGGGCCCCGAACGCGAGCCCGTCAGCGGTCACCTTGAGGGAGCGCGCGACGGAGAGTCAGTTTGCCTTGAGATCCACGTCCGGCCATCTAATCGGTAGTTTGTTGGTTTTAGAGAAAGGGCTCGATTACGTCTCAAGAGAACCCAGGTTCTGGCCGAATTTGGGTATATATCGGGGATTGAGTAAATCTGTTTCGATTGATCCTAGCTCACATATCCCACTCCAACAAACCACCGTAATACCGAATCCGGTTGTAGAATATACGTATGCCAAAGAGAATAGAGTTGTCGCCTCATGCGACGAAGGAAGAGTTGGAGCACCGCTACAGGAAGGCTCGCGATCCCGTCGAACGCTCTCATTATCAGATCGTATGGCTGCTGAGTGAGGGAAGGAGAACCGAGGAGGTCTCAGAGGTCACCGGATACAGCCCCCAGGTTCCCAGACCCTCTAACAACGAGGGGGCTTCCTCCTCCGAGCGGGAGGCTTTCAAAAAAGTCTGCCGATGAAGCTGGAGGCTGTGCAGGAGGCGCATCCGGAGGCTGAAGAGGTGGGGTTGTGGGCGCAAGACGAAGCCCGGCTGGGCCTCAAGCCGGTAACGAGGCGTGTGTGGGCTCCGGTGGGAGAGAGGCCAACAGCCCGCTTTAAGAGAGGCTACAAGTGGACCTATCTCTATGGCTTCGTCCATCCGAAGAGCGGGAAGGTCTTCTGGATGATCCTGCCCACGGTAAACACGGAGTTGTTCTCATTGGCATTGGGAGAGTTCGCCAAGGAGGTGGGAGCCGGAGAGCACAAGCGCATCCTTCTGGTTGTGGACAAAGCCGGCTGGCACACCGGAGGGGAGGTGCAGATCCCGGAAGGGATACACCTTGAGTTCTTGCCGAATGGCTCGCCGGAACTGATGCCGGCGGAGAGGTTGTGGCCACTAACCAACGAGGCGGTGGCCAATGGGCTCTTTGAGGAGATCGAGGAGCTAGAGGAGGCGTTGGTGGATCGTTGCGAGCAGCTGATTGAGCAAACCGAGACGATCAGGAATCTCACCAACTACCACTGGTGGCCCCAGGCGGCATGACGTTACGAGCATCATTCACCCGGATTCGGTATGAAGCCTGTAACCTAAATGAAAAGTCCTGCAAAACATGCCTCAACTTGTGGTCGAGGTATCCTGGACAACCTGTGGTTGCGTGCCTTATAGTAGCCCGCGTCGGGTATCGACGGGGAGAACAGGCGACCGGCGGCGCTCTTTTCGGGCGTCGCCGAAACCTGGGAGTAGAGGGAGGAAGTTTGGCGGTTAGATCGGGCGGCGCGTTTGCGCATTTGCACTGTCACTCTGAGTACTCGATGCTCGACGGGGCGAGCCGCATCAAGGACCTCATCGCTTTTGCGAAGGACCAGGGGATGCCGGGGCTCGCGCTCACGGATCACGGGGTGATCTACGGCGCGGTCAAGTTCTACAAGGAGGCCAGAGACGCCGGTATAAAGCCCCTCGTTGGCTGCGAGGTCTACGTCACGGCCGACCGCAAGGACAGGAGCCGCGCCCCTTATTACCACCTAACCCTGATCGCCAGGACCGCCGAGGGCTACAGAAACCTCATGAAGCTCTCGACGTGCGGGTTTCTGGAGGGTTTTTACTACAAGCCTCGGGTCGATATGGAGATGCTGCGGAAGCACGGGCGTGGGATCGTCTGCCTCTCGGGCTGTCTTTCGGCGGAGGTGCCTACCAGGATACTGGAGGGGCGTCCCGATGAGGCGCGAAGGCTCTTGCTCGAGTACGCGGAGATCTTCGACGATGTGTATCTGGAGATGCAGGACCACGGCATCGAGCAGCAGCGGCGCGTCAACGAGGGTCTGGTAAAGCTCCACCAAGAGACAGATATTCCGCTCGTCGCCGCCAACGACTCTCACTACACTACGAGAAGCGACGCCAGGATGCACGACGTGCTGCTTTGCATCGGGACCGGCAAATTTTACAACGATCCGAACAGGATGAGGTTCTCGGGCGAGGAGTTCTACGTCAAGACCGTAGAGGAGATGGCCAGGATCTTCCCCGACCATCCCGAGGCGCTGGAGAACACCATCAAAGTCGTCGAGAGCGTCGAGGACGTGGGGATCGAACTCGGCAAGACGCGCCTGCCGAATTTTCCCAAGCCAGAAGGGTACACCGCAGACCAGTACTTGAGAGAGCAGTGCGAGCGGGGCCTTGAAAAGCGTTACGGCGGACGGGCGAAGAGTCGCGAGGTGCTCGGCAGGCTCGAGTTCGAGCTGGAGACTATCGGGAAGATGGGCTTCGCTGACTACTTCCTTATTGTCTGGGACTTCGTCAAGTTCGCCAAAGACAGGAAGATCGCGGTAGGTCCTGGCCGGGGATCTGCGGCCGGCTCCATCGTCGCTTATGCGCTCGAGATCACTGACCTCGACCCCCTCGAATATTCTCTGCTTTTCGAGCGCTTTCTGAACCCTGACCGCATCAACATGCCTGATGTGGACATAGACTTCTCGGTCTCGGGGCGTTCCGAGGTGATGCGCTACGTCACGGAAAAGTACGGCGGCATCGAGCACGTAGCCCAGATCATCACGTTCGGGACCATCGGCGCGAAGGCGGCCATCAGGGACTCGGGGCGGATCTACCAGTATCCTTACTCGGATACGGATAAGCTCGCCAAGTTCATCCCCGAGAAGCCCGTCGGGACCACGCTCAGGGACGTGCTGCGCCCGGAGAACGGCTCCTACATCGCAGGGGACAAACACCCCGGTCCTGCGCGCGAGATCATGCAGTTCGTACAGCAGGATGAGGCGGCAAAGCAGGTACTCGACACCGCCTTCGAGATAGAGGGGTTCGCCCGCCACGCTGGGACCCACGCCGCCGGCGTCGTCATCTCGGAGGAGCCGCTCACGGACATAGTGCCGCTGCAGCGCGTCGCCAGGGACGAGGGGTCCGTTATGGTCCAGCATCCCATGTCCGATGTGGAAGCGTTGGGATTGCTAAAGGTGGATTTCCTCGGCTTGAGGAACCTCGATGTGATCGAAGAGACCCTGGAGACGATCCGGCGCGGCGGCGGTGAGGAGCCTGACATACGTTCGATCCCCCTGGACGACGAGAAGACTTTGAAGATCTTCGCCAGGGGAGACACTTTCGGGGTCTTCCAGTTCGAGTCGAGCGGTATGCAGCGCATGCTCCAGGAGGTCAGGCCCGACCGCTTCGACGACCTCGTCGCCATGAATGCCCTCTACAGGCCGGGCCCGATGGACTACATCCCCACCTTCAAGCGTGGCAAGCACAACCCCGAGAGCGTCGAGTATCTGGACGAGCGACTCAAGCCCATCCTGGAGCCGACTTACGGTGTTGCCGCCTACCAGGAACAGCTGATGGAGATCTCCAAGTCTCTTGGAGGGTTTACTCCGGGCGAGGCCGACACGCTGCGCAAGGCCATAGGCAAGAAGAACGCGGCCATGCTGGCCACGCTCAAGGACAAGTTCATGGCCGGTTGCGCGGCGAGCGGCGTCTCTACGGAGGGCGCCGAGGAGCTGTGGAACTGGATGGAGAAGGCCGGAGGATACTCTTTCAACAAGAGCCACAGCGCGTGCTACTCGTTCCTCGCCTTCCAGACCGCCTATCTCAAGGCCCACTACCCCGAGGCGTACATGGCGGCCCTCATGAGCAGCGTGATGAACACCAAGGACAGGGTACCCCAGTACGTCGCCGAGGCCAGGGCGATGAAGATACAGGTCCTCCCGCCAGACGTGAACGAGAGCGGGCGCCGCTTCACCGTAGTTGGCAAGACCATCCGTTTCGGGCTCTCCGCCGTCAAGAACGTCGGGGACTCTTGTGTCGACTCGATCATCGCCGCAAGAGAGGAAGAGGGTCCCTTCGAGGACATCTTCGACTTCTGCGAGCGCGTCGACCCGAAGACCTACAACAAACGCACGATCGAGTCGCTCATAAAGTGCGGCGCCTTCGACCATGGCGGTCCCTCGCGGGCCGCCATGGTCGAGGTCCACGCGAAGGCTGTCGAACGGTCTACCAGGGGCCTCAAGGGTGCGCACGAGGACCAGTTCTCGATGTTCGATGCGTCCGAGCTCGCGCCGCCCAAGCCAGAGTTCCCTGACGTCGAGGAAGACCAGCGAAGGAGCCTGGAGTGGGAGAAGGAGGCCCTTGGTCTCTACGTCTCGGATCATCCGCTGCGTCCTGTCTTGCACAAGCTCAAAAAGCACACTGATACAACGGTCTCTGATCTCGAAGGTTGCAGGGACGGGGCTATGGTGTGGGTCGGGGGGCTCGCGACCTCTGTGCGGACCAACACGACGCGCAAGGGTGACATGATGGCCATACTGCAGCTGGATGACACGCGGGGATTCGCCGAGGTCATGGTCTTCCCGAGGGTCTACGCGAGGTGCGCAGAGTGCGTGCGCGAGGACGCGGTCCTCAAGGTCAAGGGGAAGGTCGAGATGAAAGAAGGCGTCCCGCGCATCGTGGCGCTGGAGATGGAGGAGCTGCACCTCGAGCCTGGAGCAGACCCCGTTTACCTCGACGCCGGCGCTTTCGTCGGCCTCTCGCGGAAGGTGGCGAAGGAGGCGTTCGAGGTTCTGCGGCGGCATCCTGGCGAGAGCCCGGTCTTCCTCGCCTCCGGCACCGGTATGCTCGAGGAGAAGATCGGAGCCATCGCGGATACGTCCGACCTGCACGCCGAGCTCAAACAACTCCTCGGAGCCAGATGCCTTTCCTACAGATCTCCCACCGCCGAGCCGGAGATGGAGCAGGTCTCCTAGAGCATTTCAGCTGGTCAGCACTTCAGCATTTCAGCTTGTTGTTCTCGCTCTTTGTCTCTCGTTCGTGGCCGAATGCGCGACTCGCGTAAGGTCGTCATACCGCTGCGGGCTGGCCTCGATCCGGGGTGAGAGCGATGACGTACTCCCGCCTGCCTGCGAACCTCGCCCATCCCGCCCGCTCGAAGGCGGCGGCCATCGGTCCGTTGGCCACATCGGTGTCCGCCCGCAGGGGTTTGTCATTGCCGTCCCCCCTTCGTGCCTCCAGGAGCGTCACGGTACCGGCCGCGAGCAGGTCGTCGACGTACCCCTGTCCTCGCATCCGGGGCACGACGCCGACGTAGAAGATGGTCAGGAAGCCGGGCGGCTCTGCCGGCATCACCAAGCCGACGAGTTCCCCGTTAGGCGCATACGCAAGCCGCCACCACGCGGGATCGTGCTTCACCCTTCGCGCGTCCTCGAAGAATTCGCGCGCCGCCCTGTGCGCTCCCGCCTCTCTCGCGCTCACCTCGGATCTCGCGGTCGAGCGTCCCTTCGGAGACCTCCTTCATCGCCTCGACGAACGCATCCTCACCGACCTCCTCCAGGGTACGGAAGGAGAGCCGCCCGGGACCTGTGGGCGGCTCCCCTCCGCGCCACTCGAAACGCCTGGTCTCTCGACGGAAGTCGAACCCGACGCCCTCCAGCAGCTCAACCCTCTTTTGCGGGTAATGTTGGAACTGGGGCCGCATCGGTGGATCATCGACGACGTGCTCGATCTCCTCTGCGCCCAGGGCACGCGCCTCCTCCAGTACGTCTTCGAGCAGGCGCGTGCCCATGCCCACATAGTCGGCGCCCCAGGGTATGTCAATCAGCACGAGGGCGAAGGGTTTCTCCATGCCTGGCAGCGTCCAGAAGGCGACACGTCCGAGAGGACCCCCTCCTTCCTCTTCGGCGACGAAGCACCACTCCGGGCGCATCGAGCCGGCGGCGAACATGCTCTCCAGGTACTGCTCTACTTCTCTACGGTGGTCTGGGGCGGCCCCGACGAAGAGGTCGACCTCGTCGGTACGTAAGGGACGAGTGTGCATCTCTGTGGCCCTCCTGTGGCAACGCGGTGAGGTGGCAAACAACGATCTTGGGTCTGGACTGAGTAACCATGATGTAGAGACGCACCGGCAGCCCGAGGGGCTTGATCGCAGTATACGCGACCAGATCAGGAGAAGCCAGAATGCCTTCCCCGGCTTGGCGAAAGCACGATAGAGAGATACCAACTTCGCCGCCACCGCTCAGTGGTTGCGCCCAATCTTGAGGCTGGGCGAGGATTGGAACTGGAAGTATTGCCGCTTGCTGTTACGGAGAGCCGAAGGGCGTGAATGCGATGAGACTCAATGAGCCATCCTCCGCAACCTCGAGGTCTACGAACCCGATTGTGACGCCGTCCTCGCGACTGACTTCGACGTCGAGCGTCCGGCCATCGTCGTAGACTGTGGCTATGGTCCCCATCGTGCCGGCTTCGATACCAAGTTCGGGTATGCCTTCGGGGATGGCGACCATCTCCAGCTCGCGGTATGTCGCGCTCGTCTTAGCCATACTGGATCTATTCTAACGCTTATGGACTCGGACGGTCACGTTACCGGACGCCGCAGGGGTTGCGCTGGGGCGCGGGCCGGGCGATGATGCAGGCTTCCCAGATCCAGAAGCGGAGGCTTGTGAACGTGGCAGATAAGATAGTCTTTACGCGCGGTGTCCCGCCGCCGGAGGCGTTCCCGACCGAGGAACTCGGGGCATGTTTCGATGCGGCGATCAGGGGTAATCCCGCGGTTGTGTTGCAGTACGGTCAGCAGCCTGGCTACGCGCCGCTGCGCGAGGAGCTGGCTAGAGAATACGGAGTTTCGTCACAAGAGATCCTGATCGGCAACGGCTCGTTGCAGTTGCAGGACCTTGTCTCGTCTTATCTCGTCAGGCCCGGTGCGGCGGTCTATACGGAACAGCCCAGCTACGACCGTGCGATCAAGACGTTCAGGCGCCGCGGGGCGCGCACCGTGGGGATTCCACTGGAAGAGGATGGCATTAGCATCGAGCGGCTCGAGGC
Organism: uncultured Rubrobacteraceae bacterium; assembly: GCA_963808845.1. Classification (GTDB taxonomy): domain Bacteria; phylum Actinomycetota; class Rubrobacteria; order Rubrobacterales; family Rubrobacteraceae; genus Rubrobacter_D. The sequence goes on from CAWEHD010000024.1 coordinate 46,194, forward strand.
GGCGCTGGAACGAGAGGTCCCCGCGTTCCTGTACATAGTGCCTGACTTCCAGAACCCCGCAGGGGCGACGATCTCCCTGGAGAAGCGGCGGAGGGTCGTTGAGCTCGCGGACGAGTACGGCTTCTGGGTGATCGAAGACATCCCTTACCGCAAGCTGCGATACGAGGGCGAGGACATTCCAACGCTGCGTGAGCTTGACGCCTCACGCGTCATAACGATGAGCTCGTTCAGCAAGCTCCTAAGCCCTGGCATAAGGGTGGGGTTCATGATCTCACCCGAGGACCTCATAAGGGGCGTCACGGAGCTTGGCGAAGACACGTACCTCTCGCCCGTGCTCCCAACGCAGGCCGCGGTCGCCGAGTATCTGCGCCGCGGGCTCCTCGGGCCGAACGTGGAGCGGTTGAAGGACCTGTACTCACCCCGCTGGAAGGCGATGGCAGGTGCTGTGCGCCGCGAGTTGCCCGGCGCCCAGGCTTTCATCCCCTCGGGTGGGTTCTTCGTGAGCGTGATGCTACCTGAGGACGCGAACACGGAGAACCTCGTCGGCCGGGCGAAGGACATCGGGCTCGTGCTCACGCCCGGCGCGGCGTTCTTCGCAGATCCTGAGGAGGGGGGAGAGGCTGACGGTGACAGATTCGTCCGCCTGCCATTCTGCGCCGTGACACCAGGGCAGATCGAAGAGGGTGTACGGCGCCTCGCAAGCCTCCTCTAAAGTATCGTACGGCTCTCGGGGATGTACGTTAGAGCGGTGCAAAGAGGTCGATGTGGTTGCCGTCGGGGTCTTTCACGATGGCGTAGCGCTGTCCCCAGAACGCGTCCCACGGCTCCCAGTATCCGTGACCGCTGGCAGCCAGTTCATTATAGGCCGAGTCGACCTCTTCCGGGCTCGAACACAAGAAGGCCAGGGACAAACGGTGCCCGCCTGAAGGCTCTGTCCAGGCAGGGTCGATCTGCTGCATTAGCTCGACGGTATCCCACGCGACGCGCAGGCCTGATGGCGCTGTCGCCTCGGCGTGCGGCTCTTCCTCAGCACCCTCGGGGATGTCCAGGCCGAGCCGGCGGTAGAATTCCAGCGAGGCCTTCATGTCGCGCACGACGATGCCAACGAGGTCCAGTCGTAGATCCACTTCTTCCTCCTTGTCGCTCATCCTGAACATACAGGAAAGCGGGCGTCTTACCAACGGAAGATCGGGCTCCTGACGCCGCACAAAAGAGATCCACGGGCTCACGTGAAGTCTACACGTAGTTCATGTAACATGGGGGCCGGAATGGTAAAGGGAGGCCTTGCGGTTTCGGCCGGCAGACAGGGGAGGTAGGGGCGGATGGACGAACATGTATCTCACGCGACCGAGCACGCGGATCTAAAACGCGGCATCGGTCCATGGCTGCTGTTTTTCTTCGTTCTCGGCGACATCGTGGGGGCCGGGATCTACGCGCTTGTAGGCGAGGTCGGGGCCGTTATCGGCGGCGCAATCTGGGTTGCGTTTCTGAGTGCCTTCATACTCGCGATCTTCACCGCTGCCTCCTACGCCGAGCTGGTCACCAAGTATCCACGGGCTGGCGGATCAGCCACCTACGTCAACAACGCCTTTCAGAACTCGTTCGTTAGCTTTATGGTGGCCTTCGCTGTGGCCGCGGCCAGCCTCACTTCGGCGAGCGTTCTGAGCCTGGCCTTCTCAGGCGACTACCTCCTGCAGTTCATAAGCGTGCCTAGCGTTCTAGCCGCGCTCGTGTTCGTGGTGGTGATCGGGTTCATCAACTTCTACGGCATCTCCGAGTCAGTCAGGCTCAACCTGGTCTTTACTTGCATCGAGATCACCGGCCTGGTGCTCATAGTCGTTATCGGGTTCGTGACACTCGGCGCCGGCACGGGCGAGCCGGCCAGGGCCTTCGAATTCAAGGAGGGCGCGAGCATACTTCCGGCCATCCTGGCCGGCACGGTCCTATCGTTCTACGCCCTGATCGGTTTCGACGACTCGGTCAACGTGGCCGAGGAGGTACGCCATCCGAGTAGGATCTACCCACGCGCCATCTTTGGAGGCCTGCTCGCCGCCGGTATCATCTACCTCCTCGTTACTTTCACCGCCTCGATGGTGGTGCCGACGGCCCAGCTCGCCGAGTCGAGCGGACCTCTGCTCGAGATCGTCGAGAGGGCACCGTTTGCGATTCCGACCCAGCTATTCGCACTCATAGCGCTCATAGCAGTCTCCAACGGGGCGCTCATCAACCTGATCATGGCCTCCAGGGTCATCTATGGCATGGCAGACCAGGATGTCTTGCCTGCTGTGTTCTCCAGGGTCCACCCTAGCCGCCGTACACCTTGGGTCGCGATTCTCTTCGCCACAGCCGTGGTCTTCACGCTCCTCGCTACGATCGGCCGTAACCCCACCGCGCTCGACACCCTCTCCTCTACTACCGTGGTGCTCCTCCTCCTGGCTTTCATAATGGTGAACATCTCCGTCCTCGTCTTGCGGGGCGACGAGGTGGATCACGAGCACTTCCGTACCCCGAGCGTGTTCCCCATCCTAGGTATCGTGGTCTCGGCGTCCCTTCTCATATACACCGCCATAAACGACTGGACCGTCTACGGACTGGCCGGTCTCTTGCTGGGGATCGGCCTCGTCCTCTATGGCGTGAACGTACTGGTGAAGAGAAGCCAGGACCGGTAGCCTCAACAGGCAGGAGAGTAGTGTCAGCACTTCAGCACGCCGCCTGACGGCGGCTCTCAGCACTTCAGCAAGTTCTCTGAGATCCTCGTGCGCGTCAGAGTGAGGCCAGAACGAGAGAAGCTGACATGCTGACAAGCGAGGGCCGCAAGGCCCGCAGCGTGCTGAAATGCTGATAGCTCGGCGTGTAAAGGGCTCGAGCCCTTTACACGCCGTTGTAGAGCTCGCCGAACTTGGACTCGAGGTAGCGGAGGTACGGGGCGGTGTCTGGGGGACGGCCTGTGGCGCGTTCGATGACGTCGTCTGGTTCGTACTTCTTCCCGTGCCTGTGGACGTTCTCCCGTAGCCACCCGAGGAGCGGGCCGAACTCGCCGCGCTCCATCTCGGGTAGTATCTCGGGCCGCGCTTCGATGGCGGCGTCGAATAGCTGGACGGAGAGTACGTTACCTACTGAATAGGAGGGGAAGTACCCGAAGTACCCGATTGCCCAGTGGGTGTCTTGCAAAACGCCTAGCGCGTCGTTCTCAGGGACGATGCCAAGGTACTCTTCCATCTTCGCGTTCCACGCTTCTGGGAGGTCGGAGACGGCGAGACCATTCTCGAAGAGATCCACCTCGAGCTCGAAGCGCAGGAGGACGTGGAGGTCGTATGTAAGCTCGTCTGCCTCGGTTCTTATCTCCGACGGCTTGACGGCGTTGACGGCTTTGTAGAACGTTTCGACGTCGCCTGACACGCTGGGGAATGCTTCCCGCAGCGTGGGATGGAAGTGGGACCAGAAAGGCCTGGAGCGGGCGACAAGGTTCTCCCAAAGGCGTGACTGGGACTCGTGGACGCCCATCGAGACGCCGCCGGCGAGGGGCGTACGGGAGTAGGAGGGGTCTACCCCCTGCTCGTAGAGGGCATGGCCGGCTTCGTGGCAGGTGCCGAAGAGTCCGACCGAGAGCAGCCCGGGGTCGAAGCGGGTCGTAATCCTTACGTCGCCGGGACCGCCGAAGTCGATGCAGAACGGGTGGACCGACCTGTCCTGGCGCCCCCTGCTCCAATCGTAGCCGAAGCTGGAGATAACGTGGCGTCCGAACGCCTCCTGGGTGGCCTCATCGAACGCACCCTCGAGAAGTGCGGTGCGGTCTTCCCCGAGATTTGCCGAGACGTCGCGCACAAGCGGGACGATTCCTGCTTTCAGCGCCCTGAACATGCCTCGCAGTCGCTGCGTGCTCGCGCCGGGGTCGTAGCGGTCGAGCATAGCGTCGTAGGGATGCTCGAAATCCAGTAGGTTTGCCTCCTCCTGTTTGAGCGCCAGTACTCGCACCATGTGCGGCGCGAACAGGGACCAATCGGAGCTTTCCCGCGCTTGGATCCAGGCCGGCTCGGCGAGCGCCGTCGCCCGCGAGATCTCGGCCACCAGGCGGGCCGGCAGCCTGCTCGCCCGTTGGTGCTCGCGTCTGGCGAGACGCAGGAGGGCGGCCTCGTCAGAGCCAGGCTCCCGCTCACCGGCGCGTTCGAGGAGCTCTCCGGTCTCTGGCGAGACGAGCATCTCGTGGGCGAGACGGGCCAGGGTCGCGAGTTGCTCGGCGCGGCCCACGACGCCGCCCTCAGGCATGTACGTCTGCCTGTCCCACGCCAGTACCGAGGCAGCAGAGTAGAGGTCGCTAATCGTCGCCAGGCGTACTTTGAGTAACTGAAGGCTGTCGTCCGGTCGGTCGGTGATCACGCGCACCATACTAGCATCGCCAATTAGCCCGTTCCGGCGTATAGCATCGGGGGGATGGGTATATCAGAGTGCATGGGTAACGAATCTCAGAGAATGGGGAGGGCGCGATGAACGGTTTGCTCAAGGGGGCGCTCGCCGCGGGTGGCGGGGCGGTTGGTATCGAGGTCTTGCGACGGATCTTGTTCTCAGGGGCGCGACGGAGGTACGAGCCCTGGGAGAGGTCACCCTACAAAGACTTCCCAAACAAAGTGCTCATCGTTGGCGGCGGGTTCGCCGGCTACAAGGCGGCCCAGACTCTCTGTAAGCTCGCCAGGGACCGCGATGACGTCGGAGTTATGCTCATCTCACGGGAGAACTACTTTACCTACTGGCCGATGCTGGCCAGCGTCATCGGCGGCGACGTGGCGACCCAGAACGTCGCGCAGCCGCTCAGGCGGACCCTGATCCGACTCGGTGCCAGCTTCAGGCGGGCTCCTCTAGACAGCGTCGACCTCGCGAGGCGGTGCGTGGTGGCTGGCGGAAGGGAGTTCCCTTATGAGCACCTGGTGCTTTCGTTGGGGGCCGAGCCGGCATATTTCGGCATACCAGGCGTGGAGGAGCACTGCATCAGCATAAGGGGGATCGGCGCCGGTGAGGCGATAGTCGACAGGGTTATCGAACGCTACGAGGAGGCGACGCTGGCCGGGGGCGAGATCGCCGACTCCAGGCTGACCTTCATGGTTATCGGCGGCGGGGCGACAGGGGTCGAGGTGGCCTCCGAACTGCACAGCCTCGTAAGGGACCTCCTCGTGCCTGACTATCCCAATATCAATCCGAATCGCGTCAAGATAATCCTCGTCGACGCCAACAAGGAGATCCTCAAGGAGCTTGACCCCGCCCTGAGGAGGGTCGCGCGCAAAAAGCTGGCCGACCTTCAGATAGAGGTGATCAACAACGTCAAGGCGAAGAAGGTCACGGCTGACAGGGTGATCCTCGGCGACGGGCGCGAGATCATGGTCGAGAACGTCATCTGGACGGCGGGCGCCAGGGCGAGCGTCAAGCTCGACGAGATCGACCTCCCTCACGACGAGCGCAAAGGGCTTACGGTGGACCGCTTTATGCGGGTCGTGGGCCACGACAACGTGTGGGGGATCGGCGACTGCGCGGCGACCGTGAACGAAGATGGCGATCCGGTACCACCCAACGCCCAGGCAGCCGTGCAAGAGGGTGAGGCCGTCGCCAGGAACATCCTCGCCGTGATCGACGGCGAGGAGCCAGGGCCCTTCCGCTACAAGTCGCTCGGGCAGCTCGTCGAGCTCGGGAGCGAGTTCGCCGTCAACGAGGTCATGGGCGTCAAGTTCAGTGGCCACATAGCCGCCCTGTTCTGGCGCCTGACGTACCTCTACAAGCTGGAGAGCCCAGAGAGCCGGGCCAGGATCGCCGCCGACTGGCTCCTCGATATCTTCTACGACCCGCCCGTTACTCAGATTCGGCGCTAGCCGGAGGGTCGTAGGCTACAATCTCGGTCTGGGCGCGTCTCGCGTCCACTCCGACGAACAGCTAACATACTCGTACATGGCGACAAGGGTGTACAGGGCAAGTGGCAAAAGGCGGCCTGCAGCCTCCGGAGCTTTGCGGCGTGCCCGCCGTCGTCGCTTTATGGTTAGGCGAATCTCGTTCGTCCTCGCGCTCTTCTTCATCGTGGTACTTTTTTCCTTCTTGGCGCCGCTCTTCGGCCTCTCCGAAAGGGCATATCCACGGGCCGCATTGCCGGTAGCGGAATCCCTTCCCGGGCCCGCCGACCCGCGACAGCCCGACATGGAGCGGGTCTGGCACGCTGCGATAGCCAAGGATCCCTGGCCCGATCTGGCGACCCACGGCAAGACCGGGACCTGGGGGCGCAGGATCGCCCTGACCTTCGACGATGGTCCTGATGCGCGTATCACCCCGCGGATCCTCGACTCGCTGCGGGAGCACGACCTGAAGGCAACCTTCTTCGTGCTCGGGCGCCAGGTCAAGAAGAGACCCGGCGTGTTGCGACGGATCGTGAAGGAGGGCCACACCATCGGAAACCACACCTACAACCACGCTGACATGTCCGACCTGAGTCAGAAGCGAATGCGGCTCGAGCTGCGGCGCACCCAGGAGGCTGTGGACGACGCCCTTGGATACCACTATCCGATGGTGCTGATGCGGCCGCCTTACGGTAACCCCTATTTGGGCGGCTCGGACGCGCTGCCGGTATTCAGGAAGGTCGTCCGTGACCAGGAGCTCTTCCCCATACTTTGGACGGCCGATCCGAGGGACTACCGGCTCATTAGCCGTCCCGAGAGCGTGGTGCGAGGCATCGTACGCGCGGACGAGACAGGGCGAAAGGGGAAGAGGGACCAGGTGCTACTTTTGCACGACACCCACAGGCAAACTGCGAACGCGTTGCCGCAGATCATCGACTACTACGAGAGATCCGGCCGTCGATTCGCGGACCTGGGCGAGTTGCTGGCTGACAAGTACGCCGAACCGTAGATCACCAACCCTGGCCCTGTTGATCCAGCAAAGATCCCAAAATACGCTCTCTGGGGATAAGCCCTTGCCCGCATACATGTTATGCTGCCCACGTAGCTGTATCCGGGGCGGGGGTCCGATCACCATTCTCCCTTCCGTCTCGCCAAGAAAGGGTGTTCGACATGAGAAGGACCGTCGTGTTGTCGGTTACGGTGGCCTTAGCCGTACTGCTCCTGTCGGGCGTCTGGGGCAGTGCCTCTCGCGAAGCCAGGGGAGCTACCACCAAGCCCAATATCGTCTTCATTCTGGCCGACGATATGCGTAAAGACGACCTGAAGTACATGCCGAAAACCCGCTCCGTGCTGAAGGACAGGGGCATGAGCTTCCGGAACGCCTACGTCTCCAATCCTCTGTGCTGCCCCTCTAGGGCTACCACATTTAGGGGCCAGTACGCCCACAACACCGGGGTGTGGAACATTCGTGGTCCACGCGGCGGCTGGCTAGCGTACCGGAACAACGGCCTCGAGCGAGACAACGTGGCCACGCGTCTCGATGCCGCAGGTTACAGAACCGCCCTCATCGGAAAGTACCTCAACGGATACACCGGCACCACGAACAATCCGCCGGGCTGGGACAGATGGTTCGTGCACACCGACGGCGCCCATTACTTCAACTACAAGATCAATGACGATGGCAAAGTGCGTCGTTTTGGCTCGCGTAGACCCGACTACGAAACGGATGTGATAGCCAACCGCGCCAAGACCTTCATCCGCGCATCCGCGAAGAAGGGCAAGCCATTCTTCGCCTACATCGCGCCTAAGGCCCCGCACAAGCCTTATGTACCCGCTCCGCGCGACAGGCATAAGTTTGACGGACTCGAGGCCCTACGCCCGCCCTCCTTTAACGAGCGGGACGTCTCCGACAAGCCTACCTGGATACGAGGGCTGCCGATCCTAAGCGATGCCAAAAAGGCGAAAATAGACAACCGCGCCGAAAAGCGGGCCGAAACTCTGCAGGCGCTGGATGATCTTGTGGCGGGGGTTGTGGGCGAGCTGAATAACAAGGGTGTGCTCTCCAGCACCTACATCTTCTTCACTTCGGACAACGGCTTCCAAATAGGAGAACATCGCATACCTGGAGGGAAGGGACGTCCCTACGAGGAGAGCGTCCACGTGCCGCTCCTCGTGCGTGGTCCCGGCGTGGGAGCGGGATCGACCCCGCACAAGCTGGCCCTCAACACCGATTACCTGCCAACCTTCACGGACCTGGGAGACGCGCGGACGCCAGGCTACGCGGATGGGCGATCCCTACAGCCTGTGCTCGAGGGTAAGGCCACCGCCTGGAGGAGTGCCGTCTTACTCGAAGCCGACCGAACGACGGGTGGTTCTACCCCTCCCTATTCTGGCATCCACACTAGCAGCGGGCGCAAGTACGTAAGGTACGCGGACGGCAAGAAAGAGCGGTACTACCTAGGGCGAGACCCACACGAGCTCCGCAACTCTTACAACCCCAAATCCCCACCCGCCACACTGGCAAAGCGCCTGCTGGCGCTAAAGACCTGTGCTGCGGGTAGTTGCCGGGCAGCCGAGAACGGGCGGTAGTTCTGGCAACCTAGTCGCCCTCGGCTGACTTGACGTGGCCGACGCGTCTGCGCGCAGGCCTCGAGCATGTCCGGCCGGGAGGAGAGTAGTATCCCTCCCGGCCGCGCCATTAGATGATGGGGCCGTCAATGCTTCGCCCATCGGTTAAGATAGCCTCTCTTATGGATCGTGAGACGCCCAGGAAGTTCGCCACCACGCCGGGCACGCGCGACGTGCTGCCGCCCGAGTCCACACGGTTGCTCGAGGTCCAGGGCAGGATCAGGGAGCGGTTCAGACTGTTCGGGTTCAGGGAGGTCCTCACGCCCGCTCTCGAGTACTCTGAGGTGATCGAGGAGCACGGCCTCAGGGACGTCTCCTACAAGCTCTTCGACCAGGACAATCAGATGCTCCTCCTCAGGCCGGAGATGACCACCCCCATAGCCCGCCTCATCTCTCAGCGCCTGGCGGGCAGGCTGCAGAAGACCTTCCAGAACATAACCCGCACGGACGATCTGCGGAACGATCTCGAACACCGCCGCCGGATGCTCTCCAGAGAGATAGACACCTACACGACCGAGAAACGTTACGTGCGGAAGGACTTCACTCTTGTCTGGGCGAGCCTGACGGTATCTTTGGTGCGCGACACCGCCGGCGAGCCTTCCTATTTCATCTCCGTGGTTGAGGACATCACAGGGCGCAAGGAGGCGGAGCGGACCCTGCGCTCGCTGACGCCCCGCGAGGTCGAGGTCCTGCGCCTGCTGCCACGGGGACATGCCAACCGCGAGATCGCACGCGAGCTCAACTTCAGCGTCAGCACCGTCAAGAACCACGTCCAGCACATAATCACCAAACTGGAAGTCTCCGACCGCATGCAGGCCGCCGCCCGCGCCGTCGAGATCGGCCTCATGGACCCCGAACGCTAACCGTACCGGCCATCTACGAGCAGGACGCTAAGGTGATCGGGACGACCGCCTACCACGTCAACGAGCAACCGGATGCCAGCCTAGTATCCAAGATGTGGCCGACGTCACCCACAGGGGATGACCTGGTCCGCCTGGGACGCGAGGTGGAGCGCGGGGTTTTCGCCCGGGCCGTCCGGTGGCACCTGGAAGACAGGATACTGGTCGACGGCATTCGTACCGCGGTATTCGAGTAGGATCAGGCGTCTGAGTCTGGCGGGTCCTCTTTTACGAAGGAGACCATGACGGTTTTCTGGTAAGCGGGCCGGTCTGAGAGTCGCCCGTGCCAGGCCCGGAGCGCGGGCAGGTCGGGCCTCTCTATGTCCAGCTCGAGCCAACGGTAGACGAGCGATCCGAGGGCGATGTCTCCCATGGTCAGGGAAGTTCCCGCAGCGTACTCGTTGTCTTCCAGGTGCGCGTCCAGGGCGACCAGGACCTCGGCCGTTCTGCGGGCGGAAGCTTGTATCTTCTCCGGATCTCGCTGCTCCGGAGCCGTGCGCACCAGGCCGATGAGGGCGTCTTTGAAGGCTGGGAAGAGAGTACCCAGCTGGTAGTCCATCCACTTGTCCGCGAGCGCCCGCTCCCCGGGGTCCTCGGGCCAGAGGCTGCCGGCACCGTGTTTGGCCGATAGGTAGCGCACGATCGTGTTCGACTCCCAGAGGGTGAAATCTCCGTCGGTTATCGTCGGCACGAGGCCGGTCGGGTTGAGGGCAAGGTACTCCTCTTCGTTGGTACCTCCGAACAGCCTCCAGCGTCGTGGCGCTGGTACGGAACTCCGAGTTCTTCGCAGCACCACAGCACCTTCTGTACGTTGAACGAGTTCTTCCTGCCCCAGACCTCTAGCATGCGCGTACCCCCCGTGGAGATCGGATTACCCTTATCATCCCTCGCGCTGCAGTCTAACCGCTAACGTGGTGCTTCGTTCAAATCCTGGTCCATCGGTTAAGATAGCCTCTCTTATGGACCGGGAGACGCCGAGGAAGTTTGCTACCACGCCGGGCACGCGCGATGTGTTGCCGCCAGAGTCGACGCGTTTGCTCGACGTGCAGGCTGAGATCAGGGCCCGCTTCAGGCTGTTCGGGTTCAGGGAGGTCGTTACGACCAGCGCTGGAGTACTCTGAGGTGATCGAAGAGCACGGCCTCCGTGACGCTTCCTACAAGCTCTTCGACCAGGACAACCAGATGCTCCTCTTGAGGCCCGAGATGACGACCCCGATAGCCCGCCTCGTCGCCCAGCGCCTCGCGGGCAGCCCCGCCGCCGCACAAGATCTCCTACGTCCTCCCGGCATACCGCCGAGCGAGCGTGGGCCGCGGGCAGAGCGCGGAGCTCTACCAGGCCGGCGTCGAGGTCGTCGGGCTCCGCAAGTCCCAGGGAGGACGCCTCCACCATCGCCCTCCTCGTCGACGTACTGCAGAGCCTCGGCCTCAGCTCTCCTGCGGACTTCGCCGTCGTCCTCGGCCAGTCGGGCTTCTACGCGGGTTATCTGCGGCACGCCGCCCCCGAAGCCGCAACGGCCGTAACCAGTGCCCTGGCCGCGAAGGACCTAGTTGCCGTCGATGACATAGCCAGGGGGCTGCCGGCCGACGCCGCCGCCGGCGTCCGCGGCATACCGCGCATCGTCGGTCCTGCGAAGGATGAGTCCATCATCGAGGAGGCGGGGCGTTTCGCGGTGGGCGAAGGGGCCAGGGAGGCCCTCGAGAACCTGCGGGAGATACTGCGTCACCTCGAGGCGCACGGGGCGCTCGGGGCGGTCATCCTCGACTTCGGTCTATCAGGGCGCCACGACTACTACACGGGCGCGGTCTACGAGGCGTACGCCGCAGGCCTTGGGTTCACCGTTGCCAACGGCGGGCGCTACGACAATCTTCTCAGGCGTTTCGGGAAGGAGCTGCCGGCGACCGGCTTCGCCATCTACCTGGAGAGACTGCTCTCCGTGCTACCAGAGGAAGGCCAGCAGCCCCTCCTCGTCCTCGTCGGCGGAGACGTTGGCGGCATCGAGGCTGCGGCCGGGATGCGGAGGACGGCGTGCCCGTGTTGCATCTTTCAGAGGACCTTCCGCCGGAGGCCGCGGTGGAATACGCCAGGAGCGTGGAGGCGGCCTGGATCTCCTACCCGGCCGCGGGAGGCGTCAAGCTCGCCACCGCCGAACCCCCCGGAGAGTTCGTTTTCATGGCCTACCGAGTCCGCCGCGAGGACGGTGCTCCCATGAGCGGACTGCGGGTCGCCGTGCCAAAGGGTGCCATCTTCGCTGACGCGCTCGTGGCGCTCGAAGGGGCTGGGCTACCCGCAGGCGTCGTTCGTGAGAACGGGCGAAGGCTCGTCTACAGGGCCGGAGGTACCGAGTTTATCGTCAGCCGGCCCTCCGACGTGCCCGTCTTCGTCGAGTACGGGGCGGCCGATATCGGTATCGTCGGCAAGGACGTGCTCGATGAGCAGCCGCTCCAACGTGGTCGAGCTAAAGGATCTCGGGACGGGGAGGTGCCGCATGATCCTGGCCGCTCCAGAAGGCAGGGCCGAAGACGTGCGGCGGGCCATCCGCCACGCCGAGGTCGTCAGGGTCGCGACCAAGTTTCCCGACACCGCCAGGCGCTACTTCGAGCGTATGGGCCGCCAGGCTGAGGTCATAGAGCTGCACGGCTCCATTGAACTCGCGCCCCTCGTCGGCCTCGCGGAGTGCATCGTAGACCTCACCGCGACGGGCACGACGCTGCGCGAGAACGAGCTCGTGGTGCTCGATGAGATCTCCAGCTCGACGGCCCGCCTGATCTCCAACCGCGGCGCCTACCGCCTGCGCCACCGTGAGGTCGTCGCCCTGGCCGACGCGATGCAAGGGAGCGGAGAGCCCGTTGGTTAGAAAGCTAGACGCGAGAGAGAGGGACCCCCGCGAGGTCATCGGCGGACTGCGCCGTCCCGGCGGCTTTCTTCTCTGAGGAGGTCCGGACGCAGCGCGCCGGATCGTCGAGGACGTGCGCGAGCGGGGCGATGAAGCCGTCCTTGAGTACACCAAACGCTTCAACGGCGTGAGGCCCCGAGCCGATGAGGGTCCCGCCGGAGGAGATCGAGCGGGCCGAGAGGCGCTCCCGGCGGAGATCGAGGAAAGCTTCAGGGTAGCCATCGAAAATGTGCGTTACTTCCACAAACGGGAGTTGGGCCGCTCGTGGGAGACGAGCCGGGGCGGGGCGACGGTGGGGCAGAGGATACGGCCTCTGAGGCGGGTCGGTATCTACGTTCCAGGCGGGCATGGAGCGTATCCGAGCTCGTTGTTCATGTCGGCCGTCCCGGCCAGGTGGCGGGTGTTCGGGAGATCTGGGTCTGCGTCCCTCCCGGCCTCGACGGGAAAGTGAACGAATGGGTGCTCGCCGTGGCGGGGCTTCTGGGGCTTGAGGAGGTCCATGCCGCCGGCGGGACACAGGCGATGGGCGCGATGGCCTTCGGTACCGAGAGCATCGCTCCGGTCAACAAGATCGTTGGCCCCGGCAACGACTACGTCATAGCGGCCAAGTTAGAGGTCTTCGGGGTCGTGGGCATAGATGCCCCGCAGGGGCCGAGCGACGTGGTCGTCATCGCGGACTCGAGCGCCTTCCCCGAGCGAGTCGCCAGCGACCTCATGGCACAGGCCGAGCATCTCTCCGGAGCTTCTTCCGTCCTCCTTTCCCCTAGCGAGGAGCTGGTCGAGGCCGTGGAGCCGCTCCTCTCCGGCGAGCCCGCGGAGCACATTTCCCTGGTCCGGGTCGAGATCTGGCGCAGGCGGCCGAGATCTCCAACCACTATGCTCCGGAGCACGCGCACGTCATCTCTGAGGACTGGGAGGCTGTGATGAACGACCTTCGGGAGCGTCGGTATGGTCGGCGTCGGTGACTTCAGCCCCATCGCGCTCAGCGACTACGCCGCCGGACCTTCCCACGTCCTGCCCACCGACGGAACCGCGGCCTGGGCCTCGCCCCGAAGCGTCAACGACTTCGTCACGCACACCAACTACATGCACTTCACCCAGGAAGCCCTCGAAGACCTCGCCCCCCATGTCGAACGGCTTGCCCGTCTCGAAGGGCTCGAAAACCACGCCGAAAGCGTGGCGGTGGCGGCGAAAGAACTGATAGAATGTGGACGGAGGAGGATGGCACGGATCGGCAAAGCGGAGCGGAAGACAGGCGAGACGTCCGTGCGGGTGCGTCTGGACCTCGACGGCGAGGGCAAGGCCGACGTCTCTACGGGCGTCGGGTTCTTCGACCACGTCCTCCACCTGCTAGCCCACCACTCCGGCATGGACCTCGCCGTCGAAGCCGAAGGCGACACATGGGTGGATGACCACCACACAGTCGAGGACACTGGGCTCGTGCTCGGGCGCGCCTTCGATGAGGCGATCGGAGACAGGCGGGCATCATGCGCTTCGCCGACGCGAGCACGCCGCTTATCGAGGCACTCAGTACGGTTGTTGTTGACCTCGGCGGGCGTTCGCACCTGACCTGCAACCTTGGACCGATGCCAGAGAAGATCGGGACCTTCGACGTAGAGCTTTTCCCTGAGTTCCTGCGCGCCTTTACCCAGTACGGTCACTTCACCCTCCACCTCAACTGCCACTACGGCGAGAACGCCCACCACAAGGTCGAGTCCGGCGTCAAGGCCCTGGCCGTCGCGCTAAGGGTCGCCGTCTCGCCGAGAAGTAGTGGCAGCGCTTCTACGAAGGGGGTAATCGATTGAGCAGGTCAGCACGCTACGCCCTTCGCCGGCTTGTCAGCATTGTCAGCACGGCGCTGCGCCGCCTTGTCAGCACTTCAGCAAGTCGTCTTGGATCGTCGCCATGAGCGTAGAATTTCACTTCCCTAAGCGATGGTTCGTCGTGCGCGGCAGGTGGAACCGGAATGGGAGTAGCTGAAATGCTGACAAGCGAGCCCGAAGGGCGTAGCGTGCTGACAAGGCGCGAAGCGCCGTGCTGACTGGCTTAGACGTCGCGATCGTCGACTATGATGCGGGGAACACGCTCTCCGTCACGCGGGCGCTGGCGAAAGTTGGTGCCGGTGTGGAGCTTACACAGGATCCCGACCGGGTAGCTTTCGCAGACGCGGTCGTGCTTCCTGGCGTGGGGGCTTTCGGCGACTGCATGAGAAAGTTGCGGGAGCGCGGGATGGATGAGGCGTGCGGAGAGGCGTTCGTGTCAGGCAAACCCTTTCTCGGGGTCTGCGTCGCGCTGCAGGTCATCTTCGAGGCATCCGAGGAGTCGCCAGGGGTGGAGGGACTCGGGCTTATGCCGGGAGAGGTGGTGCGCTTTGCGGCCTGCGACCTCAAAGTACCGCACATCGGGTGGAACGAGCTCTCTGTGGTGCGCGATCACCCTGTCCTTCATGGCCTCGACGGTGAGGCGTTCTACTTCGTCCACTCCTACTACCCCGTGCCGGAGCATTCAGGGGACCTCATCGGCCAGACGGATTACGGGTCACGCTTCTGTTCAGCGGCAGGAAGGGAGAACCTCGTCGCCGTCCAGTTCCATCCGGAGAAGAGCAGCAGGGCAGGCCTGAAGCTGTACGAGAATTTCCTGGCCTGGGCGAAGTCAGCTTGAGTGACTTTGCCGTCTATCCTGCTATCGACCTGCGCGGCGGGCGGTGCGTGCGCCTCAAGCAGGGGGACTTCGGGCGGGCCAAGGAGTATGATGCCGACCCCGTCGAGCGTGCCCGCGAGTGGGAGCGGCAGGGGGCTCGGGCGATCCACGTCGTCGACCTCGACGGCGCCGAAGATGGCAGGCCCGTACAACTCGAGCTCATCCGCCGTATCGCGAGGGCGGTCGGCGTCCCGCTCCAGGTTGGGGGTGGTGTCCGCTCCATCGAAGACCTGCGTGCCGTGCGGGGGACCGGCGCCCGGCGGGTCGTAATGGGGACAGCGGCCGTCGAGGACAGGGACCTGCGGCTGAGGGCGGTCGATGAGGCTGGTGCTTCGCTCGTCGTGGCAGTCGACGCGCGTGAAGGGGTCGTCGCGACGCACGGCTGGCTGAGGTCGAGCGGGGTCTCCGTCCTTGACCTCTCCGAGGAGTTGGCCGCCGACGGGGTCTCCTCCGTCCTCTACACCGATGTCGCCCGCGACGGCATGGACGCAGGGGCTGCCCTCGAAGGGACCGCAGCGGTCGCGAAGATAATCCCCACCGTCGCCAGCGGCGGAGTACGCGGGACCGAGGACGTGGCCATGCTTTCCAGAACGCCCGGTGTCACCGGCGTGGTGGTCGGCACAGCGCTCTACGAGGGGAGGGTCATGCTCCGAGACCTGATCTCGGCCACAAGCGAAAACAAGGAGCTGACAAGCTGACTGGCCGACAAGCGGAGGCCGCAGGCCGAAGCGTGCTGACATGCTGATCTAGTATTCGAGGCTGGAAGATCTTGCCTCGCCCTGTTCGTACTTGGCGGATTGGATCGCACGCCAGGAGAACTTGGAGAGGGCTTCGTCTGTGGGACCCCTGAGGTCGGGATCAGCCTCGGCCATGGCTTCCCTGGCCACCTCAACCGCGGCGTCGATTGCGGCGTTTATCTCGTAAGCCCGCGCGGCCTGGTACTTGATCCGCAATCCGCGCGGGGTCGCCTGCCCTACCGCGTAGGCCATCTCGTACTCCTCCGTACGGCTCTCGTAGTCGCCGACGCGCCTGACCGTGCACCTCAACTCCGGCATGCACGCATCCTACCATCTGCGTGACCGCGTGCTTTCCGGTCTGGCTCGCATCGACCGACCTGACCCGATTGGGGTAGACTAGGGCCGGAGGGCAGTGAACAACTTCTTCGAAACCAGCAAAAAGAAGAGGAAGGGGCGCCTGCTCGGGCGCTCGGCACGCAGAGGACTACGTGCCCTATTCAACCTCGCTCTGATCCTCGGTATGTCCGCCGCCGTGATTATCTCCTGCCTCTATCTCTTCGTCGTTAGGGAGTACGAGGACGACCTCGACCGGACCTACCCAGCGCTTGCCGAGAACTCCTACGTCTACGACGTGGATGGTAACAGGATAGGGGCGATCCCCGTCACCGAGAGCCGCGAGACCGTTGGCTTCGGAGGTCTCGGGGAGCATCTCCCCGAAGCCGTCATCGCCGTCGAGGACCGGCGCTTCTACGGCCACTTCGGTGTCGACTTCGAGGGGCTCGCCCGAGCGGCCTGGACGGACCTGAGATCCTGGGAGGTACAGGAGGGCGGCTCGACGATCACGGAGCAACTCATGAAGAACCTCTACGTTCCCGAAGACCAGCGCCTCGACATCACTTTTCGCAGACGCTTCGTCCAGTCCGCGCTCGCGTTCACCTACGAGCGCAAGCACACCAAGAACGAGGTCCTGACCGCCTACTTGAACACCGTGTACTTCGGTGACGGCGCCTACGGCGCTGAGGAGGCGGCGCAGCGCTACTTCGGAAAGAGCGCCCGAGATCTCGACCTCTCGCAGGCGGCGATGCTCGCTGGTTTGCTCCACGCCCCTTCGGCCTACGCGACCTGGGAGGGTGACCTTATCGTGGAGCCGGTCCGCGAGCGCCGCGACAGGGTGCTAATGCTTATGCAGGAACAGGGTATGATCTCCTCCCAGGAGCGCGAGGAGGCCGAGGCTGCGCCACTGGAGTTCGCCCCCGATCCGCCGCCCGAAGACCCGGCTTACACGCCTTTCCTCGAGAAGGTAGGGCGGGAGGTGGAGGAGAGACTCGGGTCTCGGGCCCTACAACTCGGGGGATTGAGAATTCACACGACGATGGATCCAGACTTCCAGAACGCGGCCGTCGAGACCTCGGATGACGTACTCTTCGAGTCGACCGACCCTTCTGCCGCCGTCGTGACTATAGAGCCTCAGAGCGGCGCCATAAGAGCCCTGGCGGGACGGGAGGGGGACTTCAACCTCGCGCTCGACGCCAGACGTCAACCTGGCAGCTCTTTCAAGCCCATCGTGCTCGCCGCCGCCCTCAAGCAAGACATATCCCCGGAGAGCACCTACATTTCCCACGCTCTGGCCTTCGACTTCGAGGAGGAGTACTACGAGATACACAACTACGACTACGTAGAGCGGGGAGAGATCTCCGTGTCCGACGCTATGGCGGAGTCGGACAACACGGTCTTCGTGCAGCTCGCCGCCGACGTTGGATTGGACAACGTCGTCGAAACCGCCGAAGACCTTGGCATCACCACGCCCGTCGACCCCTACCCGTCGACCGCGATAGGCGGCCTGGGTTCGGGTGTCAGTCCGCTCGACATGGCCTCTGCCTACTCGACCTTCGCCGGCGGCGGCATCCATCGCGAGCCTTACTCCATCGAGAGTATCGACCGGAATAGCTACGGCGAGGTCGAGACGGTCTACGACCATCAGATCAGCGGTCGGCGCGTGCTCACGGGCAACGAGGCGGCGATTGCGACCCAGGTCCTCAGGGGCGTCGTGAAGGACGGGACGGCGTCGATGTTCCACGACCTCGACGAGGAGATCGGACATCCCTCAGCGGGCAAGACGGGTACCACGGACAACTTCGCCGACGCCTGGTACGTCGGCTACACACCCCGTCTTTGCACCTCCGTGTGGGTCGGTTATGCGGAAGGCCAACGCACCCTCGTCGGCGTCCACGGCTTACAGGAGCCGAACGGAGAAACCCTACCAATGGACATCTGGTCCGGTTACATGGCCACGGCTACAGCCGGGGACCTGGACCTCGAGTTCCCCGAAGCCGACACGGGCGAGTTGTACCTCCTCGAAGACGGATCTCCGAGCGACTTTTAGCGGGTTTTGGAAGGGTAACCCTTCCAAAACCCGCGCATGTCAGCACTTCAGCATGCTCGGGCTTCGCCCTCACTTGTCAGCATGTCAGCTGTGCGTGGTGTGGCGAAACGCTCATGCGCCCGAGAGAACCTAGAGGAGCACGTACTCATTGAGAGTCCGCTTCGGCTGCGGAGAAAGCTGACTAACGGCAAGTCCGCAAGTGCCTGAGCGTGCTGAAATGCTGACATGCTGATCTAGAATAGCTCTATGGACTTACAGAGGCTCTATGCTGGATCTTTTATAGACTGGGAGGTGGTCGCCGCCTCCTGGAACAAGCGCACCATCCCCTCACGGCTACTGCTCTTCGCCGCCCGCCGCTACCTGGAGGAACGGGCCGGTGGCGTCGATTCCGGGCGCGTCGAGATGCTGGCCTCCGCTCCGCTCCCGGAAGAGATCAAACGCGCATTCGCCACACCGCCTGAATTCGATGCACCAGCATCGCGGCTCTGGGGTGAGTTCGTCGATGCCGCCGTCGCCGCCGAGCTGGAGATGGTTTCATACGGCGAGCGACCGCCGCTGTTGCACGAGCTGCGGGCCGGCCTCGAACAGGCCGCAGGGGAGGCTGGCCCCCTCACCGAAACGGGAAGATGGTTCCTCGCCAGGCGCGACGCCCTTCCGGGAACCGATCTTCCCGAAGATCCTGGATTTCTGCCTATTTAAGCTAGTCAGCACTTCAGCACGCGCCCTGACGGGCGCTTGTCAGCATTTCAGCTTGTAGCGTGTGCGAGCTCTTGCTGACAAGGCGGCGCAGCCGCCGTGCTGAGAAGCGAAGGCCGCAAGGCCTGAGCGTGCTGACATGCTGAAGTGCTAATCGCCATTTACCGTGGTTGGCGGGTGCAATACAATCACGTTATCATGCCACGCGTGGGGCGGGCCAACGAGGGAGAGGGGTTACGAAGATGGAATCGATACCCAGTGCGAGCTACAGCCTGACATTGAGGGTCGAGTTTCCGCACGAGGCGGGAGCGCTTGGGAGGATTCTGACGGTCGTAGGGGAGGCGGATGGGCTCGTCGGCGCTGTCGATATCGTGCGGATGCGTCAGGACAGGACCGTCCGCGACATAACCGTCAACGCCCGTGATTCGGAGCATGGTCAGCAGGTAGTCAAGGTCGTCGAGGACCTGCCCCAGGTCAAGGTCATCAACGTCTCGGACAGGACGTTCCTCATGCACCTCGGGGGTAAGATCGAAGTCCGCTCCAAGCTCCAGATCCGCACGCGCGACGATCTGTCTATGGTCTATACGCCGGGTGTAGCGCGTGTCTGCAGGGCGATAGCGAGTGACCCTGAGAGGGCTTTCAACCTTACCATCAAGCGCAATACGGTCGCTGTCGTCTCTGACGGCACGGCCGTGCTCGGCCTTGGTGACATAGGGCCGCGGGCCGCGATGCCCGTGATGGAGGGCAAGGCGGCGCTCTTCAAGCAGTTCGCGAACGTCGACGCGTTCCCGATCTGCCTCGACACCAAGGATACGGACGCTATAGTCGAGACCGTCAAGAACCTGGCCCCCGCGTTCGGCGGCATAAATCTCGAGGACATCTCGGCCCCGCGGTGCTTCGAGGTCGAAGAGCGCCTGAAAAAGGATCTGGACATCCCCGTCTTCCACGACGACCAGCATGGTACGGCCGTCGTTGTGCTTGCGGCCCTGATCAACTCCCTCAAGATCGTGGGCAAGGAGGTGGAGGGCCTCCGCATAGTCGTAAACGGCGTCGGTGCCTCGGGGGTGGCGTGCGCCAAGATCATCATGGCGGCGGGCGCGAAGAACATCGTCGGCTGCGACTCGAAGGGCATCGTCCACGAGGGGCGCGAGGACCTCAACGAGTCCAAGCGGTGGTTCGCCGAGAACACCAACCCCGAGGGAAGGACCGGCGACCTCTCGGACGCCGTCTCGGGGGCCGACCTCTTCCTCGGGCTCTCCGTGCCCGACGTCCTCACCATCGAGCACGTCGAGAGCATGAACCCTGACCCGATCATCTTCGCCATGGCCAACCCCGACCCTGAGATAAGGCCCGAGGTCGCGCTGGGGAAGGCGAGGATCATCGCCACGGGACGCAGCGACTACCCGAACCAGATCAATAACGTCCTCTGCTTCCCCGGCATCTTCAGGGGCGCCCTCGATGTCAGGGCCCGCGAGATAGACGAGCAGATGAAGCTCTCCGCCGCCGAGGCGATAGCCGGCGTGATCCCGGGTGAAGACCTCTCGGAGGACTACATCATCCCCTCCGTCTTCGACGAACGGGTCGTCCCCGCCGTCGCGGAAGCGGTCGCCGAGAGTGCCAAGGAGACAGGCACTGCCAGGCGCATCCAGGAGCGCGCTGAGATCGGCCTGACGGCGACGAGCTTCTAGGGTAAGCCTGCAAACCCGCAGCGCCCGAGGCGGCTACCGCGTAGCGAAACACGAGGTTCGCCAGCCACACTGCAGCCCCGGCATCGGCCTATGGCTGAGATGATACCTCGGGTGAATAGGCCATGAACGCTCCTACGAGCCCGTCCACTTCACGCTATCTAGCACCTTCTGCGCCTTGGGCAAGTAGTCATCGAACTCGGTAGCAAGACACCCGAGGCCGATGGTTACCGTCTTACCCTGCACGTCCTCCAGGATGATCGCTCGGCCCTTGTTCCCTTTCGAAAAAGTCCCCGTAGACCCATCGGTGTACCTGTAGAGGTTTATCTCCTCGGAGGGGAAATCCTCGCTTACGATGTAGTCGAGCTGCACACCCTTGACTCCCCCTACGGTGGCGGGCTCCGGTTTCTCGGTGTCGAGGTAGGGGTGATGCTGGAACCAGCCGACCATATCCTTGGGGGCCTTTACCACCTCTGGCGTGGTGCCCGACTTGTCGTAGTTGTAGACTTCCTGGAGGTTCCTGAAGATCAACAAGGGGGGTTCCTCTCCCCCTCTTTCGATGGCCAGTCTGTCAGGGGTCTCCAGTGGCACGGGCGTCCAACCCTTTCCGACCCTGAAGGAGAAGCGAGGGCTTGAACTCCTCCGAGCGGTATTCACCGGGGGGTAGAGCTTTGGGGTCCTCCGGTAGGGGGCGAGCCTTGGCTTCCTCCTGTGTTGAGCCTCCGCTGCCGCAGGCGCCCAGCGCCAGGACCGCGAGTACCACCCAGCAGCACCGGCATGACGGACCAACCGGAGATTCTCCTGTACATCTGCTCCTCCTTTCGACGTGCCATGAGTCCGAAAGAGCGGGGGCTCCGTAACGGCGGAGCCCCCGTCGGGGTCAGGATCCTAATCGCACAGGCGGGCCGGTACGCTCGTGTTGCAGTTGTTGGGTCGTAAGACGTTGCCTGAGCCCGTCCCGTCCCAGAAGATGTCCGGCTTTTTGCGGCCAAAGTTGTTGCCGGTGACGGTGTTGTTCCTGGGCTTCGGCTCGTCTTTGAAGTACGGAGTCACCGCGACCACGACCCCGCCAGAGATACGGGTGGGGCCAGAGGGGACGTTGCCCGAGATCTGGTTGCCCGTAACCTCCATGTCCCTCGCGCCAAGAAGCGCGATTCCTATCCCCGAGACATTCCTGTCGATTTGTTGTCCGGCTCGACACGAGCGCGTATTGTCCTCGACCGTGTTGCCTTTCACCTCGAAGTCGCTTGGCCATTCATCTTCGTCGGCTTCGAGGAACATGCCGGCGCAGTTGTTGCGGATCGTGTTTCCGGCGAAGGAGCCGCGGTGGGCGTCGCCGACGTAGATGCCAAACGCGCTGCCCGAGATGGTGTTGCCGACGACCTTCGCATTCCTAGATCTCTGGCCTCCCAAGAAAATACCGTCGACCTCGTTACGGCGCGCAACGTTGAAGAGGATCTTCGTATCGGGCGAGTCGAAGACGGCGATGCCGATAAAGGTGCTGTCCGTGAAGTCGTTGGAGAGGATCTTGGTGCCGGTCGTTTCGTCGACGGATCACGCCAAACCTGTTGCCTTTGAGATCATTCCCCGCGATAGTGGTATTCGTGTTCTCGCCAACTTCGATCCCTAAGTCATAGCCTCTGACGACGTTGTTCACGATCTTGGTGTTGCGAGAACTGAGCGCGACCAAGATGCCTACTTCGGCGGTTTCGGGGCTGCCTATAACACGGTTGTTCGCGATAGTGCTGTTGACGCTCCCGTCAGCGACGATCCCGTAAGCGCCATTGCCTGTGAGACGGTTTCCCACAACAGTAGTGTTGCGAGCGGCGAGGGCGAAGATCACGAACGTGTCCTTGTCATTGAAGCCCCGGATCGTGAAGCCGGAAACGCTCACATCCCTCACGCGCGGCCCGGTGATCTCGTCGGCTTGGAGGTTCAAGCCGACGAGGACGCAAATAGCCGTCGGTCCAGAAAACCTCGAGCAGGGCGAGTCCCACCTGGCGGGCGGTTTGAGCGTGGCGTCGTCTCCGCGCAGCTTTATCCCGTTCTTGCGGATCACCACGTCCTCTCGGTGAACTCCCCTGACCACGATAGTGTCGCCCGGATCGGCAGCGTTTATAGCCTTCTGGATGGACTCGCCAGGCCCGACGACCGAGCTTTGCGCTCCTGCGGAGCCGATCGTCGCCGCCAGTACTACCCCGCTTGCAACCAACAGGGTTAGGGCCATGGTGGTCAACGACACTATGGTGCGTCTCAATAGGAGAGCCTCCTTCCTTGTAAGTGGGGCGGGGTGAGTAGTGTAGGAAGGCTTGACTCACGGCGCACCTTTATCAGCAACATGCGTAGCATACTCCCGTAGGGGGGGGCAAGCGTATCACTCAAATGAGCTATCTTTGCGGTTACTTGGGCCTTGCTTGCGGATGACAAACTTCCTAAAACGCCGTACGTCCGAAGTTCGTGGCGTCTCTGGACCGGGAAGCTACCCCAAGGGCCACCCTGCCTCACCCAGGAGCCGATAACGCTAGTTGGCGCTGAGCCGTTGGTGGCTCCGTCTACCCTCGTCCTCGGGCTCTCGCTCTGCGAACCTCTCGCTCGATGCTGCATTCGAGGGATCTCCTTTGTGGGGCTCTCAAGCCTATTGAGGCTTCATGCACGCAGCGTAACCGGTGGCCGTTAACCAGCCGTTATCGGGAATGGTTAGGAATGGGTTATCTTTCGGGGTGGAAGGCTACTGGCCGCGAAGGTGGGAGGCGACTTGCTCGCGGGAGTGGAGAGCGAGTTTCTTGAGGATGTTCTTGATGTGCTTGTCTACCGTGTGCCTGGACAGCACGAGCTCTTGAGCGATCTGGCGGTTGGTTAGCCCGTGCGTAACGAGGGTCGCCACCTCCCGCTCGCGGCGGGTGAGGCTGGGCGGTTCGTCGGACGAGGGTTGCTCCGACACCGGAGATGGGGGCGTGGTTGGCTTCTCCTCTGAGAGGGCGTATTTTACGGCCTGCTCCATGGACATCGCCCGGCCTTCCGCCAGCGCCTCTTCCCACGCCGCCTCCCCCAGCTGCGAGTGGGAGGTGGCACGGTAAGGTTCGCGCCAGGCCCCCTCTTCGGGCGTAAGCTCGAACGCTGCCGCTCCTACCGCTTCGAACAGCGCTTGGGCCGCCCCGATTAGCCTGGCCGCCCTTAAGCCTTCTCCTTGGGCTCCGGAAATGCACGCCAGTCCCTCAAGACTCCTCGAGGCAATCATCTTGTGGCCCAGATCTCTACACACGAGGAGGCTTTCTTCGTAGTATGTCCTGGCACGTTCGTGGTCGCGTTGCAACAGCGCAGCCCAACCCAGGTTGTCTAGGGCGAGATTGAGGGACGCCTTGTACCGGTGCTCCCGGCATATCGCAACGGCTTCCTCGTTAAGCGCCATTCCCCGCTCATAATCGCCTTCTAGCGTTGACTGGTAGCCCCGGTTGTGCAAGAAATAGGTGAGTTGGAAGGTGTAGCCCACTTCTCTACATAGGGCGATGCCCTCTTCGAAGATCTCATTCGCCCGCGCGATGTCGCCCATGACAGCCGTCGTGCCTCCCAGCTGGACGAGTGCTTCTGTGATCATGACCTTGTCATCGGCCTCTCGGCTGATCGCGAGGCTCTCTTCTAGTAGGTCCTTCCCCGCTCGTAATCTCCTCCAACCCACGCCGGTACTGCCAACATTATTCGTAAGGAGGCTGCAAGGCTACTCCCGATCTCTACTTCGGCGCTCAGCTCCATCGCCTCCTGGGCTACCGCTTCCGCTCGATCGAAATCCCACTGTTCGACGGCCAACCAGAACAGCGCCTCCAGGGCTCTAATTCTCGCTTCCAACGATGCTCGCGTGTCCTTTACCAGCGTTTCCTCCAGCCACCTCCTCCCCTCACCGAGGTGTCCGTGTGCGTACCAGAACATCCCCAGAGCTCCAGCAAGCATTGGGCCCAGCTCGAGCTCTCCTCTCTCCAGCACCCAGGAGAGAGCAGCCCTCATGTTGTCGTGCTCTTCCTCCAGGCGTTCGAGCCACTCCCTGTCCTGGGGCCCCCGCAACCTCGGCTCGGCTTCTTCGGCCAGTGCCAGGAAGAAAGCGGCGTGCTTGCGACGAACGACCTCGGCCTCTCCGCTCTGCCCCAACTTTTCTCCCGCGTACTGTCGGACGGGCTCCAGATACCCATACCGCAATGCTTCGCCGGTCAGCTCTATCCTTACGAGCGACTTGTCCACAAGCTGCGAGAGCAACTCTATGACGGCGCTCTCCTCCAGGTCGTTCCCGGCCCCCACGACCTCGGCCGCCGCCAGCGTCCAACCTCCCGCGAACACCGAGAGCCGCCGGAACAGCTTTCTCTCCTCTTCGCCCAGCAGCTCGTAGCTCCAGTCGAGGGCTCCTCTCAGCGTCCGTTGCCTCGGAGACCGCGTTCTGCCGCCGTCCGTGAGCAGCTCGAGCGAGTCTGCGAGCCTCCCGGAGATCTCCTCGACGGCCAGCGCGCCCGTCCTTGCTGCGGACAGCTCGATGGCCAGCGGAATACCGTCCAGCTTCCGGCAGATTTCGGCCACGGCCACTGCGTTGCCGGAATGGAGGGCGAAGCCCGGGCGCCTCTCGGAAGCCCGCTCCGCGAACAGTCGCGCCGACTCGTACCCTTCCAGATCCTCCACCGCCGAGGAGGACCCGGGGCCGGGTACGGAGAGGGCCGGCACCGTCCATCGTATTTCGCCGGCCACGCCCAGGGCTTCCCGGCTGGTGGCGAGTATCCGGAGGTCCGGGCACGAGTCGAGCAGCGTGTCCACCAGGCGTGCCGCCTCCTCCACGAGGTGCTCGCAGTTGTCGAGCACCAGCAGCATGCGCTTCCCTCGAAGAACCTCGCCTATGGTATCGGTGAGCGGCTGGCCGGCCCGTTCCTGGACACCCAGTACCCCGGCCACGGCCGGCGGAACCAGCGTCCCTTCCGAGAGGCCAGCCAACTCCACCAGCCATACCCCGTCCGGGTAGGCTCCGACGAGATCCCTGGCCACCTCGAGCGCCAGCCGCGTCTTGCCCGAGCCGCCCGTCCCCGTCAGGGTCAGGAGGCGCGTCATGGCCAGGGCGCGCTTTACCTCCACCATCTCGTGCCTCCGGCCCACGAAGCTCGTGCGGGCGGCGGGCAGGTTGTGGTTGCGAGGGGTCCACGCCGTCTTCTCGGGACCGTTCTCGACTGCCGGATCGGCTTCATCCGGCGGGAACCGTCCTGCTGCGATATCGTCGCGGAGCCGCCGAGTTTCCGTCTCGGGATGGGTTCCGAGCACCCGGGTCAGGATCTCCTCAAGCCGCACGTACTGACTCAGAGCCTCCACCGGCCTCCCAGCGCGCGCGTACAGGCGCATCAGGCCGAGGTGTGCGTGTTCGTGCGCAGGCTCGTTTGCAACCGTCCTCGCCAGGGCTTCGACGGCCGCTTCGTACTCACCGCGCCCTTCGCAAAGGCTGGTCAGCTCGACCAGCAGCGAGAGGAAAGTTCTCCGCAGTTCGCTGCGCCGCTCCTCCGCCCATTCCTCGTAGCGGTCGGCGGGCAGGAGGTCGCCGGCGTACAGGTCAATCGCCGCCCGGTAGGCGGCGGGCTCCTTTTCCTTGCGGGCTGTCGAAGCCGCCTCTTGGAATGCTTCGACGTCGACCCAAAGCGGATGGTGCGCACAGAGCGTTAGGTGTTCTTCCCGGTAGTCCAGCAAGCGGGAAGCAACGGCGGCGTCCGGGTCCAGCGTCCTGCGCGCGATGTAGAGGGCCTGCCGGAAACTGTTGGAAGCCATCCGCCTGCCCTGGTTGGACCACAGGGCTTCCATGACCTGG
Source organism: uncultured Rubrobacteraceae bacterium (assembly GCA_963808845.1). Lineage (GTDB taxonomy): Bacteria > Actinomycetota > Rubrobacteria > Rubrobacterales > Rubrobacteraceae > Rubrobacter_D. Next base: position 72,507 of record CAWEHD010000024.1, read on the forward strand.
TCGCGGTGCAAGCGGTGATCCGGGGCGAGGGCGAGCAGCTTCACCAGGCCTGCGGCCCTCTTCAATCGCCAGCCGCCTTCCTCGACCGTGCGGGGCCCACGAAAACCCGAAAAGAGCCGAGCAAACGGAGACGAACCGTGCGGAGTTCCCCGCGGTCGAGACGGGCCGTTGGATCAGGGGGTTGCGCCATCCCCTTTGCTCTCCTCAGATGGTGGCCTGGATCCATCTCCGCCGAGGGTGGCGGTCGACGAAGAGATCCCCCCGGTATTCTAAACGGTGCATCACCGCCCCGCCCGGTCCGCCGGCACCTCGAAGATCGTATCCTGGTCGACGACGGCCGCACGGTCGTCTTCGAGTAAGGTCAGGCACCGGAGCGCGGCGGGTCCTCCATCTGGAACGAGACCATGACGGTCTTCTGGTAGGCAGGTCGCTCTGCGAGACGCTCGTGCCAGGCCTGCAAAGAGGGGAGGTCCGGCCGGTCGATGTCGAGCTCGAGCCAACGGTAGACGAGCGACCCGAGCGCAACGTCGCCCATGGTGAGTGAGGACCCGGCGACGTAGTCGTGTTCCCCGAGGTGCCCGTCCAGGACGGGAAGTACGCCGGCCGTGCCGCGCACGGAGGCCTCTATCTTCTCCTCGTCCCTCTGCTCCGGAGGGGTGCGTACCAAGCCCAGGAGGGCGTCCTTGAAGGCGGGGAAGAAGGTGCCGAGCTGGTAGTCCATCCACTTTTCCGCGAGAGCCCGCTCACCGGGGTCCTCGGGCCAGAGGCTGCCGGCCCCGTGTTTGGCCGCAAGGTAGCGTACTATGGTGTTCGACTCCCAAAGGGTAAAGCCATCGTCGGAGATCGTGGGTACGAGGCCGGTCGGGTTGCGCGCACGGTACTCGTCTTCGCCCGTGACGCCGAAGAGCCCTCCCGCGTCGTGGCGCCGAAACGGAACCTCCAGCTCCTCGCAGCACCAGAGCACCTTCTGTACGTTGAACGAGTTCTTCCTGCCCCAGATTTCGAGCACCCGACTGCCCCTTTCCCGGTGTGAACCGAAAACTTATCCCTGCTTTGCGCCTGTTGGCGACAGTCTAACCTCTCGCGCCGCTCCTGCAGAAGCTCATCGAGCGCCTGGCAGGCAGCCCGCCGCCACACAAACTCTCCTACGTTCTCCTCGCCTACCGTCGCGCGAGCGTGGAGGCTTCGCGGTGGGTATGTTTGGCGAAGATCGATACCGGCGCATCTTACGTAAGAAGATCTCTCGTCGGAGGAGCCTGGTGGGCGCGAACCTGAGCGAGGTCTTCCGCCGCATATCCGACGGAGAACCCACCCCCGACGACGGCACCGACAGCCACGGTCTCTCTTGCTTCCGTTGATAGCTGATGCTCAATGCGCGCTTCGCCAGGATGTCGATACCTCCGCGAATCGCTCTAGAGGCACCGATTCTGGACTTCTCTTGGTTGCGGCATAGAATCTGGGTATGAGGAAGGTGTGCCAGATCTTCGTTTGCGCTACACCAGGTGAGGGACGCTGCGGCGCGAAGGGGGGCGGCGAACTGCTAGCGGCTTTTAGAGACGAGGTGGAACTGCGTGGCATACCGCCGTCCACCGTGCTCCGCAACGTTTGCACCCGCCGCCACGAGGAAGGTCCCGTCGTCTTCGTCTACCCAGACGATGTCTGGTACACGCGCGTGCAGCCAGAAGACGTTCGCGAGATCGTGGAGCGGCACCTAACGCCCGCGCGGGTCGAGACGTAGAATAGCATTTCAGCATTGAGTCAGCACGCTCAGGCTTACGCCTTCGCTTGTCAGCATTTCAGCAAGTCAGCTTAGGACGGATGCGCGCCTCGCGCTTTCGCACGAGGGATTCGCTCGCCATGCCCGGTCGGTTGCCGGGTGACGCGCCATTCCTGGAAGCAGCTGAAATGCTGACAAGCCGCCTGAGGGCGGCGTGCTGAATTGCTGACTAGCTGCCTGGCTGATGCCCAAACCCCAGCCGACCTAGCGTTCGCTCCATCGCCCAGTCTGCGCCCGTGAGTATCCTGTCGCGCCGGCTCTTCATGTAGTAGAGGAGAACGCTTCTGTAGAGCGCCTGTGCCGCGGGGCCTCGCAGCCTGAGGCCGACGGCGTCGGCCACGGCGCTCTCGGGACCGAGGCTCACTACGTAGCCCCGGTCGAACAAGCGGAAAGGCGGCCTGCCGCGCTTGCTCCGTGCGCCACGAAGGCGGCGCTTGAGGTCGCGTGCGACCCACGGTCCCTGCTGCACGGCCACGGAGGCGGTAGGGGGCAGGGGACCGAGGCGCGGGTCGGTGTACACGCCGGCGTCACCGAGAACGTAGACCTCGGGATGATCTGGTAGGGTGAGGTGATCGTCCACGTGGACGCGGCCTGCCGCGTCGTGTTCCCCTGGCAACGCGCGCACCAGTGGCGGAGCCTCTACACCGGCCGTCCACACCCTGGTGGCGGCCTTCAGCCAGTCTTCGCCGGCAAGGACACCCTCGGCGCTCGCCTTCTCTACGGGCGAGTTCAAGCGTACCTCGACGCCGAGGCTAGAGAGCGTTTTCCTTGCGACCCTATCGAAGTAGGGGTCGAGCCAGTCCATCAGGCGGTGCGTACCCTCGATCAGCACCACCCGCGGTTGTTCGGACGGCGTGCGGTGGGATCGCTTCCCGAGATAGTCGAAGAGGGCGGCCACCTCGGCCGCGACCTCCACGCCGGTCGCCCCACCGCCTACGATGGCCACGGTCAGGATGCCAGGTGGCGGCGGCGGTCCAGGGCTTGTGGCGCTGCGCCAGGCATCGCTCAGGGCGCTGCGCAGGCGCAGCGCATCGTCCAGGGTCCAGAAGGGCCGGAAGTAATCCTGTAGTCGCGGCCCCGGCTCGGCCTCGGCGCTGCCGGGGCTCAAAACCAGATACTCGTAGCCAACGGGGCCTCCCGGGGTTTCCAGCGTCTTCTGGGCGAGGTCTATACCCGAGACTTCCGAATGCAGGAATTCGCAGGCGCCGGCGCACAAGGGTGCGATGGGTGAGCTTACGCTCTTCGGATGCACGCGGCCGACCGCGACCTCGTGGATCAGGGGCACGAACGTGTACTCTTCCCTGCGGTCGATAAGCAGGGTCTCGCCTGGTCTTCGCAGGACCGGAGGAAGGTGCCTGAGCAGAGACGCTCCGGCGAATCCGGCGCCGAGGACCACCACGCGCGCACCGCGCCGGACGCTCACGCTACGGGCCATCCGCAAAAGCACCCTTCCGGCACATCCCTCTATCCTTCGCCACGCCCGACATCTTCCGGGAGTATATCGTTCGGGGTGCCTGGTCTCGGCGAGACGCTTTACAAAACGCGCGCCCGAACGTAGACTGCACGGACCGCCAGCGGAAGGGGCGCCGGCAGACTAAGGGGTATCAGGAAAACGGGGAACGACCCCTCCGGGGGCTAGAAAGGGACCGTCTTGGTGATAAAGGAGGGAATGGGTCTGGGAGACATCGCCCCCGGGCTTATCGTGAGGCACACCAACCGTCGTCTGGGAAAGCTGGATCCGTGCGAAGCTTGCGAACGTTTGATCTCTGGCCGCATCTCGTTTTCGGAGTTTGTGGATCAGGTCGGCGAAGAGTACAAGGAGCTCCTTGATTTCATGATGGACAACGACCTGCACCCTGGACGCCCCGAGGAGGTGCTTTTCTGCATAGACTGCCACGCAGGCCTATATGACCGTACCCTCCTTCGCTCGCAGCTGGAGTACCTCTACAGCCACGACAGGCGCGAGAGGATCGGCTGAGCGGGAGAGAAGACGAGACGGCGTAGAATCTTCGCTCCGGTCTGCGGAGAGAGCGGGAGGCACAGTACCATGAACGACGAGATGCAGAAGCGTGTGATCTCGATCCTGTCGACGGGGATCGCCTACGTGCTTGCGAGTCAGCTCGCAGACAGGCTGATACAGGAACCGGAGGTCCGTGGCGTCAGGGACGACGTGAAGGAAGCGGTGCTCCAGGCAGGGTTCTCGCTGGCTTCGACGATCATCGCTTCCTTGATTATCCGGCGGGTCGTTAGCAGCCGCTGGGGCCGATAAAGAGTAGGGCGGCACACCAGCGGATCATGCGAGAGCCCCCGTTCTTGCGTTATCATGGCTGCCATGGGCATCATATTGATAGTTTTGTTCGTCGCGGTTGCCGCGATACTCGCCGCCTCCATCGCGCTCGGGCGCGATGCCAGGGAAGTCGAGAGCGCCCGCGACACGGAGTATCTGGAACTCGAGGGGACCTGGATCCGCTACAACGTCATCGGCGGGGGGCCCGCGGTCGTACTCGTACACGGCTGGTTATCCTCGTCGCGCATCTGGGAGCAGCTCGCAGGGCGTCTGGCGCAGCGCTTCACCGTTTATACCCTCGACCTTAGCGGTTTCGGGGAGTCGGACAAGCCCCTCTCCGGATACGGGATACGAAACGGGAGCAGGCTTCTCTACGCATTCTGCGCCCACTTCGGCCTGACCCGCGCCAACGTCATCGGCCACGATCTCGGCGGGGCCATGGCCGTAAAGCTCGCGGCCGATCATCCCGACGTCGTAGGACGTCTCGTCCTTATCGCGACCCCGGCCGACGAGGACCAGATCGACCTTCCGACCATGCTGTGGCTCGTCACCGTGCCCGTCGTCGGCCCCATCTTCTACGCCCTGGGGCGCGTGGCGCGTCCTATACGCCGCCTCTGGATGCGGCCCTTCGTCGCCGACTCTGACGACCTCACAGACGTGGTAGTGGATGACGCTGGACGGTCCACGCCCGCCGCCGTCTCCAAGACCCTGAGTATCTCGAGGCGTGAGATCTCCCGCGGTCGGCTCGCCAGGCAGGCCAGGATCATAAAGATCCCGCTCCTCGTCGTCTCGGGGGAGGAGGACCAGATCGTCGACCCTCAATCGGTCGGGGTGTGGGCCGGGGGCGTAGACAAGGCCGAGATCTGCCTCATCGACGAATGCGGACACCTGCCCATGATCGAGCGTATCACCGAGTTCAACGCCCAGATTCTAGCCTTCCTGACTGGTGACGCCCGTTACCTGGATTACGTCCACCCGGCCCCGGAGACGAGCGAAGAGGCCGAAAACCACTACGTGGACGAGGACGGCGAGGCGCAACCTTCTACTGACACCCCAGGCCCATCGGACGATACGGTAGATCTCAGCCCACGCCCCGCGGTGTTCGAAGCCGAACGCGATAACGTGCCTAGGGTAGTCCGCAAACACGGGGGAAGGTACCCGGCCAGAATCCCGCCTCCGCAGACGTACCCAGAGAGTGTCGAGGAGCCACCGACATCGGGCGGCAGGGCCAGACGCGAGCCCTCTGATGAAGATTTTCTACCCGATCTGCCTGAAGACCTCTTCGACTGGCCTGAAACACGGCGCGAGTTCGGCCCACGCGAGCGACGCCAGGATGACCTGCACGACGACAAGGACGACGATACCAGCTAGTCAGCACGCTAAGACCCTCCGGCCGCTAGTTAGCATTTCAGCTTGTCAGCTTCTCCCGCTGGGGCCATGCTCCGTAGCGCGGGAGCATCCCTCAGAGATTCTTCCGAGCCTCGGACCGGGCCCCAACCCCCCTGCTGAAGTGCTGACAAGCCGAGGCCGAAGGCCGGAGCGTGCTGACAAGGCGGCACAGCCGCCGTGCTGACTAGAGCGAGCCGCTTCCAGCGGCTCGCTCTAGAGCTCCTTCTTCAGATACAGCCACTCGCGGATGTCCAGAAACCAGGCCGCGATAAGGGATCTCTGCCGCGAGACCTCCACGTAACCCTCTGCCTCGTAGAGTCGCAGGGCGCCCAGGTTGTTGCCCGTTACGTGCAGGCCCACGGTCTTTTTGCCCGCGTCCCTGGCAAGATCTTCTGCCGCCGCAAGCAGGCGCCGCGCCATTCCCTGGCGCCGGAAGGAGGGGGAGATCACGAGCCGCTCGATGTAGGCCTCAGAGGCGACGGAGGAGTATGTTGGGTAGGAGAGCAGGGTCGTCGCCCAGACGGCGCGCGGAATACCGAGGTTGCGGGTGAGAGATCTCCACAGACCGCGGGCGAGGATGTCTTCCCTCGAGACTTCGGTCCTGACACCGACGCTGCCGGCAATCTCCGCATCCGCGTATCCTTCGACCACCAGGGATCTCACCCCGCCCGAGGCGTGTTCCAGGCAGACCCACCGCTCCATGATCTTGATTGCGCGGTCCATCCTACCGCCGAAGACATGCCTGAACTGGTCCATGAATCCTTCTACGACGAGGGCGGCGATGGCCTGGTCATCATCAGGCCGGGCGAGGCGTACGGTGAACTGCTCGGCCTCCATCGGGTCATCCTACCAGAGTCCCGACCCTCAGCCGATGAGACGCCTGCGCATGATCTGGACCGGGATCAAGGCCAGCACGCTGGTAAACACGAGAATCCAGGCTACGTCGGCGAGTACTGCCGGCGACGGGCCCGTGGCTAGCTCCCTGCACACGTTGACCGCGTGGTAGAGCGGCGTGAACCAGGCGACCTGCGGGACCGGCGCGGGAAAGTCGTCTACGGGGAAGAAGACGCCAGACAACAGAAATAGCGGCGTCACGACCAGGGTAAAGTAGTAGGCGTAGAGGTCTATGCGTTCTATAAGGCTGGTAAACAGCGTGCCCATCACGCTGAACATAACGCCGATGACCAGCAACATCGGGGGCAGGAGCAGGGCCCACCACGACGTTACGAGCGGCTGCCCGAACACGATCCCGAGCACCACTATAGTCGCGAGGAACGCCGTGCCGTAGAGCGCCGCTCGCGTCCCCGCCCACAGATACTCACCGCCAACCACGTCCTCTGCGTTGACGGGCGTGGTAATTATCGCGTCGTAGATCTTGTCTATCTTGAGCTTGACGAAGGTATTGAACGTGCTCTCGAAGGAGGCGGCGAACATGGCGTTGCTCGCAAGAAGCCCCGGCGCTACGAACTGGACGTAGGGCTGGCCGTTGATGCCTCCCTGCTGGATGAACGCCCCGAGCCCGAGCCCGAGGGCTACGAGATACAAAAGCGGTTCGACGAAGTTGGGGAACAGGATGCTCTTCCAGTACTTCCGGAATATGGTGATGTTGCGCTGCCACACCCTGAACGATCCGCGCGCCGAAGGTATCCTTATCGTGCCCACTACTCGACCAACCTCCTGCCTGTAAGCCGCAGGAAGACGTCCTCGAGCCCGGCCTGACGGTAGACGGTGTTCTCGATCTTCGCCCCAGAGCCCCGCACTCTCTCGAGGAGAGCATCAGCGTCTTCGGTGTAGGCGAGGATCGACTCATCGCCTGTCCGCTCGACGGCGTCGGAGGCCGCCTCGATAACAGGAATGAGCTCTTCGAGGGACCTGCGGTCGGTCCTGAACTCGAGGACCTGCGGGCTGACGTGCTCTTCGACCAGCGCCCCGGGAGTCCCTTCTGCGATGATCAAACCCCCCTCCATGATGACGAGCCTGTCACACAACCGCGCAGCCTCCTCCATGTAGTGGGTGGTGAGGATGAGGGTCTTGCCCTCGGCCGTGAGCTCGCGCAACCGGTCCCACACGAGCAGGCGCGCCTGCGGGTCGAGCCCCGTAGTCGGCTCGTCGAGGACGACGATCTCGGGGTCGTTGAGCAATGCCCTGGCGATGAGCAAGCGTCGCTTCATCCCGCCAGAGAGCTGCTCGACCGTCGCCTCGGCCTTCTCGGAGAGCTGCATGAAGTCGAGAAGCTCCTCAGCCCTCCTGAGCACCAGCTTGCGCGGAAGGTCGTAGTACCTGCCGTAGATGAGCAGATTCTCCTCCACTTTCAGCTCGTCGTCGAGGTTGTTCTCCTGCGGGACTACCCCGATGCGGCGTTTGATCTCCCGCTCGTGATGGTGGACGTCCAGGCCCGCTACGGTGAGCTCGCCGCCCGACGGTATTACGGCCCCGTAGATCATCTTCATCGTCGTCGTCTTCCCGGCCCCATTCGGTCCCAAGAAACCGAAACACTCTCCACCGGATACTCTGAAGTCGACGCCCTTGACCGCCTCGAAGCCCGCGTAGCTCTTCTTGAGCCCCCGCGCCACAAGAGTGTGCTCCCCGGACAGGATCCCCGTGGTTCTCTTCGTCTCCGTGTTCAACCGCTAACCTCTCTGTAATCTTGGAAACGATCACCGGTTCCCTTCCCCGGTAGCTGCCGGACGCTGAGCCCAGCCGGTGTTTCGGACAACGCCAGGGCCGGGGGAGATCTCGGGAACAGCATATATACTACCGTATCTCGGCTGTCGGACCAGTGCCAGGGGACCGGCGTTCTTCTGAGTATAAGGCCAGCCAGGCTTCGTGCCATCGACGCAGAAGCATTGACAATCATTAAGGAATGTTCACCAATTACTCTATCGCTTTGCGAAAAGTGCTGTTAAAATCTCGCGCATGTTTCGTTCGGCGAAGCGGCAGCGCCGCGGGTCAAGAGCAGCTTTTGCGCAGGTGAGCAGAACGGAGAGGGTACATGGGCAAAAGGTCTGACCGACGCAAGTTCAGGAGGCGACGCCGGTGGGCCGGGTTCTTCCTGCTCTTGTCGCTTTCCCTTGTGGCCTTCAGCGTGATGTTGATCACGGACATGACTTCCCCTGACCTGCAAACTACCGCCTCCAGGAGCGTAGACAAGGTCGGCGTGGCGAGGGTAGCGTCTGTGCGCGGGAACGATGCCCCTGAGGCTGCCAGTGGGGAGAAGCAGGACAAGTCTGAGTTCCTTGCCTCAGAGGAAGAGGACAAGAAGACCGCTGCCGAGAAGAACGAGGTCGACATTGAGGCCGGGCAGAAAGCTGATAAAGAAGAGGCCTCCAGGGATCAGGCGGCGCAAAGGGCGAAGGAGTCTGACCAGAAGCCGCCTGCGATACCGGAGCCGCCCACGGACGACCTGTGGATGTCCATCCCGGCGCTCGGGCTCTACGACAACTACGTGACGAACACGGGCGACTTCTCGGCGATGGACTACGGGGCCATCAAGTTGCCCGAGACGGGCTTCCCGTGGCAGGACAACGCGAACACCTACATAGCGGCGCACAGGCTAGGTTGGCCAGGCACGGCGAGCAACCATCAGTTCTACGATCTGCCGCTACTGGCCGAGGGGGATGTGATCTACCTCGGCGACGTCAACGGGACCACCTACACTTACCGGGTCACCGGCTTCAAGGAGATAACGGCGAACGAGACCTGGGTTACGGCCCCGCAGGCCGGCAGGGACATGGTCTCTTTGCAGACCTGCATAGAGAACTTCGGCGACTACTGGACGATGGGCCCGAACTGGTACGTGCGCTATATCGTGCAGGCCGACAGGGTCTCTGTGGACGTCGCGAAGTAAGCAATTCAGCAAGCCGCCTGGCTTCGCCAGGCGGCTTGTCAGCACGCTCCAGCCTTCGGCTGTCGCTTGTCAGCATTTCAGCTTGTTCGCTCGATAGCCTCTCGCACGTGGTTAGAACGCGCGCTTCCGTAGCGTCTCTTGCCGAGGGAATTCGTTCATTGGTACGAAATGCAAAAGCGTCTATACTTGCCGCTCCCGTCACGGTGGCGGGTCCTGGTACTTCGAGATAGGAGTGTGACTAATATGGCACTGGTTACGATGCGCCAGCTTCTGGACGAGGCGGCGAACGGCGGCTACGGCGTCGGGGCTTTCAACGTCAACAACCTGGAGCAGGTACAGGCAATCATGGAGGCTGCGCGCGAGACCGGGTCTCCCGTCATCATCCAGGCCTCGCGGGGTGCGCGCAAGTACGCCAACGACCGCTTTCTGTACCATCTCATGGAGGCCGCGACGGAAGTCTACCCCGAGATCTCCGTCGCCCTGCACCAGGACCACGGCAATTCACCCGAGACTTGCAAGAGCGCTATTGATCTGGGCTTTACCAGCGTCATGATGGACGGCTCGCTGATGGACGACGGCAAGACCCCTGCGGACTTCGAGTATAACGTGGGTGTCACACGCGAGGTCGTGGAACTGGCGCACGAGTCCGGCGTCACCGTGGAGGGCGAGCTTGGGACGCTCGGCGGCATAGAGGACGACGTCGGCTCGGGTGAGGTGAACCTGACGGACCCAGACCAGGCGGTGGAGTTCGTCGAGCGGACGGGTGTTGATGCTCTGGCGGTCGCTATTGGGACGAGCCACGGGGCTTACAAGTTCACCAAGGAGCCTGACCGCGAGGTACTCGCCATGCACATCATCGAGGAGATCAACGAGCGGCTTCCGACCACTCACCTCGTCATGCACGGCTCCTCCAGCGTGCCCAAGGAGCTCGTCGACATTATCAACGAGTACGGCGGCGATATACAGCCGACGTGGGGCGTACCCGTGCGGGAGATCCAGGAGGGCATCAAGCACGGCGTGAGGAAGATCAACGTCGACACCGACCTGCGTCTGGCGGCGACGGGCGCGATCCGCAAGGCCTTCGCCGAAGACCCTTCGGAGTTCGACCCCCGCTACTACCTGAAGCCTGCCAGGGCCGCCATGCAGAAGGTCGTAAGTGCGCGCATGGAGGCTTTCGGACAGGCAGGGCATGCTAAGGATTACGATCCCATCTCGCTCCCCGACATGGCAGTCCGCTACAAGGAACAGGGCCACCAGCTTACTGTGACGTGATCCGCGCGTTCGTCTTCGACCGTCGTGCCCTACCAGCGTTGGTGCAGCGCCTGATTGGTGCTGCCGTGGAGGCGTAAGGTAACGAGCCAGACTCCAGCAGCAGGAGAGGTCAATGTGGTAGGACTCGAGGGCGAGTCAAGGTAATACGAGTGCGGCAGGCTCGGGCAGGGGGAAGAGATCGAGGAAGCGTTCCACCGCCGCCTCGTCGCCTTCGATCTTCACTTCCCCCGATCGCAGCGCCTCTGCCAGGGGGCGACCATTGTAGACCAGGCCGGCCAGCGTATCCGAGTCGGCCTCGATGGTCGCGTCTGGCCGCTCCGCGCTGCCGCGTTCGATCTCGAAGCCGCCTCCACTCACCTCGGCCCGGAAGCGGTCCTCTCCCATTCTCAACTCGTAGCCCGCCTCGAGACCCTCGGCAGCGCCCGGATCGAACATCGTCCTGAAGGAGAGGATCAGGGAGTCCACTCCCAGAGGTGCTTCGGGCTTGGACGGAGAACGGGCTCCCCACCTGCCGAGCCTGATGATCACCGGTTCCAATTCCTCGCCCCAATCAGTCAACTCGTAGATCTTTGACGCCGCCGGCGGAGGGAGCCTGCGGCGTCGCACGATCCCAGCCGCCTCCAACCCGCGTAGCCGCTCGGCGAGGACGTTGGGACTGGCGTGGGGCAACCCAGCCCGCAGATCCGTGAACCGCTTCGGCCCCAACAGCAACTCGCGTACCACCAAAAGCGCCCAACGCTCGCCGACCAGGTCGAGCGCATGCGCCGCCGCACACCCGTCATCGTATGTGCGTTTCGTGCTCATGACGGCGAGTATACCACCGTAAGTACTGAAATCTATCTATCTTGATCAGATTTGGACAATGCGTGGTTGTTTTTTAGGACTGTTGCCGTATTCTCGGACCAGATGATGTTGCGATCTGGGAAACGGAGACGATCTAGATGATCGAGCGCAAGGTAGGGCCTTCAGAGCAGGTGGGTGGTCAGAAACGTTGGGTGGCTCTGTACGTGCTTTGCGTGGGAATGCTCATGATCGTCTTGGATGCCACCGTGGTGAACGTGGCGTTACCTGCGATCCAGGACGACCTTGGTTTCACGCAGTCTGGTCTTGCCTGGGTCGTCAACGCCTATCTGATCGCCTTCGGGGGTTTGCTGCTGCTCGCCGGGCGGCTCGGCGACCTGATCTCGCGCAGGGGGATGTTCCTTGCCGGCCTTGCGGTGTTCACGGTGGCTTCGCTGCTTTGTGGTATCGCGCAGAGCCAGGAGTTGTTGGTCGCGGCCCGCTTCGTTCAGGGTGCTGGCGGCGCTATGACCTCCGCTGTGATACTAGGAATGATCGTCACCATGTTCCCAGAGCCGCGGGAGCAGGCGAAGGCAATCGGCGTTTTCGCCTTTGTCGCCTCCGCCGGTGGCGCGGTTGGTCTACTCGTCGGCGGAGTCCTGACCCAGTCGATCAGCTGGCACTGGATCTTCTTCGTGAACGTCCCGATCGGATTCGCGGCGGCCGTCCTCGCCTGGCGGCTGATCGACCCGGATAGGGGCATTGGGTTCGGTGACGGCGCTGACGTCCCAGGTGCTGTCCTGATCACCGGCTCGCTTATGCTCGGCGTCTACACGATAGTCAATCCGGCCGCGGAGTACGGCTGGGGCTCCGCTCGTACGCTGACGATGGGCGCCTTCTCGCTCGTGTTGTTGGCGGCCTTCGTAGCCCGCGAAGCGACAGCGCGCAACCCGCTCGTGCCGCTCGGGATCTTCCGCTCGCGCAACGTCACGGGGGCGAACCTCGTCCAGGTGCTGAGCGTCGCCGGGATGTTCGGGATGTTCTTCCTCGGAGCGCTCTACCTGCAGCGAATCCTCGCCTACGATGCACTGCAGACCGGTCTCGCGTTCCTGCCCGTCACTATCTTGATGGGAATCCTGTCGGTCCGCTATACCGACCGCCTGGTAATGCGCTTTGGGGCCAGGAAGTTGGTGCTCGGCGGCCTCGCGCTCTTCATGACAGGGCTCGCACTGTTCGCGCGGGCGCCGGTCGACGGAGATTACATGGTTCACATCCTGCCTGTGATGGTCCTTCTCGGGATCGGGGCCGGCCTCTGCTTCCCTGCGCTCATGACGCTTGCGATGTCGGGCGCCACGCCCAGCGATGCGGGGCTGGCCTCAGGCCTGATCAACACGGCAGCACAGGTCGGCGGCGCCCTTGGCCTGGCCGTGCTCGCGACCCTGTCTGCATCGAGGAGCAACCAGCTGATCGCGGACGGCGAGTCCACCGCGGCAGCATTGACGAGCGGCTACCACCTCGCGTTCGGGATCGGAGCCGGACTCGTCGTCGTGGCAATCGCCATCGCCGTGACGGTGCTGCAGCCCGAAGGCCGGGCCAAGGAAGAGTTCGAAGAACCCGTCAATTGCGAAGCAGCGTAAGTTCAGGGCTGCCGAGAATCCGACAAACAGGAGGATGAACATGTTGCTCGAGGGTAAGAACACCGTGATCTATGGAGGGGGAGGAAAGGTAGGCGGCGCGGTTGCCCGTGCCTTCGCCAGCGAGGGGGCCAACGTCTTCCTCGCCGGTCGTACCCTGACGACGCTCGACGAGGTGGCCGGGGAGATTACCGGGGCGGGAGGAGTGGCCGAGACGGCGCAGGTCGACGCCATGGATGAGCGGGCCATCGAAGAGCACATCGGTGAGGTGGTGGAGCGAGTAGGGAGCGTCGATGTATCCTTCAACGCCATCTCGATCCAGGACGTACAGTTGATCCCGCTCGTGGAGATGTCGAGCGAGGATTTCATGCGCCCGATCAGCACAGGCACGACGACGCATTTCCTGACCGCCAGGGCGGCGGCGCGGCGCATGGCCACGCAGGGCTCCGGCGTGATCCTGACGTTCTCCGCCTCGGCCGTCCGCGCGTTCTTCCCTGGCGTCTACGTTGGAGGCTTCGGGATCGCATGCACGGCGATCGAAGCCCTCACCAAGCAGCTGGCAGCGGAGGTAGGGCCGGACGGCGTCCGCGTAAATTGCTTGCGTTCCGAAGGGATCCCGGAGTCCTGGGAGGGCGCTTCGACGGGCGAATGGTCTGCTTCGACCGATGAGATTGAGGCGTTCTTGAAGGAAAGGTCGTTGCTGGGCCGGGTAACAACGCTGGCCGACGTGGGGAACGCAGCGGCGTTTTTGGCCTCGGATCAGGCGTGCGCGACGACAGGGACCGTATTCAACCTGACCAGCGGCACGGTCGTAGACTAGAAGTAGCCTTGGAGAGGGGTGGGATCATGACCGATCTTCAGAATCAGGTACAGGAAGCGATCGAAGGGCTGGTCGAGTCCGGTGCCGAGCGCGGCCTGCAGGTCGCCGTATACCGAAATGGCGAGCAGGTGGCTGACGCCGTTGCCGGCCTCGCCGACCCGGAGACCGGGCGTCCAGTCGCGTCCGACACGCCGTTCTATTGCTACTCGGTCGGCAAGGGTGCGACCTCGACTGTGGCGCATGTGCTTGTCGAGCGCGGGTTGGTCGGCTACGACACCCCGGTCGTGGATTTTTGGCCCGAATTCGGCGCCCACGGTAAGGAGGCGGCTACCGTGCGGCACGTGCTGACGCATACGGTCGGTGTACCGGGGATACCGGACGACACCACGCCGGAGGACCTCTGCGACTGGGACAAGATGTGCGCTGCCATCGCCGACGCCGAGCCCTGGTGGGAGCCTGGCACCAGGACCGCGTACCATGCCTACCCGTTCGGTTACATCGTCGGGGAGATCGTGCGCCGGGCCACAGGCAAGACGATCTCGCAGGTACTTAGGGAGGAAGTGGCCGGACCGCTCGGCGTCGTCGACGAACTCTACTTCGGCATGCCCGAACGCGAGTTGGGCAGGTTGGCCCGTCTGGAGGACGCGGAAGGCAGCGCAGCGTTTCTGGCCTCGATGCCAGACGATTCTCCGTTCTTCAAGCTTGGGCCGCGGCAGGTGACCCCGACAGCCGAGTTCGGCAACCGCACCGACATACTCATGGCCGATATCCCTGCTGGAGGCAAGATGTCAGCACGCGCGGTGGCGCGTATGTACGCCGCGCTGCTGGGTGAGGTGGAAGGCGTCCGGCTGGTCTCTTCAGGGCGACTGCGCGAGATCTCCGTCGGGGCGTTCACCGGCGTCGACCAGATCATGGGCAACCCGGTCACGTGGGCTTTGGGTTACGCCATCGGGGGTATCGGGACCGAATCGCAAGAGACCCCGAGCGTGTTCGGAATGGGAGGTGTCGGCGGAAGCTACGCATGCGCGAACACCGCAACAGGCGTCGCATGGGCCCTGACCAAGAACAGGCTCACACCCGATTTCAGCGCGGCCGAGCAGGTCGCCGGGATCGTCGCGAAGGCTGTCGAAGAGGACTAGGTCGACCCCGAGCCCTCTACTTGAGAGAGCGAGAGGAAGGAGCACAATGGATTGGAAGATAGAGGTCGTGACGGTCCCGGTCTCGGACGTGGAACGCGCCAGAGACTTCTACGCGGAGAAGGTTGGGTTCAACGTGGACATAGACTACAGGATCAGCGATGAGATCCGACTGGTCCAGCTTACCCCTCCGGGGTCGGCATGTTCGATCCACCTCGGCAAGGCGACCACGGATATGGCGCCAGGCTCCCTCGACGGTGTGTTCCTGGTCGTACGGGACGTGCGCGACGCCCGCGCCCAACTGGTGGAGCGAGGCGTCGAGGTCGGCGAGTTACAGGTCTTCGACGACGGCTCGTACCGTACGGCCAGGGAGGGAGAGAACCTCGATCTTGTCGGGTGTGTCTTCTTCAGCGATCCTGACGGCAACCGCTGGTGCGTGCAACAGATACCCGCCCGCGATTAGGAGAGAGAACGAAAGGACGGTAGGGAAATGGGCAAAGTAACTGCGGGACTCACGATGTCGCTGGACGGGTTCATCGCCGGGCCGAACGACGGCCCCGAGCATCCGCTGGGTGAAGGAGGCATGCGGCTCTTCGACTGGTACTCTAGCGGCGACACCGATTACGTCGTGCCGAGCGGCGGGATGACCTTCAAGATCTCGTCTCAAGCCGCCGAGCTTCTGAGGGAAGTATTCTCGGAGATCGGGGCGCTCGTAACGGGGCGGAGGACGTTCGACATCACGAACGGTTGGGGCGGCAGACACCCCATAGGCGAAGACGTACCGATCTTCGTCGTCACCCACTCCGTCCCCGAAGGATGGGACTACGAAGGGTCGCCTTTTACCTTCGTAACCGACGGCGTAGAGAGCGCGGTCGAGCAGGCCCGAGCGGCGGCAGGCGAGAAGAACGTCGCGGTGGGCGCGGCAAGCATCATCCAACAGTGCCTGAGAGCTGGGCTTCTGGACGAGGTACATGTGGACCTGGTCCCTGTGCTTCTCGGAAATGGGGTCAGGATGTTCGACAATCTGGGGAAGGAGCACATCGAATTGGAGAGGACCAGGGTGATAGTAGACCCGGACGTGACCCACATGACGTTCCGGGTCATCAGGTAGAGTTAGGAGAATCGGCGTGAGGAAAGTAGTTGCGGGTCTTTTCATTTCGCTGGACGGAGTTACGGAGTCGCCGGGCAAGTGGCAATTCGAGCACTTCGACGAGGACATGATGGCGGCGATGTCCGCGTACATCGCTGAGGTGGACACCGTTCTCCTCGGGCGGGTTACGTATCAGGAGTGGGTGTCGGACTGGCCGGATTCCGCCGACGAATTCTTCGCGCCCCACATCAACAACGCACCCAAGTACATCGTCTCGACGACGCTGGATGGTGTCGAGTGGGGGGAGTGGGGCAACGCGGCTCTGATCTCCGGGGATCTCGCCGAGGCTCTCGCCGACCTCAAGCGGCAACCCGGAAAGAACATCGCGGTCGAGGGCAGCCCCTCGCTCGTCGAATCTCTGCTGCAAGACGACCTCCTCGATGAGCTTACGCTCATGGTCCATCCCGTCGTCGCCGGCGGCGGAAAGCGCCTGTTCAGGGACAGACGCGCCCTGAAGAGAATGAGGCTCGTGGATTCGAAGACTACCGCTACCGGGGTCTCGATCCTCACCTACCAGCCCAGCGAATAGAGTGGAACCATCGTGAACGGTCAGCAGAGTGAGCGGCTGAGATCCGTCGTCGAGCAAATGGGCATCCGGTCGGATGACCGAGTGCTGGAGATCGGGTGCCGCTCGGGACATCGAAAGGCTCTGAAGGAGAGCTCATGGAAAGAACGCGCTCGAAAGATGGCACTACGATCGCTTTCGACCGGCTGGGTAAGGGACCGCCGGTCATCGTGGTGGGCGGTGCGCTCTGCGACCGGGCGCTGACCCGACCGACCGCCGAGGAGCTGGCGAAGCATTTCACAGTGTTCAACCACGACCGCAGGGGCCGGGGTGATAGCGGCGACACCGCGCCATACGCGGTCGGGCGAGAGATCGAGGACCTGGGGGCTCTCGTCGCCGAAGCCGGGGGACAGCGTCGGTGTACGCTCATTCCTCAGGCGCGGGCCTCGCCCTGCACGCTGCGGCGGCCGGACTGCCCATCGCCAGGCTCGTTTTGCACGAGCCGCCGTACACGCCCGACGGCGCCGAGGCGGAGCGGCGGATCTCGCGTGAGTACGCCCGGAACCTAGAGGCCCTCCTGTCAGAGGACCGCCGCGGCGACGCTGTCGAGCTGTTCTTTACGACGGTGGGTATGCCGCGAGAGATGATCGAGGAGACGCGCCATACTCCCAGGTGGGCGGAGTTGGAGGCAATGGCCCCCACGCTCGCCTACGACTCCGAGGTCATGGGCGACATCAGCAGGGGCGGCACGGTGCCGTTCGACTTGGTCGGCGCAGTGACGATCCCCGCCCTCGCCCTCGTTGGCGGGGCGAGCCCCGCGTGGATGATCGACGTGGCCAGGCAGGTTGCCGATGACCTTCCGAACGGGCGGCACGGTGTCCTGGATGGCCAGGAACACGTAGTGGCCCCCGAGGTACTGGTACCGGTGTTGGCGGAGTTCTTCGACGGATGATCAAAACCAGCTCTATGATCGAACCGATCGGGATCATACGCTGCGAGGAGCATGGACCAAGGAGACATCGGTCTGTCGCGCCCTCATCGGCCGCATTGTGAACTACCAAAACCAAGATACAAGGAGACGAAATGAAGGATGAGCCTAAAGGCAACTACGCTGAGGTGAACGGCCTCAATATGTACTACGAGATCCATGGCGCCGGGAGACCGCTGGTCGTGCTGCACGGCGCCTACATGACGATCGACGCTATGGGAGAGGTTGTACCGGAGCTTGCCAAGATCAGGCAGGTGATTGGAGTAGAGTCGCAGGGGCACGGGCACACCGCCGACCTAGATCGCCCTCTGACCTACGAGCAGATGGCGGACGACGTCGCCGCCCTGATTCGGCACCTCGGCTTCGACCTGGCCGACGTCTTCGGCTACAGCATGGGGGGCGGCGTCGCCCTCCAGCTCGCCATCCGGCATCCGGATCTGGTGCGCAAGCAGGTGGTCGCCTCGGTCTCCTACACCAGCGACGGCATGCACCCCGAGTTGCTGGAGATGATCCCGAGCATCACGCCGGAGGTCTTCGCCGGGTCTCCAATCGAAGAGGTCTATCTCCGGACCGCGCCGAACCCGGACGCATTCCCCACCCTGGTCGCCAAGCTGAAGCAACTCGACATGGAGTCCTACGCCTGGTCGCAGGAGGACATTCGGGGGATCGCGGCCCCGACCCTGTACATCGTCGGCGACTCCGACGCCATCCGCCTCGAGCACGCGGTCGAGCTGTTCAAGTTGCTCGGCGGTGGCGTGATGGGGGACTTGACCGGACTCCCGAAGTCCCAGCTCGCGGTGCTCCCAGCCACCACCCACTTCGTCCCACCCGGGAGCGGGCTCTTGGACCGCACCGATTGGCTTCTGTCGATGATCGTGTCGTTCCTCGACGCGCCCATGCCGGAAGAGGAGGAAAGTAGCGATGAACCGGAAGGCGACCTTCCTGGCGTGTTAGCCAGGCCGGCACAACGGGCGCTCGCCGGGGCGGGGTACTCGCGGTTGGAGCAGTTCACCAGGGTCAGCGAGGCCGAGATTCTGAGATTGCACGGCATGGGACCGAAGGCGCTCGATCAGCTCCGTCGCGCCCTCGCCGCCAGGGGCAAATCGTTCGCCGACGGACAAGGAAGCGAGGAAGGATGAAAGAGACCTATCACGGCAGTTGCCGTTGCGGGGAGATCCACTTCGAGGCGGATGTGGACCTTTGTGAACGCAAGGCCAGGAGGGAGGTACCAAGTGATGAGCACCGGAGGATTGTCTGAGGCGCGGCTCGGGCGCATGCACGACATCATGGCCGGCCACGTCGAGCGTGGCAAAGTGCCCGGCGTCGTCACGCTGGTCAGCCGGCGCGGCGAGGTACACGTCGTCGATGCTATCGGCAACAAGGCTTTCGGCGGAAGCGAACCGATGCGGCGCGACACGATCTTCCGCGTCGCCTCGGTGACTAAGCCGATCGTGGCCGCGGCGGCGATGATCCTGGTACGTTGACCCAAAGCAGGAGCTTATAGGATCCTGATGACCCAGCGCGTCTGGGATTCGCCCGGCGCGCCAGGCGTCCTTCTGACTCTGGACCTGGTTTACGGGGATGGACGACTGATCTTTCGTCTGGATCGACGGTTAGGGTGGGCTGACGATGTTTGGTGAGTGTCAAACCGATAATAGATGTGTCATTCGCCGTTGGGGGAGGTTCTCGGCCTTCCTCAGAGTCTGTAGGGGAAAATGGGTTGGCGGCTCGTATTCCTCGCCGCCGGGTGGTGGAGCGAATACTGGGGTGGTGCGGGCGCAACCGGAGTATATAGTTGGGAGACAGATAGAAGGAGCTCTCTATTGCAGTCGTCGCCTGTAGCGGATAACCCGTACCGAAGGAGGGATCAACGTGTCGGATAACTTCACGAACCTACCGAGAGTGGTGTCCCGTGATGAGTGGCTCGCTGCCCGCAAAGAACTGCTGACCAGGGAGAAGGAGCTTACCAGGCAGCGGGACGTGCTTAGCGCCGACCGCCGAAGGCTACCGATGGTCAGGGTCGACAAGGAATACGTCTTCGACGGTCCTGATGGGCAGGCGAACCTGCTCGACCTTTTCGAAGGGCGGCGCCAGCTGATCGTCGGCCATTTCATGTTCGACCCGAGTTGGGAGGAGGGTTGCCCGAGTTGTTCGGCGGGGGCAGATGAGATCTCAGACGGCCTTCTCAGGCATCTGCACTCACGTGACACCACGTTCGTCTACGTCTCTCGTGCGCCGCTAGCCAGGATCGAGGCTTACAAAGCGAGCAAGGGCTGGACTTTCCCTTGGTACTCCTCATACGGCAGCGAGTTCAACTACGACTTCCACGCAACGTTGGACGAATCCGTTGCACCAGTCGAGTACAACTTCAGAACCATGGACGACCAGGACGAGCAGTCAGCCGAGGTACCGGGCAGGAGTTCTTTCCTGCGCGAGGGAGCTAGCGTCTTCCACACCTACTCAGTTTACGCGCGCGGCCTGGAGACGGTAGGCGGTTCATACTACTTCCTCGACGAGACTGCGCTCGGCCGGCAGGAGGACTGGGAGGAGCCCAAGGGTCGTGCGGCGGACGCGCGTGGCGCAGTCCCTGATTTCTCATAGTAGAGCGATCCGTAGAAGTATCGACCTACCGCGAAGCGCACATTCTGCTACGGGCGACAACAAAAAGCTGGCAAGCTGAAGTGCTGACTAGCTTGCAAAGGGGTTCAAAACCTCTTTGCAAACTCAGAACCTCTGGACGATGGCGACCCCGATGATGATTAGCAGCGCCCCAAGGAGACGCGGTATGCCAGCCGGTTGCACGGGGACGCCGAGCAGGCCGAAATGGTCTATGGCTATGGACGCGATGACCTGACCAGCCAGGAACAGGCCCACCGTAGTCGCCGCCCCGAGGCGTGGGGTGAGTATGATCGAGGCGCACACGAAGAAGGCTCCGAGCAGGCCGCCGAGCCACATCCACCAGGGCGCGTTCATGATCGGTCCTAGCTCGGGCACGGAGCGGCGCACGATAGCGGTCGTCGCGAAGAGGATCACGGTCCCAACGAGGAATGAGAGCGCGGCTGCCAGTACAGGTCCGCCGACTACCTGGCGCAGCTGGCTGTTGATGGCGAACTGCGTGGGGGCTGCCATCCCTGCGGCGAGCGCCACGGGTAGCAAGAGTAGCCAGGTCATAATCCCTCCTCGCTCCACTAGGTTTTCATACGCTCAGCGCGGCTCGTAGACGTCGTAGAGGATCGGCTCTATGCCGTCATCTCCGACCCCCGAGCGGTACTGGATGTAGCGGGCGCGCTGGAGGTAGGCGAGGGCCGTTTTCATCCGGCTTTCGAGGCCTGGGATCTCCTCTTCGAGGTCGGCCAGCTGCGTGGAGTCGAGGACCACGTCCTCCTCGTCGTTATCCTGCCAGATCTCCCATAGCCTGCGCCAGAGCGCATCGGATTCTGGCGATAGGGGTTCTCTTTCCATCTCTCTACCTCGCTTTCCTCGTGCTTGCGAAGCTCGAATACTATGTGCGCCAGCTCGGGGACGAGGAGCTTCTCCACGGCGAGCCTTACAGCGTTGCGAGATCCAGGCAGGCTCGCTATGAACTTCGTGCCTACGGCCCCCGCGATAGCCCGGCTCATGATCGCCGCGGCCCCTATCTCCTCGTAGGAGAGCATCCTGAAGATCTCACCGAAGCCGTCGAGCTTCTTCTCGATCATGCGGTCGACGACCTCGTAGGTGGTGTCGCGCCCCGAGATGCCGGTCCCGCCGGTCGTAACTACGGCGTCCACGTCGGGGCTGGCGAGGAGGTCTATGAGGCTCGTCCTGATGCCTGCGACCTCGTCCCTGACGATCTGGCGGGCCACGATCTCCTGTCCCGCCTCGCGCAGGATCTCCTCCGCGGTGTCGCCTCCCGTGTCGGTCTCGCGGGTCCTCGTGTCGCTGATGGTAAGTACGGCGACCCTGACGGTCTCAGGGGCCGACTCCCTATGCTTGTCCACGCTCTCGCTCAAAACATCCCTCCCTGCAGAAATGGGTTGGACGCGCGCTCGTTCCCTACGGTGGTCTGCGGCCCGTGCCCAGGATAGACTCTCGTCTCGTCCGGAAGGGTCATCAACCTCTCTTCTATGCTGCGCATCAGAACCTCCATGCTTCCACCAGGAAGGTCCACCCTTCCCACGCTCCCCGCGAACAGCGCATCGCCTGATAGCACGAGACCCTGGTCCTCGACGTAAAAAGCCAGGTGTCCTGGCGCGTGACCAGGCGTGTACAGTGAGCCTAGCCTCAGGGACCCGACCTCGAGCACCTCCCCTTCGCCGATGTGGCGGTCCACCGTAGGGACCTTGCCGAACTTCAGGCCCATCATCAATCGCCTGGGTCGGAAGGTGCTTCAGCATTGGTTCTGCCTCGGCGTGCATCAGGACCGGGCAGGCGTACTCGTCGAGGAGATCCGCGACTGCCCCGACGTGGTCTATGTGCGCGTGGGTAACGATTATGGACCCTACTTCCAGGTTCGTCTGCTCTACAGCCAGCGCGATGCGGGAAGCCTCGTCGCCGGGATCTACGAGGGCGCCAACCCCTGACTCCTCATCCCCGATGATGTAGCAGTTCTCCTGGAAAGGGCCTACGGTGAGCATCTCCAGGATCATCGCGTCCTCCCTATCAGAAACTCGACCAGCAGGCGGGCCGGGACACCTGTTCCGCCCTTCGTCGTGTACGCGTTGCCCTTCTTGCCGTAGGCGGTTCCCGCAATATCCAGGTGCGCCCACGGATAGTCGGCGAACTCTTTGAGGAAAGCACCAGCGGTCAGGGCGCCGCCTCCGCGGCCACCCGAGTTCTTTATGTCCGCGGTGTCGCCTTTGATCTGCTCTGTGTACTCCTCGAAGAGCGGCAGCGGCCAGGCCTTCTCACCGGTGGTCTCGCCCGCGGCCTGTAGCTCCGCTATGAGGTCCTCGTCGTTACCCATGAGGCCGGAGGCGTGATTCCCGAGCGCGACGACGCAGGCGCCGGTCAGCGTGGCGCAATCAACGACGGCGGAAGGCTCGTAGCGCCTGGCGTACGAGAGGGCGTCAGCGAGGATCAAACGCCCCTCCGCGTCGGTCGTGACTATCTCCACCGTTTTCCCCGAGTGCATCTGGAGTACGTCGCCAGGCTTGAAAGCGTCCCCGCCAGGCAGGTTCTCGGTCGTAGGCACGAGTGCGAATACGTTGAGCGGGAGATCCAGGGCCCCTGTGGCCTCCATCGCCCCGAGGACGGCGGCGCCACCGCTCATGTCGAACTTCATGTCCTCCATTCCGGACGATGGCTTTATGGAGATCCCTCCAGAGTCGAAGGTGACGGCCTTCCCAACGAGGACGATAGGCGCTGTGTCGCCTCCCCTGCGATGCTCGAGCACGATGAACCGCGGCTCGTTGGAGGCCGAGCGGCCCACCGTAGCGAGGCCCGTGAGTCCCTCCTCCTCGATGCCGGCCCGGTCGAGGACGTCGACCCCCATACCATACCTCTCGGCGGTCGTGCGAGCCGTCTCTGCGAGATACTCCGGGGTTGCCACGTTGGAGGGTTCGTTGGCGAGGTCGCGGGCCAGCACCGTACCCTCGGCCACCTTCCGACCCAGTTCCGCTCCCTCTGCTGCCTCTTCCAGCGCGTCTTCGTCGGCGACGAGCCAGAAGGTTTCGAGATCCTGGCCGTTCGCCGCACTCTTGTGCCTGTCGAAGCGGTATAGACTAAGCCTCGCACCTTCGGCGACGGACCGCGCGACCTCCCGTACCGCTGTATCGGGTAGGGCCGGCAGGGAGAAAGCCGCGCTGTGCACGTTGAGTGGCCCTGGCGCGTCTGGCGACGGTCGCCGCCGCCCGGCGCAGCTTCTCCAGGGTGAAGCGTTCCCTCTCTCCGAGGCCGACGAGCATGAGGCGGGGCGCAGGTGCCAGGCTGCCCGTAGAGCAGGGCTGTCTCGTTCGCCTTGCCGCCGAAATCTCCTTCCGATACGACCGCGGCTGCGCCTTCGCCGAGGTCCTGCGGAGTCTCCCCTTTGTAAAGGGCTACCGCGAGCAGTTCTGGCGCGAATCCTTCGGCTGTACGGCTCGTAGCGCCGATAGTGACCAAGTCCGAACCACCCTTCTACGCAAGACACAGGACCGCATAGATTATAGGGGAAAGGGAGAGGCAGTCTAACCCGAGGGGCCTGTTGCCCCACGCGAACGGGGCCGATCACGCATCTCGCGCACGGGAAGGATGCTATCTTAAGGGGGTGAACCTGCGACCTTACCTCGAGTTCGGTGTCCAGACCGCTTACGAGGCTGGAAGGCTCACGCTCGGCTACTTCGGTACGGAGGCGGCGCGTCCGGAGTTCAAGGCCGACGACACGCCCGTAACCGTGGCCGACAGGGAGGCGGAGAAGCTGATCCGCGACAGGATCGGCGCGCGCTACCCGGAGCACGCGATCCTGGGAGAAGAGTTCGGAGAGAGGGGCGGGGCGAACGCAGGGCACCGTTGGATCCTCGATCCCATAGACGGCACGAAATCGTTTGTCCGGGGCGTTCCCCTTTACGGCGTCCTGATCGGCCTGGAGATACAGGGAGTCTGCGAGGTCGGAGCCGCCTACTTCCCCGCCCTGGACGAGATGGTCTGTGCCGCCACCGGCGAGGGATGCTTCCTGAACGGCCGAAGGGTCCACGTATCGACACGGAGCCTCGCGCAGGGCATCGGCTGCTACACCGACGCCGCCAGCTTCGGAGAGTACGGGCGCGCCGGGGCATGGAAACGCGTGCTAGCCGCCGCTGGAAGTGCCCGCGGCTGGTCCGACGCCTACGGGCATGCCCTCGTCGCCACGGGAAGGGCTGAGCTGATGCTAGATCCCATCATGAACCCCTGGGACTGCGGCCCCTTCCCGCCGATCCTTCGCGAGGCCGGTGGCTTCTTCGGCGACTGGTCGGGCAACGAGACCATCTACGCCGATGAGGCAATGAGCACGACGCAGACCCTTCTCCCAGAGGTGCTGCGCCTCGTCGAAGGCGATTAGGGAGGTCCGTATTTGGACGGTTCGCGAACCGCCCCACAGGGGATCGGGTTGGGCGTGGCCCGTTTGCCGGAGAACGGTTCGCGTTTTGTGGCTTTCGCGTCTTGTACCGGGTCGCGGGCACGAACGCAGGGTGCGGCAAGTGCCGCACCCAGGCTGACAAGCTGAAATGCTGAAGTGCTGACCAGCTACAACACCGGCAAAAACTTCTCCAGCTCGTACGGCGTAACCTGCACCCTGTAGTCTTCGAACTCCTCGCGCTTGAGCTGCAGGAGACGGGTGTAGGTGTGCTCTCCTAGCGCCTTGTGCAGCAGCTCGGAGTTCTCCGCCTCTTTGATCGCCTCCCCGAGGTCCGCCGGAAGGCTCTGGATGCCCATCTTCTCGCGCTCCTCGGACGTCAGGTGGTAAAGGTTGCGCTCCATAGGTTCGGGCAGCTCGTAGCCCTTCTCGATGCCCTCGAGGCCGGCGTGCAAGAGCGCGGCGAAGCAGAGGTAGATGTTCGCCGCGGGGTCTGGGCAGCGGAGCTCCATACGTGTAGCCTTCTCCTGGCCAGGGTGGTAGAGCGGGACCCTGACCAGCGCAGAGCGGTTGCGGCGGCTCCAGGCGATGTAGACAGGCGCCTCGTAGCCAGGGACCAGGCGCTTGTAGGAGTTCACGTGCTGGGCGAAGATTATGCTGATCTCACGCGCGTGACGGAGCTGGCCGGCGATGAAAGCCTGCGCCTCGTCCGATAGGTAGTACTCATTGTCCGCATCGAAGAAGGCGTTCCTGCCGCCCGAGAACAGGCTCTGGTGGGTGTGCATCCCCGAGCCGTTCTGGTCCTTCAATGGCTTGGGCATGAATGTGGCGTAGACACCGTGGCGGGTGGCGACCTCCTTGACCACCGTCTTGTACGTCATCACCTTGTCGGCCATCGCCATGGCGTCGTCGAAGCGGAGGTCGATCTCGTGCTGGGAGATGCCGACCTCGTGGTGGGAGTACTCGACCTTTATGCCGAGTTGTTGAAGAGATTGTACCGTCTCGCGCCTCAAGGCCGTCGCCGCGTCGAGCGTCGTCAGGTCGAAGTAGCCGCCGTAGTCGAGAGGCTCGGTGCCTTTGGAGTCCCTGAAGTAGAAGTACTCCAGTTCGGGCCCGCAGTAGAACTTGTCGAAGCCCATCTCGTTCGCCCGCTCCAGGGCGCGCCTGAGGACGTGCCGCGGGTCGCCGACGTAGGGGTCACCCTCTGGCGTCTTGACGTCACAGATCATACGCGCCGTAGGCGCCTCCTGCGGGCTCCAGGGGATGACCTGGAACGTCGAGGGGTCAGGCATGGCTATCATGTCGGACTCCTCGATGTCCTGGTAGCCCGTGATCGATGACCCGTCGAAGCCCATGCCCCCGTCAAGGGCATCCTCCAGTTCCTCGACCGTGATCGCGAAGCTCTTGAGCGTCCCTAGCACGTCGGTGAACCACAGGCGGATGAACTGTACGTTGTTCTCCTGTGCCTGGTCCAACACGCTCTGCCTGTCAGCCGTCTCCAAGCTTACCTCCTCGGATATTCGTTCCTCTCTCAGCCCCAGGGTAGGGACTTTACTGCAACACCCGCCATGATATGAAGGGCAGCACCCTTTGCATATGGCCGCGCGTACAAGCCAGGCGGGGCGATCCGGCCCGATTCTCGGCCTGATGTACAAAAATGAACCCCGCCCTGGTTCCTGATGGCTGCGTGGGGTCGGCCCCGTGGGTGTCCCGGGCGCGTGCAGGGTAGAATCTACAACTGTACTACAGACGGTTGGCCGACGATATGACGCAAAGGGGCAGAGATGACCGACAGGCCGGAAGAAGGTCGCGAAGAGCGTCGCAGAACGGGTCCGCTGGGAGATAACGATGAGACGCGCCGTGCGCCCACCGAGAACGACCCTGAGGCCACGCGCCAGATCCGATCGGGTGAGGAGGAGGCTGAGTCTCCCGAGACTCGAAGCGTGCCCCAGGAGAAGGAGACCCGCGTTGTCAGGGCGCCTGGCTACCCCGACACGACAAGGGCGGCGACCCCCTACCCGAGGGGTTACTTCGAGGAGGCGGAGGAGCGTGAGGACCGGCTCAGGGACATGTACGGTGGTGTTGATTGGTTGGCGAGCTTTCTCGGGCTCATCTTCGCCATCGTCCTCGGGGCGGTCTTCTCGACTATCGCCGGGCTCGTGCTCGTCCCCTTCGGCATACCGCCGGATCTTTCGGGCGGGCAGATCGGGGCGTCGGCCATCACTGGCCTCGCTATACTCGGGGTCTTGATCTTCCTGACTTACTTCTTCGGAGGGTACGTGGCCGGCCGCCTCGCGCGCTTCGACGGGGGCCGCAACGGGGCTATGGTGTTTGCCTGGACGTTTATCATTGTTCTGATCCTCGCCCTGGCCGCACTGGTCTTCAGCGGCTTCCTGCCCGACGGGGCGGCCGGGCGCATCGCCACCTTAGCCGCCGGGGTGCTGTCTACGGCCAGGAATCTGGCCGAAGCCGGCACCGTAGGCATCGTCACCGGCCTGGCTGCCTCGCTCATAGCGCTCCTCGGCGGCTTTCTGGGTGGACGTTTGGGCAGCAGGTACCACACCGAGATAGACAGAGCGACCTGAGCGGAGGCGAGAAGGCGCTCCGTCGCGATCTCGGCAAGACCGTGTAACAGAGAATCCGAAGGAGAGGCAAGTCGTGAAGAAGGCTATCGCCATAAAACTGATCAAGAGCAAGACGGCGCGTCAAGTCGCTATCAAGGCCCTGAAGAACCCGAGGGTCAGGAAGATCGTCGCGAACCAGGCCAAGCGCAAGGTAATGGGGAAGTAGTTGGAGAAGCATTTCAGCAAGTCAGTTTTATTGTTTGCTGAAGTGCTGACCAGCTGAAGTGCTGAAATGCGCGGTTTGGGCAAGGTCATCGACCTTGCCCAAACCGTTTCAGAGCGCCGAGGTCCTCGCGGCCAGGTCCCTGACGACCTCGAGGGTTGATCCCGTCTCTCGCCACACCTCTATCTGGCGCACTGATTCGGTCGGCTCGCCGAGAACGCGCTCGAGTCCCGAAACATCCCTGATGGTTGCTCCGGAGAGCCTGGCCACAAGCGTCTCTACGGCGGTACGGGTCTCGACGGGTTCGTGGGTCTTATGGTCTATGAAGATGCCTTCGAGGCCGTAACGCTGGGCGCTCCACTTGTTCTCCTCGATCTCGCGGTTCGGGATGACGGGCATCAGAGCGCCCGAGTCGTACTCGAGGGCAAGCATGTCGCACAAGGCCGCGGCAAGTGCGATGAGGGCCTCGTTGCGGGCCGGGTCTGTCTGGGCGTCGAAGGCCCTGATCTCGACGGTATCGAGCCCTGGGTGGAGCCTCACGTCCCACCAGATCTCCCCGAGGGTGTCTATGAGGCCGGCGCGCCCGAGGTAGTCTACGTAGTCCGTGTACTCCAACCAGGAGCCAAAGGGCCCGGGGAGGCCGGCGCGGTGGTAGGCGCGCGAGAACATCAGGACGCGCGCCGAATGCATGTCCGTATACTCGCCCTGCCAGAATGGAGAGTTGACCGAGAGCGCCAGCATGTGCGGAACGTACTCGCGCAGACGGTTGAAGATGTAGACGGCCTTTCCGCGACCCTGCACAGCGTAGTGGACGTGTAAGGAGAACGTATTGTTGCGCCGGATCAACCACCCCAGTTTCTTTTTGAGGCGCTGGTAGTGGGGCTTGTCGATGATCTCTTGTTCCCGCCAATCACCGATCGGGTGGGTCCCGCTGGTGCCGAGGACCCTGCCCAGCCGCTCCGCGTGCCCGAGCAGGACGCGCCTGCGGGAGAGGAGGTCGGCGAAGACGCCCGCGGGCTGCTCGTGCACACCCGTATTCGACTCGATCTCGCAGTCTATGAGTTCCCCCGAGAACCTGGTTTCGGGCTCGAGTGACAGAATCTTCTGTGCCCCGTCGGCCAGCTTGAAGGTTTCAGGATCAGCGAGCCACAGCTCCTCCTCGGCGCCCAGGGTGCCCTCCTGTG
This sequence comes from uncultured Rubrobacteraceae bacterium, assembly GCA_963808845.1. Taxonomy (GTDB): domain Bacteria; phylum Actinomycetota; class Rubrobacteria; order Rubrobacterales; family Rubrobacteraceae; genus Rubrobacter_D. The sequence goes on from CAWEHD010000024.1 coordinate 101,075, forward strand.
TGCCCTTCTCGAACGCGTCCTCGGGTATGAGAGGGGTGCCTTCGGCGGAGTTCAAAATCCTCCTCTGCAGAGCACTCTCCTATCCACCATGGTTTTTATCGACTCTACAACGGCGGGCCACTCCCGGCGGGAGCCGGGCAGTTCCAGGGAATGGGGTGCGTGATCCATGGCGACGAGTATATTACTTCGTCTTTGGGGAGAGGTAGCGTCCTCGGGTTAGAATGGGCCTCTGTAACTACACTGGAGGTGCTTGTGTCGGCTGACGTTGGCGGTGAGGGGATCATACTGGAGAGGGTGCTCCAGGCTTGATGGAGCATCGGGGCACGGAGTTTGTACCTGAAGGCCTTGTGGCGGCGTGCGCCGCGACTGCCATGATGCTCGTCTACAGCGCCCCAACTCCAGGGACGGGATCCCGCTACCTCGACGGCCGCATCGCGCACGAGTCGAAGATGCTCTCCGTGCTATCCGTCAGGGACGCCCTTGGCGGGTCGGGCCGTCGGGCTGTGGGGGAGACGGTACTCGAGGCTACCGTCTCCTCGATCTCCCTGGCCGGCTTCGCCGACCCGCTGGCTGCCGGATATCTGGCCCCACTCGCCCGTGGCGCGCTGCGCGAAGAACCGTCGGCCCGCGTCCTGGCGGGACTCGGGCACGACGAGATAGCGCCGTTTGCGCGGGCGCTCGAGGTGGCCGGCGGCGAGGAGGCCCTCGCCGGTGCGCTGAGTTATGCTCTCGGGGCCGGCAAGGATGCCACGCTCCGCGACGCCATGCGCTTCTCGGCGTCGCGCCACGCACTGGCCCGAGAGTACGCCAGGGACTTCGAGGTCACCCGCGAGCTCGCCAGGCCGGCACTACTCGCCGCCCTCTCCCGCGCCGACTCCGTACGCGGCGCCCTGGTCCAGTCCTACCTGGAAGTCCTCTCGGAGGTGCCCGACCTCGATGTGGCTGGCCGCGCAGGCCGCCAGGAAGCTGAGGAAGTCTCCCGCATGGCGCACGGGGTCTTGAAAGCCGGCGGTGTCCATTCCAGACGCGGCCTCGAAGGGATAGCCAACCTCGGCGGCCTGCTACGCGAAGACCCCCGCCTCTCTCCGACCACGACCGAGTATCCCGTTATAGCAGCAGCCTTCCTCGTCGCCCTCGAGTATGGTCCCGACGCCCTGAGTCAGAGGGTCAGGCCGGCCACTGGAAGGTGAAGCCTTTCGCCTGGCCTACTCTCCCAATTGGTAGAATCTGCCGGCACATCGGCCGTAGAGGAGGAGCATGAGGGCTCTCGTCATCGTGGGACATGGTTCGCACCTCAACGAAGACTCCAGCTTGCCCGTCTACGAGCACGCCGACCGTATCAGGAAGACCGGAGAGTTCGACGAGGTCGTCGAGTGCTTCTGGAAAGAGGAGCCCTCTATGCGCCACGTACTCGACACCGTCGAGTCAGACGATGTATACGTCGTCCCCGCCTTTATCTCCGAAGGATATTTCACCCAGCAGGTCATCCCGAGGGAGCTGGGCCTTAAAGGACCCGTCTCGAAGAAAGGCGAGAAGACCGTCCGCTACGCAGGACCCCTTGGCACCTTCGAGGGGATGCCTGACGTCATACTGGAGCGTACGGAAGACCTCATGCGCGGAACGGAGGTCCCGGGACGAACTGCCCTCGTCTTGCTCGGCCACGGGACCGACCTGAACAAGAACTCTGGCGGCGTGATCTACCTCAACGCCGCTCGCATCAGGGAACGTGGGATCTATGACCTCGTCGAGGTGGGGTTCCTGGATCAAGACCCCGAGATAGGTCGGGTCGTCGATGGTATCGAGGCGGAGAACGTGATCCTGATCCCCTTGTTTATCGCGGAAGGCTGGCACACCCGCGAGACGATCCCCGAGGACCTCGGCCTGACCGGCGAGGTGACTGTCCGCGCCGAAAAGACGATCTACTACGGTGCCCCCGTCGGAACGCATCCATCCATGGCGAGTCTCATAGCAGCCCGCGCCAGGGAGTCGATGACTGAGCAGCACCTTGTCTAAGGCCCGCTACGGGCGGCCGAGAGACCATAACGCCGCGACGGGTGCTCGCGAGGCCTTCGCAGCGTGGGTCGATGGAGCGCCCGATGGGCGCGTCTTCGGGCAGGTGATCATACGCCCTGCCCCACCTTTTGGATACTCGCTGCGTCACACCGACGACGCGCGCGAGCCCGGTCTCGGGGTCAGCGAGGACCCGCGTGCGGCGCGAGAGATCGCCAAGCTCACAGAAGGCGGGGATTACAGGCCGCTGAAGAGCTCACCGAACCTGCGGCGCGGCTGGGAGCTCAGGGTCGATGACGCGCGCTCTCTCGTGACCGCGATGAACTACCTCTATCCCGCCGGGGTCGTTCACTGGTACCTCAACAGGGAGGGGAGGTTAGATCTCACGAGCTTCAGGGAGACCGCGGCTAGGCAGAGCGGGATCTACAAGAGGGTTCAGCGGCTCTCAGACAAGGGAGTGTTCGATGCGGCCCTCGCTTGCTGCGAGGACTCAGTGTGCCTCAAGAAGACCCTCTGGGACGTGGACGAAGACACGCCGCTCGAAGTAGACCGGGGAGAGGGTGAGATCCCCTGCCCCGAGCCATGCAGCATCTTCGTCTCTTTCGCGCGGCGGGTCAGGCTCTTCGAGCGGGAGTCCGACACTGATGGCCTCTCGCCCTCAGAGAAACAAGACCTTGCCACCCTCGTCGAGGCCGCTGCCACCGGAGAGGTCGGGTTCGCCCGCGAGGCCGAGTTCGAGAAGCCGCTGAACGAGAGGCGGATGCGCTACAGGAGGCTCACCCTCGTCCCCAAACTGCGCCGGCACAGAGATCCTGATGCCTGAACCCTGTAGCCTGAAGTTGCGGTGCGCTGTTTCCGATCGGGCCTTTCGGGGTATCTCGTTATTTCCAGAAACCAACTCCGCGAAGATGGAGGTAGTGCATGGCGCGCAAGAAAAAAGCGGCCACCAAGGCTGGCGCGAAGGCAGGAGCAAAGGTGGCGCCTACTGTCGGCAGGACCGTAGGGAAGACTGCGTGGAAGCTCGGCAAGGGTGAGGCTAAGCTGATCCGCCGCGCGATGAGCTCGAAGGAGCCGAAGAAGACCCGGTATCTCAAGTACGGGTTCTTCATCCTGATCGGGCTCGCCATCGGCGCTGCAATCGCGCGTTCCAAGAAAGGCGAAACATCGGGCGAGTCCTCATCCTACACGGGTACGACCGGTCCCCATGCCCCCGACCCGGCAAGCCCTGCGGGCGACCGGGGCGCGACCTGGGGTAGTGGCACCCCGACGGGGACTGCGGGCGGCGGTGGCCAACAGAGTCCTGCCGATGCGAACCGCACCGGCGCCGAGCGAGATTACTCGGACCCCTCGTCAGGGCCACTGATCGGTGAGCAGCATGGTGACGTCGAAGGTGTAGGCGAACAGCAAGGGGAGATAGAACAGCGCATCCGAACCCACATCGGCGAGGATCCACGCACCGCGGAGATGCCACGGGTAAACGTCGAGGTAAACGACGGGATCGCCGAGTTGCGTGGGGCCGCGCCCTCAGAGGACGCCAAGCTGGCGGCGGGCGAGATCGCCCAGCAGGTCGAAGGCGTCCGCGAAGTGCGAAATCTGATACAAGTGAGTTAAAGGCCACAGGCATCAGGTTTCAGGCATCAGCCTGCTTGGCCACGCGTTAGGGAAGAGACGCCCGCTGTGAACGGCGGGCGTCTCTTGTCACCTGCCTGCGTGCCGCGCTTTTTACCTGACGGCTGAAACCTGATGCCTATTCTCGAATGAGATTGAGCAACTCGTCGCGCCTGTGCTCCATCGTTTCTTTGTCTCCCGCCTCCACGTTGAGGCGGAGGAGGGGCTCGGTGTTCGATGGGCGGAGGTTGAACCACCAGTAGCCCAGGTCGACTGTGAGGCCGTCGAGGTGGTCTACTTTCGCGTCTTCGTTCTTCGAATAGTGGTCCTCGACCTTATCCAGGGTTGTTTTCTGGTCTTCTACTTCGGAGTTGATCTCGCCTGAGCGTATGTATGGGTCGATGGGGGCCAGGAGGCTGGAGACGGGCTCTTGTTGGCGGCCGACGAGCTCGGCGATGGTTAGCATGGCGATGATACCCGAGTCGGCGAAATAGTTGTCCCTGAAGTAGAAGTGGGCTGAGTGCTCTCCGCCGAAGGCCGCGTCGTGCTTTCGCATCTGCGGCTTGATAATGGAGTGGCCAGCCTTGGTCCTTACGGCCTTCCCGCCCTCGCGCTCGACGAGCTCGGGGAAGGCCCTCGAGCAAACAGCGCTATACAGTATGGTCGCGCCGGGCTCCTTCTCGAGCACGTTCTTCGCAATGAGGGTGGCCGCCAGGTCGCCCGAGATGATCGTGCCCTTCTCGTCGATGATGAAGCATCGGTCTGCGTCGCCGTCGAAAGCGACCCCGAAGTCAGCTCCCTCCTCGACCACCCGCTCCTGCAGCTCTCTGACGTTCCCGGGCTCGATCGGGTTCGGTGGGTGGTTCGGGAAGGAGCCGTCGAGCTCGAAGTACATCGGGACGTACTCGAAAGGGAGTTGCTCGAAGATGGGGGGGACCATCTTACCCGCCATGCCGTTGCCGGCATCGATCACGATCTTGAGCGGTCTCAGGCCCTCCGTGTCTATAAAGCTCAGGCAATGTTTCGGCGTAATCTACGGTGATGTCCGTCTCCTCCACGGAACCCGGATATTCCGCCGTCTCGGGGAGGTTCCCCGAGACGATGAGGTCACGGATCTCGCCAAGCCCGGCCTCCCCCGAGAGGGCTATCGCCTCCTCCCTGCACAGCTTGAAGCCGTTGTAGTCTTTGGGGTTGTGCGAGGCCGTCACCATTGCCCCGCCAGGTTCCTCGAGATGCCCTACGGCGAAGTAGAGCGCGTCGGTCGAGACCATCCCGAGATCGAGTACGTCGGCGCCTGCCTCCGTGACGCCCTGTATAAAGGCCTTCTCCAGCGCCTCGCCCGAGAGGCGCATGTCGCGGGCCACGACGACCCGGGAGCCCGAGAGATCCAGGTGCGCAACGAAGGCGCGGCCGATGTCGCGGGCCACGCCCTCGTCCAGGCTCTCAGGATAAACGCCACGGATGTCGTAGGCCTTGAATACCGACTCGTCGAGCATCTCCTACCTCCGGACCGTTCCCGGTCTGTGTGCGACCTGTGGTTTTCTCCGTCCGGTACAATAACGGGTTATGGTCCATCGTGCAGACCCGCCCGCAGCATACCCCTGGTAGGCGCGCGTTGGGGCCACGCTTCGTCAGGTTCGCCGCCCTGTTCTACGGTTTTCTCGCCCTCGTTGCCGCCCTGTGGTGCGGCCTCAGGGACTTCGATGTGCGCCTACTAGGCGAGAGTCCCGCAGCGAGCGTGCTACTCGGACTCCTTACCGCCGCCGGCACGGTCTCTCTGGGCATCCTTGCCTACCGTTTTCTACCGTCCCTGCGCGAGATCTCCGAGGAGCTCGCCCCGCGCCTGGTCGACGGCGCCGATTCGACCAGCCTCGTGCTGGTCTCGATCTTCTCCGGGGTGGGAGAGGAAGCGTTTTTCAGGGGCGCACTCCAGCAGGAGTTCGGCCTGGTAGTCGCATCCCTCCTGTTCGGCTTGGCCCACGTTGGCCCAGACCGGAGATATCTCGTATGGACGGCGTGGGCCGTACTTGCCGGTTTCGTTTTCGGCTTCCTCTACGATGTAAGCGGCGGCCTACTCGCCCCCATCCTCGCCCACACCGCGCACAACGCCGCGACGCTCCTGCTCTGGAGACGCTCCAGGGTGGGCTTGAGCAAGGCCGGTGGCAGATGAACAAGCTCCCCAATACCACCACGGGCAAGGCCACAGACCGCTACCACGTTGGTCCCGTGTTGGCCGCAGTTTGTTTCGGGGTCCTGTTGCTCGCTGCGGTCCTATCCCTCTGGCCCGGGGACTTCTCGCCGGGGGAGGAGTTGATCTTACCCGGGGCTGAGGACATCGCGGTGAGTAAGGAGGACACGTTGTACCCGACCTCGGATAGGCTACGCTTCGACGGGGGGGCCGAGGTGGTCTACGTCTATCTGAGGGTCGAGAACCTCGCCACCTACGGCGACCTCGAGGCGAGGGTTGGGCGAACGTCGAGGACCTCGGCCCTTGGCCGTCTCCTTGGCGGCGGTGGCGGGCTTGTCGTCGTGAACGAGGGTGAGGAGAGACTCTCAGTGACGTACGGCGGGGCCTCCGGGGTGGTGAAGTTCGCCGTTCGCCCCGAATCGGGAAGGCTGCCTTCCGGCGAATACACGGTGGCGGTCTACGCCTCGTCGGGGGGTGCCGGCGAGAGCAGCGTGGTCGCCAGAAAATACTTCGTGGTCGGTGCCTGGCACGACTAGTAGTCGTCCGCATTTGGGATACAATGGATTGTGATCGAGGCTACGGTCCGCAGGACTGCGTAGGGAGGGAACGATAGCGCGCTTCACCGAAATGGTCATCAACCTGTTGAGCCTGCTGGTTGTCGGCGTGGGGATCGTGGTGACCGCAAGCTTCTTCTTCGTCGGCTCCCCGCAGCAAGAGGTCGAGGCCGAAGTCGCGGCTGCCGAGAAGGTCAGCACGGCTACCGAACAGCCCAGAGTACCCGTGGCCGCTGGGAAGATCGACAGAGCCATCGACAGGCAGCGAGAAGAACCGCAGAAAGTGGGTTCGGGCCGGCCCGTGGTCGTAAAGAGGTTCGTCAGCAGGGGGCCGGATAACAAGATGCTGCGGATGACTATCCCGAAGATGGCCCAGATACGCAACGACAAGGTACCCTACTCCGTCAGCGACGACGATAAAGCGTTCCGCAAACACGCTGCCGTGCACCTCCGCGGGACCGGCAACCCCTGGGACAGGCAGGCGAACGTCTACATCGCCGGGCATCGGCTCGGTTTTCCCGGAACCGACAGCTGGCTGTCGTTCTGGGACTTGAACGTCCTCGACAAGGGGGATAGGGTCTTTATCATCGACTCTGCGGGCAAACGATACGTCTACAAGGTGTTCAAGACCTTTATCGTGAATCCGGATGAGGTGTCGGTGACGAGGCCGCTCGAGGGCAGGAACATAGTGTCGCTACAGACGTGTACGTTGCCGGATTACTCCAAGCGTTTGATCGTCCAGGCCGAAAAAGTAGCCAAGCGGTAGTGCTCGCCAAGAACGAGGGGGGAAGGTAGAGGGTGCTCCGGTTGCCGGTGAGAGAGCAGAAGCAAACTAGTCCCGCGAAAAAGCGTGTGGAGACGCCGCCGATGACCAAGGGCAACATGCAGGTGCGCGTCGTCACCCTCGCGGTTCTAATAGCCGCTGTCTTCATCGTCCTCGGCGCCAGGCTGTGGTACCTGCAGGTCCTCACGGGCCAGGACTACACGCTCGCCGCGCGGGCAACGCAACACACCAACATCAAGATCCCCGCCCAGCGCGGTGTGGTCTACGACCGAGACGGCAAGATCCTCGCGAACAACGTCCCAGGGCTTAACGTGACCGTAATACCGGACGAGATCTCCAGGGACAAAGTGAAGGAACTGGCGACGGTCGTCGGGGCCGACACCGAGGCTGTCCTGGCCCGCTACGACGCGGCGATGGAGACCGGTAGCCAGTACAGCCCCATCCTGGTAAAGGAGAACGCAGGCCGCGACGCCGTGACTTACATCAGCGAGCGCACCGGGGAGTTCGGGGGCGTCGCCGTGAACGACGACTGGGTCCGAAGCTACCCCGAAGGCAGGCTAGCCTCCCACATCCTCGGGTACACGGGCGCCGTAACCCAGGAGGAACTGAAGCAGGAACTTTTCGATGGTCTGCTCCCTGATTCCATCGTCGGCAAGAGCGGGGTCGAGCTCTCCTACGAAGAGGCCCTGCGCGGCAAACCGGGCCAGAGGACCTACAACGTAGACGCCCTCGGGCGCATCGTTCCAGAGGGGAGCAGGGTGGATTCCATGGGCAGGTTCGTGGATGAAAACGGTAATCCCATTAACGTGAACCCGAGCCAGGAGTTGCCAGACCACGTCACGGAGCCCGAACCTGGCAACAACCTCACCCTCACTATCGACGTCGATTTGCAGAAGGTCGTCGAGAAAGAGCTCGACGGGGCGCTGGAGCGCACCAGGGAGGCAGGCTTCGAGGGCAGGGGCGGGGCCGTCGTCGCGATGGACCCCCGCAACGGCGAGATACTTGCCCTGGCCAGCCGTCCCGACTTCGACCCGCAACTGTTCGTCGGCGGCATCTCCGGCGGAGAGGAACTCGCCACGTACAACCACCTCGTATCCAAGTGGTCGAACGATCCGTTCCTCAACCGCGCGATCGTCGGCGGGCAGCCGGGTGCCTCGACGTTCAAGATCTTCACGGGGATAGCCGGCATGGCCGCCGGCGTTATAGACTCCTACACGATCGTCAACGACACGGTCGCCATGAACGCGACGGGCTGCTGGATACCGTCGAGCGTCTCGGCGAGCCCGTGCTACAGGAGTTGGCGGCAGAACAGCCCCAACTACCAGTTCCTCGGCGACCACGGCCCCCAGAATATCTCCGAGGCCATCTCCGACTCCAACGACATCTTCTTCTACCAGGTCGCCGACTGGATCTGGAACCAGACCGCGGATAAGGACTGGCTGCCGCACTACTATGAGCGGTGGGGCTTCGGTAGGGTCACCGGCATCGACCTCAGCGGCGAGACCGCAGGTCGCATCCCAACCGAGCAGGGAGAGAAGGAACTGTACGAGGCTTTGCACGGTACGACAGAAGGGGCCTTCTGGAGCGTGGGGGACTGGGTGAATCTCGCCATCGGCCAGGGCGATCTGCTCGTCTCCCCGATCCAGATGGCCCGGGCCTACTCCGCCCTCTACAACGGCGGCACCCTCGTCACCCCGCACGTCGGCAAGGAGATTACGGACCAGAGCGGGAAGGTGGTCGAGAAGATCACTCCCAAGCCAGCCGGACGGGTAGACACGAACCAGATCCAGATCGACACCGTGATACAGGGCCTGAGGGGCGTCACGAAGAAGGACGGCACCGCGGAACCTGTCTTCGAGGATTCGACCCTTTCGGTCGTCGCGAAGAGCGGCACCGGCGAGCTGCCGGCCGGGAAGGACTACGTGAACTGGTTCGTCGGCTGGGCCGAGGGCCAAGAGGAGCGGCCGGTGGTCGTCGTCACGATGATCGAGGGCGGCGGCGCCTTTCAGGAGGGCTCGGAGATGACGGCCGGGCCGGCCGTGCGCCACATACTCGAGGCCTACTATGGAGTCGAGCAGTCGCCCAAGGACCCGCACCCGACGAACACGCCCCCGATCGACCCTGCGGACCGCGCTTCTACGGAGAGCGAGTCGGACGTGGCCCCGGCTGAGTAGCGTGAACCTTCTCTCGCTGCCGAGTCCACCTTCTCCTGTAATTTTCGAGGTAGGGCCTTTAGCCCTCCGCTACTACGGCCTGTTCATAGCGCTAGGTATCATCGTCGCGACCTGGCTTACAGGGAGGGAGCTGGAGCGCAAGGGCTACGACGGCACCCTGGCCCTCGACTCGTTGTTTTATATCGTACCTTTGGGCTTCGTCGGCGCAAGGGCCTACCACGTTATCACAGACTACGGGCTCTATTCGGGCGACCCTTTCCCCGGCGTGTTCGAAGTCTGGAACGGAGGGCTCGGGATCTACGGCGGCGTCGTCGGAGGGTTTGTGGGGCTCTTGATCTTCGCCCGGATAAGGGGCATAAGCCCGTGGGCGTTCGCCGACGCCGTCGCACCCGGACTGATACTCGCCCAGGCGATAGGTCGCTGGGGCAACTACTTCAACCAGGAGCTCTTCGGACGGCCATCTGACCTGCCCTGGGCCATCAGAATAGCTCCGGAGAACAGGCCCGTCGGTTACACAGACGCCGCAACGTTTCACCCCACCTTCCTGTACGAGTCGATCTGGGACGTAGTGGTCTGCCTGATACTGTTGTGGGTAGCCCGTCGCTTCGCAGAGCGCCTGAAAAACGGCGACATCTTCCTGCTCTACGTGAGCCTCTACTCCTTCGGACGCTTCTTTGTGGAGGCCCTGCGCGTCGACCCGGCTTTCCTCATCGGCGGAACCATCCGCGGAAACCTCTTCGTCAGCAGCGTCCTTGCACTCGGCTTCGCGATGATCCTGCTCCTGAGGCACTCAGGGTCCAGGCGCAAAGGCCGCCGTGGTGCCTGAGGCACGACGGAGCTAGTCAATTCAGCTTCTCCTCGAATGGCCACTCCTACGCTCACGAATCGAAACGTTTTAGGGGGAGCTAATCCATGCGGGCGTTGGTTACTGCCTCAACGCGCTTGCTGAAATGCTGAATTGCTGACGAGCGAAGCCCAAAGGGCGTAGCGTGCTGACTGGCTAATGCTCGTACGTGGCATTGACTTTCGAGTACCACGCGAGCACCTGCAGGCGTTTGTGCTTTAGCTCTTTCCTGCTCTGCTCGTTCGCGATGCTGTTCTTCTCCAAAGGGTCTGACGCCAGATCGTAGACCTCCTCGGGCTGGTTGCCGAAGAAGTAGATGTACTTCTCGGTCCCCTTTATGCTGGCGAGGCACCTGTACTCGTCAAAGCAAGAAAAGAACAGGGCGCGGTCCTCCTCCGGCGGTGCGAGGAGGGATCTCCCCGAGTATTGGCCGCCCTTTACCTTGTAGTCGAGCAAGTCGAACAGGGTGGGGAGAATGTCGAGCTGGTTCGTCAGGGTCTGTGCGCGTTTGCCGCTCTCGAAGCGTCCCGTTTCGTGGATGATGAAGGGCACTTTGAGCCCCTCCTGGTAGATGGTGTTGTCGTGCTGGAATAGGTCGTGCTCCCCGAATCCTTCCCCATGGTCGCCGTAGATCACGAAGATCGTGTCGTCGTACAGCCCCAGTTCTTTGTACTGGTCAATGACGTTCTTCACGAAGAAGTCGAGGTAGCGCATCTCGTTCTGGTAGTGGTCGAGCCCGGGGAGGTTGGAGTAGTCCTTCAGCCCGTAACGGTCGATGGGCCGGTAGTCGTGGTGGCCGGTGACCCCGAGGTAAGTCGCAAGGAAGGGTTTGTCTTTGTGTTGCTCTATCCAATGCCTGCTCGGCTGGAGCATTATGTCATCCTCGTAGCCGAAGTAGTTGGATTTCTGGAAGCCCCGCGTCTCCATCGTCTCGACGGGTCGGAAGTCGTCGTAGCCGAAGTTCTCGACGAGGTCTCTACGGTCCTCGAAGTGCTCGGTCGCCGAGGAGAACCAGACGGATTCATATCCCTGCTCCTGCAACAGTTTGGGTAGGCACCTGGCAGGGACGCCGCCAGGCTCGGCCTCGGTGATCTCGCGTACGAGGTGCGGATCGATGCCGCAGTTTATCGAGGTAACGGCCTTGGAGGTGTGGGGGACGATCGTGTACGCACGCTCGGCCAGGAGACTATGCTTCGAGAGCGCGTCGAGGTAGGGCGTCGTGTCCACGTCTTCGTTGTAGGGCGTCATGGAGCGCGCCCTGGCAGACTCGAGGTGGATCAGGACGACGTTCTTCTTCTCCGTCTCCGGTGTTCTCTGCAGGCTGGTGTCTACAGGAGGCTCTATCGGAGTGGCGTTGGCGGCAAGGTCTCTGATCCTCGCGTGTTCCACCTCGGACATGAAAACGTTGACGACGGCGTCCCTGGAAAAGGATTTGCCGGCTACTCCGGCACCGACCGGCAGCGAGAGGAAGACGAACCCCAACGACGCAGTGAATGCCCCTAGGGCGAACAGCCTGGATGTGAAGGGGGGACCGATGGACCCATCCCGCCCACGCTTTCCACAAACGAGCGTGGCTATTATCCAGGGACCAAGCACAATGTAGCCAACGATGACCAGGGCCCAGGCCCAGGTAGCAAGCGACGTCACGCTACCGATCACGTCTGTGATCTCTCCCAGCCTGCCGACCGAGTACGTGATGACGTTGAGGCTGAGCGTCGAGCCGGTCTCCTGGAAGTACCCGTGGGCCGAGGTCGTCGTCGCCAGGACGAGTATCGTCACCGCGTGGAAGAGAACCACCACAGGCCACCGAAAGCGGCTCTGCCTCGTCAAGGCGAATAGCCCGACCCAGAGCAATACATAACCGAGGTTGAAGAGCAGGTCAGAACGGATAAGAGCGAAGGCGGCGAACCCCCCAGGAAGATCTTCCTGAGACCGTATCCGGATCCCCTTCAATACCAGGTTGTAGACCACCAGAGGAACAAGCAGGCCTGACAGGTAGACCCAATCGCGCCCGCTCAAGACAGAGCGGAAGCGGGCGAATAGCGCCAGCCGCATGTTCTTTTTGGAAGCCACGAGTTCGGGAGAGTTTACAAAGATTTGACAGAACTTGTCGTAGCCGACCGCTTTGACGCGCCGGAAACTGCCTGCTATTCTGCAGATGAAAAAATCTTTCAATTAGAATATGAGGTCTGGCTTGGGGTACGAGGCTGCTATCGGGAAGATGCGTGGTTATGGGTACAAGGCCACGCCGCAGCGGTTAGCTGTACTGGCGGCGATCTCGGCCTGTCAGCATCAGGGGCTGGAGGAGATAAGGGCCCGCTGCCCCGAGGTTGGGATGGTGACGGTGTACAGGGCGCTCGACCTTTTCACCGGGCTTGGGCTCGTGCGCAGGCTCGACCTTGGCCAAGGTCCGAGCTACGAGCTGGCTGAGGACCACCACCACCACCTTGTCTGTGAGGACTGTGGGAGCATCACTGAGTTCGAGATGTGTCCCGTGGATTTGCAAAGCCTTCCCCGAGTCGGCGTTGACTTCGAGGTCCGTGCCCACAGCCTCGAGGTTTACGGGAGGTGCTCCGATTGCAGGTAGCGCATGGTCACACGGACGGTGGCAGGTGGAGGTTGTGAGTGCGATCCTGATGGCTTCGGTGGCCGCTCTGGGCTTCTCGGCGGCGAGCCTTCTCGCCCTACTCGGTGGAGAGTTGGGGGCCAGGGGCAGGTCTTACGCTGCCGCCTTCGCCGCGGGGATACTGCTCGCTCTCGCGTTCGTCGACCTCTTCCCCGAGGGTCTCGAACTCGGCGGAGAGGTCGCGGTCGCCGGGTTTGTCGGAGGGTTTGCCTTGCTTTTCATGACCGAGGCGTTCACCAGGGCCCACACGCACCACCAGCCCGACGAGCACGTCCACAAACACGCGCTCGGGCCTTTCGTCCTGGGGCTGACCATCCACAACCTCGCCGACGGGTTCGTTCTTGGCGTAGGCGCGAAGGCAGGGGCCTTCACGTCCTGGCTCGTCGGACTCGGGGTTCTCGTTCACCAGATACCCGTTGGCATCTCCCTCGCCGCTGTCCTGCTTGCCGCACGCGTCGGAAGGGCCGGAGTCATGAGGACGGCGGTCACCCTCGGGCTGGCTATCCCCGCCGCAGCGGCGTTGACCGTGGCCTTCCCAGCGCCCGGTGAAGGCACGCTCGGTCTCCTAACCGGTGCAGCCGGGGGGGTGCTCGCATACATCGGAGCCGCGCACCTTCTCCCCGAGGCCCAGGCCGAGGATACGAACAGGTCTGCAGGCATCGTGTTCGTGGCGACGCTCATCGCCACGGCCGCCGGGCTAATAGCAAGTCAGCATTTCAGCTAGTCAGCACGCCGCCCGGCTTGTCAGCATTTCAGCACTCGCGTGTGCAAGTCTGGCTGACAAGCGAAGGCCTTAAAGGCCTGAGCGTGCTGAAGTGCTGACGAGTGAAGCCCGAAGGGCGCAGCGTGCTGACTAGCTGAAAGCGCCGTGCCTCTGGCACGGCGCTTTCAAAGGAGCCAGAGTGCCAGCAGGATGAGTTCAGCGCCGAACAGGATGATGGTCGGGGTCGCGGCCTGGAGCTTCTTGCCCGAGTAGACCGTGGGAGCTGTGAGCCATCCGAAGGCGGCCCCGCCGACGAGGCCACCGATGTGTGCCGTGTTGCTGATATTGGGGACGGAGAATCCGAAGTAGAGGTTCAGGGCGGTGAGGATCAGGAGCTGGCGGATCAGCGGGTTCTGCCAGGAGAAGGTGCCGTTGCGCAGGGAGTAACCGAGGACACCTCCGAGAAGACCGAAGATCGCGCCGGAAGCCCCTACGGCGGGCCTGCCGAAGTCACCGAAGTAGAGGTAGGCGATGCCGCCGGCGAGCCCGCTACACAGGTAGAGCGCGAGAAAACGGCTCCGCCCGAACGCCTGCTCCACGAACGAGCCGAGGAAGTAAAGAGAGAGCATGTTCAGCGCCAGGTGGATGAACCCCGAGTGCAGGAACATGCTCGTTAGCAACAGCCACACTTCGCCACCGGCGACGGCGGCTGGCAAAAGGGCGCCTTGCGCGAGCACCTCGTCGGGCTGCGTCACGAGCCCGACGTTCAAAGGGTAACCGTAGGTTTGGCCAGCGAGCGCGACGGCGACGTACACCGCCACGCAGGCGGCTATAAGGCCGAACGTCACCGGTAGGCGGGAGAGGTCGTTCAAAACGTATGCGGTGGTCCTACAGTGGTTTTCACGTCGAGTGAGCTTCGATGAGTCGGAGAGTCATCTCGCGTAGCACCACGATTTTCGGGCCTTCTCCTGAAGCCTCGGTTTGCAGTCCATCTGCGAACCGCTCTAGCGGCGTTTGATCTCACGCACGGCGTCCCCGACCTGCACCTGTGAGAGGTCCTGCAGGGGGCCGCCGAGCATCGACTCGAGGTCGGGGTCGTCGCCCGAAGAAGTGCCGAAGCCGCGGACCTGGACATCGTCGCCGAACATCTGCCCGAACATACGTTGCAGGTTCTCCTGCATCTCCCCGATGTTCACGGCCCCGAACGGCGTGTCCTGCGTATTCTGTAGGCGGGCCACGGCTAGCCTTTCCTTGACCTCAGTAACCTCGGCCTTCGCCTTTACGTCCTCGACCGTGCCGAGTGTCTCGCCCGTATCAGGGTCCCATACCTCCTCGCCCTCTGGGGCGAAGATCTCGAAGAGCATACCCTGACGGACACCCTGGCCCCTTCCGCGGTTTATTACGATCTCGTTGTTGCCCAGAATCTTCGCTACCTTGCCTTCGACCGCCATGCGGCTGGCTCCTTCCGATCATCCTGATTGCCTCGAGAGATTATATCTCTCACAGCGATGTCCGCCGCGGGCCGGTAGAATCCCCGCCATGCCAGGGAGAACGAACAGCATAGGACGGCACCTTCCGACCTCCGGCGGACTCGCCAGTACTATCGAGGCTGCGTGCAAGCTCGGGTGCGAGACTGTCCAGATCTTCGTCTCCAATCCGCAGGCCTGGGCTGACTCCAGGCGGCGCGAGGACGCCGAGACCTTCATCGAGGGAAGCCGTGAACTTGGCATCTCGCCTGTCGTCGCGCACGCGAAGTACCTCATAAACCTTGCTTCCACGAGCGAGGAGCAGCGAGACCTTTCGGTGCTGGCCCTGGCGCACGAGCTCGCCGCCGCCGGCGAGCTCGGGGTCGACCTTGTGGTCGTGCACGCGGGCAGCCACGGCGGCGACGGCGAAGAGAAGGGCATGGAGCGGCTCGTGGAGGGCTTGGGGCGCGCGAGGGAGCGGGCGGCGCGGCTCGACGGATCCCCGGGAGCGGTGGCTGAGCCCGTGATCGAGAACTCCGTAGGCGCAGGCACCCAGCTCTGCTCGACGTTCGAGGATCTCGGGGAGGTCGCGCGGCGCGGCGGGGTGAGGGTCTGTGTCGACACGGCCCACGCATTTGTGGCCGGCTACGACCTATCGGCGGACGGTGGAGGGCGGATGGTCGCGGCGGAGCTCGTGGATGCCGTGGGGAATGCGGTCGCCCTGGTTCACCTCAACGATGCGAAAAACGAACTCGGAAGCCACCGCGACGGGCATCGTAAGGTGGGTGAGGGGCGGATATCCATCGACGCCTGGCCGGGGTTTTTCGACGGTCTGCCAGGAATTCCCGTGGTCATGGAGACGCCGTACGGGACCCCTGAGGCCGACTCCGAAGAGGTGATTCTGGTCAAGAAGTTGGCGGGTGGGTTGCGCAAAGCGCCGCTTGGAAGATAGAATCAAGGGCGTGAAGACTTTGGAGATAAGTCCGGAGCGGCACACAGGAGACCTTCTCTCGACCATCGGCGAGACCCTGCGGGCGGAACGCAACGAGCGGGGGCTGACGCTCAAGCAGGTCGCCGAAGGCGCGCACGTCTCTGTCTCGTACCTTGCAGAGATCGAACGCGGTGAGAAAGATCCGTCCTCGAGGGTGCTCGAGAGCATCGCCAGCGGATTGGACGTCGAGGTGAGCGAGCTACTGGTCAGGATCGCCGCGGCGCTCGAGCCCGCGCCGGTCGTCCCTGTGACCGACTCCCTGGCAGCCTAGACTCCCCAGGCGCCGACGTTGCGCTTCACCCTGAAGCCGATCACGCCCTGCGACGCACAGGCCATCTCGCGCTGGCGCTACGGCGGACCCTATTCGATCTACGATAGAGATCCCACTTCCGTCGACATGCTCCTGGAACCACGCTTCTCCTACCACTCCGTCTACGACGGACGAAAAGATCTGGTGGGATACTTCTGCTTTGGGGAGGACGCGCGGGTCGCAGCCGGAAGGCGGCTCGGGATCTACGAGATCGAGCCTGCCCTCGACATAGGCCTGGGGATGAGGCCGGATCTCACTGGACGGGGCCTAGGAGTAGAGTTCGTGCACGCCGGCCTGCGGTTCGCAAGGAAGACGTACGCACCTCCGGCCTTCCGCCTGACCGTTGCGACCTTCAACCGCCGCGCTATCCGCGTGTACGAGAGGGCAGGGTTCGAAACCGTAAAGTCGTTTGGTGACCACACGCGGGGCACCGAAAGGGAGTGGCTGCTGATGAGACGTTTAGCGGTTTAGAGAAGGGTCAACCCTTCCCTAAACCGCGCTAGTCAGCACTTCAGCTTGTCAGCTAGTCAGCAAACATATTGCTGAAATGCTGAGGTGCTTGCAATGAGGTCTTGGACCTCATTGCAAAACACTCTACAGGCCAAAGAAGTAGACGGCCAGGATACCTAGTGTGTTGTAGCCTGCGTGCGCCAGGAAGCTCGCCGTGGTGTTGACGTAGCGGCGGAGGAGTCCGAGGCCGATGGAGAGCACGAAGATGTAGCCGAGCAGCAACGATGGACCGTACTGGACGTGCATCGACGCGAAAAGGACGGAAGTCGCCGGGATCCCGAAGACCGGCTGCACTGCGCCGCGGAAGAGTGTCTCCTCCCCTAGCCCGGCGCCGACCCCGATCAGGAGGGCGAAGAGCACTGCCGAGACGGGACTCAGACCCTTCGGGCTGAAGAGCGTGCTGGAGATCTCACCGACCTTGCGGTAGAGGTCGGGCTGTAGCTGCGAGAATAGGGCGTCGGCGGCCACCGAGAGCGCGAACGCCGCCAAGATAAACAGCACGACTATACCTATGTGCTTGAGGGAGATGGGACCGTAGCCGAGGCGGGCGAGCGTCTCGCGCGCGCCGCGCCGGATGCCGGTGCCAACGCCCACAAGTGCGAGGACGACGAAGGGCAACTGGCTGGCCAGGATGGCGACAGGCGGGATCCTACCGCCGGTCCCTAAAGAGAAGGCGTCGACCTGATTCAACTGCTCGAACCCGAGTATGCCCACCAGGTTGTTGGCAAGCAGCACCGTGGCGAACAACCACAGGGCGAGAAAGATCGGTGGGTTCGTCCAGAACTCTCCATTCGGCCTGCCGCGAACGATCTTCAGCAGCGTAGGGACGCAGAGTGTCAGCCCGATCAACCCAGCCATCGTCACAGGCACCACCGTGACCGCCAACAGCTCCGGCGGATAGACTGCCGGAGGCATCTGGCCAGAGATCCAAAGGACACCAAGCAACGCCCCCGTGGCGAGGAGCAACAGCGAGAGGAACACGAGCACGATGAAAAGCGATATCTCGGCCCTCCTGCTCTTTCTCGACCACTGGGCGAGGAGCGCGAGTATCCCGATAAACACCGTTAGCGCGAGCGAACTGAGAAGATTCTGCATAACGCCACAAGAGGTTAACACACACCAAACATCGGACCGCGCGTGATCCGCGGTCCGGAGATATCTCCTGGGCCAGGAAGGGGGAAAGAGCCCAGTACCAGGAAAGATAGAGGACCGAGGTTACAGCAGCGCGACTCTAAGGCAACAGTTTGATAACAGGTCAGGCTACAGGTATCAGGCTTCAGGTTTGTGCAAACGCTCCTGGTCGATTCTGTCGTTTCGAACTTGGCCACGGCCGCAGAGTGCTTGTGTCTGAACCTCGACGCCTCAACTCAGATGGTCACCGCCCGACCTTGAGAAGGTGTAGGTACCTGAAGCCTGATACCTGTAGCCTGACACCTTCTTTTCATGGATCCCTGTTTTCGCCACGCTCCAACCCGTCGAGCACGGGGCCCAGCTCCCTCTCACGCGCTGCCTCGTACTCTTCGAGGCTGTCCGCTTCGCGTGCAAGACCTGCTATGCGTCCTGTGAGGCCCTTACCGCCCGTTGCGGCGAGTATCCGCCAGCCGAGGAGCCGGTAGGAGTGTTCGAGCAGCGGGTCTTGCTCCCCGCTTTCGAGGAGGCGTTCGAGCAGCGCGTGCAGCGCCCTCGCTTCCTCCAGAGAGAGCCGCAACTCGACGGCGGGATCTCTGTGCAAGCTAGCGGACTTTCTCCACGTAGATCCTATCCTGCGTGATCACCACCTGCAGATCCTCAGGCGAGCCACGCAGGTAGTGGCGCCACTCGCGGTCGAAGACCTCTGAGTCACTGGCGTCGGTACTCAGGACTATTCCACCTTCCGTCTCGTCGAGCACCGCAGGATGCTCTGAGAGTTGGCCGCGCCGGACGGGATCCCTACGGTAGATCGAGTTTCGCGACCGGAAGCTCTGGACGCTCGAGGGCGTGGTGTTCAACTCCTGCGCGATCCACGTGTCGCCCCGACCCTCCTCGACCCACTGCCGGATCTTGGACGCGTGCGGCTTTAGCGCCACCCTTCTGTTTCCCAAGGCCCCCTTCTCCTTCACCCTGTCTAGTTTTATAGGTCATATGTACCACTTTTTGTTACCCGACGCTAGATGCATACGCATCTAGCGCAGGAATGTTCCAGGTAAGCTTGCGGCCGCGGAGACGATCAAGAGCCCGCGGAGGCTCCAGCACGCGGCACAAGGGTTACAGGGTGTCGCGGCCCAGGAGATGGTCCGTGGCGGCCAGTCCCGAGAGGGCTGCGCCCTCGACCTTGGGTTGCCCGAAGGCGTCGCCGCAGAAGAGCAGTGGCGGGTCATCGGAGGTGACGAGGTATGGTTCAGGATGGGAGTTCGTAACCCAGCTGTAGCGCCACCGGGCGAGGGAGGTCGCGATGACGGCGGATGCAAGGTCGGTGCCGAGCCGGTCGCCTGCGAGAGAGATCATGGAGTCAATAACATCTGTCTCGTCGTCCTCGAAGTGCGAGCGGCTCCATTCCGGCCCCGCGTGGACCGTGACGGCCTGCCCTTCGGAGATGCCCTTGCGCCTGTTGTCACCGATCCAGTCAAGCGGCTCGTCCTTGATCTGCATCCCTCCAGGCTCGGGTACGCTGGCAGGGCCGTCGAGCAGGACCATAAGGGCTAGGCAAGGATCGTAGGAGACAGCTTCGAGCCGGCGCCTGGCTTCATCAGGCAACCTGTAGAGCCCTGACGAGGCGAGGTTCAAACCTTGAGGAACAGGGGCTGTGAGCACAAGAGCGTTCCCTGCTACCCGCAAGCCTGACTCGCACCCTACTTCCCAGCCATCATCGCCACTTTCCACCCTTATGGCCCTCTCTCCGGTACGCACGTCGAGGCCGCGGGAGATGTGTTTCGGGATAGAGGTCATACCCTCGGCCCCTCTGTAGCGGGGATGGCCGTCTTCGTTCGGTCGACCCTCCTCGTCGGCGAAGCCGCGCGTCCACTCTGCTGCGACGCCTGCTGCGAGCCAGTCTTCGACGATGCCGGAGAAGCGCGTGCCCCTGACGGTGAAGAACTGGGCACCGTGGTCGAAGTTGCCTTCGCCGAGGCGCCTGGTAGCCATCCTGCCGCCTACGCCGCGGTCCTTGTCCAGGACCGTAACCTTCCAACCTTCGCGTTGGAGGACGCTTGCCGCGAGCAAACCGGAGATGCCGGCCCCTACGATGATGCAGGATCTGCGGTTCGGTTCGTCACTCACGTCTGGCGCGCCCCTTTCGACTCGCTCTTGGCCCTCTCCAGCATGTCGGCCGCCGTTCTGACGCTCTGGAAGTGTACGTCCACCGTGTCTGCCACGTCCCTGGCGTAGCCGCCAGCCATCGTTAGCGCGACCGGGATTCTGCGCTCCCTGCAGGCTTCGAGGATGATCCGATCGCGCTCGGCGAGGCCCGACTTTGTAACGGAGAGCCGGCCGAGGCGGTCTCCCTCGAAAGGATCAGCGCCCGCAAGGTAGATGGCGAGGCTCGCATCCGCGGCGTCGAGCGCCGCCTCGAGGTTTTCTTCGAGCGTCGCGAGAAACTCGGTGTCGACTACACCGTCGAGCAGGGGCACGTCGAGGTCGCTCTCCTCCTTGTGGAAGGGGAAGTTCTTCGCGCCGTGGATCGAAAACGTAAACACCGTCGGGTCGCCGTGCAAGATCTCTGCCGTCCCGTTCCCCTGGTGGACGTCGGTGTCGATGACGACCACCCGCGCCGCGAGCCCAGTGGCCTGGACGGCGCGGGCTGCGATCGCCGAGTCGTTGAAGACGCAGTAACCCTCGCCCCTGTCGGAGAACGCGTGGTGCGTCCCCCCTGCGAGGTTAGCGGCGAAGCCTTCATCGAGGGCGGCGAGGCAGGCCCCGAGCGTACCACCCGAGGCGCGGCGGGAGCGCTCTACCATCTTCTCCGACCACGGGAAACCGATACGGCGCATCTCTTTGTCCGTGAGCGTTCCGGAGACGACGCGCTCGAGGTAGTCGGGGGAGTGGGCCCGCAAGATCTCCTCGTCCGTTACCGCGCGGGGCGTTAGAAGCTCACCTGGAGGGCAGATCCCATCGCGCGTGATCCTCTCGCGAAGCATCGAGTACTTGACCATCGGGAAGCGGTGACCTTCGGGCAGGGGCAATACGAAATGGTCGCTGTAGAAGACCTTCATGGCGTCTGGCGTCTCTCGTCCACAGTGCTAATGTAGTACATGAGGAGGAGAGCAGGAAGAGCGTTCATAAATATCTCGGAGACCTTATGGTAGCATCGCAGCTTCGAGGGCGGATGGACGATTCTGCGCAACAGCGGCTCTTCGCGGAGACGCCGGGCAGCATCGAGCCGCCGGAGACGGGCCTTTATCTCGGGACCTCCGGCTGGTCGTATGCTGACTGGGAGGGAACCCTCTACCCCGAAGCCCTACCGTCTGCCTCGAGGCTCGCCGAGTACGTGAAGCGCTTTGCGACCGTGGAGATAGACTCGACTTTCTACGGTACCCCGCGCCGCTCGACCGTACAGAAGTGGCGTGAGGTCTCACCCGATGGGTTTCTCTTCGCCGCCAAGTTTCCGAAGGAGGTGACGCACGAGAGAAACCTCGTCGGCGCCGAAACGGAGGCGGAGAGCTATATCCACACGATGGCAGAGCTTGGAGACAGGCTTGGCCCGCTCCTTCTTCAGCTCCCGCCGTCCTTCGACGTCGAGGGCATGGGCGTACTCGAAGATTTTTTGGAACGCTTGCCCGAGGGCTTCCGTTACGCCGTCGAGGTGCGCCACAGGAGCTGGCTCGGCTCGGATCTCCCCCAAATGCTCAGCGAGCGAGGTGCGGCCCTCGCTCTCATCGACTATCCGAGGATGCCCCGCATTCAGGAGGCGACGACTGACTTCTCCTACATTCGCTGGCTCGGTGACCGGCGGGAGTTCCCTGAGGGACACACTCATCTCAAGAAGGAGCGCGACGAGGACCTCAGGTGGTGGTCGGGGGTCGTTGGCCGCTTTCTCGAAGAGGAAAGAACTGTCTTCGCCTACGCCAACAACCACTACCAAAACCACTCACCATCGACGCTCGAGAGGTTCCTGGAGATCCGGCGCGTCGGGCGCTGATGGCTGTCCCGGTCATCTTCAGCACGGGTTCGCTCTATCCCTTCGGCCTCGAGCGTGTATACGCCTGGATCTCCGAAACCGGGTACGAGGGGGTCGAGATCATGATGGACGAACGTTGGGATACCCACCAGGAGGCCTATCTGAAAGGCCTCGCCGAGAGGCACGGCATCCCGATCCTGGCCCTCCACCTTCCGCTCTATCGCGGCGCCTGGGGGCTTGGCCCCGAGGAGACGCTGGTGCGTGTAGCGAGGTTGGCGAGCAGGATGGAAGTTCCTGTTGTGGTGGCGCATCCGCCCGCGCCTGGCAGGCCGCTGGAGCGTTGGAAGGCTGGACCCCTGCGTGAGGCGCGGGAGCAGGGCGTAGTCGTGGCCGTCGAGAACATGCCTCTAAGCCGGGCAGGATCCATCGTCATAGTCAGGCGAAAGAGGTGTTACTTGCCCGAGCACCTCGCGGAAGTGGGTGATGTCACGCTTGACACAAGCCACGCTGGGGCCAGCAGGGTCGACCTCCTCAGGGCCCACTCGGTCCTCACGACCCAGCTCCGTCACGTCCATCTATCCGACTCGAACTTGGAGCTAGGCCGTGACGAGCACCGCATGCCCGGCAAGGGACGTCTACCCCTGAAGCCACTTCTGGCCGCCCTCGGGGCGAGCGGGTATCCCGGGGCCGTGAGTCTGGAACTTAAGCCCTGGCCGCTTGGGACCCCTGATCCCGAGGTTATCCTGGAGAGGATGCGTGCGGCGCTGCGGTTCACGCGAGAAGGCCTCGACGCTAGCTAGTCAGCACTTCAGCACGCCGCCAGGCTTCGCCAGGCGGCTTGTCAGCATTTCAGCTTTGCCGTCTAATTCCTTCCGGAGCAGAGCTGCGCTGGATCGCGTGGATGATAAGCTCTCCGGTGTATTCTGCAGAGAGGAGTAATCGATGATAGACGAGCGGGTGGGCAAGCTTGCAAAGCTACTTGTAGACTATTCCATCGAGGTGGGGGAGGGGGATCAGGTCCTCATCTCCGGAGAGGTGGGTGCAGGGCCCTTGATCAGGGCCCTCTACGCGCGGCTGTTGCAGGTCGGCGCCACCCCGGTAACACAGGTTGGCCTGCCCGGGATGCAGGAGCTCTTCTTCGGGCACGCGCAGGAGATTCACTACGAGGAGATCCCTAGAGTCACACGCGCCATCTACGAGGAGGTGGACGCCCAGGTCGGCATACTGTCGCCGAGCAATACCAGGGCGCTCGCAAACGTCGACCCCGAAAAGCAACAGGCGCTCCAGAAGCGCAACACACCCTTGAGCGAAATGATGCTGGAGAAGGACCGCTGGGTACTGACGCTCTTCCCGACGGAGGCGCTGGCGCAGGAGTCCCACATGGGCCTCGCCGAGTACGAAGAGTTCGTGTTCGAGGCTATGGGACTCAACGAAGAAGACCCTGTGCGCTTTTGGAGCGAGAAGTCGTCCGAGCAAGAGCGGCTCAAGGAGCGTTTGGAGGAGGCCCGCGAGATCCGTATCGTCGGTCCTGAGACAGACCTGACGCTCTCCGTCGAAGGACGTACGTTCGTGAACTCGGCGGGAAGACGGAACATGCCGTGTGGCGAGGTCTTTACCGGTCCAATCGAGGACTCGGCGAACGGCACAGTGTACTTCGGCGTACCGGCGGCGATAGCAGGGCGCGAGATCTCGGGCGCGCGGCTTCGC
The DNA here is from genome assembly GCA_963808845.1 of uncultured Rubrobacteraceae bacterium. GTDB lineage: Bacteria > Actinomycetota > Rubrobacteria > Rubrobacterales > Rubrobacteraceae > Rubrobacter_D. Next base: position 124,642 of record CAWEHD010000024.1, read on the forward strand.
TTCGAGAAGGGTAGGGTCGTCGAGGCGAGCGCGGAGAAGGGTGAGCAGTACCTGATGAGCCTGCTCGATGCCGATGCCGGGGCCCGCTACCTTGGGGAGATCGGGATCGGAACCAACTACGGCATCCGCCGGGCGAGCGCGAACGTCCTCTTCGACGAGAAGCTCGGCGGGACGGTTCACCTCGCCATAGGCCGCTCCTACGCCCAGACCGGCGGCAATAACGACTCCAGCGTGCACACTGATCTCGTCTGCGACCTGCGCGAGGGCGGAGAACTCTACGCTGATGGGGAGTTGATCCAGGAGAACGGCCGCTTTCTGGAGTTCGACCTCGCGGGGGTGAACGATGCCGGGTGAGGCGATGCTGCGCGTCGGTAACGTCAGGGACGAGGCCGCGATGGAGAGCGTCAGGGACACCCTCGACCGTCTCGGCGTCGGCTACGAGCACGTACGCTCCGAGCCAGACGACGACCGTTTCCCCCAGACCGCTTTCTTCTACGTCCCCGACGACTCGGCCGAGGAAGTAGAGCAGGCGCTCGCCGATCTCTCCAGGGAACAGGGTTTCGACGCCGAGGTACTTTGAAAGCGCAGTGCGGAAAGCTTGCCTTCCGCACTGCGCGGTGTCAGGCAGCAGGCTTCAGGTATTTGGATCAGCAGGCGATGTTTACAGTTTTCATGGTCCGACCAATCTGAAAAGATCCGTTAGGGCTGGGGAGGGGCGTTAGGATGCGCTGCAGCGCCGTTTTCCCGGACAGCGATGGAGCGCTGCTGGAAGAACTGGGACGCAGGGCTGAGATCATGGCTCTGATCTCAGACTGAGGAAAGCGTGGTTGGGACGGATGTTATTCTGCCGTCTTTATGGCTGCCTTTTCGGGGATTCCGGCCAGGGCGGCCCCGGCGATACCGGCATCGTTGTGCATCTCGGCCGGCACCACCTTCGTGCGCGCCGTGAGGTGGGGGAAGAACTTCTCGGACTTCTTGCTTATGCCACCGCCGATCACGATGAGGTCCGGCCAGAGGAGGAACTCGACTCTGTGGAGGTACTCGTCGAGGCGCCCGGCGTACTCCTTCCAGCTCAGGTCATCCCGCTTGCGGGCGCTGTCAGCGGCGCGGTGCTCGGCGTCCTTACCCCTCACCTCGATGTGCCCGAACTCGGTGTTTGGCACCAGCCTGCCGCCGACGAAGAGGGAGGTGCCGATGCCAGTACCCAGCGTGAGCATCAACACGACGCCGCCCTGCTCCCTGCCCGCGCCCCAGCGCATCTCTGCGAGGCCCGCCGCGTCCGCGTCGTTGACGACGCTAACGGGAGAGTCGAGCTCTCTCCGAAGCGCCTCGCGCAGGTCGAAGCCGATCGCCGCCTTGTCTATGTTCGCAGCCGTCTGGACGACGCCGTCTTTGACTACAGCAGGGAACCCGCAGCCGACGGGCCCCTGCCACCCGGCCTCGCGGACCACCTCGACCGCCGTCCCGACGATCGCCTCGGGCGTGGCCGGTTTGGGAGTCTTGATCCTCACCCTCTCCTCGACAAGCTCGCCCGACTCCGTGTCCACGGGCGCGCCCTTGATCCCCGACCCCCCAATGTCTATACCGAAAACGTTCATGCTCCTCCCAAACGGATACCGCCGTCATTCTATACGATCCCGCCCCCGCCCGAACCTTCCTCCAGACGTCTCGGTGACTGCTTTGATGCGAGATCAATTATTGTTTTCTTCGCTCCAAGACGTGTATCTTTGTCACCTATGCGGTTATTGCGAATGGCTCTCAAATACCAAAGACACGGTACCGAGTGGGTATGAACCGAGCGATTGGGATGTGATTCGGGTCCATGAACTTGTGGGCTAAGTTCTTTCTTTCTGGAGAGGAGTGTTTGTTCGTGAGTTGGGCGATCTTCCTCGGAGCCTTTGTGGGATCCCTGATCGAGCTTGTCGAGGTCCTTGCGGTAGTGCTTGTGGTCGGTCGGGTCGCTGGCTGGCGCAATGCCCTGGCGGGTGCGGGGAGCGCCGTGGGGCTGGTGGCGGTCGCCGCGCTGGTGGTGGGTAGTGGTCTAGCCCTGATCCCGGCCCGTCCTCTCGAGCTTCTCGCCGGGGTGATACTGCTCGGTTTCGGGCAGGCGTGGGCACGCTCGGTGACGAAATACTACGGCGGGGTTCTCGAGGCGCCTGACGGAGGGAGGACGAGCGTCTTCGAGAACAACTGGCGCGGGACGGCGGTCGCGGTGGCTGGGACACCGTAGCCCTGGCGACGGCCTTCAAGAGCAGCCTCGTGGAGAGCTTCGAGATCGCCATCGTGGTGATCGGGCTTGGCACGGCCGGCGGGAAGTGGTTCGAGGCGATCGGCGGTGCGCTTGTCGCCACGGTGGTCCTCATCTTTCTCTGCGTTCTGGCTCAGGGCGTCCGTTGGAGAGAGTGCCCGTCAAACCAGCCAAGTTCATCGCGGCGACTTCTGCTCATGGGCTTCGGTACCTACTGGCTGGGTGAGGGGCTTAGGCTTCGGGTGGCCCGGCGAAATAGCCTTCCTTGATCTGGCTGCCTGTGCTCTGGGGACTCCTTATGGCCGGGGGTGCTGTATTCCTGCGTTCGAGGCGTAGCGAAGCCGCGGGGACGCCAGGACCCCGGACGCACGGAGGGCAAGGGCCTCCCGAAGGCGGGACATGAGGCTGCGGGCTAAAAAAAAAAAAAAAAAAAAAAAAAAAAAAAAAAAAAAAAAAAAAAAAAAAAAAAAAAAAAAAAAAAAGGGGGATCAGGACCAAAAAAAGGATCAAAAATCATGAAAAAAAGATAAGGCCTGCGTGGCAAGGTGGTCGTGATCACCGGTGCCGGCGGCATCGGTTCGGAGACCGCTCGGAGCGTTTGCTGAGGAAGGTTGCTTCGTGGCCGTCTGTGACCGACTGGAGGATCGTCTCGAGAGCGTCGCGCGAGCGATTACAAGGGATGCGGTGGTGAGGTCCTTTACGATGGTTGCCGATGTCTCGGACGAGTTACGGGTCAGGGGGCTTTGTGGAAGCGGCCGTCGAGCGTTGGGGGCGGGTGGACGTGCTGGTCAACAACGCCGGTTATGGGCTGCACAAACCATTCCTCAAGACCAGCGTGGATGATATTCAGGCCCAGCTACAGACCAACTATATGGGGGTCGTGTACGCTACCAAAGCTGCGCTGGAGCACATGGTGCCGGCCGGTCGTGGCCACATAATCAATGTCGTCTCTGTGGTCGCCAAGTTCCCCGTGCCCAACTCCGGCAACTACGCCGCGACCAAAGCGGCGCTCGATTCGCTATCCATGACCCTTCGGGCCGAGCTCTCCGAGTACGGCATCGTCGTAACTACCGTATACCCGACTGCAGTGCGTAACACCCACTTCTTCGAGACGTCAGGCTCCTACGGTCGAAGAGACCTGGGCCCGGCACTTCATGAAGGAGCCGTCCGAGCCATCTCGGCCGCTGTCGTTGGCGCCGCACGGAGTCTCCAGGCCAGAGGTGCATGTCGGAGCCCAGACGCGAATCCTCCCCGTGGCCCGGGCGCTGCTGCCGCCGGTGGTCCGCCTGGCGCTGCGGTGGATAGCCCGGGTGTATCGTTAGCTCCCATGAACCATCAACGGCTTACGTCCCACGGGCGAAAACGCCTCGCAGGCGCCGCCCTCCAATCAGCGCCAGCACGGACAATAAAGCGATCCCGGCGTACGCCGCCGCGCATCCTCCCAGCCCAGCGCGACGCTCGCCCCGAGGGTGACCAGAATGCTGGTGTGGATGATGCCGCCGAAGGCGGTAACGGCCAGGTACTGCCGGAAGGGTATTTTGGTCGAGCCCGCAGCGTAACTCAACAGGTTGTATACGGCAGGGAACGTTACCCTGAGGAAGAGCAACTCGCGCCAGCCGCCGAGGCCACGGTCGAGGACCCTGTTCAGACGGGCCATGCGGCCGTCGCCCGTGAGACGCTCCACGGCGCTCAATCCCACGTAGCGGGCGGCCAGAAAGCACACACAGCCGCCGATGACGTCGCCGAACAGCGAGTAGAAGACGCCGCCCGTGAGCCCGAAGAGCGCGCCTGATGCCGCTTTCAGCGGGACGCCGCTGAAAGGTGCGACGATCGTCGCCGTCGCCTTCGCCGCTACGTAGGTGAGCGGGGCCCAGGGACCAGATTGCTCGACGAGCACCCGCAGCCGCTCGCCGCCACCGAGTGCCCCGACGAGTAGCGGCAACCCAACGGCGAGAACGACGATCGCTACGAGCTTGGCCGCCGCTCGCCAGCGCGGAGCGCCCGACGCTCCCGAGTCCGCCACGTACTCCAGGTATTCTCCTGCTCCCTAGAGCTCCGCGGTGCTCTCGCTTGAAAAACTTCAAGGAGCCCCTATCGTTATAGACTTGAAATTGAGACTCATTTGCACATCAAGGATACACGAGAGGGAAGAGAGGGGCAATGAGGCGTCATTTGCAGATTGGGGGGGCGGCTAGAGCGTGGGGCGGTCCGGTTGCCTTAGGCCTGGTCGCACTGATGGTACTTGCGGTGGTCGGGTTCTTCGCCGTCAGGGCGTTCGGTGGCACCGAACAACTGGCGGCCCTAATGGAGCAGGTACGGACGGTTGGATGGGGATGCGGGATTGGATCGAGCAATCTGGTCCCTGGGCCCCGCTCACCTACGTAGCGGCGAAGGCGGTCACGTTCATGTTCCTGCCGTGGGCTGGCTACCCGCTCAACGTAGCCTCGGGCGCGCTGTTCGGGCTCTTCTGGGGTGTCATACTCACGGCGCTCGGGGATACTCTGGGCGGCTGCATTCTGTATGGCCTGTCGAGGTGGGCTGGCCGTCCCGCTGTGGCGCGAATCTTGGGTGAGAGTCGCATGGCCCGCGTGGACAGGGTCATCGACACTGGTCTTGGCGGCTGGCGCGAGCTGCTCTTCTTCAGGGTAGTGGTTCCGATACCGTACAATCTGGTCAGCCTCGCCGCCGGTCTGGCTCCCACGCTGACCCTACGCCAGTACGCGATCGTTACCTTCCTGACGGCTGCTCCCAAAGTCTTCACGGTAGGGATCGGGGCCGGGCTGGTTACTGGCCAGTGGATGGAGGTTGCCGTAGCCGGCGGACTCGTCGTGATCGCCGTGGCGGCGATGCTCACGTTGCCAAGCGTCAGGGAGGCCCTGATGCACGCCCTGCGGTGGAGGCGGAAGGAGAACCGAATAGAGGACGCTTCATAAAGGGGTCCATGTGAGAGTGAGGACGGGCCGACGCTGCGCGGCTTCTCGACAATAGACCAGGAGGCGGGCCTCGATCAGGCGGAATCTCCGAGCTTCCGTGCGACTGCGTGGGCCATTTCGTCTGTCGACGCTGTGCCGCCGAGGTCACGGGTCTTCGTGCCTGATGCGAGGGTCTCTTCGAGCGCGTTGATGACGCGGGTGCCTGCGTCGGGGTATCCTGCGTGGTCGAGCATCATGGCGCCGGCCCAGATCGCACCCGCAGGGTTTGCGGCGCCCTCGCCGGCTATATCAGGGGCCGAGCCGTGGATGGGTTCGAACAGGGAGGGATGCGTTCCTTCCGGGTTCAGGTTGGCCGAGGGTGCAATCCCGATTGCCCCGGCTATGGCTGCGGTCACCTCGGAGAGCAGGTCGCCGAAGAGGTTGGAGCCGACGACGACATCGAAGGAGGTCGGGTCGAGCACGAGCCTGGCGGCCAGGGCGTCGGCGTGCATCAAGGACGCTTCGACCTCGGGGTAGTCGGAGGAGATCTCGCGGAAGATCTGGTCGAAGAAGGGCGTGGTAACGCTGATGCCGTTGGACTTGGTCGCCCCGACCAGGAGACCGCGTCTGGCCTTCGCCTCCTCGAAGGCGTAACGGACGATCCGCTCCACGCCACGCCGGGTGAAAACGCTCTCCTGGATGGCGAGCTCATGCGGCGTCCCCCTTTACTCGCGCCCGCCGGAATCGAGTACTCTCTTCGGTATTCTCCCTCACGACGGTGATATCGAGGTCGCTCGGCTCGGCCAGCGGGCTACTGACTCCCCGCAATAAGCCTTGCCGGGCGCAGATTCACGTACTGGTCGAAGGTACGCCTTATCGGGAGCAGAAGCCCCCAGAGTGAGACGTGATCCGGCACCGTGGGCCAGCCGACGGCGCCGAGGTAGATCTCATCGAAGGAGCCAGGGTATCGAGGCCGTCTTCAGGCATCATCCGCCCGTG
>CAWEHD010000025.1:0-98077 GCA_963808845.1 uncultured Rubrobacteraceae bacterium
CCGAGCCAGAAGTCGAACCGCCGAAAGTAGAAGTCGAGTCCGCCGGTCCCCTGTGGGCGCACAGTGCTCTAGGAGTAGGACTGGGTGCCTCACAGAAAGAAATCAGCGCGGCTTACCGGAGACTCGCAAGACTTCATCATCCAGACGTGGCAGGCGATGAAGAGAGGATGAAATGGATCAATGCAGCGTACAGGGAGCTAAGACGGTGAAGCGAAGGAATTTTGCTCTCCCGATGGCCACTTTCATTACCGTGTCGGGGTTTGGTGTGAGGTCTGGTCTGAATTGCCGGGAAGACCTCGGTAGCTGGACTGTCGCATAATTAGCGGGATTGTGTAAACTTGGGAATGGTATGAAAATGTATGACACATCTTTGGCGCGGAAGAGGCCGGTGGTTCGAATCCACAATCGCCCACTGCGCTGCGCGAATTCTGCCGGCGCGCTGCGTCGAACTACCTAGTTGAGGCCCGGTCATAATTCTCACGCCGCTTTGAGGAAGGCTTTGAGCCCGACCCTAAGATCTCGGCCATGCTCGTACTGGTGGAGCAAGGCTATCTGGTATACCAGCACGGCTCCCAGCGCGAACCGGGCGGTGTTGGTGAGCCCCTTGGTGGGCACCTGCCCTCCCCCGTCGAAGATGCTCTTGAACTGCCCGTTGAAGTTCTCTATAGCCCTCGATCTCAGTTCGTGGAAGATGCGCCTGACCCCCACCCCCGCATCGGTGTGCGGGTACGCCCCCCTGTTCCCCGAGGCCACCAGGATGCGTTCCTGGCTCTCGCACGACTCGCGCACCTCGGGAGCGTTGTAGTGGGTGTCGCCCAACACGAAGCGGGCCTCCTCGGGCAACTCCTGCAGCAGCAGCGGGGCCAGGGGACCATCCGCCTCGTTGGCGGGGGTGAGGTGGGCGGCCAGCGGTATCCACACGCCGGCCACGGTCGTTGCCAGGTGCAGCTTCCACCCGTAAACCCACCCGTGCCAACCGGACTTGGTCCAATGCGCCTCCGTATCTATGGAGGTGTGGGGAACGACTCCGGCCTCGCGATCTTTCTTGTGCCACAGCCCGCCACGCGCCCTAAGCACCGTGGAGTCGAGGGCCACGGCCCGCCCGCTAGAGGCCCACGGCCTTATGAGCGCGACCAGGTGCCTGCCCAGGCACCCTATCTGGGCGGGCAAAGCGTCGGGCAGCTCCTTGAGGCGCCTCTCGAACGTTCGGCGCGAAGGAGACTTACCATCCTCTTGGAGCAGGAGGCGAAGCGCTCGCATCTCGGGGGTCGGTTGGGCCAGCACGCTAAGCAACTCGGTTACGGTGTGCAGGTGTCGCACGATCATGATGACCAAGGCTTTGAGGAAGAGCCGGTCGGTGTACACGCGTGGTCGGCCGGGGCGGCGTATTTCGGGCGCTTGGGGTGTAGGCAGGCGGTCCACGAGTTCGACGAGGGTGACAAGCAAACCGTGTTGGCCTATCATCGCGGCTACCTCCACATGTGTCGTTTTGGTGTGGTAACCACGATCATGTGGCGGTGGCCGCGTCGGGTCAAGCCCAAACGCGGCCTTTCTATTTATGACCACCCCTCACCTAGTTACTCTCACGTTCTCCTTTATCCATCCTTGCCAGGAAAGGTGCACAAATGGCTTCCGTCAAGCTACCCGACGGTAAACGACTCGAGATAGAGCCGGGCGAGAAGGCCCGGGACGTCGCCGAGAAGATAGGTAAACGTCTCGCTAGAGACGCTGTGGTCGCGAAGCTGGACGGGGAGCTCATCGACCTCGATGCTCCGATGGATGGCGGGGGAGATTTCGAGGTGGTTACCAGTGACTCATCAGAGGGTCTCGAAGTCTTGCGGCATTCGACGGCGCACGCAATGGCGCAGGCTATCGTGGAGCTCTATCCAGGCAGCAAGCTTACCCTCGGCCCGCCGATAGAGAACGGCTTCTTCTACGACATCGAGGTCGCCGGGCGTCTTACGGACGAGGACCTGCCGCGCATCGAGGAGCGGATGCATGAGATCGTCGCGCGGGACCTGCCGATAGTGCGCGAGGAGGTCTCCAAGGCGGAGGCCGAGGATCTCTATGTGGACAACCCCTACAAGACGGAGATCGTCGAGGCACTGGAAGACGGTGAGATCACGGTCTACAAACAGGGCGAATTCTTCGACCTTTGCCGCGGACCGCACGTCCCTAGCACGGGCAGGCTCGGCGCCTTCAAGCTGCAGAACATAGCTGGGGCCTACTGGCGCGGCGACGAAAAGAACCCGATGCTAACCCGCGTCTATGGAACGGCATGGCCGACAGAGAAGGAGCTCAGGGCCTACCTCAGGCGGCTGGAGGAGGCGAGGGCCAGGGACCACCGTAAGATCGGCAAGGACCTCGAGCTCTTCGCGTTCTCTCCCGATACGGGTGCCGGCATCCCGCTCTTTCTGCCCAAGGGGGAGATGATGCGGCACCTGATGGAAGACTACGTGCGCGAGGTCCAGACGCGCCACGGCTACGAGCACGTGTGGACCGGGCACCTCGTCAACGAGGGTCTGTTCGCGAAGTCGGGACATCTGGAGCACTACAGAGAGTCGATGTTCCCCCCGATGATCGACGGCGAGACGCGTTACAGGCTCAAGCCCATGAACTGCCCGAGCCACATGACGCTGTATAACTCGAGGTCCCACTCCTACAGGGATCTCCCGCTAAGGTACGCGGAGTTCGCGACGTTGTACCGCTACGAGAAGAGCGGGGAGCTCACAGGGCTAACGCGGGTGCGCAGCCTGACCCAGGACGACGCGCACGTGTTCTGCACGGAGGATCAGATCCAGGAAGAGTTCGCGCGGGCACTCGAGATCGTGCGCGAAGTCCTCGATACCTACGGGTTCGCCGACTACCGAGTCCAGCTCTCTTTGCGCGACCAGGACGTGGCCAAGTACGTCGCCGACGATGCCAAGTGGTCGCGGGCCGAGAAGGAGCTGCGAGAGGCGCTCGACACCGCCGCCATCGCCTACGACGAGGAGGCCGGTGAGGCGGCCTTCTACGGCCCGAAGGCCGACTTTATGGCCAGGGACGTGCTCGGGCGGGAGTGGCAACTCTCGACGATCCAGGTCGACTTCATCCAGCCAGCCAGGCTTGGTTGCGAGTACATCGGTGAGGACGGCAAGGCGCACACGCCCGTGCTTCTGCACAGGGCCGTCACCGGTTCCACGGAGAGGTTCATGGCCGTCCTGATCGAGCACTTCGCAGGCGCTTTCCCCGTCTGGCTCTCTCCCGTGCAGGCGGTGGTCATCCCCGTCGCCGACAGGCACCTCGGCTACGCCAGCGAGGTACAAGGCAAGCTCGCCGCGAGGGGTTTGCGGGTCGAGGTCGACGATTCGCAGAACAGCATGCAGAAGAAGATCAGGGAGAACTCGCGGCAGAAGATCCCATACCTGCTCATAGTCGGAGACAGGGAGGCCGAGGAGGGTAGTGTCAACGTGCGCAGGCGCGGGGAGAAGCAACAGGAAGAGATGGCGATCTCAGCGACTTTGCAGAGGCCGTCTGTCGGGAGGTCAGCTCGCGCCTCGATAGGTCTTATAGACACGAGACTCAGGAGCGCGGTATAATCTACGTTTGTAGTTGGGGTCCGCGTCCGTCCGGCGCACGAGCAGATCTATCGTCCGTGGAGGACGAACGGCCCCGAAAACTCGATTTCGAGAGGAGTGGTGCGCAGTAGCGACTGAAGAAGAACCCCGAATAAACGGTCAGATCCGGGCCCGCGAGGTGCGTTTGATCTCGGCCGACGGCGAACAGCTAGGCATCAAGCACATCCGCGAGGCAATGGATTACGGTGAGAGGGCTGACCTCGACCTTGTAGAGGTAGCGCCGAACGCCAACCCCCCCGTGGTCCGCATGATGGACTACGGCAAGTTCAAATACCAGAAGGAGCAGGCCCGCAAGGCGGCCCGCAAGAATCAAGTCAACGTCAACGTGCGGGAGATAAAGCTCAGGCCCAAGATAGGCGACCACGACTTCAACACCAAACGTGGCCACGTCGAACGCTTTCTTCGCAGCGGCGACAAGGTGAAGGTCACGATCATGTTCCGGGGACGCGAGGTGCAGCATCCCGAACTCGGAGAGAGGCTCCTGAGGAGGCTCGCAACCGACCTCGATGAACTCGGGCGCATAGAGAGCCAGCCCAACCTGGACGGACGCAACATGGTAATGGTCATGGCCCCGAAGAAGGAGTCCAGAGAAGGGTCGCAAGCAGAGGCACAGGCCCCCCAGCCGAACGGACGTAGGGAGAGGGCCGCTCGCAGTTAAGCAACAGTTTGATACACTAGCCTGACGACAGACGGAGGCGAAACGGCCCTTACTCCCGTGCCGCGAGCCTCTTCGCAGGTGGATAGAAGACCAAACGTGGAGGACACATGCCGAAGATGAAGACCCACCAGGGTGCTGCCGGGCGCTTCGAGGTGCGCAAGAACGGCAGGCTCAAGCGTCGCCGCGCCGGGCACAATCACATGCTCGAGAAGAAGAGCCAGAAACAGAAGCGGCGGCTCAACACGGAGACCGACCTGACCCGCTCGGACGAGAAGAAGCTCAAGCGTCTTCTGGGGGAGAGGTAGCATGGCACGCACGGCACGCAGCGTCCACGCCCGCAAGAAGCGCCGCAAGGTTCTGGAGCAGGCTAAAGGCTACCGCGGGACCAAGCACAGCTCGTACAAGAGGGCCAAGGAGCAAGTCTGGAAGAGCGGCGTCTACGCCTACGAGGGACGAAAGCAGCGCAAGAGGGACTTCAGGGCGCTCTGGATCCAACGCATCAACGCCGGCGCCCGCGAGCACGGCCTCTCCTACTCCAGGCTCATCCACGGGCTGAGGCTCGCCGAGATAGACCTCGACCGCAAGATCCTGGCCGACCTCGCCGTCACGGAGCCCGAGATCTTCGGCGCTATCGTGGCACAGGCGAAGAACGCCCTGGACGGAAAACCGGTCGACCGTAGGGTCGAGGTAGAACGGAGCACCGAGCCCGAACAGCCCAGCCAATCCGCCCGCAGTACGCCCGAAGCGCCTGCGGAGAAGGCGGAAGAGACTGAGGCTTCGGAAGAAGAGATCGAGGCGACCGACGCAGCCGAACGCAGGGCCGAGGAGCTGCACGTTGACCTCTCTAGCGTGGAGGGGACGGGCCAGGGCGGGCGCATTACCGTCGGAGATGTCGAGAAGGCCGCCACCGAAGACGAGTAGCCGCGAGATGCCGGGCACCCCGGCGATCTCTCCCAGGCGGGCAGCGAAGCTCAAGACCAAGAAGCACCGCGAGGCCGAACGCCTATTCCTGGCCGAAGGGGCCGCTGTTCTCCAGGATGCCCCCACAGAACCCTTACAGGTTTTCGATGGGGTGGAGCAAATACGTCGCGTCTCGACGCTCAAGACCCCAGCCGGCCCGGTCGGAGTCTTCCCTTTCCTTGACGTAACCGCCACCGGGCTATTGTCCTCCGTGCGGCGCGTCGTTGTGCTGCACGGGGTTCAGGACCCTGGGAACGTTGGTACTGCCATCCGCTCCGCCCACGCCTTCGGGGCAGCTGTCGCCCTCTCCAGAGGCTCCGCCGACCTTTACAACCCGAAGACGGTAAGGGCGACGATGGGATCCATCTTCAACACTCCTGTGGCGCGCGAAATCGAGACCGTCGACTTTCTGGCCGAGGCAGGCGGCGCCGGTTTCGGTCTCGTCGCTGCCGTCCCCGAGGACGGGGGTATGCCAGGGACTCTACCTCGTGGCAAGCTCGTACTCTGTATCGGCGCCGAGGGCTCGGGTTTGCCTGACGAAGTCGTCGGAGCCTGCGAGTTGCGGGTCTCGATACCCTCGCTTGCGCTCCTCTTTGAACGCGTCTGTGGCGGCGTCGATTCTGCTCTACGAGGCGTATTCGCGTGTGCTAACATAATCGCCCACTATGACGGTGAGCGAGCGCATCGAACAGTTGAAATCCGAGGCACTCTCGGCCGTCGCCTCCGGTGCTTCCACCGCCGATCTCGAAGACATCCGCGTACGATTTCTCGGCCGCTCTGCGGAGCTCACCGAGATCAAGAAGAGCATCGGAACCTTTGAGCCCGAGGAGCGCAAGGAGGTTGGCAGATCCTCCAACCTCGCCTCCCGTGAGATAGAAGCCGCCCTGGGCGCCAGGACCGAAGTGGTCACAGCACGCGAACAGGAGGAGCGTCTGCGGGCCGAAGCGGTCGACGTCACGCTGCCTGGTGTCCCGTTTCCGAGGGGGCATCTGCATCCATCCCAGATCGTAATAGACGACGTCATCGACTTCTTCGTCGGCCTTGGCTATCGCGTCGCCGAGGGGCCCGAGGTCGAGACCGACTACTACAACTTCACCGCCCTGGGTATACCGCCGGGCCATCCCGCACGCACGATGCAGGACACGTTTTTCGTTGATGATGGGCTGGTTTTGCGTACGCAGACGTCGCCGATGCAGGTCAGGACGATGCTCGCGCAGGAGCCGCCCGTCTATGTGGTGTGTCCGGGACGCACGTACAGGCGCGACTCCGACCCGACGCACACGCCGATGTTCCACCAGATCGAAGGATTGGCCGTAGACAGGGGCCTCACACTTGGCCACTTGAAGGGGACGCTCGGGGCGATGGCCCGTCACGTCTTCGGAGAGGGCGTCGAGATCCGGCTCCGGCCAAGCTACTTCCAGTTCACCGAGCCGAGTGTAGAAATGGACATGAGCTGCTTTGTGTGCGGCGGGACCGACCCCGGGTGCAAGGTCTGCAAGGGCGCGGGTTGGCTCGAGATGCTCGGGGCAGGGATGGTTGACCCCGGCGTGCTCGAGGAGGTCGGCTACGACCCCGAGGAGTACACCGGGTATGCCTTCGGGATGGGCCCTGACAGGATGGCGATGGTCAAGTACGGTGTCCCCGACTTGCGCCTGTTCTTCGAGGGCGACCTCCGCTTTCTGCGTCAGTTCTAGTTCTAAAAGGGGATCACCTTGCGCGTACCATTAAGCTGGCTACACCAGTACCTCGACTTCGACCTCCCTGCCGATGAACTGGTCGACCTCTTTTCCCTCCGCAGCCAGGAAATCGACGGCGTCTACCGCCTCGGTGTGATCGACGGCGAGGTCGTCGTCGGTGAGGTCGTCGAGTTCGGGCCGCATCCCAACGCCGACAGGCTCTTCGTCGCGAAGGTCGACCTCGGCGGCAGGGAGGTACAGATCGTGGCCGGCGCCAAGAACCCTCGCCCCGGTGTTCGCGTACCTGTCGTGCTGCCAGGCAGCGTCATGTCCGACGGGGCGACGTTGGAAAAGGCGAAACTTCGCGGTCTCGAGTCCTACGGGATGATGATGAGCGAGCGCGAGCTCGGCGTCTCGGCCGACCACGATGGGATACTCCTGCTCGACGATTCCTACGAGGTCGGGCGTCCCGTCGCCGAATACTTCCCCGTTGGCGAGACCGTCCTCGACATCGACGTTACCCCGAACAGGCCCGACCTGTGGGGCATGATCGGGGTGGCCAGGGAACTAGCCGCCATACTGAAGACGGAGTACAGAATCCCCGAACCATCCTTCGAAACAGCAGGGAAGCCGACCCACGACTTCGGGCTCAGGGTCGAGGCCGAGGACCTATGCCCGCGTTACGATCTCAGGCGCATCTCCGAACTCACACCGGGGCAGGAGGCGCCGCTGTGGATGCGACGCTGGATCTTCGCTTCCGGCATGCGGCCTATAAACGCTATTGTCGACGCGACCAACTACGTCATGCTCGAGACCGGCCAGCCCATTCACGCCTTCGACACGGCCAGGGTGAGTGAGGGCATCGTCGTCAGGCGCGGGAGAGAGCGGGAGAAGATCACGCTCCTCGATGGTTCCACGCGCGTGCTCGACGAGGAGATGCTCGTGATCGCCGACGAGGAGCGTGGGCTCGTGATCGCCGGGTTGATGGGCGCAGAGGACGCCGAGGTAGGGGAGGAGACCACTGACGCCTTGGTCGAAGTCGCCAACTTCGACGGGCGTAACATCCTTCAGACTTCCCAGAGACTCGGCCTTCGTACCGACGCCTCCGGCCGCTTCGAACGCGGCCTCGACCCGAACATGGTGTCCTACGCGATGGACCGGGTGAGTGCCCTGCTCACGCGAGCACCCGGCGGGAAGACCGCCGATGACACCCTCAGCCACTACCCCGAGCCTGTAGAACCCTGGCGCGTACCCCTGCGGCTCGGGCGGGCCGGGCTGCTGCTCGGCATGCCTGTGCAGATGGAAGAGGCGGTCGAGCGTCTCGAAGCACTCGGATGTGGGGTCGAGCGGGAAGACGATCGGTTGTGGGCTACAGTTCCGACCTTCAGGAGGGATCTCCGCCGCGAGGCCGACCTCGTCGAGGAGGTCGGCAGGCTCATCGGGCTCGACAGGGTGCCCGAGACGCTGCCCGCCGTTCCGCAGACTGGGGGACTTACGGAAGCGCAGCAAAAGATCCGCCTGCTCAGGCGTCTGCTCGCTGATCTTGGACTCTCGGAGGCTATCACGTACCCGTTCGGCCCCGAGCGCTGGACGGAGGACCTCGGCCTGGAAGATGGGACCGTCAGGCTAGAGAACCCCCTGAGCGCCGAAGGCGGCCATCTGCGGACCAGCATCCTACCAGGGTTGCTCGACGCCACGGCCCGAAACAGGGCCTTCGCGGCGCGGGGGGGAGCGCTGTTCGAGGTAGGGAACGTATTCTTCGCCGATGTTCCGCAGAACGATCTGCGAGAGGCCGCGCTTCGGTTCCGCATGACTGGCGAGGTCGGTGCGCAGTCCGCCGGCCGGCTTATGGGCGTGCGGGAGGCCAGCAGGATCGGGGTCGTGCTCGCCGGAACCGTGCGCCCCGCAGGCTGGAACGTGCCCGAGTTCAGGGCCGGCTTCTTCGGGGCCAAGGGCCTCGTCGAGCGGCTTGTGCCTGGCGGTCGTTTCGTCCCTGCGACGAAGCCGTACCTGCATCCGGGCCGCTCGGCGACGGTGATGGTCGGTGACACCGAGGCAGGCTGGGTCGGGGAACTCCATCCCGAGGTCGCCGGTAGGTTCGGGTTGGACGGCTGGCCTGTCGCTGCCCTGGAGTTGGCCACCGCCGTGTGCGAGCCGGCTCCGGAGCCCCGGTTCGAGCCTTTCGTCAACGTTCCGGCCGTCGCCAGGGATCTGGCCGTGCTAGTCGAAGAACGGATACCGGTGGGCGACATGCTGCGCTCGGTTTGGGACTTGCCTGGCCCGCTGCTGACCGAGGTCCGCGTCTTCGACGTCTATGCGGGAAGCCCCGTGCCACCGGGGCAGAAAAGCGTAGCCTTCGGCTTCACGTTCCAGGGCGAGAAGACGCTCACGGACGAAGAGGTGGACGCTGAGGTCGGGCGCATCCTGAGCAGGCTCGAGGACGAGTTCGGCGTGCGCGTCAGGAGTTAGACTCCCACTCAGGTTTCAGGATGCTCATGAGGATGGCGTCGTGGAAATCGGAGTGACGCTTTATGGCCTGGCGCAAGCGTCCTTCTTCGACGAAGCCTAGCCCCTCGTAGGCCGAGATGGCCTCCTCGTTGAACTCGAACACGCTCAGGCCGATGCGGTTGAACCCCAGCTCCTCGAAGGCGTAGCGCAGGAGCCGGTGGATGGCCTCCGTCCCATAACCCTGGTGGCGGTCGTCATGATGGCCAACGATGACCGAGAGATCCGCCGACTGGTTGGCCCCTGTCTTGTTCATCAGGCTGATCACTCCGATAGGCTCATCGTTGCCCTTGATATGGATTGCGAAAGAGTCGTCCGCTTGCGAGCGCTCCCTATCCTCGAACAACCTCTCGACCGCCGAACGGCTCAGGGGCGAAGGCGCCCAGCTCGTCAGGTGCCATATTTCCGGGTCACCGTACCACTCCGCGTAGAGGTGATAGTTCTCGCGGGCGTGGCGCCGAAGCTCGATCCTCTCGCCTTCTAGCTTTCTGGCTCTGTCGTCAAGCCGCACGGTCAGGAATATACCGGGTTTGTCGCGGATGCGCCACACTACATGATGTGCCCGAGAACAGGTTTTCTGGGCACATTGCCATACTCGCGGCTTTCGTGAGTAAAATGTGGGGTGCTGTACGGAGCCGTTGAACTATAGTCGGGGGACCGGAGCCGTGTCCTACTCCTTTATCCGGAATCCAAGAATCGACTCGTTGTATCTTGCCGACCTGGAATGCGTCCACGAGAGGGGAAACGACCGTTGAGCCCCAGCACGACTGTGATTCGGGCGAATCGTGCCTGCCCTGGTAAGGGGCTCGAGGCGGTCATGGTAAGTATCGGCCCGTGCTCTATTGATGCCTGGAGTAGGCATTGTGCCTAAGCCGGTAGGGAGCTCCCAGCGCTACATGCCAGGGCTCGATGGCCTACGGGCCATCGCCGTGCTTGCCGTTATCGCCTACCACCTGGATCCAGGCTGGGCACCAGGAGGACTGCTCGGAGTTGGTGTGTTCTTCACCCTGAGCGGTTACCTGATAACCGACCTGCTCCTCGGCCAGCGAGAGGCCCTGGGACGCATCCGTCTCGGCGACTTCTGGCTCCGCAGGGCGCGGCGGCTCCTGCCCGCCCTCTTCCTGATGCTTGCGGTGGTGGTGGCGTGGATTGCGTTGCTGGATCGGTCCTTGCTCCCCGGCCTCAGGGGAGACGTGCTCGCCGCCGTCGCCTACGTGAGCAACTGGTGGAACATCGTCCGCGACGCCTCCTACTTCGCCCGTTTCGGCCCGCCGCCGCCGCTCGACCACCTGTGGTCCCTGGCTGTGGAGGAACAGTTCTACCTGATCTGGCCTTTCTTGCTCTGGCTCGGGTTGCGTTACGTTCCGGGGCGCTACATGCTGGCCGGCCTGACCCTGGCTGGCGCTGCCCTCTCTGCCGCCGCAATGGCTTGGATCTACGAACCCGGCGTCGACCCGACGCGGGTCTACGAAGGGACCGACACCCGAGCCTTTGGTCTCCTCGTCGGCGCCGCCCTGGCCATGGTGTGGCCGAGCCGCAAGCTTCGCGCCGACCTCATCACCATTCGAGGCCGCATCTTGTTGGATACTGCCGGAGTCGTCGGGCTTGTCGTCATAGGGCTCCTGATCTGGCAGACTAGTGAGTACTCGCCGTTTCTGTACAAGGGTGGGATCTTACTCCTTTCCGTGGCCACGGTCCTGACCGTAACCGCCCTCGTGCATCCCGCAAGCTGGCTCGGCGTGGCCTTAGGTTGGGCGCCACTGCGCTGGCTTGGGGTGCGCTCGTACGGCATCTACCTCTGGCACTACCCGATAATAGTGCTCACGGCACCGAGCATGCAGCAGAAGGCGAGCCCTGGCCTGGAAGCGATCCAGGTGGTCGCGACCATCGCTGTTGCCGCCCTCTCCTGGCAGCTTTTCGAGGAACCCATCCGTCGCGGCGCCATGGGCCGGATCTGGGCCCGAATCCGATTCAAGGTCAGATGGTGGAGGGCCGCCCCATTAGCAAATTATCTGCCGCGGCGGCCGTTTCTCACCGGGATGGTATCCGTGGTGGCGATAGGCGTCCTCGCGTTGGACTGTGCCGGCCTCTCCGGCATGATAAGCCCACACGCACAGAGCAGTGGGCTTGCGTCCAGATCCGAAAAGGGGCCCATAGACCCCGGGGTCTCGACACACAACACGGCCGCTGCTCCGAGTACCACTCCCGCTCCGGCAGCTACGACTCCGGAGAAAACACCACCACGCTCCGGGCCATCCACCAGGCAGAAACCAGAGCCGAAGACATCAGATGCTGCGTCAGCCACCATGTCTTCCTGCAACTCGGTCGCTTACATCGGCGACTCCACGTCTGAGGGCATGGTGTTGCCGAGCTATTTACCCGACCCTGACCACCGCCTGGGGGCGCAGTACGCGCGGGTAGGCGCCACGTCACAGTACTTCGAGATCTCGGGCGCCAGGTCGATAGTCGAGACGCTATCGGAGGAACAGGCCAGTGGCTACGCGATAGCCCGTGATCTGAAGGCCGGTGGCTTCGAGGGATGCTGGGTGATCGGACTCGGCATGAACGACACAGCCAACGTCTACGTGGGTTCGGTGGTGGGGCTTGAGGCCAGGATCAGGCGTATGATGCGGGTGATGGGCGACCAGCCGGTGTTGTGGATCACCGTGAAGACGCTGCTCGATACCGGACCCTACGAGGAGGCCAACATGGAGGACTGGAACCGTGCCGTTGTAGACGCCTGCGCGAAGTACCCGAACATGCGGGTCTTCGACTGGGCTTCGCTCGCGAAAGATAGCTGGTACCTCTCGGACGGGACCCACTACACCTCGGAGGGCTACAGACACCGCGCCAACCTGTCCGCGGACGCACTCGCCCACGCGTTCCCCGCCTCCGGGAAAGAGTCTGATTGCGTCGTCCAATAGCCTCTTACAGCGCCGGGCGAAAGGCTCAAGCCCTACGCCAGGCGAGCCATCGGCATGTCAGCAAACAAAAAGCTGAAGTGCTGACCAGCTGAAATGCTGACATGCGCGGGTCGCTGAAGGGTTGGAACCCTTCAGCGACCCGCTGTGACGGGTCGCCCGTAGCCGGCGGGGATGTTATAAGGGATTGTAGGATGGAGGTTTTATCGAGATGAAGGTTTTAGCGGACCGTATAGTCACACTCGGGTTCGGCAAGTACGTAAGGGCCGACAACATCGTGGCCCTCGTCCCGATAGAAGAGGAGCGGGGGAGCGGACGTCGCACGCTCGTCTACGTCGACGGCCTGCCCGAGCCGCTGGTCGCCGGACGGACGGAAGGGACGATCCTCAGGGACATGGTCGGCGCCGAGAGCGGGGCGGCCGAGCTCCTGCGCGAGTTGCAGTTGCAGATCGGCCAGGTCCGTCCCCTGCTGAAATCGTCCATTCGCTCCGAAGCGGGGCTTGATCTCGACGAACTCTCCCGCCGCATAACGGACCTTACGGGGGAACAGGCATCTCCGCAGATGTTCTGAGGATGTTTGCAAAGGGGTCCAACCCCTTTGCAAACGCAGGTCAGCACGCGCCCTGTCGGGCGCTTTCAGCACTTCAGCTTGCCTGGTCAAGTTGGCGACTGCTTACAGACGAATGCGTGACTAGAGTGGTGGGATAGGAACATTGCTGACGGTTTTGAAGGCCGCGTTCTACGACAGGGATCCAAGGCAGGTCGCGGTCGACCTCCTCGGCTGCTTACTCTCCCACGAGACACCCGAGGGACGGACGGCGGGTGTGATCGTCGAGACCGAAGCGTACCGCCCCGAGGACCCCGCGTGCCACGCTTACAAAGGACCGACGATGCGCAACCGTAATATCTTCGGCCCGCCCGGCATCGCCTACGTCTACCTCTCCTACGGCATCCACAAACTACTCAACGTCGTCTGCGAGCCCGAGGGCGTCGGGAGCGCCGTCTTGATCAGGGCGCTACGCCCCTCCGACGGCGAAGATCTGATGGAGCGGCGGCGGGGTCGGTCTCATGACCTCTGTAACGGCCCCGGTCGCCTGACCCAGGCCCTGGGCGTCGACCTGAATTACGACGGGCAAGATCTCACCTCCGGTAGCCTGACTATCTCGGACGTAGGAGATCCGCCTGAGGGCATCGTCGAGACGACCCGGATCGGCATAACACGCGGGACCGAGCTGCCGTGGCGTTATCTGGTCGACGGCGACGAACACGTCTCCGTGCCACCGAAGGCTATCTGGGGGCGGCGCTAGCACTGGAACGCGCGGCTCTGGCCCGAGTGGGTCCGGCCCTAGACGGGGCGACGCTGGATGCTGAGGCGCTCGCCGCGGCCCGACGGGTCTTTGGCGCCCGCTCTCGGACTCTCGAAGTAGTGGGGGCCTGTTTACGGGCGCTTGCAGGAGTATTCTTCGCGCCGTGTTCGAGGGATGTGGAGCGATCTTCTGTCTCGGGTATCTCGACGCCATCGAACTGTTCGATGGGTTCGTCTCTCATTATGACCTGCGTGTACGACTTCCAGATCTGGGCCGGGGTGATGCCGCCTGGGAGACCGTGCAACTTGCGGGCGTATTCGAGGACGTATTCGAGGGTCTCCCCGCCTTCGGCGTAGCCCATCCACGTGCCCGTAACCAGTTCGGGGGTAAAACCTATAAACCAGGCGTCGAAGAAGTTCTCGCTCGTACCGGTCTTGCCTGCGACGGGGCGATCTCCCAGCGAGGCATCCTTCGCTATACCTTCTGTGACGTCGCCTATCATGATCTCGGTCGCCTCATTGGCTATTTCCTCGGATATGACCTGCTTCCCCTCAGGATTCTCGGGCGCCACGTAGAGTACCTTCTCCTTTTCACTGTCCTCATTACTTACTACCTTCGAGATCGCGGTCGGTTCGACCCTGCGTCCGTCGTTCGCAATCGTCGCGTAGGCAGATGCCATGTCGAAGGGAGAAACCTCGTACGCGCCGAGTACGATGGAAGGCTTGGGATGTTCGGGGAGATGCGTGGCGATCCCGCATCTCCTTGCGACGTCCGCGATGCTTCTCCGGTCCGTTTTTCAGGCCACGGCCACCAACGTTCATAGCCAGGTCCGCGAACACCGTGTTATCCGATCTCCAGAGCGCCTCTTTCAGGCTGATCTCACCCCGCACGATGCCGTCGTAGTTCTGTACCTCCCACGTCTCCGGTTTGTCGAGCCCGACGTCGACCTTGTACTCTTTCTTCTCCGAGACGTAGCTGGTATCGGGATCTATGCCCTGCTCCAGGGCTGCGATGAGGGCGAACGGCTTGAACGAACTGCCGGGCTGGCGCCTGCCCTGGGTGACGAGGTTGAACTGGGAGTTCTCGTCCCTGTCGCCGACCATGGTCTTTATTCGGCCGGTCCCTGGCTCTATGGAGACGAGGGCGAGGTCGGGGTCGTCCGCCCCTGGGAGGTATCCAGAAGGTCCGTAGACGATATCGTGGGCGGCTAGTTGCTGCTTCAGGTCTATGGTGGTGTAGACGCTGAGGTCGCCTTCGAGAACGGTATTCACGCCGTAACGCCGTATGAGCTCGTCATGCGTGTACTGTGCGAAGTCGCGGGTGAGATCGGGCCCTGTGAAGCCCGACCTGGTCGGCGTGTTGGCGGGCCAGGCCTCAGGCAATGGCTCCTCGAGGGCCTGGTTATAGTCCCGGCTCGGAATATAGCCTGTGTCGAACATCTTCGTCAGTACGAGGTCTCGCTGATACTGCGCCCCTTCGCGGTCCTCTCCGAGGATCGACGGAGACCACAGGAGCCCGACCAGGGTCGCCGACTCCGCGACGCTCAGATCCTCGACCGACTCGTTGAAGTAGGTTTCGGCGGCCGCCTCCACCCCGTAGGCGTTGTTACCGAAGTAGACGGTATTCAAGTAGTCGGCGATGATCTGGTCTTTCGAGTCCTCTTTGCGCTCCACCTCTATGGCGATGAGGGCTTCTTTGATCTTCCTCTTGATCGAACGGTCCTGCGAGAGGTAGGCGTTTCTTACGTACTGCTGGGTTATAGTGCTCGCGCCCTCGACTGCCTCTCCGGCCCTGATGTCGACCCAGAGAGCGCGCATGATCCCCCAGAGGTCGACGCCGCCGTGCTCCCTGAAGCGCTCGTCTTCTTTGGCGACCACGGCGTCCAGCAGGTGCGGCGGCATCTCCGATAGAGAAGCCGTCTTGCGGTTCTGGCCTTCGAATATCGTCCCGATTACACGCCGCGAGTCCTCGTTGCCGCCGAGCGGGGCCGAGTATATGTAGGTGGGATGGGTCTCGTAGGTCCGCGGCTCGTCCAGCCTCTGCACGCTCTCTATGAGCCCGAGGTACCCGCCCGCCGCGAAAGCCACACCAGCAACAAGCACGCACAGAAGAAGGACGCCTATGACGCGCAGAATCCTCGAGGCCAGGCTCTTACCGGAAGATCCCTTGCGGTGCTCGGGTAGACGTACCGGCCGTCGTACTGCCTGGCCCGCTCGCCCCGACTCCTTTTCTTCTGGTAGGTGCGGGCCATCGAGCCGGTATACTACACTACGCCGACACAGGTTACATTGGTATTGCGAGAAGGTTGCGATCTGTTAATGAAGGCCTTTGAAGAGCACCGAACGATCTACAGGAACGCCGTGGATGTGATCCCACGAGAGGAGCTCGACCGCCGTCTCGCTGGTGGCGAGACCTTGCGGGTAAAACTGGGTATAGACCCCACGGCCCCTGACATTCACCTCGGCTTCGCTGTGGTACTGAGGGAGCTTCGTGCCTTCCAGGATCTCGGACACACCGCTGTGCTCGTGATAGGAGATTACACCGCGCGCGTCGGCGACCCTTCAGGACGTTCGAAGACGCGTCCGATCCTCTCGCCCGGGCAGATCGAGGAGAACACGCGGAGCTACCTCCAGCAGGCCTATGTCATCCTCGACCGCTCCAGGACCGAGGTCCGCCACAACTCCGAGTGGCTCGCGCCGCTTACGATGGCCGACCTGATAGGGCTGACCAGGGCGACGACCTTGGCCCGCATACTGGAGCGCGACGACTTCAGCAAGCGCTACGCCGCGAACGACCCTATAACATTGACCGAGCTTCTGTATCCCCTGATGCAGGCCTACGACTCCGTCGCGATAGAAGCCGACGTCGAGCTCGGCGGCACCGACCAGCTCTACAATTTGCTCATGGGCCGGCAGGTGATGGAGTACTACGGGATGGACCCGCAGTGCGTCGTCACGACCCCGCTCCTCGTCGGCACCGACGGCAAGATCAAGATGAGCAAGTCCGTCGGCAACTACATCAGCGTAACAGACCCGCCGGGTGAGATGTTCGGGAAGGTGATGAGCATCCCCGACCATTCGATGCCCGACTACTACTCGCTCTTGCTCGACAGACCTATGCCTGAGGGCGAGCCCGTCGAGCAGAAACGCGAGTTGGCCCGCTCGCTGGTCTCTAAGTTCCACGGGGATTCTGCCGTGGCCGGCGCCGAGAAGCTCTTCGATGCCGTCGTGCGCCGCGAGGTGCCCGAGGACGCGCCTGTTGTCCGCTTACCTGCGCGGGAGGAGATCTGGATAGTCGACCTGATCACCCTCGCCGGCTTCGCCAAGACCAACGGTGAGGCGCGCCGCTTCATAAAGGGCGGGGCTGTCAGGGTCGGCGGCAAGGTCATGCGCGACGAGAGGCTCTCGCTCCCGAGTACAGAGCTCGAAGGCAAGGTCCTCCAGGTCGGCAAGCGCCGCTACGCCCGGCTCGCTCTCTGAAAAATACCGAAAAAGGGTTTGACACCTCGGGGGCTGGTGCTATACTTCTCTAGCTGATGACGGGGAACTACTTGAAAATCGAGAGCGGCACATAGGGTAGAACTCCCGACAGATTGGGAGCGCGTACCTGGCCCGCCGAAAGGTGGGCGTTTTAGTCGCTTCGAGAAGGTAGACTCCGTCGGCTCCGCCGAGAGGCAGGAGCTTGAGGCCTTGAAAACTGGATAGCAGTGAAAGATTGGGTAGAGAACCCGTCTATAACCGCCGAGACTGACTCTTTGCGGTCCTGGAGTGTAACTAGGGACCGCCGAGCGGGTAGCGCCCGCACCAACACTTACTGAAAGGCGCTTCGGCGCCAGAGCAGTATAGTTCGGAGAGTTTGATCTTGGCTCAGGACGAACGCTGACGGTGTGCTTTAGGCATGCAAGTCGAACGAGAAAGCCCTTCGGGGTGAGTAAAGTGGCGAACGGGTGAGTAACACGTGGGCAACCTGCCCCTCGCAGGGGAATAACCGGAGGAAACTCCGGCTAATACCCCGTAAGCTTTCAGGGTCGCATGGCTCTGTAAGGAAAGGTAGCTTCGGCCATCCGGCGAGGGATGGGCCCGCGGTGCATTAGCTAGTTGGTGGGGTAATGGCCCACCAAGGCGACGATGCGTAGCTGGTCTGAGAGGATGATCAGCCACACTGGGACTGAGACACGGCCCAGACTCCTACGGGAGGCAGCAGCCAGGAATCTTGGGCAATGGGCGAAAGCCTGACCCAGCAACACCGTGTGGGCGATGAAGGCCTTCGGGTCGTAAAGCCCTGTTGATAGGGACGAAGGGCGAAGGGTTAATAGCCCCTAGCTTGACGGTACCTTTCGAGGAAGCCCCGGCTAACTACGTGCCAGCAGCCGCGGTAATACGTAGGGGGCGAGCGTTGTCCGGAATTATTGGGCGTAAAGAGCGTGTAGGCGGTTCGGTAAGTCTGCCGTGAAATCCTGGGGCTCAACCCTGGGCGTGCGATGGATACTGCCGGGCTAGAGGGTGGTAGAGGCGAGTGGAATTCCCGGTGTAGCGGTGAAATGCGCAGATATCGGGAGGAACACCAGTAGCGAAGGCGGCTCGCTGGGCCACACCTGACGCTGAGACGCGAAAGCTAGGGGAGCGAACAGGATTAGATACCCTGGTAGTCCTAGCTGTAAACGATGGACACTAGGTGTGGGGGGAGTCGAATCCCTCTGTGCCGCAGCTAACGCGTTAAGTGTCCCGCCTGGGGAGTACGGCCGCAAGGCTAAAACTCAAAAGAATTGACGGGGGCCCGCACAAGCAGCGGAGCATGTTCTTTAATTCGATGCAACGCGAAGAACCTTACCTGGACTTGACATGGTGCTGCAAGCGCACGGAAACGTGTGACCTTCGAGGGTGCACCACAGATGCTGCATGGCTGTCGTCAGCTCGTGTCGTGAGATGTTGGGTTAAGTCCCGCAACGAGCGCAACCCCTATGGCGTGTTGCCATCATTAAGTTGGGGACTCACGCCAGACTGCCGGTGACAAACCGGAGGAAGGTGGGGATGAGGTCAAGTCATCATGGCTCTTACGTCCAGGGCTAGAAACGTGCTACAATGGCTGATACAAAGGGTTGCAAGACCGCAAGGTGGAGCGAATCTCATCAAAGTCAGTCTAAGTTCGGATCGCAGTCTGCAACTCGACTGCGTGAAGGCGGAGTTGCTAGTAATCGCGGATCAGCATGCCGCGGTGAATACGTTCCCGGGCCTTGTACACACCGCCCGTCACACCACGAAAGTCGGCAATACCCGAAGCAGGCGCAGCCAACCCCTTGTGGGACGCGGTCTGCGAAGGTAGGGCTGGCGATTGGGGTGAAGTCGTAACAAGGTAGCCGTACCTGAAGGTGCGGCTGGATCACCTCCTTTCTAGGGAGCAAGGTAGGGCAGCAATGCCCGACCGATCGGACACCGACACATAAGGATGGCTCGAGCTTTAGCTCGCCGCTTTTCGGTGTACCGCTCTAGGATATTTCGACCAGTCTCTGGCGGAGGGTTCTCATCCTCTTTAGTAGCTGCTATTCAGTTTTCAGGGCCTTAGGGTCCTGTTCTTTGGCGTGCGCCCGCGAGAGCGTGGCGTCTGTTCTTTGAAAACCGCATAGCGCGATCCAATGTACCATCAAGATACTAAGGGCGTATGGTGGATGCCTTGGCACCGGAAGCCGATGAAGGACGTGGCAAGCTGCGATAAGCCGTGTGGAGCCGCAAGCGGGCTAGGAAGCACGGATCTCCGAATGGGGAAACCCGGCACGGGTCATGCCGTGTCACCCCCGTCTGAACACATAGGACGGGAGGAGGGAACCCGGGGAAATGACACATCTGAGTACCCGGAGGAAAATAGAGAAAGTCTCGATTCCCTGAGTAGTGGCGAGCGAAAGGGGAGTTAGCCCAAACCGGATGCGTGAAAGCCTGCGGGCGTTGCGTATTCGGGGTTGTAGGACCAACTTGGTCGTCCCGCAGGGCGGCCTGGGAGTTACAAAACGCGCGGGTAGCCGAACGGTCTGGAATGTCCGTCCGTAGAGGGTTAGAGTCCCGTAGGCGAAACTCGTGCGACTCTTTGTTGGCACCTGAGTAGGTCCGGACACGTGAAACCCGGATCGAATCCGCGGGGACCACCCCGCAAGGCTAAATACTAACGGTGACCGATAGCGAACCAGTACCGTGAGGGAAAGGTGAAAAGTACCCCACAAGGGGAGTGAAATAGTACCTGAAACCATACGCTTACAAGCGGTCGGAGCAGTAGTTTTACTATTGTGACGGCGTACTTTTTGCATAACGGGCCAGCGAGTTGCTGGTGTCTGGCGAGGTTAAGCATAAGCGAGCCGAAGCGAAAGCGAGTCTGAATAGGGCGACCCATTAGTCAGATGCCGCAGACCCGAAACCGGGTGAGCTATCCATGGCCAGGCTGAAGCGGGGGTAAGACCTCGTGGAGGGCCGAACCGACCTGGGTTGAAAACCGGGCGGATGAGCTGTGGATAGGAGTGAAAGGCTAATCAAACCCGGCGATATCTGGTTCTCCCCGAAATATATTTAGGTATAGCCTGGCGCGTTTCGTCGCGGGTGTAGAGCACTGTTTGGGCGCGGGGCCCCACAAGGTTACCAACCTCAGACAAACTCCGAAGACCGTAGACGTTAGAGCGCTGGAGTCAGGGAGTGGGGGATAAACTTCATTTCCGAAAGGGAAACAACCCAGACCGTCGGCTAAGGTCCCTAAATAACGGCTAAGTGGTTTAAAGGATGTGGCGCTGCACAGACAACCAGGATGTTGGCTTAGAAGCAGCCATCATTTAAAGAGTGCGTAATAGCTCACTGGTCAAGTGGTGTTGCGCCGAAAATTCTCGGGCCTGAAAGTCGTTTACCGAAGCCACGGACTTTAGACTTGTTCTAGAGTGGTAGGGGAGCATCCTGTAACGAGCGAAGCGGCGGCGTAAGCCTTGGCTAAGGCCTTAAGCCGTGGACGGATCAGGAGAGAGAATGCTGGCATGAGTAACGAGAGACAGGCGAGAAACCTGTCCGCCGAAAGCCCAAGGGTTCCTGGGTAAAGCTAATCTTCCCAGGGTCAGTCGGGACCTAAGCCGAGGACGAAAGTCGTAGGCGATGGACAGCAGGTTGATATTCCTGCACCACGAACGTAGCGTTATCAGCGATGGAGGGACGGAGTAGGGTAAGCCAACCGTGGCGCTGGTAGACCACGGGCTTGCTCGTAGGCCGGGGACCAGGAAAATCCGGGCCCCGTTACAAGGCTGAGGAGTGAGCCGAGCCCTTTTTGGGCGTAGTGGCCTAACCCATGCTTCCAGGAAAAGCTTCTAAGCGAGTTGCGTACGTGCCCGTACCAAAACCGACACAGGTGGGCGAGTGGAGAACACTAAGGCGATCGAGCGAACTATGGTTAAGGAACTCGGCAAATTGTCCCCGTAACTTCGGGAGAAGGGGAGCTCTGGACGGTGTAGGGCCTTGCGCCCCAAGCTGTTCGGAGCCGCAGAGAATAGGCCCAGGCGACTGTTTACCAAAAACACAGGTCTCTGCTAAGTCGAAAAGACGATGTATAGGGGCTGACGCCTGCCCAATGCCAGAACGTTAAGGAAGCCGGTTAGCCTGGCCCTTCGGGGCCCTGCGAAGCTGGCGACCGAAGCGCTGGTCAATGGCGGCCGTAACTATAACGGTCCTAAGGTAGCGAAATTCCTTGTCGGGTAAGTTCCGACCTGCACGAAAGGCGTAACGATCTGGGCGCTGTCTCGACCATAGGCTCGGTGAAATTGTAGTCTCGGTGAAGATGCCGAGTACCCGCGGAAAGACGGAAAGACCCCGTGAACCTTTACTATACCCTGGCATTGGATATTGACACACCTTGTGCAGGATAGGAGGGAGGCTATGAAGCCGGGACGCTAGTCTCGGTGGAGCCGTCCTTGAGATACCTCCCTCGGTGTGTTGGTATTCTAACCCTACGCCGTAATCCGGGTGGGGAACAGTGTCAGGCGGGTAGTTTGACTGGGGCGGTCGCCTCCCAAAGAGTAACGGAGGCGCCCAAAGGTTCCCTCAGCACGGTCGGAAATCGTGCGCAGAGTGTAAACGCACAAGGGAGCTTGACTGCGAGACCGACAGGTCGAGCAGGGACGAAAGTCGGGGTTAGTGATCCGGCGGTAACGAGTGGAAGTGCCGTCGCTCAACGGATAAAAGGTACTCCGGGGATAACAGGCTTATAGCCGCCAAGAGTTCACATCGACGCGGCTGTTTGGCACCTCGATGTCGGCTCGTCGCATCCTGGGGCCGGAGTAGGTCCCAAGGGTTGGGCTGTTCGCCCATTAAAGCGGTACGCGAGCTGGGTTCAGAACGTCGTGAGACAGTTCGGTCCCTATCTTCCGTGGGCGTTGGAGATTTGAGAGGAGCGACTCCTAGTACGAGAGGACCGGAGTGGACGTACCCCTGGTGTACCGGTTGTCCTGCCAAGGGCACCGCCGGGTAGCTATGTACGGAAGGGATAACCGCTGAAAGCATCTAAGCGGGAAGCTCGCCTCGAGATAAGATCTCCCATCCCCATAGAGGGAGTAAGACTCCTGGTAGACCACCAGGTTGATAGGCCACAGGTGTAAGTGCAGCGATGTATGTAGCCGAGTGGTACTAATAAGTCGAGGGCTTGATGTACTTTTACGGTTCGCGCTGTGCGGTTTTCAAAGGGCAGGCGCCCTTTACAACAGAATATGCTTGCCGCTTTTTTGAAAGGGTGACGACGGCGGCGGGGATACACCTCTTCCCATTCCGAACAGAGAAGTTAAGCCCGCCAGCGCCGATGGTACTGCGGGGTAGACTCCGTGGGAGAGTAGGTCGTCGCCCATTTTTTGTGGGTTTTCGTAGGTTTCAGGCTACAGGCATCAGGTTTCATACCGAGTCCGGGAGAAGAGTGGTGTGTATCATGGCGCCACTTCGTATCCGATAGCGACCCCGTAGGGCGTGGATCCCGCTTTCGCGGGAATGACGGTGCCGGGAAACGATCCGGCAGCAATCAGACGGCATTGGTATCAGGTATTGTTGTGGAGCGGGGGTTCAGGTTGTCAGAGAGCTGCCGTTTGGGCTAGGCTTGGTCAATGCTCGAACTGAGTGGCGATACGCTGGTTGTCTTCGTCTCCGATTCGCACATCGGGGGTGACCCTGGTTGCGACGGGTTCGAGTCGCCCGCGGAGCTGGGGGCCCTCTTCGTCGAGCTTGCGGACAGGGACGGGCCAGTCGAGTTGATTCTTGCGGGGGACTTCTTCGATTTCTTGCAGATAGGCGGGGTCCCAAAGGGGAAGGATCGGGCAGCGCTGACGATCGAACGTCCTGAGTACCGGGATCTCTTCGCCGCCCTGGAGCGGTTTCGAGGAACGGCGGACAAGCGCGTTATCTACCTTCCGGGGAACCACGACGCTGAGTCGTTCTGGAACGCGGAGATCCAGGAGACGTTGCGCGGGCGGGGCCTTGTCGATGAGTTCGCGTACTATTATCTGGCCTCTCTGAAGATGGACGGGGAGCGACGGACAATTTACTGTGAACACGGCAACCAATTCGACCCGGAGAATAGCGTCGGGGACTACCATGATCCCCTTGACACGCCGCTGGGGCACCACGTCGTGATGGACGGCACGAGGCGAATCGCGCCTTACGGTGAGATCTCGCCCGGGTTGGACCTTTCGGAGGTAAAGATGGTCTACCCGCTGGTGGCGATTCCGGCCTGGATCGCGAGCCGCTACTTCTACAATATGGCTGGCTGGGTTACTTCTTATCTGCTGGTGCCGCTGCTCGTCGCTTATGCAGTCTACAAGGTGGTCGCGTTCGCGATCGCCCGAGCGACCGGCGATAAGGTGAGCCTGCTGTTCGGCAGCTACCGCGAGCTGCCCCAAGTGCACCAGGCTTTCTTCGATACCGTCCTCTTCCTGCTCCTTGTGCTTGGAATCTTCGGTGTCTTTTTCCTGGTCGTGCGCCACGCCGTGCGCAAAACGTTGAGGGCTGTGAGCCCTGGCGGAACTCCGCATTACTCACCCGCGGAGGCCTCCCAGAAGAAGATCAGGGCCCTCCTCTCGGGCGAGGCCAGGCCGCCGATGGACCCATCATTCGATCCTACGACCGCAGACGTTTTCGTCTCGGGACACACGCACCTCCCTTCGCTCGTCGAGACCGAGAGGCCCGACGGCAGCGAGGCGGTGCTGGTGAACTCAGGATGCTTTTTGCGTCAATTGCAGCCAATAACGCCCCGGCTAAAGGGGCCGCCGATCTTCGTTTCGAAGTTCGTCCTTACCCACGTCCGCGTGTTCGTGCGGGAGGGGGAATTGCGCGTCGAGCTCTGGGAGCAGCCGAAGCCGGCAGGACAGACCCTGACCCGCATCGAGCGGCTCCTCTCGATCGGCCGCCGGCCGCCACAGCCGCCCGCAGACTCGAAGCCCCGCCTCGTTGCCTCGGCCACGCTGTAGCCGGCCGTGCAGCATGTCTCCGACTAAGTGTTAGGGTAGTAATGGCATCGCTTGGAAGAGATCCGGAGGGAGAATCCATGCAGAACGACGAGAACGACCAGCAGTTCGTAGAACGCCAACGAGAGAAGCTGGTTGGCTTGCGCGAGGAACTGGTGCGCATCCGCGAAGGCATGGCCGCCGACGAAGCGGACCTCGGTGAGGCCGAGGGGGATACCACGCCCGACTCAGGCGACATGAGCCAGAATATGTTCACCCGCGAGATGGACGCCTCCATTGGTGAGCAGGCCGAGCGCCGACTCGGGGAGATCGACCGGGCACTGCAGAAGATCGAAGACGGAACTTACGGGCTCTCCGACGACAGCGGGGAGCCAATACCCAGAGGCAGGCTCGAGGCCGTGCCCGAGGCGATAAGGACCATCGAGGAGCAGCAGCGCTTCGAGCAGGAGCGACGCCCCCCGATCTAGAGCCATCAGCCATGAGCATTCACTTTCTGTTCTAGCTGAAGTGCTGACTAGCGTGTGCAAAGAGGGAACCTCTCTGCACACTTCACGGGCGGTATAATCTGTCTATGGATCATCGTTCGCAGGGCGAAGAGACAAGAGAGCCCATCTTCCGCAGCGACCTCGAAGGGCCGAGGCCAGAACCGAGATATGAGCCCCTCAGGCCAGAAGGCGGCCTTTGGAGCGTCATCAAGCGCTGGATCGCGCCGCTCGCTGCCGTCGGGATCCTGCTCGCGAAGTTCAAGGGCCTGGCTCTTCTCCTTCTAAAGGTCAAGTTCCTGGGCACGGCGCTGACCATGCTCGTTAGCATTGGGGCTTACGCCCTGCTGTTTCCCGTGTGGTTCGCGGTCGGGATAGTCGTCCTGATCTGGGTTCACGAGATGGGCCATGTCGTGCAGCTCAGGCGCGAGGGGATCCCTGCTTCAGCCCCGATGTTCATACCTTTTCTCGGGGCGTTCGTCGCGATGAAGCAGATGCCGAAGGACGCCCTGGCCGAGGCGCGAGTCGGGCTCGCCGGGCCCGTGCTCGGTACGCTCGGGGGCCTCGCGACCCTCGGGCTTTACGCCCTTACGGGAGACCCTCTGTTCCTCGGGCTCGCTTACTTCAACTTCATCATCAACCTGTTCAACCTCGCGCCGCTGCTGCCGCTCGACGGCGGCAGGGCCGTCGGGGCGATGTCACCTGTCTTCCAGGTGCTCGGGCTCGTCGTGATGGTCGCACTGTTCTTCGTGGCCCCGATCATGGCGTTTATCGCGCTGCTCGGCCTGCCTGAGCTCTGGCACCGCTGGAAGACGCGTAATACGCCGGAAGGACAGGCGTACTACGATCTTCCGTTGCGCCAGCGCGTGGCTGTCGGCGTGGTCTATCTGGGTTTGATCGTCGTGCTAGGTCTCCTGACGGGGGCCACATTCGAGCCGGATCCGGCGGCGCTCCAGTAGCGTGCGTACGATCCTCTACACCGGCAAGGGCGGCGTCGGCAAGACGAGCGTGGCAGCGGCCACGGCTTTGAAGGCCTCTCTTGCAGGGAAGAAAGTACTCGTGATGAGCACCGACCCTGCGCACTCGCTCGCCGACGTCTTCGACACGGAGATAGGGCCGGACCCGAAGGAGATGGCCCGGGGCTTGTGGGCGCAGGAGATGGACCACACGTCCATGATCGAGGAGAACTGGTCCGAGATACAGGGCTACATGACCACGCTCTTCGAGTGGCAGGGCGCCGACACGCTCGCCGCCGAGGAGCTTGCGATGCTGCCTGGGATGGACGAGCTCTTCGGGCTCCTTATGGTCAGGCGTCACAACCAGGAGGGCCGCTACGACGCACTTATACTCGACGCCGCCCCTACGGGCGAAACGCTCAAGCTCCTGAGCCTTCCCGACCACATGAGCTGGTACGTCGAGAAGATCTTCCCGATTCAGCGCCGCGCCGCGAAGCTGGTCAGGCCGTTTGCGAACAGGGCAAAATCCCTGCCCCCGCTGCCCCAGGACAGCGTCTTCGCCGCGGGCCAGAGGTTCTACGAGGCCATCGCGAGCGTCGAGGAGATCCTGACCGACCGCGAAAGCGCTTCTGTGCGCCTGGTGCTCAACGCCGAGAAGATGGTCATAGCGGAGGCGCGCCGCGCCTACACGTACCTCAACCTCTACGACTATGGCGTGGATGCGATCGTGGTCAACCGGCTCTTGCCCGAGACCATAAGGGACCCTTACTTCGCGCGCTGGCACGAGGCGCAGGCGCGGCACATGCAGACCATCGAAGAGTCTTTCGCCCCGATCCCGATCCTGACCGCGCGGCTCTTCGACCGCGAGATGTTCGGCCTCGAGGCGCTCGGCGCGCTCGCCGAGGATGTCTTCGAGGACGCGGAGCCTCTTGGGGTGCTGTTCAAGGGCGCCACGCACGACATAGAGAAGAACGGTGAGGGCTACGACGTCGTCTTCCACCTGCCGCTCGCGGAGAAGCGGAGCGTGGACCTTTCGAAGAAGGGGGCCGAGTTGCTCGTAAAGGTCGGCAACTACCGGAGGAACATCCTTCTGCCCGACGCCCTCGCGCGTCTCTCGGCGGCGGGGGCTAGCTTCGAGGGTGGGGCGCTGAGAGTGAGGTTGAAGGATGGCTGAGGAGAGACGACGCAAGGGTCGCTGCTAGGCGTGATCGCCTACGTCCTCGTGCCCGGCGAGCGGCGCACGCGGGCCGCCGGGCACTTCCGCAAAGCGGGCTTCGAGACCCTCAAGGGTGTCGGCGCGCTGGTGAGGCCCGAGAAGTCGCAGGAATCATCCGGCCCCGCGAGCAGGGAACGCATAGAGATCGAGTAGGAGGGGCCGTCGCCGGGTCCCAGGAGGAAGTGATGAGAGGACGGGAATTGTTGCAGAGGGTGGGGGAGTTTGCCAGGAAGGAAGTCACCCTGGCCCTGCCTGCTGCGCAGCGGGCCGCGAGCCACGGCATGCAGGCGTTCTTGAAGAAGTTCTCCGAAGAGTACGGCAAGGAGCGCAAGAAACTGAAGAGTGGTGCGCGGCGCTGAGGTCGTCCGGTTTGGCCCTCAGGGGCGCCGGTAGTAAGATATCCCTTACAAATTCTAGTAGATACCAGCGGGAGAATAATATGGCCGAGAACGGACAGTTGACAGGGACCTTCAGGGTCAAGAGCGGGATGGCCCAGATGCTCAAGGGCGGGGTCATCATGGACGTCGTCGACGCCGAGCAGGCCAGGATCGCCGAGGAGGCGGGGGCCGTGGCCGTCATGGCCCTCGAGCGCGTGCCCGCTGATATAAGGGCCGACGGCGGGGTGGCGAGGATGAGCGATCCGGAGAAGATCGTGGAGATCCAGGAGTCCGTCACCATCCCCGTGATGGCCAAGGCGCGCATAGGTCACTTCGTGGAGGCCCAGATCCTGGAAGCCCTCGAGGTCGACTACGTCGACGAGTCCGAGGTCCTGACGCCCGCCGACGAGAAGCATCACATAGACAAGGCCGCTTTCGAGGTGCCTTTCGTGTGCGGGGCCACGAACCTCGGGCGAGGCACTGCGGCGCATCGGCGAGGGGGCTGCCATGATCCGGTCCAAGGGCGAGGCAGGCACCGGCAACGTGGTCGAGGCCGTGCGGCACATGCGCGCGATCGTCGGCGGCATCCGCCGTCTGGGCGCGCTCGAGCACGAGGAGATGATGACGGAGGCGAAGAACCTCGGGGCGCCGTACGAGCTCGTGCGGTGGGTCGCCGAGAACGGGCGCCTTCCCGTCGTCCTGTTCACGGCCGGCGGTATAGCCACCCCCGCAGACGCGGCCCTGATGATGCAGCTAGGGGCCGACGGCGTGTTCGTTGGGAGCGGTATCTTCAAGAGCGGAGAACCCGCCGTCAGGGCGCGGGCCATCGTGAAGGCGACGACCCATTTCAAAGACGCGAAGGCCGTGGCCGAGGCGAGCAGGGGTCTCGGCGTGGCGATGGTCGGCAGGGAGATGGGCGATCTGGCTGAAGGAGAGCGACTCGCTACCCGTGGCTGGTAACGGCGAGACGAACGGCGCGGCGCGCGAGGAAGAAGGCCCGAAGAGGGTCGGGGTGCTTGCGCTGCAGGGAGATTTCAGGGAGCACGCGGAGATCCTGCGTGGGCTTGGGGTCGAACCGGTCGAGGTGCGGGCCGTGGAGGACCTCGAAGGGCTGGCCGGGATCATCGTCCCAGGCGGCGAGTCGACGACAATAGGGAAGATGATGGTCTCATCGGGCCTCCTCGACGGCATCAGGAGCTACTTACTACAAGGGTGGCCCTGTGTGGGGCACGTGCGCCGGGATGGTCCTCGCGGCTTCGGCGACGACGGGTCCGCGCCAGCCATTGCTCGGCCTGATGAACGCCCTCGTCGAGCGCAACGGGTTCGGGCGGCAGGTCCATTCCTTCGAGGCCGACCTCGAAGTCGACGGCTTCGACGAGCCGTTCACGGGGGTATTTATCAGGGCGCCGTTCTTCGAGGACGTGGGGCCAGGGGTCGAGGTACTCTCGAAGGTTGGAGATCGGGTCGTGGCTGCCAGGGGGGAGAACATACTGGTAACGGCGTTCCATCCAGAGCTCACGGACGACGTCAGGTTTCACGAGTACTTTTTGCGGGAGGTTTGTTCCATATGAGCGGTCACAGTAAATGGTCGACGATCAAGCGTAAGAAAGGCGCCGCCGACGCGAAGCGCGGGGCTCTCTTCAGCAAGTTATCCAAGGCGATCAGCGTCGCGGCCCGCGAGGGTGGCGGGGACGCGGAGATGAACGCGACTTTAGGCCTTGCGATACAGAAGGCCAGGGACGCCAACATGCCCAACGACAACATCCAGCGGGCCATCGACAAGGGGACGGGCGCCGGCGCCGACGCCGACACCTACGAGCGGATCACCTACGAGGGCTACGCGCCCGGTGGGGTCGCCGTCCTGGTCGACGTGCTCACGGACAATCGCAACAGGGCCGCCTCCGACGTGCGCTACGTCTTCTCCAAGAACGGCGGCAAACTAGGCACGAGCGGCTCCGTCGCCTACCTGTTCGAGCGGAAGGGCGTTATTCTCGTCCCCAAAGACTCCGCGGACGAGGACGAGTTGATGGAGGTCGCCCTCGAAGCAGGGGCCGAAGACGTAGAAGAACAGGAGAACGACTACAGGGTCGTGACGACCCCTGAGGACTTCACGGGCGTCAGGGAGGCCCTCGGTGAGGCGGACTATCCCTTACGAGAACGCGGTGATCACCATGGAGCCCCAGAACAGCATCGACCTCGACGCTGGGACCGCGAGGCAGACGCTGCGCCTGATCGACGCCCTCGAAGAGAACGACGACGTGCAGGAAGTCTACGCGAACTTCGATATCTCAGACGAGGTCATGGCGGTTACTGTCGACGAAGAGGTGAATTAGCACTTCAGCATTTCAGTCGGTCAGCACTTCCGCAGTACTGAATTGTGAGTTAGGAATGATCGGAAAGGCGTGGGTGTAGGCCCAGAGCTTGGCTGCGGTCCTACAGACGAGCCTAACCGGAGTGGTCGCCAACTTTTCCGGGTTGCCGACCATCTCGGAGAGGGCTTCCCGCCGCAGAGGCTCAAACAGGAGTACTTCAAGCTAGTAGCCGGCCCGCCAACAGGCACCGTAACCTTCCTGTTCACTGACATAGAGGGTTCGACCAGGCTCTGGGTGCGCGACGCGAAAGCTATGCAATCAGCCCTCGCCCGCCATGATGACATCCTGCACCGCGTTATTGAGGACCAGGAGGGCTACGCTTTCAAGACGGTAGGCGATGCCTTCTGCTGTGCCATCTCTACCGCCACCGACGCCCTTACAGCTGCTCTCGAGGCCCAGCGGGCACTCTTCACTGAGGAGTGGGGCTTAGGAAGGCGGCGTGCGGGTCAGGATGGCCCTGCACACTGGTGCGGCAGAGGAGCGCAGTATGCCCGCGAGAGATTGGAGGAGAGTGGGGAAGCCGAGGAGATCAAGCGGGCCCACGCCGAGTACTTCCTGGCTTTGGCCGAAGAAGCCGAACCAGAGCTAAAGGGACCGGATCAGCTGTGGTGGCTGCAGAGACTCGAGGCCGAGCACGACAATATGAGGGCCGCGCTGGGGTGGGCACTCCACCGAGGAGAGACGGAACTGGTGCTCAGACTTGGGGGAGCTCTATGGTGGTTCTGGTTCGTGCGCGGCCGCTACAGTGAGGGGAGACGCTGGCTCGAAGAGGCGCTTGCAACGAACGGGCGAGGCTCGCTTGAGTCGAGGGCGATGGTGCTGGCCGGGGTAGGAGCGCTCGCGTACGAGCAAGACGAGCTCGACCGGGCAGAGGAGGCATGCGAGGAGAGTCTTGATCTCCTCCTCGAGCACGAGGCTACAGAGCGAAGCGAGGCCAAGCTATATCTCCTCCTATCCTTGGGACATGTGGCTTTGAGCAGGGAAGACCATAGCAGGGCAACTGAGTTGTTCGAAGAAAGCCTTGCGTTGAGCCGGGAAATGGGGCACGATCTGGGGCGCGCAGGCTCCATTATGAGCCTGGCGACCGTATCTTATGAGCAGGGTGACTCCCAGCGGGCCACAGAGCTCTTCGAAGAAAGCATGAATCTCTTCCGGGAGCGGGGCGACAAGGTGGGCCCCGCCTGGTGCCTGATCAACCTGGGACTCGTGGTGTCCTTCCAGGGTGATCTCGGGCGGGCTGCGAAGCTTACCGAAGAGGGCGTTGCGCTGCTGCGAGAACTGGGAGCCGGAGCAGACACCGCTATTGGACTCTGCAATCTGGGATGGATGGCCCTGCTCCAAAACGATCTCGGCAAGGCGGCGGATCTCTACCAAGAGAGCCTGGTTCTTGCGTGGGACGCTGGACTGGATCCGGCCGTCCTCACTACTTTGGAGGGATACGCATGTGTGGCTGGGGCACAGGGAGATGCGCAGCGGGCGGTGCAATTGTGGGCTGCAGCACAGACGTTACAAGAAGCAAGGGGCATCCCCAGAGACACCGACTGGCTCGCCGAGGCTGACGTCCGCATTTCAACCGTGCGCTCGGGCCTGGGCGAGGAGGCCTGGGAGGAGGCGTCGAGGAGGGGTCGGGTGATGAGGCTCGAGGAGGCTGTCGCGTACGCCAAGGAGGAAACCACAAGCGGTTAATCCGCCACCTGGTGCTCGAAAGGAAATGAGCGATTCACAGAAGCATCGACCTCATGCGCGTCGCTTTTTGCGTAAGAGTGGTCGAGTTGAACGCGCGCAAGGTCGCGGCGCGAGTACAATGCGTTGTGGTCAGGAGCGCAAGCAGGATTAGCCGTGCTGTCAATGAATGGACGGTAAGAGATGAAATGCGAGGTCAAACTCTATTCGTCAATGACAACCGATTAGGCTATGGCGAAGGTGGCCTCGAAGGGCGCCCTGCTTTGGGTGGCCTCCTTTACGGCAGGGTTGGAAGGAGA
This sequence comes from uncultured Rubrobacteraceae bacterium, assembly GCA_963808845.1. GTDB lineage: Bacteria > Actinomycetota > Rubrobacteria > Rubrobacterales > Rubrobacteraceae > Rubrobacter_D. The sequence continues at coordinate 31,489 of CAWEHD010000025.1, forward strand.
CCTAGCATCAAGAGGATTCTGACTCTCGCGGCTGTGCTTGCTGCCTTGCTGGTGAGTTCGGCCTGCTCATCCGCGGACGAGGGGAGAGGTGGGGAGGAGGATGTGATCGCCGGCGCCTCCAAACAGCGCAGCCAGGACCCTGCACCAAAGGAACCGAAAGCCGACGGAGAGATCGGCGACAGCGTAGAGGCTGGGGTCCTGTCTTTCCGGATCTTCGAGGCTCGGGCGAAAGACCGCATCTACGCTATGTCAGGACCCGGAAAGAAACCCGTAACGCGGGGAAACATCTCCAGCGAGTACGTGGCCATTGACTATCTGGTGCAGAACATCTCCGGTTCGCCGCTGACCACGGGGGCGAAGGCGACGCTCCTCGATGAGCAGGGTAATTCCTACAGTCAGGATACCTCCATCGAACCCCCTTCCGGCGGTACCGACGGCATGGAGCTGGGAACGGCCCAGACAAAGGCCTCCACCATATTCTTCCGAGTGCCCAACGGCATCATCCCCGCGACGCTCGAGATAAAGACTGCCGGTGGAGAGGCCGGCGTCGATCTGCTGGAGAGGGATCTGGAGAACGTGCCGCCCGACGATTACCTGCGCGTGTACCATCTCTACTTCAACGAACAGGCTTACGAGGAGGCCTACGAGATGTTCGACCCGGCATCCGTCCAGAACATCACGCTCGGCGAGTGGCTGGCTTTCTACGAGCCTCTGTGGGGCGAACGATACGTGAGTCTCGACGGCCTGACGCCACTTTCGGAGGGTTCTGGTCGGCTGTGTTCCAGATGACGCGTACCTTCTACGACGCGGAAGGCGACATCGTGGCAGATCCTGAAGTCAACCCTTCCGTAACGCAAGAGATGGTCGAGGTGGACGGAGAGTGGAAACTCGTGATGCGCGACGACCTGGTCTCAGACATCATAGCCGTTATAGGGCCGGACGAGACGCCCGAGCCCGAGACCAAAGCCCCCGAACCTGAGAAGACAGCTCCCGAACGCACCCAGCCACCTTCGACCGTCCCCGAGACCACGGGGTCGTCCGAGGCTACCAGATCCGCCGCCCCGGTACGCGACTACGACTGCGACGACTTCGAGACCCAGCAGGAGGCCCAACTCTACCTCGCGCCCGGAGACCCCTACCGGCTCGATGAGGACGGTAACGGCCTGGCTTGCGAGACTTTGCCGTAGCGGAGGTTGCAAAGAGGTGCTACCTCTTTGCAAGCATTTCAGCTGGTCAGCACTTCAGCATTTCAGCTTGGTTTCATACGGAATCCGCATGATCACGTCTGTGGCGTACGAGCTGGGCGAGCTCAACTCTTACCCCCTTTCTCCCGCTATAACCGTCATTCCCCCGAAAGCGGGAATCCACTGCGACGGGTCTCCGCGTCTTCGACGAGAAGTGATCTACCGGATCGCGTATCTGTGAAACCTGTAGCCGCAGTTTGCGGCATCGGGATGGTTGCATGGTAGGGGAAGATGTCGAACACACAAGATGTAGAATACGGTGCAATCGGTGTCGGGAGAAGGTAACCTTAGGCCATGATCTCAGCCGGTGGCAGGGGACACACCATACTCGGCATAGACCCAGGGACGGCGACGATGGGGTGGGGTGTGATCCGGCAGGAAGGCAACCGCCTGCGCTACCTGCAGCATGGGGCGATCGTTACGCCGCCTGACTGGGAGATGCCCCGCAGGCTTGGGCGGCTGTTCGATGGTGTAACCGAACTGGTGAGGGGATACAGGCCGGAGACCGTCGCGGTCGAGGAGCTCTTCTTCAATACCAACGTGACTACGGCGATCACCGTCGGGCAGGCCAGGGGCGTCGCGCTACTGGCGGCATACAAGGCAGGGATCGAGGTTACAGAGTACACGCCTTTGCAGGTAAAACAGGCGATCACATCGTACGGAAGGGCGGACAAACGCCAGGTGCAGGAGATGGTGAAGGCCCTACTGAACCTGCCAGCCATACCCCGTCCCGACGACGCCGCCGACGGCCTCGCCATCGCCATCTGCCACGCCTTCTCCAGCAGCATGTCAGGCAAGGTCGGGGTGGGGAAATAGCGGATCATGCGTGATAATTAGCCCATGATCTACAGGTTGCGCGGTACTCTGGTCGAGAAAGATACTGAAGGCGTCGTAATCGATGTGGGGGGCGTCGGCTACCGGTCCTCGGCTTCGCTGGCGACATTGCGGGCGCTACCTTCGCTCGGCGAGGAGTGTGTCATCCACACCAGGCTTGTAGTGCGCGAGGATGCGCTGCTCCTTTTCGGGTTTGCCGAGCGTGAGGAGCGGGCAGCGTTCGACGCGTTGACCGCCGTGAGCAAGGTCGGACCGAAACTGGCCCTCTCTGTACTCTCTTCGATGACGCCGCCGGAGATCTCCGAGGCAGTCGCCAGGGGCGATGTGATCAAGCTCTCCTCCGTGCCGGGTCTCGGGAAGAAGACGGCGGAACGACTCGTGCTCGAGCTGAAGGGCAAGAGCCTCGCCGTCTTCGGCCCTGAGCCGGTCGTCGCAAGCGGTGGCGGTGGCGGCCCTTACGTAGAGGCGAGGGACGCGCTCACGGCGCTCGGGTACAGTCTCGAGGAGGCCGAGAAGGCGCTCAACGACGTGCCGCCGCAAGATACGGTAGAGAAGTACATAAAGGAGGCGTTACGGCGGATAGGGAGCAGGCGTTGAGCGCGGAGGAGATGGACGACTTCACCGTGCGGGACGAGAGAGAAACCGAGGAGCCGCCCGAGGACATCACAGGGGCCGCTGGTTTCGGGGAGTTCGGTGAGCATCCGCTCGACCCCGAGGCCCACGCCGGAGACGACGAGCCCACGCTCAGGCCGAGCTCGTTTGATGAGTTCGTCGGGCAGGAGGCGTTAAAGCAGAACCTCAGGATCTTCGTGCAAGCGGCCAAACAGCGCGACGAGCCTCTCGACCACATACTACTCGATGGCCCTCCCGGACTCGGCAAAACCACACTCTGCCGCATCCTCGCCGAGGAGATGGAGGTCGGGCTCAGGCCGACGAGCGGTCCGACCCTGGAGCGGGCCGGAGACATGGCGGCGATCCTGACCTCCCTCGAGGAACGTGACTTCCTGTTCATAGATGAGATCCACCGCCTGAACAGGCAGATCGAAGAAGTTCTCTACCCCGCGATGGAAGACTACGCGATGGACATCGTCCTCGGCCAGGGACCGTCGGCGCGTACGATCAGGATGGACCTGCCGCGCTTTACGCTGGTCGGCGCGACCACCAGGAAGGGCCTGCTGACAAAACCTCTGCTTGACCGCTTCGGTGTCGCAGAGAGGCTCGAATATTACAGTCCCGAGGATCTCGAGAAGATCGTGATCCGCAACGCGAAGATACTCGGTGTCCCCATCACAGAAGGGGGCGCCAGTCAGCTCGCGCGGCGCAGCCGCGGGACGCCCCGCATCGTGAATCGGCTCCTCAAGCGGGTCAGGGACTACGCCCAGGTGATTGGCGATGGGAAGATAGACGAGGATACGGCGAACGCCGCGCTCGACATGCAGGGTGTCGACCATCTGGGCCTCGACAGGGCCGACAGGGATTACCTCGGGCTCGTCATAGACAAGTTCGAAGGCGGACCCGTCGGCATCGGCACGATCTCCGTGGCCCTCGGCGAGGCGCGCGATACCGTGGAGGATGTCTACGAGCCCTACCTGCTGCAGAGCGGGCTGATCCAACGCACACCCCGAGGCCGCATCGCCACGCAAAGGGCCTACGGGCACCTCGGCGTCCCCGTCCCGAACCGCGGCTTGTAGGGGCGGTTCGCGAACCGCGGCCTGTACCCTCGACAATCCGGCACAGGAGACCAAACACCCGCTAAGGCCCGACCATGAAGTGGCCGATACTGATAGGGCAATGCGCTACGACGTAGAACTGACCAGCCTCTCGGAGGGTGCTGCAGGTGAAAGAGACCTCTCTTTCGCCGCTTTCAGCCTGGCGCACGCTGCGTGTGGAGACGAGGTGCTCGAAGTGCGCATCGGAGAGCGCATGTTGCTCGCGTGGTGCATGGGATGCGCCGTTATGGAGGTTTTCGGGTCGGGCGAGACGTGACGCCTCTGGCGTCGTGTCTCGCTTGTCAGCATTTCAGCACGCTCAGGCTTCGCCTTCGCTTGTCAGCTTTCTGCTTTGGTATAGGGTCTCCCGCTTGAAGTCGAATGGGTGAATCGTAGATATTCAGACCCCGCGTGGATCGCTCTTATGGTTGAAATCTTGTGTCGAGCCCGTTCGTCGTGTTAATTTCGGTTCCGCGGGATGTGTCGAGTCGGGAAGGACTCTGGTTGATAGATTTGAGGCGGACGGTGCTTGTGGTAGGGCAGGCCATCGAGGAACGCTTCGACGCCTTCAGGTTCAGGCTGAAGCGGCGCTTCGGGCTACTAGATCCGTTCGAGATTCTACCGTACCGGGGGTACGGCACTACCAGGGAACTGTTCTTAAAGGGCCGTGTACTCGAGGAGGCAGGCATTAGCCGCCCGGGCCGGGACGATACGGTGTGGAAGAACATAATCAACATGGCACGGCGCTTCGCGAGCGATGAAGTGGCAGGTGCGCGGGTAAGGGCTACTTTCGAAGGCTTGCAAGTCGAGACTACCGCCGACGTCGAGGGCTTCTTCGATATACGCCTCCGACTTCCGAAGCCGCTCGACGGTACGTCCGGGTGGTACCAGGTCCAGTTGGACTTGCTTTCTCCTCCATCGCCGGGTGGTGGTAGGGTCCGGTCCAAGGCACAGGTGCTCGTGCCGCAAGCGGCCCATTTCGGTGTGATCAGCGACCTCGACGATACGGTGCTGCGTTCCAATGCGACCAGCGTGCTCAGGATGGCCTGGATCGTAGTGCGCAACAACGCCCACACGCGGCTACCCTTCGAGGGCGTCGCCGCCTTTTACAGAGCCTTGCGATTGGGCGCGGACGGCCGAGCCCCAAACCCGATCTTCTATGTGTCTAGCAGTCCTTGGAACATCTACGACATGCTCGTGGACTTCCTGAACGTGCATGGCGTTCCCCACGGGCCGCTGTTTCTCAAGGACTGGAGCTTGAGCGTTCTCGGGAAGCACAGAGACTACAAGATAGGAGTGATACGGGGCCTCCTCCGCACCTACGAAAACCTGCCTTTTGTCCTGATCGGCGACTCGGGGGAGGAGGACCCGGAGATCTATTTGCAGGCCGTGCGGGAGCACCAGGGACGCATAAAGGCCATTTACATCAGGGACGTCACTTCGGTCGAGCGTGACGCCCAGGTCAGGGCGATGGCCGACGAGGCGCGCATGCTCGGGACGGAGATGGTGACCGTTCCCGATACCACCGCGGCGGCCGAGCACGCGGCCTCCATGGGTCTCATAGCGGCGGACTCGGTCTCCGCGGTCAGGTCCGAGAGCGCCGGCCTTTAGCGATCAGCGATCAATGCCGAAACTGGTCCTTACCTCGGGGATGCGTTCGTCGTGCCAGGTTATCCCGTAGCGCTCGCCCAGCTCGGCCCGGGCCCTTCTGTGCTCCTCGTCACCCATCCGCCGTGAGACGATCTCCTCGTACTCGTCGAAGTAGCCCTCGAACGCGCTGCCCGGAGTGAGGATCTCCATGACCCGTACGGTCTTTGCGCCAGAATTGTAGAAGGCGTGGGGTACGCCCCGCGGTTTGATGACGTAAGAGCCTTTCTGGGCGAGCACGACCTCACCGTCTACGTAGCACTTCATCTCGCCTTCCAACACGAACGAGCACTCGTCCTCGCGGGCGTGGGTGTGGGGTGGGATCATCTCGCCGGGTGGGAGTCCCCACTCCTCGATCTTTAGCGAACCACCTGAGGCCTCCGCCGTGACCTTGTGCACTATGTCCAGGACAGGAAGGTAGTCGCCTTCGTCCGGGCTGACAATGAATTCGCTCTTTTCTATGGACACCCGCTTACCTCCTTCGTGTTCGTTGGTCAGTATATCCGCCTGACGCGGAAGACCCGTTCTCCTTGCCCGGGAGGGCCTCTCGAGGATTCATTCGCGCCTTGCTCTCCCGGCGAACCTTCTCGGCCTCTTGCAGGGCAATCAGGTACTCGCTTAACCCGTTCACTTTCAGCCTCCTATCTCTATCGGCCGCTCCAAGCACCTTCTTCCAATACCGTTACTGCAGCGGCTGCCAGTCGGGGGTGAAGTCTCCCGCCGGGTCGTTGGTGAGGTTGATCTGGTCCTCGCCGTTCGGGCTCATGGCGTAGATCTCGAAGTTGCCGTCGCGGTTGGTCTGGAACGCACTCTGAGCGCCGTCGGGCGAGAAGACTGGGCCGCTGTCGGTCGGCAGGCCGTTGACGGTGAGCCGCTTCTGTCCGGAGCCGTTGGCGCGCATTGCGTAGATATCGTAGCCACCTTCTTGGTCGCTGGTGAACGTGATCCTCGCCCCGTCCGGCGACCAGCCCGGGGATGCGAAGGATATCCCGGAGCCGCGGGAGGTTTTCCTCTGTTTGGTGCCGTCGGCGTTCATCGTGTACACGCCGGGCGCGAAGTCCCGGTCGCTGACGAAGGCAAGCTTCCTGCCGTCCGGCGCGTAGTCCGGGTGGAAATCCCTCGCCGTGTTGTTCGTGAGCTGCCGAAGGTCCGTGCCATCGAGGTTTACGGTGAAGATTTCGGTGTCCCCGGTAGGGTTGCCTACGCCCGCGCTCAGATTGCTGTCAAAAGCTATTTTGTCGCCGTCGGCTCCGAAGGTTGGGGATCTATCGAAGGCCCGGTTGTTAGTGACGTTGGTCTGTCCCGAGCCGTCGTCGTTCATCACGAAGATGTCGGAGAAAAGATCTCGGTCGCTCTCGAAGGCGATCTTCTGACCATCCGGGGACCACTCGGGGTCGAAGTCGAAGGCGGCGTTCTGGGTGAGTTGCACGAGTTCCGTTCCGTCGGGGTTCATGGTGAAGATCTCGAAGTCACCCTCGGGATTGTTCACCCCTTCTCCGGAGGTGCGGTTGGAGGCGAAGGCGATCTTGCCGTTCTCGCCGGGGAAGGTGGCTTTCGCTTCCTTGGCCGTTCCTACTAGCGCCAGGAGTAGCGCGACAAGCGCCATCGCGGAGGCCAATGCTGTCGCCATGCCCATGTGCATGATTTTCCCGGTTCTTGTCTTCATCATCTGCTCAATTCCTTTCTGTTGTTGGGAGCGGGGCGACTTGCCCCGCCCTATCCGTTTGTATGGTTGCTCGCTCCTATCCCTACGGCCTCAGCGGCGGGAAGCCGGACCAGGTCACGAGTTCGGGGTCAAGATGTCGGACGCGTCGTTGAAGAGCGTGAGCCGATAAGTACCGTCGCTCGCGCGCTCGAACGCTCCTTACCGCTACGGCCCGGTGGCGCAGGTCGCGTTGGCGGTCACACCCCAGTTGGCGCTGGTCGGCGCCTGCTCGGCCACTCGCACGCTGACGTCCTCGGTGCCGGGAAATACTGCAATGATCCCGAAGTCGGTGGCCTCTTGAATGCCTTGCTTGTCATCGTAGATGTCGTAGCCGGTTCCCACGACCACCTTCCCCGCCGGACAACTCGCGGTCACCTGCTTGAAGTCGGTCGAGTTGAAAGCGCTATCAGAGAAGACCTGTTCCAGGCCGTTCACCCCGATCTCGTCCGCGCTCTTGCCGTCGAGCTTGTCGGCGCTGAGGTTGGTGGCCGTGCCAGCCTCGGGGTTGACCTTCATTGGAGCCTTGCCCGCCTCGACCAGCAAGTTCAGCGCCGTGGCGGCGCCGTTGGCGGAGTTGTTGTCTATCTGGAGGGAAGGACCCGCTACGTTGCCCACAAGCTTGCTCACGGCGTTGACCGTGTTGGTCTTGCCCAGGTCGAAGCGGGCGCCTATGCCCGTTCCGGCGAGCGCTGTCGAGGCCAGCCCCACGCTGAGGGCGAGCAGCATTGCCAGGCCCATCATCGTGGCCGTACCCCTCCCCAGCCGCCAGAGAGCCGCCAGGACCGTCTTGGTTGTCTTCATGGTCTGTTCTTCCTTCCTCGTGTTCACCTTTGGTCCTCCTCTAGATCTTTGAATTGGTCCGTGCCCTTCCTTGAGGAGAGGCGCCTGAGGCCCCGCTGCCTCCGTCCGCCTCAGTCTCCGCTACATGCCAACCTCCTCTCCTCCCTCTTGCCGGTCGCAGACGTGGTCGCGGGAGGGGTCGTAGTCCCGTCCGTCTACCTCCGACGCGAGGGGCCCGTACAGATGCACCGAGACCGCCGTCTCGTCGCCCGGGTTCCCACGCGGTGGATCCCATCATCGCCCGGCAGGACTGTGGAAGCGCCGTCTTCCGGGCTCCACCACAGTTGCCAGACCTTCTTCAGGCGGGCGTGATCTGAGTGGGAGCCGTCGTCGAGGCGCTCATAGCGCTCCTCGAGCACGGCGCCGGAGGAGCAGCAGTAAGCCCCCCAGGAGGAGTGGTCGTGTATCCGGGTCCCCGTCCCCGAAGGCCACACGAAGACCTTCAAGGAATATGCTCCGTCTTCGGCTTGGTAGCGGCGGGCCACGTACCAGTCCTTTTCGTCCTCCGCCTCTTCAACCAGGGGAAGGACCAGCGAGTTGAGGAAGGCGCGGTCTTTCACCAAGTCGGCCAGGAAGGCTGCTGCCTGTCGTAGGGCAGACTCCGTTGGGAGATCTGAGATCCTACTCAGTTCGTTTTGGTCCGGCGTGTACTTGGTCTTCACGGGGTTCTCCTCTTCTTGGGTGCTTGCAACGTCCCGGGCGCGTTTCGTCCTGGTTCCTATCGTGCGCTGCGCGCCTCAAGAGTCCCAGCGACAGATCCAAACAACGGCCCAAACAATCGGCCCTGCGGGGACAAATCACGATGTTATTGGACGATGGATGTACCCCGAGATGCGGACAAATTCCGGTTCTTGGCGCGGTGACCTGTCACGTTGCCGCGAAGACCTTTCGAGCGATACTCCGAAAAGATGGTGCATTTGAGTGATGCGCCGGACGGCGATCCGCGGTAGTTTGGGGTGAGTATGAATCGTTGCGCTGGCAAGACCAGGAGGAGCGGAAGGTGAGGGGAGCAGAGACTAGTGTGGGGCTCGCGTTCGCGGAACTTCTGCGACGCTACCGCGCCTCGGCCAGGATGACGCAGGAGGACCTGGCCTCTCGGACGGGCCTCACCCCCCAGGCCATCGGCCTGCTCGAGCGCGGGGAGCGACGCCGGCCACACGCCTACACCGTGCAGGTGCTGGGCGATGCCCTAGGGCTTGAAGGACGGGAGTTCGCCGAGTTCGAGGCGTCGGCCGGGGGCCTGGCAGTTCGTGGTACGGTGTCGGAGCCGCCCCGGCGGGCGATGCCCGTGCCCCCGACACCGCTCGTCGGACGCGAAACCGAAGTGGCGTCCGTAACGGGGCTCTTGCGCCGCGAGGACGTGCGCCTGGTGACGCTCACGGGACCGGGTGGCGTCGGCAAGACCAGGCTGGCGCTGGAGGTGGCCGCTCGGGTGACCGGCTCGCGCGCGGCCTTCGCCGACGGCGTCGCGTTCGTCCCGCTCGCGCCCCTGCAGGACCCCGACCTCGTGCCTTCGGTCGTAGCCCAGACGCTCGGGATCAAGGACGCGGGGGACCGGTCGCTGCAAGAAGCCCTCATCCGGCATCTGGAAGACAAACAGTTGCTCCTGCTGCTCGACAACTTCGAGCACCTGCTCGAGGCTGTTCCGCTGGTGGCAGAGCTGGTAAGGGGGTGTCCGGGGCTGACGGTGCTCGCGACGAGCCGGGCGCCGCTCCGGCTCAGCGGCGAGCGGCAGTATCCCCTGTCTCCGCTGTCCCTGGTGGCAGGGGCATCCTTGGAAAGATCTCCTGCGGTGCGCCTCTTCGAGGAACGCGCGAGGGAGGTCTCTCCTGGCTTCGAGGTTCGTGCAGGGAACGAGGCCGCGGTGGCAGAGATCTGCAAGCGGCTCGACGGGTTGCCGCTGCCGATCGAGTTGGCGGCCGCGAAGGTCAAACTGTTCTCGCCGAAGGCGCTGCTCGACCGGTTGGAACTCAGGTTGCCCCTGCTCTCTGGCGGGGCGCGGGATCTGCCGGCGCGGCAGCAGACATTGCGCGACACGGTTGCGTGGAGCTACGAGCTACTCGGACCCGCCGAGCGGGCGCTGTTCGGGCGACTCGCGGTCTTCGCGGGTGGCTTTTCCCTGGAGGCGGCGGAGGCCGTTTGCGGACCCGGCATGCCCGAGGGGAAGGAAGTCCTGGAGATCCTGACCTCCCTGGTGGACAATAGCCTGGTCGTGTCGCGGGTCGAAGCCGCTTCAGAGCCTGGGGGCGACGAGCCGCGATTCACGATGCTGGAGACGGTCCGAGAATACGCCGCGGAGCGCCTCGACTCGGACGGTGAGGCCGAGGAAGTGCATCGCGCGCACGCGGTGTATTACCTGGAACTGGCTGAGGCCACGCAGCCGGAGGTTTCATCCCAGACGCTCACGGGATGGCTGGTGGTCCTGGAGAGGGAGCACGACAATATGCGGGCGGCGCTCCGCTGGGCGATTCGGTGCCGGGAGGTGGACTTCGGGACAAGGCTGGCCCTTTCGTTGTGGCGGTTCTGGCCCGAGCGTCACCATGTGAGCGAAGGCCGCCGGTGGTTGGAGGCGGTGCTGGCGCTGGGTAGGCCGGCGGACGTGGCCGAAGGATCCGAACCGACGCTGTCGGCACGCAGGTGGGCGTTTCTGCACCTGGTAACGGGTATGCTGACAGCCCAACAGGGGGACTACGACCGCGGTATAGCACTGTACGAGGAGAGCCTTACCCTTTACCGGAATATGGGCCACAGAAAGGGCATGAGTGGTCCGCTTCGCGAGCTGGGGGCGGTGGCCAACCAAAGGGGAGACTACGAGCAAGCGGCTTGCCTGAGCCAACAGGCGCTCGACATTTCCCGCGAGTTCGGAAGCGCCTTCGGCTCCGGGCTCGCCGTTTGCACCCTGTCGGATGCCTTGCGCGCGCAAGGCTACCTCGAGCGGGCCAGGACGTTGCTGGCAGAGAGCGCGGCCTCGTTGCGCCAGACAAAATATCCTTTGCGCGTCGCCAACGCGCTCGCCATCACGCTCTCCCGGCTCGGGAGCATAGAGTGCCAGGTGGGCAGAGTCGAGCGGGCCTCGGAGTTATTCAAGGAGAGCCTTCGACTGGCGCGGCGGTTCGGCTTCACGTTTGACGCCGTGATCTTCCTGGGAGGTATGGCCCGCGTGGAGGCGATGCAGGACAAACCCGAACGGGCGGCGCGGCTCCTGGGGGCCTCCGCCGCGCAGCGCGAAGCCCTGGGCACGTTCGTTCCGCCCGTTGGTCTCACGGATCACTACCACGCCACGAACGCAGCCCGCGCGACCCTCGGAGAAAGGGCGTTCGACGCGGCGTGGGCTGCTGGCCACGCGATGTCCTTGGATGAGGTCATCTCGGAGGTTGTTGGCGAAGTGGAATAACCTACATTTCCGATAGATTCCCGGCTGAAGTCCGCCCCTCTACTCGCCGGCTGTGTAGAATGCTCGTCCAATCTGTGTTTGAAACTCGAGGACCGTGGGGCAAACGGAGACTGTCTGCTACCCTGCAGATCCGAGGTTGGGGTCGGTTACGGCACCTTCCGAAGCCGACGAAACGAGGGCCGCGTATTTCGCCATCACGCCGGTCGCGAAGCGGGGTTCTGGCTCCTCCCAGTCTGCCAGACGGGATTCTAGCTCTTCTGTCGGAAGATCCACGCTCAAGGTTCTGTTCTCTATGTCGAAGGTAACGGTGTCGCCGTCTTCCAGGGCTGCTATGGGGCCGCGATGGGCCGCCTCGGGCGCAACGTGGCCGGCCATTAGGCCGCGGGTGGCGCCGGAGAAGCGGCCGTCGGTGAGGAGGGCCACGGTTTCGCCGAGACCCTGACCGACGAGGGCGGCGGTGACGCCGAGCATCTCGCGCATTCCGGGTCCGCCCTTTGGTCCCTCGTAGCGGATCACGACCACGTCGTTCTCGGTAATCTCTCCGGCCTGCACGGCGTTCATGGCGTCCTCCTCGGAGTCGAAGACGCGGGCAGGGCCCGTGTGCTCCAGGCGGGTGTAGCCCGCGACCTTGACCACGCAGCCCTCCGGTGCGATGTTGCCCTTGAGGATCACGAGTCCTCCTGATGACCTGAGCGGCTCCTCCGGTGTGACGATTACATCCTGTCCTGGCGTCTCTTCCGCCTCCTCGACCTCCTCGGCAATGGTGCGGCCCGTGATCGTCAGCTGGGTCCCGTCTACGAGGCCGGCGTCGAGCAGGCGCTTGCCGAGAAGCCTGCTCCCACCAGCGCGGTCGACGTCGACGGCCGTGTAGCGGCCTCCGGGTTTCAGGTCGGCGATGATGGGGGTGCGTGAGCTCACGGTGTCGAAGTCGTCGATGTCGAGGGGGACCCCGATCTCACGCGCTATGGCGAGCAGGTGCAACACGAGGTTGGTCGAGCCTCCCGTTGCGGCGCCGGCGGCGATACCGTTCTCGAACGCTTCCCTGGTCAGGATACGATCCGGGGTGAGGCCGTGTTCCAGTCGCTCCATGACGAGCTTTCCGGCGCGAGTACAGACCCCGTCTTTGCGGCCGTCGAGGGCGGGGGGGGCCGCTGAGCCCATCGGCGAGAGTCCCAGGAACTCGAGGACCATCGCCATCGTGTTGGCCGTGAACTGGCCCCCGCAGGCGCCCGCCCCGGGACAGGCATGCTCCTCGAGGTCGAGGAGGTCCTCGTCGGACATCTTGCCGGCGGCGTTGGCGCCGACGCCCTCGAAGACGTCCTGGATGGTCACGTCGTGTCCCTTGAAGCGGCCTGGGGCTATGGAGCCGGAGTAGACGATGGCGCCGGGGAGGCCGAGCCTCGCGTGGGCCATCGCGGCGGCGGGGATAGTCTTGTCGCAGCCGACGATCGAAACCATAGCGTCGAACATGTGGCCGCGCCCGACCAGCTCTATGGAATCGGCGATCACCTCGCGGCTCACGAGGCTAGATTTCATCCCTTGCGTCCCCATGGTTATGCCGTCGGAGATGGCGATGGTGTTGAGCTCCATGGGCGTGCCGCCAGCCTCCCTGATGCCCTCCTTCACCCTCTCGGCCAGGTGGCGGTGGTTGTAGTTGCACGGCATCGTCTCGATCCAGGAGTGGGCCACACCGACTATGGGTTTGCTTAGGTCCTCGTCCGAGTAGCCCATGCCCTTGAGGAAGGACCTGGCCGGCGCGCGGTCGCGGCCCTCCAGGATCGTGCGGCTCCTTTGCCTGGCGTCTGTGGTCTCCATAGTTCTCTCTCCAGAGCTCTTGGATCACATAAGGCGGCCCAAGGAGTATAGGCAGCGGGGCTACGTCGTGCCAGCATTTCAGCTGGTCAGCTTTTTCTTCGCTCCTGGCCGATCGCGCGGTACGTGGAACGCCTTCGGACGGCGGCGGTAGAATCAAGGGTGGTGAGATCCACGAAAAGGAGCGGTAGTGGAGACGACTAGACTTGGCAAACGAGTTATAAACCCGGGGACAAGCATCGGCCACGTCCACCTGAAGGTGGCGAACATCGAGCGGGCCCTTGGCTTCTACAGAGATGTCCTTGGCTTCGAGGTAACCCAGTGGTACGGTGACGATGCGGTCTTCCTCTCCGCGGGCGGATACCACCACCACATCGGCCTGAACACCTGGATGAGCCGCAACGCCGACCCGGCCCCGCCCCATTCCGCCGGGCTCTTCCACCTGGCCATCCTCTACCCCGAGCGGCGGGATCTCGCGCTCGCCCTCAAGTGGCTTGTGGAATCCGACTACCCGATCGATGGAGCTTCAGACCACGGTGTCTCGGAGGCGCTTTACCTGCAGGACCCCGACGGCAACGGCGTCGAGCTGTACCGGGATCGTCCGCAAAATGAGTGGCCGCGCACCCCCGATGGGGGGCTCGCGATGGTCACAAGGCCGCTCGACGTCGAGGGACTCCTCGCTGAGCTCGACCACGAAGATACCTCCTGAGCCCAAAGTCCATGTCATCTGTGTGGACATAGGACAGGGTGGGCATAGAATAAGAGCGTGGGACTAGAAGGGGTAGGAAAGTTGTTGATCGGGGGGGCGGTTCTGCTGCTCGTGCTCGGCGGACTGCTCTTTTTGCTCGGTCGTTTCGGGGTAGACCGGCTACCTGGCGACCTGGTATTCAGGCGCGGCGACTTCACCCTCTACTTCCCGATAGGGCTCATGATCTTGCTCTCCGTAGTCGGCACCATCGTCCTCAACATCGTCTTCCGTCGCTAGGGTGCTCACTTCCGAGCTCGACTACGAGCTTCCCGAGGATCTCATCGCCCAGAGCCCCGTCGAGCCGCGCGACGCCTCGCGCTTGATGGTCGTAGACGTCCGGCGCGGCACGATAGCCCACCACACATTCAGGGACCTGCCACGGTTCTTATCGCCCGGCGACGCGCTCGTCCTGAACGAGACGAAAGTGCTCCCTGCCCGCGTCAAGGCGAACAAGCCGACCGGTGGCGAGGTGGAGCTGCTCTTCCTGCGGGACTCTCGGGCCGGATCTCGGCGGAGCGTGGGAGGTCCTCGCCAGGCCGAGCAAACGCCTCAGGCCAGGACTCGAGCTCAGGGCCGGTGAGGATAGGCTAGAGTTGGTCGAGAGCCTCGGAGACGGACACTGGTCCGTCTCTGCCACTGGCGTGCCCGGTCTGCTGGAGCGCAGGGGCAGGATGCCGCTCCCGCCTTACATCAGTCCTACGCCGGAGACAGAGAGCCGCTACCAGACCGTCTACGCGCGCAACGAAGGTTCGGCCGCCGCGCCAACGGCCGGCTTTCACTTTACGGGGCGGGTTCTGGAGGATGCAGAGCGGGCAGGGGCCCGGATAGCCAGGATCACGTTGCACGTCGGGGTGGGGACCTTCATGCCCGTGAGGACCGAGAGGCTCGAAGACCACAGGATGCACGCCGAGTACTACAGCGTGCCGCCCGAGGCGGCGCGGATTGTAGAGGGTTCCAGCCGCGTTGTCGCGGCTGGAACTACCGCGGCCCGCGCGCTCGAGACTTGGTCAGCGAACGGCGAGGCGGAAGGAGAGTCAAAGCTCTTCGTATATCCCGGCTACCGCTGGTTGGCCGTAGATACGTTGCTGACGAACTTCCACCTGCCGCGCTCGACGCTCCTGGCGATGGTGATGAGCTTCGGGGGTGAGGAACTGGTCAGGGAAGCGTACAGGACCGCAGTAAGGGAGCGCTACCGCTTCTACTCGTTCGGGGACGCGATGGTCCTTCTCGACGGCGGACGGCAGCGGTAGGCGCACCCGTCGCCATAGAGATCGTCGCCCGCGACGGTGAGGCGCGCGCCGGAGTCCTGAGTACGCTGCGTGGGCAGGTGGAGACGCCGGCCTTCATGCCTGTAGGGACGAAGGGAACCGTCAAGGGGCTCACGCCTGGGGACCTGCGGGAGGTCGGGGCCGGCATCGTGCTCGGGAACACGTATCATCTCTACCTGAGGCCGGGTTCTGACCTCATCAAAGAGGCCGGTGGGCTTCACGCATTCATGGGCTGGGAAGGCCCTATCCTCACAGACTCGGGCGGCTACCAGGTCTACTCGCTGGCCAAGACGCGGCGTATCTCGGAAGAGGGGGTGGAGTTCGCTTCCGTGTACGACGGTTCGCCGCACGTGTTCACCCCAGAGTTGACGACGAGCGTTCAGGAGCAGCTCGGCTCGGACGTGGCCATGGTCCTCGACGAGTGTCCGCTGGCAAATGCGGGCCGCGAATACCACGAGGAGTCGCTGCAGCGGACCGCGCGATGGGCGCGGCGGTGCAAGGAGGCGCACGAAAGGAGAGATCAGGCCCTCTTCGGGATCGTGCAGGGAGGACTTTACCCCGACCTGAGGGAAGAGAGCCTCGGGCTGACGGTCGAGATCGGGTTCGACGGCTACGCCGTGGGAGGGCTCTCGGTCGGTGAGTCGCGAGAAGAGATGCTAAAGACTCTGGCGCTTACCGCGCCCAGGCTGCCCGCCGAGAAGCCGAGGTACTTTATGGGGATCGGGGACCCGGTCGGGATCCTAAGAGTCATAGCTCTCGGGGTAGACATGTTCGACTGCGTGCTCCCGACACGCCTGGCTCGCCACGGCGCGGCCCTGACCCAGGATGGCCGCATCAACCTCAAGAACGCGCGGTTTCGCACGGACTTCGGGCCGCTCGATCCTGGCTGCTTCTGTGAGGCGTGCACCGGCTACAGCAGGGCCTATCTGGCCCATCTCGTAAAGGAGAACGAGCTACTAGGCCACAGGCTCGTAACGTTGCACAACGTCCGTTTTAGCGTGGATCTTTGCCTGAGGGCGCGGCGTGAGATAAGCGCAGGCCGCTATGAGGAGTGGTCGCGGGCCTGGATCTCCCGCTACGAAGGGGCCTGACGAACATCGGGTGCTGGCTCCCCTTCGGGGACGTAAAGCCACGTCCTCATTGCGAGGTGTAGGTTCTGGTCGTAGCCTCCTGCGATGAGCGCCTGGCCTTCGGATAGCGTCGTCACGGTCGCGAAGTTACGCGCTGCTCCCAGACTACCATGGACGGGACGGAAGGCTTCTGACTCAGGATCGTAGATCTCCGCACGCTCACTATCACCGCCGACCAGGACTTCGGCACTGCTCAGAGTCGCTACTGCATCGGGCAGCTTGAAACGCTCTGCGTCCATGTCACCAACGGGGGCAAAGGTGCCCAATGCGGGATCGAAGACCTCCGCACTCGCGTATTTGCCGTAGAAGTCGTCAGCATTCGAGCCGCCGAGGATGAGGATTCTGCCATCTCGTAGCCGGGTTGCCGCGTGTTTGTAGCGATTCACCGTCATGTTGTCGGTTCTGGCGAACCTGCCAGTGAGGGGGTCATAGATCTCCGCGCTCGCTACGATGTCCTCCTGCGAATCGCTCCCGCCGGTGGCGAGGACCCTGCCCTTCGGCAGAAGCTCAGCCGCGTGGGCCGACCGTGGTGTCGCCATGCTGCCAGTTCGCGAAAAAGTCTCCGTCCGGGGATCGTAGACCTCCGCGCTGGGAACACTTTGATCGCCGTTGTATCCCCCGGCGATCAGGACCTTCCCGTCGGGTAGCAGCGTTGCGGTGTGGGCGGCCCTGCGCGTAGCCATGCTGCCGGTGGGGGAAAAGTCTCCTGCCGCAGGATCGTAGAGCTCTGCGCTGGCCAGTACCCCGGCGCGATCCCAGCCGCCCACCAGGAGCACCTCGCCGTTCGGGAGCAAGGTCGCGGTGTGGCTAACCCGTTCTGTGCCCATCGTGCCCGTCTTCGCGAAGGACCCTACCCTCGGATCGTATAACTCTGCCGACGCGCCGTCTTCTTCCATCTCGCAGCTGTCGAGCGTACAGCCGCCAGCGATGAGAACGCGGCCATCGGGCAATAGCGTCGCTGTGTGGGCCGCCCGCGCGGCCGTCATGGTCCCGGCGGCGATCACCCTGCCGACATCGGTGGAAGTACGATCCTGACCGGCCTGGTAAGAACTGTCTGACCGTTCATTGTGGCGCTCATTACCTGTGGTAAACGAGCCGTCCGACGAACACCCCGAGATTACTACGACCAGGGTCAGCAGCCACCAGAGGCGAATCGTCCTATATATTCCTACGGCCCTTCCGCTACGCTACCTCATCTCTGCGTTCATTAACGTAGCACAAGTTTCGACACCGAATTCCTGGACCGACAGGATAATACGACGCCTTTAGGGGGGCGTGCTGACAAGCTGCTTGGCCGCAGATAGGCTAGAATGATCTTCCGATCTTATGGGTAGTCGTCGAAACAACCTGATCGTGCTGGCCCTCGTGGTCGTCCTCCTCGGGGTGGCCGCCTACTTCATCTTTATCGATGAGCCTGTGAGGAGGTCGACGCAGCTCGGGCTCGACCTCCAGGGCGGCGTCAGCGCGCAGCTAGAGGGCTCCCAGACGGGCGGGGGAAAGGTGACCCGAGAGGAGATGGTGCAGGCGGCCGACCTGATCCGGCAGCGCATAGACCGCCTGGGCGTGGCCGAACCCGACGTCAGGGTGCAGTCAGAGAACCAGATAGTGGTCCAGATCCCCGGCGTAAAGAACCCTGACGAGGTGATCCGCATTATCGGCAGTACTGCCCAGCTCGGCTTTTACCAGGTCCTCGCTGCGGACCCGCAGCCGAACGTCCCACAAGACGAGATGGACCAGACCAAGCAAGATATAACAGAGACCCTCGAGGATGACGACGCTTTCGACAAGGCGAAGACCAAAATCCTCTTCGAGGAGACCCCTCTATACAGGGCAGGGGTACCGACGTCAACGGGTACATAGTTCGCAAGGACCCCGACCTGACGGGCGACTCGCTAAAGCAGAACGGGGCGAACGTCGAGTTCGACCAGACCACAGGGAAGCGCATCGTGAGCCTGGAGCTCACCGCCGAGGGTGGCAGGCAGATGGGGGAACTAACCCAGAGAATGGTTAACGAATCGCTCACCAGCGGTGAGCCCGCGCAGCTCGCCATCGCGCTCGACCAGGACATCCAGAGCGCGCCAACCGTGCAAGACACACTGGGCCAGAACATCTCGATCTCCAACGACGGTCTGCCTGGTGGGCTCCCCGAGGACGAGGCCAAGCAACTCGAGACCGTGCTCAACACGGGCGCGCTGCCGGTCAACATGCAGGTAATCTCCCAGACCACGGTAGGTCCGACGCTCGGCCTGAGTTCCCTGAAGAGCGGGCTTCTGGCCTCGCTCGTCGGGTTCGGGCTCGTGCTCTTGTTGCTGTTCGTGATCTACAGGGCGCTAGGCATCGTCGCCGACCTCGCTCTGCTCATCTACGCGTTCTTGTTGTGGGGTCTCATCGTGATCATCCCGATCACGGTGACGTTGCCAGGGATCGCCGGCATCGTGCTCTCCATCGGGGTCGCCGCTGATGCAAACGTCGTCATCTTCGAGCGCATCAAAGAGGAGATCAGGCGCGGCAAGACGCCACGGAGTGCGATCCAGGCCGGCTACGACAAGGGCTTCAGGGCGATCCTGGACGGTAACGTAACGACCCTCATTACGGCGTTCATCCTGTTCGCGCTCTCGAGCGGATCTGTCCGTGGCTTCGCCGTGTTGCTCGCCATCGGGGTCGTGCTCTCGATGTTCACGGCCATCGTGATCACACGCGCACTACTCGGGTTGCTCTCTGACCGCGGCATCCACCTCTCCCCAGCCCTGATGGGGGTCTCCAAGAGTCAGTATCTCTGCGACGCAACAGCAGGCCAGGGTGAGGTAGGGGTGTTCGAGAAGGTAGACTTCGTCGGCGGCTGGAAGCTGTATTTCTCGATCTCAGCCGTCTTGCTGCTTGCGGGGATCATCGCCATAGCGCTCGGGGGCCTCAACTTCGGAATAGATTTCCAGGGTGGGGCGCAGTTCACCGTTGCAAACGCCGAGCGACAGCTCAGCGACGAGCAGGTACGCGCCGCGCTGCCCGAGGATATGGCCGGGGAATCCGTCGTCACGACCCTTGGGGAGAACGGCTACGAGGTGCGGACTCCGGTCGTAAGCTCCCAGCAGGAGCAAAGCCAGATCCGCGACTCCCTGAGCCAGGCTTTCGGGGGTGAGGTCAGCGTCACGACCGTTAGCCCCGCGTTCGGCGAGCAGCTCAGAAATCAGGCGCTGCAGGCCGTGGTTGCCGCGCTGATCGTAATCGTGGCCTTTATCAGTTTCCGGTTCGAGTTCGCCTTCGCCCTCGCTGCGATGGCCGCGCTCGTGCACGACATACTGATGACGATCGGTTTCTACGCCATCGTCGGCAGGGAGGTCAGCCTGGTTACCGTCGTCGCCGTTTTGACCGTGCTAGGGTACTCGATCTACGACACCATAATCATCTTCGACAGGATCAGGGAGAACTCCCCCACGGTCGGCTACAACAGGCGCCGCTTCGACGAGATGATCAACCGCTCCATCCGCCAGGTCGTGAGGCGTTCGATCTACACCTCCATTTTCAGCCTCATCCCGATAGTGGCGCTCTTGATCTTCGGGGAAGCGACCCTGAGCGACTTCGCCTTCGCCCTGCTCGTCGGCATCGCCGCAGGGACCTACAGCTCCATCTTCATAGCCTCGCCCGTCCTTTCGCTCTACAAAGCCTGGCGTGCCGGGAAGCTCCAGGCCGCACGCTCGACGTAGCGGCGCGGCCCGCCACGGGGCTTGCGCCTTCGTTATCATGTAGGTGATGCACTGGCTAATCTGGAGGTAATTATGCGTGGAACCGTCGGCGAGACGCTCGAGCGTTTGATCCTGTTGCAGATAGGGGCTGCCGCGGCGACGCGCGACAAGGTACAGGAGATCGTGGACTCTCTCGTCGAGCAGGGCCGGGTGGAGCGCGAGGAAGGCCGCACGGTGGTCAACGACGTGATGAACCGCGCGCGCGAGCGCTCGACAGGGGCGCGTTCGCTGGTCGATGCTTCTTTGCAGCAGGGTCTGAGGAGGGGCGGGCTTCCTACCAGGGAGGACTACGAGGATCTTCTGTTCCGCATCGAACAGCTGGAGCACAGGGTGAGGATGCTCGAGGACCGTCCCGCGACGCCTCCTCCGCCTGCGGGTGAACCGGAGGCTCCGCCCGAGCGCGGCGACGCCCCCGAGACACCGCCGGGACTGTAGCAGAAGGGCCACATCCGGCGCGTGGCGAACGGAGGGATACCCCCGGCCGCCACGGTCGGGGAACCTCAGGCGCTTCTCCCAGATAAGCCGCGTTCTCGTCAGGCACGGTTTCGGCTTCGTCTTCGACGTAAGGCGGGACAGGAGGGAGAAGAAGGGTCTGCAGGAGTTCCTCGCGCCGAACTTCGGCGTCAGGTTACGCCGCACCCTCGACGACCTCGGGCCAACCTTCGTCAAGTTCGGGCAGGTACTCTCTACGCGCTCGGACATACTGCCTGAAGGCGTCCTCTCCGAGCTCCAGAAGCTCCAGGATACGGCCAGGCCAATGCCTGCTGGGGTCGCCCAGGAGATAATCGAGAGAGAGCTCGGGGCTCCCGTCGATGAGGTGTTCGCCTCTTTCGACCCTGTGCCGCTCGGCTCCGCCAGCATCGGGCAGGTCCACAGGGCCGTGCTGCGTGGCGGGGAGACCGTCGCCGTCAAGGTGCAGCGGCCCGAGGCGCCCCGCAGGGTTGGGGGAGACCTCGAGCTCATGCGGGACTTCGCCGCCCTGCTCGACCGGAGGTTCGGGCGCAGGCTGTTCGTAGACGTACGCGGCCTCGTGGCCGAGTTCGAGGTCGTTATCAGGCGCGAGCTCGACTACACCGCCGAGGCGGAGAACGCCCGCCGCTTCGCCGCCAACTTCGCGGGGACGCAGGTCATCATCCCCGGGGTCTACCTCGGGCTCTCGACCTCCGAGGGTGTTGACGGAGGAGTACATCGAGGGGACCAGGTTCAGGGACATCCGTCCGCTGGTGCTCTCTCCCTCCGAGCGGCGGCGCGTCGCCTCCATGGGGGCAGAGGCGATCTTCAAGATGGCCTTCGAGGACGGATTCTTCCACGGGGACCCCCATCCGAGCAACCTGCTCCTGACACCCGGTGGGGACCTCGCCCTGCTCGATTTCGGCATGGTCGGCTACATGAGCCAGGGTGACATCGAGGCGCTCTCGAGACTCTTTATCGCCGTGATACAGCGTGACGCCCCCGCCGCCCTGCGGGCCCTCGAACGGCTCGGCGTGCGCTACACGACCGAGATACGCGGCGACCTCGTTCGGGACCTGCGGGAGTTCCTCAACAAGTACTCCGGGCTCTCCGTGGGGAGGTCACCCTGGGGCAGGCGCTCTCGGAGCTCATCGCGCTCGCGCGCCGCTACAGGCTCAGGATGCCGCCCGTCTTCCCTCTGCTAACCAAGGCGCTCGTGACCGCAGAAGGACTCGCCCGCTCCATAGATCCGACCATAAACGTCTACGAGGTCGCCAGGCCATACGCACAGAGGCTCCTCTCCGAGCGTTACAGGCCGGAGGCCGTGATCGAGGTCGTCGAGGAGCACGCGCTGGAGTACGCCCGCTACGTCGAGGACTTTCCGGAGCAGATCAGGCTGCTACTGACCGAGCTCGCCGACGGTGAGTTGGAGGTGCAGCTCGAGCACGGCGGCCTCGACGAACTGTTCGGCAGCGTCGACGTGCTCGCAAATCGGCTGGTCTTCGCCGTCGTTACAGCCGCAATGTTCGTCGGGTCAGCGATGCTCGGCGCTTTCGATGTCGGAGGGCCGAACGTCCCCATTCTCGGCGCCTCCCTTATCAGCTTCATCGGCTTTACGCTATCCCTGATCCTGGCCGCCATACTCTTCACCACTATCTTCAGGTCTGGAAGGTTATAGGCTTCAGGCTACAGGCTTCAGGATAGAGTGCTTGGAAATAGTCTGCGTACCGGGCTACGGTGCAGCATCCAATACCTGAAACCTGATGCCTGATGCCTTACTGATATAATTTCGCCATGGAACCCGTTCGTACAGAGGAACGTCCGAGGGCGATAGCGGCGCCTGGCGTAACCATATCTTCTCTTATCGAGAAGGTGTCTACCTACGGGCCTGAGGGGACGGAGGAGTTGATCGCCGATGCCTACAACGCTGGCCCACGCGGCGCACAGGGGCCAGACCCGCAAGAGCGGCGAGCCTTTCGTCTACCATCCGCTCGCGACGGCCGACGTCCTCGCCGAGCTGCGCCTCGACACGACGACCATCGCCGCCGCGCTGTTGCACGATGTGCTCGAGGATACCGGCGTAACCAAAGAGGAGCTGGCGGAGCGGTTCGGGGACGAGGTGGCCGAGATAGTAGACGGGGTCACCAAGCTCAAGCGGCTGCCTTCAGGCAACCTCGAGGAGGCGCAGGCCGAGTCATTGAGGAAGATGATCGTGGCCATGAGCCGCGACGTGCGCGTGATCATCATCAAGCTCGCCGACAGGCTGCACAACATGAGGACCCTCGCCTATCTCAAGCGCGAGACCCAACTCAGGAAGGCGACGGAGACCCTGGAGATCTACGCCCCCCTCGCGCACAGGCTGGGGATCTACTCGATCAAGTGGGAGCTCGAGGACCTCTCCTTCGCCACCCTCCATCCGCGCCGCTACGAGGAGATAAAGAGCCTCGTCGCCGCCAGGCGCGGGGACAGGGAGGCGTTCATAAACGGGACGGCGGCCGAGCTGTTGCGGCACTTGCGGGAGTCGGGGATAGAGGCCGAGGTCCACGGGAGGGTCAAGCACTTCTACTCCATCTACAACAAGATGGTGCGCCGCAACAAGGAGTTCAACGAGATCTACGACCTCACCGGTCTCAGGGTCGTCGTCGACGATGTGCGAGACTGCTACGGCACGCTCGGCGTCATACACTCGATCTGGAAGCCCATCCCTGGCCGCTTCAAGGACTACATAGCGATGCCCAAGTTCAACATGTACCAGTCGCTTCACACGACCGTCATGTCCAACGAGGGGAAGCTGCTGGAGATCCAGATCCGGACCTCCGAGATGGACACGACGGCGGAGTACGGCATCGCTGCCCACTGGATGTACAAGCACGGCCTTACCGACCGTCAGGTGGACCGCCTGACCTGGCTCAAGAGCATGATGGAGTGGCAGCAGGAGACGACCGACGCCGGTGACTTCATGGAGTCTTTGAAGGGTGAGCTCGTCGCTGAGGAGGTCTTCGTCTTTACGCCGAAGGGAGACGTGGTCAGCCTTCCCAGCGGGGCGACGCCCATAGACTTCGCCTATCACGTCCACACCGAGGTCGGACACCGTACGATTGGGGCCAGGGTCAACGACCGTATCGTCCCCCTCGACTCCGAGCTCGTCTCTGGTGACAGGGTCGAGGTCATCACGGGCAAGAACTCGGGGCCGAGCCGCGACTGGCTGGCCGTGGTCCAGAGCGGGCGGGCGCGCAACAAGATAAGGCAATTCTTCAACAAGGCCGACCGCGAAGACAACCTGAGCCTGGGACGCGAGAAGATCCTGGCCCTTCTGAAGAGGCGTCGGATCGGGAAGGTCCCCTCAGGCGTCCTCGAGGACGTGGCCCGCGCGACCAACTACTCGTCCCCTGACGACATGTTCGCCGCCGTCGGCGCCGGCGTGCTCTCGGCCGAGAACGTGGCGGGCCGAATAGTGGAGCATGTAAGGCCCAAAGAGGAAGAGGAACAGCCAAGAGAGCAGAGTCCCGCGCTCGCCCCGCTCCCGCTCCCCGAGAGTGGAACCGACGAGCAGACCGGGGTGCGTGTCGTCGGGTCGAGTGGGATACTGACGCGGCTTGCACGCTGTTGCACCCCGATGCCTGGCGACGAGATCGTCGGCTACGTCTCGCTGGGGCGTGGCGTCGTCGTTCATTCAGCCGGCTGCGTAAACGCCAGGGCGCTCCAGTCAAGAGACCCCGAGCGCTTCGTCGAGGTCGAATGGGCCAGGGGGTCAGACAAGCTCTTCACCGTCGAGCTGCTCGTCGAGGCCCTCGACAGGATGCACCTGTTGAAGGACATAACGGCCACGATCTCGGACGCCGGTGTCAATATCGTCTCTGCACGGGTCGATACCATCGAGGACAGGACGGCCCTCAGCAGGTTCGCTTTCAAGGCAGCGAGCGTGCAGCACGTCGAGGAGGTAATACGTAAGATCCGGAGCATCCCCGACGTCTACGACGTCTACAGGGTCTCCCGCGACGGCACTCCCCTGGAACGCTAGGAGACTCTCAGGTGAGCGAGATCGAACAGGTAACACTCTCTATGGACGGCTTCGAGGTCAACTCTTACGTCGTCCACGCCCCTGACGGCGACATCGTCGTCGACGCCGGTGCCGAGCCGGAGAAGATCCTCGGCGCCACCCGCGCTCCCGTAGCAGCGATCCTGGTGACGCACGGCCACGCCGACCATGTGGACGCGCTGGAGTTCGTGCGCCGTGAGACGGGGGCACCTGTCTACATGCATTCCGCCGACGCCGAGGGGAAGGTCGGGGACTACGAGCCCCTCGAAGATGGGCAGGCGCTCGATGTCGCCGGTCTCGGCATCAGGGTTTTTCACACGCCCGGGCACTCTCCCGGGTCTGTGACTTTCGTTATTGGGCACGACCAGATCGTCGGTGATCTCATTCTGCCAGGCAGCGTAGGCCGGACGGACATCCAGGGCGCTTCGTGGGAAGAGATCGAAGCCTCCATCCGCAAGGTGATGCCGCTCTGGGAGGAGCAGACACGCCTGTACACCGGCCACGGCCCTGTCCTCACGGCGGTGGAGGAACTGAGAACCAATCCATACCTGCCTCCTGGTCTCTCGTGACGGACTACCGGGGCCCGAGAGGTACCTACGACGTCTTTCCCGGCGGCAGAGAGCCGCAGGAGCGCCCCGAACTTTGGACCTTCGTCGAGGATAGGGCGCGAGAGCTCTTCGGACTTTACAACTACTCAGAGGTAAGCACCCCCATCTTCGAGGAGGCGCGGCTCTTCGCAAGGACGGCGGGGGAGGGCTCTGACATCGTCGTCCAGAAGGAGATGTTCACGTTTGTGGACAAGGGCCAGAGGGAGATGGCGCTCAGGCCAGAGGGGACGCCGGGGGCTGTAAGGGCTTACATCGAGCACAACCTCTACAAATTGGCCCAGCCCGTCAAACTGTTCTACATCGGTCCGATGTTCCGTCAGGAGCGCCAGCAGAGAGGCCGTTTCAGGCAGCACACCCAGATCGGGGTCGAGGCCCTCGGCACCTCGGACCCCCTCGTCGACGTCGAGGTGATCTCACTGCTCTACGCCATCCACCAGGCCGTCGGCGTGAAGGACGAGGTCGTCTACGTCAACAACCTCGGTGACATGGAGACCAGGCAGGCTTACGTCCCCGAGCTCCACGCCTACCTCGAGAGGCACCGCGGAGACCTCGATCCCGACTCCGTCTCCCGCATCGATACCAACCCTTTGCGCACCTTCGACTCCAAGCATGAGGACACCCAGGCCGTTCTCGTCGAAGCCCCGAAGATCTCTGACTACCTGAGCGAGGAGGCCTCTGCGCACCTCGCGGCAGTGCGTGGTGGCCTCGAGGCGCTCGGCATACCGTACGAGATCGACGAGGGGCTCGTACGTGGCCTCGACTACTACACGATGACGGTCTTCGAGGCCAAGAGCGGCGCCCTTGGGGCGCAGGACACCGTCGGTGCCGGCGGGCGGTACAACGGTCTGATCTCCGACCTCGGAGGGCCCGATGTCGGGGGGATCGGCTTCGGCTCGGGGGTCGAACGGATACT
Source organism: uncultured Rubrobacteraceae bacterium (assembly GCA_963808845.1). Taxonomy (GTDB): domain Bacteria; phylum Actinomycetota; class Rubrobacteria; order Rubrobacterales; family Rubrobacteraceae; genus Rubrobacter_D. Next base: position 57,570 of record CAWEHD010000025.1, read on the forward strand.
CCTGGCCGCCGCCTCGCAAGAGGCGCGCGTTAGCCTGGACGTTTTCTTCGTGACCCTGGCGCCGGAAGCGCGCATCCTTGCTATGAAACTTGCCGGCGCCCTTAGGGAAGAAGGAATCTCCGCCGACCTGGATTACGGAGGGCGAGGCATGCGGGCGCAGTTCAAGCAGGCCGACCGCACGGGTGCCTCGTACGCAGTCATATTGGGTGAGGATGAGCTCGCGCGTGGCGATTGCACGGTGCGTGACATGGCTTCGGGAGAGGAGCTGACGGTACCCGTGGCCGACGGGGCGAAGGACCTGATCCGGGCCGTTGCCCGCTGAGCGTTGGTGGAGAGACCCCACCCATAAGAAATCCGCAGGATCAGTTTCGCTCTGTGTACAAGCTGGACGGGCCCAACTCCTGCCACACTGCTCCAGGATAGTCGTCATTCCCGCGAAAGCGTGAAATCCACAGCGAGATGTCTTGCAATGCGTGATGCGGGAACTCTCGTGGTGGTTCGTTTCACGTTCGGGGCGAAGGTTCTCCGTATAGTTCGGATGTAGACCAACGAGAGGAGCACTACCCATGCCGGTAGAAGATTTGCGTCAGAGCCCGATGATGGCCCACGTGCTCGACGCACTGGATAACGGTGAGGACATAGGCCACTACGGCCGTCTCGTTTTTGCGATGATCGGACGCCACTTCGTAAGCAACGACGAGCTTGTGGAGCTCTTGACCAAGGACCACGATACCGACGAGCAGGAGATGAGGGCTCTCGTGCAGCAGGTGGAGGAGAAGGGCTACAGCCCGCCCAGGCGCGAGAAGATTCTGGAGTATCAGAGCCAGCAGGACTTCCCGATCTGCCCTGACCCCGATGACCCTGACGCCTGCAACCCGTACGCGGAACTGCAGTTCCCGGACGAAGTCTACGAGAGTATTCAGGAGTACAGGGAGGAACGGGCGTAGCGCTCTAGCCTTCTGCACTTTCTTCGCGAAGGTTGAGTGCTATCCTGGCGAGGTCGGAGGAGAGGCCGCTGCTGGCGCGGCCGACCAGTCGCGGTGAGGTGGTGACCCTGACCGAGAGCAGGCGCTCTATCGGAACGTGGCGCTCGATCAGGACTCTTTCGAGGCCCTCGTCCTCCAGCGCAGGGAGTGGTTCGAGGCCACCTATCTCTCTGTATACCGCCGCCGTCAGGGTCAGGGAGGCGCCCGAGAACTGCCAGTGCTGTGCCTGGCCTTTGGTATCGGGGTCGGAGAGAAGGCGCTCGTGGCGTAGGCGCCCTTGCTCCGCGTGCCTGCGCGGGACGTGCTCGGGTAGCGAGCCGTCGTCGGCGAGTTCGATACGCCCGCCGATGGCCTTTGCTCCCTCTGAAACGGCCTGGAGTTGGGCGGCGAGCCAGTCAGGCGCGGCTATCGTGTCGGCGTCGGTGCACGCTATTAGACCCTCGGGGCGGCCTACCTCGAGGAGTCGGGCGCAAGCGGCATCCATCCCGACCCGGCGGGCAGGGCCAGATCCCTCGCCAGGACCGTAGAGTAGGTGCAGTCTCAAGCGGGAGTAGACCGCGGCAGTTTCGCGGGCGCGTGCTTCTGTCTCGTCCGTACAGCGGTCGAGGATCAGCAAGACCTCGTAGTCGAGGGGCCTGACGCCGGTTTGGGTCGCGAGCGCTTCGAGGCATGGCACAATGAGATCCTCCTCGTCGCGCGCGGGCACGACAACACAGGCCCTGAGGGCAGAGTCGGGCGCCCGGGGCGTCATCGGTAGAAAGACTCTCCGCGTTCGATCATGTCGCGCCCTCGCTCGTAGTCCTGGTCCTTACCATGGGAGAGGATTCCAACGAGCACACCCTCCTTGCCGTACCTGACAGTGAAAGCTTCACCTTCGTCTTCGAAGACCTGGTCGTCCCAGCCGTCGCCCCAGGCCCAGTACTTGAGCGTCTTGTCGCCGATTGTGGACCAGAAGCCGGGAGCCATGTTCCAGGCAGCTTCGCCGCCTGAGATCACGGTCCCCGCGATGCGTCCGTGCTCCAGTGCGTCACCCCAGTGCTCGACGCTGAGGTGGCGTCCCGCGGATTCGTTGTAAGCCTGGGCGATGTCTCCGACCGCGAAGATTCCCGGCGCGCTCGTCCGCATGGAGGAGTCTGTGATGATCCCATGGTCCACCTCGATACCTGCCTCCGAGGCGAGACGGATGCGGGGCGCGACGCCGGTTGCGAAGAGGATGGTTCCCGTTTCGACCGTGTCACCGTCTCCGAGGCGCACCGCATGGCCACCATCCTTACGTTCGATGCCCTCGATCCTGGCCCCGAGGCGAAGGTCCACGCCGTAACCTCGTAGCCAGCCCTCGACGCGTTCTCCGACCTCGCGGCCGAGCCGATTTCGTTGTGGCGACGCGTCGCGGCTGATCAAGGTCACCTCAGCGCCGCGCAGCGAGAGGGACGCCGCCGCCTCGCATCCGATAAAGCCGCTCCCCACGACGACGGCCAGGCCTTCCTTTTCTACACGGTCCTGGAGGCGGGTCGAGTTCTCTATGGTCCTCATAGTCAGGATCTCGGGGTCTTCCCCTCCAGGAACGGGCGGACGGATCGGCTCTGAGCCCGTGGCCAGCACACAGACGTCGTACGCCAACTCTTCACCCTGGTCTGTGGCGACGATCCGCCGTTCTCTGTCGATGGCACTCGCGTTGGTGAAGAGCCTGAGTTCGACGCCGTTCTCCTCGTACCAGCCATCGCTTTCGAGGGGTAGATCCTCGCGGGACGCGTCGCCTCGGAGGTAACCCTTTGTCAGCGGAGGGCGGTTGTACGGGGCGTATGGCTCTGGGGTCAGCATCATGACGTGGCCCATGCCTCCGCCCTCTCTATAGGCGCGGGCCGTTGCCAGTCCGGCGGGGCCCGCGCCCACGATTACCAGGCGTTCGTCCCTGTTCACGACGGGTCCTCGAAGAGATCCAGGCGGTAATCCGGCTCGACGATGGTCTTGTTGTTCTCGAGTCGCGTGTTTCTCATGAGTAGCTCGTGCACCTCGTCTCCCTGCAGTGGGTAAGTCCTGGTCTCTCTGCGCCAGTGGACGGCGAGCAGGGCTCCTCCCCGTGCCAGCTCGCGCTCGAAGGCTTCTAGCGCTGCGAGCATCTCTTCCCTTGTGAAGTAGTAAAGGACCTCTGAGGCGACGATCAGGTCGAACGGACCGTCGGGCATCTCCTCAGGTAGCGTGCGGCGCTCGACCCGGACGTTCCTGCGGCCCGAGAGGCGTTCGCGTGCCGCGGCCACCGCCCGCTCCGATACGTCTACCGCGAGCAACTCTTCGCAGTGGTCCGCGAGCATCTCGGTGAAGACGCCTATAGAAGCCCCCGCCTCCAGAGCCCTGTGGAATCGGCTTTCGCCCAGAACCTCCAGTGTGCGTCTGTACTTGTTGCGCTCATACTCGCTGGTCTCGAAGTCCCAGGGGTCGCCTGACTTGGCGTAGAGCCCCTCGAAGTACTCGCGTCCGAGTCGCCCCTTCAAGACTGCCGCTCCGAGATTGCCTGCTTTCCGCGGCGTATCAGGGCGGGCTCCAGACGGTGCTGGAGGAGGAAGAGTTCGAGATCCCGCCTCGCACGGTCTAGGGGGCCGGAGACGGCGAAGGGATGGGAACCGACGGCCCTGGCCGCCTCATCGAGGATCTTTCGGCACGAGATGGCCACGGACTCACGCAGCTGGGTCGAGATCCCAGGCAGTGAGGATGGGTTCGAGTCGGCGCGATCTGCGGCGTACTCGAGCCAGCTATCGATGTTGCTTCTAGCCGTGAGCATCCTGCCTGCGGCGAGAGAGACTACGTCGTCGGGCTCTCCGTGCCCGGTTTTTGCGGCCAGAGTGTCGAGAGCGGCGTCGACGGCCGTGTCGGAGATCCCGGCCCAGGTGACGGATGTGCGAATAGCATCCCTGCTGAAGTAGGGTTCCCTGACGAGCTCACCTGGCTCTCCCAGAACCGCGAGCACCGGTGTACCTTCGAATACGACACGATGGCTCTCCGACGCCCGCATGCCCGCGCCCCTGAACCAGGCCGCATCTACCTTGGCACCTTCGGAGAGGTCGACGTAGGCAAGGAGGGGAGCCCCTGTGGCTGGGCCACGCACGAGCACGAGCGCGCGGTCCAGGCCCGTCGAACCCGAACAGAAGGTCTTGACACCGTAGAGCCTTGGTCCGTCCCTATTCTGCACCAGCCGAGCCGGTTCTCCTTCCCCTAGGATGGGGTCGGCGCCCCACACCCCGAGGAGTAGATCTCCCGAGGCGATGGCTTCGAGCTCGGCCGAGCGCAGGGGCTCTGGGGCAAGGAGCGAGACGCGCTCTACGCCGTTGAAGTGGCCATCGAGTATGCGGCCGACGGAGCCGTCGGCACGGGCGACGGCACGCAGCACACGCCACTCCTCCGCGAACGAGCCCCGGCGCCCGTGTCTTCCGATGGGGGCTGGGACGGGGATCGCGAGTACGCCCGTAGTCGCGAGCCGCTCAAAGGGATCTTGCGGAAACGAAGGGTGCGCGTCCCTCTCGTCCGCCCCGGCGGAGATCATCGAAAGGGTGCCTCCGAGGTGGTGAGCTCCTACTGGATTGCCCTGTCCCTCTTTGCCGGGGCTGAAGATACTCATGGTGACAATACTCTAATTGAGATGACGACCCATGCAATGGGAATCCTCACACATGACGCACCCTCTCGATGCCGGTTCCCATGGCCTGGAAGTCAGGATTCCTGTCTGGCAGTGGAAGTCGTAGCTCGCCCAACGTCGTGGGCTCGAGGCCGTGGGATCTCACCGTGGCGACGAGCGGGCGTATGAGATCAACGGTCCCTGCGCAGCCCTCACGCGTCGCCCCAGGGCCGACTCCGTCGTGCATCAGTACGATGGCTCCCGGTGAGATCGCACCTCTAATGCGGGCGAGCATTTCGTCAGGCGCGCCTCCGCGCCAATCCTCCGTGTCCGCGGTCCAGCCCACGAGCCCGAGCCGATGTCGCTTTGCAACATGTTCGGTCGCAGGGGTGACGAGGCCCCACGGTGTCCGCCAGTTTCGCACGGATTGCCCGAGGGCCGGGAGCCCTGACGCCACGTCTGCTTCGATCTCCTCGACTGTCAAGGCGTCGTGGCGAACGTGCTCCTTGCAGTGGAAGGCGACTTCGTGTCCATCCTCCCGCATGCTGGATATGAGGGAAGGGTAACGAGTGGCTCGCGGCGCGATGACGAAGAAGGTGGCGCGTGCCCCGGCATCGGCCAGGGCGTCCAGCACGAGCGGGGTCCAGGCGGGGTCTGGCCCGTCGTCGAAGGAGAGGGCCAGGGGAGCAGGGGACCGGCGGTCGATGTGCATTCCGCTAGTTGTTTCCCTCGCCAGGCCGGGCCGCAGGGTCGGAGCCTCGTTCGCCTTCGGGGCGGCGTCGGAGCGAGATGTTCAGCTCCTTGAGCTGCTCCTCCGAGACGGGACCGGGCGCATCCATCATCTCGTCGCGGGCAGCCTGCGTCTTCGGGAACGCCATCACCTCACGGATGTTCGGCTCGTCCGTAAGGAGCATGACCAGGCGGTCCACGCCTGGCGCGATCCCACCGTGAGGCGGCGCGCCGTAGCGAAAAGCTGTGAGGATGGTCCCGAACCTCCTGTCTGCCTCCTCGGGCCCGATGCCGATAACTTCGAAGACCTTCTGCTGCAGGTCGGGGTTGTAAATCCTCATGCTCCCCGACGCGAGCTCGGTACCGTTGGCCACGAGGTCGTAGAGCTGGCCGATGACCTCCAGAGGGTCGGAGTCGAGGAGCGGCAGGTCCTCCTCGCGCGGCATGGTGAACATGTGGTGCATCGGCTCGATGCGCCCTTCGTCCTCGTTCCACTCGAAGAGCGGGAAGTCCGTCACCCAGCTCATGCCGAGCACCTCGGGATCGGCCAGCCCGAGGCGGTCTCTGAAGTGGAGTCGTAGGCGGCTTAGGCTCTCGAATACCACGGGGTTCTTGTCCGCGACGAAGAACATCCAGTCGCCCTCTTCGGCTCCGAGCGCCCTGCGCAGGGTATCTTGCTCGGCTTCGGAGAAGAACTTCGCAACGGGGCTCTTCAGGCCGTCAGCCTGTACCAGAAAGTGGGCTAGTCCCCTTGCGCCCCCGGAGGTTGCGACCGCGGTGAGCTCGTCGAGCTCCCTGCGGGCCAGGTCTCCGAGTCCTCCGACGGCGATGCCGCGCACCGAGCCGCCCGATCCTACGGCCCCCTTGAAGACCTTGAAGTCCGAATCAGCGGCGAGCTGCGAGACGTCGTAGAGCTCCAGCCCAAAGCGGATATCAGGCTTATCCGTACCGAAGCGGTCCATCGCCTCGGCGTAGGTGAGGCGGGGGAAGGGCTTGGCGAGGAGTCGCTTCTGAGTAAGCTGCTCGACGATCTCGGTGTAGAGGCCTTCGACGAGGTCCAGGACTTCGTGTTGCGTCGTGTAACTCATCTCCAAGTCGAGCTGCGTGTGCTCGGGTTGGCGGTCCCCGCGCTGGTCCTCGTCGCGCAGCGCGCGGGCTATCTGGAAGTAGCGTTCGAAGCCAGCAACCATCAGAAGCTGCTTGAACTGCTGCGGGGACTGGGGGAGCGCGTAGAACTGCCCCGGATAGAGGCGGGCAGGGACCAGGTAGTCCCTGGCGCCCTCAGGTGTAGAGGCAGTCAGGAGCGGGGTTTCGATCTCGACGAAGCCCCGCTCGTCGAGGTAGTCGCGCATGTGCTTGACGACGCGGTGACGCAGCAGGATCTTCTCACGCATCCTGTCTCTGCGAAGGTCGAGGTAGCGGTATCTCAGGCGCAACGTCTCGTCAACGGGCCTGTCGCGTTCTATCTCGAAGGGCGGTGTCTCGGAAGGGTTGAGGATCTCCAGTTCCGTGGCCTCGACCTCTATCGCCCCAGTCGGCAGGTCGGGGTTCTCGTTGCCCTCTGGACGGCGCACGACTTCGCCCTCTACTGAGATGGACCATTCTGGCCTGAGTCGCTCGGCCGATGAGAAGACCTCGCTTCGGTCCGGGTGAAACGTGACCTGTGTGATGCCCCAGCGGTCGCGCAGGTCGATGAAGATCAGACCCCCGTGGTCCCTGCGCCTGTGTACCCAGCCTGCAAGCCTGACCTCTTCTCCGGCGTTGTCCTTGCGCAGCTCACCCGCGCTGTGGGTCCTGTACGGGTTCCTCTGGTCCTGAAGGGGCAATTTCCTATCTCCTTGTGTGGCTACGGACCCGCTTGCGGGCTGGTCCACGAATGTTAGCCGATATTTCCGTGGACCGAGGGCCAATTTGTATCCTGACTTCACATTGCGGAGTTTTCGCTACCGTGCTAACTTAGCGCAAATCGAGTCGGAGCATGTTGGTTGCGCCGGATCTCAGGAGAGCTGCAGGGGAGAGGTCTATCCTAGGGAAGGACAAGGGGTGGTCGCATACTGGACTCTGGGTGTATCTGGCGCTCGCCCTCGGTTGCCTGTTTGTGTTCGCGGGATGCGGAAGCGACGAGAGCCAGGTCCCTGTAACGCCCACCCAGAGTTCGGAGACGCCCCCCGCAGGCACCACTACGAGCAACGCCGTGGTCGGGGAAGGACAGGCCGAGAGCACCGAGGACATGCCTTTCAAGCTCAACACCAGCCAACCCGTGCCGCCTAACTTCGAGGAGGCGTACGGACGGAGGGCCAGGCTCGTGGTCCAGTTCTACAAGCTGGACCAGGATTCGCTCTCCTATCCTCAGGGCCTCTCTGTGGACCACAAGGTCAACGAGTCCATGATGCGTCTGAGTACCAGGTATCCGACCATCGAGTTCTTCTCCTACGGCATCGCAGACCCAGGGCAGATCGGCGAAGGAGACAAGAGTCTCGCGCCTGGCGAGTACGGTACGCTCCCGGCGCAGCTAGGGGTCGGGATCACCCCGTTCGTCGCGATGCTCGCGCCGAGTGGCGAGGAATATGTGATCACCAACCTCTTCGAAGGATACGTGCCTAGACCCGTGTTGAGCCAGGCGCTCTTCGACCTCGCGGCCGTGCAGGTCGAGGACAACACGAGCGATGCCAACGTGACCCTGGAACAGGTACAGACGACCGACGAAGGCGGCGGTATCGAGTTCTTCACCGTGCAAAATCGGGGTGTCAAGGCCATGAACCTGCAGGGCTTTACCCTTAGGGTCCTCGATCCCGAGACGGCGCAGGTAACACCTGGCGCGCCGGGTGTTACGATCAATAGCGATATCAAGGTAAAGCGGGGTCAGAGCGTCTCCATCGGCCGCGTTCCCGACATAGTGGACGATGAGGGCAAGCGCGTGGCAGGCACGTTCGAAGGAGGCACTTCGCTCGAGCTGGCGCCCGGAGACCAGATCGCGCTCCTCGACCCCGGCGGTGCGGTCGCCTCCACCATCACTGTTTGATGGCACGATGTGCCATCAGCTAGTCAGCATTTCAGCACGCGCCCTGTCGGGCGCTTGTCAGCAATTCAGCTAGTCGGCATCCCCCCATCCTTACTACACGAGCCTACTGATGGGCAACGCCTCTGCGCAACGATCCGCCCGATACTCTATGTAACGCACCGTCAAGGTCTTGCTGAAAGCCGTCGAAGACGGCGTGCTGAAATGCTGACTAGCTGACCAGCGCGGGTTTAGGAAGGCCCAAGCCTTCCTAAACCCGCTAGACGCGCTGACATTTCGGCCCATTAGGATAAACTAGACTCGGTCATGACTGATCCTGTTTATCTGGACAACGCCGCCACCACGCCACTCGACCCGCGCGTTCTGGAGTCGATGCTTCCGCACCTTGGCGGCCGACGCGGCAATCCTTCTTCGCTGCACGCATTCGGAGGCTCGGCGCGTGAAGCGTTGGAGGAGGCCCGCGCCGGTGTGGCCTCTCTGATCGGGGCTTCGCCCGGGGAGATAGTTTTTACCAGCGGCGGGACCGAATCCGATGACCTGGCCGTCCTCGGTCTGGCTAGATCCGCAGGCTCCGAAAAGCGGCACGCGGTCGTCTCGTGCGTCGAGCACGCGGCGGTGCGGGAGGCTGCTACACGCCTGCAGTCCGAAGGTTTCGAGGTGTCCTGGATCGAGGTCGACGAGGAGGGCCTCGTTGACGCTGATGAGTTCGCCGCATCGCTGCGCCCCGACACAGCACTGGCCGCCGTCGTGTGGGCGAACAACGAGGTCGGTACGGTTGAGCCCGTGCACGAACTCGCCGATATCTGCACGGCGAATGATGTCCCTTTACACGCCGACGCCGTCCAGGCCGTTGGCAGGGTCCCTATCGACGTCTCAGAGACACCGGTCTCGACGCTTGCTCTCTCGGGCCACAAGCTATACGGCCCGCAAGGCATCGGCGCCCTGTACGTGCGTGAGGGCGTCTCGCTCGAACCCATAGTCTACGGCGGGGGGCAGGAGAAGGGGCTGAGGAGCGGTACCCAGAACGTCGCAGGGATCGTCGGCCTTGGCACGGCTGCGAGCGCTGGCCCGTGAGGAGATGGACGACCGTGTCACGCACGAAAGGGAGTTGCGCGACCGTATCATGGCAGGTGTGGAGGAGATACCTGACGTTGTCGTAAACGGGCATCGCAGGCGGCGATTGTCCAACAACGTCCACCTAACGGTATCCGGCGTCGAGGCTGAGAGCCTGGTCCTCTTCCTCGATTCGCTCGGCTACGCAATCGGGAGTGGATCGGCCTGCTCTTCGGGCGGGCACAAGGCTTCACCGGTCCTGCTCGCGATGGGCCTGTCAGAGCGAGAGGCGTTCTCCGTCGTCAGGATCACGGTCGGAAAAGACAACACTTTGGAAGAAGTCGATGACTTCCTCGAGGCGTTTTCGACTGCGGTGACGCAACTACGAGAGATCTCCCCGCTCTACGCGGGCTGAAGGCTGGTTATTCATGTCCGATCGTTACAGACAGCAGGTCGTAGACCACCTTGTCCGGCCTCGCAACGCCGGTGAGATAGGCGACCCCTCGGGCAGGGGCGAGTCGGGCGACGCAGCGTGCGGCGACGTCGCCTGCTTTACGGTCGGGATCTCGGACAACTTCCTCGAACAGGTCCGCTACAAAGTCTATGGCTGTGCGGCGTGCATAGCCGCCGGCTCGGCCCTTGCCGAACTGGTCGAAGGCAAACACCTCCTCGATGCCGCCAGCGTCTCGAAGACTGACCTGGAGGATGCGCTTGGCGGACCTCTTCCCGCCGGGAAGGAACATGCACTCACGCTCGTCATCGACGCACTGCACAAGGCCTTCGAGGACAACTGGAACCGCAAGGCGGGCGAGATGCTCTCTGAGACAGAGAGAGGACCGGTAGCCGGTGGCAAGAGCGTCGTGGCCGCGATGAGCGGGGGCGTCGACTCGGCGGTCACGGCCCTGCTTCTCAAGGAGGCTGGCTACGACGTCGCGACCGTGACGTTCCGGCTGCACGACGGCGAGAGGGGCAGCCGCTCGTGCTGCTCGCCGGACACGGTACTCTTCGCCCGCGACACGGCGCACAGGATGGGCCTTCCGCATTTCACGCTCAACCTCAAGGAGCTCTTCGACAGGCGCGTTATGCAGGACTTCGTAGGCTCCTACAGCGAAGGCAGGACACCCAATCCCTGCGTCGCGTGCAACGCCCACGTCAAGTTCCACGCCTCCTCGTATCCTCGCTGACGAGCTTGGATACCATCACGTCGCGACGGGGCACTACGCCAGGGTAGAGGAAGGCCCGACGCTCGCGCGCCCCGTGGACGAGAGCAAAGATCAGACCTACGTCCTCTGGCCCGTGCCGCGGGATCTGCTGTCGCGTACGATCTTACCCCTCGGCGAATACCTCAAGACGCAGGTCCGCGCCATCGCCGAGGAGCGTGGTCTCGCCGTCGCCTACACCCCGGAGAGCCAGGATATCTGCTTTATCCCCGATGGAGACTACCGCAGGTTCGTCCGCAAGAAGGCGGCTGCGGAGCCCGGGGATGTCGTAGACCGCGAAGGTCGGATACTCGGCCGTCACGCAGGCGTCGTCGACTTTACGGTCGGACAGCGGCGCGGGATAGGCGTCTCGGCGCCGACGCCGCTGTACGTCAGCGAGGTGCGTCCGCGTACCGGCCAAGTCGTCGTCGGACGTAAGCAGGAGCTCGAGGTGCGCGAGGTGGAGGTCAGGGATCTCAACTGGTTCCTCGACCCCGAGAAGCTGCTTGCGTGCAGGTCCGCTACAACGGCTCGCCGGTCCCTTGCAAGGTCGAGGAGGCCGATGACGGTCGGTGGGTAGCCCTCTCGATGAGCCGGTCATCGGTGTCGCGCCGGGCCAGTCCGCCGTGTTCTATACAGGGGACGGGGAGCGGGTCGTCGGGGGTGGCGTCGTTGTGCGCAGTGGCCCTTGAGAGCGGTACATATTGCGTGCGATCACAGCTATAATCCGGGTTTCCAGGGATCCCGGACGGAGGTGCTCTAAGGTTTGGAACTATTCGTAGAGCTGATGAAAGGGTTGCTCTTCGCGGGGATCGCCGTCGCGTTCTTCGTCCTCGCGTGGCTGTTCTCGAGGCTGGCGAGCGTCTTCTCGACTACAGAGCAGACGATCAAGGACGTCACGGGCGAGGTCGTTCCACTCCTCGGGAAGACTCACGTCACGGTGGACAACATAAACAGCCAGCTCACGCAGCTCGACGAGGCCGTCGGGGACGTGGCAGGCATGACCGGCGAGCTCGACCAGACGACCGCCGTCATCACGCGCGGCGTCAGGGGCGGGGTGATCAAGGTCTCCTCGGCGACGGCCGGCATCTCGCGGGGGGTCAGCACTTTCCTCGGCGGCGAGAAGCGTCCTGAGAAGGAGGAGTAGCGGTGGCAAGTTGGGGCAGGGTCATGGCCGGCGTCGTGATCGGGGTGGCAGGTACGATCTACGCGACGAACGAAGATGTACGCAAGAACCTGCCGAAGGCGGCGCGAGATCTGCCCGACAACGTCAGGCGCCGCTACAGGAGATCGGTCTCCGCAGCGCGCGAGGCCTCCGCCCGGCGGCGGGAGGAGATCCTGCACGACCTCGAGGAACACGGCGGCGGGAACCACGCCGCGCGTGGGGTGCAGCCCGACCCTGGCGCCGGGGAAGCGGCGAGGGCCGCACCTGAGGAAAGGACCACTGAAGTGTCGACAGAAGAGCCCGAGCAACGCTAAGGAAGGAATCGGCTTGACCGAAGGTGATCCCCAGGAGTACGCTTATCTAAGGCTCCCTCCTGACGAACAGCTGCGGTCCTGTGTCGGCCTCGTGCTGGCAGGGATGGCGGCGCGGGCCAGGGTAGGAGTTGGGGGGTTGGAGGGGGCCGTGGAGGTTCTGGAGGGCTTCCACGCCGGTGACGTTCCGACTCGTTTCCGCTTCTCCCTGGCCGGGGAGGGGGTTCTCGCCGAAGTCGAGGAGCCGGCCTCCGAGGGGGGCACAGAGACGAGCTGGCGCACCGTAGTAGAGCTGGTGTCGTGAGTCGGCGGCGCTATCGAAGGCCGGACAAGGCGCGCACGCGGCGCCTGCTCGTGCGCTACCACAAGCAAGGCGACCAGAACGCCCGCGAGCGGGTCATCCAGGAGCAACTGCCCCTGGCCGAGTTTCTCGCCCGCAAGTTCGCGGGTCGTGGAGAGCCTCTGGACGATCTGGTCCAGGTCGCCTCCGTCGGCCTGATCAAGGCGGTGGACCGCTTCGACGTGGACAGGAAGATCGAGTTCTCGACCTACGCCACTCCGAACATCCTCGGTGAGATCAAACGATATTTCCGTGACAAAGGCTGGGCAATGCGCGTCCCGCGCGGCCTACAGGAGCTTCGCCAGTCGGCCAAAGAAGTGATCCGCAACGAGACCGTCAGGACAGGGCGGTCGCCAACCCTGCAAGAGCTCGCCGAGACGCTCGACGCCGACGTCGAGGGCGTTGCAGAAGCGTTGACCCTAGGAAGGGCTTACAACACGGCAAGCCTCGACGCGCCCGTAAGCCAGGACGAGCCTGACGGGGACACGATCATGGACCTCCAGGCCGATGATGAGTCGCGGTTGAAGGGTTGGAGGAAAGGATCTTGCTGCAGGAGGCTATCGAAGGTCTCAAGGGCCAGCAGCAGCAGATCCTGAAGCTCCGCTTCAACGAGGGCAAGACGCAGACCGAGATCGCGGACCACATAGGAGTAAGCCAGATGCACGTGTCCCGCCTCCTGAGGCGCGCTCTGGAAGACCTGCGGGTCGAGCTCGAGCAGTGGAACGGGACCGCGAGCTATCTCCGGATAGGGCGCATGCAGAGTAGCGAGATACGACAGCGTTTCCTGGACTTTTTCGAAAGCGGGGCCACAGGCTCTACCCGAGTGCGTCTCTTGTCCCCCACAACGACCCTACTGTCCTCCTGACCACGGGCGGGGTCCAGCAATTCATACCGTACTTCCTCGGCCAGGAGAGGCCGGCATCAGCGCGGGCGATGAGCGCGCAGAAATGCTTCCGTACCCCTGACATCGAGGAAGTCGGCGACTGGCATCATCTGACCTTCTTCGAGATGCTGGGGAACTTCTCGTTCGGGGACTACTTCAAGAAGGAAGCCATAGCGTGGGCCTGGGAGTTCCTCACGGAAGATCTGAAGATTCCGCCCGAGCGCCTGTGGATCACGATCTTCGAGGGTGACGACGACGCCCCCGAAGACCTCGAGGCAAAAGAGTTGTGGATGGGCGTCGGCGTACCCGAGCATAAGATCTTCGGTCTTCCCAAGAGCGAGAACTGGTGGGGACCACCGGGAGAGACAGGGCCGTGTGGCCCGTGCTCGGAGATCTACTACGATCACGGTGAAGAGTTCGCCAATGGCGATCCGCTCGAGGATCCGAAATACGGCCCCGGCGGCGAGGAGGGGGACCCGCGCTTCCTCGAGATCTGGAACCTCGTCTTCAACCAGTACGAGCAATTGAAAGACAAGTCGTTCGTGCCCTTGAGCAAGACCGGCATCGACACCGGCATGGGGTTGGACCGGACCACCGCTGCGGTACAGGATGTTCTCTACGTCTACGACACAGACCTCTACGCCCCCATCTTCGAAAAAGCGAACCAGTACACGGGGATCTCCTTGGGCGAATCCGAGAGTACAGATCGCGCGCTACGCATCGTCGCCGACCACGCGCGCGGTATGGCCTTCCTCATCGCAGACGGCGTCAGGCCAGGGAACCAGCGCCGCGAATACGTGCTTCGCCGCATAATACGCCGGGCGATGTTGCAGGCGCACTCTCGCCTCGGCATGAGCCCGGGCCAGCTCGCCGGGCTGGCCGAGACTGTTGTCGATTACATGGGCGACTTCTACGGGGAGTTGCGTACGGCGCGGGAGGACATACGCCGCATCGTCACCGGCGAGGCCAGTAGGTTCGTAGAGATCTACGAGGCGGGGATGTCGCTTCTGGCTTCTGAGATAGAGCGGATGCGGGGCGGACACTTCCCTGCTGACGTGGCATTCATGTTGCACGACACCTACGGCTTCCCCGTCGAGGTGACGCGTGAGGTGCTCGCCGAGAGAGGTTTGTCGCTCGATGAGGCGGGTTTCGAGGCTGCCATGGACGCGCAGCGGGACCGTGCCAGGGAGGCCATGCAGGGATACGAGCGGGTCGTCGCCGCGTTCAGGGATCAGGAGATTTTGAGCCGCTTTGTGGGCTACGAGCGCGAGCAGGTCGAGACCAGGATAGTCGCCGTCGAGCCTGTGCCCGACGCCGGGGGAGAAGTGTACGTGGTACTGGCCGAGAACCCATTCTATGCCACGGGTGGCGGGCAGGTGGCTGATGGCGGTTGGATCACCTCCGAGGATGGACAGCTGGAGGTCTTCGACGCGATCCCTGCGGGTGACCATCAGGTGCTTAGGGCCAGGATAGAAAGCGGCGCGTTCGAGGCCGGGGATGCTGTAACAGCTTCCATAAACAGGGTGCGCCGCCAGCAGATAGAGGCGAACCACACGGCCACGCACATCCTGCACTGGGCCTTGAGGGCGGTCCTCGGCCAGGACGTCGTGCAGGCCGGTAGCTACGTCGGGCCAGACAGGTTGCGCTTCGACTACCGCTATGCAGGGAAGGTGACAGACGCTGAGATCAGCCGCGTCCAGGAGATCTCTCTGCAGAAGATAACCGAGAACCAGCCGGTCCGCTACTTTATGACGACACTCGAGGAGGCGCGCAACCTCGGCGCGATGATGCTCTTCGGGGAGAAGTACAGTGATCTCGTGCGCGTCGTCGAGGTCGACGGCTTCTCGCGCGAGCTGTGCGGCGGGACGCATGTGCGCGGCACGGCCGAGATCGGGGCTTTCAAGATACTCTCGAACAGGAAGCACGGCGCCGACCTGTACCGCATCGAGGTCATAACCGGCCGCGAAGCGCTGTATTACCTGACCGCAGCGACAGAGAGGGCAGAAGCGGTCTCGGAGGCCCTGAAAGTCGAGATTGACGACCTCCCTGGGGCCGTGGGGCGGCTGCGCGAAGAGGTGCGAACGTCTCGCGAGGCGGCCAGGGAGCTGGCCCTGAAGCAGGGACTCGAGGAGGTCGGCGACCTCGTAGAAGGCGCCCAGCAGGTTAACGGAACGAGGGTTGTGACGGGCCAGGTCGTAGCCGCCGACGCCAGGGGGCTGCGCCAGATCTCCGACGACGTCAAGAATCGTCTCGGCGGACCTTCTGCCGTGGTGCTTGCCGCTGCGCTCGGCGGCAAGGCGATCGTCGTCGCCAACCTCCACCCCGACGTCTCGCGGAGGATCGAGGCCGGGGAGATTGTACGCGAGGTCTCGGACGTACTCGGTGGTGGCGGGGGTGGTGGCGCGACGATGGCCCAGGCCGGCGGCGGCAATCTCGAAGCTATCCCCGACGCCCTCGCAAGGGTAAGAGAGATCCTCGACCAGCGTCTCGCGGACCCGGAGTAAGTCCTGTCGCCAGACGACCGCGGGCGAGTCGCCGCCCTAGACCTTGGGGAGGTACGCATCGGCGTCGCCGTCTCTGATCCCGGCGGCGTCTTGGCCAGCCCTCTGGACGTGATACCCAGTGGGGATCTCTCTGGCTATCTGCGCGGGCTGGTGGACGAACGGGGCGTAAACGTGGTCGTCGTCGGGGTGCCCAGAACGCTGGGGGGGAGGTCGGCTTCCAGGCCCGCAAAGTCTTGGCTAGACTAAACGCCCTGAAAACAGAGTTCCCTTGCGTGCGGTTCGTGGAGTGGGACGAGCGGTTCACGACCCGCCTCGCCGGTAGGGAAGAAAGGGGAGGGTGGATCACCTGGCGGCCGCAACGATGTTGCAGGAGTACCTCGAGGCGAGGGAGAACCTTTGAGGCGCTACGACAAGAGCGAACGACGAGACCGTGAGGAGCTGGATGCCAGGCTCGACGCCCTCAAGCCCTCCGGTTCCAGAAGGATCCGGGGCAAACGCCGCTCCAACGCCGGTCCGACGGTGCTAGGGTTCCTGCTCGTGCTCGCCGTTTTGGTGGCGATCTTCGTCATTTACTCTGCGGCAACAGGTGGCAAGAACGGGCCTGCGCCCGACAAATCAGCCAGGGTGGAGGTGGTAAAAGGGGATACGCTCTCGGACGTCGCGACCAAGCTGGAAGAAGCCGGAGTCGTAAAGAGCGCCTTCGTCTTCGAACTGCAGGCCAGGTATGAAGGATACGGAACAGAGATAAAGACAGGACTATACACCTTCGAGCCCGGCCAGGACGGCGGGGAGATCCTCCGGAAACTGACCGCCGGCCAGGCCGCCCCTACTATCACCGTCACCATCCCAGAGGGGCTCACCATCAAGGAGACAGCCAGAACCGTCGCCGCGGACAGCAGTGTACCCGCATCAGAGTTAGAGGAGGCCGCGCGTAGAACCGACTACGGATACGCTTACCTCGAAAGCCCTGAGGTCAAGACCACGGAAGGATACCTCTTTCCTGCCAGGTACGATTTCGAGAAGGGCGCTACCGCCAGGCAGATAGTCGACAGGGTCCTCGGGCAGTATCTACTCGAGACCCAGGCCCTCGACATGGCCGACGCCAAAGGGCGTCTCGACCTTACGGAGTATCAGGTGGTTACCGTAGCGTCCCTGATCGAGAAGGAGGCCGCCACCCCCGATGAGAAGCCGCTGATAGCGTCGGTGATCTACAACCGCATGCAAAGGGACATGCCGCTCCAGATCGACGCCACGATCCAGTACGCACTCAAGAGACCCAAGGCGAACCTCTCCCTGGCCGACTTGAAGATAGACTCGCCGTACAACACCTACAAGAACCACGGACTGCCACCAGGACCCATCTGCAGCCCGGGCCGTGAGTCGATCCAGGCCGCACTGAACCCCGCTGATACCAACTACCTCTACTACGTGCTCGAGGCAGACGGCCGGAAGCACTTCTTCACCAACAACTACGATGAGTTCCTCCGGGCGAAGGCGAAGGCGGGACGCTAGTAGGTCAGCACACTCCAGCCTTCGGCTTTCGCTTGTCAGCACTTCAGCACGTCAGCTTTTCCAGCTCCGGCCTTGCCCGGCCGCATGCGAAGGACCATTGCCTGAGGCGGTCGAGTTCGACGCTATTGGTGACGGCCTGAGACGACTTGCTGAAGTGCTGACAAGCCGCCTGCAAGGCGGCGTGCTGACTTGCTGACAAGATCTTGCAAAACCGCGGCTTTTCATGGAAGATCCATCGTGACAGGGCCGATCCGCAAAGGGAGTGCGTGCACTCGTGAGGCGCTTCGGTCCCGCCAAAACTCCTTGATGGAGCTGATGTGGCGCGGGTGCAGGTCTTTGTGGCTTGTGCGTGTATGGGAGCAGGCCGGGTGCCTACTCCCTTTCAACGCTGGATAGGGATGAGAGGACGAACTTGGGCAAGCGGTCGAGAAGTGGGAGACTCGTAGCACAGATCACACGTCGAAGGTTTCTTGGGGCCGCCACGGCCGGGACCGCCCTGGTCGCACTTTCGGGTTCCCTTGGATGCGAGCCGACCGCGCGCACCAGGGCGACCGCCGCGCCGCAGGGAGATGGACAGGCGATGGCTTTCCGCTCGCGTCCGGATCTTCGCCCGCCCGACATCGAGGTGCACACGAACCTCCCTGGCACGGCGCCTGGCTACATTTTCGTCTCTCCCAAGAAGGGTCCCGGGGAGGAAGCCCCAACCCAGGACGCACCGCTAATTGTCGACGCCAGTGGTGAGCCTGTCTGGTTCCATCCGCTGCAGGATGCGGAGGCCGACGCCTTCAACTTCGAGGTCCAGACATACAAGGGAGAGACGGTGCTCACCTGGTGGGAAGGACAACACACGGGCTACGGCCAGGGCGAGTACGTGATCTGTGACCACTCCTATAGGGAGATAACGAGGGTAAGGGCAGGCAATGGCTATGAGGGTGACCACCACGAGTTCCTCATCACGCCCGAGGACACGGCGCTTATCACGATCTACGGCAAGGTGTCCAGGGACCTCTCTGGCGTCGGCGGTCCCGTGGACGGCGGAGTTCTAGACGGGATAGCCCAGGAGGTCGATATCGAGACCGGCGAGGTTCTCTTCGAGTGGCACAGCCTCGACTACGTAGAGCTCGACGAGTCTTATTACGAACCACCGCCCGACCTCAAAGCGGCTTTCGACTACTTCCACATCAACTCCATAGATCCCCATCCAGACGGATATCTGATCATCTCGGCCCGCAGGACATGCGCCGTGTACAAGGTCGACCGGAAGACGGGCGAGGTCGTCTGGCGTCTCGGCGGTGAAAAGAGCGACTTCGACATGGGATACGGCACCAGAACGGACTGGCAGCACGATGCCCGTCTCCACCCCGATGGCCTCATAACGATCTTCGACAACGGCGGGATCCAAAAAGACGTCCAGTCGCGTGTCATAGTTGTCGAGATCGACGAAGATGACATGAGTGCCACCCTCGTCGGTGAGTACACGCATCCGGATAAGATACTCGCTGCTACGCAGGGCAATGGGCAAGTGTTGCCCAACGGAAATGTGTTCGTCGGGTGGGGAAGCGAGCCCTACTTCTCCGAATTCAGCCGAGACGGCAAGTTGCTCTTCGATGCCAGCTTCGCTTCTCAGGTCGAGTCCTACAGGGCCTTCCGCTTCCCGTGGAAAGGCCAGCCGCAGGATCGGCCCGCGGTGGTGGCCGAATCCGGGTCCGAAGATGAGGTAACGCTCTACGTCAGTTGGAACGGCGCGACGGAGGTAGACACCTGGCAGGTGCTCGCCGGTGGTGATCCCGACGAGCTCGAGCCAGCAGGCACCGCTCCCCGCAAAGGCTTCGAGACCGCCGTTACCCTTTACACCAAGGAGCCTTACGTCGCCGTCAGAGCCAAAGACAGCTCTGGCCGGATACTCGGTAGCTCCGAGGCGATCAAGCCGGTAGAGGCTTCCGCTTCGACGGGCCAAACGCGCTCGTAAGGGACCTGGCGGAAAGGGATAGTGAACAAGGGCCGAATCCACGTTCGATGGTTCGAGGCCGCCGTCGTGGTCGCGGTCGTCGCGGCATTCGCCGTTGTCGGGCCGCTCAGGGGCGCATTCGCGACGGTACCTGGCGTCATGATGCTGGCTACGCTGGTCTTGTTCTCGACGCCGGGAGCACTGATCGTGCGCTGGTTCTTCAGGGAGTATTTCTCCGGCGCCGCGCTCGTGCCGGCGGCTTTCGTATCGAGCGTCGGGCTCTTCGCCCTGTTGGCTGTGCCCATGCTCATCTTGCAGGTCACCCTTGCCGCTTACCTGTGGGCCTGTGGCATAACGGTAGCGGTCTGCTGGCTGGCCGCCGTGGTCGCGACGTTCCGCCCCGATCGGGCGGCCGGCGGGCTCGAGCACTCCGACCGCAGGGGGGTGCTCTGGGTACCTTTCGGCGTTCTCGTCGCGGCGTTGGCGTACATCGCCAGGATCACAGCCCCGAGCTACTACGGCGACGTCTGGATCTACCTTTCGTGGGTCAGGGAGTACCTCAGCGGAGACAGGCTCGCCTCCGTCGAGCCGTTCTTCGGCGGAGATGTCGGCCTCTCGCGCGCCAGGATTAACGGTTGGCTGCTGGAGCAGGCCGCAGTCGCCAGGGTCTCGGGGGTCGACCCCGTAGACCTGGCGTTCTCGTACCTGAACCCTGCACTCGTGGTCGTAGCGTTCCTGGCATTCTACGCGCTGGCGCGCATTCTGTTCGAGAGCGAGGGGGCGGCGCTGTTGTCCGGTTGCCTCTACTCGCTGTTCTTCTTGGTCCACCTGAGCCAGTCGCGCATAGCGTGGGGGGGCGAGTTCGTCCAACGTCTGCCAGAGGACAAACTAGTCGCCAAATTCCTCTTCCTGCCTCTTGCCCTCGCGTGCGCTTTCGCGTTTGTGGAAGGTGGAGCAAAGCGCTATTTCATGGGTTTCACTTTCCTGTGCTGCGCCGTAATGGCCGTCCATCCAATAGGCCTGGCGATCATCGGGATCTCAATGGCCGGGTTCAGCGTTATGCACCTCGCCGCAGGCCCACGTAGCCGCGCGGCGTGGGCCAGGATCTCGGCCATGGGCCTCGCCGGCGTCGCGATCGTCGCCGTTCCGGCGGTCCTCGTCTCGGCGTTCACCGATGAGCCACTGTCGAACGCGCTGGCCGACTCGGATATCAACTCCGGTGACCCCGACGTGCTGCGGAACATGATCTTCGTCAGCCCGGAGAGGAATCGCATCTTCGAACTGGCCGACGGCTCGTACATGATGCATCCATCTCTGCTCCTCGACCCCATGATCGCCACGGCCTTCTTGATCGGGCTTCCTTTCTTGCTCTGGCGCGTAAAGCGGAGCCTTGGCGCACGACTGCTCTTCGGCGTGATGTACGTGACTACCGTGATCGTATACGTACCCCCGATCACCACGTTCCTCGGTGATAATGTCGTGCTTCCAGGCCAGATCTGGCGTCTGGCCTGGCCCATTCAGCTCGCCGCCGTGCTTACGCTTGGCTGGCTCGTGTGGACTGCCACTGAGTACGCGGCCGGGTGGCTGCAGGGTCTCGGGCCTGCGCGTCTCCTCGCAGGGGCGTTGCCGGCCCTGCTGGTCGTCGTCCTGACGGTCGCGGCCGTGCCTCAGGCGCGTCAGGGTATGGAGTCTATAAAGGCCCACAGGGAGGCGAGCCGTACGTCAGGGTTCTACCCATCGGACCCCATCTTTCCCTGGTTCCACGATGAGATGCGCTCGCCCGTCGTCGTACTCGCGCCCGACATCCAGAGCGCCCGTATCCCCGCTTACTCCTCCGAGGCGAACGTGGTCAGCCGCAGGGGAGGATTGGTCTTGAGGGTCCTTCCCGAGCTGGAGAAGCGGGCGTCGGGCGGGATCGAAGTGCCCCAGGGCTCGCTGGACGTGCGGGACTTCTTCAGCGGGACCACGCTGCAAGAAGGCGTCGAGATCCTGCGCCGCAACAATGTGGACTACGTGATGGTCGCGAAAGACTCACAGCTGACCGGGGCACTCGACCGCCTGTCCGGCTTCACCCTTGTGCAGACACCGAGTGAGAGATACAGCCTTTACGCTGTGGACCTCCAGAAGCTGCCGTAGAGAAGCACTTTCAGCTCGTTAGCAATTCAGCTTTTGTTTCGCCTGCCGCCTCGCGCTTTTGGTCGGAAGTTTCTCCCTGCGAGGGTCGATACCTCTGTAGATCGCCTCAGAATCGGTAGGGGCGATGAGTCTGCCTGTGACCTTTCTGTAGAATGGCCATCTCTTGATCTTCGACCTGGGAGGCAGTCTCTTGACATTTTTCGGAAGACTCGGTGATAGGGTCGTCGGCGCCCCTTCGATACTCGCGGCCGATTTCTCGGAGTTGGCCGAGGAGGTGCGGCGGGCCGAGAGGGGCGGAGCCGAGCTCGTACACTTCGACGTTATGGACAATCACTTCGTCCCTAACCTGACCGTCGGCCCCGCTGTTGCGGCCTCGCTTGCCGCCGCGGTCGATCTTCCCATAGACGCCCACCTCCAGGTGACGAACCCCGACAACCTCATCCCATCTTTCATCGAGGCCGGGGTCGTCAGCATCTCCGTCCAGCCCGAGGTCGTCACCCACCTGCACCGCACCCTGGATCTGATCCGAACCGGCGGCTGCGAGGCCGGCGTCGCCCTCAACCCCACGACTCCTCCCGAGTCCATAGGTTGGGCTCTGCCGTACGTGAGCTACGTGAACGTCATGAGCGTAAACCCTGGCTTCGGCGGCCAGGACTTCATCCCCGAGATGGTCGAGAAGGTCAGGCGCCTCAAGGAGATGACCGACGTCCCCGTCGAGGTCGACGGCGGCATCACGGTCGAAACCGCGTCGCCCATGGTCGAAGCCGGCGCCCAGATCCTCGTCGCCGGTTCGGCGGTCTTCAAGGGCGACCCCGAAACCGAAATGCGCAGGATCATCGACGCCGGCCGAGAGAGGTAGTGTCAGATTTCAGGCATCAGGTCTTAGGGGTTGTCAGGCTGAACCATAAGGCATCGTAACAACGGTCCGGTTCAGACTGCGTACCGGATCTGATTCTGCAGGCAAAGCGGCGTACGCCGCCAGCTGCCTGACACGCTGAAGCCTGATACCTGAAACCTTTCCTTGCTGCGTCGTCCTTCTGTGGTATAGCTTGCTGCGTAACTTTCGGGGGCGGGTGAAATTCCCGCACCGGCGGTGAGCCTGGCAGGGTCGCCTTGCGTTTCTGCCGGAGAGCCCGCGAGCCTCCTTGGAGGTTGAGCCGGTGAAGGTTCGCTTTCGTGACGAACCGTAGTCCGGCGCCGACGGTCAGAGTCCGGATGGGAGAAAGGAAGACGTGCTGCAGGATTCGATGATGGATCTTGCCCGCTGCCTCGCCGAGCACGGGCGTTACACGGTTGCGCCGAACCCTCTTGTGGGGGCCGTTATCGCGCGCGATCGTAGCGTGCTAAGCGAGGGCTGGCATTCCAGGGCAGGAGAAGACCATGCAGAGATAGTGGCCCTCGATAGAGCCGGAGGGTCTGTGCGTGGGGCCACACTCTACGTAACGCTGGAGCCCTGCAACCATTACGGCAGGACGCCGCCCTGCGCTGAGGCAATTTTGCGGGCCGGCATCTCGCGCGTTGTCATTGGCCACCTCGACCCCGATCCCAGGATGCAGGGCAGTAGCGTGAGGATGCTTCGCGACGCTGGCGTCGAGGTCGATGTGGTCGACGACCCTGCCTTCGAGTGGCAAAACGAACAGTTTCTCCACCACATGCGAACCGGAAGGCCGTTTGTACACCTCAAGCTCGCCACCACCCTCGACGGCAGGATCGCCGCTTCCGGTGGTGACAGCAGGTGGGTGACGGGCGAGGACGCGAGGCTGCGGGCCCACGAACTCAGGGCCGAGGCCGGGGCAGTACTCGTCGGTGCGAACACCGTGCGGACCGACGACCCTATGCTCACGCCAAGGAACCTTCCTGTGCGGGCGCCCCGTATCACCCGTGTGGTCCTGGATCCCCGCCTGACGACCAGCCCGGAGAGCAAGCTCGCGAGGAGCGCCGGAGAGGCGCCGGTCGTCGTCTTCGCCTCTGAGTCCGCGCTCGACGGGCGCGAGATAGAGTTGGAGAGGGTTGGCGTCGAGGTCGTTACGACGCCGCTTTCTGAGGAGGGCCTCGACCTATGCTATGTTTTGGATGAGTTGGGCGGACGTGGGATCAAAGGCCTACTCGTCGAGGGCGGCGGCGAGACCGCGACGCGCTTTGTGCGCAAGGGGCTCGCCGACAAGCTGACCCTGTTCTACGCGCCGAAGCTCCTCGGCTCTGAGGGCGTGCCCATGATCGGCGCGCTTCGGGCTACGAAGGTGGCAGAGTCGCTGCAGTTCTCGGTCTCGGAAGTCGAGAAGGTAGGGGATGACGTCGCCGTGACGCTCTACCCTAGCGGAGAGGAGGAACGTGTTCACCGGGCTTGTTGAGGAAGTAGGGCGTGTCTCGTCGCTCGGGGGAGGTGAGATGCTGCGCATGACCATCTCCGCCGGCAGGGTGGCCGAGGGCACGCACGCAGGCGACAGCGTCTCCGTAAATGGGGTTTGCCTGACGGTCGGCGAGGTCGATGGACTGACGCTCACCTTCTTCGCGATGCCCGAGACGCTGAGGCGCACGGCGCTCGGTGGACTCTCTGCGGGGAGTCCCGTCAACCTGGAGCGGGCGATGTCAGCGGGGAGCAGGTTCGGAGGACACATCGTGCAGGGGCACGTCGATGGCGTCGGCGAGGCGCTCGGGGTAAGGCCCGAGGGCGATGCTGAGATCTGGGAGTTTGGGGCGCCTGAGGCGGTACTTCGCTACTGCGTCGAGAAGGGCAGCATCTGCGTCGACGGGATAAGCCTGACGATCGTCTCGGTCGGGGGGGGCACCTTTACGGTCTCGATACTGCCCCAGACGCGCGCGAACACGAACCTTGGGGAGCTTGGGGTGGGGAGCAACGTAAACCTCGAGGCCGACGTTATAGGAAAGTATGTGGAGCGGCTGCTCGCGCCGCGCCTGGTAGAGAGAGTTTCGACCTTCGAGAGGAGTGCTGGAGATGCCTTTTAGTCCCATAGAGGAGATCGTCGAGGACATCAAGCAGGGCAAAATGGTCATCGTCTGTGACGACGAAGACCGTGAGAACGAGGGCGACCTGACCATGGCCGCCGAGCTCGTAACCGCAGACGACATCAACTTCATGGCCGTCCACGGTCGTGGTTTGATCTGCCTGCCGATGGCGGAGGAGATCGTCGACGGGCTCGACATACCGCAGATGGTCACGCACAACGCTTCGAGGATGGGTACGGCGTTCACGGCCTCGATCGAGGCCAAGGAGGGCATCACGACAGGTATCTCCGCGGCCGACAGGGCCCACACCTGCAGGGTCGCCGTCGACGAGGCGACTGGCCCGGAAGACCTCGTAATGCCCGGGCACGTGTTCCCCCTACGGGCGAAGCCGGGGGGGGTCCTGCAGCGCGCCGGCCAGACCGAGGCCGCCGTCGACCTCGCCAGGCTGGCCGGGTTCAAGCCCGCCGGTGTGATCTGCGAGATCATGAAAGAGGACGGCACGATGGCCCGTGTCCCAGACCTGGAGAGGTTCTCCAGGGAGCACGGCGTCAAGCTGGTAACAGTCGCGCAGATCATCGAGTATCGTCACGCTTTCGAGACGCAGGTCAGGTGCGCCGTGGAGACGCGGCTGCCCACCCCGTTCGGGGAGTTCAGGCTGCGCGCCTACGAGAACGAGATAGACGACCTTACCCACGTTGCGCTCGTTATGGGCGAGCCCGAGGGCAAGGATGACGTGCTCGTCAGGGTCCACTCGGCGTGCCTGACCGGCGACGCGTTCCACTCCTTGCGCTGCGACTGCGGCGAGCAACTGGAGGCCGCGATGGAGATCATCGCGGCGGAGGGCGAAGGCGTCATCGCCTACATGCAGCAGGAAGGTCGGGGCATCGGGCTCCTGAACAAGATGAGGGCCTACCATCTCCAGGATGAGGGGATGGATACCGTCGAGGCCAACCAGAAGCTCGGCCTCGCGCCGGACCTGAGGGACTATGGGGTCGGAGCCCAGATCCTCAAGGATCTGGACCTCAAGCGCATCCGTCTCCTTACCAACAACCTGACCAAGGTCGTGGGCTTGAGGGGCTTCGGGCTGGAGATCACCGAGCGCGTCCCGATCGAGATGGAGCCCAACGGGCACAATGAGCGCTACCTGAAGACGAAGCGGGAGAAGCTCAACCACGTCTTCGAGAAGTTCTAGTAGGGGCGGTTCGCGAACCGCCCTTACTGGCAAACCGCGGCTTCAGGTCTCAGGCATTCTTGGGGGAATAGAGCTAGGGACCAGCAGCGGATGTGGATCACTTTGACGGTCCAAGCAATCCGAAGATTACCGTAGGAGGCAGGCGTGGAGGGAGTCAATCACATCGAGGGGAACCTCTCTGCGGAAGGGAGATCCTTCGGTATCGTCGCCTCGCGTTTCAACGACTTCGTCGTAAAGGCTCTGCTCGAAGGGGCTATCGAGGCGATCCGGCGCCACGGGGCCGATGCCGGGGCGGTTGACGTCGTCTGGGTGCCAGGTTCCTACGAGATACCCGTCGTCGCCAGAGAGCTGGCCCTCTCGGGCCGCTACGACGCCATCGTTTGCCTGGGGGCCGTGATCCGGGGCGCAACGGCCCACTTCGACTACGTCGCAGGCGGGGTCGCAGGCGGCATCTCGAACGTGGCGCTAGAGACCGGGGTGCCCGTCATCTTCGGGGTCATCACCACGGAGACGATCGAGCAGGCTATAGAGCGCGCCGGCACGAAGATGGGCAACAAGGGTTTCGAGGCCGCGGTCTCGGCGATGGAAATGGCCGACGTCATGTCCAAATTGCAGAGTGGTAAATGACCACCCTGCAATTTGAGCATTTCAGCAACTACAAAAGCCGAAAAGCTGACAAGCGAAGCCCGCAAGGGCTAAGCGTGCTGAAGTGCTGAAATGCTTTACACGCCGGAGCGTGCTCCTACGGAAGCCTTCGTGACCTTGAAGCCCTTGAGGCATGAGGTGCAGACCCACTCACGCCGCATGGTCGGCCCTTCCTGGATACGGACCTTCTGCAGGTTCGGGTCTCTGCGCCTGCGCGTCGCCCTCAGCGAGTGGCTGCGCGCATTGCCGAAGTCTGGCTTCTTTCCGCACGAATAACAAACTTTCGCCACGAAACTTCTCCTGTGCTAGGATACCGGTCGAATTTGGGGACCCCGGAAAACGCGACTCGCAAGCCGTACCCGGACGTCGGGCGGTGATTGTACCAGATTGTCGACGATCTCCTACGGCGGGGAGTGGTCTGCCGGAAACCCCACGAGAGGAGCAATGAAGGATCTCTTGAGATGGCGATAGAAGTGGCCCACATGGTTGCGGCGGCCCACGCGGCCGTGAAGGCCCAGGTCGCCAGGATCAACGATCTCAACGTCTACCCAGTACCAGACGGGGACACCGGCACGAACATGCTGCTCACCCTGGAGTCTGCGTTGAACGAAACTTCGGGCAGATCCTACGATAGCCCCGAGGAGGCGAGCAGGGCCTGTGCCAGGGCCGCGCTGATGGGCGCGAGGGGAAACTCAGGGGTCATACTCTCGCAGATGATCCGGGGCGCGTGTGAGGTGCTCGCCGACCGAGACTCCCTGGATGCCGGGGCCTTCGCCGCCGGGCTCGACGGCGCGAGGGAGCGGGCCTACGCCTCCGTCCGCGAACCGGTAGAAGGGACGATGCTCACCGTGATAAAGGATGCGGCCCTGGCGGCCCGAGAGGCGATCGAAGGAGGGAACGCTGACCTGCCTTCCGTGGCCTGGGCTGCGAGGCTGGCGGCCCACGATTCGGTGCGCCGCACTCCTGGGCTGCTCGCTGTATTGCGAGAGGCTGGGGTCGTAGACGCCGGGGGGTTGGGGGTTGCGGTGGTCCTGGACGGCCTCTACGCCTGCGTTACCGGGCAGGAGATCGAGGTTCCCGAAGCAGACGAGGATGCCGCGCCCGATTTGGAGGCGATCCACGCCCAGGAAGAGGCCTGGGGATACTGCACGGAGTTCCTCGTCGATGGCTTCGACGGTGACGTGGAGGAGTTCAGGGAGCATGTCTACGACTCGGGCAGGAGCGTCTTCGTGGTCGCCGACGACGATGTGGTCAAGGTCCACGTGCACACGCAAGACCCTGGCGCGGCGCTCTCCTACGCTGGCGGTTTCGGCCGCCTGGCCGGCGTGAAGGTCGATGACATGGAGGCACAGGTCCGCTCCCGCGGGCCGGGGGAGAAGCCTGTGGCCAGACTCGGTGTCGTGGCGGCCAGCCGCGGTGAGGGCAACCGCGCCCTCTTCGAGCAGATGGGGGCGGTCGTGATCGAGGGTGGGCAGGGCGAGAACCCGAGCGCGGCCGACCTCGCCAGGGCGGTGGAGAAGACTGGGGCCCCAAACGTCGTGCTGCTTCCCAACAACAAGAACATCGTCCCAACAGCAGAGCAGGTCGACGAGCTGGTAGAGGTGAGGACGCACGTCGTACCGACGACCAATCTAGCGGCCGGACTCGCCGTAATGGTCGGATACGACGCTGAGGGCGAGTCTGATGAGGTAGTCGAGGAGATGCGTGAGATCTCCGACACCCTGCGCGTCGCCGAGATTACACGTTCTGTTCGTGATGCCCGCATCGGCGACCGCGAGGTTCCCGAGGGGGCTTACATAGGGTTCCTCGGTGGAGAGCTCGTAGCCGTCGAGAGTGGAGCCAGCGACGCCGCGCTCGTGCTCGCGAGGAAGATCGTGGGCGACAGCGTCGACGTTCTGACCCTACTGAAGGGCGAGGAACTGGCCGACGCCGAGCTCGAGGCGATACTCGATGGGATCAGGGATCTCGACGACCTCATCGAGGTCGAAGTGAGGGACGGTGGCCAGCCACTATATCCTTTGCAGATGGTGGCCGAGTGACCACGGCGGTAGTTACAGATTCGACCACGAGCCTCGCCCCCGGTGTCCTGGAGAGGCCCGACGTCAGGGTGGTCCCGCTCACGTTCCACTTCGGCGAGGACGAGGCGTATACGGACAAGTTGGATATGTCCAACGAGGAGTTCTACGAGCGGCTGCGCGACTCAGACGTCTTCCCGACGACGGCGCAACCAGCCCCCGGTGCCTTCGTCGAGGCTTACGAGGCGCTCTCCGACTACGACGACATTCTGGTGCTAACCCTCTCGAGCAAGTTCAGCGGCACCTATGAGTCGGCCCTGCAGGCGGCAGGGATGGTGGAACGCCCCGTCCACGTGCTCGATACCGGGAGCGCCGAGATGGGGTCGGGTTTGATCCTGCTCGAGGCCCTGCGCTGTATCGACGAGGGTGGTGATTTCGAAGAGGTCAGACGCGCCGCGGAGATGGCAATCGGGGGGGCGAACTTGCTCTTCGCCGTTGGTACGCTCGAGTATCTGGCCAAGAGCGGGCGTATAGGGAGGGCGCAGCGCCTCCTCGGCACCGCCCTCGATGTCAGGCCCGTACTGAAGGTGGCAGACGGGGAGATCGTTCCATTCAAACGTACGCGCGGTCGCAAGCGGCAGCTGGCAAGCATCGTCGAGGAGGTCAGGCCGGCCGCGGAGGCCGGACGCACGCTCTACTTCGGGCACATCGCCGCCCCCGAGCTCCTCTCCGAGCTGGCCGAACGGCTCGGGGTCGAGGTGAAGCTCGTCGCTGAGATCGGCGGTGTCGTCGGGTCTCACGTCGGCCTGGGAGCCTATGGCGTCGCCCACCTTTAGGGCCGGCGAGGCGCGGGGGACCCTACTCCCCCCGCGGACGACCCTGACTGACCTTCGTTCGAGGCCTGTGACCGAACTTCCCGGTATCGGGCCGCGGATCGAGGGCGCTCTAGGCGACCTCGGCATAGCCTCACTGGCCGATATGGTCTCCCACTACCCCTCGCGCCACGAGGACCTCTCAAACGTGAAGAGGATCTCCGAGCTGCGCGTGGGAGAGAGGGCAACGATCTTCGGCACGGTGGTCTCGACGCGCCCCGTAGGCAGGCCTGTCAGGGGACGCGCCCCAGGCTTTACGGCGCAACTCTACGACGGCACGGGATACATCCCCGTGACGGTCTGGGGCAGGAGCTGGCTTCTCAACCAGCTACTCCCCGAGGTGCGGGTTGTCGCCTCCGGCGAGGTCCAGAGCCGCTACGGCATCCAGATAGTCGCGAAGAGCATCGAGGTCGTCGATGATCCCGCGGGCGACGAAGGACCCCATGCGGGACGCTTCGTCCCCGTCTACCCCGTCAACAAGGGCATACAGGCGCGGAGGATGCGGACGCTCATCCACCGCGCCCTCGATGCGGCCGGCCGCATCCTCGACCCGCTGCCCGCCGACGTGCTCGTGCGCCACGGCCTGTCGGGTCTGCACGACGCGATACATGAGGTGCATTTCCCGACGGAGCGGGCGCGTCTTACGGCCGCGATGCGGCGTCTGATCTTCCACGAGCTCTTCCTGATTCAGGCCGGTCTCGCGGCACGCAAAGCGCGCGTGGAGAGGACCGAAGTCGGCGGCAGGCATCGCGGCGACGGGAGCCTCCTCAACCCATTCCTGAAGAGCCTTACCTTCGGCCTGACAGGGGCGCAGGAGCGTGTCATAGGGGAGGTCCTCGACGACATGCGGCTGGAGAAGCCGATGCGACGTCTCCTGCAAGGCGACGTCGGTAGCGGCAAGACCGTGGTCGCCATAGCCGCGCTCCTCACCGCGGTCGAGGCAGGAGGACAGGGGGCCATTATGGCCCCGACCGAGGTCCTCGCCGAGCAGCACTACCTCTCGATCTCGGCGTCCCTGGCCGACTTGCCCGTCAATGTCGTTATCCTTACCGGCTCACAGGGCGCGGCGGAGAAGCGTACTGCCCTCGAGCAGATAGCCTCGGGCGACGCCCACGTCGTCGTCGGGACGCACGCTCTCATACAGAGAGGCGTAGATTTCGACGACCTCTCGCTCGTCGTCGTGGACGAGCAGCACCGCTTCGGCGTCGGCCAGCGGACGGTGTTCCGCGAGAAAGGCACGACACCTGACACCCTCGTGATGACGGCCACCCCGATACCGAGGACGCTCTCCCTCACGCTCTACGGAGACCTCGAGGTCTCCCTGATAGACGAACTGCCGCCCGGGAGGAAGCCGGTCGAGACCAGGACCGTCGACCCCGCGGAGCGGCTAGGGGCCTATGAGGAGGTAAGGAAGGAGATCGAGGACGGGCGGCAGGCTTACGTGATCTGCCCGCTCGTAGAGGAGTCCGAGGCCCTGGAAGACGTGCGTGCCGCCGAGGAGCTCAGGGAGGAGCTGGCGAACGAGATCTTCCCCGAGCTACGGGTCGGGCTGTTGCACGGCAGGATGAAGGCCAGGGACAAGCGCGAGGTCATGGCCCTGTTCCGGGCAGGGGAGATCGAGGTCCTCGTCGCGACCGTCGTCGTCGAAGTCGGGGTCGACGTGCCGAACGCGAGCGCGATCGTGATCGAAGGCGCAGAGCGGTTCGGGCTCTCCCAACTCCACCAGCTGAGGGGCCGCGTGTGCAGGGGCCTGCATCCCCCCAGGTGCTTCCTGGTCGGCGCCCCGAAGACCGACGATTCCGAACGGCGGCTCCAGGCGCTGGAGGAGTATCAGGACGGCTTCAAGCTCTCCGAGGTCGACCTCGCCATCAGGGGGGAGGGCACGCTCTTCGGTAGCCGCCAGAGCGGCATGCCAGACCTGAAAGTCGCCAAGCTCCTGCGCGACGTCGACGTTCTCGTCGAGGCCAGGCGCGAGGCTTTCGCGCTCGTGGCCGGGGATCCCACGCTAAAGCGGCCAGACCACAGGCCCTTGCGGCGTGAGATCCGTGAACTGCTCGGCGCCGACGTCGAGTGGCTCTTCAGGGAATAGGGTCTTGAGGGTCATCGCCGGGTCGGCCAGGGGCACCAGGCTCGCCCCCGTCCCGAAGGGCGTGCGTCCTACGGCCGACCGCGTGCGGGAGAGCCTGTTCAACGCTCTAGGACAGTTCTTCGAAGGCGGAAGCGTCCTCGACCTCTACGCGGGGACGGGCGCTTCGGGATAGAGGCCCTCAGCCGGGGGTGCGGGCTGGCCGTCTTCGTCGAGCGGGACCGTCGGGCGCGGAACGTGATCCTCGAGAACCTGCGGCGGACCGGCTTCGCTGGGAGGGCAGAGGTAATCGGGGGCGAGGTCGAGGCGGTGCTTGGGCGGCTAGTCGGGCGCGGCGAAAGATTCGATTTGATCTTCGCCGACCCACCATATAGAATCGCGGCGGAGGTCGGGGGAATCTTGCACCGGCTACGCTCCCTGCTCGCGCCGGGAGGAAGGGTCGTGATCGAGAGCGGCGAGGCTCCGGTTGAGGGCGCAGGAGGCAAGAAAGGGGTAACGCGCCGCTACGGTGGCACGTTCGTAACCATACTTGGGCGGTCCGAGCTGACAATGATCGTGGCTGTTTGTCCCGGTAGCTTCGACCCTGTAACGACGGGGCACCTCGATGTCATCCGGCGCGCTTCCAAGATCTTCGACCATGTGGTCGTTGCCGTTGGTAGCAACCGCCGCAAACAGGCTCGCCTGCCCGCGGTCGAACGGGCGCGACTCATAGAGAAGGTGACGGCCGAGATGGACAACGTCTCCGTCGAGGTGATGGAAGGTCTCCTCGTTGATTTCGCCAGGGAGCGGGGTGCGCAGGCGATCGTGAAGGGCCTAAGGGCCGTCTCGGACTTCGAATCGGAGTTCGAACAGGCGCAGCTCAACAGGACGATGTTCCCCGAGCTCGAAACGGTCTTCATAATGGCCTCGGCCGAGCACAGCTTCCTCTCCTCGAGCGCGGTCAGGGAGATAGCGTCGCTCGGCGGGGAGGTGCGTGGGCTCGTGCCTGAAGGCGTACTCGAGACCGTGAGGCAGATATATTCCGGTCAGGACGGTAAGATACAGGGATCGTAGGCGAAGGATAGGTAGTAGAAGATGGACGTACTGGTACTCATAGACAGGTTGGAAGAGCTGGTCGAGGACGCCCGCAGCTTCCCCGGTTTCGGTAACACGGCGATGGTCGACCGGGACGCCGCCTTCGACATCATAGACCAGATGCGCCAGACCATACCCGAGGAGCTCAAGCAGGCGCGCTGGATCGTCAAGGAGCGCCAGGCGATGCTCGACGAAGCCCGCAGCGAGAGCGACCGCATCATCCGCAGCGCCCAGGACGAGGCCGAGAAGATAACCTCGGAAGAAGAGGTCCTCAAGAGGGCTGAGAAGCGGAGCGCGGAGATCATGGAGGACGCCCGCCGCCGCGAGCGCGAGATCCGGCTCGGCGCCGAGGACTACGCCGACGAGGTCCTCGCCAACCTGGAGGACAACCTCGGTAAGCTCCTCGAGGCCGTGCAGCGCGGCCGTACCAAGTTGCAGGGCGTCCAGGAACAATAACGGGTAGTAGACTAATCTCATGAACCACTTGATCCCCCTCAGACGACCCGGCGCGGAGGTCGGAGACACCCACGAGGTGCGTGCCGAGTTCTCCGTCGATCCTTTCGAGCTCTACGGACGCCACCACGAAGTTACGGAGGCTGTGGCAGACGTAGGCGTCACCCGCCTCTCCGAGGGCCTGCACCTCGACGTGCGGGTCGTGGCGAAGGTGCTTACGACCTGCGACAGGACGCTCGAGCCAACGGAGCTCGAACTCGAGTTCGGCGACTCGGAGTTCCTCTCGGGGCCGAATAACCACGAGGTCTCCGTCCAGGACTGGACCCTCGATCTGGCACGCTACACAGAGCTGGCCCTGCCGAACGAGGTTCCGATGCAGGTTTTCTCGCCTGGCACGATGCCCGTGCAGCCCGAGGGTGATGGCGATGAGGTAGACCCGCGCTGGCGGGGCCTCGACGGCCTCTTCGCCTCGGGATTTTGAGCCAGTAGCAACCAGGAGGTATTCTCATGGCCGTACCAAAGAAGAAGACATCACGCGCGCGCAGGAACCAGCGCCGGGCGCACCACGCGATCACCGGCCCCGGCCTCGTCGCCTGCCCCAACTGCGGCCAGCCGCACGTGCCGCACAGGGTCTGCGCTGAGTGCGGTTACTACAAGGGCCGCACGGTGGTCGCCGTGGAGGAAATCTAACCGAAGCCCCGATAAGGTCTGCCAGTGCGCATCGCGGTAGACGCCCTCGGCGGAGACAACGCCCCGCGGGAGGTCGTCGCCGGCGCCCTCTCCGCTGCCAGGGACTTGTCGCACGACGAGTTATTGCTCGTCGGGAAGCCCGACGCCATCGAGCCCGAGGTTGGCCCCGATCCCCCAGCGAACGTCTCGCTGCGGTCCTCTGGGGAAGCCGTTGGGATGGACGAGGAGCCCACGGCGACGTTGAGGGCCGATCCCGACGCCAGCGTCGCGGTCGCGGCCAGGATGGTTCGTGAGGATGAGGCCGACGCGTTTTTCTCGGCCGGGAACACCGGCGCCACGGTGGCTGCGGCGTTGCTCAGGATAGGACGCATCGAGGGATGCCGCAGGCCTGCGATCGCCACGGTGCTCCCTTTCCCTTCGCCCGTGTTGCTACTCGATGCCGGGGCCACCGTCTCCTGCAGGCCGCAGGACCTCCTGAATTTCGCTATTCTTGGCGGTGTGCTCGCGAAACGTTACTTCGGGTTGGACGGGGAAGCGCGGGTCGGGCTCGTCAACGTCGGCGAGGAGCCAGGGAAGGGGAACGACCTCGCCAAAGAGGCGCACCGTCTCATGGACGAGTCGGGGATCCGTTTCGTCGGGAACGTGGAGGGTAGAGACATCGGGCGCGGGGTGGCCGACGTGCTCGTAACGGACGGCTTTACGGGCAACATCGTCCTCAAGACGGCCGAGGGGGTGGCGCGTGAGATCCTCAGCATGGTCCGCTCGGCGATGACGGCCGATGTTGTCAGCAAGCTCGCCGCAAGCGTCCTTCGTCCGCGGCTGGTCAGGGTGAGGGACACGGTGGACCCCGAGAACTACGGGGGTTCATTCCTGCTCGGCGTAAAGGGCTCGGTCGTGATCGGCCACGGGAACTCGCAAGCCACGGGCGTCGAGAACGCGATCCTCGGTATCTCGCGCACGGGCGCCGGCCTGACCGGGGAATTGCAGCGGGCGCTCTCCGCGCAAAGTTTAGGTGTGTCTGAAGGCGGGTCGGCTTGAACGGCGGTGCTGCCGGCAGGATCGTCGGCGTCGGCAGGGCTCTCGGGGGCAGGATCGTCACCAACGGCGACCTCGAAGGCGTACTTGACACCACGGACGATTGGATCTCGACCCGTACCGGGATCAAAGCGCGCCACTTTGTCGCTGAGGGCGAGAACGCCGCTACGCTCGCCATAGAGGCGTCGAGGAAGGCCATCGAGCACGCCGGGGTGGATGGCGGGTCGGTCGACCTCGTCATCTGCGGCACGTCGACGGCGCCGGAGTCCATGCCCTCGGTCGCTTGTCTGGTTGGGGAGGAGATCGGGGCCCCTGGCGCTGGCGCGATGGACCTTGCCGCCGCGTGTGCCGGGTTCTCTTACGCCGCCTCCGTCGCTTCATCCATGCTCGACTCTGGGGCGGCCAGAAGGGTTCTTGCTCATCGGGGCGGACGCCATGAGCACCATCGTCGACCCTGGGGATCGCTCTACGGCCGTCCTTTTCGGCGACGGTGCCGGCGCGGTCGTACTCGACGCCGGCGACGGGGACTCGGGTTTTGTAGACCACATCCTCGGGGCCGACGGCAGCGGGGCAGCGCTCGGTCGGGCAGGCCACCCTGGCGACCACGAGAAGCTCTTCCAGAACGGCCGCGAGGTCTTCAAGTTCGCCGTCAAGATACTGCCCGAGATGGTCGAGAAGCTCCTCTCCCGCAACGGACTCTCGCCCGAGGAGGTCCAGTACGTCATACCCCACCAGGCAAATGCACGCATAATACGCTCCGCGATACGGAAGATGGAGATACCCGAGGACAGGGTCGTGATCAACCTCGACAGGTTCGGGAATACTTCGGCGGCGAGCATCCCGCTCTCCTACCCTGACATCTACGATGCGATGGAGCCGGGAAAGTACGTGATCACCGTCGGCTTCGGTTTCGGCCTGACCTGGGCTGCGAACCTGTACAGGATCTAGTGTGAGGCGGCGGGATAGAACGGGCCATTGTCTTCCCTGGGCAGGGCACCGCAGGAGGGGAGATCACCGGCTCCGCCCGCGACGCCGTGCTCGACTATGTCGGCGCCACAGCCGTGCCTTACCAGCTCTCGGTATTCGCCGGCTCCGTCGACCTTCTCTACCGTTTGCGGGAGGCCGGGATAGAGCCCGACGTGGTGGCTGGCCACTCGCTCGGAGAATACGCTGCGGCCCACGCGGCGGGGAGCCTCGGTCTCGCTGACGGTGTAAGGCTCGTGGCCGAGAGGGATCGCCTGATGAACGAGGCGTCGAGGGAGAATCCCGGAGGGATGGTTGCCTTGATCGGCGCAGACCCAAACGAGGTCGTAAGGGCTGCCGAGGAGGCCGAGCGGCATCGTCGTCGCGGCGAACTTCAATACCCCGCGCCAGACCGTCGTCTCGGGGCAGATGGATGCCATCGAGAGAGTGACCGAACGCGTGCGCGGGAGGAAGGTGCCCCTCGAGGTATCAGGGGCTTTCCATTCGCCGCTCATGGAAGGGGCTGCGCGGGAGATGGACGAGCTTCTCCGAGGAGTAGAGTTGGAAGAACCGGAGATACCGATGGTCGGGGCGACGGATGGGGCGTTGTTGACGACGGCGGACGCGGTGCGCGAGGCATTGCGGAAGCAGATGCTCTCCCCCGTGCGGTGGGTGGCCGTGGTAGAGCGACTGCTGGATCTGGGGGTGCGTGAGATCTTCGAGGCAGGGGAGGACGGGACTCTGACAAGGATGCTGCGGGACTTCAAGAGAAAAGACGTCGAGGGACGGACGGCCAGGGAGGTGCTCTCGTGAAGGCGCCGCTCGGGCCGGCGCAGATCCGGGACCTCATCCCTCACCGCTATCCCTTCCTGCTGGTCGACAGGATCGAGGAGCTCGAAGCCGGGGTACGGGCCGTAGGCATAAAGAACGTTACCCAGAACGAGCCATTCTTCCAGGGTCACTTCCCTGACTACCCGGTCATGCCTGGTGTCCTCATTATCGAGGCGATGGCCCAGGTAGGCGCCGTC
Source organism: uncultured Rubrobacteraceae bacterium (assembly GCA_963808845.1). Classification (GTDB taxonomy): domain Bacteria; phylum Actinomycetota; class Rubrobacteria; order Rubrobacterales; family Rubrobacteraceae; genus Rubrobacter_D. The sequence continues at coordinate 93,985 of CAWEHD010000025.1, forward strand.
GGCGTCATGGCCGGCGGGGAGCACGCGGACAAGCTCGCGCTCTTCGCCGGGATAGACGGCGTCAGGTTCCGCAGGCAGGTCCTTCCCGGCGACGTGCTCAGGATGGAGGTCGAGATAAGCCGCCTCAAAGGCAGAGTCGGAAGGGGCAAAGGCAGGGCTACAGTCGGGGACGAGCGGGTCTGTGAGGCCGACCTCATGTTCGCCTTCGCCGAGAGAGGGGAAGTCGAATGATCCGGGACGGACGCGTCGCCGTCGTCACGGGCGGCGGAAGGGGAATAGGCCGCGCCGTGGCCTTGCGACTCGCGAACGAAGGCGCGAACGTGGCGATCTCTTACCGCTCCAACGACACGGCCGCGGAGGAGGTGGCCGAGGAAGTCAGGGAGGCAGGGGTCCTCTGCGAGATCTTCAAGGGTGACGTCGCGCGACCCCGACAGACGTTGCTGCGCTGTTCGAGGGCGTGGGCGAAGCCCTGGGGAAGGTCGAGATACTCGTCAACAACGCTGGCCTGACCAGGGACAACCTGATGATGCGGATGAAGGAAGAAGAGTTCGATGAGGTATTGAGGACCAACCTCAAGGGCACCTACCTGTGCACGCGGGCCGCACTGAGGCCGATGATAAGGGCGCGTTGGGGAAGAATCGTCAACGTTTCCTCCGTCGTCGGGCTCGTCGGGAACGCGGGGCAGGCCAACTACGCCGCTTCCAAGGCAGGGATCATCGGCTTCACCAAGAGCGTTGCGCGGGAGGTGGCGCAGCGTGGCATCACCGCCAACGTGGTCGCGCCAGGGTACGTCGAGACAGAGTTGACGCGCAGCCTGTCCGACGAGGTCAAGGACCGGATCAAGGGCCAGGTACCGGCGGGCAGGTTCGCGGAGGCGGAAGAGGTGGCTGAGGTCGTTGCGTTCCTGGCCGGCGAAGGCGCCGGATACGTTACCGGCCAGACCATTGCCGTCGACGGCGGCATGACTATGCAGTAAGGCGTTTTGGGTTTACACTACGCGCTATCGCTGGATGGGTTGATAGTAATTTGTAAGAGTCATCGAGAGGAGAGACGGCTTGGACCGCGAAGAGATACTCGGCAAGATACAGGAGATCACCGCCGACAGGCTGGGAGTGGATGAGGGCGACGTCACGCCCGACGCCTCCTTCCGCGAGGATCTGGAGGCTGACTCCCTGGATCTGGTAGAGCTCATAATGGAGCTCGAGGAGCAGTTCGGGATGGAGATCCCCGATGAGGAGGCCGAGAAGATAACCACGGTCGAGGAGGCCGTCGACTACGTGACGGAGCACCAGGCCGCGTGACCGACCCTGACGCGGGTGGGAGGGCGCTCATAACCGGAACAGGGGCCGTGACGCCCCTCGGAACAGGGGTCGAGAACTTCTGGGATGCGGCCCTGCACGGTAAGAGCGGGATAGGGGAGATCACGCTCTTCGACCCCTCCCCTTATCCTTCGCGGATCGCCGGCGAGTGCTGGGATTTCGACCCGACGGACTTTGTTAGCAAGAAGCAGGCCCGAAGGATGGACCGCTTCGCCCAGCTCGGCATAGCCGCAGGCATACAGGCCGCGGAGAGCGCCGGGATAGTCGACTTGATCCGCGAGAGGCCCGAGCGGGTCGCTATCGTGATGGGCAGCGGTATCGGAGGGCTCTCGACCTGGGAGCGCGAGTACAGGGTAATGCACGAGCGGGGACCAGGAAGGGTCAGCCCGTTCCTGATCACGATGATGGTCCCAAACATGGCGGCCGGGCAACTCGCTATCGTGCTCGGCGCCACGGGGCCGAGCCAGTGTCCTGTCCTTGCCTGCGCCACGGGAGGGGAGGCGATCGCTGAGGGACTCGAGCTGATCCGGCGCGGAGACGCCGACGTGGTGATCGCCGGCTCCTCGGAAGCTCCGATAACGCCGCTCTCGATGGCTGGCTTCTGCGCGATAAGGGCCGTGAGCCGCCGCAACGATGACCCCGCCGGCGCGAGCCGCCCCTTCGACGAGGGCCGCGACGGCTTCGTGATGAGCGAGGGCGCCGGGGCCCTCGTCCTCGAGAGCGAGGAGCACGCCGAGCGCCGGGGCGCCGAACCGGTCTCCGCCGTCGCCGGCTACGGCCGCACGACCGACGCCTACCACGTGACCGCCCCGGACGAGGACGGCCGCGGCGTCGAGCGGGCGATGATCCACGCGTTCGAGGATTCCGGGATCGCCGCCGAAGACGTGGGCCACGTCAACGCCCACGCCACAGCCACCCCGACCGGAGACGGACCAGAGACGAAGGCGATATCCAGGGTAGTGCCGCACGCCCTGGTGTCCGGCACGAAGTCGATGACGGGGCACTCCTTCGGGGCCGTCGGCGCCACCGAAGGCATCATGTGCGCCCTCGCACTAAAGCACAAGATCGTCCCACCGACGATCAACCTGGAGAACCTGGCAGAAGATTGCGAAGAGCTCAACTACGTCGGAAGCGAGCCCATCGAGGCCCCTGACCTCAAAGTCGCCATCTCCAATTCGATGGGATTCGGTGGGCATAATGTCGTGATCGCATTTACAAGTGTAGAATAGAGAACGAGATGTCTATAAGAGACCTCATAGCGATCCTTCCAGAACCTCTCAGGCAGCGCTCATTGACCCATCCGAGCGTCGCCGACCCTTACGAATCGAACGGGAGGCTGGAGTTTCTCGGGGACTCGGTTTTGAACAGCCGCGTCGCCGAGCTCGTCTTCCACGGCTACCCCGAGCTACTGGAGGGGGATCTCACGCGCATCAGGGCCCATCTGGTGCAGGAAGTCGTTTCTCGCAATGGTTGGCCGGAGCGAGGGTATAGAGGAGATCATCGAGAGCTCCGTAATAAACGACTCGGTCATCGCCGATACCGTCGAGGCCATAATCGGAGCCGCCTACCTTATAGACAGGGACCTGGTCTTGCGGACGCTGGATGAGATCTTCAATCCCGCAGAGGTCGATACCGACGAGCTGCGTGACTGGAAGACTCTCCTGCAGGAGAGTCTGCAGGCAGACGGGCTCAGGCCTACGTACCGGGTTATCTCCAAGCAGGGACCGGCGCACCGGCCGAGCTTCACCTCCAGGGTCTCCGTGGACGGAAAGGAAGTCGCGACCGGTGAAGGCAGCTCCATAAAAGAGAGCGAGCAGACCGCGGCCCGAACCGCCCTGGAGATTCTCGGCATCCGCCCCGTCCCACGCTCCACCGTGGAAGTGCACGTCAGCGCCTGATACCGGTGTATCCTGCGGCTGTTCGGGTCGCGAGAAAATTTGCTTGTCACCTGATCGAGCCGCGCGGCAGCACAGCATGCACGCCTTTTGCGCCGTTGACCACCTGGGAAACGCGGAAGTCCACAGCCACGCTGGCCAGTGCCAGGTGTCGATCGAGGCCGAATAAGAGCTCCACGGGGCACTCTATGGCGGACTGGCATACTCTCTCCGTCTCCCTGAATAGCGTGGCAATCGCCCACTGAGAAGAGCGACCCGGGGACTGCGATGGGCAGGAAGAGCGAGCTGCCTGGCATTAGCTCCTTGCAGTCTATATTGCCCCCGGTAGTACGCGGCGGCTCGTCCGGGGCATCCCCATGACGCCCATGAAAGGTCTCAAGGCGACGGTGTGTCCGTACTGGTCGCGTCCTACGAGGGCGTCGGGATCCGCATCCAAATCAACTCCTCTTGGCGGTCGGCCACGCCAAGTCGTTGGTTCAACTCCTCTTGATGTGGCCGTCCTGCTACCGTTCTGCCCCAGGTTCCTGTCCGCACGTCGACGACGCGTAACTCGAGAGTCATGCCTGGCTCGGCACCTCGTACCTCAACGGGACCGCAGAGCGCGTGCCCGTCGCCGCGCAACTCGGGGCGAAAGTCCTCGAAGTGGCGGCGCTCTCCATTCTCCCCCGATGGCTCCAGTCCCCATCCTGACTCAAGCGTACTGAATAGGACCGTGTCCCCGGGGTCTATGCTCAGAGCCGGGGCAGGCGCCGTGCAAGGTCTCTTTTCTCGGTTCTATCTTATGCATTGCCATTCGTACCCTCCTCCGCAGTGACCTTCAGCAGTCTAGAGGAGGGGATTCGTGAAAAAGCCGGTTCCAACATTCCATCGGCAAGACTG
>CAWEHD010000026.1:0-17904 GCA_963808845.1 uncultured Rubrobacteraceae bacterium
GCGGCGCTGACGTTCCTGCAGTTCATGGGGACCGAGGCGCAGCGCATCAGGCCAGAGGTGTCGGCGGACCCGCCGCTCTCGACAAGGTAGCAAGAGAGGTCAACTACGGCGCGGGAGATCCGACCAAGCAGGAGTACCTGACGGGTGCTCGAGGCTGGGGCGAAGACGCAGGTGTTCGTCCCTCCGATGCCCGAAGGCGCGTGGGAACCCGCCGAGCTATACAACAAGATGACCGTCCAGGGCGAGACCGAAGCCGGTCCGCTGCTCGATGCCGAGCGAAGAAGACGCAGCCGATCCTCGACCGGGCCTGGAAGGACTGGGAGGCGCTTGCTTGAGAGGCGCCAGCAGGGCGGTACGATCCGGCCGTGCGCGAGGGGCGAGGAGACGAACACGCCGGAGGTGCCGAGATGAGCATGCCGTCACAGCAGTTGGGCAAACAGGAGGTAGCGCAGGCCCCACCGCGCAGGAGCGCCGCCGCCGTGCAGGAAGAGCGGGTAGCCTTCCTGTTCCTGTTGCCCTGGTTCGCGGGGCTGTTCCTCTTCCTCGCGGTTCCCCTGGTGTACTCGCTGTACGTCAGCATGACCGACAGGCGCCTGATCAGCGCCAGCAAGCCGCAGTTCGTCGGCCTCGAGAACTACACTTACATGTTCACGAGGGATGCTTTCTTCTACAAGACTCTCTTCGTGACGATGAAGTGGATCTTGCTCAGCACGCCGCTGTTACTGGTCGCCGGGCTGGTGATCTCGCTGTTTCTCAACCAGAAGTACTTCGGGATGAACGTGTTCCGCACGATCCTGTTCATCCCCTCCGTGGTCTCCGGGGTGGCCGTGTCGGTCCTATGGTTGCAACTCCTGAACCCTGAGTTGGGCGTCGTGAACTACGTGCTGATCGAGCTCGGCGTGGAGCAACCCGCCGTACTGGCTGGAGGACCCGCGGTGGGCGATGCCGGCGGTCATACTGATGGAGTTGTGGACGGTTGGCGGGATGGCGATCATCTACCTCGCGGGCCTGCAGAACGTCCCGCCACACCTCTACGAGGCGGCTACCATAGACGGCGCTGGGGCCTGGCACAAGTTCCGGCACATCACGCTGCCGATGCTCTCCCCGACGATCTTCTTCTTGCTCCTGAACGCGATCATAGGCTCGCTGCTGTTCTTCGGTCCTCTGTTCGTGCTTACCGGCGGCACAGGTGGGGGCGGACCCGACAACTCGCTGCTGTTCTACATGATTTACCTGTACCGGGTGGCGTTCGTACAGGGGTTCATGGGGTACGGCACCGCGCTCGCGTGGATACTCACGATCCTCGGCGTGCTCATGGTCATCATAATGATCAGGCTCGAGCGGCGCTTCGTCTTCTACGAGTCGGAGGACTAGGACGATGGCACGCGCCGCGCAGCGTAGCGCACCGCAGAGCAACACTGAAGGGAGGACCGGCGTCGGCCCGCCGTTGCCGCGTTTCCCGCGTCTACCGCGGATAATGCACGCGGTGTTCGTGTACGCCGTGCTCATCCTGGCGAGTCTGTTCGTCCTGTTGCCGGTGGGCTGGATGCTCACGGCCGCGCTCAAGCCGGACACGGCGCCGGTCTTTACCTTCCCGCCGGAGTGGTTCCCGACGGAGTACTGGCACTGGCAGACGTTCAGGGACGCCCTCTTCAAAGAGGAATTCATCCGCTACACGGCAAACAGCCTCTTCCTCGTGGTCATGACCGTGACAGGGGCGGTGCTCTCCTCCTCGCTGATCGCGTTCCCCTTCGCGCGGCTGCGGTTTCGCGGCAAGAACTTGCTCTTCACGTTCCTGATAGCCACGATGCTACTGCCGGCGCCAGTGTTGCTCATACCCCAGTTCCTGCTCTTCTATCAGATCGGCTGGTACGGTACCTACTACCCGCTGTGGGTCCCGGCGTGGGCCGGCAACGCCTTCTTCATCTTCCTGATGCGCCAGTACATGCGCTCCATCCCTATCGAGCTCGACGAGGCCGCGCGGCGTGGACGGCGCCGGCTACTGGACGATCTACTGGCGGATAATCATGCCTCTGTGCGTGCCGGTGTTGACGGTCGCCGCCGTGTTCCAGTTCATAGGGACCTGGAACGACTTCTTCGGGCCCCTGATCTATCTGGACGACCCGGAGAAGTTCACCGTAGCACTCGCCCTCGCCAGGCTGGTACAAAGGTCGGCACGAAGTGGAACGAGGTAATGGCGGCGAACCTCATCGTCATACTACCCGTGCTCGTGGTCTACTTCTTCGCCCAGGACAAGCTGATCGGCGGTATCGCCAGCGTGGGCCTCAAGGGATAGACCGGCCCAGCACCAGGGATGTGAGGGCGCTGCGCATAGCACTGTTATTGATCGTTGCGGCGGAAGTGTGTCTGCTCGTAGTGGCGCTCGCGTCCATCGAGAATACGCTTCCAGCCGACTCGGACTTGCCGAGAGAACAACAGGTAAGCGGGTGGCGGAAGGCCGCCGAACTCGCCCGCACAGATACCTTCGAGCCAACCTACGTGCCAGGAGGCGCAATACCCGAGTTGACGGTCCGTGGCATCCCCGGAGATAGCTCACGCCCGCTCGCCGCCGAGTATGGGAACGGTCTACTCGTAAGGCAGGCGCACGTAGACGTAGACCCCCAACTGGAGGACGAACCAGCGGAGGTAGAAGGGGCCGATGACGCCTGGTGGGGCATGATCAGGGAGAAAGAGGTGCCTCTACGTACAGAGAGGCGAGACGCTGGTAATCATGTCGGGTCTGTTGAGGGAGGATCTGATCCAGACCGCAGGCTCGCTCAGACCCGTGGAGGCCAACAATGGCTAGGTGGCGCGCCGTCGTGCCGCTGGCGGCACTGGCTATCTTGCTCGCGGTGGTTCTACTCGCCATACCTTCCGTACGTGCCGCGTTGCCTGGCATTACCCAACGCGCTGAATACACGAACCCCGTCATACGCTGGGACTTCGCGGACCCGCACGTCATAAGGGCCAGCGACGGCTTCTACTACGCATACTCCACGGAGCACCTGACCTACAAACGCCTGGCGTACATCCAGGTAGCGCGTCGAAGGATCTCGTGGACTGGGAGCTACTTCCTGACGCCATGCCCGAGAAGCCGGAGTGGTCCGACACCACCCGCGACTTCTGGGCACCGGGCGTCATCGAGGCGGAAGGCAGGTACTACATGTACTTCTCGGGCATCCGCGACGGCACCGAGGGCATGTGCCTCGGGGTGGCAACGTCCGAGTCGCCCGAGGGCCCGTTCGACCCCGAAGACGAGCCGCTGCGGTGCGGTGACGGCTTCGTGAACATAGACCCAATGCCTTTTGACGACCCGAAGACGGGCAAGCGCCTGTTGTACTGGGGTTCGGACGGCTCGCCGATCATGGTGCAGGAGCTTGTGGAGGACCGGGTGAGCTTCGCGCCGGGGTCAAGCCCGAAAGAGTTGATCTACCCCAGCGGCCTGCAGCAGTACGAGCGCCTGATCGAGGGCACGTTCGTCGTCTACAGAGACCCTTACTACTACCTCTTCTATTCGGGCGATAACTGCTGCGTCGCTCCCGTGAACTACGCGGTGATGGTCGCCCGCTCGCGCAGCGCCACGGGCCCGTTCGAGAAGAAGGCCGACGTGACGGGCGAGTTCGGCGGCAGCGTGATCCTGCAGCAGAACGACCGGTGGGAAGGTACAGGTCACAACTCCGTCGTCAGGGACGAAGCGGGGAGGGATTGGATCTTCTACCATGCCATAGACCCCGACGACCGCTACAACCCGGGTACCGAGGCGCCCAAACGACCGATGCTCATGGACCAGACCGTGTACCGCTCCGGCTGGCCCGAGATCGAAGAGTCTTCACCCTCTACTACAGAAAGGCAAGGCCCGCTGGTGCGCTGACGGAGTATCGACGTATGGCGCCCCGTGAAAGGCAACGGAGTCTCCATACGGTTTCGCTTACCCCATCCGTGACCGCAGGTGTCGGACGACCTCGGGGAGGACCTCCCTGGCGTTGCCCCTGATACCACACTCCATCGCCATGTAGCCGTCGAAACCGATGTCGCGCAGCGCCCCGAAGGCCCCGGCGAAGTCGGTGTGCCCCGCGCCCGGTTGGAGGCGGTTGCTGTCGGCGAGATGGACGTGGGCCATGTGGCCGTTCGCCCGGCGAATGGTTTCGTCGAGATCGTCCTCCTCGATGTTCATGTGGAAGAGGTCGCCCATAACTTTGATGGAAGGACGTCCGATTGCCTCGCACAGCTCGACTGCCTGCTCTACGCGGTTCAGCATGTGGTCCTCGTAGCGGTTGAGCGGCTCGAGCAGCACGAGCGACCCCACGCTCTCCGCGTGCTCGCCAAGCTCCTCCAGAGCTTCCAGCAGAACACGACGGTCCTCTTCCTCCGTGCGGGGCACCTCGAAGGGGGGGAGGCGCCTGGTGGCGAGGCCGAAGGCTGCGGGTGTGATCGCGCCCCTCCCACCTAGCTCGGCTATTCCCGACAGCAGGTGCTTCATGTGCTCTATGGCCTCGCGGCAGCGCTCCTCTTCGAAATCCCCGATAAACCGGTCGGAGATCACGCACACGCTGGAGAACACGACGCCCTTCTCCCGCGCGGCCCTCAGGTCGTCGAGCCGCCCGCGCCAGCCATCTGTCCCCTGCAGCTCGATGCCGTCGAAGCCTGCTGAGGCGGCGAACTCCCACTTCTCCAGGATGCTCTCGCCCGGGAGTAGCTGCTCCTGGCACGCCAGCTTCACGCCTCATCCCTTCAAGGCGCCGGTCGTAAGGCCTTTGATAAAGAACCGCTGGAAGATCAGGAAGAAGATCAGCACGGGGACGGTCATTATCAGGCTTGCGGCGGCCAGAAGCTCGTACTCCCCCGACCGCCCGCCCGCGAACAGGTAGAGCCCGGTGGCGAGCATCTGGTTGTCCGACCCCTGCAAGTACACCAGGGCCAGCACGAAGTTGTTCCAGGTCTGGAAGAAGACCAGCACCGCAAGCACCGCCACGCCCGGGGCCGACAGCGGGAGCATCACGCGCCAGAAAGCCTGAAACTCGTTGCACCCGTCCACGCGGGCGGCGTCGGCGAGGTCTTCGGGCAGGTCCATGTAGAAAGAGCGCATCAGGAACACGCCGAAGGGCACGCCGAACCCGCTGGCGCCCGCTATGGCGGGAAGAATGACCGCGGCTTTCGTGCCCAAAAGACCCAGGTCCCTCAGCTCGTAGAACAGCGGGATCATCACCGAGAAAAACGGGATCATTAGCCCAAGAATGAACACGAAGAAGATGAGGTTGTTTCCGGGAAATTGGAAGCGGGCCAGGCCGTAGCCGGCCAGCGACGAGAGGGCCACCACCCCGGCCACGGTGATGCCCGTGATCACGACGGTGTTCCAGAAGTACCCGCCGAAGCCCCCGAGCGTCCACGCGTCGTAGAAGTTGATGGGGTTGAATGAGCTGAACAGCGTGAACGGGTTCGCGGTCACGTCCAGCGGGTCTTTGAGGGAAGTAGAGACGATCAGGAGCAGCGGGTACAGGCTGAGGAGGGCGAACAGCAGCAGCACCACGTACTTGACGGCGGAGCCCACCCATCGTCTCGGTGCGCCGGTGGAGGCGGTGGACGCTATTCCTTGTCGCGGTTCAGTCATTTCTCTGGCGCTCCCTTAGTCGGACGAACACGACCGCCGAGACCAGGGACAGGACGGTGATCAGCATCGCCAGCGCGGAGCCGTAGCCCGCCTGGTTCTGCTGGAACGCCGAGCTGTACGTGTACGTGGCGAGCACCTCGCTGGCGTGCCCCGGTCCTCCCCCGGTCATTACGAAGACGTTGTCGAAAACCGCGAAGCCGCCGATGAGCGTGATGGACGTCACCATCGTGATCACCGGGGCGATCTGCGGGATGATGATGTACCAGGCTCGCTGGAACCAGCTGGCCCCGTCCAACATGGAAGCCTCCACCTGGCTCACGTCCACGCTCTGAAGGGCCGCGAACAGCACGACCACGACGAACCCGACGGCGCCGGGGATGGCCGAGATCAGAACCGCGTACAGCGCCGTCCCCGGCTCCCCCAACCAGCCGCGGCTGACCTGCTCGAGCCCGATGCTGTTGAGGAACCTGTTCAGCGGGCCGAAGATGGGATGGTAGATCCACTGCCACACGATGGCCACGACGACCAGCGGAAGCACGAATGGGAGAAAGTAGACGGTCCTGAAGAAGAGGGACCCGCGGGCCCCGCTCCAGAGGATGATTGCCAGGAAAAGCCCGATGATCACGGGGGTTGCCGTCCCGACGACTACCCAAACGGCGTTGTTCCAGAACGCCTGGAGGACTGCCCCGTCGCCGAACATCCTCGCGTAGTTCGAGAGCCCGACGAAGTCCTTGTTCGCCGTGGCGCCGTTCCAGTTGGTGAGGCTGAGGTAGATCGTGGTCAGGAAGGGATAGAGCATGAAGACGAGGTAGAGGGCCAGCGCGGGCGAGATGAACACGATCGCGTAGTAGAGTTGCTGACGGCGCAGCGGCGGTACGTACAGATGACGCTCGACGAAGCCCCGTTTGGGCCGGGTCACCCGTGTGGCTCCGCCTTCCATCCCGGCTTGCATTCCGATCTCCTTCCTATTCCTGCGTGGCTATCTTGCCTTGCTTCTTGGCCTTCGCCCAGGCCTCCTGCAACATCGTGGCCTGCTCGGACGCGGACCTCGTGCCGTTCAAGACCTCCTGGAAGCCGGAGAACATCACCTCGTTGTAGTTCTGCGGGGTCAGGACGTCGATGTTGTAGCCGAAGGATCCCGCCTCCGTAGATTCCGACAGGTCGTCTAGAACCTGCTTGAACAGCTCGGGGAGATCAAGCCCCTTGGTGTCAACCGGATGCGCCGGAATGGTCTTGGTCGTCTCCATAACCGTGCGGGCAGTGTCTTCTTGCTGGTAGAAATCCATGAGGGCGATGCCACCCTCTGGGTTCTTGGCGTCCGCGGCTATGAACGAGCCCGCCCCTACACCCGCCGGCGGTGAGACGCCGGAGCCGTCTATGGACGGGAACGGGAAGAACCCGACCTCGAAGTCCTGGACGGTCTCGACGATCTCGGAGACGAGCCAGGTGCCCGTCATGTTCATGGCGGCTTTCCCAGCGTAGAACAAAGTGTTGGCGTCCTCGTACGTAATGGCGTTGACGCCCTCAGGATAGTAACCGTTCTCCACGAAGTCCCGGAAGAAGAGCTCTATCGCCTCCTCCACCTCCGGGATGTCCCAGCGGCCTTCGCCGTACAGGATGTTGTCCAGCCCTTCCCTGCCCAGGAGGTTGCTGATCCCGATGCTGTACAGGTGACCCGCGGGCCACTGCTCGGAGTCGCCGAAGCCGAACGGGATCTTGTTCTGTCCCTTGAGGTCTTCGGCCATCGCCCGGAGATCATCCAGGGTCTTCGGCACCTCGGAAACTAGGTCCTTGTTGTAGTAGACGATCAGTTGCTCGACCTGGCTCGGGACCCCGTAGGTCTTGCCGCCGTAGGTGGCCCGCTGCTTGGCCCAGTCGTAGATCTTCCAGCCGTTTTCCTCGTAGCCTTGTCCAAGGGGTACAGCAGCCCCGCCTCCGCCAGAACGCCGGCGAAGCCCGGGCCGGTGTCGTAGCCGAAGAAGTCGGGGGGCTGCTCGGAGCGCAGCCTGGTCTGGATAACCTCACGGACCTGGTCGGGCGGTATGGACTCGCGCTCCACCGTGTACTTCGGGTTCTCCTGATCGAACCTCTCGACGAGCCTGATCGACTCCCTCTCCAGGGCCGCCGTCTCCGCCGTACCGACGAACATCCTGATAACCTTTTCGTTACTCGAGCTCCCGCCGCAGCCCGCGGCGCCTAGCAAAGCCGCGCCCGCGAGCCCCGCACCACCCAGCTTCAGGAACTCCCCCCGGCTGACCGCCCTTCTCGTCTTCCGCACGCTCTCCTCCTTGTCACTTTGCCTTCACGAGCGTCTCCACGACGCCGCGTCTAAGCCGCGTTAGCCTACCCTCGTCATCTGCAGCACTCCCTCCGCCGCTAGGACACTAGCCCCAGTAACGCCCGCTGTCCCCTCCAGCTCGCTCAAGACCATCGGCAAGTTGCGGGTGGCGAGGGGCAGTGAGCGGAGGTAGACGGTACTCCGGATCTCCGCCAGAAGCGAGTTGCCGATATTCGCCACGCCTCCCCCGACCACGATGAGGGAAGGGTTGAGCGTGCTGACGAGGGTGGCCAGCACCTGTCCCACGAGCCGCCCCGACTCCCTGATGATCTGGAGCGCATGATAATCTCCGAGGGACGCCGCCTCGCCGACGTCCCTTGCGGTGAGCGCGCCACGCCGCTCGAAGGCCTCCCGCAGGAACGGAGAGAGGCCTTCCTCCGCGCACCGCTCCGCTTTGGCGGCGATTGCGGGAGCGGCGGCCATAGCTTCGAGGCATCCTTTGTTGCCGCACGAGCAGACCGGCCCGTCAGGGTCCACGCAGATGTGCCCTATGTCCCCGGCACACCCCTGGCTGCCGCGTTGCAGATGCCCGTCCGCGATTATGCCGCCGCCGATGCCCGTGCCTATCTTGACGAAGAGCACGTTGTCTTCGCCTTTGCCGACGCCGTCCCTATGCTCGCCCAGCGCCATCACGTTCACGTCGTTGTCCACGAACACGGGGGCATCGTACTCGCCGGCGAACGCCGCACGTATGGGAAAACCGTCCCAACCGGGCATGATCGGCGGGCTCCTCAAAACCCCCGAGGCGTGCTCCACGGGTCCAGGAACCCCAACACCTATGGCCAGGACGTCCTGCGCATCAGCCCCCTGCTCCGCGAGTAGCTCCGAAAGCAGTTCCTTGACCCTGTCGAGCACACTCCGCGGACCGTCCTTGACGTCCCCAGGCTCCCCGCGGTGCACCAGGAGCTCGCCGCCAAGGGTGGACAGGGCGACGTCTGTGGAAGTGGCGCCGAGGTCGACAGCGGCTATCAAGCCGGCCGTACGGGGGATGCGCAACAGCGAGGAGCGACGTCCACCCTCAGACTTGGCCAGGCCGTCCTCGGCGAGCAGTCCGGCCTCGATCAACCGCCCCACCTCCATGGAGATCTTGCTCCTGCTGACGCCCAACTCATCCGTCATCTCAGAGCGCGATACAGGACGGTCCATCGCCCTTACGTGATGCATGATCTCAGCCTGAACGCGGTCCTCGACTAGCCGACGCCGGCCACCGGCTACCTCGGATACACCGTCTTCACTCCTCACAAATACAGTATAGACAAACTTCCTCCATACGTCTACCGACTTTTGCCGCATCTTGTCATAAGTTGGCGAGCCTGATGCACGAACGTTTCATTGGGACGTCAGCATGAGGGGTTGGGGCACTGTCTACAGGCCCATAGGCGCCTTGTCGAGGCGGGCGATGCCGCTTTGTATTGCGGCTTCTCTCACGGCGTCTGCGACCTGTTCGTGCACCTGCGAGTCGAGGGCCTCGGGGACGAGTTCGGACCCTGTGGCCAGGGAGGCTATCGTCTCGGCTGCGGCGAGCTTCATGGAAAGGTTGATCTCCTCTGCCCCCGAGAGCAGGGCTCCGCGGAAGATGCCGGGGTAGCCCAGCACGTTGTTTACGCTCGTTCCGTCTGCGGCGAAGGCGGCGCCGGCCTCGACGGCCGCGTCGGGATCGATCTCGGGGTACGGGTTGGTGAGGGCCAGTATCACCTGTCCTTCACGCACCATGGCTGGGTCTATGAGACCGGCTCTCCCCGTTGTGGCCACGACGACGTCGGCCTCCCGCATGACCGCCTCCATCTCTGATATCTCGATGCCTTTCGCGTGGGCGCGATCGTGGGAGAGTGGGTTAGGGTCAGAGCCGAGCACGCGCTTTGCGCCGGCATCGACCAGAAGGGCGGCGATCCCGAACCCCGCGGCGCCGAGCCCGATCTGGCCTACCACCTCCTCCTCGAGCGTCAGCCCAGCGTGGCGGCAGGCGACGAGCACGGCGGCAAGAGTCACGACGGCCGTGCCGTGGACGTCGTCGTGCATCACTGGTTTGTCGAGAGCTTCTATGAGGCGGGACTCTATCTCGAAGCACTCCGGCGCCGAGATGTCCTCGAGGTGGATGCCGCCGAACGTAGGCGCTATGCGCATGACGGTCTCTACGAACTCATCGACGTCTTTCGTATCGATGAGTATCGGCATCGCAGAGACGTTGGCTAGTTGGTGGTAGAAGACGGCCTTCCCCTCCATCACGGGCATCGAGGCGACGGGTCCTATATCTCCAAGCCCCAGGACCCGCGTGCCGTTCGTGCAGATCGCGACGCTGCGTCCGATCATGGTCAGCTCGCCGGCGAGCGAAGGGTCCTCGGAGATGGCCACACACGCCCGCGCGACCCCAGGGGTGTAGACGTCGCGCATGTCCTGCACCGTCCTGACAGGCCGGGTCGACTCGATGGTGAGTTTCCCGCCCTCGTGCCGGAGCAGCGCCCTGTCGCGCGCCCACAGGACCTCGACGCCTGGGAGTGTATTTAGCATCCCTTCGATGTTCTCTGCGTGGTCCCTGTCTCTGACCTCCAGTGTGATCTCGCGTACCGAGGCGACCCGTCCGACGCTAATGGTGTTCACGTCGCCGATCAGGCCTTCTCCTTCGGCTATCGTCCCTGCCACCCTGGCGAGCGAGCCGGGACGGTGCGGCAACTGAATGCGATACGTGTAGTCGAGCGGCAAAGTAATCCCCCTGACGTCCCTACGATCTTCGTGGGCACCCCACACCAAAACCCCGTGTCTGGATTCTATAGGAGCCCGCGCCCACCGGCTATGTTGCCAAGTGCCCTCTACCCGATCACCGCAACGGCTTCGATCTCGATGAGGAGCCTGGGGTCTATGAGGGCGGAGACCTCGACCATCGAGGACGCTGGATATGGCTCTTCGAAGTACCTCCTCCTGACCTCGTGGATCTCATCGTAGAGCCCCATGTCTGTTATGAAGACCGTTACCTTGACTATGTCTTCCATCCCGCCACCGGCCTCCTCGACCACGGTCTTCACGTGCTCCAGGACCGTCTCCGTCTGGCGCTTTATGTCTCCCTCTCCGACAAGGTTCCCTTCTGCGTCCATCGAGACCTGCCCAGAGACGTAGACCGTGCGCCCCGCAGGGGCTTCGACACCCGCTGAGAACGCACCCCCACGCATCGGCGCCGGCAGGCTGGGACTACTGATCACACGCCTCGACAAAACGACCTCCTTACCCCGAATCCACTCCAGGGTGTACGTTAGCATCCGCCTCCGGTCCGCGCCCGCCTGATGTAAACTCGCCGGGCACGAGGAGGTTTCGAGGTGGGAGGATCGATGCAGCGTACGTTCGACGTACGGGCCGTCCGCGAACAATTCCCGGCGCTCGGCCGGAGGCACAACGGCCGCGGCGTCATCTACTTCGACGGGCCTGGTGGCTCACAGGTGGCGCGGCAGGCTATCGAGGCCATCACGGGTTACATGGAGCGCGGCGGGGCGAACCTTCACGGTGTCTTCCCGACGAGCACGGAGACCGAGGAGATCCTGGCCGACACCCGCCTGGCGGCGGGGGATTTCCTCGGGGCCGCGCCAGATGAGGTCGCCTTCGGGGCCAACATGACCACCCTGACCCTCGAGATCTCCCGCGCCCTCGCCCGTGGTTGGGACGAAGACTCCGAGATCGTCGTCACAGAGATCGACCACCGCGCCAACGTGGACCCCTGGCTCATCGCCGCCGCAGAGCAGGGGGCGAGGGTGCGCTGGGTCAGGGTAGATCCCGAAACCCTCACCCTCGACCAGAACGACCTGGAGCGGAACATCAACGAAAGGACGAAACTCGTAGCAGTGGGCATGGCCTCGAACGCGGTCGGTACCATAAACGACGTGGCCGCCGTCGCCGAGAAAGCCAACAGCGCAGGTGCCCTCGTCGCCGTCGACGCGGTGCACGCGGCCCCTCACATCCCCTTGGACCGCGATGCAATAGGGGCCGACATCATCACCTGCTCAGCCTACAAGTTCTTCGGCCCTCACGTAGGCGTGACGGCCATAAGGCGCGATCTATTCGAGAAGATGGGCGTCTACAGGCTCGACCCGGCCCCGGATCACATCCCAGACAAACTGGAGACCGGCACCCAGAACCACGAGGGGATCGCCGGCGTAAAGGGCGCCCTCGACTTCATCTCCTCCCTGGGCGAAGGCACCTCTCAGCGGGAGAAACTCACGAGCGCCATGAAAACCATCGAAGAGAACGAGGCAGACCTGGCAACGAAGTTCCGCGCGGCACTAAGGGAGCTCCCCAGCATAAAGCTCTACGCCGCCCCTGATGGTGTCCGTAAGACCCCAACCATCGCCTTCACAGTACAGGGAAAGGCGCCTGATGAAGTCTGCGCTCGGATGCTGGAGCACGGTTTCTTTATAGCCGCCGGCGACTTCTACGCCTCGACGCTCGCCGAAAAGCTCGGCATTGGGAACAGCGGTGGATTCATCCGCGCCGGCCTCGCCCCGTACAACACCGAAGAAGAGGTCGAGAGGTTCGTCCAAGCGTTGGAGAGGTTCGCACGCGAAACGTGAGATCCGGCCCACGAAGCTTGGGATCGTAATAGCATCACCACATTCACCTACATCACCAAAGGTGATAGATTGGAGATATGAAGCGGGCGACCATCACGCTGCCTGACGAGCTCGAAGAGGCGCTGGAGGCTTACCGGCGTTCTCAGGATTTACCTTTACCTCTTACCGCGCTGATACAGGCTGCGCTCCGGGAGTACCTGGAGAAGCGGGGTTTTTTACCGCCTTCGTCGGGGCGGTCTTTCGGCATCACCCCGAACAGGCGCGGTAGTGGGAGTAAAGACGTCAGTTCGGAGCACGACAGGTACCTGGCCGAGGCCGCCGAAAAGTGAGCGGAACGGTGCTGGCCGATACGGGGCCGCTCTACGCCGCCGCGGACCCTCCTGACGACCACCATGAGCGGGCGCAAGGGGATATCAGGCGGTTGAACTCGGAGGGTGTCGGGGTCACGGTTGCCTACCCGACGTTGTGCGAATGCTACTTGCTGGTCTTGTATAAGCTCGGCGCAGGGGCAGCGCAGAGATGGCTGGGAGATATCGAAGGCGGCTCCTTCCTGATGAATCCTACCCTCGGGGACTTCCGCGAAGCAGCTGGCCTGATACGCGAGTATCGGGATCAGGCGTTGAGCATGTTTGACGCCGTCACCGCGGTCGTCAGTCGGCGGCTCAGTATGCCGGTCTGGACGTACGATCACCACTTCGACGTCGTTCGGGTCGAGGTGTGGCGCTACGGGTAGCCTCCGTCGAGTCCCCGGCTGCTGATCGAAGGTCCATCGGGGATACTTGTGTTGGAGGGGTGTAGATCAGAGACGACGGAGGTCGCGTGACTACCGACGCGCTGGGTAGGCTGTAAGCCTTGCTGAGAGAGCTCTTTAAGTTCGGGAGCAATGAACTGTCGTGCGGCATCGACCGCGTCATGAACCCGCAGACGAGGTCTTCATCAACATCGTCTCTTTCATCCCCGAGGCCGGGCCCTCCTACGAGGAACACCCGCTGAGGCGCTTCGTCGAAGCCGGCGTCCCGGTCGCCCTCTGCACCGACGATTCCGTCCAGGTGTGCATCAAGATTGGACGCGAGTACGCCCTGGCCGTCGACCTCGGCTTCTCGGAGGAGGAGCTTCTCGGGTTCACCCATGCCGCCGTTCGAGCGTCATTCGTCCCGGCCGATCGTCGGTCTGCCCTGCTACTGGAACTGCAGAGCAACGGCGGGAGTTCGCCAACGTGATGCATCTCACTACCGCTCGATAGCGGGACAGAGTCATTCTGTCTCGACAACATATCCCAAAACCTCGTTGATGTGTCTCGAAACCCCGTCTCGCCTACGAAGTCCCGATTCGTACCGGCGGCCAGGTTATTGGGACAATGCGTCTCGCCTGTTCCCGAGGTAGAAGTACGCAGGCGTCCTATCCGAACGTTCGTCTCAATGCGTAAGGTCGAGTTAGCGGGTCGGCAAGACCACCAAGGAGTCGCTAAAGGTCCGAAGTATCCGCGTCGTCGCTGGCAGAACCGTGCCTT
This sequence comes from uncultured Rubrobacteraceae bacterium, assembly GCA_963808845.1. GTDB lineage: Bacteria > Actinomycetota > Rubrobacteria > Rubrobacterales > Rubrobacteraceae > Rubrobacter_D. The sequence continues at coordinate 14,010 of CAWEHD010000026.1, forward strand.
TCTCCCAGCGCCGCGCTCCTTCGGCCGTCGAGCTCGCGGTTCCGCTCTAGCAGGTGACGCGTCTCTTCCTTCTTGCGTCGCCACTCTTCGGCGGTCTTCTCGTCGAAGGCTGCCTCGTTGCCTATGCCGGTGCTCTTGAAGGTCTTGATCACGACGCGCCTCCTTCCGTCTGCGCTGGGCCGCCAGCGGCCTCACCACTAGAGCCATTATCTACCCTGGGGTCGACGACGACAACCTCGTCGTTGAACCAAGATTTTTGCGCGGCTCTGAAGGCTACGGTGGCTGTCACGCGAATGGCCCCGTAGCCGGAATCCGGAAGACCCAGGAATGTCCGGTCTTCCACGGGCTCGCCAGACTCGAGCGTCCGGCCGCCCTCGAAGGCTGCGAGGCCCAGGTTGATGCCAGCTCCCGAGAGGAGGTCGTTCCAGCCGGCGATCCAGGGCGGTCGGGTGGTCTCGGGGGGAGCGTCCATAGACTCCAAGACGAGCAGGGTGTCGTCGACGCCCACCTCCGCGTCGCATATGTTCGTGACGGTGGTGGTGACGACGAGGTAGATCAGGCCGTCCGTGCCCGTGAGCCCAGTAGCCCGCTCCATCCTGCCCGCGACCTCCACCTTGAGGCGACGGGACTCCCGGCGCAGGCGGAAGCGGTAGAAGGCCCATAGGCCGCCGATAGTGATGAGCAGCGGGGTCGCCCAGGCCTGGAAAGCCTCCGATTTGCAGCCACAAGGGATCGCCGGCGAGCCGCTCTTGGACTATGAGGATCACTGCCGCACTGAACGGGAAGAATGCGGATGCCTTCAGTCGGGGTTGCGTGTGATCGCTGCACTCGTGGTCGCCTGACAATTGCGAATCTTCACACTGCGTTTTCGCGTTGTTACCACCCTTAGATAATCTGATACGCGAGCCGCATACCAAACACCCGTCTTGCCGAAGCAGCGTCGGGTGCTCGTGCAGGAGGTCGACGGGGGTGCGCCAAGGCAGCGAGCGGAGTAACACTGAGGGTCCCTGATCGCGTTGTGGCTTCACGGTAGGAGTAGACGCCAGGAAGGAAGCCTACACTCGACGCATACAGAAGCGCCGAGTTTTGCAGAAGAGGCAAGGGGCGAAATTTCGCAACTTCGGGCATCTTCCGTGTTTGGATACGGGCATTGCCCCGCTATGCTTCCTGGGGTGGGTGTGAATCTCGAGAGGTGCGGGAGGCTTACCGTGGCAAACTTGATCTACTCGACCATCACGTCGCTCGACGGCTATGTTGCCGGCGAAGACGGCAACTTCGACTGGGCTACGCCGGACGGGGAGGTGCATGCCTTCGTCAACGACCTCGAGCGTAAAGTCGGCGCCTACCTCTACGGCCGCCGGATGTACAAGGTGATGCGCTACTGGGAGACCGCGCACGCTCTCACCGACCTGCCAGCCGTCGAGCAGGACTACGCCCAGATATGGCGGGCAGCCGAGAAGGTCGTGTACTCCAAGACGCTGGAGGCGGTATCCAGCGCCAGGACGCGGATCGAGCGAAGCTTCGACCCCGAAGCGGTTCGTCGGATGAAGAAGCAGGCGGAGCGCGACATCAGCGTGGGCGGTCCCGACCTCGCCGCCCAGGCATTCAGGGCCGGGTTGGTAGACGAGTGCCGCCTGTTCGTCACACCCGTCGTGGTGGGAGGTGGTAAACGGTCCCTCCCAAGAAACGTCCGCCTGGCGCTCGAACTGCTGGACGAACGCCACTTCGAAGGCGGCATGGTTCACCTCCACTAAAGCATAAGTGCGCAAGTAGACCGCCACGCCTGACGGACCAGTTCAAGACCCGAAAGCATAATGGGTAGTTTCGCTCGTGCGAGGTTAGTTTCTGAGCGCCTATGGGGCATCTCCGAGGATGAGCACTCAGGTAGATTGTGGTTTGCTGAAGCGCCGGGACTCCTCACGTGGCATCATACATACACTGGGGTGACAACATCGAAGGAGGAGCCAGACAGATGAGTATCTTCCCAACCAGGATCCTTCTGGCCACCGATGGTTCAGCGGAGGCCCAGTTGGCCGCAACTACCGCCGCCGACCTGCACAAGAGCACTGACTCCGAGCTGTACGTCGTGTACGTCGGAGAGTTGAGGCCGACCTTTCTTGCTCAGACCGAAGTGGAACCCGCTGAATACGAACGCGAGGCACAGCAGCAGCTCGATGAACAGGTAAGAACAGTCGAGGAGGCAGGAGGCACCGTCAAGGAGGCGCACCTGAGGCTGGGACGGGCAGACGAAGAGATCGTCGACCTGGCCGATAGTCTGGGCATCGGGTTGATAGTTATGGGCAGCAGGGGGCGTGGGAGGATAAGGAGGGCCCTAATGGGCAGCGTATCTGAATCGGTGGTCCGGCACGCTCACTGTCCTGTCACAATAGTCAGGGAGTAAGAGAAAGCGCAACTCCCGAGAGGACGTCTCTTGCCCGACATTGCATGAATAACCTAGGACGATGTGTTGAGGGAGGCGAGCGAAGAAGGAGGACGCATGTCCAACGACGAGCCAGACAACCCGGGTATCAAGGTGCCTCCACCGCTGATCTACCTCCTACCACTGCTCTTTGGATTGCTACTCGACAGAAAGGCACACCTCCCTCTCTTGCCGAACAGCGTAGTGCGCATGGTCGGCTGGCCACTCATAGGTTGCGGGGCCCTGATCGGGGGCTGGTGGCGCAAGACCATGCGCGACGCCGAGGCGCCTGTACGCACCGACAGGCCTGTTCCTAGGCTGAGCACTGCAGGACCGTTCGGCTACAGCCGCAACCCCGCATACCTCTCTCTGGCGATGATCTACGCCGGGATAGCCGCCCTGCGGAACTCGCTGTGGACGATACTCTTCCTACCGTTGGTTCTGTATGTGATTCAGCACGAGGTGATCGGGCGCGAGGAGCGTTACCTGGAACGCACCTTCGGAGAGGAGTACCGGGACTACAAGGCGAAGGTACGCCGCTGGGTGTAGAACAGGCGAAGCCCGCAGAATCCATTATCCACGCGGCTAGCAGACAAACTTTCATCAGATTCCCTGCTGCTGGACGGTGGCCTACCCGACGCTGAGCATGTTCGACGCCGTCACCGCGGTCGTCAGTCGGCGGCTCGAAATGCCGGTCTGGACGTACAATCACCACTTCGACGGAGGTAACGCGTCGCGCCACACCTCGATCCGAACGACTTCGAGTACACTGTTGCTGACCGGAGGTCCGTCGAGATACTTGTGTTCGAGGGAGATCCAGAAGGGTGCCAACCGATCTGCGGAGACGAGCTCTGAGAAGGCTGGCAGTGTTGAACGCCGCTGCATCCCTTGAGGTGTTACGGGCGGTCCCTGGCAACAGGTTAGAGAGGCTATCCGGGGACCGAGCGGGTCAGCACAGCGTAAGAATCAACGAACAGTATCGGGTGTGCTTCGTTTGGGAAAGCGGCGACGCTTACGAGGTAGAGGTGACTGACTATCACTAGAGGAGGAGCGATGGGGGAGAAGATAATGCCCCCAGTGCATCCTGGCGAGATATTGGAGGAAGAGTTTCTAAAGCCGCTAGGGATGACCGCGTACCAATTGTCCAAGGCCATTGGCGTGATGCCGCCGCGCGTCTACGAGATCGTACACGGTGAGCGTGCCGTGAGCGCCGACACCGCTCTCAGGCTGGGCCGCTACTTCGGCACCGGTCCGGAGTTCTGGATCAACCTTCAGTCCCACTACGACCTGGAGGTAGCCAGGGACAAGGCCGGAGAGAAGATCGAAAGGGAGATAAAGCCACTTTCACCGGTGTAGCCCGAAGAGAACTGCCGTCGCAGTCGCTACCTCTCCTCATCCCGACTGGCGTGTAGCAGATTGACCGGTGTCCAGTGTTCGCGACAACCCTCTGCGAAATTCTGGTATAATCCTCCCCTG
>CAWEHD010000027.1:0-40841 GCA_963808845.1 uncultured Rubrobacteraceae bacterium
TTGGATTGTTGAATCTTTATTCACCACAGGGGCGTATTGTCGCACTCACGTATGTGGTCGTCAATCAATTTATGCAGAAACTTGAATAAATATCCGGAGGTCCTACAATGGGCGGTATGGGACTCAGAGTAGGCGTTTACGGTGGGAGTGGGTTCGCTGGGGTGGAGCTGGTGCGGCTGCTCGCCGGGCATCCCGAGGTTGGGGCGTTGAGCGTTGCGTCGCGCGGGTATGCGGGGCTTGGTATCGGGAAGGTCCATCCGCAGCTCGCCGTCGATGGAACGTACGTGTCACCCCGAGGAGATCGAAGGCCCCGACGTGGCTTTCGTGGCCTACGGGCATGGCGAGAGCGCCGAGACGGTCAGGGAGTTGCTGCGGTCCGGCACCCACCTCGTCATAGACCTCTCGGCGGATTTCCGGTTGCCCCATGAGGAGTTGTATGGGGAGTGGTACGGCGAGCATCCCGCGCCGGAGCTTCTCGCTGAGGCGCACTACGGGTTGCCCGAGGTCTTCGGGGCTCCGGTGGGGAGGCTCGTCGCCAACCCTGGGTGCTATCCGACGGCCGCTATTCTGGCGCTGGCGCCGGTCGTGAGGCGGATGGAAGGGATACGCTCGGTGACGATAAACGCGCTCTCGGGGGTGAGCGGGGCCGGCGCAAAGCCGAGCGTGAAGACACACTTCGTCAGCGTGAACGAGAGCGCGGGCGCCTATGGGGCGCCGCGGCACCGGCACACGCCGGAGATCGAGACGATTCTGCGGCGGGTGGGTGAGATGCCCGATGTGACGTTCGTACCGCACCTCATCCCCATAACGCGTGGGGAGCTCGAGACCATTGTGGTCGACGTGGAAGGGGTACCCGAGGCGGAGGAGGTCCTTGGTTGGTACGCGGAGGACTATGAAGACTGGGTGTTCGTGGAGGCGCGGGAGGAGTATCCGCACGTCGCGCACGTGGCAAACACCAACAGGTGCAGGCTCTCGGCGGCCGTCGACACTCGGGCGGGGAAGTTGCTGCTTTTCTCGGCGGTCGACAACCTGCTCAAGGGCGCCTCTGGGGCGGCGGTACAGAACATGAACCTGGCTCTCGGCTACGAGGAGGACCTCGGGCTAGAGCATCTCGAGTAGGAGGACGGTTTTGGGAGCGACGGTCTCACAAGTAGATAAGACGACGAGGCAGGACCTGATCCTGCGCCTCATCTCCGAGCGCGACCTCGGTACCCAGCAGGATGTCGTCTCAGCGCTCGCAGACGAGGGCGTCGAGGTGGCGCAGGCGACCGTGAGCCGCGACCTCGCCGAGCTTGGGGTCCTCAAGGTCGGGAGCCGCTACCTGGCGTTGCCGCACGATCCCGGTTCCGCAGGGATCGAGGTCCTCCCCAGCTTCGTTCTCCGCATCGTGCCAGCGCAGAACCAGGTCGTTATCCACACCCGCGACGGGACCGCCGGGGCGGTCTCTAGCGTCCTCGACAGGGTGAAGGGGCTCAAGCTGCTGGGCACCGTAGCAGGCCAGGACACTGTGCTCGCCATAGCCCCTGACCCGAACGCGGCAGGAGAGGTGGCGAGCCTCATCGCCGACGTCTGCAGGGCGAAGACGCGGCCCGCCGGTAACGTCGAGTAGTCGAAGGCCGGACCTTCGGAGGAACATTTCAGGAGGAACATGCTGGAAGGAAAGAAAGTCGTGCTCGCCTACTCGGGCGGCCTTGACACCTCGGTCTGCGTCAAGTGGCTCGAACAACAGGGAGCAGAGCCCTATGCGCTGTACCTGGATCTCGGCCAGGGGGAGCCCTCGGAAGACGTGAAGGCGAAGGCGCTCGAGATAGGCGCCATAGACGCCTTCGTGCGAGACGCGAGGGCCGAATTCGCTGAAGAGTACGTCGCCCCTGCGATAAAGGCGAACGCGCTCTACGGCGGGAAGTACCCGCTCTTTACGGCCCTCGGGCGCCCGCTCATAGCGAAGAAGCTGGTCGAGGCTGCGCGGCAGGTTGGGCGACGCACATCGCGCACGGCTCGACGGGGAAGGGTAACGATCAAGTCCGCTTCGACGTAACGACGGCCTCAATCGCCCCCGACCTGACCGTCGTAGCCCCCGTCCGCGACTGGAACATGAACCACCCCGAGGAGATGGCCTACGCCGAGGAGCACGGCATCCCCGTCCCCACAACGAAAGAATCTCCCTACAGTGTGGACGAGAATCTCTGGGGCCGTTCAATCGAAGCTGGACCCCTGGAAGACCCGGACCATGAGCCTACCAAGGATGTCTTCGCGCTCACGATCTCCCCCGAGAACGCCCCAGACGAGCCGCAGTACGTCGAGATCGGCTTCGAGGAAGGATTGCCTACGACCCTCGACGGTGAAGAGCTGCCGCTGGCCGATCTCATAGCCGAGCTTGGCTCCGTAGCCGGCGCAAACGGCGTAGGCCGCATCGACATGGTCGAGGACCGCCTGGTCGGAATAAAGAGCCGGGAGATCTACGAGTCCCCCGCTGCCCTCGCCATCATTGCCGCCCACCGCGAACTCGAGACCCTGACGCTCACGAGAGACGTCCTCCGCTTCAAGACGACCGTCGAACAGCGCTACGCCGAGCTCACCTACGAGGGCCTTGGTTCACCCCCCTCAAATCAGCCCTAGACGCCTTCATCTCAGAGACCCAAAAGACCGTAACAGGAACCGTCCGCCTCAAACTCTACAAGGCAACAGTACCGTCGCCGGCCGCAGAGCCCCAAACGCCCTCTACAGCAAAGACCTCGCCACCTACGATCCCAACAGCACCTTCGATGAAGCCGCCGCCGCAGGCTTTATAGCCCTCTGGGGCCTCTCAGCCCGCCAGTGGGCAAGCGTCAACGGCAGTACAGCGTACGGCCCACACCCTCACAACACTAAACCCGCGGTATACGTTGTGGAGAAAGATAAGCTGATTTGCAGGGCGTTCAGCGCGAGATAGCTTAGCAACAGTTATGTTCAAAGCATAAACGTGAACTTCAAATTAAGCATAAATCTGCAGTACAGGTTAATGTTTATCTGGTGGATCGGGAAAGGTATCCAACCTTCCGCGCGGGTGAACAAGGATTTCCCCTAGCCCGCGGTCACGCGAACTCGGTAACGACGGCATCCACGGCCACCGCCCCGGTAGCGCGACCGAAACCCGGTGGTTGCCGTCCACGACGAAGTATGCGCCGACGACCTTGTAAAGCTCGACCGGTGGCAGCGTCTTGCCCTCGATCCTCCTCGTGGTTGCAGAACAAGTTTTCTTGATGTATCGTGTATCAAATATTGTTGATCTAAACAAGGAGGACGAAGATGGGCGCCAACGGCGAGGAGCTGCGGGAGCGGGTCAGGGAGCGTTACGCCGGGGCCGCCCGGTCCGTCCAGGGGGGCGCTGGTGCGTCGTGCTGTGGGTCGGCGGGTGAGCGGGGCCTCGACTCCGAGGTGGTCGGGGTGGACTGGACCGGGGGCGGGTACTCTGCCGAGGAGTCGGTGCCTTGCCGCGGCCGCGGGCGCGGCGTCGTTGGGGTGCGGTAATCCAACGGCCCTGGCCACCCTCTCTCCGGGGGAGGTGGTCTTGGACCTCGGCAGCGGGGGTGGCATAGACGTGCTGCTCTCGGCCAGGAGGGTGTCCCCGGGCGGCAAGGCGTACGGCCTGGACATGACCGACGAGATGCTGGAGCTGGCCGAGAAGAACCGGGCGGAGGCGGGGACGGAGAACGTCGAGTTCCTCAAGGGCGAGATCGAGAACATCCCGCTTCCGGAGGACCACGTGGACGTGGTGATCTCCAACTGCGTCATCAACCTCTCCACGGACAAGGCCGGGGTGATGGGCGAGGCGTATCGGGTACTCAAGCCAGGAGGGAGGTTCGCGGTTTCGGACATGGTGTTCCTGGGCGACAAGAGGAAGCTCCCGGCCGAGGTGGTAAGGAGCGTGGAGTCGTGGGCCGGCTGCGTCTCCGGTGCTTTGGAGAAAGATGAGTACGAGCGGCTGCTGGGAGGGGCGGGCTTCGAGGACGTCTCCGTCGAGGTCACGCACACCTACGACACGGGAGCGGCGACGGGTTCCGGCTGTTGCGGCGGTCGGGCTGCTGCGACGACACCGGAGCCGCGACCGCGACGGAGGTGCCGCTGGCGAGCGCCTTCATCAGGGCCCGCAAACCGTCCGAGCGGGGAACGCCGTGAGAACCGAAGGGATCGGGGTCGTGGAAGAGAACGGCGTCCTCTGACATCGCCGAGAAGCGTGGCAGCGAGGAACGGGTGGAGCGGCTCGTCGCCCTGGGCCGTGCCCTTTCAGACCCTATTCGGGTGAGGATGCTCGGCATGATGGCCGACGGTCGCGGCTGCTGCGACTTCTCCGACACTGGTGTCCCTGCCGATGAAGGAGAAGAGGGCATCTGCGTCTGCGAGTTCGAGGAGGTCTTCGTCATGGGCCAGTCGAAGGTTTCCTACCATATGAGGAAACTCAAGGACGCCGGTCTGGTACGCGAGGAGAAGCACGGGAGGTGGAGCTTCTACTCCCTGAACCGCGAGGCCGCAGGCCGACTCCTCGCCGAGGCAGCGGCATATCTGGATGGTCCGGGCAAAGATGGACTGATCGGCGAGCGCGAGACCGGATGCGGGTTCTGTTTCTTTGCACCCACAACTCGGCCCGTTCGCAGATGGCCGAGGGGTTGTTGAGGGATCTGGCGGCTGACCGTTACGAGGTGTTCAGCGCGGGTACCGAGGCGACACAAGTCAGGCAAGAGGCGATCTCGGTCATGGCCGAAATCGGGGTGGATATCTCCGCCCAGGAGTCGAGACGCTGGAGCGTTACCTCGGAGAACCTTTCGATCACGTCGTCACCGTCTGCGACGACGCAAACGAAGCGTGCCCGTTCTTCGCAGGAGCGAGCGAGCGCCTGCACTGGTCCTTTGCTGATCCTTCGAAGGCCACAGGTGACTTCGAGGAACGCCTGCACACGTTTCGGAACGTGCGGAATGAGATCCAGGCCCGTATCGAGAACGAACTGGTGGGGGTGTGATCCCAACCTGAGCAGGGTCCCGAGCGACAACATCCGAATGCAGACTGCTATCATCGGCTCGTGCCTGCGCCACTGACACGAGATCCTTCGGAGACCGACCTCGCCATGATGCGCCGTGCTCTGCTCGCTGCGGAACATGCCGCCGAAAAGGGAGAGGTCCCAGTCGGGGCAGTCGTCGCCAGGGGAGCGGAGATCCTGGCCGTCGCAGCCAACGAGCGCGAGGCTACAGGAGATCCCACCGCCCACGCCGAACTCCTCGCGATCCGTCGCGCATCCGCTACCACAGGCGGCTGGCGCCTGACGGGCTGCACCCTGTACGCCACCCTGGAACCATGCCCCATGTGCGCCGGCGCTGCCCACGCAAGCCGCCTCACCCGTCTGGTCTATGCGGCCCCCGATCCCAAAGCCGGATACGCCGGCACCCTACACAACGTCCCCGCCGATACTCGCCTCAATCATACCTTCCTCGTCGAATGCGGCCTTCTCGAAGAAAGAGCCGCCGGACTGCTCCGCGACTTCTTCCAGAATCGTCGCCGCAAGCCCCCACAAGCCCCCCGAAACTCTACTTCCATAGAGCCGATAACATACTATACAATTCACTTAAACCTCAGGTACACAGTTATTGGAATAGTAATCTTAGTCTCAATCAGCACTACAACGTCATCAGTAGACCTGAACATAACGGTGCGTGATTTGCGGGACATTCGCCATTATTGCGTGGATCTGAAAAATTCTTTGAAAAATTTTGCGGGAGGGGCGTTTGGAGTGTATTCCGCTAGCGAAGGGGCATTCGAGAGTTTAGTGTCAATTTAACCTGAGGTTAAGGTGAATTCCGGGGGTATTGCATCTCGAAAATATAGTGTGCTAGGTTTTCACGGTACCAGATGTGGTGTTGGAGTGATGGGGGTTGTGAGATGCAGTGTCCGTACTGTGATTTCGAAGACACGAAGGTGATAGATTCGCGGCTTTCGGAGACGAAGGACGCGGTTCGCAGGCGCAGGGAGTGTCTATCTCGGTCGTGCGGGAAGAGGTTCACGACGTACGAGCGTCGCGAGCCATTGAGGTTGATGGTGATCAAACGCGACGGGGAGAAGGAGCCTTTCGACCGGGAGAAGTTGAGGTTCGGGTTGGCGAAGGCTTGTGCCAAGCAGCAGGTCACCGACGAGCAGGTCGAGCTCATAGTCGATGAGATCGAGGCCGAGCTCCGCGAGCGGCGGAGGCACGAGGTGACCTCGAGGCGTCTCGGGGACATGGCGCTGATGCGGCTCAGGAGGATGGACATGGTCGCTTACCTGCGGTTCGCTTCCGTGTACAGGCAGTACACGGACGTGGACCAGTTCCGCACCGAGCTCGTGCGTCTCGCCGGCTCTGGGATGGGCAACGGCAGGTAGAGACCAGGGCCCGCGATCGGGCTTAGCGGGACGAATCTGGTAGTGGAATAGGAGCAACGAGCGGTAAAATTGGGAGGATGAGTATGGAGGTAGACCGTAACAGGCTTGCAGATATTGAACTCACCGAGAACGCGCGCGCCGTTCTGGCGAAGCGCTACCTCAAGAAGAACGAGAACGGTGAGGCTATAGAGGAGCCCATCGAGATGTTCTTGCGGGTCGCGTCGAACATCGCCGAGGGCGAGTTCCGCTTCAAGGAGGGTGAGGAGGCCCAGAGACTCTACGAGGAGTCGAGGGAGAGGTTCCTCCAGATCATGCTCAGCCGGAGGTTCATGCCGAACTCCCCTACCCTCATGAACGCGGGCAGGGAGCTGCAGCAGCTCAGCGCGTGCTTCGTGTTGCCGGTCGAGGACTCCATAGACGGCATCTACGACACCCTCAAGCACCAGGCCGTCATCCACAAGAGCGGAGGCGGCACCGGCTTCGGCTTCTCCCGTTTGCGTCCCAAGAACGACCTGGTGAAGTCGACGATGGGCGTCTCTTCCGGTCCAGTTTCGTTTATGGCCATATACGACGCTTCGACGGACAAGATCAAGCAGGGCGGTACCAGGCGCGGGGCGAACATGGGCATCCTCAGGGTCGACCACCCCGACGTCGAGGAGTTCATCGACTGCAAGCGCGACAACGACCAGATCAACAACTTCAACATCTCCGTCGCGATAACCGACGAGTTCATGACGGCCGTGGAGGCTGATACGGACTTCGAGCTGGCCAACCCCCGCGACGGCGAGGTCATGAAGACCGTCCGCGCCAGGGACCTGTTCAGGAAGATCGTCGAGGGAGCCTGGCTCAACGGCGAGCCTGGGGTCGTCTTTATAGACAAGATCAACGACGACAACCCGACGCCGCAGTTCCCGATAGAGTCTACTAATCCGTGCTCGGAGGCCCATCTTCCGCCGTATGACTCGTGCAACCTGGGTTCGATCAACCTGGAGCGCTTCTACCGCGAGGATACGGGAGATGTCGACTGGGACGATCTGAGGGAGACGGTACACACCGCGATCCGCTTTCTCGACAACGTCATCGAGCAGAACCACTACCCGTTGGACGAGATCGACAAGATGAGCCGGGGGAACCGACGTGTCGGGCTCGGGGTCATGGGCTTCGCCGACCTCCTCATAAAGCTCGGCATCACCTACGATTCGAATGAGGGACTCGCCTTCGCCGAGCGCATGATGAAGTTCGTGGACGACGAGGCCTGGGAGGAGAGTAGGACCATCGCTGAGGAGCGCGGCGTTATGCCCAACTACGAGGGTTCGCGCCACCAGGCCAGGGGCGACCAGGTCCGCAACGCGACCGTCACCACGATCGCCCCGACAGGGACGATCTCCATGATCGCCGGCTGCTCGGGCGGCATCGAGCCACTCTTCGCCGTCGCCTTCATGCGCCGTCAGGCCGACATGGAGATGCCCGACGTCAACCCCGAGTTCGTCAAGCTCGCCAAAGAGCGCGGCTTCTACTCCGAGGAGTTGATGAAGAAGGTCGCAGAGCACGGTTCAGTGCGCGACGTCGAAGAGGTCCCCGACGACGTGCGCAGCGTGTGGGTCACCTCGCACGACATAAGTTCGGAGTGGCACGTCAGGATGCAGGCGGCGTTCCAGAAATACACCTCGATGGGGATCTCCAAGACCATCAACCTCCCGAACGACGCGACACCCGAGGACGTCGAGGACGCCTATCGCCAGGCCTACGCCCTTAATTGCAAGGGGATAGCGGTCTACCGCGACGGCTCGCGCGACGCCCAGGTTTTGTCCACGGGCAAGACGGGTGGGGAGAAACCGACCATGACGCCCGCTTCTCCCGAGGCACCGACGGCGCCCCCTGTTACTCCCCCGGCCACCGAAGGCAAGGGGCAGACCTTCTCCTCGCTCGCCGAGGCGCGCAACGGGAGGCCGCGCACCCTGACGGGCGTGACCAAGAAGATCCGTACCGGACACGGCTCGATGTACGTAACGATGAATGATGACGAGTTCGGGCCGAGGGAGTGCTTTGTCATCCTGGGCAAGCCTGGCGGCACGGCCGCCGCGTTCTCCGACGCCCTGGGTCGTATGATCACGATGGCCCTTACCCACGGAGCCGACCCGGCCGAGGTTGTCCACCAGCTGCGCGGCATTCAGGACGGCCACCCTGCGGGCGTGGGACCGAACGCCGTCCTCTCCGTCCCCGATGGTGTGGCGAGGGCGATGTCCGAGCACTACCTGATCGAGGACAGCCTGCCAGACACCCGTGAGCTCCCGATCATCGGGGCCTGCCCCGACTGCGGCAGCGGCCTTACCCGCCAGGAGGGCTGCGTCGTCTGCCACTCCTGCGGGTACTCGAAGTGTAGCTAGAATACCGACGGCGGCCTGCCAGGGACGGACCTACTACCCGGTCCGTCCCTCTTTGCAAGCATTTCAGCCGGTCAGCACTTCAGCTTGTCAGCTCCTTATTCTCTTACTGAACGCTTGCGGCCAGGTGCGTGACTCACGGCGGGTCGATACCCATGCAAATCGCTCTATGCTTCTTCTGGGTCCAGGCGTTTTCTATCCAGGCTCTGGTCTTCGAAAGACGCGGGGTCTTCTGAGGGTTCAATGTGGATAAAGAAGGTGCTCTGAGAAAGTGCACCGGCGAGTTCCTCCTCTATCTTCTCGGAGAGGTCGTGGCCCTGCTTCACGGTCCACAGGCCAGGCACGAGCACGTGCATCGAGACGAAGCGGCGCTGCCCGGCCGCCCGCGTGCGCACGGCGTGGAACCGGATCCCCTGTCTCTCGTAACGGGACAGGATTCTGGAGATAACTTCCTGGTCTTCCGGGGGCAGGGACCGATCCAGCAATCCTTCCGCAGTGTCGCGCAGCAGCCGGAATCCCGTCCAGACGATGTTCGCGGCGACGAGAAGCCCTATAAGGGGGTCGAGCACGAGCCACCCGGTGAGCTGCACCATCACGACGCCGAGAACGACGCCCGCTGAGGTCCATACGTCCGTGAGCAGGTGCTGCGCGTCGGCACGGAGCGTGATCGAACGCAGCCTCCTTCCCGCCCGCAGCAGCACGAGCGCGACAACCCCGTTGAGCGCCGCAGCGGCTAGCGTGATGGAGAGACCAAGCCCCACGTTCTGAAGTGGTTGCGGGTCCATCAGTCGGCCCCACGCTGTGATCCCGATCCAGACCGCAGCGATGATGATCAGGGCGCTCTCCAACCCGCTAGAGAAATACTCCGCCTTGCTGTGGCCGAAGGCGTGCTCCTCGTCCGGCGGCCGTATGGCGAAGGTCAGCGCCCACAGCGCCGCCACAGCGGCGACGAGGTTGACCACAGACTCGGCCGCGTCGGAAAAGAGCCCGACCGACCCCGTAAGAAAATAAGCCCCAAGCTTGAGCCCTATGGTCGTGACAGCAGCCGCTATCGAGAGCACGGCGTAGTGGCGCGCAGACACGCCGTTCGTCGCGCTCCCTTTCGTCACCGCCGTCTCACACCGGAAAATACGCCCCGCAAACCGGCAAGAGCCTCCGAGAAGTTCGGGATCGCAGCCAACACCTCCACTTTCTACCATCTTCCCGAACCGGAGTAACCCCACCAGCGCACAATGGCGAACACATAGAGTGTTCCTGCAATTCATGGTTAACGCTCGGTAAACGACTGGTATCATTTGTCCGGTCAGATTGGATCTCGGAAATGCGACTATATGCAGGATATTTGTCTCCGGATACCTGAAAGTAAGTCGAGAATCGTGGACAGGACGCGGGACAATCGGAGTCGTCTGTATAAATCGAATATCGAGGTACAAGGTTGTGGGAAGTGGTGGTGGAGGGGGAGATATGGTTGAAGGGGGGGATTCTAGTGGATACACTCTCCCGCGGAGAGGTGGCAGAGTGGTTGAATGCGGCGGTCTCGAAAACCGTTACGTCGGTAATCCCGGCGTCGGGGGTTCGAATCCCCCCCTCTCCGCTCTTTTAGGCTTTAGGTCTCAGGCTACAGGTTTCAGCAAGAATCTAGAACCTGATGCCTGAAACCTGTAACCTGATGCCTTTGATTTCAGAACGCGTATCATGCTCCAAATGGTCTGGCTTCGTTTCGGGGTGGAGATTTAGGCGTGCGTAAGGCTGGCGATTCCGGTGTTTGGGATGCGGTTTTGATCACGGCCGGCTTCTGGGTGCTTGTGGCCTCGCTGTGGATGGATCTCGACTACATGGGCGCGACTCTGGAGAGGATCTCCACGCGTTCGATGGCGTTTCATGTGGACTTCGACAGCTTCTGGCGCTCGGCGAGGGCGATGCTCGAAGGACAGAACATCTACGATACGGGGGTTGAGCTGGTAAACCTCAACCCCCCTCTCTGGACCGTGCTCATCTCGCCGCTCGGGCTGCTCGAGCCGATCACGGCGTACAGGGTTTTCGTCCTGATCTCGCTCGTCGTCGTCGTCGGCTATCTGGCTTGGACGGTAGAGGAACTGCGCCTGAGGCCGGGGTGGACAGTCATCGGGGTCGTGATGTTGCTCCTCTCTTCGCCACTGCTCGCTACGTTGGCGCTCGGGCAGGTCTATCCCGTGCTGGCCCTTGGGCTCGTGGCGGCCTGGGTGGCTGACCGTCGGGACGGGCAGGAGATCTCCGGGGCGGCCCTTGGCCTGGTCGTCGCCTTGAAGCCTTCACTCCTCCCCTTGCTTCTGTGGCCGCTCGTCAGACGGAGGTGGAGGGCTCTCCTGGCCGCGCTCATCTCCGGGGCGGCGGCCACGCTCGTTGGGGTCCTCGTGCTCGGAGCAGGTGCGACGCTCGATTACATCAGGGTACTGAGGGAGCAGCCTGTCAGCACCTACTGGGATAACGCATCCTTGCCCTCTGCGGCGGCGCGGTTGTTTACAGAGAACCCGTACGCCCAGAACGTCGCGACGCTTCCGTGGATGGTCGGTATCGGCTATGCGCTTGGGATCATCGCCATCGTCCTTACCGCCATAAGAGTCAGGCACGGTCCCGAGGTCGGGTTATGGGCGCTCGTTGCGGCCTCGCTCCTGGCCTCGCCAATCGCCTGGCACAACTATCTGGTGCTGCTTGGGCCCGGCATCTTGCTTCTTTTGGCGCGGGGCAGGGCAGGGATGGCTTTTCTGCTGCTCGCGTTGCAGGCCATCCCGGCGCAGTGGCCCCTGATCTGGAACGACAGGGGCACGGTCGCGGCGTCCCTGGCGATGACGCTCTATCTCTACATCCTGATCGCACACTGGCTCGCCCTCCTGGCAGCAACGAGGGAGCCCGCAGATGCGTTTCGGCCCGAGCCTGCCGCAGAGAAGTCAGGATAGAGGGAGTTGCGATCCTCCTTGGGAGGCGTGGCATACTTCCATGTGCGTAGCGGACCCTGAAGGAAAGGTGGAGGAGATGGCAGAGACCCTTATGCAGCGCGTGGTCGAAGCATTGCCCTTCCTGGACGACATAGCCGACGACGTTCAGCCGAAGGTGCAGGAGGCCGTCGACGCGGGCGGCACGACGGTGCGCAACGTGCTCGACGGCGTCTGGCTCGAGGCGCCGTTGCACCCGGCCCTCACTGACGTGCCAGTGGGAGCCTGGACCGCGGCGCTCGTCTTCGACGGACTCGACGTCGCTACGGGGAAGGAGCCCGTAAGACACGCGGCCGACGCCTCGCTCGTCTTCGGGACGTTGGGAGCGTTCGGGGCCGCCGTGACCGGGCTCTCCGACTGGCGATACCTGAGTGGCGGGTCGAGGCGTATGGGAGTGGCGCACGGGCTTCTGAACACGATCGGGCTCGTCTTCAGCGTCGTCTCGCTCGTCCTCCGGGCCACGGGGCGCAGGAACGCTGGGCGCCTGACCTTTCTTGCCGGCTACTCCATCAGCGGCATGGCCACCCACCTCGGTGGGGAACTCTCCTACCACTACGGGCTGCGTGTGGACAGGAACGTCTTCGAGGGAGCCGGTCCGGATGAGTTCGTTCCCGTCCTGGACGAGAGCGAGCTGGCGCAAGACGATCTGCGCCGCGTCGAGGTCGAAGGCGTGGGGGTCCTGCTGAGCCGCTCTACTGCCGGCGAGGTCTGCGCGATAGCCGCCACGTGCAACCACTTCTCCGGCCCGCTCGAAGCGGGCGACCGCGAAGGCGACACCGTAGTCTGTCCCCTGCACAACTCCCGCTTCAAGCTGTGTAACGGCGAGGTTATCGACGGCCCGGCCGTCTTCCCCCAATCTCGCTACGAGACCAGGGTGCACGACGGCAGAATCGAGGTCAAAGCCGCCGCGGAGAACGTCCAGAAGAAGGTCAGGTAATCATTGTAAGCGGCTCGTGTGAGGCCGTCCCTCCAGAAGCCGCGCCGGTCGGCGCGCCCAGGCTTGCGCCTTGGCTTGCCAGCGCGCCCTGATCACCGGCTGGCTTTCAGCTATTCCAGCTTGTCGTTCCGCGACCTTTCGGCCGACGAGCGTCGACCTACCGCGGCAGTAGTGTCGGATTCGCTCTGCGCAGCGGGACGGAGTCCGGGCGGAGGATGAGCTCACCTGCTGACAAGCGAGGCCGCAGGGCCGAAGCGTGCTGAAAGGCGCGCAGCCGCCGTGCTGTGCCACGCGAAGGCGGCATACTGGCTAATCCTTCTCCAGCATCTCCAGGGCTTCTGCGGCGGCGCGACGGAGGGTGCGGTTGGAGTCGACCTGGAAGACCTTCTGCAGGTCGCCGCGGGCGCGGGCCCTCTCGCCCAGGGAGGCTAGGGCCGAGGCCCTGTTGTAGTAGGCGATACCTAACCTGGGGTCGAGCTTTATGGCCTGGTCCGTGGCTTCGAGGGCGGCGCCAGGGTTGCCAGATGCGTCGAGGCTCGCCCCGAGCGCCGAGTAGAAGCGGGGGAGGGGACGGCGGGCGGAGATCTCATCGTAGAGGTCAGCCGCCTTTTCGTACTCGCCCTTGCGGAAGGCGGTACCCTGCCCGGCGTTCATCGGGGGTGACGGCGCGGGTCATCAGGGCCGTAAGGACTGCTGCGCCGCAGAGGTAGACGAGCAGGACGGGGCCGTAATTCTCGACGGTCGCGAGGTCCATCACGAAGGGCAGGCCTGCGATAAAGACACCGGTGGAGAGGGGAGGGATCAGCCGCAGGAAATAGTCTCTGTAGGCCCGTACGCGCAGCAGGTCCCTGTTCTGACGGCCGATCAAGAACATGAACACCACCAGGATCACGAGCGCGCCCAACGTCGGATAAAGGAGCTTCAAGAGAGCTCGTCCAGCATCCTCCGGGAGGCCGACCTGAACCGACGGGGGAGGTCCGTCTCCTGCGCCTTCTCGAGGTCCTTGACGGCCCTGCTCTTCTTCCCCATCCGCTGCAAGACGAGGGCGCGGTTGTAGTAGGCGAGACCGTACTTGGGGTCGTCTTTGATCGCCTGCGTCGAGGCTTCCACGGACTCCTCGTAACGCTCAGAAGCCCCAAGGGCGGCCCCCAGAAAGGCTTTGTTACGGGCGAGCGGCTTCTCCTCTACTAGCTTCCTGTAGAGCTCGACCGCCTGTGCGTAATCCCCCCGGCGAAAGGCCCTGTTGGCACTGCGCTCCAGGGAAGAGGCGGAGAGGAAGCTGGCACCGATTATGGCGACCCGGAGACGGCCATCCATGCCAGGAGCGTCTGTCCCTGTCCGTAGCTCTGGACTACGAACAGGCTGAGCACCATCAAGAGCAGGGCGAGGAAGGGGAGGGCCTTGCGGGCGAGATCTCCCCAGGCTTTGGCCCTCGCCAGGTCGCGGTTGGCTGCGTAGATCGTCTGCCAGCTCACGAAGAGGAGCAGGAAGATCAAGACTATCGTTATCGCTCCCGAGCCCACGTTTCCCTCCTCAAGTGCCGACCGGCGCGGGCTCGAGTCTCCTCAGAACCCCGAGCGCAGGGGCGACCAGTCTATCGAAGTCCTCATCGGAGAGAGCGGCCCGCGCCCCTTCGACGGAGACGGGTTCCTGGAGCAAGGTCCAGGACTTGCATCCCCCGTACTCATCCCTGTAAGGAAGCTCGATGGTCTCGGTAAGCAGGTACGTGCGCAAGACCAGCACCGTCAGTGGCTTCTTCGGACGCCACTTGAAGCGGCTCTCGGCGTACTCTGGCGTCCACATGTGGTGCGCGTCGAGCGCCGAGAGCTCTTCGGCTTCAGAGATCTCGTAGGCGCCTTCGACCTCTGCGAACGAAGAGAAACGCAAGGGGCCATCGTCGGTCGAGGTCGGGGATCGCGTCCATCAGGCCGCGGTATTCTTCTTTCAGTAGTTCCGGTCTCTGGTGCTCGTAGCCGGGGAGGAGCAAGAAGCGCGTCCGGGGCACGGCGAACTCTTTCTCCCTTATACCGCCCTTCCTGACGACGAGTGCCGTCTCTCCGCGCTCCAGCGCCCTTACGGCGACCGCCCACTCCTTCAGCGCGTGCTGTAGAGAATCCAAGACATCACCTCTCGTATAATGCGACCGTTGCACCACGGATTATATGACTATATGAGGCGGACGTAATCGCTCTGATAGGAGGCTTTACATGGAAGGGCAAGAGAGACCGCACCGCGTAGAACGAGACTCGATGGGGGAGGTCGAGGTTCCCCGCGAGGCCCTCTTCGGGGCCCAGACCCGCCGCGCCCTGGATAACTTCCCCGTAAGCGACCTCCGCTTCCAGAGACGGTTTATCCAGGCTCTCGGCGCCATAAAACTCGAAGCCGCCGTCGTGAACAACGAGCTGGGGCTGCTCGAGGACGAACTCAAGGATGCCATCGTGGAGGCGGCGGAGGAGGTCGTCGAGGGTCGGCTCGACAACCAGTTCGTGCTAGACATCTTCCAGACCGGGAGCGGCACCTCCACGAACATGAACGCCAATGAGGTCATCTCCAACCGGGCCATCCAGATCCTGGAAGGCGAGCTTGGCTCCAAGAGCCCGGCCCACCCCAACGACCACGTCAACCAGGGCCAGTCCTCCAACGACGTCATCCCGACCGCCATCCACCTCTCCGCACTAGTCGCCATCAAAGAGGACTTGCTCCCCGGCCTGCGCAAGCTCCAAGAAGCGCTCGACGCGAAGGCCCGCGAGTTCGATGACGTCGTCAAGACAGGGAGGACGCACCTGCAGGACGCCACCCCGATACGTCTCGGCCAGGAGTTCACGGGCTACTCAGGCCAAATCGAACGCAGCATACAGCGCATCGACAAAACCATAGGGGACCTCGGAGAGGTCGCCCTCGGTGGTACCGCCGTCGGCACCGGCGTCAACACCCACACCGATTTCGCTTCCAGAGTATGCGAGAGGCTCAGCGCCCGCTTCGGTATCGAGGTGCGTGAGACGGAGAACCACTTCCAGGCCCAGAGCGCGATGGACGCGGCCGTTTTCGCCAGCGGCGCCCTCAAGACCGTCGGCGTAAGCCTGCTCAAGATCTCCAACGACATCCGCTGGCTCGGGGCTGGGCCGCGCGCCAACCTCGCCGAGATAGCATTGCCGGAAGTGCAGCCCGGTTCATCCATCATGCCGGGCAAAGTGAACCCCGTGATCGCTGAGAGCACCACCATGGTCGCCGCGCAGGTCATAGGCAACGACGCTACCATCGCCATCGCCGGGCAGAGCGGCAACTTCGAGCTAAACGTCATGCTTCCTGTTATCGCGTACAACCTGATCCAGAGCATAGAGATACTGGGTTCCGCCTCGGCCAACCTCGCAGACCAGTGCATCTCTGGTCTCCAGGCGACGGAGCGAGGGCCAGATCTCGTCGAGCAGGGCCTAATGCTAGCCACAGCCCTCGCCCCCGAGGTCGGATACGACAAAGCGGCCGAGATCTCCAAACAGGCCTACAAGACAGGCAAGACCATCCGCGAAGTCGCCCGCGAAAGCACAGACCTCTCCGAAGAAGAGCTCGACAGGTTGTTGGATGCCAGGAATATGACGGAGGTCTAACACACGGCTGGAGCAGAGACGTGTTCTGATAGAATCATATTATGATACTATGAAGCTCAGTAATAGGCATCGTAAGACGCTTCGTTCTGTGTTTGAGAAACCGGTAGTTCGGATGTGGCCTGGGCTGACGTGGAGAAGCTGCTCGGAGCGCTGGAGGCGGAGATCAGTGAAGGACGGGGTTCTCGGGTCCGCGTCACTGAACGGCGTGCGGGCGGTGTTTCATCGTCCACATCCGCGTAAAGAGACGGACAAGGGGGCTCTAAGGTCGGTGCAGAGGTTCCTGGTGGAGGCTGGGGTCGAGCCGGAGGAGTAAGGTCATGCTGAGGCACAAGGGATACACGGGGCACGTCGAGTTCGATGACGAGGCAGGGTTGTTCCACGGAGAGGTAATCGACCTGCGTGACGTGATCACCTTCCAGGGTACGAGCGTCGATGAGCTGGAGAGGGAGTTTCAGGACTCAGTAGACGACTATCTGGAGTTCTGCGAAGAGCGCGGTGAAGACCCCGACAAACCGTTCTCAGGGCACTTGATGCTCCGACTATCGCCGCATCTGCACCGCGAGGTGTACACTCGTGCGCGGAAGGAAGGCAAGAGCCTGAACCAGTGGATCTCGGACAGGCTGGAACAGACTGGCTAGATGTTCGAAAAGAGCCTGGTCATCTCTCGAAGCGCACAGGATGACAGAGGCCAAGAACTTACCGCCCAGACGTCACTGATGTTTCGCTATTGCTAGAATGAGATCATGGATATCGTTCGCCAACAGGTTACCGCTGATGAGTTGTTACACATGCCAGACGACGGCTTCCGCTATGAGCTCGTGCAGGGAGAGCTGCGGCGGATGAATCCTACGGACAACGTACATGGTCGTATAGCGATGAACTTCACCTGGAGATTGGCGCAGCACGTCGAAGAGAATCAGCTCGGTACCGTGTATGCTGTAGAAACAGGATTCAGGCTTTCGAGCAATCCCGATACCGTGCGCGCGCCGGACGTGGCTTTCGTGAGTCGGGCTCGCGTCGAAGTAGTCGGCGAGGTCGAGGGGTACTGGCCTGAAGCGCCGGATCTGGCAATCGAAGTAGTTTCACCCGGCGACAGCTTCACGGACGTCGAAGAGAAGGTCTTCGACTGGCTCGACGCCGGTACGAAGATGGTCGTCGTGATCAACCCTCGCCAACGTTCGGCTACCGTTTACAAGTCACCGACGGACATCATTGCCCTCGCCGAAGCCGATGTCCTGGCCGGCGGAGACGTCGTGCCCGGTTTCGAGCTCGCGGTTCGAGAGATCTTCGCGTAACCGCGCGAGCACCACTGCGAGGACCTCAGCGAGGTTGTGGAGGCCTCGAACGAGTAGTTGAATAGGCTACTCGACACACGCAAGATGACGGAGGCTCAAGAGCGGTACGGTATCATTGAGGAGACACCTTCGGAACGAGGCGATGGGATGACACAGGCCGACCCGAAAACGAAGCAATGAAGCAGGCCTTGAAAGAAGCGCTAGCCGAAACCTTGTACGAGCAGCGAGGGCTGCTACATGAAGTCTTCGCCGAGGTGCTCGAAGACTTCGCTTTTGCAGAGGCTATTCGAGAAGGACGCCAGACTGAGCGTGTGGAGCGCGACGAAGTCTTCGATGTCCTTGAGGGCCGGACGTAAATACTGCGTTCCGGCGAAGCGTCACACGGGAGCTGTGATCGACATTCAGAGCTCTGAGAGACGTAAGAGTAGGCAAGGTGGTACGAGTGAAGTTTGGGCGTACCACGACCGATCCTGGAGCCTTCATGACAAGGGACAGCGTCCATCGTACACATTGTTCATGAGTACGGAGTACACTGCGGTGCTGAAGCAGGACGGCGATTGGTGGATCGGCTGGATAGAAGAGGTTCCGGGCGTCAATTGCCAGGAACGCCCCCGAGCAGAGCTTGTGGCCAGCCTCCGAGAGGTACTTGCTGAAGCGATCGAGTTCAATCGTCAAGATGCGCTGACCGACGCTGGCGAACATTTTGAGGAAGAACGCATTGCCTTATGAAGCGCCGCCAGTTGCTGCGCCACCTGCGCGGTAACGGCTGCGAGCTTCTTCGAGAAGGGGGAAATCACTCCTGGTGGCACAACCCGGCGCAGAATACGCAGGTCTGCCGTCCCTCGCCACACCGAAATCACTAACGTACTGGCCAACAAGTTCTCCAAGGACTTGGGAGTTCCGCCCGTAAAGTAAATCTATAAGAGCACCTCGATAGTGTTTGACGACGAAGATGCCCTGATGGCCGTGACCTCCGAAGAGAACGGCGCGGATCTTGTAACCTACAACCGGCGCAACTTTCCGATGATCTCCAGGATCACGGCGTCGTATGATCGTTAGTATGGGTGAGGTTCAGGGCGTCGTCGAAGACTATCTCCTTCATGCAAGCCTTGGGAGGCTTGTAGATTGGGAGGTGTCATGACCGAGTTGGCGGATCGCATCACGGTAGATTCTGAGCAGTGTGGTGGACGTTCCTGTATCCGTGGGATGTGGATACGGGTGAGCGATGTTTTGGATCTCCTGGCAAACGGTCTCTCTCCAGACCAAATCGTCGAGGAGATGCCGGATCTCGAGCTCGAAGATATTCGTGCGAGCCTGCGGTTTGCGAGCCGTAGGCTGGATCATCCCGTCGTCGCTGCTTGATCCTCTGGGTCGACGCGCAACTCTCTCCTTATCTGGCGCGGTGGCCTCAAAGAGGTATTGTCAAGAAGATTCTCCCCAGCGCAAAGGATGCTTCTCAATGTTGAGCCCCTGGTCGAAATTTCGGAGGCGGGGAGCACGGTTTCGTAGTGCTGTCCGGGATCAACGGCTCTGGATCAACATCAGAAGCAAAGGTCCTCTGGCAGAAGCTTCTCGCCCAACGAGTGAGGCTACTTCCGCATGCCCGGTTCGAGGACCTTTTTGCGCAGGCGAATGTTCTCAGGTGTTATCTCGACTAGCTCGTCTTCGCCGATGTATTCGAGGGCTTCCTCCAGGGTCATCTTGCGCACGGGCGTGAGGTTGAGGGCGTCGTCGGCGCCGGAGGAGCGGACGTTGGTTAGCTTCTTGTTCTTGCAGACGTTGACGTTGAGGTCGTTCTCGCGGTTGTTCTCGCCGACGACCATGCCGACGTAGACGTCGGTCGCCGGCGTGATAAAGAAGCTGCCGCGCTCCTGGAGCTTCCAGATAGAGTAGGCGAAGGCGCTCCCTGCCTCAGACGCTACGAGACTACCGTTCTGGCGGGTCTTGAGGTCTCCGGCCCACGGCGCGTAGCCGTCGAAGACGTGGCTCATTATGCCTTCACCCTGCGTCATGGAGAGGAACTGCGTCCGGAAACCGAAGAGGGCACGGGCAGGAATCTCGAACTCTATCCGGCTGCGCGAGCCCTGCGGCACCACGTCTACTAGCTTGCCCTTGCGACCGGACAGCACCCCGATCACCGCCGAGACGAACCGCTCGGGGACGTCGATGACGAGGTGCTCGAAGGGCTCATACTTCTTGCCGTCGACCTCGCGCACGATGACGCGCGGTGCGCCGACCTGGACCTCGTACCCCTCGCGGCGCATGGTCTCGAGCAGGATCGAAAGGTGCAACTCGCCGCGTCCAGAGACTTCGAACTCGTCGGGGCGCAACTCCTCGACGCGCAACGATACGTTGGTCTGGACTTCTCTTTTCAATCGGTCCCTGAGGTGACGCGACGTGACGTATCTGCCCTCCCTGCCGGCGAAGGGGGAGGTGCTCGGCCCGAACATCATGCTTACCGTCGGCTCGTCCACCGTGATCTTGGGCAGCGCCTCCGGGTCGGCTGGGTCGGCTATGGTCTCCCCGATCTGGGCGCCCTCGATGCCTGAGAGGGCAACGATGTCGCCGGCGCCGACCTCTTCGGCCTCGATGCGCTCGAGCCCGAGGTGGGTGAAGGGCTGGACCACACGCGTCTTCGTCATCGTGCCGTCCTTGTGGATCAGGTTGACGGACTCGCCGCGCCTGACCTCGCCGCGCCGTACGCGGCCGACCACGATGCGCCCGAGGTACTCGGAGTAGTCCAGGTTGGTGACGAGCATCTGGAACGGGGCAGCGAGGTCGACCTCAGGGGCGGGGATCTCCTCGAGCACCGTCTCGAACAGCTCCCTCATGTCGTCCCGCGGCTCGTCCATGTCTCTGAACGCCCTGCCCTCGCGGGCAACGGCGTAGAGGATCGGGAAGTCGAGTTGCTCGTCCGAGGCGCCGAGGTCGGCCATCAGGTCGAAGGTGAGGTCGACTACCTCATCGGGCCGGGCGTCCATACGGTCGACCTTGTTTACGATCACGATAGGCTTGAGACCTAGCTCGATGGCCTTGCGGAGCACGAAGCGCGTCTGGGGCATCGGGCCCTCGGCGGCGTCGACGAGGAGCAGGCATCCGTCGACCATGCCGAGGACGCGCTCGACCTCGCCGCCGAAGTCCGTGTGGCCTGGGGTGTCGACGATGTTGATCTTGACTCCCTCGTACTCGACTGCCGTGTTCTTGGCCAGGATGGTGATGCCGCGTTCCTTTTCCAGGACGTTGCTGTCCATGGCGCGCTCGGAGATCTCCTGCCCGTGGCCGAGCTCCAGGGTCTGCTGGAGCAGGCCGTCCACGAGGGTGGTCTTGCCGTGGTCGACGTGCGAGATGATGGCGATGTTGCGGTATTCCACGTGTTCTCCTGACACACTTCTCTCACCGTGCCACGAGCGCCTCGCCAGAACACGTGCGGGAGATTCAAACAACGAAAAAGGCCGCGCGGAGCGGGCCCTCGAACCCAGAGTCTACCGCATGATGGGCATGGATCGAACAGGGGGTTGTTACAATGTTCTGATAGGTGGATAGAGGACCCTTCTGCGGGATGTGGGAGCCTCGCGTATAATTCTCGCCCAGGGAAACAGGGGTGACGAACATGATCTCGACACCGACGATGCCAGTTGATGTGCCTGAGCCTGGCTCAGCGGAGGAGCTCAGGCGCTTCGCGGCTTTGCAGGCCAAGCTAGGGCCGCTGGCGCGGCGGGTGCTCTCTGATCCGCGCGCCTCCCAGACGGTCATTGTGGTACCGAGTCTCACGCTCGACATCGAGGAGATGGCGAAGATTCCAGGTGCGCACTACTACGAGGAACGGCTGCTTTGCATGCTGATGCTCTTGCGCCTGCCCCGCACCCACGTCGTCTACGTCACGAGCCAGCATGTCGCGACGGCCATAGTAGATTACTATTTGCACCTGCTGCCCGGCATCCCATTGCGCCACGCCCGCAGCCGTATGACGCTCCTCTCCTGCCACGACGCCTCAGACGTACCGCTGACGCAGAAGATACTCGACCGTCCGCGCCTGGTGGGGCGGATCCGGTCGGCGATCATCGACCCCGAGGCGGCGCACTTGACCTGCTTCAACAGCACGGCGCTGGAACGGAGTCTCGCCGTTCGGCTTGGCATCCCACTCTACGGCAACGACCCAGAGCTCAACTACCTCGGGACCAAGAGTGGCAGCAGGGAGGCCTTCAGGGAGGCAGGGGTCCTGCTGCCCGACGGGTTCGAGCACCTGCGCGACGGGGGCGACGTGGCCGAGGCCGTCGTCGAGCTCAAGCGCCACAAACCAGGGCTGCGAAGGGCTGCCATAAAGCTGGATGAGGGTTTCTCGGGTGAGGGGAACGCGGTCTTCCCCTACGACGGCGCGCCCGAGGGGAGGGATCTTGCGCGCTGGGTTCGGGACGAGTTGCCGAGGCGCATCAGATTCGAGGCCGAAGGTGAGACCTGGGAGCGTTACGGGCGGAAGTTCGAGGAGATGGGCGGCATCGTGGAGTGCTGGTTGGAGGGGGAGGAGGTGCGTTCGCCTTCGGTCCAGTGCCGTATCAACCCGCTCGGAGAGTCGACCATCGTCTCCACCCACGACCAGGTTCTGGGAGGACCTTCCGGCCAGATCTTCCTCGGCAGCACCTTCCCTGCAGACGCCGAGTACAGCCGCGAGATCAAGGAGGCAGGAAACAGGGTAGGTAAAGTGCTCCGCGAACGCGGCGCCCTTGGAAGGTTCGCCATCGACTTCATCTCCGTCAGGCGCGCAGAGGGCTGGGAGCACGCGGCCATCGAGATCAACCTCCGGAAGGGCGGCACCACGCATCCTTACCTGATCCTGCGTTTCCTGACGGACGGGACCTACGACGCGGATGACGGACTGTACTGCACGCCGACGGCGAAGCCCTGCTACTACTACGCCTCGGACAACCTGAAGAGCCCCGCATACGTGGGCCTGACCCCCGACGACCTCGTGGATATCGCCGTCGACAACGGCCTCCACTTCGACGGCGCGTCCCAGCAGGGGGTCGTTTTCCACCTCATCGGGGCGCTCTCCCAGTACGGCAAGGTCGGCACCGTCTGCATCGGCGACAGCCACGAGAACGCCAGGAAGTACTATCAGGATACCGTCGCGGTTCTAGACCGCGAGGCGAGGCGGTAACGGGATCGGCCCTCTACAGCTCGCCATGGGCATGCCGGACCACGGCGTCGTCAGAACAACCATACGCCGGAAAGCAAGAGGTAGGCGACGTAAGCGACCGCTGCGACACAAAGCGCGGCCACCAGGATCACCCCGATCTTGCCGAAAACAGAAGCCGCCAGATCTTGTGGATGAATCGCCCGAGCTTCCTCAGCCATACTTCGAGCCAGTCGAGGAAGCGGGCCGCTGGGAGGACTTCCCCGGCCAGGATCATGAGCCCGATGAAGACCGTGCCCCAGCCGGGTCCCGGCAGGGGGGCGAGGACCAGGCTGCCCAAGGCGATGACGGCGCCGATGGTGATCAGGAATATCCTCCATATGATGTGACCCTGTTCGTCCTGCCGCCGGCGACGGTAACGGTCCTTGAAGCGTTGTCCTGGTTTACTCTCTTTGAACTCCCGCCAGCTCTGCTGTAGCTGCTCGATCATATATAGATCATTCCTCATTGGGACCCGTTTGACAACCTGGCTCGAATCCACCCTCCGCTGCGCGTAGATTACAAGGATGCAACTGAGGGTCAGCTCCAGGCCCGACGCCGTGCACGAGAGTAACGCATGCGGTATACCGGGAGTGACGAAAAGATACGAACGGAGAGATGTGACCTATGACGACTGACGATAGAACGAACGTCTCCGCGAGGGAGGTCGCCACGCTCGGGGGCGGCTGTTTCTGGTGTCTGGAGGCGGTCTACCAGGAGTTGCGGGGTGTCGAGAAGGTCGAATCGGGGTACTCGGGCGGCCATGTGCCTGACCCGACCTACAGGGAGGTGTGCTCGGAGACGACGGGGCATGCCGAGGTCGTGCAGGTTACGTTCGACCCCGGGGTGGTCTCGTACAGGGACGTCCTGGAGGTCTACTTCACGATTCACGACCCGACGACCCTCAACCGCCAGGGCGCGGATGCGGGGACGCAGTACCGGTCTGTGATCTACTACCACGACGATGAGCAGAGGCGCATCGCGGAAGCGGTCATCTCCGACCTCGAATCCGAGGGCATCTGGAGCAACTCCATCGTGACCGAGGTGGCACCGTTCGACGAATTCTACGTCGCCGAGGAATACCACCAGGATTACTTCCGCAACAACGGGTTCCAGCCTTACTGCCAGGTCATAATCGCGCCCAAGGTGGCCAAGTTCCGCAAGCAGCACCTCGAACGCCTCAAGGCGTAGCCCCGGAAAAGTGCCCCTCCGTAGATAGTAGACACTAATGTCGAAAGTATCGGCTAAAGCGAGAAGCCAAAGTCGAGAACGAAAAGCTGACTGGCTGAAGTGCTGACTAGCTCGAGATCCCACCCAGCCCGAATAGATCGTCCTCCTGGCTCTGCTGCAGGGCGTCGACGAGCTCCTCGAGGCCGCCCATCCTTACCATCATGGGACCCTCACCGGCCGGCGGCGGGTTGATGGCAACGTAGTCGACCTCGTTCCTGACGGACTCGAGTGCCCTGATGAGGCCGGCGCCAGAGACCTCGACGGGCTCGAGCCCGGCCCCGAAGTCCGTCGAAGCCCCGAACGCTCCAGCCTTCTCCCCGGAGTCGAAGAGCGGCACGGCGCCGCGGTCGTCGACAAGGATGGTGAGCGGCCTGGCGCCGGGGACCACCTCCTCGAAGAGGAGGACGTAAGGAGGCTGCGGCATCTCGTTCGAGACCACGGCTCAGGAGGGGCGCGGGGCCATCGTTACGAGGATGACCAGGTCGTCCTGCGTCTCGTTGCTGACGCCGTGGAGGTCTCCGGCACGGGCGATGACGGCTTTGCCCTCGCTGAGATCCCGCTCCTCCTCGCCCACGGTAAAGCGGCCCTTGCCCCGCAGGACGTAGTAGATCTTGTCCGAGCCCTCGTGGGCGTGGATCTTCTGGGACTGGCCGGGGAGGAGACAGTAGGCGTCGTAGAAGAGATGCGGCGAGTCGAAGAGTGCATTCTTCTTCATCTTCTCCTCAGAGAACGCTACAGCCTCCGAAACGGTTTTGGTCTCCATGATATCTCCTCTTTCGACCTTATCAGGCGGAGGATCACCCGGTTCGCTTCTACGGTTAGATCCGGAACACCTTCGGGAACGTTGTCAGGTTGCGGCAGCCGTGTTCGGTGACGACGACGAGGTCCTCTATGCGGACGCCGCCCACCTTCGGGTCGTAGACGCCGGGCTCGACGGAGATGACGTCCCCCGGGATGAGCTCATCGTCGGCCAGGGAGACGCTGGGGGCCTCGTGGATCTCCAATCCGACCCCATGCCCCGTGCCGTGGAAGAACCCCTCCGTGAGAGGCTTTCCCTTCTCCTGGTCGTGGACGTTTGTCTTGTAGCCGGCCTCGTGCAGGACATCGGCGACCTTACGATGGACGTCCCTGCCGTTCACGCCTGCCCTTATCATGGAGAGGGCCTCCTCCTGGCTCTCCAGGACGGCGTCGTACATCTCCTGCAACCCCTCGTTCGGTCCGCCCTTGACGAAGGTTCGGGTCATGTCGGAGTAGTAGCGGGTCGAGAGGTCAACAGGAAAGATGTCGACGATGATGGATTCTCCCGCTTTCAGGGGGCCGTGGCCGCGCTCGTGCGGGTCGGCAGCCTGCGGTCCTCCGGCCACGATCGTGCCGTCTGCGGCGCAGCCGCGCCTTAGGAGCTCGACGTCTATCTCGGAGCGCAGCAGCTCGCTCGTAAGGGTCTCGCCGCGCCAGTTGAGGACATTATCCTCCCCGACCTCAGCCTCCTCCAGGATACTGACGCAGTGAGCGCAGGCGGCCTCGACGGCGTTCTGGGTTCTCTCGATGTTGGAGATCTCCTCCTCCGTCTTGGCGCGCCTGAGGCCGTCGAAGAGTTTACCGTCGGGCTTGAGGGTGATACCGCGGGCGCGCAGCTCATCGGCGTAGACGACGCCGAAGTGCGCCGGCACGACGACCGGAGAGTTCGAGGCTCCGAGTTCGCCGAGGAGGTTCGCCACAGCGACGGCGTAAGCCCTGGCTCCGCTCTTCAGCTCACGGGCGAGGTCGATGATCCCCAACTCCTCGTTGGAGAGTAGCTCGTCGACGGGAGCGTCCTTCGCGGCCCGCCCGTACTCCAGGGACGAGACCGCCAGGTACCTCTTGCCGGCCACGCGCAGGCAGATCACCGCGTCAGGCGCGAGGAACCCCGAGAGATGGTAAGCGTCGGCGTCGTGCTCCGGCGCCCCGATGACCAGCAGGTTCTGCCCTTCGTCCTTGCTCATAAACATCCTTCCCTAAAACCGGTCCGCCCAAGCGCCCCATTCTACTACCGTAGCGGACGAAATCCGTCCCCACAACCGGATATAATCGGCAGCGTGATGGAGCAGCGGGACATGCAAAGCAGAGTAGAGGACGCGCTTGACAAAGTCCGTCCGGCGCTGCGGGCCGACGGGGGAGACGCCAGGGTCGTAGCCTGCGACGAGGAGAACGGCTCCGTCAGCATCCAGATGCTCGGGGCCTGCAAGGGATGCCCGCTCTCGCAACTCGACTTCGTCTACGCTATCGAGAGCCTCATAAGGCGCGAGGTGCCCGAAGTGAGGGAGATACTCGCGGTATAGCTGGTCAGCATTTCAGCACGGCGGCTGCGCCGCCTTGTCAGCACTTCAGCTAGTCAGGCAATACGGCGAGTCGCGCAGCCGGATTTCGTGAGACGCTCGGCTGCGTGGCCCCCAAAGAGCCTCGAACGGCGCAAGCTGAAATGCTGAAGTGCTGACAAGCGGAGGCCGTAGGCCGAAGCGGGCTGAAGTGCTATTTCTCTTGCGGTGCGGTGCGCAGGGCGCCTGGCGGGAGAGCCTTTCTGGCCTCGGAGAGGGCATCGATCGCCTTCTTGCGGCTTCGGCGGAGCCTGGCGCGTTTCAGGAAGGAGGCGTTGGGGAGGGCTTCGTTGGTGAAGTGGGTCAGGGTGATCATGTCGTTAGCGCAGGCCCTGTAGCCGAGGGCGCACATCTCGACGCGGACCTCGTCTGAGGGCGACTCTTCCAGGGCGTGTTGGATCTCCTTGGCCCGCTCTACTATGGCGCGGGAGAGATCTTCGGGGGAGTTGGTGGCGGGACCACGGGCCCTGTAGCCAGCGATCGCCTGGGGCGAGAGACGGTGTATGCCGTAGGCAGGACCGCTGAACCTGCGGCGGATGATAAAGGCCGCGACGAGCGTCAGCGGGATTATGGGGACGAGGAACGATAAACGCACGGGGCCCGGCGCCAGGAACTCGAGCGCCGCAAGGGCGACTACCTCAGCCGCCAGTATCGAGGTTAGGTAGAGCCTGAACATCGCCTACGGTACCTCTCCGCCACCATATTCGAGGGACCTAAGTCTATGTTTCGGAGAGCGATTTGGCAAGCGCGATCCCGACGGTCTGTATAATCCCGCCCATGCAGAAAGATCAGGCCCCCGAATTCGACCTGCGGCGCCCCTTCGCGAGCGCGGTCGCCGTGATAAGGACCGTCCTCTTCTCCCCGAGGCGTTTCTACCTGAACTTCGACGTCCATGGGCCACTCAGGGAACCTGTGGTCTTCGTGTTGCTGGTCGGCGCTGTCGCCGGCATTCTCGGTGCCGCGGTAGCCCTCTCCTCCAACCTTCTCTTCGGCGACGTCGATGCCGGAGACCTGTGGGCTGCGGTGGCCGACGCCGTCCTTTTCGCATTGCTCTTGCCGGTCGGGGTAGGCGTGGTTGCGGGGGTCTACCTGCTCTCCATAAGGACCTTCGTCGGGAAGGTGTCTGGCTTTACAGAGGTCTACCGCATGGCGGCCTACGCCGCCGCCGTCCTCGTACTCGCATGGATACCCATACTGGGTGCCTTCGCTTTTACCTACGTCCTGATGGTCTTGATGGGAATAGGCATCCATAGCGTCTACAGGACTTCTTTCCTGACCGCTGTGGTCGCGTCCGTCGTTGGCTTCGTGCCCGTTGCGTCGGTTCTGATCTGGCTCACGATCACCGGGATGGATGTGTAGAGGAATCGAAGGCAGCGAGTGTGCGCGGACGTTGCACACGCCCTATTCTACCTACCATGACTGGTCGCCCCCAGGCAATTTCCCGCGCCGTGACGAATGTGCTCAACCCGTTCATCATCTTCACGGCTCTCTTTGCCTTGGTCGCCTTCGCTGAGGCTGTCATCTCCCTGGCCGTACTCTACCTGGCGCTGGAATTGCTCGCAGCCATGGCCGTGGCGGGATACGTACTGCTTATGCGGCGGCGCTCGCGGGTGGGGGACTACTGGATCTCCGCCCGCGCCGAACGCATCACGCCCGCGGTGTTCCTCCTTGCCGCCTTCGTGGCGCTGCTCGCGGTCCTGGCCCTGTTCGACGCCCCACAAGAGCTATCTCTGATGACCCTATCGATGGGTCTCGCGAGCGCTACCGTGGCCGTGATCACGCTCCTCTGGAAAGCGAGCGCCCATTGCACCGTCGCAGGACACGCTGCCGCCGCAGGACTGCTGCTGCTCGGACCCGCTGGCCTCATCTTTCTACTGGCACTCCCACTCGTGCTCTGGTCCCGTGTGGCGCCGGGAGCACACACCCTACCGCAGGCGCTCGTCGGCGCGGCGGTTGGCAGTGGGGTTTGCGGTTCTGTTTCTGGTATAGAAACAGCCCGCCGAAAAGCGGGCTCGGTAGTGACCCCACCGGGATTCGAACCCGGGTTTTCGCCGTGAGAGGGCGATGTCCTTGGCCTCTAGACGATGGGGCCTTGCCGACAGGCAGGGAAAGATTCTACCCGACGGTCTCCACTTCGTCAAAAGAGTTCGAAGACGCCGTCTAGACCGGCAGGCGCTGCATCTTCCTGGCGGCGTCTCCCGCGCGGAGCAGGCTGCGGTCGCGTCCGAGGAGCTGCATGGTCTCGAAGAGTCCGGCGCTCACGGTGCGCCCTGTGACGGCGAACCGCAAAGGATGTATGAGGTGGCGCGCCCCCTTCTCCTTCTCGGCGGCGAGGCCGCGCACCGCTTCCTCTATCGCGGCTTCGGTCCACTCGGGAAGTGCTGTTAGGCGTTCGACGAGCCCGGGGAAGTTCTCGCGGACGAACTCCTTGCCGAACTGTTTCTCGAACTCCGCTTCGTCGTAGTCGAGCGAGCCGCCGTAGAAGTAGACGACTGAGTCGGGGATCTCGGTCGTGAGGGCGATACGCTCTTTCAGGAGGTCCATGATCTCCTGAAGCCGTTGCATGTCCAGCTCATCTTCTGTGGCCGCGCCGGATTCGACGAGCAGGGGAGCGGCGAGTGCGGCGAGTTCTTCGGGACTCTTGCGCCTCAGGTAGACGGCGTTCACGGACCTCAGCTTCTTCTCGTCAAGGATCGCCGGGTTGCCGCTAACGCGGTCGATTCGGAAGCGCCCGGCGAGCTCGTCCGGGGTGAAGATCTCCTCGTCCGCGGCGTATCCTGCGCCGAGGAGCGCGAGGTAGTTGAAGAGCGCCTCGGGCAGGTAGCCCCGCTCCGCGAAGTCCTCGACGCTCGCCGCGCCGTGACGCTTGGACAGCTTCTTCCTGTCAGGTCCCAGGACCTGGGGGACGTGGGCGAATGCGGGGAGCGGGTTGCCCAGGGCCTCGTGGATCAGGATCTGGCGCGGCGTGTTCGAGAGGTGGTCGTCGCCGCGGATGACGTGGCTTATCTCCATCTCGGCGTCGTCGAAGGCGGCGGCGAAATTGTAGGTTGGGGTGTCTGTTGATTTCATCAGGACGAAGTCTTCGAGGTTGGCGTTCTCGAAGGTGACAGGGCCACGGATCATATCCTCGACCACGGTCTGTCCCTCGCGCGGGGTCTTGAAGCGGACGGTGTATAGCTCGCCCGCCTCTATCCTCTCTCTCGCCTCATCTGGGTCCATCTCGCGGTACTCACCGCCGGTGTAGATCGGCTGCCGACCCTCAGCCCGCGCCCTCTCGCGAAGCTCGGCGAGCTCCTCGGGCGTCGCGAAATCGTAGTAGGCAGCGCCCGAGTCGAGGAGCTTCCTTGCGGCCTCGCGGTAGAGGTCGAAGCGCTCGGTCTGGCGGTACGGGGGATGTGGGCCACCGGCCCCTGGGCCCTCGTCCCAGTCGAGGCCGATCCAACGCATCGATCCCTTGAGCTGCTCGACCGACTCCTCTGTGGAGCGCTCGAGGTCCGTGTCCTCTATCCGAAGCACGAACGTGCCGCCGTTCTTGCGCGCAAACAGCCAGTTGAAGAGCGCCGTCCGCACCCCGCCGACGTGCAGCCTGCCGGTCGGGCTCGGCGCGTACCTGACCCTGATCCGTGTGTCGTTCTCCATAGTCTTAACCTAACACAGGTTGGTCGAGGCCGTGCAGCGTCATCCCGTATCGATCCGGAGGGTCCGGCGTAGGCGATGCCGACAGGGTACCTCTTGCCCTCCGTCAGCCGACGATCAGCACCTCGAGCGTACGCGGGCCGTGCACGCCCTCGACCCTGTCGAGCTCGATGTCCGAGGTCGCCGACGGGCCCGAGA
Source organism: uncultured Rubrobacteraceae bacterium (assembly GCA_963808845.1). GTDB lineage: Bacteria > Actinomycetota > Rubrobacteria > Rubrobacterales > Rubrobacteraceae > Rubrobacter_D. The sequence continues at coordinate 30,169 of CAWEHD010000027.1, forward strand.
TAAAGGTGACGGCCCTGCCATCGCCCTCGACCGCTCTTTGTAGGCCGGCGAAGGCCTCGGGTACGAGGCCCACTATCTGCCGCTCGCGCACGACGCACAGGTGGTAGTCGGGGAGAAGCGTGAGCGCCCTGCGCCCCTGCGCCCTGCCGGCGTCGAGCACGATGGTGCCTGTCTGGGCTATGCCGAGGGCGCAGCCCGTCAGCACGCCGTCGCTCTCATCGAGTTCCTGGTTCGAGAGCCGGGAGCGGGCCGCGTCGTGCATTGCCTCTACGCCCTCCGGGATCCACTCTTTGGGGAGGTAAGGGGGGATGACGAGGCGTCTCACACCACGGCGCTTCAGAATCTCTTCTATTGTCCGGGGAAGCTTGTCGTGGCCAACGCGATGGACGTCTGCCTCGTACTCCGCCGTGCGCTCGGCGAAGCGCGCGACGATCTCCTCTCGTTCCGCGTCGTCTTCCTTGCGGTATTCGCGTTCGACGGATACGTCTTCGGGACGCTCTTCCTCGGGCACGTCGCGGGTGGCGTGCCTCACACGCCACAGGATCGTCTCTTTCGCCGTCGCCACTAGGCCGAACCTCTGTTCCGCTTCCACCACTCTCGGAAGGTCTGGCTGGGGATGGGCTCGAGGTCACGGACGGCGGTCCAACCGGCGAGTCTGCCAGGAAGGCGTCCTATAGAGCCGCCGCGGGCGAACGGCCACTGGCCTACCCTCGCCAATCTCTGGGCCCTCTCGTAGAGCTCCGGGTCGGAGAAGACTCTGGCGACCATCTGCATCGCTATGTTCTCGGGGTCGAGCTTCTGGAGCGGGCCGCCCCTATCCTGCTTGTGGCGGGTGACCTTACCACGGAGGTGTACGAGTACCTCGGGGATGTTGATCTTGACCGGGCACACCTGATAGCAAGCCCCGCAGAGCGACGAGGCGTAGGGCAGCGAGTCGGGGCCAGGGTCACCGATCCCGACGAGCTGGGGTGTCAGGATCGCGCCTATCGGGCCAGGGTAGACGGAGTTGTAGGCGTGGCCTCCGGTTCGCTCGTAGACGGGGCAGACGTTGAGGCACGCCGAACAACGGATGCAGTTCAGGGTCTGGCGTCCTATCTCGTCAGCCAGCACGTCGGTACGCCCGTTGTCCATGAGGACCAGGTGGAACTCCCGCGGCCCGTCACCTTCTGAGACCCCGGTCCAGAACGAGGTGTAAGGGTTCATCCGCTCCGCCGTCGAGGAGCGGGGAGGAGCTGCATGAAGACTTCGAAGTCCTGCCAGGTCGGGATGACCTTCTCTATCCCCATAAGGGTCACGAGGACCGGTGGCAACGTCGTGCACATCCTGCCGTTGCCCTCGGACTCGACGACGCAGACGGTTCCCGTCTCGGCCACGGCGAAGTTCGCGCCCGAAATACCGACCCTGGCCGCCAGGAACTTCTCGCGCAGGTACAGGCGGGCCACCTCAGTCAGGTCGGAAGGACTGTCCGAGAGATTCTGTGCGCCCAGCCGCTCCATGAAGAGCTCCCTGATCTCCGCACGGTTCTTGTGGATCGCCGGCACCAGGATGTGGGAAGAGGTCTCCCCGGCGAGCTGGATGATAAGCTCGGCGAGATCCGTCTCGAATGCCCTGATACCCTCCCGCTCCAGGTGCTCGTTGAGCTTTGTCTCGTCCGTCGCTATGGACTTGACCTTGACGACCTCGTCTGCGCCGTGGTCTTTGGCGATCCCGGAGATTATGCGGTTCGCCTCCTCGGCGTCGCGCGCCCAGTGTACCTTGCCCCCGGCGCGCGTCACTGACTCTTCGAGCTGCAGCAGGTACTCGTCGAGGTGGCGCATGACGCGCTCCTTGAGGGCACGTCCCGCTTCCCTGAGCCCTTCCCAGTCAGGCATCTCTTCGACGGCGACGGCGCGCTTGCGCCGGATGGTCTGGGTGGCCTTACCGAGGTTACGTCTGAGCTGCGAGTCGGAGAGGCTTTCCTTCGCCGACTCCTCGAACGTCGGAGTCGGGCCAGGGGAGAATGCGTCTGACTTCTTCATCTCCACTACCCCTCCTCGGCTTTGCTGGCGAGTATCTGGGCGAGATGCACGGTCTCCACCCCTGTACGAAGGCGGCTGAGTCCGCCGCCGATGTGCATTAGGCACGAGTTGTCCCCCGCTGTGCAGACCTCGGCCTCGGTGTCGAGGACGCGTCGGATCTTATCCGAGAGCATCGCGGCAGAGGTGTCCGCGTTCTTGACCGCGAAGGTCCCCCCGAACCCGCAGCACTCCTCTGCCTCAGAAAGCTCTACGAGGTCGATGCCCCGCACGTTCCCCAAGAGCTCCAGGGGAGCGTCCCCGACCTTGAGCATCCTCATAGAGTGGCAGGTCGGGTGGTAGGTCACGCGATGCGGGTAGTAGGCACCGACGTCTGTGACGCCTAGTTTCTTGACCAGGAACTCGGAGAGCTCGAAGACCTTCGGGCCGAGCTCCTCGACCAGTTCGGCGAGACGCCCGTCTCCGGCGAGGTCGGCAGCCATCGGGTAGAGCTCGCGCACCATGCTCACGCAGGAGCCGGAGGGCGCGACGACGGCCTCGTATCCGCCGAAGACCTCGACAAAGCGTCTCACGAGGGGTATTGCCTCGCGCTGGTATCCCGTGTTGAAGTGCATCTGGCCGCAGCAAGTCTGCGCGAGGGGAAAGTCTACCTCCACCCCGAGACGTTCGAGAACCTCGACGGTAGCCCGGCCCGTCCCGGGGAAGAGCGTATCGTTGAAGCAGGTTATAAAGAGCGCCACGCGCACCGTTATATTCCCTCCTCTTAACTCTAGAGGTCCCATGATAGACCATCTGGGGTCTCCGGCGCGGTATTGTCGAGACTAGGAGGGTCACCGTGACCGACCGCATAGCAAACCCCTGGGGAGAGCGCACGCCGTTCGAAAGGGACGGGGAATAGCCGGTGAGGTTGGATCAGTACCTGGAAGCCGGCACCTCCGAGGACGACGTGGACCGCTGGGTCCAGACGGCCTCCATCCTGCACTCCGACGGCGACACCCTCGACATCGTGGTCCGCTCTGGGCGGAGTGATGTTAAGGTTTATGGGGCGCCGGACTTTGTTCGCGGCGCGTGCTGGGTTGTCCGACGGTTGGAGATCTAGGAGACGGGCCTGAGATGGAAGAGTACCTGGTAACGGCCGTCGGCTACTTGCGGCTGGTCGTCGAGGCGATAGGCGCCGCCGTGATCGGGTACGGCGTTTTGGCGACCACTTTCCGGTACATCCTCACCCTGATCGGGGTGCGGGAGGATACCTACAACGAGATCCGACTTTACCTCGGGCAGTATCTCGTCCTCGGGCTAGAGTTCCAGCTCGGCGCCGATATCCTCGCGACGGCCGTCGCCCCGACCCTCGACGAGGTGATCCTGCTCGGGGCGATAGCGACGATCCGGACGGTGCTCAATTACTTCCTCTCGCAGGAGCTCGAGCATGAGCGCAGGGAGGCGGCCGCGTCAGGGCGCGACGCCACGACGGCCTAGGACTTCGGGTGGAGGCCTACGACGCCGTGGTGAACTTCCTGCGGGCATTCGCGCTAGTGGTCGGCAGTGCGGTGATCTTCTCAGGCATCGTGCGCGGCGCGCTAGTCGCCCGCGGGCCCGGGGGACGGAGCAGGGTCGCGCGCCATATAGGGGAGCATGCAGCACTCGGCCTCGATTTCTTCGTCGGGGCAACGCTGCTAAACCTCGCCATCAATCTCACCCTCTTGACCGTGGCCACGACGGCCCTGACCATCGTGGTGCGCAAGCTGGTGACGCTTTCGTTGAGCCTGGCTTGGCGCGGCGGCGGGGGGGCGACTACGGGATAAGGAACTTCAGCACGTAAGCCTGAAGCGTAACCCAGACCGCCATCACGAAGGTGAGTGCGATGGACCACTTCAGGACCAGCCGCAACAGGTCGCCCTCCCTGCCTTGCAGGCCTGTGGCGCTAGTGCCGACGGCGAGGTTCTGCGGGCTGATCATCTTCCCGAGCACACCGCCTGAGGAGTTGGCGCCGACCGTGAGGTTCGGGCTGACCCCGATCTGCTGGGCCGTTACCTTCTGCAAATTGGCAAACAGGGCGTTGGACGAAGTGTCCGAGCCGGTAAGCGCCACCCCAAGCCACCCGATAAACGAGGCGAAGAACGGAAACAGGACCCCGGTCGCGGCGAAAGCGAGGCCAAGGGTGTAGGTCACGCCCGAGTAGTTCAGGAGGTAAGCGAGCCCGAGGATCGTGGCTATCGTGAGGATGGCAGACCAGAGTTGTTTGAGCGTCTGGCCGTAGATCCTCAATGCCCGTCCAGGCCCGACTCTGAGGACGGCGAGGGCGATGAGGTCGGCGAGCAGGATGATCGTGCCCGCCGCCGAGAGCCAGTTGGTCGCGTACGAAGCGGAGTAAGGGGCCGGTTCAGGTACGACCGGCGGCTGCTGTTCGACCTGCCCGTCGAGCCCCGGCCACGGCACGACAGGCAACCCGGTCGTCGGGTCCACCGCCGCCGAGGGGAAGTTTACTGCGGTCTGGATACCGCCGACTGCCGCCTTGATCGGGGGCACCTGCACCAGCAGGAACAATGCGACGATGATGATGAACGGCGACCACGCATAGAGCGTGCGACCGATGGGTGGAGTGTCGTAGCTCTCGCGCTCATCCGCCGACGGCTCGTTCTCGAAGTGCCACTCGCTCGAAGGGCGCCAGAACGAGAGCAACCCGATCACGGCGACTACCGTGATCAGGGCCGCCAGCAGGTCGGCGAGCTCGGGGCCGAGGACGTTTGAGATCACGAACTGCGTCCCCGCGAAGGCGATGCCGCTGACCGCGATCACCGGCCACACCTCCAACATCCGCCGAAAACCGGACATCACCGTGACGAGCATGGCGGGGATGATGAGCGCCAACAGCGGCGTCTGGCGCCCGACCATCTGTGAGAGCTCCATGGTATCCAACCCCGCAACGCTGGCCCCTGTCAGTATGGGTATGCCGAACCCGCCGAAGGCGACCGGCGCCGTATTCGCAAGCAGCGCCAGCGCCGCCGCGTAGATGGCCTCGAAGCCGAGCCCGGCCATCAGGGAGGCCGTTATGGCGACCGGCGTCCCGAAGCCTGCCGTCGCCTCCAGGAGCGCCCCGAAGACGAAGGCTATAAGCACGACCTGTATCCGCCGGTCGTTGCTGACACCGGCTAGCGAGTCGCGGATGGTGTCGAAGAGCCCAGTGTCCACGATGACGTTGTAGATAAAGATGGCGTTGATGACGATCCAGACGATGGGAAAGAGCCCGAAGCAGATCCCAAGGAGCGTCGCGTCGAGGGCTAGTCCTATCGGCATCCCGTAGACCAGCACCGAGATCACGAGCGCCACCGCCAGGGTGACCAGCGAGGCCCACTGCGCCGCTATCCTGAGGCCGGCAAGCAATACAAAGAGCACCAGGATGGGTATGGTGGCCACAATGGTCGAGAACACCAGGCTTCCGGCGACCGGCTCGTAAATCTGTTCGTACACTGATCCTCCCCTTCCACTCTGTCCGACTCGAAAAGAATGGCAGCATGTAAGGCCAGGCGCAAGTCCCCTGACTACCCGCGTTAGAGGGCGGAGACGAGCGCCACCCTGAGGTCGTTGACGTTGGTGCCAGTCGGCCCCGTGACGAGCAGGGCCCCTCCCGCCTCCAGCGCCGCATACGAGTCGTTCCCCGCCAGCGCCCTCTCAGGGTCCACGTCGGTGTCCCTGATCCTCTGCGCCGCCCTACCGTCAACGATCCCGCCTGCCGCGTCGGTCGAGCCGTCGTTCCCGTCTGTGTCGGCCGCGAACGCCGCCCAACCCTCGATGCCGTCAAGCTCGACCGCAAGCGCAAGTACGAATTCCTGGTTCGGGCCGCCGGTACCGCTTCCGCGCACGGTCACCGTCGCCTCGCCGCCCGAGACGATGGCGCAAGGCGGAGGGGCCGGGTTGCCGCTCGCCAGTACCTCCCTGACTATGGCCGCGTACATCGAGGCCGCCCCGAGTGCGTCGCCTGTGAGGGTAGTGGTGAGTAGCAGCGGCGCGTACCCAAGCTCGCCTGCCCTCTTCGCCGCTGCCTCGGCCGCGTGCCAGCCGCCGCCGCAGATACAGTTCACGACGTTCTCGAAGATGGGGTCGTCCGATGCCGGGGTCTCCTCAGCACCTTGCAGGTGCGTCGCGATGCTCTCCGGCGGCTCGATCTCGTAGCGCTCCAGCACACGCCTGGTGCCCTCCAGTGTCGTCGGGTCAGGGGCCGTGAGGCCGCTCGCGATGGAAGAGGGCTCGTCGCCAACCACGTCCGAGAGCAGGAGGGCTATGGTCGGGGCAGGATGGGCCAGCCGTGCCAGGCCGCCGCCCTTCAAGACCGAGACGTGCTTCCTTACCGTGTTGATCTCCCCTATATCCGCCCCACTCCTGAGGAGGTCTCCTGTGAGCTTCTTCAGGTCCGCAAGCTCTATAGGAGGAGCCGGGTCGGCGAGCAGCGCGGAGGCCCCACCGGAGACGAGAGCGAGCAGCAAGTCTCCCTCTCCCAGAGATTCTGCAAATTCCTGTACCCTGCGGGCCGCCTCCACACTCCTTTCGTCCGGCTCGGGATGGGAGGCGAAGACGGTCTCGAACCTTTCAGGACCTGAATCATGGTCATCTTTGGTGACTACCAGCCCGCCAGAGATCCTGTCCCCGAGCACCTCCTCGGCGGCCCGCGCCATCGCCCCCGCGGCCTTGCCCGCGGCGACGACGGAGACGCTCTCGACCTCGAAGGTGCGCCCGCCGACGGATATCTTGCTTCCGTCCACGCGCAGCGAGCGGCGGACCGCTTCTGCCGGGTCGGCGGCGGCGAGGCCGGTCGAGAGGATCTCTTGCAGGTCGTCCCGCATGGGGGCATTGTAACCATCCGTGAGCCTGCCGCCCGCTTTGGGGTATGCTGGTAGCAGAAGGAGGAGGGTAGGCATGAGGTTCAGCGCGAACGTTTCTATCCTGTTCAAAGAGGACCCGCTCCTGGAACGCTTCGGGCGGGCGGCCGCAGCGGGCTTCTCTGCGGTCGAGTTCTGGTGGCCTGGCCACGAGGCCGACCTCGGCGAGATCGAACGTGCCGTAAAGGATGCGGCCCTGGTGGTCGCACTCTTCAACTTCGACGCCGGAGATATGCCCGCAGGGGACAGGGGGCTTGCGGGTGACCCGGGCCGGGAGCAGCAATTCAGGGAGAATGTGCCGGTGGCGCTGGAACTGGCGCGGTCGTTGGAATGCAGAAGGATGAACGTGCTCGTGGGGCACGAGATCCCAGGCTTGGACCGCGACGAACAGCTGGCGCTGGCGCGCGAGAACGTACGCTTCGCCGCGGAGGAGGCCGCTGGCTTCACCGTTATGGTCGAGGCCGTCAACACGTTCGAGAACGGCCCATATCTTCTGTACACGACAGGGCAGGCGGTCGAGTTCGTCCGAGACATGGGTCGGGAGAACGTACGAGTTCAGCACGACTTCTATCACATGCAGCGCATGGAGGGGAACCTCGTAGCGACGCTCAGGGAATACATCGCCCTGATCGGACACGTCCAGATCGCCGACTCTCCGGGACGCGGGGAGCCTGGTACAGGGGAGATACACTACCCTTACGTCCTTGCCGCCCTCGAAAACCTCGGCTACGATGGCTACGTCGGCCTGGAGTACAACCCGACCACGGAGACCACCGAGGAGAGTCTGGAATGGTTGCCGAAGGAACCGCGGGGCGGGGACGTGGCCGTCTCTGATCTGGGACTTTAGAGAGGAGCGACATGGCTGACACGATAGGTTTTATTGGGCTTGGGATCATGGGCCGTCCGATGGCGGAGAACCTCATCGAAGGGGGCTACGATCTCGTCGTGTACAACCGTACCCGCGAGAAGGCCGAGGAACTCGACGGCGCGACGGGCGCCGACAGCCCGAAAGAGGTCGCCGAGAACAGCGACATCATTATCACCATGCTCCCTGACTCGCCGCAGGTCGAGGAGGTGCTTCTCGGGGAAGATGGGGTACTCGAAGGAGTCGGTGAAGGCGATCTGATCGTTGACATGAGCACGATCTCACCCGTGGCCACGGAGGAGCTCTCTGAGAAGGCCGGTGAGAAGGGCGCCTCGATGCTCGACGCGCCTGTCAGCGGGGGAGACGTCGGGGCCATAGAGGGGACGCTCGCTATTATGGTCGGGGGGAGCGAAGAGGACTTCGGGCGCGCCCTTCCGCTCTTCGAGGTCATGGGCGGGGACGTAACACATGTTGGGCCTTCCGGGACTGGGCAGGTCGTCAAGGCCGCAAACCAGATCGTGGTAGCCCTCACCATCGAGGCCGTATCAGAGGCATTGGTGCTCGGCTCCAAGGGCGGGGTCGCGCCGGAGAAGATCCTGGACGTGCTCGGTGGGGGGCTCGCCGGCAACAAGGTCATGGAGGCCAAGCGGGAGAAGCTGCTCGGGCATTCCTTCGATCCAGGCTTTAGGATAGAATTGCACCACAAGGATCTGGGTATAGCGCTCGCGGCCGGCAGGGAGTACGGCGTAACCCTTCCCGTCACGGCCGTCGTTGATCAGATGCTTCAAGACCTGAAGATGAGGGGAAAAGGGGATCTTGACCACTCCGCGATCCTCACGCTCATAGAAGAATCATCCGGGCACGAGATAGGGAGCTAGAGCAGGGCTCCCGAAAGGGAGGGACACACATGGACCGGGGAAGACTAATCGAGACGATGCAGGAGATCCTCGGCCCGCAGGGTGTGATCTACGAGCGCGAGCAACTGCGCACCTACGAGTGCGACGGCCTCATGAACTATCGTGTGATCCCCGACCTCGTCGTCCTCCCAGAGTCCGCAGAGCAGGTCCAGAAGATCATCCAGACCTGCTATGACGATGGTATCCCTTTCGTCGCGCGGGGCTCGGGGACGGGACTCTCGGGCGGGGCGCTCCCTGTCGAGTCGGGGGTCCTCATCGTCCTGAGCAGGATGCGCAAGATCCTCGAGGTCGACCTCGAGAACCAGCGCATCGTCGTCGAGCCCGGCGTCATAAACATCTGGGTCTCCCAGGAGGTCGCCGACGAAGGCTACTACTACGCCCCCGATCCGGCGAGCCAGATCGTCTCTTCCATCGGCGGCAACCTCGCCGAGAACTCTGGCGGGGTGCACTGCCTGAAGTACGGCTTCACGACGAACCACGTGATGGGCGCCGAGGTCGTGTTGCCTGACGGCTCGATCGTCCACATCGGTGGCGGCAAGGCGCCCGACGCTCCCGGATACGAGCTCCTCGGGGCCTTCGTCGGCTCCGAAGGCACCCTTGGCATCGCCACGAAGATAACGCTGCGGCTCCTGCGCAAGCCCGAGGCCGTAAGGACACTGCTCGCCGCTTTCACGGATACGGAAGAGGCCGGTGGGGCCGTCTCGGGGATCATCGGCGCCGGCATCGTCCCAGCCGCCATAGAGATGATGGACGCCCTCACCATCGAGGCTGTCGAAAAGCAGGTCGCCCCCGGTTTCCCCGAGGCCGGGGCGATCCTGATCGTAGAGCTCGACGGCCCCGAGGCCGAGGTCGCGAGCCAGTTCGACCAGGTCATCGAAGTATGCCAGGAGAACGAGGCCTCGGAGATAAGGGTCGCCGAGGACGACGAGGAGAGGGCGCTGTTCTGGAAGGGGAGAAAAGCCGCATTCGGGGCGATGGGTTCCATCTCCAACGACTACTACGTGCAGGACGGCGTCGTACCGCGCACAGAGCTGGGGACGGTATTGAAGAGGATCTCCGACCTCAGCAACGACTACCAACTCAGGGTCGCCAACGTCTTCCACGCGGGCGACGGTAACCTCCACCCGCTCGTCCTCTACGACAACGACGTCCCAGGCGAGGCCGAGAAGGCCGAGGAGCTGGCCGGGGACATCGTGTTCGTCTGCCTGGAGCACGGCGGTTCGCTCACAGGCGAGCATGGCATCGGGCAAGACAAGAAGAAGTACATGCCGAAGATGTTCACCACAGACGACATGGACGTCATGCAGCTCCTCCGCTGCGCTTTCGACCCGCACCAGATCTGCAACCCTGGCAAGATCTTCCCTACCCCGCGCCTGTGCGGGGAGCGCCCTGGCCCATTCCACATGCATCCGGTCCAGAAGGCCGGCCTCGCGGAGAACTTCTAATGCAGACCAAGAGGTCCTGGCCGAAGACCTGGGAGGAATAGTAGGCAAGGAGAACGTGCGCGAGGCGACGGCCGAAGACACCATCGACGGCGTCGAGCCCTCGCTCGTCGTCGAGCCCGGTTCGGTCGAGGAGATCAGCGCCGTAATGAAGCTGGCCAGTCGCGAAGGGCTCGCCGTCTCCCCGCGCGGCGGCGGCACGAAGGCTGGCTCGGGCGCCCCGCCGCTGGCGCTCGACCTGGTCCTCAGCATGGCCCGCATGGATGAGATCACCGAGCACGTACCTGGGGACCAGATCGTGCGTACCCAATCGGGGGTGAAGTTCGGGGTCCTGCAGGAGAAGCTGGCCGAGGCGAACCAGATGCTCGCCCTCGACCCGCCGGAGAAGGATGCCACGGTCGGGGGCGTCGTCGCCGCCAACTCATCGGGTCCGAGGCGCTACAAGTACGGGACGGTACGCGACCTCATCATCGGAATCACGGTCGTTCTCTCCGACGGAACATCGGCAAGGCCGGCGGTAAGGTAGTCAAGAACGTGGCCGGCTACGACCTCTCGAAGCT
>CAWEHD010000028.1:0-9023 GCA_963808845.1 uncultured Rubrobacteraceae bacterium
CTCCACGCACTGGCTGGCCTCGTCGGCTGGCATGGCCGTATTGGAGTCCGGGGGTAACGCCTTCGATGCGGCCGTGGCCGCAGGGCTGACCCTCCAGGTGGTCGAGCCCCACCTCAATGGCCCTGGTGGGGAGGTCCCGATCATCTTCCACAGCGCCGACGGGGCAAAGACACAGGTAATAGGCGGTCAGGGTCCGGCGCCGGCCGCGGCGAGCATCGCGCGCTTCGAGGAGCTCGGCCTCGAGTTGGTGCCTGGCACAGGGTTGCTCGCCGCCTGCGTTCCGGGAGCGTTCGACGCGTGGATGCTCCTGCTCGGCGAGTTCGGTACGCTCCGCCTCTCGGAGGTGATGCGCTACGCGATCGACTACGCTGGTCATGGTTACCCGCTCGTGCCCCAGATCAGCGACACGATAGGCGGGGTCGAGAAGATGTTCCGTGACGAATGGACCTCTTCGGCGCAGGTCTACCTGCGTGGGACAGGGGTTCCCGCACCAGGTACCCTGTTCTCCAACCCCGACCTGGCCAGTACCTTCCGTCGCATCGTCGAAGAGGCCGAGTCGAGAAGCGCTGATCGCGACGAGCAGATAGAGGCGGCCCGCGACGTGTTCTACCGGGGGTTCGTCGCTGAGACCATCGAACAATATGTAACCTCGACCCTGGTAATGGATACCTCGGGACGCCGCCACAGGGGCCTATTGAGCGGCGAGGACCTCGCCGCTTACAGGGCCGAGCTGGAAGCACCGGCGACGCTGGACTACCACGGCTACACAGTCTGCAAGACCGGGGCGTGGGGCCAGGGACCGGTATTTCTCAAGCAGCTGGCGTTGCTCGACGGTTTCGATCTGCTCGACATGGGCCACAACACGTCCGAATACATCCACACTGTCGTAGAATCGGCCAAGCTCGCGTTCGCCGACAGGGAAGCCTACTACGGTGACCCACAGTATGTGGACGTCCCACTGGACAGACTACTCGATCCATCCTACGCACAAGAGCGCCGGGCTCTCATCGGGGAAGCCGCCTCCTACGAACTGCGCCCCGGCACGGTCGGCGGCCGCGACCCACGCCTTCCGCCGTTTGTCGGCGCCAGCGAAGAGTCCTCGAATGCGTCCGCCGGGGCCGGTGAGCCGACCGTACCACGCGACGACCAGGGAAGCGGGGATACCTGCCACGTAGACGTGGTTGACCGTCACGGGAACATGGTCGCGGCCACGCCGAGCGGCGGATGGCTACAGAGCTCGCCCGTGATCCCCGGTCTCGGCTTCCCTCTCGGCACCCGCGCGCAGATGTTCTGGCTCACCGAAGGGCTGCCCAACTCACTGGCCGGCGGAAAGCGGCCTCGTACAACACTTACCCCCTCGCTGGCGTTGCGCGAAGGAGAGCCCTACCTGGCTTTCGGTACCCCAGGCGGGGACCAGCAGGATCAGTGGTCCTTGAACTTCTTCCTGTCACACGTCCACTTCGGCCTCAACCTGCAAGAGGCCATAGACGCGCCCAAATTCCACACGGAGCACTTCCCGAGCTCGTTCTATCCACGCACGGCAGAGCCAGGCAAGGTCGTTGTCGAGGACAGGCTGGAACCCGATGTCGTCGCAGGGTTGCGTGCTCGCGGCCACGACCTCGACATCGTAGACGGGTGGTCACTCGGAGACTCTCAGCGGTCAGCAGGAACGCAGGGACGGTTCACTCCGCGGGGCCGCCAACCCCAGGGGCATGCAAGGCTACGCCGTCGGCCGATAAGCCTGACAGATCTTGCTCACCGAAACCTGACAAGCTGAAATGCTGACAAGCCGAAGCCGAAGGCGGAGCGTGCTGAAATGCTCCAGCTTGACCGGCGCGCGGCTTGCTGCTACGTTTCCCGCACCGGGAAAGACTACCGGGAAGGTCGGAGTTGCCAAATCTGGGGGTGTCGGCGGAATGATCGGGCGTATTCGCATAGGCGCAGTAGTGTCGTTGATAGTCGCTCTTTTCGTCGTGGTGGGATGCGGCGGCGGTGGAGGAGCCCCCGAGTCAAGCGCGCCCCCTGGCACGCTGGAGGTCGCCCTTGAGGCCGAGCCGCCTGAGCTCGATCCCAACCTGTCGAGCGCTTACGTGGACCGGCAGGTGATGGCGAGCCTCTACGACAAGCTCGTTGACTTGGACGAGAACGGCAAGATCGTACCGATGCTCGCGAAGAGCTACGACATCTCAGACGACGATCTGACCTACACCTTTGAGCTGCAGAGGGGCGTCGAGTTCCACGACGGCACCCCCTTCAACGCCGAGGCCGTGAAGTTCAACCTCGAGCGCTACCAGAAAGAGGACTCCGTCCGCAGCACGGAGATAGAGCCCGTCGAATCGGTCGAGGCGGTGGACGAGTACACGGTGCGGGTGACGCTAAGCGAACCGTACACGCCGTTCCTCGCCGTCCTCACTGACCGCGCGGGGATCATGGCCTCCCCGAAGGCGATAAAGGAGAGCGGGGGCCGCATCTCCAAGAACCCGGTCGGAACGGGCCCGTTCGAGTTCGTCGAGCGGGTCAGGGGCGACCACATCACCGTCAAGAAGAACCCTGATTACTGGAGGGAAGGTCTACCCAAGCTCGACAAGATCGTCTACAACGGGATAGACGATGAGAACGTCCAGTACCAGAGCCTCCAGAGCGGAGAGCTCGACCTCATCGACTCGATTCCCTTCGTGAATTTCAGAGATCTCGAGTCGAGCGGCGACTACCGGGTCTCGATCGTCCCTGGACTAGGGTACGGTGGGTTCTACCTCAACACCAAGCAGCCGCCTTTTGACGATAAGCTGCTCAGGCAGGCCGTGTACAGGCTCGTCAACCGCGAGGCCATCGTCAAGGCTGTACTCAGGAACGTCGGCGGCACGCCGGCCAACTCGCCCTTCTCCAAACAGTCATTCGCCTACGGTGAGAGTGATGACTACCCTGAGCGCAGCGTCGCTGATGTGCAGAAGCTACTCGAAGAAGCGGGCAAGCCAGACGGGTTCTCGTTCACCTACAAGACCGATCCCTCCCCCACGAGCCAGCAGCTCGGCCAGGTCATCCAGGACAACCTCAAGCCCGCTGGGATAAGCGTCAAGTTGGAGCAGCTCGAGTTCGGGACGCTCCTCGAGGACTCGGAGAGCGGCGACTTCCAGGCCCTCGCCCTCGGCTGGAGCGGCCGCATCGACCCCGACCTGAACCTCTACGACTTCGTGACGACAGACGGCGACTTCAACGAGTCAGGTTACAGCAACCCCGAGGTCGACAAGCTGCTAGGTGAAGCCCGCACCATAAGCGATGAGGGCCAGCGAAAGAAGCTCTACGACCAGGCCATGCAGATCCTGCACGAGGACGTGCCCTACGTCTACCTCTACCATTCCAACACGACCACGGACTTCGCCATGCAGAAGAACGTCAAAGGCTTCACCGCCTACCCCGACGGCATCCTCAGGCTGGCTGGCGTCAGCAAGGGCGGATGAGAGCGGTGGGAAAAACGGGGTAGGGAGGTACGGGCTTGGCTTTCCTGGTCAGGCGGCTGCTACTCACGTTGCCGATCCTGTTCATCGTAAGCGTCATCTGCTTCTCGATGATCAACCTCATCCCGGGGGACCCTGCGACGGTCATCCTCGGGCCCGAGGCCTCGCAGCAGGCTAAAGAGCAGATGAGGGAGAGACTGGGCCTGAACGAGCCAATACCGGTGCAGTATTTGGATTGGCTCGGTGGCGTGCTCAGGGGTGATCTCGGCGAGTCGCTCGTCGACAATACGCCGGTCTCGACGCTGATCCTGCAGCGGCTGCCCGTGACCATCGAGCTGGCCCTCGGCACGTTCGCTGTAAGCCTCACGATAGGCGTAATCGCCGGTATCTTGTCGGCCAGCCGCAGGGGCACCTGGGTGGATTATCTGAGCACGGGCATAGCTTTGGGAGGCATCTCCATACCTTCTTTCTGGCTAGGGATGATGTTCATTATCATCTTCGCCGTGTACTTCGGCGTACTACCAGCCTCGGGCTACGTACCATTCTTCCAGAACCCTGTCGCCAACATCACGGCCATGATACTCCCCGTCTTCGCAACGGGAATGCGCGAATCGGCCGAGCTAACGAGGATGCTCAGGAGCAGTCTGCTCGAGGAGCTCGGCTCGGACTACGTCCGCACGGCCTTCTCGAAGGGACTGTCCAAGCGCGTCGTGGTGATCCGGCACGCCGTCAGGAATGCTCTGATCCCCTTCGTAACGGCGAGCGGCCTGCAGATAGCGGCACTTCTGGGCGGGCTTGTCGTGACGGAGACTGTCTTCCAGCTCCCAGGACTCGGGCGCCTGGTCGTCGAGTCGATAGAGACCAGGGACTTCACTACCGTGCAGGGGGCGGTCTTGACCATAACGATGGTGGTTGTGGTGGTCAACGTGCTCGTTGACGTACTCTACACGATCATAGACCCGCGCATCTCGGTGAGTAGCGGGGAGTAGGGGTGAGCGAGGCCGTAACGGCCGAGAGAGCGCGGGAGGTACAGCCGCGGGAGCGGCGCTTGGCCGGTTTCTGGCGGCGCTTCAAGCGCAACAAGCTGGCCATCTTCGGGCTCGTCATCGTGGCTGTGCTCTTGCTGACGGCCCTCTTCGCCCCGCTCATCGCGCCGTCCGATCCCCAGGCCCAGGATTATGCTCTTACCTTGCAGCCACCAGGGGAAGCGGGCCTGATGGGGACGGACTCCCTTGGCAGCGACGTTTTCTCCAGGGTGGTCTACGGCGCCAGGATCTCGCTGGAATCATCCCTGATCTCCGTCGGCATCGCGCTCCTCGTGGGGGTGCCTGTTGGCCTGACCAGCGGGTACTTCCGGGGATTCTGGGACGAGTGGATCGTGATGCGCTTCGTTGACAGTCTGCAGGCCTTCCCGTTCCTGATCCTCGCCCTCGTCATAGCGGCGATTCTCGGCGGGGGCCTTGGATACGCCATGATCGCCATAGGCATCGGCTTCATTCCGGCGTTCGTGAGGATAACGCGCGCCCAGGTACTCACCGTCAGGGGCCTGGACTACGTGGACGCAGCCCGTTCCATAGGGACGAGCCACGTGCGGATAATGCTGCGCCACGTGCTCCCAAATTCACTCCCGCCGCTCTTGGTCCAGACGACGCTCGCGATGGGCTACGCTATCATCGCGGAAGCCACCCTCTCTTACCTGGGACTCGGGGCCGAACCAGGGGAGCCGAGTTGGGGCTCGATGCTCTTCCAGGCACAGTCCTATCTCTCCTCGGCCTGGTGGATGGCGTTCTTCCCAGGCATGGCGATCTTCTTCGCCGTCCTCGGCTTCAACCTCCTCGGCGACGGCGTGCGCGAAGCACTCGACCCAAGAACCTATGACTAGTGAGGAACCCCCGTGGCAAACATAGTCGCCACCTTCTCGATCGTTGCCTTCGTTCCTCGCCGTGGGTTCGGTCGTGCCCTGGGCGCGCCGGCGTCGGTGCCGTGGCGACCCAGGCGATGGCGAACTACAACTACGGTCCGCGCGGCTCCCGCTCTGGCCCGAGGGCCGCTACTGCTGTACCCTTCGGTTCGCGCGGAGAGGCCACTCGGAGAGTGAGGATTAGCCTGTGGCGATGCTCGAAGTAAACAATCTCAAGACGCACTTTAGGACCCAGGACGGCGTCGTCAAGGCGGTCGATGGAGTCTCGTTCTCGCTCGAGGCGGGGGAGACGATGGGGATAGTGGGGGAATCGGGGAGCGGCAAGAGCGTTACGGCCCTCTCCATCATGCAGCTCAACCCGAAGCCCCCCGCAGAGTACCCCGAGGGTGAGATCATCTTCGAAGATCAGGACCTGCTGAAGACCTCTGACAAGCGGATGCAGGAGATCAGGGGCAACGACATCGCCATGATCTTCCAGGACCCGATGACGAGCCTCAACCCCGTCTTCACGGTGGGCAACCAGATCCGTGAGGCGATCCGCATCCACCAGAATCTCTCCAAGAGCGAGGCCCAGGAGAAGACCATCGAGGTCCTCCGCGACGTCGGCATCGCCAACCCCGAGAGGGTAGTCAAGGAGTACCCGCACCAGTTCTCGGGCGGCATGCGCCAGCGGGCCATGATCGCGATGGGCCTCTCGTGCAACCCCAAGGTCCTAATCGCTGACGAGCCGACGACGGCCCTCGACGTGACGATCCAGGCCCAGATCCTGGAGCTTATGGTCGGCCTGCAGGAGAAATACGGCACGGCCATCGTAATGATCACCCACGACCTCGGCGTGGTCTCCCAACTCGCTGACAAGGTGATGGTGATGTACGCGGGCCGCGCCGTCGAGCAGGCCACCACAGACGAGGTCTTCTACGACCCCCTGATGCCTTACTCGTGGTCTCTCCTGCGATCGCTGCCACGCCTGGATACCGCTGGCGAGGTGAGGCTCCTCCCGATAGAGGGCACGCCGCCGAGCCTGATCTTCCTTCCTAAAGGGTGCAACTTCAGCCCCCGCTGTCCTTTCGTCAAGGACGAGTGCCACGAGATAGACCCGAGCCTCGAGGAGAAGAAGCCGGATCACAAAGCGGCGTGCATCCTCTCCGTCGAGGAGATAGAGCAGAACAAGAGCCGCGTGGACGAAGAATTGGGAGTCCAAACGTGACCGGGGGGACGGAAGGCAACCCTGAGACCAACGGCCACTCCGGCGAATATCTGCTCGAGACGAAGAACCTGAAGATGCACTTCCCGATAAGGGCCGGCGTCTTGCAGCGCACGGTCGGGCACGTCAAGGCCGTGGACGGCGTCGACCTCTCCGTGCGCCGCGGGGAGACGCTCGGGCTCGTGGGGGAGTCAGGGTGCGGCAAGAGCACGTTCGCCCGCCTCGTCCTGCGACTTCTGGAACCGACGGAGGGGGAGGTGATCTTCGACGGCGAGGACATACTCGGGTACGACCGCAAGCGGATGCTCGATGTGCGGAGGAACATGCAGATCGTCTTCCAGGACCCCTACGCGAGCCTGAACCCCCGCATGACGGTGGGCAACATCGTCTCCGAACCGCTCAAGACCCACGACGTAGGCGGTAGCTCAGGCGGCGAGCGCAAGCGGCGGGTGCAGGAGCTCCTCGAGGTGGTCGGCCTCAACCCCGAGCACTACAACCGTTACCCCCACGAGTTTTCGGGCGGCCAGCGCCAGAGGATCGGGGTGGCAAGGGCCATCGCGCTCAACCCGCGCCTGATCATCTGCGACGAGCCGGTCTCGGCGCTGGACGTCTCGATCCAGGCGCAGGTCATCAACCTGCTGGAGGATCTCCAGAAGGAGTTCGACCTCACATACGTCTTCATAGCCCACGACCTCTCCGTGGTCAAGCACATCTCGGACAGGGTCGCCGTAATGTACTTGGGCAAGATCGTCGAGATCGCCGACAGGGCGACCCTATACAGCGGGCCACGCCATCCCTATACCGCCTCGCTACTCTCCGCCATCCCCGTCCCCGACCCACAAAAGGAGCGTGAGCGCCAGCGCGTGGTCCTAACTGGCGACGTGCCTTCTCCCGCTCACCCCCCCGAGGGCTGCTCTTTCCACACCCGCTGTCCGCGCGCCCAGGACTACTGCACCGAGCACGAGCCCGGCCTCGACCTGCAGGAGAAAGAGGGCCACAGGTCGGCGTGCTTCTTCCCCGTGCTCGAAGGCCAGCGCATCGAAGAACCCGAATAGCAATTCAGCACGCTCCGGCTGACTTGCTGACTAGCTAAGATACAATTGCCGCGTGTGGAAGACTACCCAGACCCGGCGTGAGTTGCGCAACTCGGTGGCGCGGATTCTTATCCTGGTCGCGATGCTGCTCGCGACCGCGTTCGGGGCTTACATGTTCGGACGCTCGCAGAGCCCTGCTACGCTGGACCAGGCGGACCGGAAGAACCTGGCGCTGTACGCCGAGGCGCTCGGCACCGTCAGAAACAACTACGTAGACCAGAGAAATATAGATCCCAAGAAGGAAACGTACGGGGCCATTGAAGGGATGCTCGAGACGCTTGGGGATGATGGGCACACGCGCTTCCTGACCCCCGAGGAGCGCGAGCAGAACGACCAGAGCCTCTCGGGAACGTACGTGGGGATCGGAGTCCAACTCGAGGAGGAGAACGGTGAGGTCGTGGTCGCCGCCCCGATAGAAGGCTCTCCGGCCGAGGAGGCAGGTATCAGTTCCGATGATGTGATCGTGGCCGTAGACGGGAAGAGTGTCAGGGGCGCCGACGTCTCAGAGGTCGTGGAGAAGGTCAAGGGACCGGAGGGGACCAGCGTCGAGTTGATCGTCCGCCACGAAGGGGATAAGCGTACGTACGATCTCCAACGCGCAGAGATAGACTCGCCGGTGGCTTCGTGGGTTCTGGTCCCAGGCACAGACGTCGCCCTCGTGCTCCTCTCGTCGTTCTCCGACGACAGCGCCCAGCAGCTCCGAAACGCTTTCGAGGAGGCGAAGGCGGCGGGTGCCAGGCGCTTTATCCTCGACCTCAGGAACAATCCAGGCGGCAGGCTCGACCAGGCGGTGGAGATGGCGGGATACTTCCTCGAACCTGAGAGCGTCGTCTACGTCCGCAAGGACGCTTCCGGCGAGCGCGAGGAGATCACGGTCGAGGGCGACCCGGAATCGACGAACGCGTCGCTCGCCGTACTGGTCAACGAGAATTCGGCCTCGAGCGCCGAGATACTGGCCGGAGCCTTGCGGGACAACGCCCGCGCTCCCGTTATCGGGGAGACCACGTTCGGCACTGGCACCGTGCTCTCGGAGTTCGTCCTCAGGGATGGATCATCTATCTTGCTCGGCGTCGCCGAATGGCTTACCCCTGACGGCGACTTTATCCGCGAGACAGGGATCACACCAGACGTGAGAGTACCGCTCAGAGAGGGGACCGAACCGCTCACGCCCGACGACGTCCGCGCGCTCTCCAGGGAGGAGATCCTCGCGAAGGACGCCCAATTGCGCAAGGCCTACGAAGAGCTACAGGGTCAGTAGCGAGGTTCATATAAGATCGAGTTTGGACCAGGCATACTCACAGGCAAGATGAGTAGCCTTTGATCGCCCGGCCATTCAGAAAACTCCTGTG
>CAWEHD010000029.1:0-73327 GCA_963808845.1 uncultured Rubrobacteraceae bacterium
GGAAGCGGCCCGAGCGGCACGACCACCGCTGCCAGCGCCAGCTTCGCCTTCTCCTCAAACGACACGGGCTCGAAGTTCGGGTGCTCTCCTGAGAGCACCGTTCGCCGAGTGTGCCTCTCCCAAGGAGTACACCGGCCTCTCTGCCGGCGGTCACGAGTTCGGTGATATTTCCCGTGAGGCGTTTTGCAGCCGTAGCGGCTGTGTGTAGGTTCCGAACGGCTGCGCCACTGCGCGAGAACGCATCAGCTCGCGTCGCTCCTCACCAAGCCCTTCAAGGCTGGCACCGTAGACATTTTCGAACTCATCTCAAGAGGGTATGGGCAGAGGCAGCCCATCGCCATGTGTTGTCACTTTTCGCGCGTTAGACCACGCACGTACCTCCCTTGGTCCTCCCGACCTTGAAGATTCCTTTCCAAGGGTTCTCGTATTGAACTTACGCCTGCCTATGGCAGGGACACTTCTGCCGTTATCCTACTGAGTCGACCAAGCACCGTCCTAGTTGACCAGCGTCTAGGGTGCACAGGCCAAACCACCTTATCATGATATTAATAAGATCTACATCTTAACGCTCGAGCGTATATAATTCATAATAACCTCTGAAATCCGTTGTAACGTCTGGAAGGACGCCGTCGGTGGATAGTAAACCGAGTATGCTCATGAATTCGCATGAGTCCTACGGGCTTGGGCACCTGCGGCGCACGCTGGCGCTGGCAATAGCCTTCGTCGAGGACGACCCTGAACGCCCCCATCCTGATCCTGGACGAGCCGATGGCGGGCCTGGACGTGGAGAGCGAGGCGAAGGTCCAAGAAGCCCTGGATCGCCTCATGGCCGGGAAGACGTGCTTGGTCATTACCCACGACCTCCACGCCGTTGCTGGGGCGGACCTCATCCTGGTTCTGGAGGACGGCCGGATAGTCGAACACGGAAGCCATGACAACCTGATGGCCCACAGCCGACACTACCGTCAACTCCACGACCTCAAGCTCGGCCGCTACGATGCCGAGGAGCTCTCATGAGTGTTGGCTCGTTTCTGGCCGATCCGGCCTTTCCTCAGCTCAAGATCGCCACCGATCCCGACTTGATGAAGGAGACCTTCCGGACCCACCTTCGTCCTGTCGGTGGCAAGGTCTACGACATCGAGGATTGTCGCTTCATTCGACTCCGCTATCGTCAGGGTTCTCGCTGCTTTTTGCTCTACACTTTACGTCTCTTGGAACGGGATACGGGACGCGAGCGCGACGTGCAGGTAACCGGGCTCATATACGCACAGAAGGATAAGGCTGAGCAAGCCTGGCGAAAACTTCAGGCCACCGATCCGCAGCAAGAGATCCCAGATGGCTGGCTGACCTTCGAACCCGTCTCGTTTGTTCCCGAGCTTGGAATGCTGGTGCAGGTCTTCCCCTACGACCATCGGCTACCGACCCTTCCCCTTCTGGCAGCCCCACCCCCCGAGCTCGAGCCTGTGCTTCTTGGCCGGTTTGGACCTGGCGACTGGCGCGTAGAGGCGTGGAACGTCGAGCCTGTACGCTACCGGGATCAGGGGGCTGTCCTGCGCTACACGGCGGAAGCCCGAAACGCTGCGACAGGGGGAAGAGGAGAGAGGCGCTTCTACGCCAAGGTCTACCGGCGCGAAAAGGGAGAGCAAACTTACCAGACGCTGCGCGCGCTGTGGAGCCAGGCCGGTGCCAGAGAAGGCTTCAGCGTGGTGAGGCCACTCGCCTATCTAAGCGACCTTCGAGCCCTCATCCTGGAGGAAGCTCCCGGGAGGCCACTCGACGAGATCCTTCTCAGGGAGGGCGACCCCACCGAAGCGGTGCGTAGAGTCGCTAGGGCTCTGGCAGCTTTCAATCAGGGCGATGCGCCCGCCACGACGCGGCCACACCTCCTCGCGGACCAGGTCACCGATCTGGAGAGGGCTCGTAGACTCCTTGGGTGGGCCTGCCCCCATCTGAGGGTGGATGTGGAGTCTATCATCGAGGGCGTCTTGGCGGGTCTCCAGGAGGTTCCGCTGAGGCTGACCCATCGGGATCTGAGTCCTGATCACATCTTTGTGGATGGCGAGCGCACGATCTTCATAGATCTCGATTCTTTGGCCAAAGCCGACCCCGTTCTAGATCCCGCCCACCTTCTCGCGCGTCTCGTCATGCCTGCGCTATTCCCTGTACCTCGACATCGGGCGCGCGCGGCTGCGCGGGAGTTCGCCGAGGAGTACTTCTCTCATGTCCCTGGAGCGTGGCAGGACAGGCTTCCCTTCCACTACGCCGGCACACTCCTCAAGGCGGCCCACGGTTTCTTTCGTCGCCAGGCACCGGACTGGCCGGACAAGATCGAAACTCTGCTGGAGGAAGCCAGATCTTCCCTGGCAGGTAGGGTCTGGTAACGGAAGAAGTCTGAGCTTAACGGAGGGTCATATGAGATGAGACTCGAAGGCGGATACCACGAGAGACGCGAAGATGTTCTGGAGGAGCGGATAGTAGAACACGAAGATGACATAATGGCCCAGAGCCGACACCATCGTCAACTCCATTCGCTGAAGCCTGGGTGGCACCAGGCTGGGGAGCTCACATGAGCGTTAAGCTTCCCTTGGCGGACCCTAGTTTTCCGCAGCTCCAGGTAGTTAGCGATCCTGAGTCGATGCGGGAAGTCTTCCAAAAACATCTGCGGCCTCTGAATAATAAGGCCTACGACGTCAGGGATTGCCGTATCTCCCGGATTCGCTACCGTCGAGGCGACCGCTGTGTACTGCAATACACCCTGCGCCTCGCGGAGGCCAACACAGGATCCGAGCGGATCCAGTGGGTCACTGGTGTAATGTACGCTGATGATAAAGCCCGGCGGAAATGGGAAAAGCTGCGGGTCTCCTATCCTAAGGAGATTTCCGGGCTCATTTCGACTTTTGAACCGTTCTCCTTCATCCCTGACCTCGGAATGCTGGTGCAAGTGTTCCCTTACGACCGCCGGCTTCCAACCCTCCCACTCTTGATCGCAGACCCATTACCTGAGCTCGAGTCACCGCTTCTCGCCCGGTTCGGATCGGGCAATTGGCGCACCGAAGTGTGGAATGTCGAACCGGTAAGGTATCGGGCCGGATTGGGAGCTGCCTTGCGATTGACGGTGCAAGGGCAGGATGACGCGTCAGGCAGAAGAATGGAGAGGCGCTTCTACGCGAAAGTATATCGCGACGAGGGTCGGGGGCAACAAACTCATCAAGTGCTCCGAGCGTTGCAGAAGCAGGCCTGCACGAATGGAGAAGGCTTCACCGTAGCAAGGCCGCTAGCCTATCTGAGTGACCTCCGGACCCTGCTCCAGGAAGAAGCTCCCGGGAGGCCACTCGACGAGATCCTTCTCAGGGAGGGCGACCCCACCGAAGCGGTGCGTAGAGTCGCTCAGGCACTGGCAGCTTTCAATCAGGGCGATACGCCCGCGACGACGCGGCCACACCTCCTCGCGGACCAGGTCACCGATCTGGAGAGGGCCCGTAGACTCCTTGGGTGGGCCTGCCCCCATCTGAGGGTGGATGTGGAGTCTATCATCGAGGGCGTCTTGGCGGGTCTCCAGGAGGTCCCACTGATGCCGACCCATCGGGATCTGAAGGCCGATCACATCTTTGTGGATGGCGAGCGCACGATCTTCATAGATCTCGATTCGTTCGCCAAGGCCGACCCCGTTCTAGATCCCGCCCACCTTCTCGCGCGTCTCTCCGCGATGCCCGCGCTATTCCCTGTACCTCGACATCGGGCGCGTGCGGCTGCGCGGGAGTTCGCCGAGGAGTACTTCTCTCATGTCCCTGGAGCGTGGCAGGATAGGCTTCCCTTCCACTACGCCGGCACACTCCTCGAGGTGGCCCACGGTTTCTTTCGTCGCCAGGCACCGGACTGGCCGGACAAGATCGCAGGCCTGGTTGAGGAGGCGAGGGATTCGCTAGCGGGCAAAGTGTGGTAAAGGAGATAAGGGTTGAGTAGAGCTTTCATAGATAATGCAAGAACCTTGCCGAAGCTCCGGAACATCGGATGGGTGACATGACGATCCTTGGTATTCCCCAAGACGATCGGCTGCCTGGTCTAACCGCACTGTTGTACACCGATTTGGTCGAGAGGCACCTCGAGCCACACATCCGTCAGGCTGGTAACGGAATTCTCGACCGCCGGGTGGCTTACATACGTTATCGACCGAACGACTATTGCGTTGTTCGCTACGTGATCACGCACCAGAAACGGCTCACCGACACGCCTCAAGAACATTTCTGGTATGGAGTGTGCTTTACGCCGGAGACTTTTTCCAACGCCCACAGAATGGTACTCGCCAAGCCCTGGGTCAAACCGACGTTCGGTCCACCCTTCATCGCACTCACCGATTACAAGACGCTATTATTTGCTTACCCGAACGATCGCAAGCTGGACGGCTTGAGGATCTTGGACTGCGAAGACACGTTACGGGAATTCCTTTGTAATCAATTGCCTGAAGAACGGTGGCTTTCGGCAGACGAGAAATTGGCGACTACTGTCGTGCGGTACAAACCAGAAAATCGAGCCGTTCTGCGCTGCGAAGCCGAGTCCCAGCCACAATCCACTGACGCAGCCGTTTACCTGCGAGTTTATCCTACCGAGATTAGCGCCACGGCAATGCACAGTATCATGTCTGATCTCCTTGGATGGCTTGGCCCTCAAGCTAATCTCTGCATTCCCAAGCCGCTCGCATCGGATCGAGACCAGAACATTCTTCTCCTGGACTCCCTACCGGGCCGTAAGCTAGAGTCGCTCGTGCGGACTGCGCGGGCGCGCGAAGCCCTCGAACGAACCGCAGAAGCCTTAGCCGTACTTCACGGCTACAGAGATCCCAAGGTGCCGCGCTGGACCGTTACCGATCATCTGGCTAAAGCTCGCCAGGTTATCCACTTACTCGCGCAGTTCTTCCCGGGACTAAGAAAGCAAATCGAAGAAATCGGTCATGCCCTACGCGCGCAGGCGCCCCGAGATGAGGATTGCGCGTCCGGTTTTGTTCACGGCGATTTTCACTACGGTCAGGTCCTGATCCACCCGACAAAGGTCGGCATTCTAGATTTTGACCAGGCTCACACCGGTCCCGTGGGGGCCGATCTCGGCCGCTTGTTGGCGCACCTCCGCTACCAGCACATCAAGGGCAGGCCCGCCAAAGACGGTAGCGTCGCGGACGCTTTTTTGGAGGCTTATGCCAGAGCCACACAAAAGCCATTGGTTCCTCAGGTTATTTCCTGGTGGACCGCTCTAGCGCTTCTCCGAATGAGTGTCAAGCCGATCAGGCGGCTTGATGCCGACGGGCCTAACAAGGTAAAGGCGCTTATAGAGGAAATAGAAGGAGTACTTCAATGCAAATGAGTCATTCTGCGAAAGAGGAAGAGGTCGGAAGTTGTTGCACACCTGGCCCAATGCCACGCGAATCCATTCTACAAGAGGGCCAATCCGTCGGAAACGGATGTTGAGGTAAGGTCTCCAGGAAGGCATGTAACATACATGATGAAGCGAAAACCAGGTACTTCGAGAGAAACTGCAGGGGAGCCAAGAGAAGACCTAGACCATAATCCCTACGTGTTCATCGTTGGGTGCCCGAGGTCGGGCACCACGCTCCTGCAGCGAATGGTCGATGCCCACCGGCAAATAGCAATCACCCGTGAGACGCACTGGATCGCCAAGCGATTCGAGAGGCGACAGGGAGTGACGCCCGAGGGCTTCGTCACCCCAGAGCTGCTCTCTTGGCTGCTCCCGGACGAGAAGTTCACGCGCATGGGGATCGGTCAGGACGAACTCGAAGGGCTGGTGGCGGGCGAGGAGCCAGTCTCCTACGCGACCTTCGTCACCGGTATCTTCGATCTCTACGGAAAGGGGCAGGGCAAGCGCCTCGTGGGGGACAAGACTCCCGGTTACGTGCGCCGCATCCCCACCCTGCACGCCCTGTGGCCCGAGGCCAGGTTCGTTCACCTCATCCGCGACGGCCGCGATGTATGTATGTCTATCCTGAATTGGGAAAAGGCCGAACGCGCACTTGGACGCTTCTCGACCTGGGGAGAGGATCAGGTAATGACGGCGGCCCTCTGGTGGGAGTGGCACGTGCGCCTGGGCCGGGAAGACGGTGGATCGCTGCCTCCCAAACTCTACCACGAGGTGCGCTACGAGGCGCTGGTCTCCGAACCCGCCAAAGAGTGCGTGAAACGCTGCCGCTTCCTCGATCTTCCCTACGACGACGCCATGCTCAAATTCCACGAGGGCCGAACGAAGATGAAGCCGGGTCGTGACGCGAAAAAAGCATGGCTGCCGATCACTTCCGGTCTGAGGGACTGGAGCGAACAGATGCGCGCCAAAGACCTAGAGCGCTTCGAGGCGGCGGCCGGAGATCTCCTCGAGGAGCTCGGCTACCCTCGAGCCTGCCCGCACCCGCCAGAGGAGATGCTTGCTTGGGCACTACGGATCCGTGAGTCTTTTACCCGAGAGGCCTCCGCCTCGGGGAAACGGCTACCGAAGGGCTGGGAGCGATGAACCCCTACGTGTTCATCGTTGGGTGCCCGAGGTCGGGCACCACGCTCCTGAGGCGAATGGTCGATGCCCACCGGCAAATAGCAATCACTCACGAAACGCACTGGATCGCCAAGCGGTTCGAGAAGCGAACGGGTTTGACACCCGAGGGCTTCGTCACCCCAGAGCTGATTCCGAAACTGCTCTCAGACGAGAAGTTCACGCGCATGGGGATCGGTCAGGACGAACTCGAAGGGCTGGTGACCACCAAGCTCGTGGATCGGCTGTTAGAAGCACGCGGGCTCAAAAACCTGGAGACCTGTCGGGAGCTGCTAGACAGCTTCATCGAAGCCGGGAAGCCAGTACTCCTACGCGACCTTCGTCACCGGTATCTTCGATCTCTACGGAAAGGGGCAGGGCAAGCGCCTCGTGGGGGACAAGACTCCCGGTTACGTGCGCCGCATCCCCACCCTGCACGCCCTGTGGCCCGAGGCCAGGTTCGTTCACCTCATCCGCGACGGCCGCGATGTATGTATGTCGGCCATAAATTGGAGCCGCGCGTACAAGTTAGCCCGCCGTCTTTCTACCTGGACGGAGGATCCGATAACGACGGCGGCCCTCTGGTGGGAGTGGCACGTGCGCCTGGGCCGGGAAGACGGTGGATCGCTGCCTCCCAAACTCTACCACGAGGTGCGCTACGAGGCGCTGGTCTCTGTGCCCGAAAGAGATGTGTGCAACGCTGTGCGACTTCCTGGGCCTACCCTACGACGACGCCATGCTCAAATTCCACGAGGGCCGAACGAAGATGAAGCCGGGTCGTGACGCGAAAAAAGCATGGTGGCCGCTCACTTCCGGTCTTCGGGAGTGGAGCGAACAGATGCGCGCCAAAGACCTAGAGCGCTTCGAGGCGGCGGCCGGAGATCTCCTCGAGGAGCTCGGCTACCCTCGAGCCTGCCCGCACCCGCCAGAGGAGATGCTTGCTTGGGCACTACGGATCCGTGAGTCTTTTACCCGAGAGGCCTCCGCCTCGGGGAAACGGCTACCGAAGGGCTGGGAGCGATGAACCCCTACGTGTTCATCGTTGGGTGCCCGAGGTCGGGCACCACGCTCCTGAGGCGAATGGTCGATGCCCACCGGCAAATAGCAATCACTCACGAAACGCACTGGATCGCCAAGCGGTTCGAGAAGCGAACGGGTTTGACACCCGAGGGCTTCGTCACCCCAGAGCCGATTCCGAAACTGCTCGAATACCACTGATTTCCCAGACACCGCCCACGCTTGGGAGCCGAAGCCCGACGGCTCCTTCGCGCGACTGCACCCGCGAGGGGTCGAGGAACCACTCGACAGCCACGCGCATCTGCTCGAAGAGGGGTTTTAGCCCTGGCTAACGACTCCCCGATCCTGTATATTCATTGCGCATATGGCAAGGGGCGTTTCCAAGATGCGTCGTTCCCTGCACACGGGGCGTTTCGGCAGGCGGTCGGAGGAGTTCGTCGCGAAGGATCACGTAGAGGTCGAGTGGCAGCTCGAAGCTACGGATCTTGACCTCGCCGAGAGCTGGCTTATGAAACGTTCCCCTACCTCCGACCTCGCTGCGATACCTGACTCGACGAATGAACTGCTCGACGCCTACTACGGGACGGAGGACTGGCGCTCCTGCCGCGCAGGCTACTCCCAGCGCGCCCGCCGGGACGGCGAGAGCGCTGGGGCGACGACGAAGGTCCTCACGCCCGCCGAGGGCGCCCTCCGACAACGGCGTGAGACCTCCGAGCCGCTCAAGAGTAACGCCAAAACCCCGAAAGTAACCCGGGGTCCGGTGGTCGAACGCATGCGCAGGCTCGCCAAGTTCGAACTGGGGCTCTCGGCCGGCCTGAATCGGTCGGGGGCTTCGAACCTTGACCTCAAACAAGGGACCGAGCCTTCTAACGAGAAGGCAGGAGGGTAGCGTGGATCTCTACCTCGTCCGCCACGCCGTCGCCTTCCGGAAAGATCCTGACCGCTGGCCCCACGACAGCGAGCGCCCGCTCACGCCCGAGGGCGAAGACGAGTTCCGGCTCGCAGCGCGCGGGTTGGCCCGGATGGTGCCCCGGGCGGACGTTATCCTCAGCAGCCCGGCTCGGCGGGCGTGGCAGACGGCGGAGATACTCTCCGAGCTGGATTCCTGGCCCACGCCCGAGCCATCGCCGGTGCTCGCGGCCAGCTCTCGGCGAGCCTCACCAGAGAAGGCCACACTCGCGCTAGAGGACTACGCGGACGCGAAATACGTCGCCGTGGTCGGGCACAAACCCCGCCTGCAAGAGCTCGCCGCGTACCTGCTCACCGGTGAAGGCGATCGAATGGAGATCAAGATCAGAAAAGGCGGCGTGACCTGCATCCGCTTCGACGGCGCCCCTGCGCCAGGCATCGGCAAGCTGAGCTGGATGCTTACGCCAAAAGTCCTGCTCTTTGTAGCTGGTCAGCACTTCAGTTAGTCAGCATTTCATCTTTCACCGCTCGATCATTAGCGGCTGGCTATTCAGGCGAAGGCTCTCTATGTGGAGGCTTTTGGCGAACTGGGTTGGCGGGTGTCACTCTGGGCGGCGCCCACGAATTCCCTTTGCTGAGAAACTGACGAGCCGCCTTCTCAAGGCGGCGTGCTGACTAGCTGACCAGCCTTTTTGAGAGGCATCTCCGTCAAGACCTCGCGCTTCGGGTAGTCGAGGCGGAGATCCAATAGAGTCATCTCCACGCTCTCGAACGCAAATGCTCCTAAGCGCCAATCCCGGTAGAGCGCTATGGTGGTGATCACGAGTTCGAGTCTCGTCAGTTCCACTTTTAAAGCCTTCCGTTTTGCAAGTGAAACGTACCGATGAGGTAACAATCGAGCCAAAATCCGGCCCTTCTTGACACCAACCTGGCACTAACGCAATCGACGGGGCCTCTCAGGTCGATGATGAGTAATTGATGGGGCAACGAACCAGGGCGATAACCGCCTTCACTTCCCCGCTCATCTGGAACGACGGCATGATAGATGTCCGGTCGGCGGAAAGGTGTTCAAGGTCTACTTCATGCGCGGGCATCGCCAACAAGGATAGCGGCTCTACTCTCATGGTCTTCCAGTGCTTCGGCAGCCGCATCCCTTGCGTGCAGATCTCCTGAGTGAAGGCGTGATGGATCCTTGTTGCCTCCTTTAACTCCTCTTGCGGAGGGTCGGGCACGCCGCGGGGGTAGCCGAGCTCGTCGAGGAGGTCTCAGGCCGCCGCCTCGCAAGCGCTCTAGAGCGTCGGTCGAGTAGTCGCACACGGTGCCTAAACGACACGACGCCGCAACGAAAAAATGGCGAAAACCCGACTTCGGATTGGCTATCAAAGACCGAATCTACTCGAAAACGGTACTACTCGACGGGTGCTCTAGGTCCTCGGCGCGCATCTGTTCGCTCCCGAAATCCAGCTTCTCCCGCCCTTCGTAGAATCTTCTCAGCATCGCGTCGTCGTAGGGCAGGTCCAAAACGAAGACGATGGCGCTAGCGGGCTGCGCACCGACGATGCGCTGCAGCAGCGTAGTTCCGGCTCTCGGGCAGCCTACGATGAAGACTTACGGGTTTACTGTCACCAGCGCTCCGGCGGTTATTCTTCTCGCTCTTGGACGTCCCGGCTGAACGTTTTCCGAATCCTCGTTGCGTGCTCGAGCGCCTGTGGCGTTGGGCGGGAGAAGGACCTCTCGTAGCCCAGCTCTTCGAGCAGATTTCCTGCCGCGGCCTCGAAGCGCTCGACGTCTTTTACGGGCATCTCTGTGCGCCAGTTCCTCATCCCGGACGTAATGGGCAGCCACGCCTTCTTAGGAGTTTTCCTGGGGTTGGGTAGGTCCGTCCTCGTCTTGCCCTCAGCGAAACGGATCATGGCGTCGTCGTAGGGGACGCCGAGGAACTCACAAAGCCTCTTGCACTCTCGCTCCGGGTCGTCGACGAGGTCTTCGTAGAGCGTCTCGTGGTAGAGACCTGGGCCGAGCGCCACGCCGTCCTCACGAGCCTTCCGTACCTTTCGCTCCCACCAGAGGGCCGTGGTCGAGACGGGGTCCTCCTCCCAGGACGAGTAGCGCCCGGCGGTGCGGCCGGCTTTGTTCCAGTTCAGAACGGATAGGCAGACGTCCCGGCCGTCGCGGATGATGTGGACGAACTTCGCGTCGGGCCACAGGGTGTGGAATGTAGGGATGCGGCGCACGTAACCGGAGGTCTTGTTGCCCACCAGCGGTTTGTTCTTAATGTTTCCGTACAGGTCGAAGACCCTGTTGAGGAAGGTTGGGTATGGGACCGCCTCCCCGGAGCCGAGCAAGCCTTCGAACTCTTCCCGGGGCATCTCGAACTTGGCGAACCTCTTGTGCCCGGTCAGTTCGGAGACCAGCTCTGGGGTAACCAGACGGTTCTGGTTCTTGAAGTAGTTGACGTAGTGGCTGATCCAGTGCATCTCGTTGGTGATGCCTATCTGGGGGTGTGCGTCCACGATCCTGCGCAGCAGCGTGGTGCCGGACCTCGCACACCCAACGATGAAGAGGTAAGGATCACGGCCGTGATCGTCCGTCGTTTCTTTCGCGATCCTTCTTGACGTTTTTGCTCTTTGTCTCATCGTGAGTACCCCCTCCGTGGAGATTCGAGAGTCCTTTACCAGACCCTACCTGCCAGGGAAGATCTGGCTTCCTCCAGCAGAGTTTCGATCTTGTCCGGCCAGTCCGGTGCCTGGCGTCCGAACAAGCCGAAGGAAATCTTCAGGAGTGCGCCAGCGTAGTGGAAGGGAAGCCTATCCTGCCACGCTCCAGGGACATGAGAGAAGTACTCCTCGGCGAACTCCCGCGCAGCCGAGCGCGCCCGCTCTGGAGGTATAGGAAACAGAGCAGGCATGGCTGCGAAACGCGCCAGGAGGTAGGCAGGGTCTAGAACGGGGTCGGCTTTGGCCAAAGAATCGAGATCTATGAAGATCGTGCGCTCGCCATCCACAAAGATGTGATCAGGCTTCAGATCCCGATGGGTCAGCCTCAGCGGAACCTCCTGGAGACCCGCCAAGACGCCCTCGATGATAGACTCCACATCCACCCTCAGATGGGGGCAGGCCCACCCAAGGAGTCTACGAGCCCTCTCCAGAACGGCGACCTGGTCCGCGAGGAGGTGTGGCCGCGTCGTCTCGGGCGTATCGCCCTGATTGAAAGCTGCAAGAGCCCTAGCGACTCTACGCACCGCTCCTGTAGTCTCACGCTCCCCAAGAAGGATCTCCTCAAGTGGCCTCCCGGGAGCTTCCTCCAGGATGAGGGCTCGAAGGTCGCTTAGATAGGCGAGTGGCCTCACCACGCTGAAGCCTTCTCTGGCACCGGCCTGGCTCCACAGCGCGCGCAGCGTCTGGTAAGTTTGCTCTCCCTTTTCGCGCCGGTAGACCTTGGCGTAGAAGCGCCTCTCTCCTCTTCCCCCTGTCGCAGCGTTTCGGGCTTCCGCCGTGTAGCGTAGAACAGCACCCCCCTGTTCCCGGTAGCGTACAGGCTCGACGTTCCACGCCTCTACGCGCCAGTCGCCAGGTCCAAACCGGCCAAGAAGCACAGGCTCGAGCTCGGGGGGTGGACCAGCCACCAGAAGGGGAAGTGCTGGTAGCCGACGGTCGTAGGGGAAGACCTGCACCAGCATTCCAAGCTCGGGAACAAACGAGACGGGTTCGAAGGTCAGCCAGCCATCTGGGATCTCTTGCTGCGGATCGGTGGCCTGAAGTTTTCGCCAGGCTTGCTCAGCCTTATCCTTCTGTGCGTATATGAGCCCGGTTACCTGCACGTCGCGCTCGCGTCCCGTATCGGGCTCAAAGAGGCGCAATGTGTACAGCAAAAAGCGACGAGAATCCTGACGATAGCGGAGTCGAATGAAGCGACAATCCTCGATGTCGTAGACCTTGCCACCGACAGGACGAAGGTGGGTCCGGAAGGTCTCCTTCATCAAGTCGGGATCGGTGGCGATCTTGAGCTGAGGAAAGGCCGGATCGGCCAGAAACGAGCCAACACTCATGAGAGCTCCTCGGCATCGTAGCGGCCGAGCTTGAGGTCGTGGAGTTGACGGTAGTGTCGGCTGTGGGCCATCAGGTTGTCATGGCTTCCGTGTTCGACTATCCGGCCGTCCTCCAGAACCAGGATGAGGTCCGCCCCAGCAACGGCGTGGAGGTCGTGGGTAATGACCAAGCACGTCTTCCCGGCCATGAGGCGATCCAGGGCTTCTTGGACCTTCGCCTCGCTCTCCACGTCCAGGCCCGCCATCGGCTCGTCCAGGATCAGGATGGGGACGTTCCGGATTATGGCCCGCGCGATAGCGATCCGCTGCCGCTGGCCACCAGAGAGGGTGTCGCCCCGCTCACCTATGACGGTCTCGTACCCATCTTCTAGGTCCATGATGAAGTCGTGGGCGTTGGCTGCTTTGGCGGCCTGGATGATCTCCTCCGTGGTGGCGTCCAGCTTGCCGTACGCGATGTTCTCCTTGACGGTGGTGCCGAAGAGGACCGAGTCCTGGAGGACGATCCCGATCTGCTGGCGCAGGGACTTGAGCTTGTAGTCCTTTATGTTTCTCCCATCGATCCTGATGGCGCCGCTTCGGGGGTCGTGGAGGCGCAGGATAAGGCTGACTAGGGTCGACTTCCCCGCACCCGAAGCGCCGACCAGCGCCACCCGTTGGCCGGGAAGGACGTCGAAGGAAACGCCTTCGAGGACGTCGTTGTCGTCCCCGTAATCGAATGAGACGTCCTCGAAGGAGATCTCGCCCCTCAAGGGAGGCGCCACGACGGCGTCTGGGGCATCCTTTATGTCGGGCTCTATCTCCAAGACCTCGCCTATGCGCTCAGCGCTGACCGCGGCCTTCGAGTAGCGCGTCGAGAACTTCGCCATGCTACGGAGCGGCTTGTACATGCTCTGCATATAGGCGGTGAAGACCAGGAGATCTCCGGGCGAGATTGTGCCCGCAAGCACCTGCAGCGCGCCAACCAGCACGACGGCCGCGATGCCGAAGGCACTTACGATTGTAACGCTCCGGGTTGCGACGGCTTCTATGCGGGCGTTGCGGATGCTCTCTCTCAAGTATGCACCGCTCTCAACCTCGAAGCGCTCCTCCTCGTGCTCTTCGCGGCTGAACGCCTGCACCAAGGGTACCGTGGAGAGGACCTCGGTGACCCTGTTGGCGATCTCCTCTTGCTTCTTCCGCTGCTTTTTGGATGAGGACTTGGCGGCCCGGTAGCGGTAGAGAATAACGCCAGCCAGGAGCGGTATCGTACTCATGACTACCAGCGCCAGCTGCCAGTTCAAGAATAACATGATGCCGAACATCCCAACGAAAGTGAGCGACTGGGAGACGATGTTGAGGGCCAGCTCCGTGAAGACGTCTCGCAAGGTGTTGGTATCACTGACGACCTTGGTCAGGTGTTCACCGGACTTCGAGCGGTTGTGGAAGGTAAGGGAGAGCCGCTGAAGGTGGGCAAAGAGCTGCCTCCGCAGGGTGTAAACCAGCTCGCTGCCGATACGCGAGGTGATATAGACCTGCAGGTAGGCGAATATCCCGGTAAAGACGGCGATCAGAACGATGGCGATCGCGATCGCCAGCAACGGCAACATCTTCCCGCCTTGAAACAGTCCATGGAAGGGAGCGAGGTACCAGGGGAGCGGTTTTTCCGCCAAGACGTGGTCGAAGACGATCGCCAGCGGCCAGGGTCGCAACAGTTCCATCAGCGTCACACCCAGCATACATACAGCGGCGAAGAACAGGCTCCCCTTCGCTCCGCGGAGGTAGTCCAATACCACCTGCCTAAACCGCGAGTATTTGGCCGCTTCCTGTGGTGCCGCCGCTGGCGTTCGGGCAGCTTCTGAGAGCTCCTGCTGCGCCCCGGTACTCGGGCGGGACTCTGCCCTCCCCGGCTTCTTCTGCGGTCCCTTTTGCACATCTCCTCTCAGGTCGGATTCCAAGAATTGTAATACGTTCGAGCCATAGGACGACTTTTCCGTCTCTAGCAACGCGTGCCGAGATACTCCTCGCACAGCTCCAGCAGGCTGCCGGTGAACGAGCGGCGCTCGGGGAAAAGCGTACTCAGGTGGACGTGCCGCGCCAGGGTGAGTAGCTTGTAGGCCCGCACCGCGGGGCGCGTCTCTTCACCAGCGAGCTCCACAAAACGCTCTTCCATAGCGACCTCCAGGTCCGCGAGCGCTTCGGGATCTCCGAGGGAGCGCAGACTCTGTTCCCGTATGTGGCCCAGGAAGTTTCCGATGTCGAGACCCGGATCCCCCTCGCAATACAGGTCGAAGTCGATCAGATACAGGCGCCCTCCATCCACGATCACCTGGTCCCCGTAGAAGTCCCGGTGAACGCCCTGGTACACTGGCTTCGGCGTCGCCGCCCCGAGACTGTCGCACGCGCCCAGCAGCCGCTCAATGCGCCCGGCCCACCGC
Source organism: uncultured Rubrobacteraceae bacterium (assembly GCA_963808845.1). Lineage (GTDB taxonomy): Bacteria > Actinomycetota > Rubrobacteria > Rubrobacterales > Rubrobacteraceae > Rubrobacter_D. The sequence continues at coordinate 14,914 of CAWEHD010000029.1, forward strand.
GGCTCTTCTCGCGCTACGAGCAGCAGGCGCTCGTGCAGGATGCGCAGCTCGTCATTCATGGTGTGGCGGCGTTTGGTCGGCACCCCGGCTTGGTGAAGCTTGTGCGCCGCTTCGGCGATCCGCCGGACCAGCTCCGCGCCGTCCGGCCCCGCGAGCAGGTCGGTCGCCGCCCGGCCAGGCGCCCTGCGTTGCAGCCACATCCGGAACTCCGGTACGACGCCGACCGGTTCGGATACCGAGATCCCATCCCGGCTATCGTCGTCGAAGCCGGCGTTCCGGAGCGCATCCAGGAGCCGGTAGCCGGATTTTCCCGAGCGCAGCCTGCGAACCTTGCCGAGCAGCGTAACCGCCTCCGGCGGAGCGTCCGGATCTTCTATCTCGACGTCGTACTCGATCACGCAGCGCCGTCCCGACTTGTACCGCGTCACGCGGATCTCCGTCAGGTGTACCGCGCCGCGCTCGCCGGTCAGGCGCCCGAGGCGGTGCCCGAGCTGTCGCTGCGCCTCGATCGGGTCGAGCGCCGCCGCGAGGGAGGGCATCTCCGGATCCCCAGCGACGCCAAACGGGTCTGTCACGGGGATGGTCTCCGTCTGCCTCACCCGTCCGTCCTCCGCGCCGCCATAAGATCCTGCGCAAGATCGATCACGCGCGCCGCGTTGTGGTCCCACGTGTAGCGGGCGTGGATCTCCTTCGCCGCCGCCCGGCCCATGCGCCGCCGCAGGTCCGTGTCTTCCAGCAGCCGGTCGCAGGAGGCGACCAGCGCGTCGAGCTGGCCCGGCGGATAGAGCAGCCCCGTCTCTCCGTCGCGTACCACCTCCGCGATCTGTCCCAGGCTCGCCGCCACCACCGGCGCCCCGCAGGCCATGTACTCGAAGAGCTTGAGGGGGGAGAAGTAGAAGTCGTGGGCGGGACGAGGATAGGGGGCCAGGGCCACGTCGAACCGGTGGATCAGGGCCGCCACCTCCTCGTGCGGGAGCGACCCCGTGAACACCGCGCTGTGCGCGAGCCCTCGTTCTTCCAGGTCGCGCTCCAGCTCGCCGCGCAACTGGCCGTCGCCGACGATCACCAGCCGCAGGTCCGGGAATCGTCCGACCAACCGGCTCAGCAACTCCGGCAAAACCTCCACCCCGTGCCAGGGCCTCAAGCCCCCGACGAAGCCCAGGACGTGGCCGTCACCCAGCTCCCAGCGCGTCGTGACCTCCGGGTCGTGCGCGTCTAGCCCGAACAGGTTGACGTTAACCCCGTTGGGGACGACGTGTACCCGATCCGGGTTCACCCCCAGCGACACCGCGTACTCGCGCAGCGAAGCCGAGACGGCGAGCACCGCGTCAGCGCGCGTGAGCGTCCAACGTTCCGCCTTCGTAGCCAGCTCCCCGAGCCCGGTGGCCCGGTAGGTCGTTTGCTCTAGGGCCAGCGGCGAGTTCAGCTCGACGACCAGCGGTCGCTCCAGCTCGCGGGCCAGGGAGACGCCGGCGGTCGCGTACAGGGAGGCGCGCTCGTAAACGAAGTCCGGGCGGTGGTTTTCGAACCGGCGCTCGAGTCGCAGCCCTAGGTCCTGGTTGTACAGGATACGGCGCAACTCCCCCGGCAGGGAATCTTCGATCCCCAGCGTCTCGTTGAATGCCTTTAGCGCGTAGAACGCGGAGACGACATCGGGAGCGGGCGGCGCGTGCAGCAGTTGCGCCTCCAACTCCGCCGGCTCCTCCCACGGCGACTTGTTGAGGAGCGGGGCGGCCAAGACGACCGAGTGCCCCGCGCGCCCGAACGCGGCGACCAGCTCGCGCACGTGCACCGAAGCTCCCTTCCGGCCAAGGACCGGGATGCCGAGGTCGGGGCACATGTACAGGATCTTCAACTGTCAGGAGGTCCTCGGGGCGACGGCGTGGGCGGCCTCGAACGTCTCGCGCAGGAGGGCAGCGTTACGGCGCACGTCGAACTCCGCCTCGACGAGCCGCCGGGCGCGACCCGCGAGCCGGACGCGCAACTCGGGGTCGGCGAGCAGCCTTTCGATGGCGTCGGCGAGGGCAGCGGGGTCGCGCTGGGGGACCATCAAGCCCGTCTCCCCGTCGCGCAGCACCTCGGGGATGCCGGTAACATCCGTCGAGACGCAGGGCGTGCCCAGGGCCATCGCCTCAAGGAGGACGGTCGGCAGGCCGTCGCGGTTGCCGTCTCCTCCGACGACGCAGGGGGCGGCGAAGACCGCCGCGCTCCAGACGGCTTCGATCAACTCGCCCTGCGGACGGGGGCCGGGTAGCTCTACCGTGTTCCCGAGACCCAGGCGCTCGACGGCGGCGCGTAGCTCCGTTTCCTGTTCGCCGAGGCCGACGATCCGGCACCGGACCTCCACTCCGCGGTCGCGGAGCAAATAGCACGCCTCGATCAGGTCAGCGAACCCCTTCTTCTCGACGAGCCGCCCGACAGCCACGATCTCCGGTACCCGCCAGCGCGGTTCCTCGTAGGGGAACCTCTCCAGCTCCAGACCGTTGTAGATCCTCCGCACGTTCTCCGCCGCTGGACCGTAGTTGTCGTGGAGGTACTTCAGGTTGTAGTCGCTGACCGTGACGGTGGCGGCGGCATCCCGGAGCTTCCGCCGCAGGTCCTCCGGACGCACGCTCTCGTGGAAGATGTCTTTGGCGTGCGCGGTCATCGTGTACGGTATCCTCGCGAAGCGCGCCGCGAGCCGGGCGACGGTAGTCGAGGCCGTCGCGAAGTGCGCGTGCAGGTGGTTAATATCGCGTAGACGCGTCTCACGGGCCAGCACGACAGCCTGGTAAGCGTAACGCACGTCCTCGCCGCGGGCCTCCTCCAGCGAGTCCCACACATAGGGGAGGATCTCACCGGCCTCGTCGAGCGTGGACCAGAAGTCCGCGGCCTTCAGGCCCTTCGCCTGGAGGTAGGTGACGGGGGCACGGACGCGCGAGATGGCGTCTTGGAAGTGGCCGTCTTCCGGGGGGAGGAGGGAAAAGATCTCGACCTCCATCCCGGCGGACTCATGGGCCAGGATCTCGTTGACGACAAAGGTCTCGGAGTACCTGGGGTATCGCTTGACGACGTAGCCGACCTTCATGGACTTACGCTCCGAGGGCCAATGCGCGCTTCCCTGCGATCCCCGCGGTGACGAGGTCCACCGCCCTGGACGCCCCGGAGAGATCCACCTCGACCCGGGGCGCGGAGGCCGGGTCGCGCTTCAGCAGCTCTTCCACCTTGCTCCGCACCAGCCTGGGGGTTAGGTCGTGGGGGTGGATCATGTCCACCAGTCCCATGTCTGCCAGCTGTTCGGCCCGGATGAGCTGCTCTACGCGAGGTTCGACGCGCGGGACGATGAGCGCCGGCTTGCGCGCGACCAAAAGCTCGACCGTCGTGTTGTAGCCGCCCATCGACACGACCGCTCCGGCGCACCGGATCAGGCGCTCCATGTCCGCCCGGAACTCCATGACCCTGACGCGCAGCCCCCGGGCGAGGCGTTCGATCTTCCTCTTCGACGCGTCGTCCATCATCGGTCCAGTCACCACAAGCGACTCGAACGCGGGTGCCGGCCTCCTCAGGCTCTCGAGATAGTTCTTCAGGAGATGGAAGCCGTCGCCGCCGCCGCCGGCGGTCACCAGCACGTAGCCCGGCTCGAACATGAGGTCCGAGGTCTCCTCGGGCGTGGACGCGCGTCCGACGTACCCCACGTAGTGGCATCGCCGGAGCGTCGCGTCCGACAGGCCGTACTCGGGCAGAGGGTCGTAGATTTCCCTGGGACCGTACACCAGGATGGTGTCGTAGAAGTTCTCGATGGCCGGGGAGATCCCTCCCTCACGCCAGTTGCGGCGGATGCGCGCCGGGTCATCCATAATATCCCTAAGCCCGAGGACGGTAAGCGTCGAGGGTCGCTCCTCGTGCAGGAACTCCAGCGTCGGATAGATCTCTCGCTTCATCCCCAGCGGGGCCTTGTCGACCATGAACACGTCGGGGTCGAACGACTTGACCGCGCCCAGGATCAAAGAAGATCGCAAGTTCTTCAAGTTCTCGAAATCGACCGACAGCCTGCTGGGCTCGTACACGCCGCTCGCAACCTTCACCGCCGAAGGCAGCTTCACGAGGTCAATGCCGGGGGACATGCGGAAGGCGTCGGACACCGTTGAGCCCGTGAGGATCAAGACGCTCGTACCGGTCTCCGCGCCCACGAAAGCCTCGGCCAGCGCGAGCGTCCGCCGTATGTGGCCGAGCCCGTACGAGTCGTGCGAGTACATCAGGATCTTCGGTTTGCTATTCAACCCACACCCCCCGGCGGACCGGAGAGAGAGCGCCCGGCTCCACCAACTCGCTTCCGACGTGCCGGCGCAAGCCGGTGCTTACTAGCATCATGCCGGACGGACGTGACTGCATCCATTTCACAGTTGCGTGTACGCTCTGTGATAGTAAGATCGACAGCATGACTCCCTCCGGAGAGGAATCTATTGTAACCTCGACTTAACATCTATGGAACCTCGATCCTACCACTGCGGGCAAACGCCCGCAGCTACCATGGCCTTCGTGGGCCCGCACCTTCGGGTGCAGGTTCGAGAAGGCTCGTACGCGCACCGCTCCGTAACCGGTGTCCTCGCATGTGTAGTGGGTAGAGGGTTCAGGCCTGGTGCTCGGGTCCTTGCACTTCATCTTCGGGTCGTGGCGTCGTGGTCGGCTGGTGGGGGGCCAGCGAGGCTCGGATCGGCGTAGAAGCGACGCCCAGCTCTCAAACGGACGAGAATCTGACACGGACGCCCCTCAAGCCCTGCTGCAGCTTCACGGGATCGTAGAGGAGGCATCGGTGAGCTCGAAGAGGGCGTCGGCTCTGTGGTGGAGGCATTCGTAGAGCTAGTGGCGGAAGCTGTGGAGAGGCCAGCGGAGTTAGAACGCAAGCTAAGAGACCGTCAGGCACCTATCTATCGATGCCGCTTCCCGCAGACTCAGGCTACCAGGCCGGCTCCGGCGAGCACCACTCCTGCTGTCGCCGTTCCTATGACGACCCCGGCCAGGACGTCGAAGGGGAAGTGGACGCCGAGGTAGACGCGGGAGAGGACTACGAGGGCCCCGGCCAGCACCAACGCGGGAGCAAACGGCGGGTAGAGGACGGAGAGGGTCAGGGCTCCTGCCGCCGCCGTCGCGGAGTGGCCAGAGGGGAAAGAGCTCGAGGAGGGCGTTTTCGTCAGCGGAGCTATCCCAGTGTCCCACATAAAGGGACGGGCGCGGTTGAAGAGGTACTTGGCACCCTCGGCGAGGGTCCATGAGGCGGCGACGGCGGCCCAGGGGATCAGGAGTTGTAAGGGCTCGAGGCCTGTGAACAAGAAGGCTGCAGCGGCGAGGAAGCCCCAAAGGGCACCGGCCGTCCCTGCCAGGGTAAAGGCGCGCATCACGGCCGTGAGCGGCGCCCATTTCAGGCCGAAGAGCGCCCGGAACAGTGCCCGGTCCAGATCCCTCACCCTGCGAGTGAAGCCCTTCAAGTTCCTCCCGTGACGCCCGACCGACCGGTGGCTATTGTAGACCAGGGGCCAGGATCCGTACGATTTCCCTCCACGCCCCGGTGATGCTCTTCCCTACCTGGCCCGCTTTCTAAAGTAGAATAGGATGGGCATTTTGTGAACGCATTTCAGAAACAGGAGGCAGTTCGATGGAGAAGCGGTTGATCGAGAAGGTCATAGACGAGGCGAAGGACGGCGAGGCGAACCTAGTTATCTGGGACCGCCGCGACACCTTCACCGTAGAGTCAGACGACGTGAAAGAGATAGAGGCCAACGACGACCACCTGCGCGTCACGATGCAGGACGGCAAAGCCATCGTCTACATCGAGTACGACTACATCTACAAGCTGGTCGTCGAGAAGGACCGTACTGTTCGCGCCGGCGTCCGTACCGGGTTCGGCGCCACAAGTAGCTAGTCAGCACGCTCAGGCTGACGCCTTCGCTTGTCAGCACTTCAGCACGTCGCCAGGCTTCGCCAGGCGACTTGTCAGCAATTCAGCTTTCGCAAGCCCTTGCTGACATGCTGACAAGCGGAAGCCGAAGGTTGGAGCGTGCTGACCGCTCATCGAGGCGAAGCCTCGATGAGCTCTGTCCCATTTTCGCCGGCGACGACTGCGGCGCGGGCGAGGCCGACGAAGAGGCCACACTCGAGGGCGCCCGGGATAAGTTTGATCTCTACTTCGAGCGATGCGGGATCAGCGATCCTCTCGAACGCGCAGTCAGCCGTGTAGTGGCCGCCGTCAGTGACGAATGGGCGCCCTGGATCCGTCCAGTCCATCCTCAGCTCCGGCTCGCAGCCGAGGGAGGCGAGGGCTTCGAGGGTACTCTCCCACCCGAAGGAGTCGATCTCGACCGGCAGTGGACCCGCGCCCAGAGAGCCAACCAACTTGCTCGAGTCGGCGACCACGATCAGGCCTTCTTCACTCGATGAGGCCACGATCTTCTCCCGAAGGAGCGCGCCTCCACGTCCCTTGACGAGGGCGAGCTCGGGGGAGATCTCATCGGCCCCGTCTACGGTAAAGCGCGGCCGGGCCTCCGAGAGGGTCGCAAGTGGTATGCCGAGCTCGTTGGCCAGGGCGGTGGTCTTGGCCGAGGTCGGTACGCCCCTTACGTCCCTCAATTCCCCCGAAGCAACGAGTTCCCCGATCCTCTGCACCGCGAATGTGGCCGTCGAGCCAGTCCCAAGTCCGACCACCATGCCGCTCACGACGTAACGTTCCACCGCAGCGTTGGCGGCCTCGCGCTTGGGCCCGTCGTCCAGCACCCCCTACACGCCTTCTGGCCTGGTACCGACCGTAACGTTCACGCGGCGCTCCTTCTCGCCGGGGGTCACGACAGTCATAAGGAGCCTTTCGCCGGGCCTTACGGAGTTGACGACCTCTATCACGTCCTCGGAGGAGGAAACGGGGTCGCGCTCGATCCCGGTTATGACATCACCCATGGGTACGAGTATACCCTCGATCTCTTGATCATCCCCACCCCGGATACCAGCCTTCTGTGCAGGACCGTCGGGGGTTACTTCGCTGACTATCGCCCCGTTGCCGGGTAGACCGTACCGCTCCCTGAGATCTCTCTCGGAGAGTCCGGCGTAGGCGGAGAGCTCGTCTATGCCCAACTGGTACATGGAGACCCCGATGTAGCCGTGTACCACCTTCCCGTCGGTTATGAGCTGCCTTATCACGCTCTTGACGGTGTTGATCGGGACGGCGAATCCAACGCCCTCGAAGCCTCCCGACTCGGAGGCGATCTGGGCGTTGACCCCTATGACCGTGCCGCGCGAATCGAGCAGCGGGCCACCTGAGTTACCGGGATTTATCGCAGCATCGGTCTGGACGGCGTCGTTTATGGTGTAGTTGTTCGGGGCCGTTATGGGACGGCCGAGGCCGCTCACGATCCCCGTGGTCACGCTGATCCCGACGTTCAAGGGGTTGCCGATGGCGATGACAGGCTCCCCAACCCCAACGGAGTTCGAGTCCCCGAGCGTCAGTGGCTCCAGCGCCGCCTTCGGCGCGTCCACCTGTATGAGCGCGACGTCAGTCGAAGGGTCCTGCCCTACGACCTCGGCCTCCCTGCGCACATCGTCGGCGAACCTGACGGAGATCTCTTCCGCCCCCTCAACCACATGCTGGTTGGTGACTATGTGTCCCGCCTCGTCGATCACGAATCCTGATCCACCACCAGGCCCGGCTTCGGAGGTGGCCGCCACATCGACGCTCACAACGCCACGGCCGCCGCGCGTGGCCACCTCGCGCACGGAGGAGCCTTCGTTCGAGACGGGCGTCGGCCCGGAGGACTCGGGGGTCGGCGCGATCTCCTTTATGGTCACGCTATCTGATCTTTCCTCCAGGCCGTAAACCCCGACGAAGAGGAAGAGCGCGGTGACGAGACCGCCGACGATCGCGGAGACGAGTGCTGTGAGTGCGGTTCTCAAAATGCTTCCATTGCTCCACCCGCTTTCATTACGCTCACGTGGGTTGAGTGCTGAGGGTGGTGACGTTCCACCCGTCTATCTTCCACTCACCACCCTCGTTCACGAGGCTCCATACGCCTTTGTTTCGCTCGATCTGATTGGTTAGAGTGGCCTGGGTCTCACCGGTGACAGTCGCCGTGCCACCGGAGATTTCGGCGCTCGGTCCTTCAGTAAACACTACGCTCTCTACTCTGTCGAAGGTGCCCTCGAAGGTGCTCCGGTTCGGGAACTTGCTCTGCCGCCAACCATCGCTGAGGAACTGGGCGGACTTATCGTACTGTCCTGCGGAGGATGCCGTGTAAAACGCTTCCACCGTCTCTTCCGCAGCCTGCACCGTGAGCCCGCCCTGTTCCGAGGCGTTCCCCGATGGAGCGGACGCTACCGAAGAAGTCTGGGGGGACGCCGACTGCTCCGCGCCGACTGTAGACCCTGCGCCCTGGTTCGGACCCCCGCCCTGGCCTTGATCACCGCCAGAACCCCCGCCGGAGGGTTCGGCATTCCCGCCGCCCTGCGCGTTGTTCTGCCCGGCATCGTTGGACCCAACTTTCTGGTCTCCCCCCCTTCCGAGGAGGCCAGGCGCGGCGAAGGCCCCTATCACGATGAGCACGGCCAGGAGTGCCAATGCGGCCAGAAGTCCCCCCCTCCGTTTCGGACGGCCGCCGGCGCCACCGGGTCGGCCTGCTGGCGGAGGCGGTGAAGGCGCGACGGGAGTCCGTTCCGCTCCGAGGGGCGCTGCCGCGGGTTGCGCTTGTGTGGCCCCGGCGAAGGGAACCTCCGCTTCGAGCCGGGAACGCATCTCTTCGGCGGTCGGTCGCTCGTCGGGGTTCTTGGCGAGGCAGGCCAGGATCAAGGCCTCCAAGTCCTTGCTCACGTCGGCGCCACGCTCACGCGGCGGGGTAGCAGTCTTGGAAACGTGCTGGCTTGCGATCTCTAGCGGGGTGCCACCCAAGAAGGGCGGCTCTCCGGTGGCAGCCTGGTAGAGCGTCACCCCAAGCGAGTAGACGTCGCTCTTGGGCGTCGTCTTCTGCCCACGGAGCTGCTCCGGCGAGGAGTACAGAGCCGTCCCGAGGTAGGCGCCTGTACGTGTCGCCTGCGTCGCGTCCAGGGCGCGGGCGATACCGAAGTCGGTTACCCTGGCGTGCCCGTTCTCGTCCAGGAGGATGTTGTGGGGCTTGATGTCGCGGTGGATCACCCCGCGCTCGTGGGCGTGTGCCAGGCCGGCACAGATCTCGTTACCGAGCCTGGCGAGCTCCGCGCCTGGCAACCTTCCCCTCTCGTCTATAAGCCCTTTGAGGTCCCCGCCGGATATGTACTCCATGACGATGTAGGAGGTCTCTTTGCCGTCGAACTCGGCTTCTCCTGCATCGTAGACCTGTACGATGTTCGGATGCGCGAGGCGGGCTGCGGTGCGTCCCTCACGTTCGAAGCGGTCGCCGATGTCCGTGCCGCCGTGGATCGGGTCAAGCAACTTCACGGCGACGGGGCGATCCAGTACCTCATCACGCCCGAGAAAGACGCGGGCCATGCCTCCCGAGCCCAATTCGTTCTCCAAGGCGAACCTGTCTGCGAGCCTGATCACGAGCTTGATTATAAGGTAACGTCGCCACGATGCCGAACGGAACCGCCGCCTAAGCCTGCGCGAACCCGGCTACACGGGCACGGTTTGCGCGTTCTCCAGGCGATCCAACTTCCACTCCCCACCGTCGTTGACGCAGACCCACGTCCCCGAGAGAGATTCCGATCCCCAGGTGTGATCCAACCTCACCTCGAACGTGACCTCGGCGGTATCGCCGGCGGCCCTTGCCACGGGATACGAAGTAAACTTCATGTAGGTGAACGTGTAGATGTCCTCACGCTCAGCCCACCGCTCGGGGGAACCTATCTCATTCTGTAGCCGCTCGGAAAGGTAAGCCCAAGTCACGTCCACCCTGTTGAAAGACATCTGATAGTACAGGTCGTATACGACTTCCTCAGCGCTCACGAGCGGCGGGGCGGGAGCCTGGTTCTCTTCCGGGGCACCGTCGGAGGACCCTGAGCCACCGGAATTATTCCGAGCAGCCTCATTGGCCCCGTTTCCCGGCTCTTCTTCGGACTTCTGCGGTCCAGGGGCCTTTGCCTGTTCGTTCCGGTCTGCGCCCCGGCCTGGGGCACTGCCGCCCTGCTGCTGCTCCTCCTGGCCTAGCAGCGCCCAGGCACCAGCGACGGAGAGTAGCAACAAGAGAAGGGCGGCCACGAGAACGGCCAGCATCGTCCTCTGCCGCGAGCCGGCCCTGAAGGTGCGCGTCGGGAGGCTGACCGTACTCTCGAGCGGGCCGGAAGGAGGGCTCCGATCGGCCCGCCTCGTCCTGAAGGCTCCTACGCCGGAAGCCCCGTTCGTTCTCACCGCCCCTGTCAAGCGTGAGGCCCCAGCATCACCGGAGATGCCCCCGGCTCTGGTCGCAGGCTCGGCCAGGGCGGCAGTCGCGTCGGCTGCGCCGCCCTTGAGTAGTTCGTCTCGGAGGCTGGCTGCGTCAGGGCGCTCGCCCGGGTCCTTCGCGAGGCAATCGAGGATCAGGGCCTCCAGATCTTCGCTAATATGCGCCCCGCTCTCCCGAGGAGGGGGCGGTTGCTCGGATATGTGCTGGTTTGCGACCTCTAGAGAGTTGCCCGAGAAAGGCGGCTCGCCTGCCGCAGCATGGGAGAGGGTGGCGCCGAGCGAGTAGACGTCGCTCTTGGGCGTGACCCTCTCCCCGCACAGCTGCTCCGGCGATGAGTAAGCCGCCGTCCCGAGGTAGGCGCCTGGACGGTTGTGGCTCGTAGTCCCGTCCAGGGCCCTGGCGATGCCGAAGTCAGCCAGCTTGGGACTACCCCGCTCATCGAGCAAGATATTGCGGGGCTTGATGTCGCGGTGAACGATGCCCCGCTCGTGGGCATGGGCGAGCCCCGAGGCGACGGCGGCCCCGACGCGCGAGAGCAACGCCTCAGGGAGTGGCCCGTACCTGTCCATAAGATCCTTGAAGTCTCCGCCAGGGACGTACTCCATCACGATGTAGGAGACCTCGCGCCCGTCGAGCTCGTCCTCGCCCGCGTCGAAGACCCTGACGATGTTGGGATGGGAGAGCCTGGCCGCGGCGCGTCCCTCGCGCTGGAAGCGCAGACCGGCCTCAGGGTCATCGGGGTTCACGATCTTTATCGCGACGGGGCGGTCGAGTACCTCGTCGCGGCCGAGGAAGACGCGGGACATCCCGCCCGAGCCCAGTTCGCGTACGAGTACGAACCTGTCCCCGAGGCGGCCCATAGGTCCTCCGGGACCCATGCCCGAGACTAGATGACCTCCCTGCCTATGGCATTGGCGAAGGGTTGCAACACGTCTTTCATACCCATCAGAGCCTCGACCGGGAGCGCCTGCTCCCCGTCACACAGAGCCTCCTGCGGCTCGTGGTGGCTCTCCACCATCAGTCCGTCGGCCTCGGCAGCGACCGCGGCTTTGGATAGAGGAACGACCAGGTCGCGCCGTCCGGCGGCGTGGGAAGGGTCAACGATCACGGGCAGATCCGTCAGCCTCTTCGCCACTATTACAGCAGAGAGGTCCAGCGTGAAGCGCGTACTCGTCTCGAAGGTGCGGATCCCCCGCTCGCAGAGCACCACATTGTCGCCGCCCGCCGCCGTGACGTACTCCGCCGCGAGCAGCCACTCCTCGACCGTCGCCGAGAGCCCCCTCTTGAGGACGACGCCGTGATCCGTGCCAGCTATCGCGGCGCCGACACGCTTGAGCAGCGAGAAGTTGGCCATGTTGCGGGCGCCGATCTGCAGGATCTCCGCGTGCCCCATGACCATCTCTATGTCGTAGGGGTCCATAACCTCGGTGACGACCTTCAGACCGAGGTCCCCAGAGACCTCGGAGAGTATCCTCAGCCCCTCCTCGCCGAGACCCTGGAAGGAGTAAGGAGAGGTGCGGGGCTTGAAGGCGCCCCCGCGAACGTACCCGAAGCCTGCCTGCTTTACGGCCTTCGCAGAGGCGACGAATTGCTCGTAGCTCTCGACCGTACAGGGGCCCGCGATCACCCTGAAGGTGTCTGGCCGGATCATGCCGTTGGTGGTCTTTACGTGAGTCTTTACGCTTGCCGAAACGTCCATGTTACCTGGGAAACTCCCCGCGTTGGATCTCAAGGTCGCGGATGCGATGCAGGATGAGCTCGAAGATATCCCTCATCGAGGAGTCGTAGATCGGACCTGGGTTGCGATCGACCACCCTGCGCAGGATCTCCTCCTCACGCCTGGGGTCGTAGATGGGGGCACCCACTTCTGCCTTGAGATCCATGATCTCCTGCACGATGCGCGCCCGCTCGCTCAACGCAATGATGAGCTCGCGGTCGACCTCGTCCACCCGCTCCCTGAGCTCCCTGACTCTCTCCTGTATCTCTGTATCCGCCATAGGATCTGGAATTGTACCAGCGGAGGCATCAGGCATCAGGAGAATCGTAGTGGGCAACAACCGGGCATTCATCCCACCCTTGTTGCAAGGCCCGGTAAAGGGGCTTAGTCTTTAGCCGTTGAGACACAAACACGACAACCTGAAAGCTGATGCCTGATACCTGATGCCTTTGATTTTCAGACCCGAGCTGGACCCACTGTCTCCTTACAAACCGCCGCGGGCGGCGAACGAGGCGGCTGCAGAGCGCGGCGCGGAAGGCTACGTCAAGCTGACATCGAACGAGCTATCTTTCGGTCCTCTGCCTGAAGCCGAAGCGGCCCTCGCAGAGGCGCTACCCCGCGCCAACCGCTATCCCGACCGCTACGTAGCCTCATTGCGCAAGGAAGTAGTATCGGCCAACCCTGGCTGCGCCTTCGAGAACATCCTGGTCGGCAACGGGTCGAGTGAGATCTTGCTCAACCTCCTCCAGCTCGTCGAGCGCCCGGCAGAGGTGATCTTCCCCTGGCCCTCTTTCGGCCTTTATGCTTCTATCGGTATCACATTGGGATTGAAGACCACGAAGGTTCCCCTAACAGATGACCATGAGATCAAACCCGAGGCCCTGCTCTCCGCCGTTACGGACGATACCAGCGCCCTCATCGTCTCGAACCCGAACAACCCGACAGGCACCTACCTCACCCTGGATGAGGTGCGCGCTCTCGCCGAAGCCCTCCCTGAGAACGTGCTCCTGATCCTGGACGAAGCCTACCAGGAGTTCGTCTCCGATCCTGCCTACAACGGCTCACACGAACTTGCCCTGGAGCGCGAGAATGTGGTCTGTGTCCGCACATTCTCCAAGGCGCACGGCCTCGCCGGCTTCAGGGTCGGGTACGGGATAGCCGGGCGAAAGGTGGCCGACTACGTCGAGCGGGTCCGCTTCCCTTTCTCCGTCAACCTCGCCGCCCAGGTGGCCGCCTCAGCATCGATGCGCGCCAGAGACAAGATAGAGGCCCGCGCCCGCTTCGTGATGGGGGAGCGCGATAGGATTCAGAATGCATTCCGGGAGGCCAGCCTGAACTACATTCCTTCCCAGGGCAACTTCGTGCTGGTACAGACCGGGCCTGAGATCTTCGAGCAGGGTCGCGTCCTGGTGCGAGAAGGAGACCCTCTCGGCTACCCTGGCTGGAGCCGGGTGACGGTCGGTGACTCGGGTGAGAACGACCGGGTTGTAAGGGCCCTCGGAGGAGCATGAGCCGCACGCTCGGGATCGTCGGGGTAGGCCTGATCGGGGGTTCTGTCGGCCTTGCAGCCCGCGACTCGGGATGGAACGTCGTCGGCGTAGACAGCCAGGATGTTCTGGAGGAAGCGGCACAGAGCGGTGCCATCGACCGCGCCTCCACGCTGAAGGAGGTGCGCGAAGCGGACCTCGTGATGCTCGCGGCACCCATATCGAAGGTGACGGATCTGGTAGGGGACCTCACCCCGACCGACGCCCTCATCACCGACGTCGCGAGCGCCAAGGGCGCCATAGTGCGTAGGGCAGAGGACTTGAGACTACGCTTCGTCGGCGGACATCCGATGGCGGGCAGCCAGCTCTCTGGCGTCGCCAACGCCAGAGCCAACCTCTTCGATGGCGCCCGCTACTTCCTCACCCCAACAGGGCGCACCGATCCCGAAGACTACCGCGAGGTCGCAGGCTTCGTCAGGGAACTCGGCGCCGTCCCAACCGCCGTCGACCCGGAGAAGCACGACCTCCTCATGGCGGCCCTCTCGCACCTGCCGCACCTCATGGCGGCCGCGCTCCTGAAGGTCGCCTCGGACATCTCTCCCGAGGCGCTCTCCTTCGCCGGTCCCTCTTTCAGGGACCTGACCAGGGTAGGCGCTTCCAACCCGGAACTGTGGTCGGACATCCTGGCAGAGAACGCCCCCGCGCTCGGTGAAGCCCTCGCGGCCTTCGCAGGGGCGATGGCACAGCTGGGTTCTGAGATCAAAGACCGCGAGATCATGGAGGGCCGGTTTCAGCAGGCCCGCGAGGCCTACGACGCCCTCGGCGGCATCCTCGTCGAGAAGGACGGCGCGAACGTGGACGTGGCGATCCCCGTCGAGAACCGCCCCGGCGTCTTCGCCGAGGTAACGACACTTCTGGGCTCGAATAACATCAACATCCTCGACCTGTACGTAAGGCACTCCAACACCGAAAGGGCCGCACTGGTTCTGACGCTAGACACCGAAGCAGCGCAGCAAGCCAGGGAGCTGCTTCGGATCGCAGGTTTCACGGCGGAGCTTCAGGGCTAGAAGACCCCACCTCGCTGCGCTCACCGTAGCCTGGGTGCGACAGCTTCCCCGAAGTATGCCGATCGTTCGAACCTGAGCAGGGTTTGTTCGAGGCTCGAGACGCCGGAGGAGATCTCCGCTGCTTCTTCGAAGTAAGGCACAGGTTCCATGCCGCACCGGACAGCGCAGAGGTAGAGGTTCCCGAGCGCCACGTAAGTGTCCCTGAAGTCGGTGCCGTTATCGTCTATGGAGACCGCAGCCAGCCCGAGGCGCAGCCAGCGGTCGTCGCAGGTGTCGGCGAGCTTCTCGGCGAAGGTCCACGCCTTGGCGAGCATGCGTCCCCGCACGGCCGTCCATTCGCAAAAGGAGTCCCTTATCTCGCGTCGCAGGGTCTCCTCACCCCGCAGATACAGCCGGCACGCCAGGTTCAGGTCGGAAGCGATCTCCTTCCCTCCGAGCGTGCGGGCCGGCTCTCCTGGCTTCGACTGCAGCCAACTTCGACGGTAAGTCGCCTGCCGGCCGTCCATCCGAATCTTCAACCCCTGCCAGGGATCGCCCGCGGATGCCCCTTCGTCTGACCGCCCAGCCATTACTTCTCCAGAAGGTGCCGCAATGCGCCTTCGAGCTCGGGATAACGATATACGTATCCTGTCTCTTCAAGCTTCGCCGGCTCGACGCGGGCACTGGCCAGAAGCAGGTTGTCTGCCATCCCACCGAGCGCGACGCGGGCCGCGGGAGCAGGAACGGTGAAGAAGGTCGGACGACCAAGGACGTGGCCCAACACCTTCGTGTACTCAGCGTTGGTCGGCGGGTCAGGGGCAACCACATTCATAGGACCACTCAGGGTATCCGTATTTATGGCGTGAACGACGGCGCCGACCACGTCGTCGAGCGAGACCCAGGACCAATACTGTCTCCCCGACCCGATCTTGCCCCCTCCGCCGAGCTTGAAGATGGGTAAGGTAGTCCCGAGCGCCCCACCTTCGGAACTGAGCACGATGCCGAACCTCGGGTGCACCACCCGCACCCCGGCCTCGCGCGCCGGCTCAGCCGCGGCCTCCCACTCCCGGCAGACCTCAGAGAGGAACATGGTGCCAGGCTCGCTCTCCTCGGTGAGCAACTCATTGCCCCTGTCTCCGTAGTACCCGGTCGCCGAGGCTGAGACCATCACTGAGGGCGGCTCCGGTAACCCCGCGACCCTCTCGGCCAGCAAGCGGGTCCCCTTCTTCCTGCTCTCCATGATGCGGCGCTGCTTCTCAGGCGTCCAGCGTCCCTCGGCGATGCTCTCTCCCCCGAGATGGACCACGGCGTCGAACCCTGCAAGATCTCCCTCGATCGTGCCAGCATCAGGGTCCCAGCGAATATCTTCGCCCGAACGTGGCTTGCGCGTCAGACGCTTGACCCTATGACCACTCGCCTCTAGCTCAGGGATCAAAGCCAACCCGATAAGCCCCGTACCCCCACTCACGAGTACATTCATTCTCTTCCTCCAAACGCTAAAGTCTCCTCTCTGTATACATGGTAACGTCGCAGGCCCTCCTGAACCGTATGAGCTCTCCCACAACTCTCACGCCCCGCCAGCACAACAGCTCAGTGAGGCGAACCTTGTCGAACCTCAGTTCCTTACGTTGCCATCCATGTGGATGGCATATGGATGTTGATCAGATGTAGATGCTTGCAAAGAGGTCTTTGACCTCTTTGGAACTACAGCGGGTTCTCGCGACTGGACGGAAGCTCACCGTTGGGGTCCGCGCGTCGAGCCTGAAGACGGCGTTGCCCCCCTTCGTCCTGCTGTCCGTCCTCGCTTGCGAGGGAGGCGCCGCCGGCCAGGGCGCCGAGGGTTCCTGCGAGGTCTTGTATCTCGGAGGGAACGACGAAGAGCTTGCTCGCCGGTCCCTGCGCCATCTCGGGGAGCGCCTTCAGGTAGAGGTAGCGGAGCGATTCGGGCGAGAGGTCAGAGCCTTCCAGTCGCTCGAAGAGCTTACCTGTCATCTCTATCTGGGCCGCCTGGACGTTGCGGTAGGCTTCGGCCTCGCCCTCGGCGCGCAGCACGGCCGCCCGCTGATCGCCTTCGGCGCGAAGGATCGCAGACTCTTTTTCGCCTTCGGACTTCAGGATCGCGGCCCGCTTGTCGCCTTCTGCGGTCAGAATGGCGGCGCGGCGGGTCCGCTCGGCCTGCATCTGCTTCTCCATCGCCTGTTGGATGTCTCTAGGGGGGATGATCTCCTTGAGCTCGACCCTCGTCACCCTGATGCCCCAATTCTCCGTTACCTCGTCGAGGACCGTGCGGAGCTTCGCGTTGATCTCGTCGCGGGAGGTCAGGGTCTTGTCGAGGATGAGGTTGCCGATCACGTTCCTCAGGGTGGTCTGGGTGATCTGCTCCAGAGCCAGATGAAAGTTCGCGACCTCGTACTCGGATGCTCTGGCATCCACCACCTGGTAGTAGACGACAGTCGAGATCTGCATCCCTACGTTGTCGCTCGTTATTACCGCCTGGGGCTGGAACGCGATGACCTGTTCCCTGAGGTCTGTTTTGGGCAACATACGATCGACAACAGGGACGACAAAGGTAAGACCGCTCTCGGCGGTGCGGTGGTAGCGTCCGAGACGCTGCACTATGGCTACCCTGCTCTGCGGGATGATCCTGATGCTCCGCGCCGCCACCAGAAAGACCACGAGCGCGAGTACCGCCAACCCAATAAGGCCGGTCATGACTTATCCTCCTTCGTCTCCACGATATCGACCAGGGCTGTAAGCCCGTCTGTGTCGAGCACCCTCACTCTGGTGCCTCGCTCTATCTTTTCGTCGGGATGCAACGAGCGGGCCGTCCAGAACTCCCCGCTGCCTACTCTCACCATCCCCTTGCCTCCAGCCTCTATCTCCTCGGTCACCACTGCGCGCTTGCCCATGACCCCGCGGTGTCCGAGGTACCCTTCCCCACCCCCGAGAGCGAGTCGGTTCAAGAAGGCGGGACGCAGGATGACCATGCTGAGAACCGAGGCCGCGAGGAACCCTACGGCCTGGACCGTGATGCCGAATCCGAGCAGGGCGGCCACTAGCCCGACAACAGCGCCGAGCGAGAAGAAGAGTAGGAAGAAAGAGACGGTAAGAAGCTCACCGACAAAGGCAAGTGCCGCCAGCGCAACCCAGAAAATGATCTCCCAATCCAAGTCTCGTGCCTCCTGACATAAGTTTACACCACCGTCGCAAGCGCGGAACCAACCTGCGGCCCTTCCCACCAGCCTACAATACGACCGTGACCATCAGATCGGACAGGAGACTATGGACCCAACTCGCGTAGTCCTCGACTGCGACACCGCGAATGAGGTAGACGACCAGTTCGCCATAGCCAACGCCCTCGGGGTGCCCGAGGGGACGCTGGATGTGCGGGGTGTGATCTCCTTGCACAACACGACGGCCCACGGCCCTGGCTCGCGCGACATGTACCAGGAGGAGGCCGAGCGGGTGGTGCCGGCCTCATGGAAGCCCTGGCCAGCCATCCATCTTGAGCGGTTTGCGCTGCAAACCTTGGCTACAGGCATCAGGTTTCAGGAGTTGTCTGCAAACAGCCCGAACCGCCAGCCAACGATAGCCTTGTGAAAACATCGTATCGTCATAAAGAGCTGAAACCTGATGCCTGTAACCTGATACCTACACCATCGCGTCGGAGATGATGCGACGATGGTCGAAGCCGGGCATCTCCTGCGAAACAGGGTATGCTCTGCAGAGTGACAGGTATTCACGCGTGAAGATACTCTGCATCAGCGACCGGGTGGAGTCTATGCTGTACGGTCCGAACCTGACCTCCTACGCCAGGGGCGTCGAGGCGGTGATCTCCTGCGGGGACCTGCCCTTCGACTACCTCGAGTACATCGTCACCTTCCTCGGCGCCCCGGTCTACTACGTGCTTGGGAACCACGATCCCGGCCCCGATGGCCCGGAGTACCCTGGTGGCTGCACGCCGCTCGACGGACGGGTCGTGGAGGTGGAGGACGAAGGCGGCGGGGTGGTTCTCGCCGGACTCTCCGGGTCTCCACTTTACTCGGGCGGTCCCAACCAGTACACAGAGCGCCACATGCGCCGCCGGGCGCGGGCGCTCTCGGTCAGGATCCGTTGCCGGGGCCTCGTCGGCCGTCCGAAGCCCAGGATCTTCGCGACCCACTCCCCGCCTTTCGGCCTCGGGGACGAGGAGGATATGGCCCACGTGGGCTTCGAGTCCTTCGTAGAATTGATCGACAGGCACGAACCTCCCCTGTGGCTGCACGGACACGTACACCTTTACGGGCCGGATCAGGAACGGGTCCGACAGAAGGGAGAGACCAAGATCGTCAACGTCTACGGCCACCGGATCCTCGACGTGTAACTTTCCCCGCTCCGCGCCCTTGTTGGCGGGGCCTGGATTGGTCTGTTAGATTGGTCCATTAATGGATCCCCACGAGCAGTCCGACAGAGACTTTTCACGCGCCCGCAGAAAGGCCTTTCTGCGAAAGGTCGGCGCGTACCTGCGCAGAGACCCAGGCTCCAACCAGCTGCTCTCTTTCGACGAGGTCAAGGGGGCTCTGGGGGCCGTCTCGCAGGTCTACCTCGGGATGCGCGAGGTGCCGGTCTCGAAGATCGTCGGCAGCGTCGGACGCCACAGGGACTTCGACAGGGCCTTCCTGCCTTCGAAACCCGACCTCGGCACCCGCTGGAGGCGGATAGACGAGCTCATGCACAGGGCCGAAGAGTTGCCCCCCGTCAGCCTGTACAAGATCGGGGACGCCTACTTCGTCCAGGACGGCAACCACAGGGTGTCGGTAGCCCTTCAGCAGGGCGTCGAGATGATCGACGCCGAGGTCATAGAGCTCCGCAGCAGGGTGCCCGTGGACTCGGCGCTGACGGCCCGCGACCTGCTCCACAAGCTCGAGCATCGCCACCTTCTGGAGCGCCTACCCATCGACCGCGTGCTACCCGAGATCAAGGTCGAGTTCTCCGATGTCGCCGACTACAGGCGGCTCGCGACCTACATCGAGGCGCACGGTTTCAGAGTCTCCCAGCTCTGGAGGCGCTACGTCTCACCGGAGGAGGTCCTGAGGGACTGGTACGAATACGGTTACTGTCCGATATCGGAGATGATCAGGGAGGATCGTATCCTCGACGCATTCCCCGACCGCACAGAGCTCGACCTGTACCTGTGGATCGTCTACCATCGCGAGCGCCTGGCGCTGGAGGCGCGCGACGAGAAGATCTCTCCGCAGGCCGCCAAGGACGATATCCTGAAGAACGTCCCCCGCCGGCGCCGACGATCCTGAACCAGGCTTTGTCTTCGGCGGTCTCTGCCGCGCCGAGTCGGCCTGTTCGTGCACCGGTTGCACCAGCCTTATAATTCTCGTGGTCGGGTTTGGGCCGCTCTGCCGGTCGGGCCCGCGACCTTAGCGCAAAGGTAAAGAGCACACAGAGGCGAAGGGAGCACTATGGAAACTTCTTCTAACGGGCCATCCCGGCAGCCCGAAAGGCACGCGGAGGAACCCAGGAGACGGCGCAGGTGGCCCTACGTTGTCGGGGGTCTCGTGGCATTCGGTCTGGTCGGCCTCGCCGTCGTGGCAGTGGTCTTGCTCCTGGTGGTGGGTGGCACAACGGTCCCCGCCGTCTACGACGAGGAGTACGTGGCCGGCGACGGACCTTACACGATAGCCGTCGTGCCCGTCGAGGGAACGATCGCCCCGGCCGATAGCGCCCTTGGCGGGACACAGCCGACGGCCACGCCGGAAGGACTCGCAGACGCCCTGCGCCAGGCCCGGCAGGACACGAGCGTCGTCGCTGTAGTGTTGGAGGTCAACTCCCCTGGTGGCGGGGTGACGGCGAGCGATGAGATGCACCAGAGCATCCTGGATTTCAGGGAGAACACGGGTAAGCCGGTCGTCGTCTCGATGGGAGATACCGCTGCCTCGGGCGGCTACTACATCTCGACCGCCGCAGACCGCATCGTCGCCAACGAGACGACCCTGACGGGCTCATTGGGCGTTATATTCCAGCTCAACAACTTCGCAGAGGCCGCTGACAAGTACGGCATAAAGCAGGTGGTCATAAAGAGCGGCGAGTACAAGGACATGGGCAATGCCTTCCGCGAGATGAGGCCGGACGAGCGTGAGATCTTCCAGTCGATCGTGGACGAGTCATACTCCGAGTTCGTCGACGTGATCTCCGAGGGCCGCCGCATCCCGGAGGATAGGGTGCGTGAGATCGCCGACGGCCGCGTGTACTCCGGGAGCCAGGCTAGAGATCTCGGGCTCATCGACTCCTTCGGAGACCTCGACGAAGCGTCCGCCACTGCAGGCACGCTCGCCGGAGCCAAAGACACGACCGTGGTCCGCTACGTGCAGGATCCGACCCTGACCGAAACCCTGCTGGCGCGCCTGGCTCCGCAAGAGCCGCAGACCCAGCAGATCATGGAGGCCGCAGGCCTGGATCTGGAACCGAAGCCTTACTACCTCTACCTGCCAGGAGCCTGACTCTTTGCAAGCATTTCAGCAGTCAGCATTTCAGCTTTGTTGGGGAGCGGCTTGCGTTGGTTTTGCTCTGCGGTAGATAAGGTCCCGTATCTCTTGCCACGGAGCCTGGCTGCGCGCGTGGGAGTCTCGCTGGCGGGTACTTGCTGAAGTGCTGACAAGCGCGCCTGGCGAAGGGCGGCGTGCTGACTTGCTGACCAGCGCGGGCAGGGGAAGGGCAAGCCCTTCCCCTGCCCGCTGTAACGCTAAGGTAAGTGGCGGACGCGCCTGGCGCCGGAGTATCCCTCGATGTACTTCATATCGCTCTCGACCACTTTCGCGTAGTAAGACGAAGCATGCAGCACGTATCCGTTGCCGCTGTACATCGCTACGTGGGTTATTCCGTTGTAAGGACCGTTCTCCTTGAAGAAGACCAGGTCGCCACGCATGAGGTCGCGCTGTGCTATCCACTTGCGCTTCCCTTCCCAATACTGTTCCTTCGGATCGTCCGGCAGCTCCGTGCCGAAGTGGCTGTAGACTAGCCTTGTAAAGCAAGAGCAGTCTTCCTTCTCATAAGCCCAACAGGCATCGGGTGGAGAGTGGTAATAGGGGGTGCCGATGTGCGTCCTACCGTACCGTACTATGTCCCGGCGCTCACTATTGGTGTTCGAGGCGCCGTAAACATTCTTGCCGGAACCCGCGCTGCCTTCGGCTGGCGCAAGGTCGTCGGGCGGCGGTGAGGCAGCGCCCCTGACGAGCGCGACAGCGTCGGCGATGACCTCGCCCGAGCCGCCCCCTGGGGAGACGCGCACGGCGTAGCGGTCGCCGGCCTTCATCTCGTAGATGCCGAGCTTGACCCACGTGCCCCCATCCCTGGTCTGGTTCGCCTCTATCCACTTCGTTCCCATGGCGGTCTCCACGCCGAATCTCGCAGCGCTGCTGTTGCCATTTTGGGCCGACCACCAGGCGTAGAGGGCGTAGTCGCCGTCTGTGGGAGTCCTCAGCTTGAAACGCGCGTCGCCGGTGGAGGCACGCGCCGAGACGTAGTTGCCTCCATGGGCCCAAACGTCACTCCCACCCCGCTTCCACCCTGGTGCGTCGAAGCGCGAGGAGTGCGTGTTGTCCACGACCTGCGAGTAGTTGGGCAGTTTCTCCTCCTCCGCCATGTCGCGCGCGGCTGCACGCCGCTCGGAGGGATTCGCCCCCGTAGCCGTGCCTTGCGAGACCGAAAGCTGCGACGGGCTAGCCGTGGTCTTTGCGCCAGCCGCAACAGTCGCGATAGAGACTAAGAGTGTGGCCAAAACAGCCACCAATATGATCAAACCAAGCCGACGCATGAGGGCCCCCCTCCAGAGTTCGTACTTGCGTCCGCGACATTGTACCCGCGTCGTGATGGAAAAACACTAATTTGGTAAAGAATTTTTCAGATTCTTTAATCGAGTGTTACATGTAGGCAATATCCGCAAACATAAGCGACGAAGGGTGGGGCGCCGGATGGCGCCCCACCTTATCCGGAGGTTCGCGTCAGGCGCCGGCCTCTACGTGGGGCTTGACGGGCTTCGACTCACCGGCAGGCTCGGAGAGCCAGCGCGTTATCTCCACCTTGTTCTCGGTAAAGAAGCGCACCCCGTCCTTGCCTGTGGCGTGCAGGTCCCCGTAGAAGGAGTTCTTCACCCCGTTGAAAGGGAAGAACGCCATAGGGGCGGCGACCCCGACGTTCACCCCTAGCATCCCTGCCTCAACACTCTCTCTCCAGTACCTTACGGCCGCCCCGTCTTCGGTGTAGATGGAGCAGGCGTTCCCGAAGGGCGAGCCGTTGGTGAACTCGACTGGCCTCTTGGAGCGTGTCAACGCGGACCACAGAGAGGACGGGACCGAAGATCTCCTCGCGGCCGACGCGCATCTCTGCCGTCACGCGATCGAGGAGCGTCGGGCCCATAAAGAAGCCTTCATCCAAAGGCGCCTCCCTGCCGTCGAGTACGACCTCAGCCCCCTCTTCCTCTCCGAGGTCGACGTAGGAGCGGACCTTATCGCGGTGGGAGTCGCGTATGACGGGTGTGAGCTCGGAGCCTTCTTCCTTTCCTGGGCCGACCTTCATCGAGGCGGCGGCCTCCTTGAGTCTTGCTACCAGATCGTCCGCTACCCCGCCTACGGCCACGAGCACGCTGCCTGCCAGGCATCGCTCGCCGGCGTTGCCGTAGGCCGAGGATATGATGTTCGGGACGGCCTTCTCCAGTACGGCGTCTGGCATGACGACCATGGAATTCTTGGCCCCGGCGAGCGCCTGCACCCGCTTGCCGTGGGCACAACCGTGCGTGTAGACGTGCTCGGCCACGGGCTGGGACCCGACGAATGAGACGGCTTTTATGTCGGGGTGCTCGAGGATTCCATCCACGGCCTCCCTCGCACCGTTCACGATGGAGAAGACCCCATCGGGCAACCCAGCCTCGGAGAGGATCTCGCCCATCCTCACCGCGCACAGGGGCGTCCTCTCCGAAGGCTTGAGGATGTAGGCGTTGCCTGCCCCTATAGCCACGGGCATCGTCCACAGGGGCACCATGCAAGGGAAGTTGAACGGGGTTATGGCCGCAACCACCCCAAGAGGGTAGCGCCAGGAAGAGTTGTCGATACCTTTCGCCACGTCCCTGACCGTCTCGCCCATCATCAGGGTCGGCATCCCGCACGCGAACTCGACGACCTCTATTCCACGCCTGACCTCTCCTGCGGCGTCTGCGGCATCCTTGCCGTTCTCGAGTGTGACGAGGTCCCTCAACTCCTCGAAATGCTCTTCGAGGAGATTCTTGAAGGAGAAGAGGACCCTCGCCCGCTCGACGACCGGGGTGGCGGCCCAGGAAGCGAACGCTTCTTGGGCCCTCTTTACGGCGCGGTCGACATCGTCTCTCGTCGAGAGGGGCGTCTGTGCGACGACCTCTCCGGTGGCCGGGTCGTAGACGGGTTCCGTGTCACGTCCGTCTCTCTCCTCCCACCTTCCCCCTATAAGGTTCCTGACCTCGAGGCCGTTCTCGCTTGATGGCATCTCGTCCTCCTTACTGGCCCTGCTTGCCGAATGCTTCGAGGTTCTTGCGGTAGAGGTCGAAGGGGGCGTTCAACAGGTCGGCGTAGGAGTTCATCGCCTCGCCAAGCATCGCCTGGAACGCCTCCATCTGTCTCTCCGAGCCCTCCATGAGGCTGCGGGCCACCTCCTGGCTACCCTGCATCCCCTCCCTGAGCTCGGAGGTAACGTCACCGAAGAAGCCCTGGACGAGGTCCGCGCTCTTCTCCTGGAGCGCCGTGTTACGCTCGATGACATCCCTGTACGCCTCGAGGCTCTCGGCGAGGGCGCGGCTGGTACGCTCCTGGCTCTTGATCGCCTCCTCGACGGCGTTCGTGTGGCTCTCCATGGCCCTGGTCAGCGCCCGGTTGGCCTCAGCCTGGCTCTCCAGCACGCCGGTCAGGCTCTCGACCCAGCCCTGGGCGAGCTGGACGTTCCTCTGCTGGGCGTCGACGGCGCTGCGAACCACCTCCCTGTAGGGCTCGCCGAACGCCTCCGTCAACCTCCGCTCCGCCTCGGGTCCGCCTTCTGTCACTCGTTCCTCCTTCGACCGCTCTCCCCAGACATTCTACCCGTTCGGCTGCGCCGGATGCGGCCGACCCTACACACCAGGCCAGAGACCTGGAGTACGGCGTCTCCTTACATCCTCCGGCGGTGGATCGTAACACCACCCTCCCTGGTCTCCCTGTCCCAGCGGTCCTCGGGGATGCGCTCTCCGGCCAGCGGCGCTGCGTCCGACTCCCCTTCCCCTGTGAGACGGTTCTGGGCCTCCATCCTCTCGCCCGGTTCGGTATCCACCCGGTCGTCGGGACCGAAGCGGCCCGGGTCGTCGGAAGGGTATGGATCACTGGGTGGCAGGAGAGGCCCGAGACCGAAGTAAGTCCTTACCCTATCCTCGAGCTCGGGAGATACGGTCTCTTCGTTGCCGAAGTGTGGGGCGTGTTTGATCGTCTCAGCTTCAGCGGCGACCTCGATCAGGCGCCGCCTGTCATTGACCCTGACGATCTCGACGGGTACGAGCGTGGAGTTCGTCCCGAAGATACCCATCTCTACTCCGATGTAAGACACCGCGTCCCTCTCGTCGAGGAAGACGTCGTCCACCTTGCCTACCCTCTCGTAGTGGGCGTCGTAGACATTGTACTCTTCGCTGCCACTCTTGAGCCCCGCGAAGAGATCCTGGCCGCTTTCCCTGTCCACAGCTCATCCTTTCGAGATACAGTAGCCTTCACGTCGAGAGCCGGCGCACGGTGCGTCTTCTCACTAGTATTGACAGAGTAAGGTACTACTCCGTTACAAGTGGCGGCCATATTGCCGCGCAGAATCACGTATCTTACACTTGAAGCCTCCTAAGAATGCGGCCCTGCGTTCCTCACTTCTTCGGAGACCTGTGACTCGAACCTCTTGAAGTTCTCCCGGAAGAGATCGGCGAGTTTCGTGGCCTGCTCGTCGTAGTCCTCGCCGTCCTCCCAGGTATTGCGAGGGTCGAGGAGACCGCTTTCGACTCCAGGCACTTCGAGGGGCACGTTGAGGCCGAAGAACGGGTCTTCCCTCGTCTCGGCATCATCGAGTTTGCCCCCGATCACGGCGCGTACCATCTCGCGGGTGGCGGCGATGTCTATGCGGCTACCGACGCTGTAGGGCCCGCCGGACCAGCCAGTGTTGATCAGGTAACACCTAACGCCATTCTCCCTGAGCCTCTCCGAGAGCATCTCGGCGTAGGTAGTTGCTGGCAAAGGAAGGAACGGGGCGCCGAAGCACGTCGAGAACGTAGCCTCGACCTCGGACTCCATCTCGGCCTCGGTCCCGGCGAGCTTGGCGGTGTAGCCGGAGAGGAAGTAGTAGGCGGCCTGCGAAGGCGTGAGGGCGCTTATGGGAGGCAATACCCCGAAGGCATCGGCGGTCAGGAAGAGGACGGCCGATGGATGGACGCCCCTGCCTTCGGGGACCGCGCCAGCTATGTACTCTAGCGGGTAGGCGACTCGGGTGTTCTCCGTCAGCATGCCGTCGGAGTAGTCCACCTCGCGCGTGCGCCTGTCCATCACCACGTTCTCGAGCACGGCACCGAAGCGGATGGCATCCCATATCTGGGGCTCCTTCTCGGGCGAGAGGTCTATGGTCTTCGCGTAGCAGCCGCCCTCGAAGTTGAATACCCCCGAGTCGGACCAGCCGTGCTCGTCGTCACCGATCAGATCCCGCTCCGGGTCGGCCGAAAGGGTCGTCTTGCCCGTCCCCGAGAGCCCGAAGAACAGCGCAACGTCTCCTTTGTTTCCCACGTTGGCCGAACAGTGCATCGGGAAAACGCCGTGTTCGGTCGGCAATACGAAGTTGAGCACCGTGAAGATGCTCTTTTTTATCTCCCCCGCGTAGGCCGTGCCGCAGACGAGGACCACCTTGCGCTCGAAATCTATCCCGACGAAGGTCTCGGACTCCGTTGCGTCCTCCTCGGGGTCCGTAAGGAGCCCAGGGACCGAGATCACGGTCCAGTCGGGCTCGAAGGAATCGATCTCGGCCTTTGTGGGACGTCTGAAGAGCTGTCTGGCGAAAAGGGCCTGCCAGGCGTGCTCGGTCACCACATGGACGTTGAGGCGGTAGCGGGGGTCTGCGCCGGCGTAGGCGTCGACCACGTAGATCTCCTCGAGGTTCTCGACGTAGGCGGCCGCCTTGTCGAGGAGCTCCCCGAAGGCGTCGCTCGGGAAAGCCTTGTTGCCCGTGCCCCAGTCTACGGCTTCCCTCGTGACCTCGTTCTCGATGATAAAGCGGTCCTTCGGGGAGCGCCCCGTCCGCTTGCCCGTCCTTACGACCAGGGCTCCCGAACCAGAGATCATGCCCTCCCTCCTCCTCACGGAGGCCTCGACCAGGCGAGCGGGAGGCAGGTTTTCGTGCACGGCCCCGACGTCTTCCACCCCGAAGCGTCCCAACGTCATCTTTCGAACCGCCAGATCCATAGTTCTCCCTTCCACCCTGTCGAACCCGACGCGTAGAATGGACGGTCAGGGTCCTTTTCCTCTCGCCCCAAGGATTCTAACAAAGCCAGGAAGCGCCTGTCTGTAAGGCCAACGCCGGACGCACCAGGACCGTTTCCGAATAGTCAGCGCGGGGTAGGAGGGGTACTATCTGCCTGCATTGCGATTCTGCCCAGGAGGTAAGTGGTGACGCAACAGATCAACCAGGATACGGCGGGGACCGAGCAGTGGCACGCGCTCGCGCAGCAGCTGAGGGTCGACAGTATCCGCTCGAGCTCCGGCGCCGGGTCGGGGCATCCCACCTCATCCATGTCGGCAGCCGATCTCATCGCCGTGTTGATGAGCAAGTACCTGAGCTACGACTTCGAAGACCCGGAGAACCCCAACAACGACCACCTGATCTTCTCAAAGGGCCACGCCTCCCCGCTGCTCTACTCGGCTTATAAGGCGGCGGGCGCGATCTCAGACGAAGAGCTCATGACTTTCCGTACGTTCGACAGCCGCCTCCAGGGCCACCCGACGCCCCAGATCCCGTGGGTTGACGTGGCGACGGGCTCTCTGGGCCAGGGACTTCCGATAGGCGTCGGGGTGGCGCTGGCTGGCAAGTATCTGGACAAGCTACCCTACCGGGTCTGGGTGCTCTGCGGTGACTCCGAGATGGCTGAGGGCTCGATGTGGGAGGCCTTCCAGCACGCCTCTTACTACAAACTCGACAACCTCATCGCCATCCTGGACATGAACCGACTCGGCCAGACCAGGGAGACGATGGACGGCTGGAACGGCGACCACTACGTCGCCCGCGCCGAGGCATTCGGGTGGAACGCTATACAGGTCGACGGCCACGACCCCGAACAGATCGACCGGGCCTATGCGGAGGCGCTGGAACAGGCCGGTGCGCCGACCCTGATCGTCGCGAAGACGAAGAAGGGGCGCGGGGTCTCGTTCCTCGAAGACGTAGACGGCATGCACGGCAAGCCCGTCGGGGCTGACCAGGAGCAGGCGGCGCTGGACGAACTCGGAAGCACCGACGACCTGCTGGTCGAGGTACGCAAGCCCGACCCTGGCTCGGGCGAGAACTTCACCGCGGGCCTGACAGGCACGATGGAGCTGCCGACCTGGGAGGTCGGGGACGAGGAGGCGACCCGTGGGGCCTACGGCGCGGCCCTCGAGGCGCTGGGTGGCGCCAGGGAGGACGTAGTCGCCCTCGACGGCGAGGTCAGCAACTCCACCAAGTCCGAGGAGTTCGCCGAGGCATATCCCGGGCGCTACTTCGAGATGTTCATCGCCGAGCAGCAGATGGTCTCGGCGGCCGTGGGGATGAGCGTGCGCCGCAGGGTCCCGTTCGCCTCGAGCTTCGCCGCCTTCTTCACCCGCGCCTACGACTTTATAAGGATGGCCGCGATCTCCAGGGCCAACATATGCCTCTCCGGCTCGCACGCTGGTGTCTCTATCGGGGAGGACGGCCCATCACAGATGGCCCTCGAGGACCTGGCGATGATGCGGGCCGTGCACGGCTCGACCGTGCTCCAGCCCTGCGACGCCAACCAGACCGCCAGGCTCGTCGCCGAGATGGCCGACACAGGGGGCATCGTCTTCCTGAGGACGCTGCGCCCGAAGACGCCCGTGATCTACGAGCCCTCGGAAGAGTTCCCTATCGGCGGAAGCAAGATAGTGCGCTCCTCTGCGGAGGACTCGGTTACTGTGGTCGCGTCGGGCATCACGGTCCACGAAGCCATAAAGGCGGCAGACGAGTTGGAAGAGAGCGGCGTTGCCGTCCGCATCATAGACGCCTACTCAATCAAGCCCATAGACGGCGAGACGCTGCGCGCAGCGGCAAGGGCAACAGGGGGTAACGTCGTCGCGGTCGAGGACCACTGGCCGGAAGGCGGCCTTGGCGAGGCCGTCCTGTCCGCGCTCTCCGAGGAAAACGATCCCATCCACTTCGAGCACCTCGCCGTGGAGATCATGCCAGGTTCGGGTAAGTCCGAAGAACTTTTGGACGCGGCAGGCATAAGCGCGAGCCACATAGCCGACGCCGTGCGCAAGCTGACCAACACCTAGGGCAGCGTCGTGGCATAAGGCTCGCGAGCCTTATGCCACGACGAGCCATCAAAACGTTACGTATCTCCTCATCGCGCGAAGATCGTTGCGATACTGTGATAGCGGCGGCATAATATCGTCGTCGCAGCGTATCAGGAGATGAGGTCGTGTTCCGAACGACGATATCACTGCTCGGTGCGCCGCGCATCGAGCACGACGGCGTGCCTGTCGAGGTCGACACGCGTAAAGCTATAGCCCTCGCCGCCTACCTGGCCGTCACGAAACAAAGCCACACCCGAGACGCGCTCGCCGGACTGCTCTGGCCCGAGTACAACCAGAGTCGTGCCCGCGCAGCCCTGCGTCGAACCCTCTCGTCGTTGGGGAAGGCACGCGCGGGGGGTTGGTTGCACGCCGACAGGGAGAGCGTGGATCTTGCCAACGACACCATCTGGGTCGACATAACCCGCTTCCATGACCTTCTCGAGGAGTGTAAAGGGCACGGGCATCCTGAATCGGAGGTGTGCCCCGAGTGCTTGCCCCCGCTAACCGAGGCTGTAGCGCTGTACCGCGGCGATTTCATGGCCGGTTTCGGCCTGCGCGACAGCGTCGCCTTCGACGACTGGCAGTTTTTCCAGTCCGAGAGTCTGCGCAGGGAGCTTGCGGGTGCACTGGAGAGACTCGCGCGTGCTAATGGGGCACTCGGCGAGTGGGAGGCGGCGATCGTCCACGCCAGGCGCTGGCTGGCCATGGATACATTGCATGAGCCTGCCCACAGGCTGCTCATGGCGCTCTACGCCTGGTCCGACCAGCGCGCCGCCGCCCTGCGCCAGTACAGGGAGTGCGTCAGGGTCCTCGGCCAGGAGCTGAGTGTAGCCCCGCTCGAAGAGACGACCCTGCTCTACAGGGCCATCCAGGAGAATGGTCTCCCACCGCGACCGGCCCTCGCAGAGTATCGGTCGCCTGCCCGGCGAGAGCCGGGCACTTCCAACAAGTCCCTCGTCGAAAAGTCGCGCGACGTACCCCGCTCGCCCGACATCCCGCTAGTGGGCCGAGATCCGGAGTGGGAGGCGCTGCTCGGATCGTACAGATCGGTCGGAGAGGGGGGCCAGGTCGTTGTCGTCGAAGGGGAGGCTGGTATCGGAAAGACCAGGCTCGCCGAGGAGTTCGTAGCCGACGTCAGCGCCGCGGGCGCGACGGCAGTCACCGCCCGCTGCTACGCTGGCGAGAAGAACCTGGCCTACGGGCCTTTCGTCGAGGGCCTCTCCGCCGCCCTCGCCCGGGGGGGCACAGACCGCCTTGAGGGTCTGCCGGCAGGCTCCCTGCAGGAGGCGGCACGCCTGTTGCCCGACCTGGCTGACCTCTCACCGGACTCGCCGCCGGCCCCGCCGCTCGACACGCCTGGCGCCCAGAGTCGCTTCTTCGGGGAAGTCGTCAGGGTCTTGCTCGCGGTCCTCGACGGTCCTCCTCCTGGTGTCCTCTTTCTCGACGACCTGCACTGGGCAGACGACGCCTCTCTGAGCCTGCTGACCTACCTGGTGCGGCGGCTCGACGACAAGCCACTCTTCGTGCTCCTCACCTGGCGCGCAGAGGAGGTCCATGAAGGTCACCGTTTGCGAGAACTGCTGACGGAGACCAGGAGGTCAGGGAGGACGATGACCCTGACCCTGGAGAGGTTGGGACGGACCTCCGTCGAGGAGCTGGTCGGACACGCCTTGCCCGGCGCAGGGATGCTAGGCACGCGCCTTAGCGACGAGACCGAGGGCCTGCCGCTCTTTCTGACGGAGTATCTGACGGCCGTCGAGAAGGGCGGGCTGGAGCCGGAGGACGAATCCTGGACGCTACCAGGAGGAGTGCAGGACCTCCTCAGGACCCGCCTCCTTACGATCGGTGAGACGGCGGCGCAGGTGCTCGCCGCCGCCGCTGTTGTCGGAAGGTCGTTCGACTTCGACACCGTCAAGGCGGCCAGTGGCAGGAGTGAAGAAGAGACGTTGACCGCCATCGAAGAGCTGACGTCGCGAGGTCTGATCCGGGAGGTCGGTAGCGCGGTTGGAGGGGCACCGGCTTACGACTTCGACCACGACAAGCTGCGAACCCTGGTCTACGAGGAGACCAGCCTGGCCCGCAAGCGTCTCCTGCACCGCCGCGCCGCCGTCGCGCTCGCGGGGCAGGCACGCGGGCGCGAGTCGGACTCCCTCGCAGGCCAGATAGCCCGCCACCACAGGCTGGCTGGCCAGGACAAGGAGGCCGCGCTGTATCATCGGCTGGCGGGAGACTACGCACGGAGCCTGCACGCCAACAGCGACGCCATTACCCACTACGAAGAGGCGCTCGCACTCGGCCACCCCGACACCCAAGCGCTGCACGAGGCGATAGGAGACCTCAGGACCCGCGCCGGTGAGTACGGCCCGGCCCTCTCGAGTTACGAAGCCGCGGCCTCCTCGGCAGACCTGGGCGACCTTCCCGTACTCGAACACAAGATCGGCAACGTCCACGCGCGCAGGGGGGAGCGGGATCTCGCCAGGAGCCATTACGAATCCGCCCTCGAAGCGCTAGGGGGGCCGGAAGGCGGGGCCACGGGTGGGCTCGCACGGCTCTACGCCGACTGGAGCCTGCTCTCCCACGGCCAGGACGAGCGTGAGGAGGCTACCGGATTCGCTAGCAGGGCGTTGGAGTTGGCCGAAGGCACGGGCGATACGAGGTCCCTGGCCCAGGCCCACAACATGCTGGGCATCCTGGCCGGCAGATCCGGCGACCAGGAAGCGGCTCTGCGGCACCTCGGGGAGAGCCTGGATCTCGCGGAGGCACTCGGAGACTCGGACGCGAAGGTGGCCGCCCTCAACAACCTGGCCCTCGCCCACGAATACGGCGGGGAGCCCGGTGAAGCCCTGAGGCTCGCCGAGACTGCCCTTGCGTTGTGCGTAGCCTCGGGGGACAGGCACAGGGAGGCCGCGCTACACAACAACCTGGCCGACCTGCTTCACGCCGCAGGCCGCGAACAAGAGTCGATGGCGCACCTCAAGCGGGCCGTCGAACTCTTCGCCGAGATAGGCGAAAGAGACGAGTTGCAGCCGGAGATCTGGAAGTTGGTGGAATGGTAGAAATTAGCACTTCAGCTAGTCAGCATTTCAGCTTTGTTGGATAAGGTACTCGCAGACCCTAGCTGACTTGCTGACAAGCCGTCTGAAGGGCGGCGTGCTGAAGTGCTATCAATCTTGGTCGCTGTGCTCCCACTCAGCCCCGAGCGTACGTTCTGGTATGCCCCACCGCGGCGAGACGGCCACAAGGCCGAGTTCGCGAAGGATCCGGCGGGCCGCAATCCCCACTATGGCTGTAAAGGTGGGATAGGCGAACTCTACATCTGCCAGCTGTTCCACAGACATCCCGGCCCGCATCGCCGTCGCCACGATCTGAACCACCTCGACGGCCTGTTCCCCCACGATGTGCGCGCCCAGGATGCGCCGTGAAGGGCGGTCGACGAGAAGCTTGCAGAAACCTACCGTGTGCCCGTCGACGACGCCGCGATCCAGTTCCGCGTAAGGCACGACCGCCACGGCGTAGTCGTGTCCTTCGCTGCGAGCCCGGCTTTCGGTGAGGCCCACGCTGGCATACTCGGGGTCGGTGAAGCCGCCGTGCGGCACGATAGTGTGCCGGTAACCATGTTCTCCACCGAGCACGGTCTGTTCGGCGGCGAGGTTCCCTTCGTTGGTGGCGCTCTGCACCAACATCATGCGCCCCGTTATGTCCCCGGCAGCGAAGATGTGAGGAGCGCTAGTCCTCAGGGAGTCGTCCACGAGCACGTAGCCGCCACGTCTGGTCTCCACGCCTACGGCCTCCAAGTTCAACTCCTCCACATTTCCAGGCCAGCCAACCGCGAACATGATGGTATCCGCGGCGAGCGTATGTGCTTCATCGTTCTTGGCATAGAACATACGGAGGTGCCCGTTCTCCCTCTCGACCTTGTCGACGCCTCCGATGCCGGTAATGATCTCGATCCCCCGGCGCCAGAATGCCTCGGCCACTACTTCCGATACCGCCTCATCCTCGGCTGCCAGGATCCGCGGCGAGACCTCCAGCAGACGCACCCGCGAGCCGAACGCCGCAAACACCGAAGCAAGTTGGCATCCCGTCGCGGCGCCGCCCACCACGACGACTGATTCTGGCAGCCCCTTCATCGTCCAGACGTCGCTGTGGGTCAGGACGTGCTCGCCACCAGGCAAGGGGATCCTACGCGCGTGGCCTCCCACGCAGAGTATGAACTTCTCGCCTTGCACGCTACTCCCGTTGCCGAGTGCGAGGGTGTGACTGTCGAGAAAGCGGGCGTCGCCAATCCCGTCGAACAGGCTCACGTCCGCTGCTTCGAGATGGGCCCGCAGCTGCTTCTTCTGGTGGACTACTTGTACGATACGCTCCGTACGGTCCAACAGACGAACGAAATCCACTGTCGGCGGCTCACCCTCGAGCCCGTAGTCGGCAAACTGCTCCGCATCTCGCATCAGACGCGCAGCCCTGGCGAGCACGCGGGTCGGTACGCAGCCATCGTTCGTACTGACGCCGCCCATATGCTCGCGCTCGATGAGCGCGACAGTGGCGCCGAGCTCGCGGGCGCGCAGGGCCGCGATAACCCCGGAAGGTCCGCCGCCGATCACGACAACTTCAAACACCGTTTGCCTCGCTTTCATATCGTTCCCGCCCGCTACTGGAGGTAGCGTAAGGCTACACGGGCCGCCAGGTAGCCGCACATGCCATGCACACCCCCACCCGGTGGCGTCGATGAGGAGCAGATGTAGAGGCCGCCGGCAGGGGTCGAGTAAGGGTCGAGCCTGGGCATGGGCCTGGCGAATAGCTGCTTGAGGTCCATGTACCCGCCGTTGATATCACCGCCTACGAGGTTGGGGTTCCACCGTTCGAGGTCGGCCGTCCCTGCGGCACGCTTCGCCAGGATAAGATCCCTGAAACCTGGGGCGAAGCGCTCTATCTGCGCCTCGATCCTCTCGGTCATGTCGACCTCTGAGCCGTTCGGGACGTGGCAGTAGGCCCAGACGGTGTGCTTGCCTTCGGGGGCGCGAGTCCGGTCGAAGAGGCTCTGCTGGGCGAGCAGGATGAACGGCCTCTCCGGGTGCTCCCCGCGCGACACAGCGGCTTCCCCCGCCGCGACCTCGTTGAACGTGCCGCCGAGGTGGACGGTACCGGCCTGATTGCAACCCTTTGCCTCCCACGGTACCGGTCCGTCGAGCGCGAAGTCCATCTTGAAGACGCCAGGTCCGTAGCGGTAACGCTTGAGCCCGTTCCTGTAACCCTCGGTAAAGTGCTCCCCGGCGATGTCGAGGAGTTGGCGCGGAGACACGTCGAAGAGTACCGCGCGGGTTCGCGGCACGTCTTCGACCGAACGTACTGCCGCGTTCGTGTAGATCTCACCCCCCAGAGACGTGAGGTAGGACGCGAGGGCGTCTGCGAGCGCCTGCGAACCCCCTTTGGGGAAAGGCCAGCCGAAAGCGTGGCCAAGCGTCCCGAGCATCAACCCGAACATGGCGCTCGGTGGACGATCCAGCCGCAGGAAGGAGTGCGCCGCGTTGCCGGCGAAGAGACCCCTGGCCATCTCGCCCTCGAACACGCGTTCGGCCAGGGTGCTGGCGTCCCGCAAGGACCATATGCCGGACGACGCGAGCGCCAGGGGATGCCTTAGAAAGCTCGGCCTGCCGACGAAGAAGTCCGCTATCCTGCCCGCGTCAGCGGAGATGGCCTCCATCAGCCGGCGATAGGCCGCAGCGTCGGGGCCGAGCGCGGCGGCCGTCGCCGCGATCGAACGCTCCAGTACCGCCGCCGTACCGCCGTCGAACGGGTGGGCGAGCGGGACAGGCGGGTGGATCCACTCCAGGCCGTGGTCTTCGAGCGGCAGCGAGCGGAAGAACGGCGAAGCGTAGCCCAGAGGGTGTATCGCGGAGCCGAGGTCGTGGACGAAACCTGGCAGCGTGATCTCCGCCGACCTCGTGCCCCCGCCGATGGTGCTGCGGCCTTCGAGCACGGCCACACGCCGACCGTTCTGGGCGAGCTCTATCGCCGCTGCGAGCCCGTTGGGGCCCGAGCCGACGACGACGGCATCGTATGTCCCTACCGCGTCCACACCCAGATTGTAGACTGCGCCGCCAGAGTTCGCGGCTAGTCCTGTCTCGCGCGGTTCCGGCGCCAGCGGAGAGGAGCCGTGATCGAGTAGAGGGCGGAGCGTATGCCGGCGTTGTGCCAGATGTTCCTGTAGTGGCTCCACTGGAGCCTGGGGTCGACGCAGACAAGGTTCGTCTCGACCGGCTCGTGGACGCCGAAATGGGCGGCAAGGTTCTCCAGGGTCTTGCGCCACATCTCGTTTTCCATCTTGTGGCCGCCCATGCGGAGGCCCATCTCGTAGAGAGGATCATTGGCGCGCATCAGAACCTGGGCCTGGGCGACGGTAGTGCCCTCCTCCTCGAAAGAGCTGAAGGTGATCCAACCCGAGAACGGATGTCCCTCGGGCGTCATAAGGGAGAAGGACTCGTCGTCGGCGTAGAGGACCATCACGCCCGTCGAGAGCTTGACGCCGCCGGGCAGCGACCCGGAAATGAGGGCGACCTCGCCTGGCGTGATGCCTGCAAGCGGCGCGTAGAAGAGGTTCCCCTCTGGCCAGAAGTCCTTGTAATTCTCTTTCCAGGTCTTGATGACCTCGACGGGCGTAACTTCGGCGTCCTTGAGGCTGACCCTGTAGGTCTTCTGCCACAGCTTTCCGAAGCCCTGCAAAGGACCGACAGCCCTGCGGCCCTCGACGTTGATGTTCGTCGCGCCCTCGGCCACGCCGGTCACCTTCAGCGTCTCGGCGTACCTGGCCCAGTAGGCGGCGTCGCGGGGCTCGCGCCTCTGCTTCTCTCTCGTCTCGTCTTGCGGAGTCTGCTCGGTCATCGTGTGCCTCCTTCCTTGGGCTTCTTCGACACGGCTCTATGCCGAGTTCGCGGCCCTCACAGCCTCCTCTTCCGAATCGTGAATGGCGATGGCGTCATCGAGGCGCGTGATCTGGAAGATGCTCCTGTAGTGGTCGCTGAGGCCGTAGGTCAGCAGTTGTTGCTTCTCGCGATTGATACGGATGAGCAGCGTGACCAGGAGCCCGATGCCGCTACTGTTCATGTACTCGAGGTCCTCGAAGTTCAGGATGATCGCGCGTACCTGTCCATCGCTGGCCTGGTTGTAAGCGTCCATCAGCACGCCCTCGGCGAACGCGGTGAGCTCCCCTTGTATGTCTATGATGCTGGCCTTATCGCCTGCGCCCCTGACGTTCATCTTCACCTGGGCTTCGGGCATCTCGTTCCTCCTTGTCCGGTAGATCTCTCTTATTCCCTCATACTCGCCGCGCAGGCTATGGAGCGAACCGCTCAGAGGTTCGTCTTCCATCTCAGGACACCGAAGCCTCTACGACGGCGCTCTCTTCGTCGGGGAAGACGCTCATGAAGTCAGAGAGGCGCGTGATGTTGAAGATCTCCACGTAATGCTCGCTCAGGTTGCAGGCAAGCAGGCGCCGATGAGAGGCGCGCGCCCTGGCCAGCAGGCCGACTATCAAGGCTATCCCGGTCGAGTTGATGTAGTCCACCCCCTCGAAGTTGAGCAGGATCGTATTCGTCTCCTTGGCCTCGGCCTCCGCGTAAGCGGCGTTCAGGGCCTCTTCGGCGAAGCCGTTGATCTCGCCCATCAGGTCGAGCACGGCGACGCCCGATTCCAGGCGAACCTCTACGTTGAGATGACGCACGGCCATCACTTGCCTCCTTCCGCTCCGAGATGAACGACCAGTTCGACCGTGTGGTGCCCGTCCTCACCGGTGATGTTCATCTCGTCGACCATGCTCTTGATGAGGAACAGCCCCCATCCTCGGGCCGTTTGCATGCCTTCCAACTTCGCCTCCAGATCCGGCACATCCCCGGCCTGGGCCGGTGGTGGTCCACTACCACTATCGGTTATGCGCACTATGAGGTCCCGATCCACGACCTCGACCATTACCTCTACAGGCACCTCCACTCTGTACTTGTTGCCATGTTCCATGGCGTTCATCGTAGCCTCGGCCACGGCGGTCTTGAGCCGCTCCAGGTTCTCCCCACGAATGTCGAGATCCCTGACCGCCTCGGCGACCGTCTCCATCGCCAACCGCTCGTTTCCGGGCTCGCTGGGCACGGAGAATTCGGCCAGGGTTTGCCGGAGGTCGGCGTCCGTCCGCGCGGGCTTGGGGTCGGTCATTCCGTCTCCGATCTGTCCAGGGTGACAAGGGTGATATCGTCCTCCTGTTCCCATTCTTCGCCGGTAAAGCGCGCGAGTTCGGAGAGGAGGAAGTTCACCATCGCCGGCCCGTCCGAGCGGTGCGCCCCGACGAGTCCCTGCAAGCGCGGGAAGCCGAACATATCCCGCTGCGGGTCGTGGGCCTCGACCAGCCCATCGCTGTAGAACAGCACGGAATCGCCTCTCTCCAGCACTATCTCCTTCTCCTCGTAGCTCATGCCTGGCAGCAGCCCGAGCGGCATACCCGTCGCCCTCAACTCCTCGGCGCCGCCACCGGCGGTCCTGCGCCTGTAGGGCAGGTCGTGGCCGGCGTTGGCGTACCGCAGAAGACCCGTCGCGGGGTCGAGGATGGCGTAGAGGCAGGTGATGAACATGTTGGGCGGTATATCCGGGACGATCACGTCGTTTACCCTCTCGAGCACCTCGCCTGGCGAATCGAGGCGTTGGGCGGAGGCGCGGAGCATGGTCCGGGTCGTCGCCATCACCAGGGCCGCGGGCACGCCCTTGTCCGTCACGTCACCGACGACGAGGCCGAAGTGGCCGTTGTCGAGCTCCAGGAAGTCGTAGAAGTCGCCGCCTACCTCGCGCGCAGGCTGGTAGTAGGCCGCCAGCTGGTAGCCAGGCAGGTCTGGCACGTGCTTGGGGAGAAGGGTCTGTTGGATCAGGCGCGCGACCCTGAGCTCCTGCTCGATGCGCTCGCGTTCCTGGGCTTGTTGCTGTTGCTGGCGGACGAGTTGGGCGACCTGCACGGCCGGCGCGGTCTGAGTAGCGAGGTCGTTGAGTAGCTTCCTGTCGTCGGCCGAGTACTCCTGCTGGGAGAGGCGCGGCCCCAGGTTGAGGAGCCCGATCAACTCGCCCTGGCTAACCAGCGGCACGACAACCTTGATGTCGGCCTCTTTCATGGCCCTCAGAGCAGGCGAATCGAGGTCGAGCTTGTCGATCTCGACCACCCCGGAAGCGCTCGCGAAGTAAGCCACGATGGGGTCGTTGGGCGCTATCTCCACCTCCGGGCCTGGTTCCTGGCTGGGAGCCTCCACTAGGGGCTCGGGGATCTCCTCGCGGGTCTCTTGCCTCTCATCACGCCCGAAGAGACTCTGCCAGAAACCCTGTCTGTTTCTCTCTTGTGTCGTCATCTGACCTCCTCACCCCTGATTCTAGTCGGCGAACGTCTCCCAGACGTTACGAAAAGCGTTACGAAAAGCACCCTACCAGGAATCTGCAAAAAATTGTCTCACGTCTCCCTCCGTGCGTCGCCACCCGCGATGACATCAGCACCCTAGCAGATCAATGTACCCCGATCGTTACGAAGAGTGTTACGAGAACGCGGCCCCTGGAAAAAACTCGGCCGCAATAACGAGAAACTCGGGTGCCTCCGATGCTAATCTTTGTCTGAGGAGGTTGAGGACGATACGTTGCGTGAGATAGCGGCCAGTTCGATCACCGAAGCGGTGCGCGGGTTGTGCATCGAGGCGAACACGCGTCTGCCCCAGGATCACCTCTCGGCCCTCCGCCGGGCGCTCGCCGATGAGGAATCGCCGCTGGGGAGAGAGGTGATCGAACGCCTCCTCGAGAACGCCGAGGTCGCCCGCGAACGCTGCATCGCCTTCTGCCAGGACACTGGATACGCGGTCTTCTTCGTCGAGCTTGGGGGCGAAGCCAGGATCACAGGAGGTGAGCTCGGTGCCGCCATAGACGAAGGCGTCCGCCGCGGCTACGAGGAGGGCTACCTCAGGAAATCTATCGTCAGGAGCCCCATAGACAGGACGAACACTGGCGACAACACCCCGGCCGTCGTCTACTACGAACCGGCCCAGGGAGACGTACTGAAGCTCACGATGCTCGTCAAGGGCGCTGGCTGCGACAACATGAGCGCCCTCAAAATGCTCACCCCCGCAGAGGGCCTCCCTGCGATGAAGCGGTTTGTTGTAGAGACCATCGAGAGGGCAGGCCCGAACGCCAGCCCGCCGCTCACCGTCGGGGTCGGTATCGGCGGCCCTTTCGAGAAGGCGGCGATACTCGCAAAAAGAGCGCTCACCCGTCCTTCCGGCGAGCCCAATCCCGACCCCGAACTGGCCGTGCTCGAACGTGAGCTACTCGACGAGATCAACGCCACGGGCATCGGCCCCGCAGGCTACGGCGGCACGCAGACGGCGCTTGCGGTCCACGTCGAGAGCTTCCCGACCCACATCGCAGCCTTCCCCGTCGCCGTCAACCTCGACTGCCACTCCCACCGTACGGCCTCGACCGAACTATGAGCACCAGAACCCGTCCGGCTGGAAGCGCCGCTCTCGATGGAGGACATCGAGCCCCTGAGAGCGGGCGATGTCGTACGCCTGAGCGGGGTACTGTACACGGCCCGAGACGCGGCCCACGCCAGGATGAAAGAGGCCATAGAGAGGGGTGAGCCGCTACCCTTCGATCTCGAAGGCCAAGTCGTGTACTTCACGGGACCTGCCCCGGCGCGTCCGGGTCACGCGCTGGGACCCGCGGGACCGACGACGGCGTCGAGGATGGACCCGCACTCGCCGATGCTCGTGGAACGCGGCCTGAGGGGCATGGTCGGAAAAGGTTCGCGCTCCGGGGCCGTTATCGAGGCGATGCGGGAGCACGGCTGCGTGTACTTCGGGGCTGTCGAGGGCACGGCGGCGCTGCTGGCGGACTGCGTGAAGGAGGCCGAGATCGTCGACTACGAAGATCTAGGGGCCGAGGCGATCCGGCGCCTCGTCGTAGAGGACTTTCCGGTCGTGGTCGTTAACGACCTCTACGGCGGCGACCTGTACCGTGAGGGCAGGGAGCGCTGGGTCGATGATGGGTTTCAGGAAGTTCCCTTCCGGAAACCGCGCTGGTCAGCACGCCGCTTCGCGGCTCTCAGCACTTCAGCTAGATCTTGATCTCGCGAAAGCTGAAGTGCTGACTGGCTGAATTGCTGGCTACTTGATAACCTCCCGGATCAGGCCGTAGTCGTAGACGGCCACGACTATTGCCAGCACGAGCAGAAGCGTTGTGAGGATCAGGGTGGCCCAGTGCATATCCAAGCAGGATAATAGGCAAGAGTTTATCCTCCTTGGTATGAGAGAACCGATCTTCGCGCGTCCTCTGAGTGACGCCGAGCGCGAGACTTTGAAGGCAGGTCTTCGCTCGCCAGATGCCTTCACCTTGCGCCGTTGTCAGATCCTGCTTTCCAGCGCCGATGGAAAGAAGAGTGCCTATAAGATCGCTTCCGAGCTTGGCTGCAACTCTCAGACCGTGCGCAACGTCATCCATATCTTCAACCGGGGAGGCCTTCAAGCGGCTCTTAGAAAGGGCTCTCGCCGCCCACACACCACCCCTCATAAGGCCTTCGATGAAGACGGAGCCGAGGCTCTTAGGGGGATGTTACACCAGAGTCCCAGGAACTTCGGCAAGGATAGCAGCCTGTGGACCTTGCAGATGGCTGCCCAAGCGAGCTTCGAGGAGGGTCTTACCCAGAGGCGGGTGAGCGGGGAGGCCATCCGGGCCACATTGGCGCGGATGGGGGTGCGCTGGCAGCGGGCCAAGCGCTGGATCACCTCCCCAGATCCAGAGTACACAAGAAAAAAAGGATGCGCGACCGATTGATCGAGTTGGCCAACGACAACGCCGACACTTGGGCCCTCGGCTACCAGGATGAGTGCTGGTGGAGCAGGGTGGCTTCGCCCGCCTTGCACAGCTTCAGCGAAGAGGGCAAGCCCTTGCGCCTCATCGAGCATTCGGTCGCCAAAGACGATCCCGAGCCCAAAGCCATCTCCTGCTACGGGCTCTATTTGCCGCACTTCAAAGAGACGTGGCTGCGCTTCGTGGACGGTCGCCCCATAAGCGCGATAACCACCCAGTTCCTCTGCTGGTGCTCCGAGGAGCTCTATGGGAGGGGCAAGAAGGTGTGGGTTTTGATCTGGGACAACGCTCCCTGGCACGTAAGCAAAGAAGTCCGTTGTTGGATCAAAGAACACAACCACAAGGTCAAGAAGGGCACGCTCGAAGGAGTGAGGATCATAAGCTGCTATTTGCCCACCAAGAGCCCGTGGCTGAACGCCATGGAGCCTAAGTGGATTCATGGCAAACGTAAAGTGGTAGAAGCCGATAGGCTGCTGGGCGCTCACGAGCTTGCCGAGCGCGTCTGCACAGCCTTTGAGTGTCCACACTACGAGCATCTATCCCTCGCCGAAAATGTCGCTTGATCATGCACTAGTGACCTGCTGGTCGAGATCCTGTGCACCCGCTTGAGTCCGGTCGCGTGCAGGTAGAAGCAGTAGAAGACGGCCAGAATGCCGGCCAGGGGTATCCAGGCTACCGCCACTGGTGCCCCAACCGAGTAGCAGGAGACGCGCAAGGTGGCGGGCAGACCCTTCTGATCCCGTCCGGCGATGAGACGGATGAGGGTGTGAAGGATGAGCACTGATACGAAGAAGCCGGCGACGAACAGTACGGGCAAGACCACCAACGATGCGAATAGAAAAATCGCCAGGACTCTGAGGAGCAGTCCCGTGTCCAATGAGCCGGTTGCTACGGAAATCCCTGTGGGCACGGCGAGGAATGTGAGGCTCGCAAGCACGTTGATGACCGCTGTGATCATCGAGCAGATCAAGAGGTAGAGTATGGGCGCTCCGAGCGGCCCATCTGGCGCCAACTCGTCGAAGAAGCGTTGCGGTGAGAAGAGCACGTCTCGCGTAGTCGAGAGCAGGCTCGAGAAAGGCTCGTCGACCTCGAATTCGCTCACGGCCGCACCCGTTTCGTGGGCGGCGCTCTCTATGCTCGCTCGGAACCCCAGAGTCCTACCTCTGCCCTTCGAGTATTCCGGGCGGAAGTATACGACGAGGCTCAGGGGTTAGCCCGAAGTCTTGATCCTCTTCTCGACCTTCTCGACGTACTGATCCGGCTTCGTCTTGCGCTCCAGGCCGCTTGCTGACATGTAGCGGACCTTGCCGTAGATTTCGCGTTCGGGCCAGCCGCGGTCGTGCTGGCCGAAGACCCACGCTACGTTGGCGAAGGAGTTCGGGTCGCGGCCGTCGAGGAAATACTTGTTGTTGAGGTAGAGCGTGGTCCTGTAGGCATGCTCCGGGGTGTTGGACCACTCCAGGATCTTCTTCCCCCAGTACATGCGCATGTAGTTGTGCATGTAGCCAGTGTGGACCATCTCCTTCATCGCCGCGTTCCAGTATTCATCATGCGTCTCGGCGTTCTCCAACTGCTTTCTGGTGTATGTGTACGCCCGCTCGTCGTCCCTGTGCTCTGCGAGCGTCTTCTTCGCCCAGTCGGGAAGGTTCGAGTACGAATCG
The DNA here is from genome assembly GCA_963808845.1 of uncultured Rubrobacteraceae bacterium. GTDB lineage: Bacteria > Actinomycetota > Rubrobacteria > Rubrobacterales > Rubrobacteraceae > Rubrobacter_D. Next base: position 57,633 of record CAWEHD010000029.1, read on the forward strand.
TAGTCTTTGTTGTAGAAGACGAAGTTTATGGACAGTTCACGCCTCACGACCAGCTCTTCGACGAAGGATTCGATGTTGTCCTTTTTCGCTTCGGCCTTCCGGACTTCGAGGACCAGCCAGATCGGGGAGACGTGACCGAAGTGTAGGTACTTACTCATGTGCGAGACGTAGTCGGTCTGCGGCTGGTTGCGGTGTTCGGTGTAGTCGCCGAGGCTTCCCTTCAGAAAGCGACGGAACGTCCTTTTGGCCTCTGAGGTTCCGCCTTCGTAAAGGTGACTCAGGGCGCCTACGCTCCGGTCGAGGCCCATCTCGTCGAGCACCTTCTGGGTGTCGGAGAGGTCGAGGCCGTCGGACTGCATGCCGAGCGACTGCTTCTCCGGCTTCGTGGGTTTGAGTTCGACGAGGAAATCTTCGAGGTACTCGCCTATCTTGGGCCTGAGCGTCCTCGCTGCGTGCTCCTGCTTGCGCGAGGCGAGCTCGACGGGCACGACCATGTCGGACTCGACCTGTGTCAGGCGGCAGCCAGCGTCCCTCGGCGACCTTCTCCCGCCACCTCTTCTGCGGGCGCATGTAGCCACGGTCGGTGACGATGAGGGAGGCGTCTTCGCCCGCCTCGATGGCTACCTCATCGGGGGAGCCCCTGCGGACGACCATCTTGATACCGCGCTTTTGGAGGGCCCTTTGGGCATCCTTCAGCCCTTCCAGCATGAATGCGTAGTGGCGGAGGTTGGCCTCTGGATAGTCCTCGGTGAGGCCGAACACAACAAGCAGACGCTGGTCCAGATCGTTCGCCCGCTGCACGGCGTACTCGAGCGCGTGGTTTTGCTCGGCGCGCTGGGAGGACTGCATCCAGTACAGGACGTAATCGCCTTCCCTCACGTCCGCGTCGTTCAGGTTCTGTACGCGCTCTTGTTGTATTTTCTGCGTCGCCATCCTGATACTTACCTCCAGAGCCCTCGCCTGGAAGCAAGCTTAAGGGAAGTCGGGGTTGCTGGATGGATCAGAAAACACAAAAGATGCCCCCTACAAAGCGGTAAGAGGCATCTTTACTGCCTGGAAGTTACTCCGCTGCGGCTTCGGGGTCGAAGCGTAGTGCGGCGGAGTTGATGCAGTAACGCTGGCCCGTAGGAGCCGGTCCGTCCTCGAACACGTGTCCCTGGTGGGCGCCGCAGACGGCGCAGTGTACCTCGGTGCGGCGCATAAAGAGGCCGCGGTCTTCCTCCGTCTCGACGTTTGCTTCGTCGAGCGGCCGCCAGAAGCTCGGCCAGCCCGTGCCTGAGTCGTACTTGCTGTCCGACGCGAACAGGGGCGTCCCGCACGCTACACAGCGGTAGACTCCCTCCTCCTTGTTGTCGTAGTACTCACCGCTGAAGGGACGCTCTGTACCCTTCATCCGCGTGACGCGGTACTGCTCGGAGGTGAGCTCGTCCTGCCACTCTTCTTCCGTCTTCTGTATCTTTCTTCGGCGTATCAGTCATAGTGGAATTCTATCACGCCGGCCGACGTCTCCAGAGGAGGCGAACAAGGGACGTCGCATGGTTAATCCTCTCTTAAGATCCTGTCTGGCACCGTTCAGAGCGTGCTCTCGGAGCCGAGGATGGTGGTTACCTGGCTCGAGAGGGCGCCTCCGTTTCCGTGGACGAGGGCGACGTTAGCGTTCGGCACCTGGCGGTCGCCACATTCCACGCGGAGCTGGCGCACGGCCTCGACGATCAGGAGCAACCCGTACATGCCAGGGTGGTTGTACGAGAGACCGCCCCCGCTGGTGTTGACGGCGAGCTCCCCTCCGGGTGAGATCCTACCCCCCGAGACGAAGGCCCCACCCTCCCCTTTCTCGCAGAGCCCGTGACGAGGCGTCCCCCGCCGGAGCGCTGCGTCGAGCCGTAGGTTATGAGGGCGACCTCGCAGAGCCCCGCTTCTATCGCGGCGGCGTGGAAGAGGTGGGAGACGAATGAAGAACCGCCCAAGCTCGTCGCGTCCGAGTAGCGGGGTCTTATACCGAGGTACTCGCCGACCGAAAGAGTAGGCATGTGATAGTAGGCCGAAGCCGAGAACAGGCCGTCGACGTCAGACTTGCCGAGACCAACGTCCTCCAGGGCGCGGAGGGTAGCCTGCCCGATCAGATCCAGGGGCGTGAACCCTGGCCCGACCTCCCCGAGGTCCGACTCCGCGACCCCTACGACGGTCACCTGCCCCCTGAGGCTCATGGCCACTTGTCACTTAGCACGAAGATAGGTATAGGATCATCGCCTTCGTGGTCTACCCGGAGCGTCACCCTCGCCCCGATTTTTACTTCTTCCGCAGGCGCTCCTTCGACGCGGCTCATCATCCTGAAGCCTACTTCGAGGTCAACGAGGACGACGTTGTGTGGTTCGTCTTCCCGCGTGTACACGGCCGTGGTCGCGTAGACGACCCCCCTTCGAGCTCGTCTCCCAGGCGAGATCGGCACCCCCGCAGGAGGGGCACACCACGCGGGTAGTAGACCGCCGCCCCGCAGCCCGGGCAGCGCTGGAAGCCCAGCCTGCCCGACTCCAGATAGCGCCTGTGGACCCCGGCTGGTGGCTCACCGTCTTCTGGGTTCATCCCGTCCCTTCTCTCGCGGACCGGCTCGAAGGCAAGCATCCGCGAAACGCCCGGTGGGTGCAAGCATGTTAGCAATTCAGCTTTATGTTTTCGGGGCTCTGGCGCGTGAGCCGGGACTACGAGATCCTGGTCGGTCTCATACCCCGAGCAAAGCTACGGGGAAGTTGCGGAGTAGCTGTCCTACATCGAGCGACGGCACTCCGTCACGGTCCTCGGCCACTACGCGTTCGCCTGCCAACACGTTGTGGTACGTGGGTCCGGCCAGTCCGTCTGGAATGAGTATGGAGGTATCCCCCCAGGTTTCGGGGGCCGGAGCGAGGGGTCCGTCCGCCGGTGTCATCATCGCGCAGAGACGCGGGGCGGCCGTGATCGCCACCTCTTCCCCACGCCGCCGGGCGAAGGCGACGAGATTTTCTTTGCGTTCACCCGAGACCCGTAGCGCCACGTACTCCCCGTCTCTGAAAAGCTCGGGGCTCTGGCGGCGCACTTGTAGCGCCTTCCAGATGAGGTAGAGCTTCGGGCGGCCGTCCTGCCACACGCCGTCTTCGAGGAGCGTGCGCGCGGCTGTCGGATCGAGCTCACTCATGCCGGCGAGGAGCCTCTTGCGTAACTCGAAGTCCACGGGGCGGCGGTTGTCGGGTCAACGAGGTTGAAGTCCCAGATCTCGTTTCCCTGGTACACGTCGGGGACGCCCGGCGCGGTCATCTTGAGCAGGCTCTGGGAGAGGCCGTTGAGGGCGCCGATGCGGGCCACGCGACGCTGAAAGGGCAGAAATTCTTGCAAGAAGGGGCTCTTGGCAGAGAGAAGGCTATCAACGAATCCGGCTACCGCCTTCTCGTACCCTTCGTTCGCATCGGTCCAGGACGTGCGCACCTGCGCCTCGCGCATCGCCTTCTCCATGTAGGCCTTGATGCGCTCCCGAAACTCTTCCAGTTCCCCTTCGTCGGGTTCTCCTGGCGGCCAGGCACCGAGCAGCGTCTGGTACAGGAGGTACTCGTCGTTGCGGGACGGGGCGGGTTCTCCGCCAACGTCTCCGTGATACGGAGCGTTCAATTCTTCCCAGCGGGTGACCCTCTCGTGCCACTCGTCGGGTATCTCCGAGAGGACGTTTATGCGGGCGCGCACGTCTTCGCTGCGCTTGGTGTCGTGCGTGGAGGTAGAGAGCATAGAATGCGGCCAGTGCGCGAGGCGTGCGGCGTTCGCGCGGTGGAACTCGGGAACGGAGACGCCGAAGATCTCGGGCTCGCCGCCGACCTCGTTCAGGGAGACGAGGCGGTTGTAGACGTATAAGGCCTGGTCCTCCATGCCCTTGGCCATCACGGGCCCCGTGTACTGCTGAAACCTGTACGTGAAGGCGAGCGCCTCGGTGTCGCAGGGTGCCCGGAGAACGATCTCGCGGATGTAATCGAAGACCCTCCGGTCGCCCTCGCTCCCCTCTTTCGCCTTTTGCACGGCTAGATCGAGGTGTTGCCGGTCCGCCTCGGAGATACGCTCAGGACCGACGTAGGTCCGGTAGACGGGGAAGCGCGCGACGACCTCGGAGAGCGCCCCGCGCAGGGTCTCGACGCTGAAGTCGTGCGGGCGTCCGTGCTCGGAAATCGACAAGAGAAGGTGCGCGAGCGCGTTCAACTCGCTCGCGAGCGCGTCGCACATGACCTTGTGCTTGCACCCGTAGAGCAGGTTCTGGAAGTCGATGTGCCGTCCGACGAAGTCTTGATAGGCTTCGTCGATTCCGGCCTCCCCCGCAGGGTCGACGAAGAGGCCATTCGCCAGGTTCGTGAACTCGTAGCCCGTAGTTCCCGAGACGGGCCAGTTCTCCGGCAAATTTTCGTCGTGGCCCAGGATCTTCTCGACCAGCGTGTACGCCGGCCCGCCCGCAGCCTCGACGACGGCGCCGCGCAGGCGTTCGAGGTAAGCGGCGGGGTCCCTGAGACCGTCAGGATGGTCGATGCGCAGCCCGTCGACAGCGCCCTTCTCCATCAGGCGCATGACGAGCCCGTGCGTCGCCCCGAAAACGTTCTCGTCCTCGACACGGATTCCGGCCAGGTCGTTGACGGCGAAGAAACGCCGGTAGTTGATCTCATCGCTCGCCACCCGCCAATACGCGAGCCTGTACGCCTGCGCCTCAAAGAGACGATGCAAACGCTCGAACCTCGGATCTCCTGAGGCCTCGTTCAACTCGCGGATGTGCTTCTCGACAGCACCCATTACTCCGGGAGACTTTAACGCACAACGCCGCGAGATCCGCTTTGAGGTTTGCAGCGTTCTGCGCTCGCCCGGATACACTCTCCTCACCTGTGGCGTCCCTGCCTGGAAGGTCGCCAAAGGCGACTATCAGACCATCTATCTCCTGGCGGTGCTTGTCGTCCTCGGGTAAAGATATCCGATCGAGGATCATCGGGTAGGTCTGCGGATCGATCGGGTAGCGGTGTTCGTAGTAGTTGACCGAGAAGGAACCCTCTCCGGCGTCGAAGGCCAGCCGGATCTCGCCGCGTTCGAGGGCGGCGCGGTAGTGGTCGCCCAGGATCGGGAGCAGGACCTTACCGCAGAGCTCCTTCCTGTCTGCGGGGCACCAGTCTATATCGAAGATGGCGGCGTAGGCCGAGGCGGGTCCATTCTCCAGCATGTCGGACCACCAGGCGTTGTCGCTCCCGACGCCCATATGGTTCGGTACGATATCTAGGAGCTGGCCCATCTCGTATTCTTCGAGCGCCTCTACCAGCCGGCCGTACTCCTTCTCGCCCCCGAGTTCGGGGTTCAGGGAGCCGGGGTCCACGACGTCGTAACCGTGCGTACTGCCGGGTCGAGCTTTCAGATAAGGCGAGGGATACAGGTCGCTGACCCCCAGCTCCGACAGGTAAGGCATCAACTCTGCCGCATCCGATAGGGTGAAATCCTCGTTGAGCTGTAGCCTGTAGGTGGCCCGGGGTATCCTCATTCGGCCAGGTGCCACAACACCGACCATCCAGGAAGTTCCTGTCTGTGCCCAGTCACTTCCTCGCTGGCATATAGCCGTTCGCCCGGCGGCCACTCGGGGTCGTCGGGCGGCTCCGGTCCCAGGTTCGCGAGGAGTGCCAGCGTGGGGCCGTCACCCAGTGTCCACCGCACGCTCAGGCCATTCTCCAGGACCTTTGCGCCGAAGGGCATATAGTGCGCCTCAATCAGCGTCCTCCTCGACGGTCTCGCGCCTGCGGGCGTTCACGAGCAAGGCCATGGAGCGGGGCTTCAAGGTGTACACGTCGCCGGGTTTAAGGAAGCCGTCGGACTTCAGGCCGGCGGAGTAGGCGTGTCCATAAAGACCTCCCAGCGTGCCCCCTCGGGGAAGGGTGGGATCTGGAAGTCGACCTCCTCCTGGTCGGCGTTGAAGAGGAGGAGGAAGTCGTCATCCACATCGGGACGGCCCTGCGCGTCGTACTCGCCTTCGAGGAGACCTGACATCTGGAGACCAAGGGACCGGGCGAAGGAGTTGTTCCATTTCCTCATCTGTCATCTCACGGCCTGCGGGGTGAGCCATGTGATGTCCTTGGCGTCCGCGCCTCTCAACTCCCGGCCCTGGAAGAAGCGCCTGCGCCTGAAGGCGGGGTGTTCCTTGCGAAGCCGGATCATACGCCGCACGAAGGCCAGGAAGTTCCTGTCGAGGATCGAGAACTTCCAGTCAAGCCAGCTTAGCTCGTTGTCCTGGCAGTAGGCGTTGTTGTTGCCCTCCTGGGTGCGGCCCATCTCGTCGCCGGCGAGGATCATGGGCACGCCCTGCGAGAGCAAAAGCGTCGCCATGAAGTTGCGCTTCTGGCGCTGGCGCAGCGCCCGGATCTCCACGTCGTCGGTGGGCCCTTCGACGCCGTTGTTGTAGCTCAGGTTGTGGCTCTCGCCGTCGCTGTTGCCCTCGCCGTTAGCCTCGTTGTGCTTCTCGTTGTAGGAGACGAGGTCGAGCAGGGTGAAGCCGTCGTGGGCCGTGACGAAGTTGATGCACGCGTAGGGCCTGCGTCCGCCATGCTCGTAGAGGTCGCTGGAGCCGGTCAGCCGGTAGGCGAGCTCGTCCACAGCCCGCCGTCGCCCTTCCAGTAGCAGCGCACGACGTCGCGGTACTTGCCGTTCCACTCAGCCCATCCGATCGGGAAGTTGCCGACCTGGTAGCCGCCCTCCCCCACGTCCCACGGCTCGGCGATCAGCTTCGCCTGGGAGATCACCGGGTCCTGATGGATGATGTTGAAAAAGCTCGAGAGCTGGTCCACCTCGTAGAGCTCGCGGGCCAGCGCGGAGGCGAGGTCGAAGCGGAAGCCGTCGACGTGCATCTCCAGCACCCAGTAGCCGCAGGGAGTCCATGATGAGCTGCAGCACGCGCGGGTGCATCATGTTGAGCGTGTTGCCCGTGCCCGTGAAGTCCATGTAGTAGCGCGGGTCGTCGGGTGACGAGCCGTAGTAGGCTGCGTTGTCTATGCCGCGGAAAGAGAGCGTCGGGCCCAGGTGGTTGCCTTCGGCGGTGTGGTTGTAGACGACGTCGAGGATCACCTCGAGCCCAGCCGAGTGCAGCCTCTTGACCATCGTCTTGAACTCGACCGATCGCTGCGACCGTCGCCGAGGTAGCGTATGTCGGGCGCGAAGAATCCTATGGAGTTGTAACCCCAGTAGTTCTTCAAGCCTTTGTCCACGAGGTGTTTGTCGTTCACGAATGAGTGGACCGGCATGAGCTCGACAGCCGTTACCCCGAGCCTTTTGAGGTGCTCGATGGCTGGCGCCGAGGCGAGGCCTGCGTAGGTGCCGCGCAACTCCTCGGGGATGTTCGGATGCCGCTTGGTGAAGCCCTTGACGTGAAGCTCGTAGATTACGGTCTCGTCCCAGGGCGTGCGCGGCGGTCTGTCCTCACCCCAGGTAAAGGCGGTGTCAACCACCCTGCACTTGGGCATCCCGTCGACGTTGTCCCGCCCGTCGTAGGCGAGGTCCTCCTCATTGGCGCCGATGGTGTACCCGAAGTGCGGGTACGTCTCCAGTCTAGGAGTCCGACGGTCGCCTTGGCATAGGGGTCGAGGAGGAGCTTGTTCGGGTTGAACCTGTGGCCGTTTTCGGGGTCGTGGGGCCCGTGGACCCTGTAGCCGTAGAGCTGGCCGAGACGGCAGTAAGGCAGGTAGCAGTGCCAGATCCGGTCTGTACGCTCCCGCAACTCGATCCTCTCGATCTCCCTTTTTCCCGAAGGATCGAAGAGACAGAGCTCCACCCTGTCCGCGTTCTCCGAGAACAGGGCGAAGTTGACGCCCTGACCATCCCAGGTCGCGCCCAGAGGATACGGATGCCCAGGCCAGACTACGCTAGCCAAAGACAGATCTCCTCGTTTCCCATGGCTTCCTTTCTAGGTTTCAGGCTAAAAGCATCGGGCTTCAGCAAGGAATCAAAGATCTGAAGCCTGAAATCCGAGAACCGAAACCTCCTTCAAAACCATCGTCGCGAGCGGGGGCAACGTCAGTGAGAGCGAGTAAGGCTGCCCGTGCGCCGGGACTTTTTCGGCGCTCACGCCCTCGCTATTTCCTACACCGCTGCCGCCGTAGCGGGTGTCGTCGGTGTTCAGGGCCTCCTCGTAGGCGCCCCCTTCGGGTACACCTATCCGGTACCCGTGGCGGACGACCGGCGTAAAGTTGCAAACAACGATCGCAAGGTCCTCCGCCGTTTTTCCGCGCCGGAGAAAGGATACCACGCTGTTCTCACTGTCCCCGCCCTCGATCCACTCGAATCCTGTGGGCTCGAAATCTACCTCATAGAGGGCTGGTGTGGCCGAGTAGATGGCGTTGAGGTCTTTTACGAGGGTCTGTACGCCCCTGTGCGGCGTCTCTTCGAGCAGGTGCCAGTCGAGGGACGTATCGTGGTTCCACTCGCGCCGCTGGGCCAGCTCTCCGCCCATGAACAGTAGGTGCTTGCCCGGATGGGTGTACATGAAGCCGTAGTAGGCGCGAAGGTTGGCGACTCTGCCAATCGTCACCGGGCATCTTGTCTATCAGGGAGCGCTTGCCGTGCACGACCTCGTCGTGCGAGAGGGGCAGGACGAAGTTCTCGTTGAAGGCGTAGACGAGGGAGAACGTGATCTCATCGTGGTGGTACTTGCGGTTGATTGGGTCCTCGGACAAGTACTGAAGGCTGTCGTGCATCCAGCCCATGTTCCACTTTAACCGAACCCCAGACCACCCATCGAGGTCGGACGGCTGACCATGGGCCAGGCTGTCGATTCCTCCGCGAGGGTGGTGGCGCCTGGGTGCTTCCCGAAGACGAGCTCGTTGGTGCGCTGCAGGAAGGCTACGGCCTCCAGGTTCTCGTTGCCGCCGTGCACGTTCGGGAGCCACTCGCCTTGCTCCCTGGAGTAGTCGAGGTAGAGCATCGAGGCGACGGCGTCGACCCTTAGCCCGTCTATGTGATACTCGAGAGCCAGAACAGCGCGTTACAGAGAAGGTAGTTGCGCACCTCGCCACGACCGAAGTTGAAGACCAGCGTTCCCCAGTCAGGGTGACGGCCCTGTCGGAGGTCGGCGTGCTCGTAGAGGTGGGTGCCGTCGAAGTGGCCGAGACCGTGGGGGTCCTCCGGGAAGTGTGCGGGGACCCAGTCGATGATCACACCTATCCCGGCCGGTGGAACGCCTCGACGAGGCGCTTGAAGTCGTCGGGCGTACCGAACCGGCTCGTCGGGGCGTAGAGGCCAAGGGCTGGTAGCCCCACGAGCCGTCGAAGGGATGCTCGGTAGGCGGCAGAAACTCGACGTGGGTGTAGCCCATCTCGGCGACGTACGGAACAAGCTCTTCGACTAGCTGCCCGTAGGTGTAGTAGGAGCCGTCGGGGTTCCTCCTCCAGGAGCCCAGATGCACCTCGTAGGTCGCCATCGGAGCTTCGAGGGCGGTCTTGCTTTCACGTTCTTCCATCCATGCGGCGTCGCCCCACTCGTAGTTTCCTATGCCGTGGACTACCGAGGCGTGCCTGGGAGCTTCTCGGCGCGGAAACCGAAGGGATCGGCTTTCTGGGGCAGGAGGTCGCCGTTCGGGCCCTTGATCTCATACTTGTAGACGGCGCCCTCGCCCACCTCCGGGATGAAGATCTCCCACACCCCGGCCGCTCGGATGCTTGCGCATAACGTGCCTGCGTCCGTCCCAGAAGTTGAAGGCCCCGATCACCGAGACGCGCCTGGCGTTCGGGGCCCAGACGGCGAAGCTCGTGCCTGCTACGCCTTCGAGCTCTATCGGGTGCGCACCTAGCTTTTCGTAGAGCTGGAGGTGGTTGCCCTCGCCGAAGAGGTAAAGGTCCTGCTCGCCGAGCACAGCGGGGAACCGGTAGGGGTCTTCGACTTCGGCCTCTCCGCCACCCTCCCACGCAACCCGCAAGCGGTATGGCACGCTCTCTGCGACGGGTCCGGCGAAGAGCCCTTCAGTGTGGATGCGCTCCAGCTCGCCAAGGGCATCGCCGCCGTAGGAGACGACCTCCACGGCGCTCGCCGCAGGCAGGAGGACCCGAAGCACGAAGCCGCCGTCCTCTGCGGGGTGCATCCCGAGAAAGGAGAAAGGATCTGGATGGTCGCCGGTTACGACGGAGGCGACAGCGTCTTCGTGCTCTCACGATCCCTCCTCCCCGTTCGGCTCTCTCAGCAAGGTCGAGGACCCCCCTTATAGGGATGCCGACCCAGTCAGGACGATTGTCCAGCTCGTAGCGGATCTCATACAGAGCCTTCTCGAGCGTGAAGAGTTCGATCAAAGTCCTTGCGTGCTCCTCGTTCTCGGGATAGGAGGCGGCACCGCGCGCGCCCTCAGCGTACCCATCGAGGAAGGCCTGCCTCGTGCGTTGCTCCCAGAGCTCGACCCACGGCTCTAGCCTTTCGAGCTGCTCGACGCGCTCGGCTCCGAGGTCCATGAGCGCCGACCTGATAGCGTAGTCGAACGAGCGGAGCATCCCGGCCAAGTCGCGTAGGGGAGAGTGCTTCCTGCGCCGCTCGGCGAGGGGCCTGGCAGGCTCGCCCTCGAAGTCTATGATCTGGAAATCGTTGCCGACCACGAGCACCTGCCCCAGATGGTAGTCGCCGTGATGCCTGGTCTTTACGACGCCGAAGCCTTCCTTGGAGACATCCTTTATGCGCTTCGTCAACTCCCTGCGCAGCCCCAGAAGGCGGTCCGCGTCGGGGCCGGCCTCCTCCGGCAATTTGCCCCTGCGCCTCTTCAGCAGCTCCAACGTGCGCCTTGACTCCGCGAGTATGCCCTCGGCCCAGCCTGCCACCTCCTCAGGAGAAGCGGGCTCCGGGGCGAAGGCCGCGTCGTCCGTGGGCGCGGCGAAAGCCGCGTGCAGCTCCCCCGTGCGCAGCCCAAGGACGCGCACCAGGCTCGCGAAGAAGGCGTCCTCAGCCCCCAGCTCCTCCCGCTCCGTCTCCGCGTCCTCCTCGCCCTCGGGGCTCCACGAGGTCAGCAAGGCGATCCTCAAGGTAACGGCCAAGGTAGTCGAGGACGTAGGACCAGCCGTCACCCTGGTTCTCGACGAAGCCCTGCAGGAGGCCGAGCGTTGTCGTCTCGCCGTCGGGTCCATCGTACTCGACGGCCCCGGCGAGCGGCGGCGTGTTCTCGAAGCGCACCTCCTCGGTCAGGTAGCGCCCGATCTCCAGGTCCGGGTTCGTCCCTTGCTGGAGGCGTCGGTACGCCTTCAGGATGAGCCTCTCGCCGAGCATCACAGAGCTGTTGGTCTGCTCGACTTCGGCCCGCCGCACGCTCAGTTCGGAGACGGGTTCATCCCCGATCAGCTCTCCGAAAGCGTCAGTGCCGGAGAAGCGGATCCTGCCCTCGCCGATTTCTACTTCCCTGTACTCGCCCATCGCCGCAACCACACGGCGGCAGAACTGCTCGTCTGCCAGGGCGTCGAAGAGGAGGCCCATCCTGGCGCGGCGCCGGAGCTTCGCCAGGACGTGGGGCATGAACATCGAGATGCCGTCCTCCTCGGTGTCTTCCTCCCAGTCCGCCGCGAGTGGGAGGAAGTACAGTTGCGGCTCGGTCTCTTCAGAAGACTCGTCGTCTACGTGCACCCTGAGGAGGGTCAGTAGCCCGTCGTCCTCGAACTCGGCCTGCGCCGCGACCTCGACGCGCTCGATCCTCCCCCTTCGCGGCGAACCACCGGCGGGTGCCGAGGAAGCCCGGCAGAGCTTCCTTCTCTAGCTGCGCGAGCTGGCGGCTCGGGAGGCGTAGTGGGGCTCTGTCGATGCTGCGGGCGGTCTCGCGCCCGGCTGGAAGAACCAGGACGGGCGGCTCGGCGTAGCCGCGGACTCTCCTGGTGCCATCTCGGGGCCGCAGCCTCCCTCGCGAGGCGGAACCAGTAGAAGCTGTACCCCGGCAGGGTGAGGAAGTAGGGTAGATCTCCCAGCGGAGGGAAGCTGCTGTTGCCGAGCAACTCGACCGGAACCCTGCCCCTGAAGCGCGCGAGGTCGAGTTCCACAGGCTGGGCCGACCGGCTGAGGTTCGCCACGCACAGGATGGACTCGTCCTCGTGCTCCCTCAGATAGGCGATGACCTTCCTGTTGCCAGGGTGCAAGAACTCCAGCGTTCCTCGTCCGAAGGCCCTGTGCGCCTTGCGGACAGCGATGATGCGCTTCATCCAGTTCAGGAGCGAGCCCGCGCTGCGGCCCTGCGCCTCGACGTTCACCGCCTCGTAACCGTGGACCGGGTCCATGATGGGCGGCAGGTACAGTCGTGCCGGCTCCGTCCTGGAGAAGCCCGCGTTCCTATCGCCCGTCCACTGCATCGGCGTCCTCACAGCGTCCCTGTCGCCTAGGAAGATGTTGTCGCCCATCCCGATCTCATCTCCGTAGTAGATGATCGGGCGTGCCTGGCATGCTCATGAGCAGGCTATTGAGAAGTTCGATGCGGGGCCTGTCGTTCTCCATCATCGAGGCGAGACGGCGTCTGATGCCCACGTTCACGCGCATCCGCGGGTCGGTGGCGTAGATCTGGTACATGTAGTCGCGCTCCTTGTCGGTGACCATCTCCAGAGTCAGCTCGTCGTGGTTGCGGAGGAAGATCGCCCACTGGCTGCTCTCGGGGATCTCGGGGGTCTGGTGCATGATCTCCACGATAGGGTGCCTGTCTTCCTGCGCGAGCGCCATGAACATTCGGGGCATGAGCGGGAAATGGAAGGCCATGTGGCACTCGTCCCCGTCCCCGAAGTAAGGCAGGACGTCCTCCGGCCACTGGTTCGCCTCGGCGAGGAAGAGGCGGTTCCCGTAGCGGGCGTCCATCTCCGCGCGCATTTTCTTGAGGACCTCGTGCGTCTCGGGGAGGTTCTCGTTGTCCGTGCCCTCGCGTTCGATCAGGTAAGGGATCGCGTCGAGCCTGAGGCCGTCCACCCCGGCATCGAGCCAGAAGCGCATCACGCCCATAATCGCCTTGAAGACCTGCGGGTTGTCGTGGTTGAGGTCGGGCTGGTGGGAGAAGAAGCGGTGCCAGTAGTACTGGCCAGCCTCCTCGTCCCAGGTCCAGTTCGAACGCTCCGTGTCGGTGAAGATGATCGCGGGTGCCAACGTACTTCTGTCCTGGGTGTCGCTCCAGACGTAGAAGTTGCGCTTCGCCGAGCCCTTCGGCGCCTTGCGGGCGCGCTGGAACCACGGGTGCGCGTCGGAGGTGTGGTTGATGACCAGCTCGGTTATGACCTTGAGCCCAAGCTCGTGAGCCCGGCGCACGAAGGCCCTGACATCGCGCTTGGTGCCGAAGTCGGGGTGGACATTCTTGTACTCGGAGATGTCGTAGCCGTCGTCGCGCATCGGCGAGGGGTAGAAAGGCATGACCCAGATCGCCGTGACGCCGAGATCCTTTATGTAGTCGAGGCGCTGCGTGAGGCCCTTGAAGTCCCCAATGCCGTCGTTGTCCGAGTCGAAGAACGCCTTGACGTGCAGCTGGTAGATGATGGCGTCCTTGTACCAGAGCGGGTCCTCGCGATGCTCCTCACCGAACGTCCTGGCTCCCCTAGATGCGATCTCCGTCACTTCGCCCCCACCTTCCTGAGGCGGAAGATCTCCGCCGGGTTGCTCCTCGGGTCGAGCCTGACCCAGAACCAGCTCCCCGTAGTCGGAATTTCCCTTTCCGTCATGAGCTCCTCCACGACGTAACCCTCGTCCTCCGAGATCCCAAGCTCCCACAGCGGGAACTGCACGTGTGTGTCGTGGGCCTCGTAGGGGTCGAGGTTCACCGCGACGAAGACGGCGTTGTCCCCGGTCCGTTTACCGTAGAAGAGTATGTTGTCGTCCGGGGACGCATAGAACGAGAGGTTCTTCAGATACTGGAGCGCCGGGTTCTGGTGCCTGATCTCGTTTATCCGCTTTATGTACTCCTTGATGTTTCCCGGACGGTCCCAGTCCCAGACCTTGTACTCGTACACCTCGGAATCCTGGTAGTACAAGGTGGTACCAGGCTCGCCCCGCGGGGTGTTCTCGCACAGCTCGAAGCCGCTGTATATACCGTAGGCACTCGACAACGTGGCCGCGAGCACGAACCGCATCTGGAATGCGGGACGGCCACCGAACTGGAGGATGTGCGGCAGGATGTCGTGGGTGTTGGGGAAGAAGTTGGGGCGCATGTACTCCTTCGGCCAGTCCTGCGTCAGTTCCGTCAGGTACTCTATGATCTCCAGCTTGCGGTTGCGCCACGTAAAGTACGTGTAGGACTGGGTGAAGCCAAGTTTGGCCAGGGCCTTCATCACCTTCGGTCGGGTGAAGGCTTCGGAGAGGAAGATCACCCCAGGGTGCTCCTCTTGTACCTCCCCGATCGCCCACTCCCAGAAATGGAAAGGTTTGGTATGGGGATTGTCCACCCGGAAGATCCTGACTCCCTGCTCGACCCAGAACAGGATCACACCGAGCCACTCCCGCCACAGGTTCTCCCTGTCCTCCGAGTAGAAGTCCACGTTGACGATGTCCTGGTACTTCTTAGGCGGGTTCTCGGCGTACTTTATGGTCCCGTCCGGCCTGAAGTTGAACCACTCGGGGTGCTCTTCGATGTACGGGTGATCCGGCGAACACTGGATGGCGAGGTCGAGCGCGACCTCCATCCCGTGCCCGCGGCAGGCTTCCACAAACCGCCGGAAGTCCTCGATCGTCCCGAGGTCAGGGTGGACGGCCTTGTGCCCGCCCTCCTCGTTCCCTATGGCGTAGGGGCTACCCGGGTCGCGAGGACCGGCCCCGATTGCGTTGTTCCGGCCCTTGCGGTGGCTCGTGCCGATGGGGTGGATGGGCGTGAGGTACACAACGTCGAAGCCAAGCCCAGCTATCTCGGGCAGGCGCCGTTCGGCCTCGGCGAAGGTAGCGCTGCGGCCAGGCACGGTCCCCTGTGAGCGGGGGAACATCTCGTACCATGCCCCGAAGCGTGCCCGCTCGCGGTCGACCACGATCTCGAGCGTCTTCCCATACACGGTCGACGTCGAGCGGTCGGGATACTCCGCCATCAGGCCGCGGACCTCTTCCGAACGCAACAGCGCCACCCTGCCCTCGTAGCCGGCCGCGTCGAGGCCGGAGAGCGTCTCCCCGAGGCGTTTGTCGTGAGATCTGTCGAATGCGCCCTTGACGATCCTGCGACCCTCGACCAGCTCAAGTTCCACGTCCTGCACGGCATCGACCTTCTTGCCAACTTCGGCCCGCCAGGTCTCGAACTCGTCCGTCCAGGCCTCGATGGTGTACTCGTAGCGGGCGTTGTTCGCGAGCTTGAAGCCGCTGGTCCAGCGGTCGTTCTCGTGGAGGCGCATGGGCGTCTCGCTCCACCCCGACGTGCCCTTCTCCCTGTACTTCAACACTGCGGCGAGCGCGTCGTGTCCCTCTTTAAACAAGTCGGCCCAGGCCTCGAAGTCGTCGCCGACCTCCCTCTTTACCGGATAGCGTCCGCAGTCCAACTCGGGATAGACGTTCTCGATTATTACCGGCCTAAACGCTCCCTGCAACCCTTCTCCTGACGCTCCTGACCAACTCTTCTACAAGGTAAAGTCCCCCTCTTTGAGAGGACATAATCTCATATGAAGGTGCCGCATCATACCCTCCGAAGGCCCCCGTCCCAAGCTACTCCTCGGGGACGGGAAGGGGGAACCCTGGGGGCGTGGTCTCTCCTGTACACCATGACGGTTCGCAGGAAGGTA
>CAWEHD010000030.1:0-201403 GCA_963808845.1 uncultured Rubrobacteraceae bacterium
TGAACCGCACGGTGTACTCGTCCAAAACGTCGACGCTCTCTATAACCGAGTCGTCATCGAAGCCCCCGAACTGGCCGACGTAGTAGGCGAAATCCGAGGTATTACTCCCACCGCCCTTGTGGTAGGGGTTCTTGGTGTCTCGCCAGCGGTCGAAATTGAACTTGACCGCGTCGGCGTTGAACTCCGTCCCGTCGTGGAACTTGACGCCATCGCGTAGCTTGAGAGTGTAGGTACGCCCACCGTTTTCGGGCTTGGGTATCTCCGTCGCCAGGGCCGGCGCTACGTCGAAGGAGCCCGGCTCGAACCGCAACAACCCATCAAAGATCTGGCGGGTAGCCCTCAAAGACTCGCCGTCGGTGACGTTGATGGGGTCCAGACCGACCGAATCAGCACCCCTGCCGAAGACGAACGTGCTGCTTCCCCCTCCACCGCCGCCGATGGTCCCTCCACCACCGCATCCTGCGATCCCGACAAGAGCCACCCCGGCGAGGCCGGCGCCGCTCAGCCTGAGGAAGTCGCGGCGGTTTAGCGCTATTGTCTCATGCGTCCGTGCCAAGAATAGCTCCTTTCCCGAGCCCCTATATTGTCCATACGGGGCAATCTTACGCCCAGTTGGAACGGTTCCATAACTTAACATCCATTTGGGATCGGCGCTACAGCAAGCGCATGGTGCCACCAGGCTCCTCCCCTCTTCGAAGCCTGTTGGCGGCGTTGTGCGCCTGCCGCGTACTCTCAGGTAAACGGTACTTGGTGCAACACGCTAGCACGAGCTCGACGGAACTCCTCAGATCGATCCCACTGCCCACCGAGACGTAGACGGGGGAGACTCCTTCCCTCGTCCTGACGACCCTTCCGACTACCTCCCCACGGTGTACGAGGTCCGCGGCGCTACCCTTCTCCCTCCCTGGCTCCTCGAAGCGTCCTACGAGCCGGCTCTTGGCGCACCCCACCGTCGGAACGTCGAGAAAGATCCCGAGGTGCGAGGCCAGGCCCATGCGGCGGGGATGCGCGAGGCCCTGGGCGTCCAGAATGAGAGCGTCCACCCAAGTCTCGACCTTCCGCAAGGCCCCGACCAACGACGGCACCTCCCTGAACGAAAGGAGCCCC
The DNA here is from genome assembly GCA_963808845.1 of uncultured Rubrobacteraceae bacterium. Taxonomy (GTDB): domain Bacteria; phylum Actinomycetota; class Rubrobacteria; order Rubrobacterales; family Rubrobacteraceae; genus Rubrobacter_D. The sequence goes on from CAWEHD010000030.1 coordinate 1,108, forward strand.
GGTACGTACGGAAACCGGAGCGGCGCCTCGAAGCCTTGAACTTCGACGAGAGAGAGCCCAGGGAACTCGAGCACCACGACCGTGGCATAGGCCATGTCTCTCTCCGTGGAGACGTCCGCCCCGGCCACATACCGCACGGCCGAGAGGTCGAGGGCAGGCCCGGCAACGACCCTGGAGGCCAAGTCTTGCTGCAACCGCCTGGCCGCGGACGGTGAGAGATCAAACGCGTGAAGCTCCTCTACCTTCATCCCGCCTACGTTAACAAATGTGTGCGGCGACGCGAAAGCTTCGATAGCATATCCAGAGAAACCTTCAGAAACGACCGTCCCGACCGATGGAATCTGGAGGGGGGAACGGTTCCATCGGCCGGGGCTCGGTTTAATCTGAATCTTACCCTTAGTCTGTTACGGTACGCTTGCTGCCATGTTACGGTTTCGTAACGTAACGGAAACACTTTGGTTACAGGAGTGTTTCTCCGCGTCGAAACATGTGTTCCCACCCCTTGTATGCCTAACCCTGAAGCTGTGGGTGATAGCGGTTTTGGAAGGGTCATCCCTTCCAAAACCGCGCTAGTCAGCATTTCAGCACGCTCCGGCCTGCGGCCTCCGCTCGTCAGCACTTCAGCAAAGCAAAAAGCTGAGATGCTGAGAGCCGCGAAGCGGCGTGCTGAAATGCTGACTAGCTTGCAAAGAGGCTTTGCCTCTTTGCAAGCTAGCCTACTGTCACGTCTATGGTGTGGTAGCCGGTGGCGCCCGAGGGGTGTGGAGAGGCTTCTGAGGCGGTCTGGGTCTCGCCGTTGCCGTCTGTGGCACGCACCTGGATGGTGTAATCGCCTGGGGTGGCATCCCAATCGTAAATGAAGAGTCGCCAGGTATCTTCGGCGAGTTGTTTCGCGAGGCTGGCTGTGTTCCAGGTCTGTCCGCCGTCGGTTGTGACCTCGACCTTCTCGATACCGCGGTGTGGGGCCCAGGCGATACCGCCTATGGGGTTCTTGCCGGCGGAGAGGTTGTCGCCGTCGCCTATGGTGTCGATACGGGACTGGGTCTTGACGGGTCCCTCCTTCGACCAGGTGCGTTGGATCCAGTACGCGTCGAAGTTCCAGTTCGTGAGCTCTATCTCGGTGAGCCACTTGGTGGCAGAGACGTATCCGTAGAGGCCTGGGATGACGAGTCGAACGGGGTAGCCATGGTTTATGGGGAGTTCGCTGCCGTTCAGGCCGAAGGCGACAAGGGCATTGCGACCGTCCAGCGCGATGTCCGTCTTGAAGCCGGCCGTAAAGCCGTCCACGCTGCGGCCGACGAGTTGCCTCGAGGCGCGAGTGATCTTATCCCGGCTCATGCTGGCCTCTTCCAAAACATCGGAGAGCAGGACCCCGGTCCAGCGTCCGTTGGAGACGAGCCCGCCGCCGATGGTGTTGGAGACGCACGAGAGCGTTATATCAGCCTCGCGGGTGGGCATCTGGAGAAGATCCTTGTAGGAAAACTCGACGGGGTTGTCTACCGCGCCCTTGACCGAGAGTTTCCAGTTGTTCACATCTATCCGCGGCGAACTCAGTGCGGTGTCTATGAGGTAGAAACTGCTCGCCGGCGTGATGAGTTTAGGCATCCCAGGCACGTCGATGGAGGCATCCGCCGGGGGTTGCGGCAGCGTTTCATGCTTCACGGACGTGCCTTTGGCCTGCTGCGCCTCTTCCTGCCCGCCCTTACCTGCCGGCTGCTTCTTGTCAGGTGCTTCTGGCAGGTTCAGCTTCTTGGGTTTGGCCGCGCTCTCCACGGTTCCACCGCCAAGCAGGCGTCCCACGCCAGCGGCCGCGAGTCCTGCTACGGCCGCGCCGCCGCCAAGGAGCAGGAAGCCGCCGCGCCCGACGGCGATCCTCTGGTCGGAGCCGGCCTCCCTCGACCTCATGATGGGCGAGGCCGCGCTACCCGGCTCCGCCGTCAGGGAGGCCTCTTCCTTGGTGGGTGGTGCCACAGCGCGGGGGCTTGCCGCGCGCACCAGGAGCCCCGTAACCAAAGAGCCGGCGAGGAGGGCTCCGAAGATGGTTATCACGGTCGGCGCCGTGGCCACGAACGGGTCGGCCAGGGCCGCGGCTATGGCGATGGCCGCGAGGACGGCGACGCCGGCGAGGGCCAGAGCCGGGTGCCTGACAGCCAGGTTGCCGAGGAGAAACGTGATAACCACCGTACCCAAGAGCACCGTAACGATGAGCGTCGGTATGTCCGCGGTGCCGAGAAGTTCGATGCCTGCAGTCACGAGCCCGCCCGGCGTCAGCTCCACTATCCGCTGGGCTATCGACACGAGGATCGAGGGTACGGAGGGGTAGAGCCCGTGCACCAACTCCGTGATCCCGAACGCGACCACGGCTCCGACCACACCGGCGATCCCTGCTCTGCTCGTCATTGTCGTCTTCTTACCCATGTTCTTCGACACCTCTCGCTGTACTCTCTAGAGGAGAGTCTATACCTTGGATCGTCGCCAGGGCCTCATAAATCCTTACAAGTACATTACGAATCCCCCACGGAGCGCGGATCATGGCCCGACTTGACACGACCGCTCTTTGGAGCTACAAAGCTCTTGCAAAGGCGATGACGGGAACGAGTAGGGTCGCAGAACCCCGTTAGAGCGAGCCGGAGATGGTGGAAGCCCGGCGCGGGAGGCGGCCGGAACATCCTCCCCGAGCCGCCGGCCGAAAGCGGAAGGCGAGAGTGGCCTAGACGATTAGTAGGACCGGCCGGGCAAGCCCGTTACAGCGAGCGCGTTGCGGGAGACCGCGACGCCACGGAGAGGACCGGACCGTGAGGTTCCGGGCAAGTAGGGTGGTACCGCGAGGGCCTTGTGGAGGCTCCCGTCCCTACGGTGGAGCGACGCTCCGCCCGAGGGGTGGGAGCTTTTGTATGAGGAGGTCCGCGACATGAAGTTCGATAAGGTCAGCCCGCAAGTAGATTTTCCGAGGCTCGAGGAGGAGGTCCTCGGTCTCTGGGAGAGGACCGGCGCATTCGAGAAGTCGGTAAGGGGCAGGCCCGAGGACAGGACCTTCGTCTTCTACGAGGGGCCGCCGACGGCGAACGGAAGACCAGGATTCCACCACGCGCTGGCGAGGGCTTTCAAAGACCTGATCCCCCGCTACAAGACCATGCAGGGTTACAGGGTCGAGCGCAAGGGCGGCTGGGACTGCCACGGTCTGCCCGTCGAGATCCAGGTAGAGAAGGAGCTCGGCCTGGAAGGCAAAGCGGATATAGAGATCTACGGCGTCGAGGAGTTCAATCGCCTGTGCCGCGAGTCAGTCTTCCGCTACGTTGAGGACTGGCAGAAGATGAGCGAGCGGCTCGGCTTCTGGGTGGACATGGACGATCCTTACCGCACGCTCGACGACTCCTACATCGAGAGCGTCTGGTGGGCCCTCAAGACCCTCTACGAGAAAGACCTCCTCTACGAGGGTTTCAAGGTAAGCCCCCACTGCCCGCGCGACCAGACCTCCCTGTCCTCCGCCGAGGTCGCCCTCGGCTACCAGCAGTACCCCGAGCCCGTTGTTGACCCGAGCGTGTACGTGAGGCTGCCGCTACGAGACGAGGAGAACACGAGCCTCCTCGTCTGGACAACGACCCCGTGGACCCTGATCTCGAACGCCGCCGTCGCCGTGGGCCCTGATGTCGAATACGCCACCGTAGAAGTGGATGGGGAGCGTGTGATCCTGGCCGAAGAGCTCCTGGAGAAGGTGCTCGGCGAGGACGGCTACAGGGTGCTCTCCAGGACAAGGGGGCGGGACCTCGAAGGCAAGAGGTACCACCGACCCTTCGATTACGTCCCCGTTGATGAGACCGAGAACTTATGGACCGTCGTCCTCGGGGACTACGTGACGACCACCGAAGGGACGGGGCTGGTGCACACCGCGCCGGCATACGGGGAGGATGACGCCCGCACGGGCCGCAGGTACGGGTTGCCGACGATCCACCCCGTCAGGCCCGACGGCACCTTCGACGAGCGGGTCGGGCCTTTCGCCAGGCAGTTCGTCAAGGACGCGGACCCTGGTCTGGTCGAGGAGTTGAGGGAGAAGGGACTTCTGTTCAGGGTGGAGGAGCTGGAGCATGCCTACCCGCACTGCTGGCGGTGCGGGACGCCATTGCTGTACTACGCGAAGAAGGCCTGGTACGGGCGGACCACAGCAGTTCTCGACGAGCTTCTCTCAGAGAACGAGAAGATCAACTGGGTACCGGAGCACATAAAGTGGGGGCGCTTCGGGGACTGGCTCGAGAACAACGTAGACTGGGCTTTGAGCCGCGAGCGCTACTGGGGCACGCCGCTCCCGATCTGGCGCACCGCTTCCGGCGATACGGTGGTGGTCGGTAGCAAGAGAGAGCTCAGGGATCTCGCCATAGACCCTGTCCCCGATGACCTGCACAGGCCGTTCATAGACGGGGTACGCTTGAGGCACCCCGATACGGGCGAGGAGGCTACCCGCGTGCCCGAGGTCCTCGACGCGTGGTTCGACTCAGGGAGTATGCCTTTCGCCCAGTGGGGTTACCCGCACGGCGAAAGCACCGAGGAGCGTTTCGGGAGCGAATTCCCTGCGGACTTCATTTGCGAGGCCGTCGACCAGACGCGGGGCTGGTTCTACTCGCTGCTCGCCGTCTCGACGATGTTGTTCGGCAAGAGCTCGTACAGGAACTGCCTGGTCCTTGGGCTCATCCTCGACGCCGAGGGCAAGAAGATGAGCAAGTCTCTCGGCAACGTCATAGACCCCTGGGACGTCTTCGAGAAGCAGGGCGCCGATGCCCTGCGCTGGGCGCTTTACACCGCCACGAGTCCAGGCAATACACGGCGCTTCTCCATGGGTCAGGTCGATGAGGCCGTCCGCAAATACCTGCTCACCCTCTGGAACACGTACTCGTTCTTCGTGACCTACGCCCGCATCGACGGCTTCGATCCCCAGGAGGACTACGTCGAGCCCGAGGGGCGAAGCCTGATGGACCGGTGGGCCCTCAGCGAGCTGCAGCTCACCGTGCGGACCGTGACCGAGAGGCTTGACGCATACGACGTGACGGCGGCAGGAAGGGCCGTCGGAGAGTTCGTGGACGAGCTCTCCAACTGGTACGTGAGACGTAGCCGCAGACGCTTCTGGAAGGGAGAAGACGATCAAGACAAGAAGGCCGCCCACTCTACCCTCTACGAGTGCCTCCTCACCGTCACCAAGCTCACAGCACCTTTCACCCCCTTCGTCGCCGAATCCCTCTACCAGAACCTGGTAGTGAACGTGGATAAAGAAGCCCCCGAGAGCGTACACCTCGCCGACTGGCCAAAATATAGGGAGGAGCTCATAGACCGCGACCTCTCGGAGCGGATGTCCGCGGCGAGGCGCGTGGTCGGTCTCGGGCGGGCCTCCCGCAACGCCGCCGCCATAAAGACCCGCCAGCCCTTGAGGGAGGTCATCGTCGTCGACGAAGCCCCTGACGGTAAGGGGGGATCGCGGATCAAGGAAGGCGTGGAGAGCCTTTCTGCGATCGTGCTCGACGAACTGAACGTCAAGGAGCTCGCCTTCGGGGTGGCCGAGGACGTTGTCGCCTACGACCTCAAGCCGAACCTCGGCGTCGTAGGACCGAAGTACGGCAGGCTCGTCCCTGGCCTCAGGGCGGCCCTCGCCGGGGCTTCGCCCGAGGTCGGCGCCCGCGCCGCCGCGGGAGAGAGCATCTCCGTGGAAGTGGAAGGAGAGGAGATCACATTGTCCCCCGAGGAGTTGCTCGTCGAGCCAGGACAGAGGGAGGGTTACGCCCTGGAGCGTGAGGGTGGGCTCTCCGTCGCGCTTCGCACGGATCTCGACGCCGATCTCGTCGACGAGGGGCTCGTGCGGGAGCTGGTTCACAGGGTGCAGAACCTCAGACGCGAGAAAGGCTTCGAGATAGAGGAGATCATCCGCGTCGATCTCGCCGGAAACCCCAGGATCTCTTCCCTCCTGGAAGGTCGCTGGGGCGACTATTTCAAGGCAGAGGTACTGGCAAGAGAACTCGCCATCGACGCTGGCGGCCCTGGTGGCGACTCTGAGAGCGTGACGGTCGACGGGGAGGCTCTGTGGGTCAGAGTGGAACCACTCGGCAGGGCAAGGTAGAGGCCCGGCGAAACGGGTATGATGTAGGGGTCAGAAGGCACGAAGGATTCAGGAATGGGAGGTTTTGCGTGTTTGGCAGAAAGCGTCGGGCGGAGAGACTTAGAGAGCAGGCCGAATCCAACTCGCTAGTCCCGATGGCGACACTGGCCGCGGCCTATACTGGCGCCAAGCCGGTGCTCGAGCGCCTGCTCTACGACGACGACCTCAGGGACAACATCCGCACGCTTGTCGAGTCGGGACGGTCCATAGTAGACGACCTCTCCGACGAGGGCCCAACCGAAATCGTCACCAAACTGTGGGGCGACGACAAGCTGCGTGGCGAGGTCGAGGCCGTGGCGGGGGCCGTCAGTCAGGGCAGCAAGCGGATACGGGGCGAGAAAGTTCGCGTGCGCGGCGGCAGAGGCGGCCGTCTGCTGTTCCTCCTCCTGGTAGCCGCCGTATGCTTCCTGTTCCTGCACCCGAGGACGGGACCCAGGGCGCGCAAGTTCGCCACGGATACCTACGGTTCTCTGACCTCAGGAGAATAAGAGCGGAAGGGGCGAAAGCCAGGCGAAGAGTGCCGGGGTTAGTGACCTGGGACGCCAAGCGTCGGGTACAGGCGCTCGACTTCATGGTCGAAGGCGCGTTCCCCAGCCCTCCCTCCCGCGGATGAAGCGAAAGAAGCGCGGAGCGCGAGGAGTCCGGATTCGACCTCCATCCTGGCGCGTTCCGCGCGGTTGGCGGCGCTCTCGCTCGGAATCCCTGCCCTCTCCAATCGGTCGGCTTTCTCCCGCAGCCGCTCAGCCCGCTCGAAGAGGGCGGCGTGCTCGCTGGCATACTCCCGGATGGCTGACGCCGCCCGCGAGATCAACATCAGGTCCGGCGTTGGCGCTTTCTTTCGGCGGCCGAAGAACCGGCCGAGCGCACGCCTGGCAACCCCAGGGAAAGAACGTAGCCTGATTGTGCCCAAGCGAGGTAGACTGCTCTCACTCATGATGCACATGATAAACCGCCTGGCGCCCACTGTTGTGATTTTGCTCTCGACGTTCGTGCTCGCCGGATGCTCAGGCATCTTCGGAGAGAGCCCTCGCGAACAGGCCGACGCGGCTATCAGCAGCGCGAACAAGTCAATCTCCGAGCACAACGAGCTCTTCGACGAGGCCCGCTCGACCTACGCTGACGTCAAGCAGAAGATCGAATCCGGGGATGACCCCTCGAAGGAGAAAGACAACATCACCGAGGCCAAGAATACCCTCGAAAAGGCACGCAACGATCTGCAGGACGCCAGAGGAGCACTGGGGGTCGTGGACGACCTCGACGTCGACCCTTCCGTAAAAGAGTACGCTAGTATGCTCTCGGAGGCGATGGACGCCCAACTCGCCGCCGAGGCCAAAGAGATAGAATTCTACGGAATCTTGGAAGAAGATCCCGCCCTCCAGGACAACCGCGAGAAGGCCCTAGATCTGCTCTCCGAAGTCGGGGCCGGCTACAAAGAAGCCGAAAAAACATACAGTGAAGCCCAGGATCTCGCCAACGCCCATCCGAAACTTATCGAGGCGGCGCCGCCTAGCTGATAAAGCTAGTCAGCATGTCAGCACGCTCAGGCTTGCGCCTTCGCTTGTCAGCACGCCGCCTGCGGCGGCTTGTCAGCCAGTCGGCCAGGGCTCCTACACACGCTACAAGCTGAAATGCTGACAAGCGCCCGACAGGACGCGTGCTGAAGTGCTGACTAGCTTACTTGGCAGGCGGGGCAGAAGTAGGTTCCCCTGCCGACGATGCGGGACTTTATGATCTCCGTGCCGCAATTCGGGCACGGCTCGCCAGCCCGGGCGAAGACTTTGAGCTGGTGCTGGAACTTGCCTGTCTCCCCGAAGGCGTCGTGGTAAGAGTCGAAGGTGGTACCATGCTGGTCGATGGCGCGGCGCAGGATGTCGCGGGTTGCGGCGTGGATGTTTTGTATCTCCTCTGCGGTGAGGGTGCTGGCTTTGCGCGTCGGATGGACGCCGGCAGAGAAGAGGACCTCGTCTACGTAGATGTTGCCGAGGCCGGCCACGACGGACTGGTCGAGAAGCAGGCCCTTCACGCCCGCCTTTCGGCTGAGGGCGGAGGCCAGGTATTCGACCGTGAACTCCTCTGAGAGAGAGTCTGGCCCGAGGCGTGAGATCAGGGGGTGTTTATCTTCCTCCCCCGGCCTGTAGAGGTCGAAGTATCCGAGCCAGAGCCGCGTGAAAGCCAGCACTAGGGGCCCCCTTTCGCCCCCGAACTCAAGGACCGCGGTGTTCATCCTGTCCGCCTCCCTCCACTCTGGCAGGCGCAGTACCCTTCCTGAGATGACCAGATGTACGAGCCCTATGACCTCCCCGAAGTCAAGGACGATGATCTTGCCCCGACGCCCCGTCCCACGCAGCGTCCTTCCGACGAGCCGCCTGCCGAATTCTTCGGGCTCTACGTTGCTCACGTCGGGCCTGAAGATTGCGGCCCGCAGGACTTCACGACCCACCGCGAGACCGGCCACGTCCTCCGAGATAACCGTGACCTCGGGCAACTCGGGCATCTACGATCCTCCCAGAAAGTTCTCGACGTAGCCGGCGACACCGTCCTCGTCTACGCCAGGCACGACTCTGTCCGCGGCCTCGCGGACCTCGCCGATCATCCCCCCGACCGCGACCCCGTGCCCGGCGAAGCGGAGCATGTCTATGTCGTTATCCGCGTCGCCGAAGGCGAGGACTCGCTCGGGCTCTATCCCCCACCGGTCGCACAGGAACTCGAGAGCCGACGCCTTCGTCCCTTCCAGGCTACCGATCTCGACGTAGTGTGGCAGGCTGCGCGTAACGAAGAGTCGCCCGGCGAAGGCCGTTTGCGCCTCCTCGAGCCAGCCCTTTATATCGTCGGGGTGGTCAACGATCACGAGCTTGGTCGGTTCTTCCCCGCCGTCTCTGAGCCAATCCGCCGGTGAGTCAACGACGGAGACGCCAGGCTCGACGTAATGGCGCAGGTGCTCGAGCGCCGCAGGTGTGTCTGGCGAGGTGACGATGTCCCCGTCGAGGAAGACACGGGCGTGCAGATCCCGCCCTGCAGCCCACTCTAGAACTTCTGTGCCCAAATTCCTTGGCAGCGTGCGGTGAAGCAGGGTCTCCCCGTTCATTCTCCTTACCATCGAACCGCCGTAGCAGATCACGGGGTCCTGGTCAACGAAGCCAAGCCTCCCTGCGTACTCCCTGGCGTCCTCGAACCGCCTCCCCGTCGCCACGACCAGCCGCATTTCCCGCTCCCTGAGACTCTGCAGGGCGGCAAGGGTGCCTTGCGTGATCCTGAGGTCCCGCCGCAACACGGTCCCATCGAGGTCGAAGGCGCCGAGATCGAAGGCCAGTCCGTTCTTCGTGCCACTGTGTTTCGCGCCCAAGAGCAACCTTCCAGATGTTGTAGAGCCGAAGGGGTTCGCGTCCCTGATCTCCGCCCTTCAAAGTCGGTAAGGTAGTTTGTAGCATCTTTGAGAGCGGTTTGCTTCGCAAACCGCGGCTTCGGGCTTCAGGTATCAGGTGGAGTGCTCGCGCCTGCCGGCTAATTGTGTTATACGCAATGCGTACATGGCCGATGATCCGGAGAAGATAGGGTGAGACGTGTTACCTTCCTCGGCACCGGCGACCCGCTCAACGGCGAGAGGGCACAGTCTAGCCTGGCACTACCTCTTCCCAATGATGAGACGATGCTAATCGACGCCTCCAGCGGCACCATACTGCTCGGCCGTCTGGAGGCCGCCGGTATTCCGCCCGAGAGCGTGCGCCACCTGTTCCTGAGTCACCGCCACTTCGACCACGTCGGCGGGGTCGCGCCCCTGATCGCCTCCCTGGCAGCCCTCCCCGAAGCCTCGCTTCTCGTTCACGCAGCACCCGATACGCTCCGTGCGCTGCGAGACCTCCTCGGCTTGACGCTTCCCGGCGCGGAGAGCTGGTTGGGCGAACGCCTCGGCTGGCGCGAGCTGGTCCCCGGTAAGCCGACTGAGGTAGGAGGGGCTGAGGTTACGCCCTTCTCGCTGGACCACGGTCTGGAGTGCGTGGGCTTCCGCGTCGCCCAGGCAGGTGCCGTCGCGGTCTTCACCTCAGACACCCGTCCGACTCAAGAGATCGTCGAGAACGCGAAGGGGGCGGATCTGCTGGTCCACGACACGTACGGTCCACACGGCGCTGCGGAGCAGGCTCACGCCATGGGACATTCGACCGCGACCGAGGCCGGCGAGGCGGCCCACGCAGCCGGCGTACGGCGACTCGTTCTCAACCACCTGCGCTCGAGCCGGTTCGTCGATCCAGATGAGTTGGCGGCCGAGGCCGAGGCCGCGTTCGGAGGGCCCGTGAGCGTTGCGGAAGACCTCGACACGCTAGAGTTCTGAAAGCGGGTTGAGGAAGGCTTGAGCCTTCCTCAACCCGCGCATGTCAGCATTTCAGCACGCCGCCAGGCTTCGCCAGGCGGCTTGTCAGCAGGTCAGCTACGTGTAGTGTGGTGAACACTCGTGGGCTTGAGAGAATGCCAGAGGAGCACCTACCCCTGGGGAGTGGGCTCCGACCGCGAAACCTGAAATGCTGACATGCGGAGGCGTCAGCCTGAGTGTGCTGACTAGCTGAAATGCTGACTGGCTGACGTGCTGACTAGCTACCCAACGCCCGAACGGCGGCCAACGCGCAAAGGAGCATGGAGACACCAAAGAGGCCCATACCACACCTGATGTACCTGTACTTATCGTAGATTATCCTGCTTAGCGCGAGCAGCCGCTTTGCGGCATGATCTGAGAGCGACGGGTGCCTGGAAGCCTCTCTGTCGAGGCCGGCGTTTAGCTCTTCCAACCCCTCGAATCGTGCGACGTGGCCGAAGTAGGTGATCCCTTCGTCGCCCTTCCCGAGCCTGGGCCAAACAGCTGCGGCCAATGCCACGAGCGCACAGGCGCCGAGCGCCATCCCCGACCACAAGAACCACTGGAAACCTACGAGCTCCCGCGGGTCCCAATGGAGGTAGGCGGCCGCATGGACGAGTGCTGCCAGCGACAGGCTGCAGACGCTCAATAGTATGGATGCCTTCAGGTCGATGCGCTCAAGTTCCTCTCGGCTCTCCCTCAGAAGCGCTCCGACCAACTCTTCGCGGGAGCCCCGCAGGTCGGCACTCTCGACCTTCTGGTCCCTGGCCGGGCCGTCTTTCGCCACGCTCATAGGGCATCCTCCGCTTGATCCAGTTGTCGGGAATCGTTCCAACCAAAGCAGCGAGTGTTTCTCATCCACAGAGTATCTTATGTGATGGTTACCCTCAAACTCGAGCGGCTCACCAACTTGCGTGGTGTACGAGTCCCACCGACTCGTTCGGGTACGACACTTTCCGTATTGGTCGAACCGTCAAGGTGGCAAGAATCGCCTCCTGGTCCCCGCGTCTGTTACCACGAATATCCTGACGCCTGAGACCCGATACCTGAAACCTATAACAGCGGTGCATCACCGGCAAGGTGATGCTATATAGTGGGTCTGAGGAAAAGGAGGATGCGCACAGCTAATGGCCCACCCGCCCACCGGCACCGTCACCTTCCTCTTTACCGACATAGAGGGTTCCACAAAGTTGTGGGAGAAGAGTCCCACAGCCATGCACGCTGCACTCACCCGTCACGACACAATCCTCAGGGAGGCTATCGAAGGGCACGGTGGTTTCGTCTTCAAGACGGTGGGCGACGCCTTCTGCGCGGCTTTCCCTACAGCCCTCGGTGCCCTGGAGTCAGCGCTCGCTGCCCAGAGGGCTCTCTTCTCTGAGGCGTGGGGGGAAGAGATTGTTGCCTTGCGGGCGCGGATGGCGCTGCACACAGGGGCCACCCATGAACGAGACGGGGACTACTTCGGCCCACCGGTAAACCGGGTAGCGAGGCTACTCTCTGCCGGTCACGGCGGGCAGGTACTCCTTTCCTCGTCGACCCAGGAGTTGGTGCGCGATCAGCTACCTGCTGACACTCATTTGAGAGACTTTGGGGAGAGACACCTCAAAGACCTCGCAAGACCAGAGAGAGTCTTCCAGTTCACGGCTCCGGATCTGCCATCGGAATTCCCTCCCCTGAGGACGCTTGAGTCCTACTCCAACAACCTGCCCCTGCAGGCCACGCCGCTCATCGGGCGCGAGCGTGAGGTTGAGGCTGTGTGCGGACGGTTGCGCAGCCCCGAGACGAGGCTCCTTACGCTCGTCGGTCCTGGGGGTACGGGTAAGACCCGTGTGGGACTGCAGGTCGCTGCAGAGCTTGTGGACGATTTCGAGGACGGCGTCTTCTTCGTGCCGATCGCTGCCATCACAGATCCCACGCTTGTTGCCCCTACAATCGCGCGGGTACTGGGGCTGAGTGAGGGCGGCGCCCAGCCACCGGAAGAGTTGCTCGAAGGCTACCTGCGCGAGAGGCACACGCTACTGCTGCTCGACAACCTCGAGCAGGTCATAGGGTCGGCGCCTATCCTGGACGGGCTGCTTTCGTCCGCCCCCAAGCTGAAGATCGTGGCCACCAGCCGCACCCCGCTCGGGCTTTATGGCGAGCAGGAGTTCCCTATCCCACCTCTCTCGTTGCCCGACCCCGAATCCCTGCCGCCTGTAGAGAACCTCACCGAGTACGAGGCGGTCAGACTCTTTGTGGAGCGGGCGCGGGCCGTCAGACCGGAGTTCTCCCTGACAGAGGAGAATGCCCCTGCTGTGGTCGAGATCTGCGAGAGGCTGGACGGGCTGCCCCTGGCGATAGAGCTCGCCGCAGCGAGGATAAAGCTGCTCCCCCCGCGGGTGCTGCTAGAGAGGCTAGGCAACCGGCTCAAGCTCCTCACCGGTGGCGCGCGAAACCTGCCCGAGAGGCAGAGAACCCTGAGGAACGCCATCGAATGGAGTTACGGGCTGCTCGAAGAGGGCGAGAGTATGCTCTTCGGGCGGCTTGGAGTCTTCTCTGGGGGGGCGACCCTCGAGGCGATGGAGGCGGTATGCGACGCGCGAGGAGATCTACCCACGGACGTACTCGAAGGCGCCTCCTCGCTCCTTGACAAGAGTCTCCTGCGGCAGGAGGAAGCGGCAGGAGTTGAACCGCGCTTCGTAATGCTGGAGACCATCCACGAGTTCGCGGACGCAAAGCTCGAAGGGAGTGGGGAGGCGGAAGCCGTGAGGCGGGCCCACGCCGAGTACTTCCTGGCCCTCGCGGAAGAGGCCGAGCCCATGTTGTGGGGAGCAGAGGATGCGGCGTGGTTGGACCGTCTGGAACAAGAGCACGACAACATGAGGGCGGCGCTCTCCTGGGCCATAGAGCATGAAGAGGCTACGCTTGCCCTGAGAGTAGGCGGAGCGCTACGGTGGTTCTGGTACATGGAAGGATACTACGGTGAGGGAAGGAGATGGCTCGAGGCAGCGCTAGGCAAGGACTTGGGTGCGGCGGCAGCGGAGGCGCGAGCCAGGGCCCTTGAGGGGGTAGGCTGGCTGGCGTCGAGTCAAGGTGACCTTGATCGGGCGCAAGCCGTTGCCAAAGAGGGACTGAAGCTGAGCACTGAGGCAGGGCTGAGTAAGGTAATCGTAGCCGACTTCCAGAACGTGCTGGGGGACGCCGCACGGCACCGGGGTGACTACAAGCGGGCGTCGGAGTTGCTCGAGCAAAGTCTGGCGCTCCACAGGGCAGTCAAGGATACTCGAGGCGTTGCGTGGTCCCTCGGCGATCTGGCCAACGTATCGAGCGACCGCGGTAGCTACGAGCGGGCCAGGGCCCTCTACGAAGAAGGTCTAGTTCTGTCCCGAGAGTTAGGCGGTGCGGAGTTGCTCGGAGCATACTTGATCAGCCTGGGTGACGAGTATCTGCTTGAAGGTAACCCTGAGAGAGCCACAGAGCTGAACGAGGAAGCTGCGGAGTTGTACCGGAGGCGGGGACGCAAGGGGGTTCTCCAGGTTGCTCTCAACAACCTGGGGTGGTCGGCGCTGATCAGGGGTGATCACCGGAAAGCCGAGGCCTTGCACGAAGAGTGCCTAGTGTTGTGCAGGGAACTGGGCGATAAGCTGATCGGAGCGGAGAGCATAGAGGGTTTTGCATGTGCCGCCGGAGCAGGAGGAGCAGGCGAGCGGGCAGCGAGGCTATTCGGGGCTGCGGAGGCGTTGCGCGAGGCAGCAGGTAACCAGCAAGCAACCAGAGCCCACTCCCTACGCCAGCCGTACCTGGCAGCCGCCCGCGCTCGGGTAAACGAGGCGGCCTGGTCCGCGGCGTGGGAGAAGGGACGTTCTATGGAGTTCGAAGACGCCGTGGTCTACGCTTTGGAAGATCTCAACGGCTGATCTGTCTTCCGGCCCAGCCTCCCAGAGAGCTTCTTCTCAGCACCCGAACGGAGGTAGCACTCAGATTACGACACCCGCTAGGTCAACGTTTACCGATGGGTTGTCGGCGGCACCAGATGGCAACAGCACCCAACACCCTGGGGCCCGACCGGGTGGGTCGAGGACCAGGCGCCCCCCGGGCGCATCCTGGGTGCCCGTAAGGCAGGGCTGGGTCGTCGGCAACAGCACTCCGCCTCGTGCTTTGGCGGCCATCGCGGGAGAAATGCTGGCCACCAACATCATCGCAACAAGAGCCATCACCAATAGGACCTTGATCACTCGCTTCATCGACCGACCTCCTTGTTCCACTTACCTTTCCGCCTTCTTCGCGCTCACAATAACAGACCCAAGTTGCCGGCGGTATCGTACGAATGAACTATTTCTCCAGTTTTTCAGCAACCTTCTGGCCGATCATACCGGAGCGACCCGTTCAGCATAGAATGAGGGCCGCAAGGTGGGGTTCCTACGTTGCTTGCGTGCTTGTTGTCCTTCCGGCGACCAGGAAGCGCCACCAGGCGATACCGACCTGTACCAGCGCGAACGCGAGGAGGCCCGCGAACAGGGCCCGGTACCCGAAGCCCGTGATGACCCATCCAGCGACCAGCGGGAAGCCGAGGATCGCACCTTCGAAGAGCATGCCAGCCATCGGCAGCACCCGCGGGCGTACCTGCTCCGCCGACACGTTGACCGCCTGCGCCTGCACGCCTGGCAGCGCGAGCCCGTAGCCTAGACCCAAAAGGGCTGAGGAAAGACCGTAGAAGAAAGTATTGGACCCCACCGCGAGAAACGACGCGACCGCGAGCGCCATGACGCTCACCGACGCGGCGATCACGAGTCGTGAATCGAAGCGCGCCGCCAGCCCCGCGAGCACGAAGCGGGAGAAGATCACCGCGACGGTATAGGTGACGTAGAAGACGGAGTAGTCGAGTCCCCTGGCACCGGCGAAGGTCGGCTGGAAGCTCGTCATCGAGGTGAAGAGGCAGGCGAAAAGCAGGATCATCGCGAGCGAGAAAGCGGCCTCGGACCCCAGGATACGCCGCATCGCCGCGCCGAATGAGACCGCGGAGGGCCCATTTCCTTCCGCACCCTCTTTTCCGGCATCGGTCCTGGCGTCGGGCGCGAGCGCCCCTACGACGAACGTAAGCACCACGGCGACGAGGCAGACGACGCCTGCCGCCAGGAACGTCCCCCGGAAGCCCAGAGGCGTCTCGACCAGGAACCGGGCGATCACCGGTCCTGCACCGATACCGACCTGCTGGGTGCCCGTAAGGTAGCCGAAGTAGGCCGCCCTCCCTTCGTCGGTTACCATCCCGCTCATGGCCATCGGCGTGGCCGCGTAGACCACCGCCCAGGCGGTACCTAGCAGGACCCCGATCCCGACGAGCGGCGTCCAGCCCCCGGTCACGAGCGATGCGCCAGCCGCCCCGAGCCCGTAGGTCGCTATGGCGAGCGCCACAACTAAGTGCGGCCTCAAGGCCTCAGGATAGCGGATCAGGAACCCAATACAGAGGACCGCAGGTACCGCCGCCGCAGACAGGACTACGCCGAAGTCCGCCTCGTCACCACCCAGCTCCTGCACGTAGAGGGGCAAGAGCAAGAGCATCCCGAAGGCCGTCGAGACCCCGAGCGTCCCCATCAACAACAGCACCACCGCAGGGAGGCCACTCCGCAGTTCCCCGCGCACACCGCCCTCCTCTTGTGCCACTACTCCTCCGTCCGTTCTACTCATCGTTCGAGAAGATCCTAATACCGTGCTAATATCGTGTCCAACGAAACTTGACGATGAATAGTATCGAATCTATCGATACTTCATTTAGGAACGGGAGTCGGGTGGAGCTTAGGCAGGTCCAGACATTCAGGGTAGTTGCGGAGGAGCTTTCGTTCTCGCGGGCTGCGGCGAGGTTGGGCTACGTACAGTCGAGTGTGAGCGCGCAGGTGGCGGCGCTGGAGCGGGAGCTCGGGATAAGATTGTTCGACCGGTTAGGCAGGAGGATCGCGTTGACCGAGGCGGGATCTGTGATGCTCGCGTATTCCCAGGAGTTGCTGGTCCTCGCCGGGGAGGCACGGGAGGCTGTGGTCGATGCTGGCGCGGGCGTTGGCGAGGTGGCGGGATCTCTCACGGTGAGTGCCCCCGAGACGCTCCTTACCTACCGGTTGCCGAGGCTTCTGGCCATCTTCCATGAAAGGTATCCGAAAGTAAGGCTCTCGGTGCGCCCGAGCGCCGTCGGCCGGTTGGTGGGTAGCACGCGCCGGACGCTCGACGAGGGCAAGGTGGACGTGGCATTCGTCCTCGACGGACCTGTGGAGGTTCCAGGGCTCTCGGTGGAGCCCCTGATCCGGGAAGGCGTTTCCGTCATCGCTCCGCCAGACCACGCGCTTGCGTCGTCGAATTCTGTATCTCCGCGGGACCTGACCGGCGAGACGGTGCTATTGCCTGAGGCTCCGGAGTCGGGTTGCGCCTACAGGGGGCAGTTCGAGCGCCAGTTGGGGGAGACGGGTGTGGTGCCGCCGGAGCGGATGGAGTTCCAGAGCATAGAGGCCGTAAAGCAGTGCGTGGCCGCCGGCATGGGCGTCTCCGTCATGATAAGCGTGGCCGTTGAAGCGGAGGTTAGGGACAGCAAGCTCGTCGCACTGCGGTGGGAGGAGCCCTTCGAAGTCTTCACCCAGATGGTGTGGCACGGGAAACGTTGGAAGTCCCCGGCCCTGAGAGCATTTCTGGAAACAGCCAGTGAGGACTTGCAAAGGGGTTCTGAACCTCTTTGCAACCTGTTCTAACCGGCATTGCTTGGGGCGAGGTGGATCGGCAAGACCACCCGAAGGCGCGTCTCGCCGGGTTCGGATGCGACCTGAATCTGCCCCCGGTGCTTGTGGACGACGATGTTGTAGACGATATGCAGGCCCAGACCCGTGCCGACGCCAGGAGCCTTAGTGGTAAAGAAGGGTTCGAAAATGCGCGACTGGATCTCAGGGGGTATCCCTGTACCATCGTCGATTACGTCGACCGTAACGACACCGTCTGCGGTGTAGGCGCGCAGAGTAAGTTCTCCCCGACCCTCCATGGCGTCGATCGCATTGTCGATGATGTTGGTCCAGACCTGATTGAGCTCGGATCCGTAGGCCTCTATCCGCGGCACATCGTCGGCGAAGTCTCGTGTGATGCTGACATCCGCGGTGATCTTGGGGCGCAGGAGCACAAGGGTATTCTCCAGGCTCCCGATCACATCGACTTCCTGGATCGGCGCCTGATCCAGATACGAGTACGTCTTGACGGCCTTGACGATCTCCGACATGGATTCGGCGCTCTGTCCCACCTCTTCCAGCAAGCCGTAGACCGAAGAGGTGGCTCCCAACCACCGGACTACGACAGGCAACCGTGTTGGAGAGAACACTTCAGCCAACCGCTCTAACTCATCCCTGTTCCAGCCGTAAGAGACCAGCACCGGCGCGAGTTCCCAGGCCTCCCCGACGCCGTGGTCCTCCAACCACTCTTGCAGCTCATCCTCTAGCTCGCAGATGGCCAGCGGGTCGCCCAGAGGTGCTGTGATCTTGCGCTCCGTGAGTTCTTCCTGCAGTCTACCGAGCGACTCTATCTGGTGTTGGTCGGTGGCGAGCGAGTGGAGCCGGGCCGCCAATCGGTCTCGCTCGGCCAGTGCGTCACGCAGCTGTGCGACGCTGCGCCTTATGGCGGCGGCCGGATTGTTCAACTCGTGCGCGAGGCCTGCGGCGAGCGTACCAAGGGCGGCCATCTTTTCGTTCTGGATCAATGCTGATTCCGTGCTGCGCAACCTGGAGGTCACGGTGTGCAAGATCTTCAAAGGCGCCGAGGGGCTGCACGAGAGCAGCGTCTGGAAGGCGACTTGACTGATCACCAACAGGCGGCTCTCTTGCAATGTACGTACAGAGGCGGATCGTGGAACCTGCTCGAGGAGGGCCATCTCGCCGAAGAATTGCCCGGGCTTGTACAACGCGAGCAGGATGTCCTGGCTGCCCTGGCGTTTGGTAACCTCCAGCTCGCCGTCGAGAACGACAAAGAGCGAGTCACCCTGGTCGCCCTCTCGCAGCACGAGCTCCCCTGCGGGGACGGAGACAGTCTCGGCCATCTGATATAGCCTCTCCAGGTCCTCTTCAGAGAGGTCGGCGAAAAGTGGGATTTTGCGTAGCTCGTCGAGCATCAGCACTGCCTTGCCTGGTCTCTGTTCAGCGATCTGCGGGTCCTACCGGCTCAGGTTCGTCGGCATCGAGCTGTAAGTCGCCGGGTGGACGAACCTGAGGCAGGGATAGTTCCTCAGTAATTCGTGCGGCTTCTGCGAGGTCTCGTTCCGCTTCAGCGTCCTGACCCTGCGCTCGATGCAAGTCGGCCGAAGATTTCAGTACTCGCGCCACGTATGGACGCATGTCGTTGCGGCGGTAGTAATCCAGAGCGGAGTCGAGGTACTGCTTCGCACGCTCGAAGTCACCGAGCTGCGTGTACCCCTCACCAAGAGCGTGCGCTATTAGAGCGGCCGTGTAATCGTCGCCTAGCGAAGCTGCGTTGGCCAGCGATTTCTCCATGTCGCCTATCGCCTCGACGCGCCCACCGAAGAACCGGGCGATAGCGAGTCCGGCCTGCACCCGGTTGACCAGCTGCTCAGATCCTCCTTTGAATTCGACGAGATGGTCCGCGCGTAGTTTGAGCGAAGCTTCGAATGCCTTCTCTGCTTCGGTTACGTTGCGCGATTGCAGGTTACCGAGTCCCGTACAGTAATGGCCTGCGACGGCACACTCGAGGCCGTTGGCCGTTAGAGCCTTATCCGTGCCCCTTAGGCTGTATTCCAATCCTCGCTGCACATCGCCCATATCGAAGATAGCCTG
Organism: uncultured Rubrobacteraceae bacterium; assembly: GCA_963808845.1. Taxonomy (GTDB): domain Bacteria; phylum Actinomycetota; class Rubrobacteria; order Rubrobacterales; family Rubrobacteraceae; genus Rubrobacter_D. Next base: position 20,378 of record CAWEHD010000030.1, read on the forward strand.
CGACGACACTAGCGCCACGTCGGCTTCCTTCACCAGCGAGTTGGTCTTGCGCACCTCCTCGTGTGCGAGCCGGATGGCCTCTTGAGCCTCTGCAAACTCCCCAAGCCGCGCGTGGGCCATCGCCTTGATGGCCAGAGCGTGCGCCTCTACATCCCAGTTACGATCCTTGCGCGCCGCCTCGATCACATGCCCGATCTGCTCGAGTCCACCCCGCGTATCCCGGTCTATCATGCCAAACGTCATCCAGAACGTGGCCTCCCTGGTCAGCTGTTCCTCGCCGAGCCGTTCCGCGAGCTCGTAGCTCTCGAACAACGCCGGCATCCCACGACCAGGGAAGCCATGGGAGATGTACTCGTTGGCGATCCAGTGCAAGATCTGCGCGAGGCGCAATTCATCGTTCTGTTCGCGCGCTATCTTCTCTGCCTCCTTCAGGCGGTCCACCACCTCCTGGTAAGGTTTGGACTTGAAAGCGGCCCTGGTCCAGCCGAGAATCGCGTCGCAGAGTTGTTCTGGGGAAGTCTCGGGAATCTTCCCCAGCGCCTGGTATGCGTTCTCATAGTGCTCGAGCGCTTCGCTCATCGCATATACGTTCACCGCCTGCGCGCCCGCGCGCATCGAGTAGTCGGCGGCGCGTTGCCACTGTTCTCCGAGCCTGAAGTGATACGCTAGCACCGATGCCAGCTCGCCTTGCTGCTCCGGATAGAGGCTTTCGAGCACCTCTCCCGCGCGGCGGTGGAGCTCTTTGCGGCGTCTTATGAGCAGCAGTTCGTAGGCTGCTTCCTGGGTGAGGGCATGCTTGAAGATGTACTCCAGTTCGGGATCATGTACCCGCTCGCGGACCAGCTCTTCGTAGGTCAGGACGCCGAGGTGAGGCTCGACGTCTTCGATGCGTTCAGGCAGCGGCGCTGCCGCGCAGGTCGCCATCAGTGCGCGTTGCGCGAAGATGCGGCCGAGGACGGCCGCCGTCTGGGCCACGTGCTTCGTATTCTCGGGTAGACGGTCGATTCGCGCGCTCAGCACGCCGGTCAGTGTATCCGGGATGGTGACGTTAACGATCTCCCGTGTCGCGCGCCAGTGACTATTCTCCTGGACTATGTATTCGGAGTCGATCAGCGACCGGATGACTTCCTCGACGAAGAACGGATTACCCTCAGCCTTGTCCAGGATCAAGTTGCGCACGCTCTCGGGCAAATCCTCGATGTAGAGCAGGTTGCCGAGCAGCTCCTTCGAATGTGCCGTGTCCAGCGGCTCGAGCAAGATCTCGGTGTAGGGCTCGCTCAGCTTACTGCGTACTCTCTCGATAGCCGACCAACTTGGCGCACCTTTGTCGGGCCGGAGCAGGCAGGTGATCAGAAGCGGCAAGTCCTCCACCAGGTCGGCCACGCCCAGCAGGAGATCGAGCGATGCGGTATCCGCCCAGTGCAGATCGTCGAGCACGATCACCGTCGGCATCAGGCCGGTGCTAGCACGGAGGTAGCCCCGGGCCGCTCTGGTAATGTGCTCGACCAGCGCGTCACCCTCCAGCGCCGCGAGTTCCTCGAGCGTCGCATCGCTCTCGACGGAGAGTACGACTTCGAGGTACTGCGGGTCACCCTCGGGCAACGCGCCGCAGACTGCATCGCGATGCAATTTCTCGCGTACGACTTCGGGCGCATCGCCATCCTGCGCGCCGATAGCCTCGCGGATCACCTGCCGCCAGGGATAATATGTAACGGCCTGCCCATAGGAGAGGGCCCGCCCCTCGAGCCAGGCTACCTGTGTGACCTGACTCCGCCGACTCGCTGACTTCCGCCAGTAATCGCGACTTGCCCAATCCCGCTTCTCCGACCACCGTCACGAACGCGCCGCGCCCCTCGCGCACCTCGTTCAGCCTGTCGTTCACAAGTTCGAATTCGGCAGCGCGGCCTACAAGCGGCGAGGTCAAGCCCTCCAGGCCTCGCACCTTGCCTGGCACGGCCTTGGGAGCAAGCACCTCATAGGTCACGATCGGCGCGGACTTGCCTTTCACCATCGCGCCGCCGTGCGACCGTAGTTCGAAGAGCTGCTTGACGAGGTGGTACGTATCAGCGCTGATGAGCACAGTACCTGGTAAGGCTGCGCTCTGCAGCCTCGCGGCCACGTTCGTGGTGTCGCCCATCGCCGTGTATTCTGTCCTGATCTCGTCGCCGACGGCGGCGAGCACCGCGAGTCCTGTGTTGATACCGACCCTCACGTCGAAGTCGACCCCGAAGTTCCGCCTGACCGCCCCGGCGTATTCGCGTGCAGCCGCCTGGATATCCAAACCCGCGCGAACCGCGCGCTCTGCGTCGTCTTCGTGCGCGACCGGCGCACCGAAAAAGGCGAGTATCGCATCGCCAAGCAACCTCGCAACCGTCCCATCGTATTTCTTGACCGACGCGTTGAGGAAGGCGAACGCGCCATTCATGATCTCCGCGACCTGCTCGGGGTCGAGCCGCTCGCCAAGCCCGGTCGAGTCGACCACGTCGGCGAACAGTACCGTCACGTACCTGCGCTCGCCATCTACCCGAACCTGGGCTTCGAGCTGGTTACCGCAATTCAGGCAGAACTTCGCGCCCTCGGGATTGGCCATCTGGCAGCGGGGACAGTTCATCTCAACGCCCCTCTCGGTAGTCAATAGATGACCCAATAATAGCTTACTCGATTGAGCCGATTCAACCGCCCTTGCGTCAGCGCTACTCGGATACCCTGCTCACATTGGAGATCCAGCATCTTGCTCTTCGTGGGCAGTCCCTTTACGAGACGTAGACTGTCTCGCCGCTCCTCCTCATTGCTCCAGTCCTTGGCTGGCGATGAGAAACACGCCGTTCAAGGGGTTGTCGCTGACGGCGTCTTTGACCTCCACACCGACCTCCGAGCGGGCCAACGCCCCCTCGAACCGTTCGCGCATCGTGGGCGCCCGAAAGATGCCGCCCGACGGGTAGACCGGCAGATCGCCAAGACGAAGGAGCACCGCCAGCGCGATACCCGCAAGATGGTCTGCGGCCTCGTCCAGGATGCCGGCGGCCGTCTCGTCGCCCTCCTGCGCAAGGGAAGCGACGAGTGGAACCAGGCCGGCGACTTCGGCCTCGGAGAAAGAGGCCGAGTAAACCTCACGGACTACCTGGCGGTCGTCATCCGTGCCGAACCGTTGCATGACGCCATCTTCGAGAGCGGTCTTCCGGCTCACGCAGGCGCGGGACTTCAGGGCCGCCTTTATGGCCTGGAGGCCGATCCAGAACCCGCTTCCCTCGTCGCCCAGCAGGTGACCCCAGCCACCGACGCGCACGGCCTCGCCGGAGCCGGTACGGCCGTAGGCGACCGAACCGCCCCCGCCGATTACAATGACCCCAGGCTCTCCGCCGGTCGCCGCGGCCCAGTTGCCCATGTAGTCAGGGATGGTGTGTATCCGGCCTATCCCCGGCACGGCCCGTTCCATCTCTTCCCGGATAAGAGATGGGATGGTCTCATCGCCCTCCATGTAGCCCGTGAGGCTGAAACAGGCGGCCTCGGGCGACTCGCCGGTCGATACACGACTCAGGTCTTCGGCGATGTCCCTGACCACGACACGGAGGTTATCCATCGCCCCTGGTTTCCAGGGCGTAGTCAGCGCGCCTGCGCGCCAGGCCCCGACCTCCCTGCCGCTGTCGTCCAGCAGCATAACGGCGGTCTTCGTCTGGCCTCCGTCCACGCAGAGATACATCAAGGAGCTCTACTCGCTGCTCCGGATGCGGCTAGAGCCTGCCGCACGCTTCCTTTGGCGGTCTCCAGCAAGCGGGATGCATCGCCCGGCGAGAGGCCCGTCTTCCCCATCACTACGGCCATCTTGACTGACCCTCCGGCCTGCCCGAGCAACACACCGGCTTCGTCTTGCGGCAGCCCCGTCGCCTCGCGAACGATACGTCGTGCACGCTTCTCTAGCTTCTCGTTGGAGGCCTGGACATCGACCATCAGGTTCTCGTATACCTTGCCGAGGCGCGTGAAAGCGGCGGTGGAGAGCATATTGAGGACCATCTTCTGGGACGTCCCTGCCTTGAGCCGGGTGGAGCCGGTGAGGATCTCCGGTCCGGTGTTCAGCTCGATGGCCACGCTCGCCGCCGCGCCGAGTTCGCTGCCGGCATTGTTGCTGATACCAACTGTGGCGCACCCGACTTCGGAGGCATGCTCGACGGCAGAGACGGCGTAAAGCGTGCGGCCGCTCGCCGCGAGTCCAACCACCACATCGTCGGGGTGGAGTGCCAAACCGTCAAGGGCGCGGACGGCGGCCGTGCGGTCGTCCTCGGCTCCCTCGATGGACCGCGCCGCGGCGGAAGGACCTCCGGCCAGTAGGACGAGAACCCTTTCGGGCGGCGCCCCGAAGGTGGGCGGGCATTCTGCCGCGTCCAGGGCGGCGAGGCGGCCGCTGGTCCCCGCGCCCACGTAGATCCAACGCCCCCCCGAACGCCACGCCTCGACCAACAACCTGACGGCTGCACCGATCTGCGGCAGGGCCCCGGCAACGGCCTCGGGAACCCGACGGTCCTCCTCGTTCATGAGAGAGAGGATCGACTCCACGGACATCTCGTCCAACCGCGCGCTGGCAGGGTTACGCCGCTCGGTGGCCGGAAGCTCCTTCATCGGCCTGGTAACCTCCTCTCGTGTAAGGCGTCGGATGCGGACAAGGACATCGCTCCAAAGATCCGCTCAAGTTGCCTCGGGCCGTGTCGTTGGGGCCGGTTGCGCCCTGTCAGCGCCCCTCAGCAGATCGTACCCGCGGGTCTCGGGGAGCAAGAAAATGGCGGGGAGCACGAGCAGGGCGACCACGATCAGGTAGATGGCCGGCGCTATGGAGCTGCCCGTGGCCGACACGAGGAAGGTGGCCACGATCGGGGCTGTGCCGCCGAAGATCATGTACCCGAGGTTGTAGCCGATGGAGGCTCCTGAGTAGCGCACCCTGGTCGGGAAGATCTCGACGATTATCACGACGACGGCGGAGACGACGAAGCTCCACGGCAGGGCTACCAAGAGCTGGCCCAAGATGGCGCCGAAGAAGTTGCCGCTTGAGGCAAGCACGTAGCCTGGCAGACTCAAGAGCACGAAGCCTGGAGCCCCGATCAGGAGCAGGGGCTTGCGCCCGATCCTGTCACCGAGCATACCGATGAGCGGCACCAGCGGGACGGTTACGAAGAAGGCTAAGAAATTCGCCGCGATAGCGGTGGTGTTACTGAAGCCTACGACCTCCTGCAGATAGGTGACGAAGTAAGTCCCAAGCGTGTAAGCCCCGAGCGCGCTCAACGAAGCGATGGCGAAGACGAGCAGTATGCTGCGGCCGTGGTCCTGATGGGTATGTTGCAGGAAGACGCCCCAAGGGTGCGGCTGCGTACGATCGAGGACTGGGGCATCCCTTCCGGCGCCAAGGAAGCCTACGCCTTCGCCCTGATAGGATTTCTGGGCGTACACGGTTTGCCTGGAAACGTGCCCTCCTGTACCGGGGCTCGAGCAGCGGTAGTGCTTGGCAGCATCACACCAGGACGCTCGCCCCTCGTGCTGCCCGACCCGGCCTCCAGGGCGCCCGGTCATCTCAGGATCGAGGCTTCCGTCCCAGGCATCTAGGTCACCCTCCGGACAATGCCGCTAGCGCACACTGTACGAAAGTATGGGTCCAAAACCGTACTACCGCACGATGTAAAGAGCCTTACCGGGCGCAAGGATAAGAGCCGAGGACAACGGAAGGAGAAGATCCAATGAACGATGAACTGCTGGAGCAGGTAGCTGGCGAGGTATTGGAGTGGCAGGGGGTCACCACCGGCGACACTGGAAGGGGCGGACTGCAGTTCTCCTACGGCCGGGTCGAGCTCGGGCACTTGCACGGCTCCAGCTTCGCAGACCTGCCGTTCCCCAAGAAGGTCCGCGACGAGCTCATAGCGGAGAGGCGGGCGTCGGTACATCCACCGCTGCCAGATTCGGGCTGGGTGCGCCGGAAGATGGACGGTCCGGAGGACGCTCAGGCCGTGATCGAGCTCTTCCGCATGAACTACGACCGCGCGAAGGCCCGCGCAGAGCGGCGCGCGGCGTCGGAGAACGAATAGTCATGGAGGGATTCAGGACCAGCACCATGATCGGAACGATTCGAGGCGAGGAGGCGAAGGCTGCCGGGCGCGCCGAGGTCGCACGATGAGCGCGGGAGGCGAAGCCCTCAGGTCGGAAAAGCCAGCATCCACCCGGCTATTTCTCGCGGTGGTCGCCTCGTCGGTCTTCGTCACCGTGCTTACGGCCACCATGATCAACGTCCTCATACCCCTCATGAGAGCAGAGTTCGGCGCCTCGGCGGCGCAGGTGGGGTGGGTCGTGACCGGATATTCGCTCGCCTACGCCATCGGCGTCCCGCTGTACGGGAGGATCTCGGACTTCTTCGGGGTGCGGCCTGTCTTCTCCGTGGGACTCCTTGGGTTCGCCGCAGGCGGCGTCATCTGTGCCATCGCCCCTAGTTTCGCGGTCCTGGTCCTGGGGCGAATAGTGCAGGGGATCGGGGGAGCAGCAGTGCCCGCGCTCGCCAGCGTCGCCGTGGCCAAGGTGCTGCCGCCCGGAAAACGTGGCGGCGCCCTTGGCCTGGTGGCCTCCAGCGTGGGCATAGGGGCGTCGGTGGGGCCGATCGTCGGGGGAGCGGTCGGGCAACTTTTCGGTTGGCGCGCTCTTTTCGTTGGCTCGCTCGTCTTGATGCTGGCTCTTATCCCCGTCGCCCGGCGCGTGCTGCCGAACGGCGGCTCTGTAGAAGACGAGCGCCGCTTCGACCTGATCGGTGGCGTCCTGCTCGGCCTGGGAGCCGGGCTCTTCCTCTTCGGCATAACACAAGGACAGGTCGATGGCTTCGCCTCGGTCTCCTCGTTGGGCAGTTTCCTGGGAGCGGCCCTCGCTGCGACAGGGTTCGTCTGGCGCATAAACGGAGTGCCGGATCCGTTCGTCTCACCGGATCTCTTCGAGAATCGGGCGTATGTGGCAGCGGTGGTCGTGGGGTTCTTCTCCATGCTGGCCAACCTCTCGGCGATCGTTTTCGTCCCTCTGCTACTCATCGAGGTGAACGGGCTCTCACCCGCCGCCGCCGGGCTGGTTCTGACGCCAGGAGCCGCCGCCCTGGCGATCCTCTCTCCTATGACCGGAGGGCTCTCCGACCGTATAGGTGTGAGGCCGCCCATCCTGGCTGGGCTTGCGGTCATGGTCATCTCGGTCCTCTTCCTCTCCACCTTCGGCGTCGGAGCATCTCCGGTCATGGTCGCGGTGGGGATGTTGGGCCTTGGCATCGGCTTCGCCTTCATCCAAGCCCCGGCCACCAACGCCGCGACCAACGCGCTCCCTGAGTCCGAGGTTGGGGCGGGGATGGGGATCTTCGCCGGGGCCTTCTTCCTCGGCGCGGGGACGGGACCGGCGATCATCGGGGCGTTTCTGGCGGCAAGGGAAGAAACTGGCTCTGGCGCCATAAACCCGCTGTACACACTCGACGCGGCTCCTTTCTCCGACGCTTTCCTGGCGATGGTCCCAGCCCTGATAATCGCCCTGCTAGCCGCGTTCGGTTTGCGTGGCAACACCGAAGGAATCCAGCAAAGCGGGCAATCCTGAAAGGAATGAGCGCGATGAACGAAGTGATCCCCGGACTGTACGCATCGGCCCCCGAGCCACTCGGGTTCGGGCCATCGCTGGAGATCCGGGCCTTCCTGCTGCAACGCGACCGGGGCAACCTACTCCTCTACAGGGCAGACACGCTGGAGCAAGATGTAGGGGAGATCAACGACCTCGGCGGCATCTCACGCCAGTACCTGAACCACCGCCACGAGGCCTCGCCCGCCTGCGACTGGGTCGCCAGGACATTCGGCGCCCCGCTGCACTGCCACGAGGAGGAGGCACGGTCGGTATCCAAGACCTGCAACGTCGACGAGACCTTCTCCGGGCGTCACAGACTGGCCGACGACTTCGAGATCATCCCGACCCCGGGGCACACGAGCGGGGCCACAGCCTTCCTCTGGAACACGGGGCAACATCGGTGCCTGTTCACCGGCGATACGATCTTGTTTCCCAGAGGCGAATGGGTCGCGGCGCTGCTCGACGGGGTCAGCGACCGGGAGCGCTACATCGAGAGTCTCGAGTCGATCCGCACCCTGGAGTTCGACCTCGTCGTACCCTCGGTAGCGGCTGCGGGCCAGCCCTACTATTCATTCACCGACCGGGCCGAGATCGGGCGGCACATCGGCGCGATCCTCGATCGGCTACGACACGGCGAGAACGGCTGATTTGAGCACCCGACGACCGTACCCGAGCCCGTGCAACGGTGGGTTGCTGCCACAGCTGCTGTCAGGTCCACCGCTTGAAGGAGCCTATCAGCGATAAACCCCCGCGCCGTTCGTGCGATGTTCTAGCGTAGCTGGCGCTTCGAGGGCGCGCTGCAGTTCGGTTGCAATACGAGGCCCCAGACAAGCTCCGCGGCCTCTACCCATCCCTCTCGTTTTACCTACAAATCCGCATACTTCTTGGTGGAGCCGAGGGGATTCGAACTCCTGACCTCCGCCGTGCAAAGGCGGCACGATAGTTTTCTAGAGCTATCTAGCGCTTACAAAATACCTGCAAATCGCTGTATTTCCTCGTCGACGCTTTTCTCAAGGTTTCAGGATATTTACTTGGGTTGCTGCACGGTTGCTGCACAACTTTGGAAACCACGCCATGGATGAGTAGCCCGTGCTCCGTAGTGTAGAGGCTGCTGGGTACGCCTGCGGATCGTGGACCGGCGACTGAAGCCTGGTGGAGAGCTTGCCACTTTCTTTACGCCTGCCTGTCAAGCAACCCCTCATCTCGAATTTATCCATTCAGGCTGCGTAGCAAAGCGTTTCGGTTAGGTGCTCCACGAGCGCTCGCGGCACTTTTACCGTGTCTGGCTCCCGCAGCGACCCTCGAAAAGTCTCCTGCGAGCACAACTCCTTTCTCACCAACGCCAAAGCGTCGGAGAAGGTCGGGTGGGGTTTGCGGTACCACGCTTCCCGCCGGACGGCCTCCGTACTTCGCGCCATTCGCTGGTTAGCTAACCCGAGTTGCCCCCTACAGGCTACAGGCATTGAATGGAGTAGGCCAACAGGAAGCAGACGATCTTCAATTCGAAACCTCTGGGCGTAACCGCGTGGATTTTCCTGGCCAACAGTGCGCTCAAGTTACTGAAAACCGTCTCGATGTACTGGCGAAGGGGCTTGCTCAAGAACTCCTCCCACACAGGCATCGGCCGCTTGGATCTCTTCTTGCGTTAGGCCTTGAGGTGCAAGCCTACCTCTTTTAGCAAGTCCTCGTAGTGGTAGTCGGTGTAGCCCCTGTCGGCACAAATGATCGAGCCCTCGGGCAGATCCAACCCCAACTCCTTGAGCAACTTCACATCAGCTTCCGAAGCAGCCGCCACTGAGAACTCCACCGGATCACCCTTATCGCTAACCACCAGATGTAGCCTGAGCCCGTAGAAGTATCGGCGTTTGCTGGCGATGTAGCCTCGGAAGGCTTCGCCGTGTTGTTGTGGAGGATAGAGCTTGCAACGGCGGATGCGGATGTTGTCGCACACGGGGACGGGCAGGGAGTCCACCACGTAGGTTTGATCAGGATGGGATTGCTTGAAGGCTTCGGCCAGCAAATCGAAGAGCGACCTCCAGTGGTGAGGATCTATGGCATGAAGCCTCCGGTTGAAGCGACTCTTGGAGATCGCTTTGTTGATGTAGGCGTACTCATCCAGAAATGATCTAGCCTTCTCGATGTTGCCGCCGAAGAAGGCGGCTGCGACAAGGGCTGTGCTCATCACCTCGGCGGTAGAGAGGCGGACTTGTGGGTCGTCGCGGTGGCCCACTGCCTTCAGGATCTCCTCTAAGCTTGTCTTTTAACTCGAAGGCCTGGGGATCGGCGCCGGTAGTGGACATCGGCGAACGGCGCGAGCACCATGAGTCGCTATGGATCCCTCGGCCCAAAACCTCGATGCCCTGAGTGCCTTCCGAGACTCGTTCTACCGGTGCTTCGCCCGCCGAGGCGATGCTCTCTTCGAGCTGACCGACGCCCTGCTTAGCGCCGGCACGGTGCCCTCGCCGGTCCACCTAAGCCTGGCGCCCGTCCACCGCAGAGGTTGGGGCAGCCTCTACGCCGGCCTGAGCCGCGGGCGGATCGACGAAGACTCCCTGCGCGAGCTGCTCGCTCGAGGCGCTTCGGTCGGCGGCGGCGAACGCCCCTCGGTCTACGCCGTGGACGTCAGCGTCTGGAGCCGCTGCGACGCGGAGGCCAGCCCGGGGCGGGGGTACTACTACCACCCGTCGAGGCACTCCGCCGGGCAACCCATCCTCGCCCCGGGCTGGGCCTACCAACTGATCTCCGGGCTTTCCTTCGAGCGCGACTCGTGGGTGGCGCCCCTCGACGCGAGGCGCGTGCGCCCGGAGGAAGACGCCAACGACGTGGCCGTCGAGCAGGTGAAGGAGCTGTTGGGCCGTTTCCCGCGTCGCGGTGCCCCGCCCCTGTTCGTCTTCGACGCGGGCTACGACCCCCTCAAGCTGCAACGCGGGTTGGAGGGCCACCGCGCCCACGTCCTAGTGCGGCTGCACTCCAACCGCGCCTTCTACGCCGATCCGGAAGAGGTCGAGCCGAGGCCGGTGGGTCGCCCGCGCCGTCACGGCAGCAAGTTCGCCCTGCCCGATCCCGAGACTTGGCCGGAGCCCGCCCGCGAGCACCGCTGCCTCACCGGGGACTATGGCGAGGTGCGTGTCAGGGCTTGGTCGGGGCTGCACCCCAAGACCCGCCGCATAGGAGAGCGCTACGGGTGCGAGAGGGCGCCCGTCGTGCGAGGCACCGTAGTTCTGGTGGAGGTGGGCAAGCTCCCCCGCGAGACCCGCAAGCCGAAGAAGCTGTGGCTTTGGTTCTCCGGCGAAGGCGAACCGGACCTGGAGCTCTTGTGGCGGGCCTACGTCAGGAGGTTCGACTTGGAGCACACGATCCGCTTCCTCAAGCAGACGCTCGGGTGGACCGCGGCGCCGAGGGTTAGGCACCCCGAGCAGGCGGACCGCTGGACGTGGCTCGTGCTCTTAGCCTACGCCCAACTAAGGCTGGCGGGCTCCTGCGCGGACGACCGCCGCCTGCCGTGGGAGCGCCCGCAGCGAGACCGGCGGTTGACGCCGTGCCGGACGCTCCGGGGTTTCGCGGCACTCTTGGCAGCGGTGGGCACCCCAGCGAGGGCGCCGAAACCCTGCGGGAGGTCGCCGGGGCGGCCCAAAGGGCGCCTCTCGGGCCGGGCGAAGCGTTACCCGGCGCTAAAGAAAGCCGCTTGAACCGACGAAGAAGGCGAGAGGAGGAGTTTCGCGGCGGACATAAAGCCCGTCGCGAAATTCCCCATGGTTAAAAGACAAGCTAAGACGACTGATGAGTAATTGCGGGGAACGCGGAAGGAGCCGAAACTCTATGCTGGTACCAAACCTTCGCCCAAAGGTGGTGCCGCATGGATCTCGACTCCTTCCTGGTCTCATTGTACGTACTCGTGGACGACTGGTGGCAGGAGCACCATCCCTCCTCCGTGCGCAAGAGGAAGCCCGGCCGTCCGGCCCTGCTCTCCGACCCAGAGGTCATCACCCTGGCTATCCTCGCCCAGTGGCCCCGCTTCCGCAGCGAGCGCGACTTCTGGCGCTTCGCTTCGGCGCACCTGCGTGCCTACTTCCCGAACCTGTGCACCCAGAGCCAGTTCAACCGCAGGGTACGGGCCCTGGAGCCCGAGTTGCGCGCTCTGCAGCGGGCCTTTGCTGGGGAGATCTCCGAGCCTTCGGCCGTCTACCGCGTCTTGGACACGACCCTGGTGCCAGCCGTGGTCCGAGTGAGGGCTTCTCGCAAGGGGCTCTTCTGCGGACAGGCGAGTTTCGGAAGGAGCGCCTCCAAGACCGAGTGGATTTACGGGTTCAAGGTGGCGCTGGTGGTGGATCCCGAGGGCGTGGTAAGCGCTTTCGGTCTTGCTCCCGCGGCTTCCGACGAGCGCCCCATCGGGGAGGCGCTCATAGCCGAAGACCTTCACCAAGCCTACCTGGCCGACAAGGGCTTCACAGGGGTTGAGTGGGAGAGACACTGGTTGGAGTGCTATGGGGCTCTGGTGGCTGCCACCCGGAAGGACAACACCCGCCGGGCATGGTCGAAGGCCGATCGTCGATGGGCCGCCGGCAAGCGCCAGATCATCGAGGGGGTGATCTGCCAGCTGAAGGACTTCTTCGGCCTGGAGCGTCACCGAGCCAAGACCCTAGCCGGGCTGCTGGCGCGTCTGGCGGCCAAGGTTGCGGCATACACCTGTGGACAAGAGGGGCAACCTACTCCGTCCCCTCGCATTAGGCATCGCTTCGAGCGACGGCCTACGTAGGGGTTGAGGACGTGAGGCTCGTCTGCTGCGGGCAGGTCGTACTCTACGCCAAAGAGCGCAAAGGGAAGCGGACGATCCGCTACCGCCACTACCTTTTGGAACTGGCCAAGAAACCGCAGGCACTCAGGCAGGTAGCTCCCGAGCTCATCCGCGAGATGGGCGAGCCCTACGGCAAGCTCTGGGAGATGCTCACGGACCGTTACGGGGAGAAGGAGGCCTCAAGAGTGCTCTCCCGCATCCTCGGAGCGGCTGTGGATCACGGCGAGGAGATGGTCGCCAGCGCCCTGCAAGCCGCCCTCTCGCGGGGCAGGTTCGACCTGCTGGCTCTGGGCTAACACCTCGAGGATCGCCGGGGACAATCCCGCAGGGTGGCGGTACCCGAAGCGCTTTCAAGCTACCACGTGGAGAGCGCCAACGCCACCGACTACGACTGGCTGCTCGGAGGCAGCGGGGGTGGAGCGTGAACGCCACCAAGCAAACACCGAGGGCCAACGCGGCGGCCAGAGAAGCGGTGATCGCCGAGTACCTCAAAGCCCTCAAGCTCCCGGCCTTTGCCACCGAGTACCCGGGCCTCGTCCGCCAGGCCAGAGAAGGCGGTTGGGACTACGAAGACTTCCTCAGGGAACTGCTGGAGATGGAACTTCGCTCTCGCGAAGAGCGCACCGCCAAGAGGCGCCTGAAGGAGGCCCGCTTCCCGGACGTGAAGACCCTCGAGCAGCTCGATTGGGAGTCCCTCAAGGGTGTTTCCCGGCAAAAGATCATGGAACTGGCCACCTGCGAGTTCCTGGAGGCCGCTGCTGAGGTGATCATTGCGGGCCCGGTCGGAACGGGGAAGACTCACCTGGCGATCTCTCTCGGGGTAGAAGCGGCCAGACGCCGCTTCCGGGTAGCGTTTTACCGTGCGGCCAACCTGGTGCGCATCCTCACCGAAGCCCGCGACGAGCGAACCCTCACGCTGTTGCACCGCCGGCTACGGAGGGCCGATCTGTTGATCCTCGACGAGCTGGGGTTCGTCCCCTTCGAGCGGGCCGGAGGAGAGCTCTTATTCGACGTCATCTCCCAGAGACACGAGATCCGTAGCACCCTAATAACCACCAATCTCTCTTTCGGGGAGTGGTTAGAGGTCTTTGGCGACGAGAAACTCACGACCGCCTTGCTCGACAGGCTCGGGCACCACGCCCACGTGCTGACTACCCGGGGAGACTCCTACCGGACACGCAAACGGACCGAGGAGGGCGTACAGATGGCTCCATAAATGTTGATGGTGCTACACTGCCCAGGCTGGCCGAGGTGGCTCAACTTCAGAACGTTGGTCGGCTCAATTTCTCAGCGTTGCCAACACGGGATCTTCGTCATAAGCTCCCTGACCCTCCCGCCGATCTTGATCACAGAAAGCCTCAAAGTGTCCAACTGCATCCTGCCCGCCCCGCTCGCGATGAGCTTCCTCCTCAGGGCGTCCATTAGCCAGTAGGCCGCAGCATGCAACAGCAACCTAAACTGGTTGGCTACGAACCGATGGCAACTCAGACGGTCGGCTTTTACGTGAAGCTTGAAGTCCTTGATCCAGTTCTCGCTCTGCCCGCGCTTAGCGTAGAACTCGTAGAGCTCCTTGGGGGCATCTGGCCTGGTGCTAACGACGAAACGCCTGTTGGTCCCTTGCTCCATCGCCTCGGCCTTGTAGACGACCCTGCGCTCCTTCTCCCAGCTGGCCGCCCCGTAGAGATCCTCACCGAAGAGCCTGACCTTCTGAGCTGTCCTTTGGTGCTCTTGTGTGGCTTCTTCGAGCAGATCATGGGCCATCTGTTTGAGGCGAGAGTTGGTGATCAGCGCGATGGTGTAGCTTATGCCCTCATGCTCGCAGTAGTCGTAGATGGCGGGAATGGCGAAGCCCCCGTCAGCCCTTATCTCTATTGCCACCCCAGGCCATCTGTGCCTCAGGCGACCCACGATGCGCTTTAACAAGGCTACAGAGGAGTTGGAGGCGTGGGTGTTGCCGGCTCTAAGGAGCGCTGTTATGAGGTGCCCGCTCTCACCATCGAAGACCAAGAGCGGATGATACATGTGCTGGCGATAGTAGCCGTGGTAGTAGCTACCTTCCTGCTCTCCGTGGGTGGGGTCGTCTGTTGAGTCGAAGTCCAGAAGCACCCTCTCCGGAGCACCACCTGGCTCGCGTTGGCTCAGATAGAGTTCAAAGAGCACTTGAGCTATTTGGTGGCACGAGCGTATCGTGGCCGCATTCTCCATCCGAGAGATGGTCGGCTGGCTGGCAAGGTCCCCTCCGCTCTCGGGTAAAGAGCCGCACACTGCCTTCAGCAGAGGATCTTCTCGAAGAGTGTCGGAGTCGTTCTGATCTTCGTAGCCGCAGGCTATCTGGAAGACACGTTGCTTGAGGAGGGAAGCGAGCGAGTGGTGTCCCTTCCTCGTTCGCCATTCCTGAACACACTCTGAGATGGCCTCGCACAGTCCCATCTCGGAGTCCATCTTGGAGAGCCACACGAGCCCTGAGTCAGAGCTGATGCGTCCCCCGTCGAAGGCGGCTTCGAGGGCCAGGGCTGTGTGCGTGTCAAAACGCATCGTAGTTGTGGCACAATCTTGCATGAGGGAGCCTTTCTGCTTTGGTCAGTTTTCGAGCAACTAGACCGTATACAGGAGAAGGCTCCCTCTTTTCAACTACCTTCGTGAATAATCCGGGCTAAAAGCCCCACTGTGGCGGCCCGCAGGGTTACGCTGCAAGCGCGTCCGAGGCTTCTCGGACAATCCCCCGAGGCAACTCGGTGAATAGAGCAAGGCTGGCTCACTCGTCGTGCCCAAACTCTCTTATGGCAGCTCGCTTCTTCTTGTCCTTCAGGGCAGGATCGGGATGCAACCACAAAGAGACGTGGACAGGTTGCATCGCCTCCCTGACCACCCCGATCAGATCGTCGCTCAGCGCCTGCAAATCCGTTTCATCACGCAGTTGCAACGAGAAGGCTTCGAGAGTCTTTCTCGCATTGTACTTTCTCCTGTAAAAGCGGCGATCGATGAACGCCCGGATTTTGCGCCGTAAGGGCTCGAAGAGCGCGGCGATAGCGAGCGTCGACGCCACTACCGCAAGCGTAGACTTCTCGTCGGTGAGCACGAGGAAGAAATTTTGCAGCAATGTCACGCCACCGAAGTAGACCAGAGCCAACGAAACGATGAGCCCACCGTAGATCAGGGTGCGGTTGATAACGAGATCTATGTCCCACAACCGGTAATGTAGAATAGCAACCCCAAAAGACGAGGGGATAATGAGCATCACACCGCAGGTGACCGTTGCGCCAACGATGTCGGCGACGAGGCGTGATTCGGGCCGAGGCAACGGTAACAATGCATCAATCGAAATCCAGCCTATATAACCCGCAATCGCTGCGGTGCAGCCAAAAAGCACCCACTTGGTCTGCTGACGTTGCGCCAGATTTGACACCTTTATGTAACGGTAGACTTGCGCATACACGCCAAGCAAAAGCCAACCTAAGAGAAACAGAGCATAAGGTAAGAAAGGCCAATTTTCTATGTTGAAGGGAGATGATGGGATGAGGGCTATCAGTATCGTCACCACGACCAATACAGCTGCCGGCCAACGCGTCCAGCGGGGCTCGAACCGTCCGTTGGGAAAAAGGTAGAACAGAAGAAATAGCAGGCCCAACGCCAGCGACTCTAAGACACTGCTCAACCACTTTAAGAGTGGGTGGACAGCCCCTAACACGTGGGTAGCCCCCCAAAAAGTCGCTCCAAGTACCACGAGCAAAAGCGCCACGAACAGCGCCATCGGCTCGTCTGATTTGCGCCAGAAAATGACTGCGGCGACCCCGAAATACGCTACAGCAAATATGATGCCCAGAGCGAGTAAGTATGCCGCGAAGGATTCGACAGAAAGGCCTAGCCGAGCCAAGTCAGAGTATACAGCATCGCGATCACTAGGCCGATAGATGCGGAGCGAGCGGTACTCGTCGTAGAGCAACGGAAGTGCAGCGACGAAGAGCGTGACAGCCAGCAAGGATACTGCCGCCCAAACCACCCGCGCAATGGCGAGCCTGCGTCCGTGCAGAGTAGTATATCCTGAGCCTTCAGGGTCGGCAGAGGACAGCGGCTCCGGAGATTGCGCTTTCACGACCGATTCGACACCTTACCCAGTATGACTATGCTCAGCTATGCTTTGCGTTCTTCTACTTGATCTATGTGAATCTGGTGCTCCCTCAATAGACTACTGTGAGATGCGCAGAAGTCTCAATAAGCTTCGAGGCCCTGCATCTGAGAGCAGGCGTCCATACCATTAACACATCCTCTATATGGGGCGATATACACCAAACAATCTGGCTCCAGCTCAATACCTAGTTATACCTACATCTCCAAGGAGGAAACTTGAAGAAAACCATTCCAATAGAGACTAGGTGTTCCAGCAAGCCAATCTCCTCAAGCGTCCGTTCGCCAAGGGTACCTTTCATTTCTACGATCTTGCCGTCGGCGATGCGCCAGATCAGGTTTCCGGTGGCCTCGACTTGTTTGCTTGCGCTCGGCGTAACGTCCCTGAACATCTCTTGATAAGAACTGCGCCAAGTGGTTCGGACCGCGACTTTATCCTCCTCAGCTATGATGTCGTCTATTACGACCTGAAGATCGGGAAAAGCGGCTTGCACGTGGCGTATGTATTCCTTGGCATCTTCGAGACTTGGGAGCTGCTGTTCCGCAGAACTTTCTTGTTCGGAGAGGTGGGGGCTGGGATAGAAATCATCCAGCGCCTCTACATCCCTATCGTTCCAAACTCTCTCTAAGTACTCGTGCACGAGTGCCTTGTTGGCTGCTGTCATGCATTGCCTCCTCTCCCACTCCAGACACCAGAAATGAGCAGTATCAACCCTATTTCACTCTACACCAAGCGCAAGGTGAATGAAACCTTGAACTTGGGTTTCGACTTGCGTCGGTTCCGTGGACTGTTTAAGACTGAGAACATTGCGCGGAAAGGAGAACATTGCCACAAGCAAACCCGACCTACCCACCGGAGTTTCGTCGAGAAGCTATCCGGCTGGTAATACCGTTCCGCATTGTTGATGGCATAATGGGGTCATGGCAAAGATACTCTACTCCCAGGTCATCGAAGAAGATCCCAAAGAACTGAAGGAGCTCGAACGGTACCATCGATATACCCACCTCTTCCAGCGCCTCAGGATGCTAAGGCTCTTGCGCTCCGGCGAATGCCGCAACCTGGGGGAGGCCGCCCAGGCATTGGGCTACTCCTGGCGTCAGTGCCAGAGGTGGTTTGCAAGCTACCAACAGGGCGGGCTCGAGGAGCTTCTAAAGAGCAGGGTGCATGAGCGTGGTCGCCAGGAGTTGGTCACGCCCGAGGCTTTGGAGGACCTCAAGGAGAGCATGAAGACGGGAAAGATCGCCACCATAGGGCAGGCCGATGAGTTCCTTAGGGAGCGTCACGGCATCGAGTACGCTCATCCCGATGGCGTCGGTCAACTCCTAAGACGACACAAGATCAAGCTCAAGAGTGGTCGCCCTCGCCACGAGGAAGCAGACCCCGAAGAGCAGGATGCCTTCAAAAAAACTTCGCTGGCAAGATCAAGGAGGTAAAAGAGCGCCACTGCGAAGACGGCAAGAAGCCGCTAAAGGTTCTGGCCTTCGACGAGGCGCGATTCGGACTGATCAACTGGCATAGGAGACGCTATTGCCCGATGGGGTTTCGTCCACCTTATGTAGTCAAACGCGCTTACAAGTGGACTTACCTGTACGCGGCTCTCGAACCCACGAGCGGGGAGAGTTTCTGTATGTACCTGCCAGGGATGGAGGACGGGTGTCTTGAGGTATTCTTGGAGGAGCTCTCGAAGAGATACCCCGATGAGCACCTCCTCGTCGTCCTCGACGGCGCGCCAAGCCATCGCTCCGAGCGAATAGTTTATCCACACAACATCAGCTTCCTTATGCTCCCACCCTACTCGCCGGAGCTGGACCCGGCGGAGAGATGGTTTCAAGAGTTCAGGCGAAGCTTGTCGAACAGGACATTTGAGAGCGTTGGGCTAATACAAGATGCGCTGAGCAAGACGCTTGGCCCGTACTGGGAGAGTCCTTCCCTCCTCAAACGGCTCACCGGATACTCCTGGTGGATAAAGGCTGTTGCGGAGGTTCTATGACATCAATAGACCGGAACGGTATCAGGAGGCACTCCTCGATTGGCTACATGAGTCCGGCCGACTATGAGCGAGTCATCATGAAGGAGGTGGAAGCGGCCTAAAGTGAAAAAGTGTCCATCAAACCGTTGTAATTCCACTCTTCGGGTTGCTCACGGCGAGGGTTCGTCGCTCGGCTCTTTGTGATCCTCCAGCACAACGCTACGTTGATCAAAAGCTCTCGGGGGCGGTCATGGTAGAGACCGTAGCGTACCCCTTCTATGAAACGCACCTCTCCCATCTTGAGCCCCTCCTGGCCCAGCTTCAAGCGATGACCCGAAGCTTCGCTTATGCAGGCGCCCTTCCTGATACGCACCACGTAGTGGAGATGGTGGCGCCCGAGCCAGCCGATGAAGCCGGCCCGATGGAAACCCCTGTCGGCCAAGACCACGGGACGCACACCCATCGGCAACGCTCCGACGACAGCCAAGAGGGCCTCTTGTTCTATCTGGTTCTGGCTCTTGTTGGGGCTGAGGTCATCCCGGTCATAGGCTAATTGCAACAACGGCAGCGCCCGGCCCTTCCTTGGCACGGCGATCCTAAGGACCTGGTAGCGCATCCTTTCGCCGGAGGGCAACGCGGTGTCAAAGAAGGTCCAGTCGATGGCCAAGCCCAATAAACGGGGAAACCCCAAGCAGGCGATAGTGTGAGGCACCAAGGCCAACTGCACCGCCAGAGCATCTACCCGTTCGTTGTCTATGAAGCGCCAGAGCCTCTTTAGGCGGTGAAGCAGATCGTGCTTGGGAGAATCCACCCGGCGCTCTTTAGGAGTCGGGTAGGCTCGGGCCAGCTCCGAGAGGCAGAGGGTTTGCTTCTTGAGAATGGCGCTCACCAGAAGGGCGAGGTTGGTCTGCTGGGTGCGGGCGAGGAAGGGAGCAGCTATGTTGATGGCGGTTCGTAGCCGGTAGTACCATGGCACGGCGAAACCTCCTTTGAGGGATGGCGGTTGTGGTGGCTCCATCCTACTCGGGGAGGTTTCGCACTTTCAATTACCGTGGTGGGTATGCGTCAGACGGCAACGGTATTAGGCGCTTCGCACGAATGACCGATCTTTCCTGTTTGGTGGGCGTATTGTAGGCGGACGGCGAAGTTCGCAGAATTAGCCTTCCCCGAGCTTCGGAGATGTAGGATCGAGTTGCTCACCAGTCGGGTCCGAACGAGGAACGTTAGGATCTTCGAGCCCTCACGAGGGTTCGACACACCCCTGACCAGGTCGCCTAAGAATGCCTAATTCCTCTGCCGATCTCGCCCCACATTTACATAGCTCTTCAAAGCCGCCTTCAATGCCCTTGTAGCTGACGAACGAACCGTCGACGGCCCAGGGACCTATCACACACGACAACGGCTCAAACCGGCTTCTATACAAATCGAGGTCTGGACGAGCAGGCTTCTTCTATCAGACCGGGGGTGTTAACTCCTGATACCCCTTCCCGGTCGCGTCCTCGAGAACATGGATGGACCCGAGGGTCGGCATGGGAAGATGAGAGAAAGATTTTCTGAGCGACTTGACTCGACTTACTCTTCACCTTGATCAGGGGTTCGACGCTTATCTACGCTTCTTTCGTGAATGGTCCGCATAGGAACGGCGCGACTTAACTTACCGATTAGAAGCTTTGTTCGTCGCTGTACTGTGCATTTTAACGTCTGCCTCGGCGCGCAAGGCGCGGGATAACTGCGAATGTCCGGTTAGCAGCGGTTGGCCGGCGCCGCGAGAAGGCGAGGGTAGCTGTCTAGCGGAGTCCAGTACAATGCGAACTCCATCGATGAGATCGTCTAGGCAGGGTGATGCGCTATGCGGTTGGAGCCTCTCTATCGTGTCAGGTTCAATTACTCGGACGGGTGGGGCGCGGACTTGGCGGGCCCGGATAACGCCGAATGCCAGTTCTTCTTCTTGGCTGAAGGGCGCTGCGAGGGGCGCATCGCAGGACGCTTCATTGGTGCAAACCACCCCCACCGTCGCAGCGATGGAACCTTCTTGCCCGACTTTCAGGGCGTCATCGAGACCGACGACGGGGCGGAGGTCCTCTTCGACTATCGCGGCTACGGTCGAGCCTACCCAGCTGGTCGAAGGCAGATAGTGACGAGCGCAACCCACCTGAGCGAGGACGAACGTTACCGCTGGCTCAATGACTCCCTTAGCGTGGGGGTTGGAGAGGTCCGCTCACAAGAGGACGAGCCGACGGAGTTGGTCATCGAGTGGGCAGAGTTGGTGTGGGAGCCGATCTCCGACTAACTGGTAGGCGAGGCCCGCGAGGGGGCGAAGGTGCATCGTAGGCGTAGCGCCCTTAACGCACCGGACCGGGTCCTTAAACACACGCTCTAGGTGCTCCAGCCCCTTGCTCTTGGTGGTTCATGCCCAACCGATCCGTGTCTGGCGTGCGTATGTATTTTCGGGAAGGCAGCGGGCATCTTCCCATAAGGGGAAAGGACGACCGGATAAGGAGGAACCCCAAATGAGGCGGCTACTGCAGCTGGCCACGCTCTCCCTCGTGGTCCTGCTTTTCTTCGCACCTGCGGCCTGGTCACAAGGCCAAGAGGTCACGGTGAGAATGGAAGATAACTTCTTCGACCAGGCCAACATTACCGTGGAGCCAGGGACTACGGTCACATGGGTCCAGAGTGGCAACAATCCACATACCACGACCTCCTACGACGGTCTCTGGGACTCCGGAATGATCGAGGGGGGTTCTGGAGGAACGTTCTCGTACACGTTCGAGGAACCTGGGAGGTACGATTACTTCTGCATACCGCACGAATCTATGGGTATGGTCGGCAGCGTCACCGTGAGCGACGCCACCGCCACGGCGAGTCCCACACCAACGGCCACCGGGACGGCCACTGCTGCGGCGAGCCCCACGGCCACCGCGTTGGCTGACACTGGTGGGCCTCCGGTCTCTTCGCTGTTGATAGCCCTGGTGGCTACCCTAGCGTTGGCGGTATATGGCGTCATAGCACTGACCCTGCTGCGGCGACACAGCACCTCGTAAGCCTCCTTCAACGGGAGGGGGAAAGTCCGCACCCCCTCCCAAGGGCGCCAGCCCGGTCCCTCTCCTGCTGAGCCGAGGTCCTACGGGATCCCGGCAGAAGGATACACGGAGAGCGATCATAGGCCGCCAGTAAAGCTGGTCAGAATACCGACCGCACCGACCGCGGCATATGTATGGATGATGAAAGACCTGCTAAACAGCAAATTTCCGTGCGGTCGATAAGCGGGCGGTACTTTCGAGAGCGGTCGGTAACGGTCCACTGGCGGTCGATGACCCATGATAGTACCGCCTGCACGGAGTCCCTGGAAATCAGCACTATGCAGGCGGTGCGGTCGATGCGGGCGGTACTTTGGCGGACGTTGCAACATAAGATCATCCTCCTGGCCTCCGCCCGGTCCGGTAACTTCGACCATGGCCCTCCAAAAGCCGCCTCAAACGCCGTTGAAGCCGCGGCGCGGGTCCTCGACGGCCCCGAGGGCCGCAACATGGGGTTGGGGCCTTCAAACCGGCTTATATACACATACGTGTCAGGCACGCCGTACCTCTCGTAATGAAGCACTCCCCTGAACTCCTGACACCCCTCCCCCTATTGGGGTGTTCGCGGGGCGCCGCGCATGCGCCCGAGCGCATCTTTGTACGGACGCGCAGCATGTAGTGGAAGCCTTCTCGCCCTGAGTGTTCGAAGCGATCGAATCCGTCGGAGTACCGAGATCCTATGCCCGACACCGTATATGGACTTCTGAGAATTCACCTTCTCCGTACTCGGGTGAATAAGAGCTATAGACTGAAGGGTTGGGACACGCCGCGCCCCCTGAGCAACAACGATGCCACCAACAGCGGGGCTGCCAATGCGAGCGTCCCCACCATTATCCTCGTCGTTGACGGCGGGCCGTCCCCTCCGCTGCTCAAAGGGTCCGACGCGGGGGCCTCGCTGTACTTCGGGTAGCTTCCCCTGTAGCCCAAACTGCGAGCGATCGCCGACAGGGCACCGAACATCAGTCGCTGCACCACCACTGGAGGCTTGGTGAAGTACAGCACGTCGCTGAACTCCCTGGCGAAGATGGCGGCCTGCAAGAGGTTGGGTATACCCTTGGAGTTCGTCCTGCCGTCCTGCGCCAGGCCGAAGAGGTTGAGGGCCATCTCCTCGAACCTTTGTCCGGGGCTTATCTCGACCACGGCGTGCGCCTCTTCCTCCCCGGCGTTCCACCAGTCGTGCGCCGTGCCGGCCGGCACGTGCAGATGCTCTCCCGGTTCCGCGATCGACTCGCGACCATCGATGCGGAAGCCCACCTGCCCGCTCACCACCGTGAACGATTCCTCGATTGCCGGATGGACGTGCTCTCCGGCGACGGCCCCGCCGGGCTGGACGTACCCATCGACGACCAGGAGCTCGCCCCCAGAGTCCTCGGTGCCGACACGGACCACTATCCGCTCTCCGGTAACGGGATTTTCTATGGTGTCTCCTGCCTTGGACATCACTACCCCTTCTAAGTCTTAAGGTCTTGGGTCCCAAGGACATCGTAACCGTGGCAAGCACCGATCGCTTGGCATAGACCATCTTTTCTGAGGTCGGGCATTGCGAACTTTCGAGAACCCCGTAGAGGCGAAGTTCGCAGAATTTCCCTTCCACGCACTCCAGTGAATAAGGCTCTCAAGTGTTCTCGGTTGTCTCTGGCTTCGCTTGGGGGCATCATCTGTGATGCAGTACGCCCCGCTGGGGAACGCGGGGGTTGGGAAGGAGGATGTGCGATGCATGTGGAGAACACCATAACGATCGAGCGGCCCATCGAGGAGGTCTTCGAATACGTCTCTACTCCGGAGAATGACCCGGCATGGGTTTCGGCTTCCATCAGGAACCAAAGGACATTGCCTGGTCATATGCGTGTAGGCATGACGACAGAGGAGGATGTGAGGATCTTCGGACGGACGTCGAGGGACACCTGGGAGGTTACGGAGTACGAGCCGCCGACAGTCATAGCCTATCGGGCGACCTCTGGTCTACTCTGTGGCGGTGTTGTTCGTATCCGATGTGAGCCCGTCGAAGGCGGCACCAGACTCACGCACGCTGTGGAATATGAGGTGCGCGCTATTTACTACAAGACGATAGCGCCCTTGATGCCGTGGGCGAGCAAGCGGCTTATCGCTAGTATGGATCGCTCGCTGAAGGATCTGCTGGAGGGGAAGACAACAACATCGGGGCCAAGGCCAGAGTCGGCGGCCCCCGGGGTGGCCAGGCGTGTCGTAGCGGGGACAGTCCTTGCCGTCTCCGTAATGCTCTTGTTCCTGCTTCGACGGCGCAGAGGTGCGAGCAGAAGAGGGCACTATTGCAAGCAGCGCTCGCCCGTGAGGTGAACTTCTGAGAATTCGTCTTCTTCAAGGCACTTCGGTGAATAGAGCGGCGAAGGCTCACTCCTCCTCGCGCCCGGATTCTCGGATGGCAGCCCTCTTCTTGTCCTTCAGGGCAGGATCGGGATGCAACCACAGCGAGATCTGAGAAGGTTGCATCGTCTCCTTGACCACGCCCATCAGGTCATCGCCAAGCCGATCGAGGTCCGTCTCGTCCCTGAGCTTTGCCGAGAAGGCTTCCAGGGTCTTCCTCGCATCGTACTTCCTTCTATAGAAGCGCCTGTCGATGAACGACTGGATGCGGCGCCTGAGGGGCATGAACAGCGCTGCTATCACTAGGGTTGAGACCACGATGGCCAGTTGTGGCTGCTCCTGTTGGCCGCTGAGGACACGAAAGATCGCCTGGGTTGTCGCCACGCCCCCGAAATAGATCAGCGCTATCATCACCGTGAGGGCGCCGTAGACGAGGGTGCGGTTGATGAGTATGTCTATGTCGTAGAGGCGGTAGCGCAGGATGGCGATGCCGGTGGCAACAGGGATGATCTGAAGGATGAGCAAACTCACCAAGGCGACGATTGCCTCAGGCAGTCCGCGGGTGTACTGCCCGAACACAAGGTACCAGACGAGTGTCAGGGCGGCTGCGGCGGCGAACCACTTGATCTGTTGGCGCTCGTCTCCCCTCGCCCGGCGGAAGCGGACCAACAGCGAGATCACAGCACCGAGCCCGGCCAGCAGCATCGGGATTACGAGACTCCACAGCCAGCCCAACACCGCAGAGCGCCATGCTTCGACCTCTCCCGCGTAGCCTCCGGGCCGCACCAGTGCCGGTCCTCGTTCGGGCCAGAGAACGATGGAAGCGAGGACGCAGATCAGGCCGATGGAGAGGCCGCCGAGCCAGGCAACCGACCACCAGCGGCGTGACGGCGGGCGACCATTCGGGAACAGCAGGGGCAGGAACACCAGAATTAGCCCTAGCCCGGGAGCCCAGATCCACTTCGCCAGCCAGGACAACTCTGCTCCCAGGGGAAGAGAGCCGGGATTTCTGAGTAGCGCATAGATGGCGTACTCCTCTCCGGCGCTCAAGAGCCCATAGAAGAAGCCGACGGCCAAGAAGATCCAGCCTATGAGGTTGTCGGGGCGCTGCGAGGTGATCAAGGCACCAACGACGGAGAAGGACACTATCAGAGTGGCGAGGGTGCCTATTGAAGGACCATCCCAGGCCATGAAGATCACCGCCAGGGTTCGCCCGTTGAGGAGAGCGAGGATCGGGCTTGCCACGGCCAGCGCCACGCACAGCAGACACAGCAACCAAGCTATCCAAGCGGTGAACCGGATGCTCATCCTACCTAGTCCTCGACCCCGTTCCTTTGCCCTTTCTGTCACAACCACACTCTACAGCATCACCGTCTCCCAAGCGTTTGTTACAAAGCTCAACGGTGAGCAAACTTCCGAGTATTCACCTTCCGCTAGCTTCGGAGATGTAGGAGCGAGTAGCACACCGGTCGGGGCCGATAGAGGAACGTTAGGATCTTCGAGCCCTCGCGAGGGTTCTACACGCCCCTGAGTATGCCGATGAAGAACTCCTGATTCCTCTGCCGATCCCGCCCCAGATATCTACAGCTCCTCAAAGCCGCCTTAAACGTCTTTGCAGCCGAGGTACAGACTCTCGACGACCCAAGGCCTAACCGAGCAGACAACGGCTCAGATCGGCCTGTACGCACACCCGTCCCAAGACGGCCGGACCTCTT
This sequence comes from uncultured Rubrobacteraceae bacterium, assembly GCA_963808845.1. Classification (GTDB taxonomy): domain Bacteria; phylum Actinomycetota; class Rubrobacteria; order Rubrobacterales; family Rubrobacteraceae; genus Rubrobacter_D. Next base: position 46,017 of record CAWEHD010000030.1, read on the forward strand.
GCAATCGACCGGAGCCGTGAACTCCTCCTAGCCTACCCCCGCACCGCCATTGGCCTAACATTGGGCTGACGTGTGGACCCCCGAGCGCATCTTTATGCGGACACGCAACTTATAGTGGTCGCTCCACTTCTGCCTGGGCGCTCGATGCGGCCGATTCTAGCCGGCCCTCGAATAATGGTCTAACCAGGCATGTCTTCTATGTGGGGCTTGATGTCAAGTATGGGTGTGCGGTCGAGCATGTCTAGCCTCCTCACGTCGATGTTCGCGCCCCTAGTTCCTAGTACCTCAAGCACTGACATCCCTATAGGGTTGGGCCTTACGGGGGAGCAGATGCTGAACATGCCCATCTCCTTACCGCTTTGCCCCGACGTCTGCCGGAGCATCTCGGGAGAGAACGGCGGGCTCCGATGGAAGTGGAAGATCACCACTATGCGCTGGCCCGCTTCGATGTCTCTAAGCCCTTCCAGGTATTCTTCATCGATAACGAGCGTTCCCTCCACATCAGAGACGCTCCAATGGCGGGGGAGCTTTTGGGCGTTCGTGCGGACCAAGCCTATGGCCTTCAACTCGATGCGCATAGCAGACCTCCCTAAAACACCGTGTATCGCTAACCACAGCATAGCCCTTCAATATAAGTGATCAACACAAAGGGGTGAGGCGAGCGGATGTAAGGACCGATAGAGGAAGGCAAGGATCACTGGGGCGTCGCGAAGCTTCGACACGCCCCTGACTAGGACGCAGAATACCCCTCGATTCCTCTACCGGTCCTGACAACGATACTCCAGGGCTACTCATAGCTGCCTCAAACGTCGTTTTAGCCGATGAACAGCACCTCGACGGCCCAGAGACTTAACGACTGAGACAACGGCTCATACCGGCTTATATATACATCGAGGTCTGGACGGCTAGGCCTTTTCTAACAGACCGGGGGCCTTAACTCCTGATACCCCTTCCCCGGTCGCGTCCTCAAGAACATGGATGGACGCGAGGGTCGGCATGGGAAGATGAGAGAAAGATTCTCTGAGCGCCTTAACTCGACTTACTCTTCGCCTGGATCAGGGGTTCGACGCTTATCTACGCTTCTTTCGTGAAGGGTTCGCATGAGAGCAGCTCGACTTAACCTGATTAAATGCGCCTAACAAAACCGCGGCGCAAGTTGCCGCGGAAGCAGTATGGTTCCGCGGAGGATCGGAGCCGTGACGAAGCGGTGAACGCTTCAGAAGAGCTCTTCAGCCAGCGCTACGATGATGCCCCCTGGACCCCGCATGTAGCAGAGCCGGTACAAGTTCTCGTATTGGGCCACTTCGCCGACGAGTTCGGCGCCGTGGGCGCGCAGGCGAGCGACAGTGTCGTCGACGCTTTCGACTGTAAACATGACGCTCCGGAGGCCCAGCGTGTTCGGCGGTGCGATCGCCGGTTCGATCTCGACCAGTTTTGGATTGCGAAACTTCGTCAGCTCAAGCCGCCCGTGCCCATCTGGGGTGCGCATCATAACGATGTCGACTTGGACACTTTCGAGACCGTTGACGCGGTCCACCCACTCTCCCTCTACCGCCGCCTCACCCTCCAGCTCCAAACCGAGCTCGGAAAAGAAAGCGATAGCGGCTGCAAGGTCGTCGACGACGACGCTGAGGTGGTCCAGTCTCTTGATCGTCATGTCCCCAGTATAGGAGAGGCAGAGCGCGACGGTCCAAGTCGACTGTTGTTGCCGCTACCGTCTAACCCAGCCGAGCACCTGGCTTCCCAGAGGTGGGTCCCTTAACGATTGCTTACGCTACGTGGGTTAGGCGGGTTTTGTTAGGCGTACTAAAAGCTTTGTTCGCTGGTGCGGATGGTCCTTGCAGTAGCAGATCCTCTCCGCCGCGTCTACGGAGAGGTGTTGCGCTGGAGACCTTCTTGGGGAGATGCTCATGCCTTCTGATAGCCACGTACGAGTGCTCTAAGGGTAGGCCTCTTCAGCCCGCTTTGGCACCTCGTTAGTGAAGGAGAGATCCACAACGAGGAGAGTACGAATGACCGAGAGATCCAGAAGCATACTGCTGCCTGGTCTTGCTGAACATCGTCGTCGACGAGGCCTCACTCAGAGGCAGCTCGGTGAGCTCACTGATGTAGCCCACACCACTATCCAGCGACTTGAGTCCCTCAGGAGAGGAGCTTATCCACAGACCCTACGCAAGCTTGCCACTGCCCTAGGGGTAGCTCCCGAAGAGCTGCTCCATGCAGAGAGTACCCAACGCTAAGGGACACGCTGCACTACCAGCCTGCCTCTCTCAAGCCACCAGTCCCCGAACACCTTACCAAGAGCATCGAGAGAGAAGTCACCCATGAATAACCTGAACGAGCGTAACCTTATCCCAAACGGCATACAGGAGTCATCCGAAGATCCACTAGGGTTTATCTACCCCTCATATCAGGCCGCACCTGCAGAAACCCAGAGAGATATACCTTCCCTGAAGTGTTCCCATCAAGGGGTTGCCTACATATCCTCTGCCGTAGGAGGCTCTGTATCCACACTCTCCTTCGAGGACACCACTATCAAGAACCGGCTCAGGCCTAGTAAGCGTCTCGGAGGAGGCACCAGAGATAGGGTAAGGGGCTTCTCAAGGGAAAGCCGAAGGAACCTCCTGCTCCGTCTCGCTAGCATCAACCGGAGAGCCTTCAGGGCGTTCAAGGGGCGGATGATCTTCGTGACGTTGACCTACCCCCGCGAATACCCAGAGGACCCCGAACTCTGTAAGAAACACCTGAAAGCCCTCCGCAAACGTCTGGAGCGGAGGTACAAGTCATTCGCTGCTTTATGGAGGATGGGCATACAGAAGAGGGGGGCCTGGCACTTCCACTTGCTCCTGTTCGTGGGATCATCTGTTGGATCAGTAAGAGAGCTCCGTCGCTTCATCTCTTTCTCCTGGTATGAGGTGACTGGGAAGGTCTCCGAGGGACACTTACGTGCCGGCACCCGAGTCGAAACCATCCGGAAGTGGAAACAGGCGACGAGCTACGTCGAGCGCTACATGGCCAAGCCCGAGGAGTTCCCCGAGGGTCTACAGACGGGCAGGATCTGGGGGGTATGGAACCCGAAGCTTCTGCCTGTCCAGTGGAAGAGGGTCGAGGTCAGCCTCAGGGACGCCTTCAGGATCAGGAGAATATACAGGAAGCTGGCGAAGAGGAAGGGTAGCGGCTCCCTACACCGAATAACGGTCTTTGTAAGGTATGAGAACGTGGTCAGGCTACTGGAGTTCTTCGGGTACCCTCTGGAGTAGCTGAGGAACTGATAGACACATCACCGAGAGGCCTACCATCATCTCCTAACCCCGGCCAGGGTACTTTGCAGTTCCTCATAACCATCTTGATAGGTGTTATACCCGGCAAACGAGACCTCGAAGGCCAGAGTAGATAACGGGATGGGAGAAGCCTTGCAAACGGCTTATACGCACACCGGAGTCAGGCAGACCAGGTCTCTTCTAACAGACCGGGGCTCGAATCTCTTGACTACCTCCCTCGGTGTCGACCTCTTCGGGCCGGCCGAGGGTGCGGCAGCGGAGGCTCCACGAGAGTAGTTGTACGATGGGAAATGGGTTCACCCCAAGGGGATCGTTTCTTTTCGCCGCTCCTAGGGGAGAGGATTGCGGCGGAATGAATCTATCTGGTTATCGTCCAATTTTGTGTCAGTAGGCTTACCAAGATCAAACGCTTCGATGTCAAGACTCAGACCATTGCCTTTCATCGATTCATCGCCGATTCATCGGCAATTGCTTAAATGAGCAGACGAATAGTAGTATGCAGCCCGAGACCCCGCCACTGACGGTGCTGCTAAGGAACGCAACAGGGCGTGGATAGTTGGGAGCTTACGGAAGGAGGCCGTTGATGACCGAAACTAACACTCCGCCCATAGTGTCTCAGCAAGCGCAGACTTTGCTAAGAGACCAGATCTCGACTTTGACCGACAATGCGGTAAATGAAATGCAACGAGTGTATAAGCGGGCGGGACGAGTACCCATGTACGTACTCTTGGTGCTTGGCGCCGCAATGATAATCTTCGCCCTCGCATTCAAGGTTCAATTCTTCGGCCAGGCTTATAGCAGTCTGTCGCCACCTGAATTCATAACGATGGTACTGACAGGATCACTAACAGTGATCCTCGGCGGTGGAATTCACTTATACCAGTACAGGCTAAGTCAGGAGATAAGAAAGGGAATTCAGGCAACTGCCGAGAGCGCGCTGGAGGCTACAGTAGAATACTCGAATAAGGTTATCGAGGCCGAATTGCAGTTGCGACGGGATACCGTTGCTAAGCAAAATAGAAGTGGGACAACCTCCTGAGCCGCCTCCATTGTAATCAGATGTCTTGGTTGGAGTGGCCTGTCCTAGGAAAATGTGCGGAGAAGATTGGTTCGGGCTTACGTGTCGTTGCGGCTGATCTTACTTCTATCCCAAGTGCATATATTTGCGGTGAGGACGTGGTGGAAAGAAACGCCGTCACCGCCTGAGACCCCTCGGTAGCATCGAGAACTATGAATAACTAGTATAGGAGCACCAGAGCGATGGAGGAGCTACCATTAAAGTGCAGTGGTGGCTGGAAAGGGTAAGCCATGATGGACAACCAACAAGAACAGTTAGACCGTTTTGCGGTGCATGCCGACGACATTAGGGAGAGTTTCAAGCTAGCGTTCGAAAGCGTGAAACACCTGACAACACTGAGCGCAGGTTCTCTCGCATTATTCGCTACCTTCCTCGATAGGATCTTCCCAAGCCCCGGAAAGTTGGACAACGAAGTCAAAGTGTTGATTGGCACTTCCTTCGCAAGCTTCATACTATCGCTTGTGCTTGCAGCCTTTAGCATGTGGAGAATAGCTGGGCTGGTGCGTTCGAGAAGGGCCTACGATAAGAAGAAGCGAAGGATCAGGTGGAATATCTTAGCCCCATCCATATCCTACATACTTGGGCTTAGCCTATTTGGAACGGCTGTTTTGCTGAGCGTTTTCTTTGGAGCAAAGGATCTTGGAGGGAACGCTGACTCTGGTAGGTATTTCATGTATGTAGCGTTGATCCTTGCTATATGTGCGGCTGCAGCGTGGGTTGTCTACCGCGTTTACCGAGGAAACAAACGCGACACAGAGGGAAAGTACGAGGTTATGTATCCTGGCGTCAGCGATTACGACGAGCTTGTAGCCAAAGAGATGCCAGAAAAGGCGTTCAGATCGCTCCAAATGCAGCTACGCGATGAAAAAGGGCTGGAGGATGGGTTTGTAACCCAACGACATGGGGATGGCAGTGCCAAACCTGAGACTCTCAAGGTACGGCAGCAAGCCTACGCAGAACTCTTATCTCTCACCCACCCGCATAAACTTGCGGTAATCGGCAGCCACGTATCGGTGGATTTCTTTGAATTTCGTGACGCAGTAAACAAACTCGAGGCTCAGATAATGTTAGTGTCGTCAACAGATGTTACGAAGATGGCCAGGAGCATGGTGGGAAGCTTCGTTGATTGTATCGTTGCAAAGGAACAAGAGATGAGAAAGGCCGATCAACTAAGTGAAAAGGAGCGAAGAAACGAATCTGTAAGCCGTGCTTATATCCGTCACATTCGTCAATTTGCGGATGTGTTCAAGAGGAAATCCGAGGACCTCTTGCAAGTACGACACGAGTTCCTTCAAGCAACGCAGAAGGATTTGAACGAGAAAGCTTCGCGCCGTCATCTTGTCAAGAGTCTCCTAGGATCAGCACGCTTGGGCACCAGTGGCTAACCTTATTGCCGCTGCGCTCGCAACTCTCATCCCTGCAATTCAAGCACAAGCCCTCGCGCGTTCTTTCCGCCGCTTCTAAGGGAGGGAGTTGCGGCGGAATGAAACGCAACGCAGCTCAGCGACGTCGGAGCGGGTGGGTCTCTGGCACCTCGACGATCACAATCCTCAACCCGTCCGGGTCTCGTATCCGCATCTCCCTCAGCCCCCACGGCTTGTCAGTCGGAGGCTCGATAATATCCACCCCGGCCTCTTCCAGCTCCTGTCCTACGGCGTCGACGTCTCGCATCTGCAACCACAGACCTATACTCTCGCTAGCCTCGGTGCGCGAGGAGCCAGACAGCTCAAGGAAGCCTCCTCCGAGGAAGAAGACCACGCCCCTGGTGGATCCGATGCTCCACTGGCGGTAGACGTGCAGGCCAAGGTTTTCAGCGTAGAAGCGAAATGAGCGCTCGAAGTCGGTGGGATGCACCAACACCCGACTGGAGAGAACTTCCATGGCTACCTCACCCTCTCGAAGTGGCTTGGCAACAGGCTCCATTCGCCTGCATGACGTTGAGGTACCCGAAAAAGCTCGTAAAGTATCGCCCGCATCGGCCGCCACAGTCAGATCGAGGAAGAAAGACCCGCAAAAGGCTACATTCCTAGGCGGTCGATAAGCGGGCGGTATTTGTAAGAAAGGTCGATACCCTACTGTCTGCGGGCGATAGCAGGATAGAGTACCGCCCGCACGAAATCCGTGGAAATCAGCACTTGCGGACGGTGCGGTCGATGCGGGCGATACTTTACCGAGTGTTGCGAAAGAAGATCGTTCTCCTGGCCGCCCCTGATACGCTGACTTCGACCATGGCCCTCCAAAAAGCCGCCTCGAACGCCGTTGAAGCCGCTGCGCGGGTTCTCGACGACCCCGAGGGCCTAGCCCTATCCTGCCAGCCTTCAAAACCGCTTGTACACACATCCACGTCAGGACGGCCTTACCTCGAATAATGGACCGCCCCCATGAACTCCTGCCTACCTCTCCCCCCGCATCAGCGTTCTGACGGGGTACCGCGTATGCTTCCGAGTGCATATTTCGCGTGGTGGCCGCCATGGTGAATGTTCGTGGGCTCCCATACGTAATACCGGATAACATGTCACCAACCGGCGAAGAGAGTGATGAGCAGACCCGCGCTTGCCGGAAGGACTCCTGCTGTCCGCTAAAGAAGGAGATTGGGATGAGAAGGACCATCTTGTTGTTGTTTTCGGCGATGGTAGCACTTCTTCTTGCCAGCGGGGCTGTAGTAGCGTTGCCGGCGGAGAAGCCCGACGACACCCCCATGATCGACGGACGCGTCAGGGCTATCGAGCAGGTAGGCACCAACATCTGGGTTGGCGGCCGCTTCTCTCGGGTCGAGCAGCGTAACGGCACGCTCTTGGGCAACGTAGCCAACGTGGCGGTCTTCGACTCCAAGACGGAACAGTACAGGAAGGGCGTGGCGCCTGACCTCGGGGGCACGGGGGACGAGGTGTTCGACATGACCATCTACGGCGACGACGTGCTGATAGCGGGCAACTTCCCTGGGCCCACTACCAGCAAGAGCAACCTGGTCCTGGTCGACGGCGATACCGGGGAGGTGATCCGGTGGTACAACGCGTCGAAGTTGAAGTCGGTGCTGGCCGCGCCCAAGCTCGGTAGGGTCTACGGCGGGGGTAGGAGCCTCACGGCGTTCGACTTCGACACGGGCGAGAAGCTATGGACCAAGGCGAAGACCGAAGTAGACACCGCTCGCGCCCACGACAGCAAGCCGGCCTACCGCGACCTCGAGCTCGACGCCGACGGCAAGACGATCTGGGCTGCGTGCATCTGCGACAAGGTGGACGCCAACCCCGCCAAAGCCCTGGTCAAGCTCGACACCGAGGGTAAGCACTACGCCTCCTGGCTCACCCAGGCGGGAACGGGAACGTTCGGCCAATCAGTTGTGGACCACAACGGGAAGCTCGTCCTGCCGCCGGGGGCAGCAATTTGTGGCCGTACGCTCGGCCGGAGGCACCGAGGCTGGAAGCGGACACCTCGGCTCGGCACAGGCGGTAGCGATTATGACGGGGCAGTGGTGTCGGGGGGCACTTCTACTCGTCGGCGACGAAAAGCCGACAAGTCGGGGCGGGGCGTCCCGGGACCCCACTCGACCCTCCAAGCGGCCCTCAAGAACTCATCGCGTTTACTCGCGGAGCTACCCCCTTTTTCCTGGTTGTGTTCATCCGCTTTAGGGCTCGCACACGGTGGGCACTACTTCAAGACAGTGGCGCCACCCAGACTCCTACGCGCGCCTCTCCTGCCGAGTGAGGAGGGTGCTCCTCCATGCTCGGCTTGGAGCAGATTCTTGAGCCCGCTCGTCAAGCTTGGGCTTGGAGCCTCCTCTTCTTAGGCACGAGCGAGCGGCTTCCTCGTACATCCTGGCGTAGCGTTTGACGGAGGAGGGCTAACGGAGATGGTGCGGGAGGCTTGGCTCTTGCCCATCCCCCGCTCGAGCGCTCCGACTATCTTCGTGCGGAGGTCTTCGCAGAAGGATGCAGTCAAACGGTGGCGCATGCTGCTGGAGGGGTACGACAGACGAAAGCTCCTTAAGCGGGAGAAGCAGGAGAGGCTCAGGCGCTATAATCGTGAGCGCAACAGGAGAAAGCGCGAGCAAGCAAGAAGGGCGCTCGCGTAGGATAGTCATCATTTAGACCGCGCATTAAGAGCCAAGAACTTTTGAATAGCGGGAGGCTCGAATTACCGGGACGACCGGTGGTTCTCAGAGGGCACCGTCAGAGTCCTATACCTTCCCGCCCACCAACATCTCCACGGTGGCGCGGTCTAGCCCCTTCCATGTGGCCTCCCCTATCCATGCCCGCGTCTCCCCGAGGTAAGGTGCCCTCTCTACGACCTCGTAGCTGGAGAAGACGACCAGCTCGAAGGTCTCCTGTCCTTCTGTAGACGCCTTGGGCCAGTGCTCGATCCACACCAGAGGGGTGATCATGAGCCACTAGCAATGCTCGGGAAAGTATCGACCGCACCGACCGCACGGACCGCATAGAGGATGAAAGACCTGCAAAACTCCACAATTACTAGGCGGGCGATACGCGGTCGGTAACGGTCCACTGGCGGTCGATACCCCGTGATAATACCGCCCGTACAAAGTCCCTGGAAATTAGCACTTTGCGAGCGGTTCGGTCGATGCGGGCGGTACTCTGCGATGTTCCTCCGGCGAGACGAACGCCGTTGCTTTCTCCGCAGTTCAGACACGTCGACTAGAGGTCCTCAAAGCCGCCTCAAACTCCTTCGTAGCCGATGAACAGGCGCTCGGGGACGTGGGGGCCTAACAGGGTGCTCCGGGGCTTCAAAATCGCTTGTGCACGCATCGCGTCCAGGCGAGCGGGCCTCCAGTAGCAGACCGGGAGGTCGAATCTCCTGCCTCCCCTGCCCCCTCGGGATCCGCCTCAAGAGCGCCAGCGATCCGACGAACGCGAGAGCCCGAGGCGCCCGTCCAGTAGAGGAAAGGCGCGGACTTCACCCTCAATCCTCCGCTCGCTCTATTGGCGTGAAAGAGGGTCTCCGAAGTCCTGCCCGGATCATCCTCACGACCCATCCATGTTCCTCCCCTAGACCGATGATGCAGCCCGTGCTCGCGGGTACGCTCTCGATAGTCGACTTACAAAGGAGGAGCGACTCATGATGGACATGCTCCAATGAATCCGCGCAGCCCCTCTCCCTCGAGAGACGTGGCTACGGACGCAGCAGCGTTCGAGTTGGGTCCACCGCCGGGCGTGCCCAAGGAGGTGCAAGCATCCTTCTTACTATGGCTTACCGCCGTCGCCGCAGGCGTCCTCGAAACAAGCATCCGCGTTATCGACACGTTTGCCACGGGCTGGGCCTCGGGCAGTGGCGGAGAGACGGACGTCACCGGCGTGATCTCCAATGTGCTTATCAGGGTGATCGTCTACACGCTGGTGGTTTACATAATCACACGGATGCGTCTCGGGAAGAGATGGGCCCGCCTGACCCTAGCGGTGCTGCTCGGCGTGATCGGGACTCTCTCCCTGGTTATCGACCCGATTTCGTGGCTGGCTGAGGGTAACTCGCTGAGTGAGGTCTTCACTGAGGCAGATCTGCTGTTCTTCCTTATCGCGCCGATCAGGACCGTTCATCTGGCGGCGGTCATCGCGGCGCTAGTGTTCATGTTCTTACCGTCCGCCAACACCTACTTCCGAACCTCACGATAGGTAAGGAGGCAGGCGTTGGGCTGAACGGTGCCGTGCCAATCGGGACGCAAGAAGCTGTCGAGTGTGGGGTGTCTTGCCTGACATAGATAGCGTGACTCTAGTGTCAACCCTCCAACCAACAAGAGCATCGAGTTCGCCGCAATCTTTCGCGAAGGTGCCCTTCTGGACACTTCGTTCCGAGCACTCGACTGTATAGGACAAACCTAGTCACCTTTTCACCGAGTCCCCTGGACAATTGAGTGCTGCGATGTCCGCTCTCTGCTCGAAAAAAGTGTCGAAAAATCATCCGGTGATGCAATGCATTGGATGCCACAAGGTGTCACTATTAGTCTTTAGCGATGGTGAGACGAAAAGTGAGGCCACCATGACACCAGGTGCAGAAGGACGTAGCCCGAAGCGAGGTCCCGGTGGTATGAGCTCGCGCGAGGCTGCCCGGCTGGCGTGGTGCATGTGTGCGGCCTCTTTGGTGTTGACGGTGCTCGGGCTCTTCCTATTAGTAACGAGCCGCTCCCGCACGGGCGCTCCGGTTTACGACTATTGGCTCGTAAACACCGTGATCGCGATTGGTTTTTCGACGGTAGGGGCTATGATCACCCCCCGCCTTCCCCGCCAGAATCCTGTAGGTTGGCTCTTCTGCACGATAGGCGTGGTGGCGGGCGTTCGCATCTTCATCGCCGAGTACGCTATCGTCACACTTCTAGCGGAGCCAGGCTCCCTGCCGAGCACGTTGCCAGGCGGCGAGACGCTGGCCTGGATCTCCTCCTGGGTGTGGGTTTTGCACGTGGGGCTTTTCGTGTTCTTGGCCTTGCTTTTCCCCGATGGACGACCGCCTTCATCCCGTTGGCGCCCCTCGGTGTGGGGTATCGGTGTAGTGGTCGTAGCGGGAACCGTCTCGGTGGCTCTCTGGCCTGAGACAGCCAGAGGGTTCGACCTTATAAACCATCCTCTCGGAACAGAGGTTTCGACCGACGTTATCAATCCGGTGGAGACGATCGTGTATGCCCTGGGGCTCATAGCAGCGGCGTCGTTGTTGGTACGGTTGAGGAGATCCAAGAGGGTAGAGCGCCAGCAGGTCAAGTGGTTCACTTACGCCGTAGCGGTGCTGGCCACCAGCGCCACCCTCGCCTACGTGGTCTCTGAATCTATGGGCGTAGTGTGGCTGGATCGGGTCAGTTCCGTATTGGTAATAGCTAGTGTCGTGGGCTTGCCGGCTGCGGTGGGTATAGCGATCTTGCGCTACCACCTCTACAACATAGACCTCATCATAAACCGCACCCTCGTCTACGGTTCGCTCACCGCGGTGCTCGCGGGCGTCTACTTCGGCAGCATCGTCGTGCTCCAGTTGCTTTTCCGCGCATTGACAGACGAGGGATCCCAGTTCGTGGTGGTGGCCTCCACCCTGGCGATAGCAGCCCTGTTCAACCCTTTGAGGCGCCGCATCCAGGGCTTTATCGACCGCAGCTTCTTCCGTAGGAAGTACGATGCGGTAAAGACGCTGGAGGGCTTCTCGGCCAGGCTTAGAGACGAGACGGACCTCGACGCCCTGAGCGGTGATCTCGTAGGGATCGTAAGGGAAACCATGCAGCCAGCCCACGTCTCTTTGTGGTTGCGCCTGGATCCCGCTCCAAGAAGAGGCGAGGACTCCGGAGAACCGCGCAGGTGAACCGGTTGCTAAGAGCATACGCTTTTCCAGGTTGGCGTGCGGCAGCTGCGGTGATCATAGGACTCTCGAGACACAAGGGAACTCGGAGCGCACTCAGCTCTTATCTGTAAGAATGATCGGAAGCGGCACGGCCAACGTACCTGCCTGCGCAACAAGACAAACGTCGTTAGTGAAACGCTTCGCTAGGCCAAGGAGAGCGAGTGAACGACAGATGCCAAGGGCGGTAAGCCGCAAAGATTTCCTAAGGTTCGGCGGCGTGGGACTCACCGGTGTGGCGCTTCTCGGTGCCGCGGGTTGCGGCAGAAGACTGGGTGGTAATAGGGACGTCGTCAAGTTCCTTACCGGGACCGAAGAGACTACCATCCAAGAGAGGGCGGTAACTGAGATACAGGTCAATAGGTTCGAGGAGCAGCACCCGAAATACACCCTGGAGCGCGAGGCAATAGATCCGGATGAGATGAGCAATGTCATACCGTCCAGGCTGCGATCCGACGAGTCTGCAGACGTCTTCTCCTTCGACACGGGGCCGGGTTTCGGCGGCGTGCTGGCCGACACTGGACTCGTTTATCCCCTGGAGAAAATCTACAAGGAGAAGGGCTGGGACATCTACGAGTGGGCCAAGCAGCGAGCCACCTACAACGGCACCGTCTACGGAGTCCCCGATCAGGTAGAGGAGATAATCGTCTTCTACAACAAGGACCTCATGCCTGAGGAGCCGCAGACTTTGGAGGAGCTCCGAAGGGTCGCTGAAGAGCACAAGCTGCAGGGCACCATTCCTCTGGCCTTCGGGAATCGGGAGCAGTACCCCGCCGGCCACCTATTCAGTATAGGGGCGAGCAATCTGCTGGGCCGGCAAGGACTAGACGACATCCTCTATGGGAACGGGCGGTGGGATGTTCCTGAGGTGGTTAGAGCTATCGACCTCTTCTTCAGGGACTTCGTGGAGAGCGGTTACTATCCCCAGAACGTAAACGCCGTAACCTTCGATGAGGCCAGCACTCTGTTCTATTCCGGCGAAGCCGCCATGCTACCGACCGGCACGTGGCTGGTCTCGGAGATCGTCCAGGCCGTGCAGGACTTTGAGGTTGGTTTCTTTCCGTTCCCATCCATAGAGGGCTCTGGCATCTCGCCTCCGGCCGGGTTGGGGGCGGGGCTGTTTGTGGCCAAGGAGGCGAGCACCCTCCAGGGTGCGATCGATTTTATCGATTACCTCCAGCAGGAGAGCACCGCACGCCTGATCATCGAGAAGTTAAATGTGATCCCCGCTCAGCCGGTAGACTCGAAGGGGCTCGATGTGCCCGAGCTATTCAGGGAGGTTCTAGAAGATCTCTCCGCATCACCTGAGACGCAATCCTTTGGCTACAACATCGACGTGCTGGCTCCGCAGAACTTCAACGAGGTGATGTTCACTGGATTCCAGGAGGTCTTAGACGGGACGAGGTCTCCTGCGGAGCAGTCTGCGGCGTTGCAGGATGCCTGGGCGAGGGCGAAGAAGCAGGGGAAGATTGCGACGCAGGGCTAGGCTGAGCACGAAGCCAGCCATCCCGAGGTGCCATGAGAAGTTCTCAGACCAGAAAATTGCTGCAAGGTATACGGTTGCGGCGGCATCCAACGGGCTACCGGCGTAGGCACAACTCGGCGGTCACGATCCCGTGATCGCTGCCGGCTGCCGTCGCTTCCTGATAATCGTACGAGCAATCACTTGCGCTGATCTCGTGCGGGGTCCTGCGGCTACTGTATGGGGCGTTCTGCCAGTGGCGAAAAACTAGCACGCAAACGACGGTCATCGCTCCAAGGAGTTAGTTTTGCCGCTCGGAGGGTATACCGACGTATGTACCGGAGCGGCGAACCCGGCGTCTTAGAGCGCCCGCGGTTCGTTATCGGAAAGGAGGGTCAGCCGATGGCCGAGATGGGATACGTGCTCTCCAGCGAGGAGATGACACCCAACGAGATGGTCCGGAACGCCCGCCGGGCGGAGGAAGCGGGCTTTACTACCGCCTGGATCTCGGACCACTACCACCCCTGGATCGACGCGCAGGGCGAGAGCGCGTTCGTGTGGAGCGTGATCGGGGGTATCGCCTCCGCCACCGAAAATATTCGTCTCGGAACTGGCGTCACCTGTCCCACCATACGCATCCACCCGGCGATAATCGCCCAGGCCACAGCGACCTCGGCGGCGATGCTGGAGGGTCGCTTCTGGTTCGGCATCGGCAGCGGCGAGAACCTCAACGAGCACATACTCGGGGACCACTGGCCCCCGACCGACGTGAGGCTTGAGATGATGGAAGAGGCGGTGCAGGTGATCAGGCTGCTGTGGGAGGGTGGCAACAAGCGGCACTACGGCAAACACTACACCGTGGAGAACGCCCGCCTCTATACGCTGCCGGAGGAGCCGCCGCCCATCTACGTCTCGGCCTTCGGCCCCAAGGCGATCGAGGTAGCAGCCCGGATCGGAGACGGCTACGTGGGCACCGCCCCGGAGCCGGATCTCCTCAACCACTTTATCAAGAAGGCCGGCGAGAATAAGCCACGCCTCGGGGAGATGAAGGTCTGTTGGAACGAGGATGAATCCGAGGCCCGGCGCATGGTCCACAGGCTGTGGCCGAACATGGGCCTGCCGGGTGAGCTCGCCCAGGAGCTCGCCACCCCCAAACACTTCGAACAGGCCGCCTCCCTCGTCACCGAGGAAATGGTGGCAGATACGCCCCCCACGGGCCCGGATCCCGAGCCCTACCTGGAGTCGATACGCCAGTACGAAGAGGCGGGATACACCGAGATCTACATGCACCAGATCGGTCCGGACCAAGAGGGCTTCTTCCGGTTCTTCGAGAAGGAGATCCTACCGGAGCTCCGCTGATCCGGCGCTTCGTAAAGATCAAGGGTATCTGGACCCCGATCGGCGGTCTGAGGGCGCACGCCCGCACCTCAGGATCGCCCACCCGAGGGACGTCCCCCGGAATCTTTGTAGGGATGTAGTCGCTTGCCATGTGCATCGATGTTGCCCCGGCAGAAGGATACACGGAGAGCAATCAGGAGCCCATAGTAAAGGCCGGGAAAGTAGCGACCGCATCGACCGCGGTAACGTTATCGGGGAGAAAGCCCTGCAAAACCGCTCATTTCCAGGCGGTCGATCCGCGGGCGCTATTTGACGTGGCGGTCGGTAACCATCCTCTGAGGGTCGATCACCCACAGTATTACCGATCGCGAGAAAGCCTGCAAGTAGGCAGCAACGGGCGATGCGGTCGGTGCGGGCGGTACTTTGCGGCGCTTGTCGAGGATGTTGTCCTTCTCTTTTCCCAGCCTCCTTACCGATCAGGCCCCCAAAGCCGCTTCAAACGTTGCTGTAGCCGAAGAACAGACTGCTCGCAGCTAGGGGCCCAATGCGGTGCTGCGGAGCTTCAAAACGGCTTGTGCCCGCATCGAGCTCAGGCCGACCAAGCCTCTGGAACAGACCGGGGGTCGAATCTCCTGCCTACCCCCGCCTTCAACTGATTTATTCCGCCGCCCCTTAGGAGGGAGTTGCGGCGGAACGAATCTGTATCGGTCGGCTGTGACGTGCGATAGCTGGCGATCGAGCCTTTAGGGTCACTCCACCGGTCCGGAGGTCGGGGCAAGGGTGGATGGGTCCGCAGGTTGATGTAAAGTGGGAAGAAGATCGGACGAGAGAGGAGGACAAGTAGACCATGACCGACCAGGCTCCCTGCCCACGATGCCGACACGCCAACCCGCCGGAGAACCGCTTCTGCGGATGGTGCGGTGCCTCCTTGGGAGCCAGCGGGGATCTCGTGGCGCGTCGGGAAGGTAACCCAGCGGTCATGGGCCATACCCTGCCCGTGAAGCCAGGGCCCGTTGGCAAGGCACTTGCGGTGGGATTGGTTACGCTGGCGGTGCGGGAGGGGCTGTCCTGGCTAGGTCGCAGGACCACAGCAGAACATCGGTCATCGAGGTTGACCACCCGAGAGCACGACACCGCTGTGTCTGAACGCCTCTTGGGTCAGAGCCTAGAAGAGGTCCTGATCCAGGAGTTAGAGGAAGACTACCGAAGCCGGACCATCGCTTGGCGAGCGATCCGCTCGATCGTTGTTACGGAGTGGACGTCCTCGAGTAGGCGCTCGGCCGGGAGGCCTCGGGGGGCGTGGTCGAGCGGTAGTCCCCAGGCGAGTTCGTCTCCCTTCGAACCAGAACGCTAGGGTAAGATGGCGGGGCCGTGAGCGAGCCGGAGGATCTCGTCCGGACCATCACCCACAAGGGTGTGCGTGATCCCCGCCTCCTTGAGGCCCTGCGCGCGGTCCCCAGGGCTTGCTTCGTCCCCGCTGACCTCGCCGGGCAAGCCTACGAGGACAAGCCGCTACCCATCCCCCACGACCAGGTGACGACCCAGCCCTCGCTGGTAGCGGGGATGGTGGAGGCACTGGGACTCGCGGGCTCGGAGCGGATGCTGGAGGTCGGCGCGGGCTACGCTTGGCAGACGGCGCTGCTCGCCCGCCTCTGCGACTTCGTGTGGGCTGTGGAGCGCTTCGGAGACGTGGCGGAGGCTGCGAGGGAGAACCTCGCCCGGTATGGCGTGACGAACGCCGAGGTCGTCACGGGCGACGGAACGAAGGGCCTACCCGAGCACGCTCCTTACGATGCCATCCTGGTCGCCGCAGCGTTCCCTTCCGTCCCTAGGCCACTTGAGGACCAGCTCGCCGCGGGAGGGCGCTTGGTGCAGCCTGTAGGCCCAGGCGGCAGAGAGGAGGTGGACCTCTTCGAGAAGGGCACTCGAGGGTTCGTGCGGCTCCGCACTATCGCCGAGGCCCGCTTCGTCAGGCTCTACGGCGTACACGCGTTCCCGGAGTAGCAGGCCTTCGTAGTCACCATCCGGGGAGGTCTTCACCACTCCTCGGCCTTTCGAGTCTATGGCTGTACTTTTCTATAGCAGGGGCCGATCCCGGCACGAGTTCGAGTACGGACCGTCGCCAAACAAGATCACACGAGATCGCCGAAGGAGCGGGACGCTAGCTGCGTTCGAGCACCAGGGCACCTTCACGGCGGACAAAGACGGTGCCCATCTCGGCAGAAAGGCGTTCCATCCGGTCCAGGATCGTTTCTCGCTCACCGCCCCTAGCGAGGTCAACCCGCGCGCGAGCGAGCTTGACCGGGGTAAGGCCCAGGCGCTCGAATCTGCCTTCTTCTACGGAAACCTGAAAGAGAAAGGACCAGTCGTTACGGAGCCTGGGATCCAACGCGTAATCGTCGATGAAATCGCCCGTATCGTAAAGGATGGGCTTGCCACGGTAAATCTCCACACCTTGGAAGACGTGCGCACTGTGACCGTAATAGACGTCTACCCCCAGATCTATGACGGCCCGGGCAAACCGGCGGAAGATCGCTTTGGGGCGCTGCACCATGTTCGGGCCCAAGTGGTTAGAGAATATAACCGTGTCCACCCCCATTTCGCGAACGTCCGACACCGCCCTCTCCACCCGCCGAAGAACATCCGGTTTCAAAGAGACCGGCAGGTAGTTCGTGCCCGGCCGGTCGGTGCCGGCCGCAAAGGATGGCTCATTGTCCGTGAACGCCAGCATCGCCACCCGGCGCGTATGGTCCGCTCGCACGGTGAGGATGGCAGGATCTGCAGCTTCTGCTTGGTTGCGGCCCGCTCCGGCATGCCGAATGCTGGCCGCGTCCAGGTGTTCCAGGGTATCGAGCAACCCCTGTTCCTCGAAGTCTAGAGTGTGGTTGTTGGCCAGCGAACAGGCATCGATTCGGGCCGTCCGCAAGGTCTCGATGGCAGAAGGTTCAGCTCTGAAATGGAAGACTTTGGGCGTACGGGTCCACGGCTGCTCGTTATCCGTGATAGCGCACTCCAGGTTGATGATGCGTAGGTCTGCGGCGTCCAGAAGGGGCATGACGTCGCCCCACGGCTCCTCGGGACGCATGTGATAGTTAAGGGCCTCAGCGACCTTGCGCCCGAGCATGACATCGCCCATCAGCGCCAGGGTAATCATCTAGCAGTAGGTGCCAAATGACCTGCCCGAAACACGCCGCACCGGTCACACAAACGTTTCACCTTACGGCCTTGGGTCAGGCCCGGGTACTCTGAGGCCCTCATGCTCCACAGGTGCTCGGAGTATACGGAGGTAGTCTTAAACAACTCAGAGATTCTGCAGGTATCTTCTCTGATCGTCGGCCTGAAGCTCACTGAGGAAGCTCATGGTCGATCCACCATAGTGGGAACATTTTACAAGAGGGTAGCGACAGGGCCCATGTGCGGAGCACTGTTTCATTCCGCTGCTCCTAAAGAGGGGGTTGCGGCGGAAATAGTTGGGCAGGACTAATCACCACGTTGGTCGTTCTCTCCCGTCAACCTCGTCATGGCCGGATGCAGGCGTCCGTTGCTCGCCATTATCTCTCTGCCATCGAGGTCTAGCTTGCCTCCTCGGTAGTCCGTGACCTTACCGCCAGCCTCCTCGAGTATCATGCTCCCCGCAGCGAGATCCCACGGCCAGATGCTCCGTTCGTAGTAGCCGTCCAGCCTCCCCGCAGCCACATAGCATAAATCAAGCGCCGCAGAACCCAAGCGCCTCATGCCCCGGGTGGTCGCCGCGAAGCGTCCAAAGAGCTTCAGTGCCTCGGGCATATCAGCACGATCGTAGGGGAAACCGGTCACGATAAGTGCCCTGATGAGCTCGTCGGTATCCGATACTCGGATGGGCTTGCCGTTCAGGGTGGCGCCTCGGCCTCGCTCGGCGACGAAGGTTTCCTCGTGCATCGGGTCGTGTACCACACCCAAGACCACCTCACCGGACCTCTCGAGTGCTATGGAGACAGCGAAGATGGGGAGCCGGTGCGCATAGTTGGTGGTGCCGTCCAAGGGGTCCACGATCCAGCGGGCGTCTTCCTTGCCCGCAAGCTCTCCTCCCTCCTCGGCCAGCATTCCGTAGGTAGGGAAGGTTCCCAAGAGCTCCTCCCTTATCACCCGCTCTGCTTCCTCGTCCACCTCCGTGACGAGGTCCACCTCACCCTTGTAGGTGATGGCGTGTTCGGCACCGAAGCCGGCACGCAGCACCTCGCCCGCCTTCCTGGCCGCCGAGAGGGCGGCCCCAAGTTCGCTCGTCAAGTTCTCGATCCCCTCGTGTGAGTGCAAGTGTGGTACATGGTAACGTGTCTGAAGGAGGACGGGCGAGCGGTAGGGTGACGCCCCAGAGGATCCACAGGTCCTTCAGAGCAGCCTTAAATGTTCTTCAACTGGCAAGGATCATCCGGGGAGTGAGGAAGGGCCCGTGGGTACTTTAGGTATCCTTGAAATGGTTCCTCGCACGTGTGCTAGTGCCCGATTCGTTCCGCCGTGCCTAAGGAAGGGGGTTGCGGTGGAAAGAAACAATACAGGTCAGCGTTAGTAACTCACCTTACGCACGGACTTGAGATAGCCGCAGATCCTGTAACTCTTGAAAAGCTGCTTGAACGGCTTTGACACACAACCGAGAACGAAGGGCGAAGTGGTTCATCTCCGTGGTGAGCTTCATCCGTTCAAACTTCACGAACGCCCAGATCGAGGCGAAGACGTGATTGCCCTGCGTTCTGATGGTCTTGGTCGGCGACCTGGCGAGTGCGGCATTTACCTTCAACGACTTATGATACTCCTCCACTTTCCACCGTCCTTGGTAGATCGTGCTCATTCGCTCGTAATCGAGGGTCAGGTCGCTGCCAACCAGATACACAACGCCTTCGCTTCCGTCCTCGTTCTTGAAGACTCGCTTGCATAGGAGCAGCGCGAAGCCCACTTGCTCCAGATAGACCTTCATCACCGTGTTCGGCTCCAGTTCCAGAGATCCGACTCGCTCGTAGGCTCCCTGCTTCTTGTACTCTAAGCTCAGAGCCACCTTGCGGTTACTCTTTACTGGCATGATGAACTCTTTTTCAAACTCCTCCTTTATGTAGCTCATGTTCTCCGAGGCCGAATACCAGACATCCGAGAGGACGTAGCGGAATTTCAGCCGGTTGTTCTGGCAAGCTGAAAGCATCCTTCTATACATCTCGTTGTTGGTCTGATGTGAGGGCTCTTCCTTTGCCACTTCTTTCGTTTGTCGTTGAAGATCCACTCGCTCTTTTTGACCAACTCAAAGGCCACCGGGAGGGAGTTCTCCCCCGCCTGGTAGAGTGCGCTAATGAGGTTAATGCCCTTGACGGATCGACCTTTTGAGTGATCGTAGTGCAAACAGAGGAGCTCGCTTTCGTGGTGTAGGGCTTCTCCTCGATGGTGTCGTCGATGATCAGCACGCCGCTCTGTTCGCTCTCGTCTTCTAGCTGACGCACCATCGGCTTCACCAGCTGCCACAATGGTGTGAACCCATCCAACCGTCACCTGACTCCGGCCTTCGGCCTTGTGCTCCAATTTCTCTGACGCCAGTATCAAACTGATGACTCTCGTTGTGAGCTCCTTATCAACTCGCTGTGTCGGCTTACTCGGATCGCGTAATGCTTCAATCGGTTCCTCCGTTTAATCCCAAAAAGCTCTCCGCTTTGTATTCACTGACACCACATGTTGATAATTTACCTGTTCAACTTGTTCTGCTCACTGATCTCTCTGCCTGTGAGTATGATGAAGCCCCAACTGCCACAACTAAAAAGCACCATGTCAAACACCAAAGCTCACGCCCTGTTTTGCACTCGAAGGCCCCGCACCGGCAAATGCCTATAAAGAGACCACCAGATAGCAAAGGTGGTAGGTAGCCGCACGTAGGTGATGTCCGAGATCCAGCCCTGGATGCGGGCCATCGAGTTCTACGTCCTTGAGGAGATTCGGATGGCTCCCGAAGGAGTGGGCCGAGTCGGTGGTCACCTTGAAGCGGCGCCGCAATTGGCAAAGCAGCGATTCCTGGCGCATGATGCGCAAGACCCGCTTGTGGTTCACCATCCAGCCTCGCCTATGGGCGCGGCGGGGGGGGTGGCCGGGTCACCCAAAACTCCAGAACGATTCGCTCTACGGCGTCGCGGAGTTTGAGATCTTTGTGGACTTTCTCCTGTGAAGGAGGACGCTCGTAGTACCATGAACGGCTCACCGAAAACAGCTCGCACAGCTCCTTGATGGACACCCCGGGATGCTCTGCTCTAGCCTCTTTGATCATGGTGTGCCGCTGCCGAAGTGGTGCCTGGAGAGCCCCTTTTTTAGGATCTCGTTCTCCAGGGCAAGCTTGCCGCAGAAGCGCTCCAGTTCCGCGACCCTCGCCTCCAGAGCTTCGTTGCCCGAAAGCTGCTTTTCGCTGAAGGCTGCTTCTCCGCGAGCGTCGTACTCCTTGCGCCATTTGAGGAGCACGCTCTCTGAGAGGTTGTGCTCGCAGCAGATCTGAGCAGGGGTTCGCCGGTGGCCGCCTGGCGACAGCACTGAAGTTTGAACTCCCTGGTGTGGTTTCTCCTGCGCCTCGACGAAATCTCTCCTCCTCTATGTGGATGTAACTCTACATCCAATCTCCAGAGAAGTTGACTTACAGAGCTGTCCGGTCGAATGGGTGCACCCCACAACGCGGCTGAACCGAACTCCTCGGAGGCGAGGAAGCGGGTGATCCTGTCGTGGGATACGGCTGCCCAGAGGTCATCGCCGAGAGGCCGGTGGCGGTGGTGTGGGAAAAGGCGCTCAACAGGTAGTCGGAGTACAGTTCGAGAAGCTCTCTGTTCATCATGCTCCAACTCTACACTCTGGCTCCTGCGTAAGGTGGGTTAGTGAATCGATCCTTCAAGCCACTACTCGAGAGGGCTAGACTGCCCGAGATACGCTTCCACGACCTGCGTCACACCTGCGCCACGTTGCTTCTTGGCCGCAAAGTCCAGCCCAAGATCGTCCAAGAGCTTCTCGGGCATGCCACCATAGCCATCACCTTGGATACCTATTCTCACTTGATGCCCCGATGGGCGATCAGGCCGCGGGGGCGATGGAGTGAAGCTCTGGAGTCGGGTAACTGTCAGGTAACTGGCAATAAAACTAAGGCTCTCTTATTGACCTCGGGAGTTCTAACCTGCAAATAACTACATTTTCGGAGTGGAGCCGAGGGGATTCGAACCCCTGACCTCCGCCGTGCAAAGGCGGCGCTCTCCCGACTGAGCTACGGCCCCAAACGAGCCTAGTGGGGCGAGTTTACCGCAGTTGTGCGGAGAGGACTAACAGGGTTTGAGTCTGGTGGTCGCAGCGTACCACGTACCCACGGAAGACGGATTTGTGAGAGGGTCGGTGGCTTCCGGCCTTGACAGAACGACTATGTGCGATATGAATCGAGTAGCCGGTGCCCACGCTTCTCCTTTCCCTTTCCCCATTACCCCTGAAAGGCGGGCACCGGCTTCCAACTGTACGCGCAGCTTACCATCTTCGTTTATCGGCGCCGCCTCTCTTTCGACAGAGTTAACGGAACCTTAACGCCGGGTAAGATCCCAAGCCGCTCGGCCGGCCTCCTGACGCCCATCGTGCCCGCAGATAGCGGGACTCCCATAGGGTCGCGGGGGACGGTACAATAGATGTGCTGTGAGACCAGTTGACCGAGAGGTGGGATAGAGATGGCTCTCTACGAGTACAAGTGCGCGGGCTGCGAGGATCGCTTCGATCTCATGCGCCCGATGAGCGACGCGGATGAGCCCGCGGCGTGTCCTGAGTGTGGCTCGACGGAATCGCGGCGTGTGATCTCCAACTTCGCCTCTATAACGCCTGGGTCCTCGGCCCTCTCGACGAACCCCGTGATGGACGCCAGGATGGCCGGCGGCGGCTGCTGCGGCGGGGGCTGCGGCTGCGGCTAGCGGAAGGGTGGCCGGAGAGGCATCGGAGGGCCCTCCCGAAGGGTTGCCCGACCTCGTCCTCAAGGGTATAGAGGAGTTCAATAAGGGCGAGTTCTACGAGTGCCACGAGTACCTCGAAGAGGCCTGGATGCAGGAGTCACGACGCGTCCGCTTCCTCTACCAGGGCATCCTTCAAGTCGGCGTGGGCTTCTACCACCTCCAGAACGGTAACTGGCGCGGGGCCACCGGACTCTTGCGTAACGGTTCTGTGCGCCTGAGAGAATTCGAGCCAGAAGCCCTTGGTATCGACGTGGCACGGCTCGTGCGCGAGAGCGAGCGTTGCCTGCGAGAGCTGGAAGTACTCGGGCGAGAGAGGATCGAAGAGTTCGACCTCGCGGGGATGCCGAAGGTAGAGTGGGCCGAGTAGCGGCCGGCCGAACGGGGCGAGCAGTTCTGTTAGTATGCATGCTCGCGGGATAGGCCAGTCGCAGAATAGAGCAGGAACGATGCCAGCAAGGGACTTTTATACGCTCCCAGAGGCGGCGCAGATCCTCGAGGTTTCCCAGCGTAGTCTCCTGGAAAGACTCGATGCCGGAGATATAGAAGGAGAACGAGACCCGCAGAGCGGTCGGTGGAAGATCCCCAAGCACGCCGCAGACGAGCGGGTATCCGCCGAGTCCTCTTCCGAGGACGATACTGATGAGTACCAAGGACAGTCTGCCGAGATGCTCCGGGAACTCGTGGACGAGTTGGGTGATCTCCACAGGCAGGTTGGACATCTGAGGAGCCGTCTGGATCGCGCCCGGCGAACCGAGATAGAAGAGAGGGAGCTCCTGCTAGCCGAGCTGGAACAGGAGCGAGAGGGGCACCATCAGGAACGCGAACGCGCTGATCGGCTGCACGCAGAAGCGAACCGGCTGCGAAAGGAACTAGAGAGAAACAAGGGGTCCTGGCGAAGGCTATTTGGTGGGCAGGATTAAGCGTGCCGGTACCGGCGGTATGCCAGCGTAGAGAGAATGCACTCTGAACCAAGACCAGGAGGAGGAAGATTTGACTGACGTACAGCAGGACCATCAGGAATCCGGCACGGAGCCGGCCACCACCGACTTCGACGCGGTCATCATCGGCGCTGGGTTCTCGGGGTTGTACATGCTCTACAGCCTGCGCAACAAGATGGGCCTCTCGGCGCGGGTCTATGATACTGGCAGCGGCGTCGGCGGGACGTGGTACTGGAATCGTTATCCTGGCGCGCGGAGTGATTCGGACAGCTACATCTACTGCTACTCCTTCGACGAGGAACTCTGGCAGGAGTGGGATTGGAGCGAGCGCTACCCGGAGCAGCACGAGGTCCGGGCCTACCTCGAGCACGTCGCCGAGCGGTACGACTTGTACCGCGACATACAGTTCAACACCAGGGTCACCGGAGCCACGTTCGACGAAGCCACGAACACGTGGACGGTGACGACGGATGCCGGCGACTCGGTCACCGCCGCATCCGTCGTCACCGGCGTCGGGGCGTTGTCGGCCTCGAACACCCCGCCGTTCGAGGGCATCGACTCGTTCCAGGGCGAGACGTACCACACCGGGCACTGGCCGCACGAGAAGGTCGACTTCACAGGCAAGCGGGTTGGCATCATCGGCACCGGCGCGAGCGCGGTACAGGCCGTACCGCTGATCGCCGAGGAGGCAGACGACCTCACCATATTCCAGCGCACCGCTAACTACATCGTCCCGGCCAACAACGGCCCCGTGGACCCATGAGGTCAAGCAGACCCGCAGCGAGGACTTCGAGGGGATCTGGCAGCGCCTGCGCGAGTCCAACTTCGGGTTCGAGCTGTACTTCGAGGAGAAGGGCGCGCTGGAGTTCACAGACGAAGAGCGCGAGCGGGAGCTGCAGAAGCGCTGGGACGAAGGCGGGTTCGGGATCTGGCTCGGCAGATACGCCGACATGTTCTTCACCGACGAGGCGAACGCCAAGATTCGGGAGTTCCTGCATGAGCGGATCCGCGAGAAGGTCGATGATCCGGAGACCGCCGAGTTGCTAATCCCAAAGGACTACCCGTTCGGCTGCAAGCGCAACCCGCTCGACTCCGGCTACTACGAGACGTTCAACCTGGCGCACGTCCACCTGGTCGACGTGAAGGTCGAACCCGATCGCCGAGATCACGCCGACCGGGGTCAAGCTGAAGGACGGCGCGGAGTACGAGTTCGACGCCATCATCTACGCCACCGGGTTCGACGCGATGACCGGTCCACTGAACAAGATCGACATCCGCGGCCGCGGCGGGCAGCTGCTGCGCGACAAGTGGGCCGAGGGACCACGCACCTACCTCGGACTTACCAGCGCCGGGTACCCCAACATGTTCACCATCACCGGGCCGCAGAGCCCGTCGGTGCTCTCCAACATGCCGGTTTCCATCGAGCAGCACGTCGAGTTCATCTCACGGATCATCGGCGATATGCGCCAACGGGGCGCCGAAGATCATCGAGGCCACCGTGGAGGCCGAGGACGCATGGGTGGCCCACAACCAGGAGCTGGCCGAGGCCACGCTGTTCCCGACGGCCGACACCTGGTACATGGGCGCCAACATCCCCGGCAAGCCGCGCGTGTTCCTGCCCAACCTCAGCTTCGTCGGACCCTACCGCAAGAAGTGCGACGATATCGCTGACAACGACTACGAGGGCTTCGCCTTCGCCGCCCGGGAAGAGACAAACGCGTGATCTAGAACCCATTCTACGCTCACGAGTACCACGGCGACTGCCAGCTGCTCAACATCGGCCGCCTCGACCACTCATGGGTGTTGGAGCGCGTCTATGCAAGGGCCGCATTTGACGGAGCGCTACTCGGCGCCTCCTACCGTGCTCGATGACTCGCACCAACACGATAGATCCTGCCAGGCAGGCCTGAGTCGAGGCAGTGACTAAGCGCCGAGCTGGCGCATCTCCCGCGCGGCCTAATAGCGCCGACCCCGCTGGCGGGTGATATCGAAGAGGGCAGAATCGGAGACTGCCATAACGGCCATCACGCCACACTGGACCGGGTCGCTCACCACCAGGTCGGCGGCATCAGGAACGCTGCCTGGCATGTTGAGCGAGAGCACGATGATCCCTTTCTCGCGGATCTCGTGGACCGCGCGGGCGACCTCCCCACCCATCAGCGCACCGGCCAGGACCAGCGCCACTGCCCGCGGCAGGCGGGCCACGGCGCGTGTCGCAGCGGCGAGCTCTTCCTCGCCGACCAGGGGGATGGTGTCGACGGAGATCTTCTCTCCGCGAATGTTGTGCCTGTCGGCCTCGGCGACCGCGCCAACTACCACCTGGCCCACCTGCGCCCCGCCACCGACCACGATGATCCGCTTGCCGTACACCTTCTGGAAAGAGGGCGCCCGCTCGGCCGCCCTCACGATGGGCAGCGCCTCCACGTCACCGATGAGCACGTCAGCGGCTTCGCCGGCGACGTCCTCGAGCTCGAAGTAGACCGTCGAGAGCCCTCCCCGCCGCTCGGCGATGTCGATGTGGGTTATGTTCGCCTCATGGTCGAGGAGCACCCTGGTAAGGGCGTGCAGCGCGCCGGGCTCGTCGGGCGTTTGGACCATCAGGGCCAGGGGAACTTCACGCTCGGTACTCTCGCTCATGGACAGGAGTGTATAGCTTCCCCGACTTCTTCTTCTTCGGCTCTACGCTTTACCTGCAAATTAGCGAGAGCTTTGGAGAAGGGAACACAGTCGGCATCAGCCCGCCGACCGTGGCGATAAGAATGCACATTTATAGAAGCCATTCTAGACTTTCAAGGACCTTCAGGAGGCTGTCCAGTCTTCTATCCGGAGACCGGGCACGCGTTCGAATTCGCGGGTGTTGTTGGTAACGAGGGTAGTACCCAGGCTCAGGGCGTGTGCGGCGATCAGGGTGTCCAATGGACCTATCGGCGTGCCTTGCCTTTCGAGGGCTGCCCGGATGCGGCCGTAGTCTTTCGTTGCCTCCTCGCTAAAGCCAACTACCTCGAGCGGCAGCAGGAACTGCTCGAGCGCTCTACTATTCTGTTGCCGGCGCGCACTCTTGTGCACACCATAGCGCAGCTCCGAGACAGTTATTACCGAGACCCCGATTTCGCCTACCTCGAACTCCTCGAACCGCTCCAAAGCTCTTGTCGAACGCTGCCGGATCAGATATATGCAGATGTTCGTGTCGAATAGACGGCTCAGACGTGCCATGAGATCCCCGTCAGATTATTCGTCCGCTTCGTCCAGCTCACAGACGATGGCATCAGCCGAACAGCGGTTCCCGCTCCTGCTGGTCCACCGGCTGATTCCTTTCGGCCATGAAGTCTTCCGAGAAATCCCCCACGCTCTCGTAGAGCGTGCGCCACGCGTCCTCGCGCGGGAGTAGCACCACCGCCTCCCCCACCTTCTTTATAAAGACCTCCTCCCCCTCGAAGCGGAACTCCTTGGGTAGCCTCACCGCCTGGCTGCGGCCGCTCTTGAAAAGTTTGGCTGTGTCCATTCAAACCTCCTGATGGTATCTACCATCAGTATATACCAATCCGTTGATGGGAAGGATAGTTGCGCGTATGATGGATTCTCGAGTTTGGTGGCGGGGGGAGGTTGGGGTTGCCTTGACGCTGGAGAGTTTCCGCAACGCACGTGCGTCACCTCCAGGGCGCCGGCCAGTAAGGAGTAGCCCAGAGCACGTCGATCATCGGGAGCACAGCGAAGATCGTACCGAGTAGGGCAGCGGGCGGCTGGACGCATGACTATGCGTGGTATGGGGGGCGCGACCGAAGGATGAAGAGGATATACTTTCTCGCGTAGCCAGGGCGAACGGGAGAGCCCCATAGAGTACATGCGATGACTAGCGAATCTGGAGAATCGCGCCCTGGTGGTCGCGTCGTCCTGGTGGGGAATGACGGTCTCGGGGTTCGCGTACTTCAGGAACTGTGCGAGCTTGGAGTGACGACGACAGCGGTTTGCGCCCAGCTGGAGGCGCCATTTGCCCGTGCGGCACGGGCTGCGGGGATACCGCTGGTCGTCGGCGATCCCGAACACGAGGACACGCTCAGGGAGGCGGGCGTGGATGGGGCCTCCGTGTGCGGCCTGCTCGGCGGCGCGGACCTTGTCAACCTGCACATCGCCCTCGAGTTGCAGGAACTGGCTCCCGAGCCAGGGTCGTCCTGCGCCTCTTCAACACCTCTCTTGCCGGCGCCATCCGCGGCCTGCTGGGAGACGTGACAGTGCTGTCAGCGACGGAGCTCGCGGCCCCCGCCTTCGTCGAGGCGGCGCTGCGTGGCAGCGTCGGCTTCGAGCTACGCGCGGGCGACCGGCAGGTCGCCGTGCAGGAGGTCGAAGGCGGAGATCCCCATCTCTGGCTGGCGCTCGCGGAGGCCGAGTCCGAGGCGGGCGAACCCGAGATCTTCCCCGTCGACGCTCCGCGGGTGGTCGGCATTGTGGATCGCGGCCCGGCGGAGTCCGGCGAGTCGGGTTCGGAGGAGGCTACCGGCGGCCTCGACAGTCTCGCCGCCACCCAGAACGAGGGGTTACTCACCATGGCCACGCGCCTGTCGCAGACGTGGTGGGTACTTATCCGGGGAACGGTCGGCATCCTGGATCGCCGGCTCGCGGTCGTCGGCGTAATGTTCGGGTTCCTCATAGTTTCAAGCACCTTGATGTTCAACCGTTACCTGGGGCTCGGCCTGCTCGACGCCCTCTACTTCGTGGTCGTGACCGTTGCGACGGTGGGCTACGGCGACATCAACCTGCTGGAAGCATCGGCCCCGCTCAAGGTATTCGGGATCGCCATGATCATGTTCGGCGCGCTCACGCTCGCGCTCGTGTTCGGTCTGGTCACCGACGCCATCGTCGGAGCCCGGCTCGTCCGGGCGCTGGGACAGTACCCGGTTCCCAAACGCGACCACGTCGTCGTCTGCGGCGTAGGCACGACCGGATCCACTATTATCGAGGCTCTGTCCGAGGCGGGAATCCGCTGCGTTGCCGTCGAGCGCGACGAGGATGCCCTCGATGCGGCGTTCGTCAAGCGGTTGCGTCTCCCGGTAATCATCGGCGACATGTCGGCCGGTACGACACTCGACGGTCTTCGACTGGGGTCGGCGCGGGCGCTTTTGGCGGTGACCAAAGACGACATGGCCAACCTCCAGTGCGCGCTGCTGGCCCAGGCGCGGGCCCCCGGGCTGCGGGTGGTGCTGCGTATGTTTGATCCTGACCTCGCCGCGAGGGTTGAGCGTGGCACCGGCATCTACCTCTCCCGCAGCGTTTCCGCGCTCGCCGCCCCCGCTTTCGTCGCCGCCATCTTCGGACGCCGGCCCGCAGCCGTGCTCCCCATAGGCGCCGAGGTCCTCCAGATCGTAGACCTGACCGCAGAGGGAGAGACGGACGTGAGGACCCTCGAAGAGACCTGCCAGGCGCGCGTCATAGCGGTTGGGTCAATTCCGTTCCCGGTGCTGGATTTGACGATCGTTCCCGGCGACGAGATGCGGGTGGTAGGCACCAGTCGAGGGTTGGTGCAGCTAGCCCGCCACGTCGCGCCTTCTGCATTGACGGCCACCAGCCACGTAGACGAAACACGCGGCGAAACTTCGCACTAAAGCGGTTTACAGATACATTGAGACTCTGCAAACCGCGGGCGCACGATGGCATGACGTTCACGCTCGTCTCGCAGTGACCGCAGGTCATGTCCGGCACCGCAAGCACGGTGGTCTTCGTCATCTCCCTTCTTGGTGGCTAAGGCCCCCACACCTTTGCGGTTCGGCGCGGCTCAGTCCAGCTTTACGAACCGCTCGACCGCTTCGGCCAGCTCCTCTATCTTCTCGTCGGCCTTCGACCCGTCCTCCACCGCCTCCCTCACGCAGTGGTCCATGTGGTCCCGTAGGACGAGGGAGGCGACCTTCTCGGAGGCGGCGATATAGGAGCTGATCTGGGTGAGGATGTCCACGCAGTATTTCTCCTCCTCGATCATCCGCTGCACCCCCCGCACCTGCCCCTCTATGCGCCTCAGGCGATTCCTGAGCTTCTCCTTGTCGCCTTCCTTTATGTAGCCGTGGGTAGGTTCGTGCTCCGTCTTGACCCGCTCCACCATCGTCTGCTCGCCTCCTCGGAAGGGGGAGACGTCGCCCGGCTCCCCGTTTCCCAGGATTGTACTCATACCCGGTGGGGGTATCAAGGACGTGTAGTCCCCATCCCGGCGGGTACGCCGCAGGGTGCGCGGTCGGGTGTGCAGGCGTTCTCCGGGCCGGGACCCTGTCCCGCTGGCATTTCGCTGTGCCCGGCTGGGACCAGGAAGAGCGCCGCGGCTCCTATGCCGAGGGCGACGACGGCTATGCCGCCGAGGTAGGCGACCTCGCCGACGCGGGCGCGCAAGGGTGGGTTCAGTATCTCCTTGGCGCTCTCGGGGCGCCGGAACGAGCGCAGCCTGAGGGCATTCGTAACGACGCTCACCGAGCTCATCGCCATCACCGCAGCCGCCAGGACCGGGCTCAAGAGCACGCCGAAGAACGGGTAGAGGGCGCCCGCGGCGACCGGGATCAGGGCGACGTTGTAGGCGAAGGCCCAGAAGAGACCCTGCTTCACCTTGCCCACCGTCTTGCGAGAAAGAGAGATCGCGGTGACGATGTTCCTGAGGTCCCCGCCGATGAGGGTGATGTCCGAGGCGGCCATGGCCACGTCGGTGCCGGTCCCTATCGCGACACCCAGGTCGGAGCGGGCGAGCGCAGGGGCGTCGTTTATCCCGTCTCCGACCATCGCCACGGTCTTGCCCCGTCCTTGCAGCTCAGCCACCTTCGCCGCCTTCTCCTCCGGCAACACCTCGGCGAGCACACGATCCGGGCTTATGCCGGCCCCGGCGGCTATCGCTTCGGCGGTGGCGCGGCTGTCGCCGGTTAGCATCCACACTTCGAGGCCTAGGGCCCCGAGCTCCTCGACGACCTCGCTCGATTCGGGCTTGAGGGTGTCAGCGACGGCGATCAGGCCGGCGACCTCCCCGCCCACGGCGACGTACATCGGCGTCGCGCCTCCGCGCGCCAGCTCACCGGCCCGCCCATTCAGGCCGTTCGGGCTAACGCCGGCCGCGTCCATCATCGCGCGATTGCCGACGAGGACCTCGCGACCTTCCACCGTCGCCTTGATCCCCTTGCCGGTGACGGACTCGAAGGCCTCGGCCTTCGGGAGGTCGATACCCGACTCTTTCATTCGCGCCACGATGGCCTCGGCGAGCGGATGCTCGGAGCCAACCTCCGCGGCGGCGGCCACGCGCAGCAGTCCCTTCTCGGTGAACCCATCGGCCGCGAAGATCCCCGTGACGGCGGGCTTTCCGCGGGTGAGGGTGCCGGTCTTGTCGAGGACGATGGCGTCTATCTTGCGTGTCATCTCGAGCGCCTCTCCGCCCTTGACCAGGACGCCGTTCTCGGCGGCCTTTCCTGTGCCGACCATGATCGCCGTCGGCGTCGCGAGGCCAAGGGCGCAAGGGCACGCGATTATGAGCACCGCTATCGTCGCCGTGAGCGCGAAGATCAGGGACGGCCCGAAAATGAGCCAGGCGAAAAACGTCAAAGCGGCGAGCGCCAGAACCGCTGGCACGAAATAGGAGGAGATGGTGTCGACCATCCGCTGCATCGGGGCCCTAGAGCCCTGCGCCTCCTCCACCAGGCGCACGATCTGGGCGAGCGCCGTCTCGGACCCGACCTTCTCGGCCCGCATGAAGAAACCGCCGGTCTTGTTGAGCGTGGCGCCTATAACCCTGCCGCCCTGCGTCTTCTCGATCGGGAGGCTCTCACCCGTGAGCATGCTCTCGTCGAGCGCCGAGAAGCCCTCGACGACGACGCCGTCCACCGGCACTTTCTCCCCAGGGCGTACCCGCACCAGGTCGCCGACACGTACGTCCTCTACGGAGACGTCTAGCTCTGTGCCGTCCCGGATCACGCGCGCCGTCCTGGCCCTAAGTCCCATGAGCGCCTTTATGGCAGCACCCGTCTGCCTCTTGGCCCGCGCCTCCAGCCACCGTCCGAGCAGGACCAAACCGACGACGATTACCGCTACCTCGAAGTACAGGTAGAAAGGGAACCCCCACGAAGCGCTCAGGTCCGGCCAAAGCGTGACGAACGCGCTGTAGCCATAGGCGGCGCTGGTGCCGACCGCGACCAGCGTGCTCATGTTGGTTCCGCCGTGCTTCGCCGAGTCCCAGGCCACCTTGTAGAACGTGGCCCCGGCCCAGAACTGCACGATGGACGCCTGGATCAGGAGTATCGGCGCCACGATCTCTATTCCAGGCCCGAACGGCAGATACATTTCGAGCATCATGATCACGCCGAGCACCAGGCTGACGATCCACTTTCTCTTGAGGTCCTCGAGCTCCGCCTCCCGCCCGCGTTCCCTGGGGCCAGCCTCCGCGCCGGAGCCGGGATGCGCCCCCCCGACGGAATGCGCCAACCCTGGTTCTTCCACCTCGCCGACCTTGTAGCCCGCCTTCTCCACAGCCTCCCTCAGCTCGTCAAAGCCCGGCCCTTCAGCCGAGCCCAGGGAGACCCTCGCCTTCTCCGTGGCGAGGTTGACCGTCGCGGACTCCACGCCCTCAACCTTCCGGAGCGCCTTCTCGACGCGCCCCACACAAGATGCGCACGTCATGCCCTCGACCGGTATCTCGACCGTGGCCCGCTCCCGTTCTCCTAGCACCGTTCCTTCCTCTCTTCTCAGGTACTATACCCCCCTACCCTATATCTGGATACCTGGGTTGTCAAGAGCCTGTCTGTGCTCGTCGCTGGGACAACATCACTTATCGGTTCGCGAGTGGGACGAGTCGAAACAGATGAGCCTCGTCTCACGGTGTCCGCGGGGGCCTCGGTCAGGTGCCGACGTAGGCCGCGAGGTGTTCGCCGGTGAGGGTCGAGCGGGCGGCGACGAGGTCGGCGGGCGTGCCCTCGAAGACGATCCGGCCGCCGTCGTGGCCGGCGCCGGGGCCGAGGTCGATGATCCAGTCGGCGTGCGACATGACCGCCTGGTGATGCTCGATGACGATGACCGACTTGCCGGAGTCGACGAGCCGGTCGAGCAGGCCGAGCAGCTGCTCGACGTCGGCGAGGTGGAGGCCGGAGGTCGGCTCGTCGAGGACGTAGACGCCGCCCTTCTCGGCCATGCGGGTGGCCAGCTTGAGCCGCTGCCGCTCGCCGCCGGACAGCGTGGTGAGCGGCTGGCCGATGGTGAGGTAGCCGAGCCCGACGTCGGTGAGCCGGGACAGGATCTTGTGCGCCGCGGGCACCTTGGCGTCGCCGCTGCTGAAGAACGCGGTCGCCTCGCTGACCGGCATCGCGAGCGCTTCGGCGATGTTCCGGCCGCCCAGCGTGTACTCCAGCACCGACGCCTGGAACCGCTTCCCCTCGCACTCCTCGCAGGTGGATTCGACGGTGGCCATGACGCCCAGGTCGGTGTAGATGACGCCGGCGCCATTGCAGGTGGGGCAGGCGCCCTCGGAGTTGGAGCTAAACAGCGCCGGCTTCACGCCGTTGGCCTTGGCGAACGCCTTGCGGATCGGGTCGAGCAGTTTGGTGTACGTCGCCGGGTTGCTCCGCCGTGAACCGCGGATCGCCCCCTGGTCGATGACCACCACGCCGTCGCGCCCGGCGACTGAGCCGTGTACCAGCGAGCTCTTGCCGGAACCGGCGACGCCGGTGAGCACGCACAGCACTCCGAGCGGGATGTCGACGTCCACGTCCTGGAGGTTATGCATCGACGAGCCGCGGACCTCCATCGTGTCGGAGGACGACCGCACCGACTCTTTTAGGGTGGCGCGGTCGTCGAGGTGGCGGCCGGTCGTGGTGTCGCCACCCCGCAGACCCTCGACCGTGCCCTCGAAGCAGACGGTACCGCCTTCGGTGCCGGCGCCGGGGCCGAGGTCGACGACGTGGTCGGCGATCGCGATGGTCTCGGGTTTGTGCTCGACCACCAGCACGGTGTTCCCCTTGTCGCGCAGCTGGAGCAGCAGGTTGTTCATCCGCTCGATGTCGTGGGGGTGCAGGCCGATGGTGGGCTCGTCGAAGACGTAGGTGACGTCGGTGAGCGAGGAGCCGAGGTGGCGGATCATCTTGGTCCGCTGCGCCTCGCCCCCGGACAGCGTGCCCGCCGGCCGGTCCAGCGAGAGGTAGCCAAGCCCGATCTCCGCGAACGAGTCGAGCAGGTGCTGCAGCCCGGTGAGAAGCGGGGCCACCGACGGCTCGTCGAGGTCGCGGACCCAGTCGGCCAGGTCGCTGATCTGCATCGCGCAGACGTCGGCGATGTTCTTCCCGTAGATCTTCGACGACCGGGCTTCCTTGCTGAGTCGGGTGCCGTCGCACTCGGGACAGATGGTGAACGTCACCGCCCGCTCCACGAAGGCGCGGACGTGCGGCTGTAGCGCGTCGACGTCCTTGGAGAGCATCGACTTCTGGATCTTGGGGATAACGCCCTCGTAGGTCAGGTTAATGCCCTCGACCTTGATCTTGGTCGGCTCCTTGTAGAGCAGGTCGTGCATCTCCTTCTTGCTGAACTTGCTGATCGGCTTGTCCATGTCGAAGCCGGAGCCGCTGAAGATGCGGCCGTACCAGCCGTCCATGCTGTAGCCGGGGATGGTGAGCGCGCCCTCGCTGAGCGACAAGCTGTCGTCGTACAGAGCCGACAGGTCGAAGTCGTTGACCGAGCCCATGCCCTCGCACCGCGGGCACATACCGCCGTGGTAGACGGCGTTGCGCACCACGAGCCGCTCCCCCCTGCCCTTGTCGACGTTCATCGCCCCGCTCGCGGTCCGTTTCGGGACGTTGAACGAGTAGGCCGTCGGAGGTCCGACGTGCGGCTTCCCGAGCCTGCTGAACAGGATGCGCAGCATCGCGTTGGCGTCGGTGGCGGTGCCGACGGTGGAGCGGGGGTTGGAGCCCATCCGCTCCTGGTCGACGATGATCGCGGTCGTCAGGCCGTCCAGCACGTCGACCTCCGGCCGCGACAGCGTCGGCATGAAGCCCTGCACGAAGGCGCTGTAGGTCTCGTTGATCATCCGCTGCGACTCCGCGGCGATCGTGCCGAACACCAGCGAGCTCTTGCCCGAGCCGGAGACGCCGGTGAAGACCGTCATGCGGCGCTTCGGGAGCTCGACGCTGATGTCCTTGAGGTTGTTCTCGCGCGCGCCCTGCACGCGGATCAGGTCGTGGCTGTCGGCAGCGTGCAGC
The DNA here is from genome assembly GCA_963808845.1 of uncultured Rubrobacteraceae bacterium. Lineage (GTDB taxonomy): Bacteria > Actinomycetota > Rubrobacteria > Rubrobacterales > Rubrobacteraceae > Rubrobacter_D. The sequence continues at coordinate 80,599 of CAWEHD010000030.1, forward strand.
GCAGGCGACTGCGTGTCCGTCCTCGTAGCCTTGCTCATCGCGTCTCCAATCTGCTAAGCGGGCCCGCCTTCGCGGTCTCCGTCGGTGTCGTGCGCGGGTTCCTTCACGGTGCCGTCTGTGCAGGTCATGGCTGTGATCGGCGGACGGCTCAGCGCGGCTCCTGGATGCGGATCATGTTGCCCGCGGGATCGCGGAAGGCGCAGTCGCGAACGCCGTACGGCTGCTCGGTCGGCTCCTGGACAACCTCGGCGCCGCTGGCCTGCACCCGCGCGAAGGTGCCATCGAGGTCGGCGGTGGCCAGGAGGATGCCGGCGTAGGTGCCCTTGGCCATCATCTCGGCGATGGTGCGGCGCTCGTCGTTAGTGATGCCGGGGTCGGCCCCCGGCGGATGCAGGACGATGGACGTGCCCGGCTGGTCGGCGGGGCCGACCGTGATCCAGCGCATCCCGCCGTATCCGACGTCGCCCCTGACCTCGAACCCGAGGGTGTCGCGGTAGAAGGCCAGGGAGGCGTCCGGGTCGTTGTGCGGGAGGAAACTGGCGTGAATGGTGATGTCCATGACAGTCATTATACGTGCGGCTCGGGGGCCGATGCTTCTCGATTCCTGATCGGTTTGGTCACCTGTTTCGCCACGCAGGAGGGCATCCCCGCCGTCGCGCGCGCCGCCTGACGCCGATAGACGCTGGGCGGCACACCGACCAGCTCGGTGAAGCGAGTACTGAAGGTGCCCAGCGACGAGCAGCCGACCGCGAAGCAGACCTCGGTGACGCTGAGGTCGCCACGACGCAGAAGCGCCATCGCGCGCTCGATGCGCCGCGTCATCAGATAGGCGTAGGGCGACTCGCCGTAGGCGCGCCGGAACTGGCGGCTGAGGTGCCCGGCCGACACGTGCGCACCGCGGGCGAGCGCCTCGATGTCCAGCGGCTGCGCGTACTCCCGGTCGATCCGGTCGCGAACGCGGCGCAGCCGCGCGAGGTCGAGCAGGTGCTGCGCCGCGGCGGGTCTGCTGGTCATATGCGCGATCATGCCACGTCGCACCGGAGTGCTCAAGTCCGTTGACGTGGTGTATCTGGGGTGATCCTGTGCTTTTTCTTGAGTGGGCCTGCCTGGACTCGAACCAGGGACCTCTTCCTTATCAGAGAAGCGCTCTAACCGGCTGAGCTACAGGCCCTAAGTAACCGGCGCCACGGATCGGCGCCGCCAGAATAATGTACAACACGGGCAGGCTACTGACAACCTGATTGAACACCGGAGAGGCTGGCAGTAAAATCGGCCAGTATAATAGAATCCCGCGACCTCGCGGAGTGAGAGGAGCATATAGCCAGTGAGCGCCAACGGCTTCACCAAGATGTCCATCTACGGCATGAACATGGACCTCTTTTCCTCCAGCCCGATAGTCATCCTGAAGGTCGAAGACGAGAACCGATATCTGCCGATCTGGATCGGCCAGGCTGAGGCCCGCTCTATCCTGTTCAAGCTTCAGAACCAGGAGTTCGTGCGGCCCCTGACCCACGACCTCGCCCTAAGCCTCGTCAACGAGCTCGGCGGCTCGATGGAGAGGATCACGGTGACCGAGCTCAGGGACTCGACCTTCTTCGCCACCATAAGGCTCGAGATAGAGGGCAAGACGGTGGAGGTCGACTCCAGGCCGTCTGACGCCATAGCCCTCGCCATCCGCTCTGGGGCCGAGATCTTCGCCTCAGACGATGTGATAGAGGAGGCCGGCGTCGTCTTCGAGGAGGCGATGGAGGACGCCCCTGAAGAAGAGGTCGTGGACAAGTTCAAGGACTGGATGAACCGGGTCTCCCCGGAGGATTTCAAGTAGCGGCCCTTCGGGCCGCGGCTACAGGCATCAGGCTCAGGTTTCAGGGGGTGTCGCCGGGATTCTGCTCTCCTTCGGCCTACTTCGTCCTTTCGGCGGCACGAGCTACGAATATGGCTGCGAAGATGACGACGATGGTTATGAGGGTCGCGTAGACAAACTGTCCGGCGAGCTTGCCACCAGCCCCGCCGAAGACTGTGTCGAACAGGTTCTGGATGGCCGTGTTCCAGGCCAGTGCGGCCACGAGACCGAGGGCGGTCGTTATCAACTCGGAGAACTTGTCCAGAACCTCACTGGTCAACGGCATCTCCTTCTGGTCGCGCCTGGTGCTCCTGCCTTCCCGACGCCCCGTCGGAGTCTCCGTCCGTGCGGTACTCGGGATGCGCGCGCAAGAACTCCTCGACCGAGTCGACGTCCCACCCGACGATAACCTCGGTCGCGTCCCCGTCGAAGCGTGTGCGGATACGGGCCTCCCTCCTGACGCTACGCCGGACGTACTCCCAGGAGGTTTCGCCGGATCTCCGCTCCAACCGCTCGGTGTAGACGAACCGGCCCGTGCTCCGGTCCCTTACCATCAACAGGTCCAACCTCAGCCCTCCGGGGGATCCAACATCGCCAGACGCTCCAACAACCCAGCCTCTTCCCACGGCCACCGGTCTTCCTCCCCCGGAATCCCGAACGGCGGCGCGCTCGACCACATATTACCCGTTCCGGCCGCCGCGTAGCTGCCGCAAACGAGCACATGCCCATCCTCGGCCAGAGCGAGCCCCCTTCGATGCACCAGCAGCCCATCCCGATCCTCGATCCCCCCGGACCTCCAGGCAGCGCGGATGTCCAGTCCTCCTGCTGCACCACCAAGCACCCGCCTCAGCATCCACAGGGCCCTGGCGATGCGGGCGTCGGCGAAGTTGGCCGCGGCGTTGAGCGCAGCGATGAGATCCTCGGCCTCACCGCTGCCGGCAGGGGCGGCTGGGAGTTCATGCGCCGCGCCGAAGTCCCCGGACCGGCTCAGCATGCGCTCCTTGTGGGCCGCGAGCGCGAGGCGGCCGAGGTCTCCTGCGTCGACCCTGACGACGAGGGCGATGACGCCCTCCTCCAGCCCCTGGCTCTCCGCGCCTTCGGTGTCGAGAATCTCCGTCACCAGCCTGAGAACGGGTTCCACTCCCACCTCCCATTCGTGCGGACCGGCGGCCAGCGCCCGGCGTCCAACGGTGTCAGCGTCACCCGGACGAACGTCCAGGAGCGGCAGGTCCTCTTCTTCGATGAGGCCATCCTCCGCCGCTGCGTGCGCCCCCGACTCACAGAGTCTGCCCACCCCTGACTCGTTCATGGAGGTCAGTCGTGCGCCGACCTCGGGGAGCTCCCGCAGTATCCTTTGCCTTAACTCCTGTGGCGGCACGCCAAGGTTCTCTGACCTCGTGCCGGCGACGAGGAGCATGCCACGGAGTGGAGCGGAGAGGAGGTCGGGTGCTACGTGCGTGGTCGAGGCCGTTGCCCATCCGAAACCTTCGGGCGAGGCCGCGGCGTAGACGGGACTCTCGACGCCGGGGAGCCTGGCGGCGGGCAGGGCGCGCTCGAAGGCCGAGCCGTCGGGGGCGTAGAGGACGACCTCGGCCTCGTCGCACTCGCCTCGCCACTCGTAGTCCGCAGCGTGTTCAGCCAAAGGACGGCCTACTCTACGGAGATCAGGGTGTCCCCCGACCTAACTGTCTGGCCGGCCACGACACGGACTTCGGAGACGGTGCCAGCCTTCTGGGAGCGGACCTCACTCTCCATCTTCATCGCCTCGAGGATGCACACGGGCTCGTCCGAGGCGACCTCCTGCCCCTCCTCCACGAGCACCTTGACGATAGTGCCCTGCATCGGCGCCTGGACAGCACCCTCGCTCGCCGAAGCCCGGCGCGTCTCGCCCCGCACGCGCCGCGGCGGCCCGGCGGTCGAGCTCTCGTCCCCGAACACCCTCACCCTGAAGAGCTTCCCGTTCACCTCGACCTCGACTTCACGGGCGCGCTTCTCGGAGACCTCACCTGTTTCTCCGGTGGTAGTAGGTTGTATCTTGAGGCTCTGCATCCGCTCGGCTATAAAGCCTGTCGTGTAGTCGCCAGAGACGAAGGTCTCGTCGTCGAGGATCGCACGGTAGAAGGGCAACGTCGTGGAGATCCCCTCCACACTAAACTCCGCGAGCGCCCGCCCGAGCCGTGCCAGGGCCTCCCCTCTGTCGGCCCCGCGGACGATGAGCTTGGCGAAAAGCGGGTCGTAGGACTCCGCCACGACGCCAGGGCCCCGCAGCGAAGAGTCTACCCTTACTCCTGGACCGCCTGGTTCCTCGTAGGCCGTAACGACGCCAGGGCTCGGGGCGAAATCGTTTAGCGCATCCTCGGCGTTCAGACGTACCTCGATAGAGTGGCCGTGCCAGGAGACATCCTGTTGCGAAAAAGAGAGTGGCTCGCCGGCGGCGATCCTGATCCCCGTCTTGACGATATCTATCCCCGTCACTTCTTCGGTTACGGGGTGCTCGACCTGGATACGGGTGTTCATCTCCAGGAAGTAGAACTCGCCTGTGGCCTCGCCATTCTGCACCAGGAACTCGACGGTGCCGACGTTATCGTAGTCGACGGCCTCGGCAGCGGCGAGGGCGGCCTCCCCCATCGCCTCGCGCATCGTCGGGTCTATAGCCGGAGAGGGGCACTCTTCGACGAGCTTCTGGTGGCGGCGTTGGATCGAGCAGTCCCTCTCACCGAGGTGGACCGCGTTCCCGTGCCTGTCCCGCACGACCTGTATCTCCACGTGACGGGGAGCCGGGAGGTACTTCTCGACGTAGACTGAACCGTCCCCGAAGTACGCCTCGCCCTCCCTGCTCGCCCGCTCGAATGCGCTCCCGGCCTCGGAAGCATCGCCGGCCACTGCGAACCCCTTGCCGCCACCCCCCGCCGAGGCCTTTACGGCCACGGGGAAGCCTTGCTCCTCACCGAAGAGGCGGACCTGCTTCGCAGAGCCGACGGGGCCTTCCGTGCCAGGCACCATAGGGACACCAGCCTTCGCCATCATCCTTCGGCTCTCGACCTTGCTCCCCATCGCCTCTATCGCCTCCGGGTGGGGGCCGATCCAGACGAGCCCTGCCCCTTCGACCGCCCGCGCGAAAGCCGCGCTCTCGGCCAGAAAGCCGTACCCTGGGTGTACGGCCTCGGCCCCGCTGTTTCGTGCGACCTCGATCAGGCTCTCCATGTCGAGGTAGCTCTCCGTCGCCGGCGCAGGGCCGATGTGGTAGGCCTCGTCAGCGAGCCTGGCGTGCAGGGCTTCCCTGTCAGGGTCCGAGTAGACGGCGACGCTCGCTACTCCCATCTCGCGCAGCGCGCGGATGATGCGGACGGAGATCTCACCTCGGTTGGCGATCAGCACCTTTGCGAACACCTAGGCCATCCCCCCCCACCTCGAGTAGGGCCACAGGGAGGTATCCAGCTCTATCCCAGGCTCTACCGCGTGCCCGAGAAGGCCGGCGAGCCGCCACCGGCTACGCTTTAGAGAAGCCGAGTCTTGTTGCACCTCTTCAGAGAGCACCTCCAGGGCGGCCATGATCGCCGCGGCCTCCTCCTCGGTTGGGGAAGGGCAGATCTTCAAAGTGGGATGTTTCCGTGCTTGCGGGGCGGCCTGTCGGGGCGCTTGGTGCGGATCATCTGCAGGGCCTGGATCAGGTAGGGACGCGTCTCCCGCGGGTCTATGACGTCATCTATAAAGCCCATCCCTGCGGCGATCATGGGATTGTTGAACTGGTCTTCGTAGTCCTCGATGAGCTCCTCGCGCTTCGCATCGGGGTCTTCAGCCTCCGAGATCTGGCGCCTGAAGATAACGCCGACAGCGGCGGACGCGCCCATGACCGCGATCTCACCCGTCGGCCACGAGACATTCACGTCGGCCCCGATGTGCTTGGAGCACATAACGTCGTAGGCCCCTCCGTAGGCCTTCCTGGTGATTACCGTCATCTTGGGCACCGTCGCCTCCGAGAACGCATAAAGAAGCTTGGCCCCGTGACGGATAATGCCCCCCCACTCCTGGTCCGTGCCTGGCAGGAATCCAGGCACGTCGACGAACGTAAGTAGCGGGATGTTGAAAGCGTCGCAGAAGCGGACGAACCGCGCGCCCTTGACGCTCGCGTTTATGTCGAGCGTCCCCGCGAGCACGGAAGGCTGGTTCCCGACGACGCCTATCGCGCGCCCGTCGAGCCTGGCGAAGCCGACGACGAGGTTCTGGGCCCAGCCATCTTGAACCTCGAAGAACTCCCCATCGTCAACCACGCCTCCGATCGCACCGCGGATGTCGTAGGGATGCTGGGGGGAGTCCGGGATCAGACGCGCCAGGTCCTCGTCCATCCGCCTGGGGTCGTCGGTCGGCCTGAAGTAGGGAGCACTCTCCAGGTTATTCTCGGGGAGGAAGGAGAGCAGGTAACGCACATCGTCGAAGCAGGTCTCCTCATCGGGGGCCGAGAAGTGGGCGACGCCTGACCTGGAATTGTGGGTGGCCGCGCCGCCGAGATCCTCGAAAGTGACGTCCTCGCCCGTGACGCTCTTTATGACATCAGGGCCCGTTATGAACATGTGGCTCGTCTCCTCGACCATGAAGACGAAGTCCGTTATCGCCGGCGAGTACACCGCGCCCCCAGCGCAGGGCCCGACGACGACGGAGATCTGGGGCACCACGCCGGAGGCGAGCACGTTGCGGTGAAAGATATCTGCGTAGCCGGCCAGGGAGACGACGCCCTCCTGGATGCGCGCGCCTCCAGAGTCGTTGATCCCGATAATAGGACATCCTGTGGAGATGGCAAGATCCATGACCTTGCAGATCTTCTGCGCGTAGACTTCGCCCAGGGAACCGCCGAAGACGGTGAAGTCCTGGGAAAAGACGCAGACCTTACGACCCGAGACCTCGCCGTAACCTGTGATGACCCCATCCCCCAGTGGCCTGTTCTCATCGAGGCCGAAGTTGTAGGAACGGTGGATCCTGTAGCGGTCCAACTCGACGAAGGTGCCAGGATCCAGAAGGAGCTCGATGCGCTCGCTGGCAGTCAGCTTCCCGCGTTCGCGCTGCCTCTCGACGGCCTGTTCGGAGGACGCGTGGGCCGCCGCCTCGCGCAGGTGCCCTAGCCCCTCTATCTTGCCTGCTGTAGTATTTTCCCCGAGTCGTTCATCCTGCATGGGCAGGCATTCTAGCACGCAAGGAAATGCGGGTTTCTCGGAGGTAGACGCTCGCGGAGGCTCGCCGGAGGCGTCATCATTAGGGGTTATGCTGGGGAACCTTTTCGCACCCGGCGTTGTAAATGGAGGTAGAGAGCGACGTCGAGGAGGAGGGCCGTCACCTCGGATGACGCGAGGCTCGCAGAGCGGGCGAAGGGTGGAGACACTGCGGCGTATGAGAGACTGGTGCGTGGCTACCAGGAGGTGGCCTTCCGCACCGCTTACCTCATCACAGGCGACGCCTCGGCGGCCGAGGATGCGACCCAGGAGGCCTTCGTGAAGGCGTACCGCGCCCTCGGGCGCTTCCGCTCCGGCGCCTCGTTCAGGCCGTGGCTGCTCACGATAGTCGCCAACGAGGCCAGAAACCAGCGCAGGGCGGCAGCGCGCCGCGCCGGTCTTTTCCTGCGTGCGGCGCGGGAGGGCACGCAGGAGAATAGCCCGTCCTCCCCAGAAGCGGCGGTTCTAGCGTCGGAGCGGCGAGAAGAGTTGCTCGAGGCCATTGGCGGCCTGCGGGAGGAGGCGCGGTGGGCCATCGCCTGCCGCTACTTCCTGGGGCTCTCCGAAGAGGAGACGGCAGCGGTTCTGGGTTGCGCGCGAGGAACCGTCAAATCGCGGCTCTCGCGGGCACTCACGAGCCTGCGCGCCGAGATAGCGAAGGAGGGAGATGCCGGATAGAGAGCGAACTCGAGAGAGAGCTGAGAGAGCTCGGCACCCTCATCGATTACCCTCCGACGCCGGACATTGCACGCGCCGCCCGTAGAGTGCTCGACGAAGAAGAGAACAGCCGGCCCCGAAGGTTCCTTACTGCTTTCCCAGCTATGCGCTGGGTGGCGGTGGCGGCGGCGTTCGTGCTCGTCGTCGCCGTCCCGAGCCTCTCCCCGGGTCTGCGCGCCACGATAGGCGACTGGTTTGTGGCGCAAGGTGTCCACAATGCCGGCGAACCCGCCGTCGATGCCGGCTCACCAGAGAGACAGACGGAGGCAGCAGCACCCCGCGCCGACGAGTCCAAGAGCGGGGAGTCGCTGGCTCCACGGTTCTCGGGGGAAATGATTACGCTGCGAGAGGCGCAGGCCAGAATGGATGGCGCGCTCCTCCTGCCCCGAACGCCGAGTCTCGGGAAGCCTGATGAGGTCTACGCGAATGGAACCTCCGGAAAGGATGGCATCGTGCTGGTCTACAGGGACGGTTTGCCGCCCCTGGGAGACACCGGGTTCAGCCTCGTCCTGACCGAGATGCCGGGCGAAATGGGGCCAACGTATCTCGGAGGAAAGAGCACCGTCGGGTCGGAGCTAGAACGGGTAAGCGTTGACAGAGATCCTGGATACTGGGGATCTGCTGGACGCATTCCCTCCGCCATGGACCCGCCCCTCCCCGGCAACGTCCTGCTCTGGGAGCAAGGAGGTGTAGCGCTGCGCCTCGAGGCGGACGTGCACAAGGAGCAGGCGATCCGCATCGCCGAATCAGTGCGCTGACAAGCCGTCCGGCGAAGCCGGGCGGCGTGCTGAGGTGCTGACATGCTGACTATCGGGGAACCGATAGGGAGTTGGAGGTGTACAGGGAGTAGGTTGGGCCGTAAGACGGGCCCTTCGGAGCGGGAAGTTGCTCCGCGGGAGGTACACGTCCGAGTGAGGTGGATGCCATGAGAACCAGACGTTTTTCGACGGTGGCGAGGTCTTTGGGGGCGAGCACGCTCGTGCTCCTCGTTATGGCCCTCGCGTCGTGCGGGAGCTACGAGACTAAGTCGGACGATGGCGGGGTGTCCGTAGGGCGGGAGCCGGAAGGTGTGAACTCACCGGTCGGCTCTGGACCGGATCTCGCGCAGTCCTCAGAGGGTGCTGTCGGCATAACCGAAGATCCTGCCGCGCTCGGGGACTTTGGGCGCAAGGTCGTCAAGACGGCCGATCTCGGCCTCCGCTCGGAGGAGGTCCGCCAGAGCGCCGCGCGGGCGCAGCAGGTCGCCGCGACCGCCGGCGGTACCGTTCTCAATTCACAGGTCTACCGGAACGGTGACTCTGTTACGGCGGATCTCGTACTCTCGGTCCCCTCCGAGGAGTTCGAGAGGGTGCTCGACGAGTTGAGGGGCCTGGGCCAGAAGGTCACGACCGACTCTATCAGCGGCCAGGATGTTACCGATGAATACGTTGACCTCGAGTCTCGCGAGCGCAACCTAAGGGCCACCGAGGAGAGCCTGCTTAGGCTCTACAAAAGGGCGGGCAGCGTCGAGGAGGCACTCACGATCCAGCGCGAGTTGACGACCGTTCGGGGGGAGATCGAGCTCGTGCAGGGCAGGATAAAGTACCTGGATCAGCGCAGCACCTACTCCCAGATCACCCTGAACATCCAACCCGTCACGGGCCCGCCGCCACCCAAGCCCACCTGGGACCCTGGAGACGTCGTGGAGCAGGCATGGGATGCTTCGCTCAGTGTCCTCCAGGTCATGGCGACGGCTATCATCTCAGCCCTCGTCTTCGGCTGGTGGCTCACACCCGTACTCCTCGGGGGATTCCTATGGTGGAGGCGACGGAACCGGGGTCCGAGACCCGCCGCAACAGAATCCTGATACCTGAAACCTGATGCCTGTAGCCGTGGTGTGCGGAAGGTCCAATCCTTCCGCGCACCGCTTTGAGAACTCGGAGGGATAGTAGAATAAGATACTTGAGGAACCTCTGGCTCGGGAAAGGAGACAGGGCTTGCGAGTATTCGAGAAGCTGGCGGAGTACCGCTACGAACAGCTCGTGTTCTGCCACGACAAGGCGACGGGGCTGCGGGCTATCATCGCCATCCACGACACCACGCTCGGCCCGGCTCTAGGCGGATGCAGGATGTACCCATACGCCGGCGAGGACGAAGCGATAGTGGACGTACTACGCCTGGCAAGAGGGATGACCTACAAGGCCGCCGCGAGCGGCCTCAATCTTGGGGGCGGGAAGTCCGTTATTATCGGGGACCCCCACACGGACAAGTCGGAGGCGCTCTTCCGCTCGTTCGGGCGCTACATCGAGACCCTTGGCGGACGCTACATCGTGGCCGAGGACGTGGGCACTTCGACGGAGGATGCGAACTTCATCAGGGTCGAGACCTCACACGTCGTCGGGGTCGACGTCACCCGCGGCGGCTCGGGCGACCCCTCGCCACTCACTGCCCTCGGAGTGTTGCAGGGGATGCGGGCCTGCGTCGAGGAGGTCTTCGGCACGACCTCCCTGGAAGGCCGGATCGTCGCAGTGCAGGGCGTCGGGCACGTCGGCTACTATCTGTGCCGGCTGCTGCACGAGGAGGGGGCTAACCTGATCGTGACTGACGTACACGAGGCGGCCCTGGAGCGCGTGGTCAAAGAGTTCGGCGCCAAGGCGGTCGAGCCCGATGAGATCCTGACCATCCCTTGCGACATCTTCGCCCCTTGCGCCCTCGGCGCCATTCTCGACGACGTGACCATACCGGCGCTGCGCTGCCGCATCGTCGCCGGGAGCGCCAACAACGTGCTTGCCGAGTCGGACCACGGTGAGGATCTCTACGAACGCGGCATACTCTACGCCCCTGACTACGTCATAAACGCCGGCGGCCTTATCAACGTCGCCGACGAGCTGGAGGGCTACAACGAACGCCGCGCGACCGCGCGCGTCATGCGCATAGAGGACCGGATACGCCGCATCATCGCCATCTCCAAACGCGACGGCGTCCCAACCAACGTCGCCGCAGACACCCTCGCGCTGGAGAGGATAGCCGCCATAAGCTCGATGGAACGCCTGCATACGGGGCATCCCTACGGGCAGTTGAGCCGCCGTAGAGAGACGATATAGAGCGTGCGAGCACGCTCTATATCGTCTCCGCACTTCAGCAATTCAGCACGCGTCGGCCTTCGGCCTCGCTTGTCAGCAATTCAGCCACAGCCTTCGCGCACGAGTCCTTGCTGACTTGCTGACAAGCGCCCGACAGGGCGCGTGCTGAATTGCTGAAATGCTCTAAACCATCCATGCGACGAGTACCCAGAGCGTGACTAGTATGAGGGCCAGCCAGTCTGAGGGGCTTGCGCGCATCTGGCGGAACTTGGTGCGGTAGCGGCCGCCGCGGTAGCTGCGGGTGTTCATGGCAATGGTGAGGGTGTCGGCGCGGGCGAAGCCGCTGATGAAGATGGGGACGAGCAGGCGTCCGATGCGGCGCGCGCGGGTCAGCGCGCCACCCTCGTCGAAGGGGACGCCGCGGGCCGTCTGGGCGCGGGCGAGACGCTCCATCTCCTCGATAAAGATCGGGACGAACTTTATGGCGATCACGAAGACGAGCACCAGCTCGTTGACCGGAATCCTTAGCCGTTGTAGCGGGCCGAAGATGAGCTCCAACCCGTTCGTCAGGTCGACGAGCGAGGTCGTGAGCATTAGCATGGTCGTGACGTAGTACAGAAGGATGACGCGCAGCGCGATGATGCCCGCCGTGTAGAGGCCCTCGGTCGAGACCGAGAGTATCCCCCACCGCCACAGATAGCTCGATTGCGGCACATCTCCGGGGTAGAAGAGTATCTGGAAGGCGAGGATAAAGGCGAGGAAGGCGAGGAAGATCTGGGAGCCCCTCAGTACGTACCCGAGGGGTATCTTCGAGACGGCGCCTATGGCGACGAACAACGGCAGCACGATGGCGAAACCGAGGAAGCTGTCTATGAGGAACGAGGCGACGATGAGCACGGACGTCGCTGCGATCTTGACGCGGGCGTCCATGCGATGGATGAAGGAACCCGTCTCGACGAACTGCCCGAAGATGACGTTACGCTGGAGCTCGAGCATTATGCGGTTCCCAGCCTCTCGAGCAGCTCGGACTCGAGCTCGTCCTCGGTCAGTAGATCGGTCGGGAAGTCGGGGAAGAGTTTCTGCATCTCGCGGGCGCCGACGACCGGCTCGGGCAAGGTTATGTCTAGCTCTGCGAGCCTGTTGGCCTCGCGCAGGACCTCGCGCACGGGTCCGTCCATGACGACCGTGCCCCGATCCAGGACGATAAAGCGGTCGCATAGCAGGCTGGCGTCGGTGAGGCTTGCGGAGCAAACGATCAGGGTCAGCTCGCGATCCTTCTGCAGCTTGATGAGGAGTTCCAGAAGCTCTTTGCGGCCTCGCGGATCTAGCCCCGCCATCGGCTCGTCGAGGACCAGCACGGGCGTGTGCATGGCGAGCACCCCGGCTATGGCGACCCGCCTGCGCTGGCCACCGGAGAGCGCGTGGATGTAACGAAGCCGGTAATCCGGGTAGGGTAGCCCCAGGGTGTTCAGGCTCTCTTCGACGCGCTCGCGGGTCTCGTTGGCGGAGAGGCCTGCGGCGGTCGGCCCGAAGGCGACGTCGGCACCGACGACATCTTCTATTATCTGTGAGTCCGGCTGCTGGAACACGATTCCGATCTCACGCCGCAGCCTGCCCCTATCGTAGCCGGGAGCGGCCACATCCTCGCCCCCGTAGAAGACCTGCCCCTGCCCGAGGCGCAGCAGGTGTGCGAAAGAGTCGACGACGGTAGATTTGCCCGACTGGGTGGCGCCGACTATCCCGACGCGCTCGCCGTGTTGGATCCGGAAAGATACGTCCCTTACCGCCTCACTCGCCCTCGGGGTGCCATCCAGATAGGTGTGGGAAAAACTCTTCAACTCGAGGACCGGGGGCCTTCCGTCGTACCGCATCAGCCTGAGGGCGAGGAATCCACGGCGGCAGTGAGTGCTTCGCGCAGGTCGGCCGTGTTCAGGATATCTCCTCCGATCGGGATGCCGCGGGCGCGCAGACGGTGGGCGAGGCTCGCGGCAAGTGGTACGTCCAGGCCAACCTCCCGCAGCTTCTCGACGTCGCGGAAGACCTCGGCGGGGGCTCCGTCGAGGATCACACGGCCTGCGTCCATGACCACGACCCTCTCGAAGAGGACGGCCTCGTACATGGAGTGGGTAACGTGCAGAACGCCCATATTCTCGCTGAGGCTGAGGTCTCTGACGGTAGAGATCAGACGCATCGCTACCGGTACGGGCAGCAGCGAGGTCGGTTCGTCCAGGATCAGGAACAGAGGGCGCATCGCCAGGGCGCCGGCTATGGCGACCCTCTGCTTCTGCCCCGGTGAGAGGTCCTCGATCAGACGACTGCCGATCTCCTCGAGGCCGAGCATTTCCACCGACGAGCGCACTCTCTCCTCGATCTCGTCCCGCGCCAACCCAAGGTTCTCAGGGCCGAAAGCCACGTCGTCTATCACTCTGTTCATTACTAACTGGTCGTCGGGGTCCTGGAAGACGACGGACACCTTGCGCCGCACGTCCCATTGATGCTCCCTGTCCACGGGTACGCCGTCTATACGTACATTCCCCTCGGTCGGGTAAAGGATAGCGGAGAGCAACTTGACCAGAGTGCTCTTGCCCGAGCCGTTGTGGCCGATGATCGCGACGAACTGGCCCGATTCTATCTTCAGGTCCACGTTCGTAAGCGCGGGAACAGCGTCGGTCTCGCCCCTACGATAGGTGAATGAAGCGTTATCTAGCTCGATCATCGCGCCCGCGCTGCGCCTTGACTAATAGCGGCGTTCTTCGTCCGACTGGTTCTCAGGGGCCGTCGTCCTGCCGCTGCGGAAGAGCATCACACCCCTGACGATGACGACCGTGACGACCGCGGCCAGAACGGCCTCGGCCATGGCCTGCGGCAGGATCGCCGGAATGACGGCAACGGGCAGCAATCCGAAGAGTATGGCGAGACCGACCACCCCCACCGTATTGGCGAAGGACCCCAACAGTCCGGCCACTGCTGCGGCGAGGTCAACACTCCAGCGCCGCAGCCCCACGAAGACGGCCCACGCCACCACCCCGATGAGCAGGCGCGGCACAATAGCGACAACGGGGTTGAGGAAGACCGGGTTGTCCGCCTGCAGAAAGGAGAATATCCCGAAGATCGCACCGGCCAGAAGCCCGACGATGGGTCCTTCAAGCGCCCCACCGACGATCGCCGGTATGTGCATTATCGTGGCGTTGCCTATGAGCGGTATCGGTACTGGTATAAAACCCAGGCGCGTGAACCCGAGAAACAGCGCGATGCCGCCTATTATCCCGGCCACTACTATCTGCCTGGTGTCGAAGCGGAACATGGAGCCCCGCCCTTCGCTCCCCGAACCCATCGCCATGATCTTCTCCTTCAGCCGATTACTGGGACTAGCAATACTATATACGGGCCAGAGTAGCTAGAGTGGCGGCGTAAAGCGTCCGTCTGCGGCGGTCCAGCCGCCGTCGACCAGCATGAAGGCGCCCGTGACGTAGGAGCTTGCTTCCGAGGCGAGGTAGAGGACCATCCCGACCATCTCGTGCGGCATGGCCCAGCGGCCGAGGATGCTCTTGGCCGCGTAGGAGTCGTACCAGTCAGGGGAGTCTTTGATCTGTGCCGTCAAGGGCGTCTCTACGATACCTGGGGCGATGGCGTTGACCCTGACACCGCGGGGTCCGACTTCGGAAGCAAGTGCCCTGAGCATCTGCACCGTTCCTGCTTTCGTCGCGGCGTAGACTCCCTGTCCCGGTTCGACAACCTGTCCGCGTATGCTCGAGAAGGCGATGATGCTGCCTGAGCCGCGCTCGGCCATGCCGCGTCCGAAGTCCCGGATCAGGCGGAAAGTCCCCTTCAGGTTCAGCTCGACGATCCGGTCGAACTCCTCATCCGTTATCTCGAGCACAGGCTTCCTGACGTTGACTGACGGTGTACTCACAAGTACGTCAGGGACTCCCACTGACTCGACGGCCTTCTTTACGCTGTCCGGGTCCGTCAGATCTAGCTCGATAGCCTCGGCCTCTCCTCCCTCCGAATCTATCTCACTGGCCGTGTTATCCGCGGCTTCTTTGTTCACGTCGGCGCACACGACGCGCGCGCCGAACGCCGCGAGCCCGTGCGCGCTGGCCTCGCCGATACCGCTGCCGGCCCCGACGACGAGTGCGGTCTTGCCTGTCAGGTCGAACATCGCACGGTAATCAAACATGGGCTTCCTTTCCGTAGGCGTAGTACATAGCCGTCGCGGCGTAGAGCTTGCAGGTGGTGAGGAGTTCTTCCTCGTCCACCCACTCGTCTGTGTGGTGTGGGATCTCACGGTCACCAGCCCCCGTCGTGACTATGGGGATGCCGGCCCACGCATGCAGGAACGTACCGTCGGTCGCGCCAGGCACCCCGTTGTAAGACGGCTCCTCGCCGGTCAGATGCTCGTAGGCCTTCGCCATCGCACTGACCAGCGGCTCATCCTTCGGGGTTTCGGTCGCAGGGCGCTCTTCGATCACCTCGAGCGTCGCGTCGAAGTGGGGGTCTTCTGAGGCCAGCCTCGCGAGGATACCTTCCAGACGCTTGATGAGCTCTCTGTGGGACTGATGTGGCACCGTACGGATATCCAGGGCGACGTAGGCGCTCGCTGGTATGACGTTGATCTGGGGCTCCCCGCAATCTGGACCCATCAGGATAGTCGGTGTCAGGCTCGGATACCCGAGGAAGGGGTCTTCGCCGTGTCTCTCGACCTCCTCCCTCTCCAGTTCCTCGACCGCGACGACGAACCTTGCCGCCCGCGTAACCGGGTTCACGCCGCTCAGAGGCATTGCGCCGTGCGCCATCGTCCCGCGCACGGTAACTTCCACCCTGAGCGCGCCCTTCTGCCTTATGCAGAGCTGGTTCTCTTCGGGCTCGCAGATGATGGCGGCGTCCACCCCTTCCGCGTGGCCTCGCTCGATGAACGCCTTGATCCCGGCCATCATCCCCTCCTCGTCCACAGGATGACAGAGTACCAGCCTGCCAGGGAAAGGGACACCAGAGTCCCTTATGGCACGCACGGCCACCACGCCTGCGGCCAGGTTCCCTTTGGTGTCGCATGCCCCACGCCCGTAGATACGGCCTCCATCGCTCTCGCCCCCGAACGGCGGGTGGTCCCAATCCTCCTCGCTCCCCTCCGTCACCACGTCCGTGTGCGCCTCGAAGAGTAGGGTCTTCCCCGGACGGTCTCCCTCCCACACGGCCCACACGTTTGGACGGCCAGTAGCGACTTCTTCGACCTGTACCCCGAAGCCGGACCGCTCCAGGTAGTCGGCCACGAACCGGGCGACGCCCGCCTCGTTGCCATCAGGCTGTTCGGGCCGGTAGACGCTGGGGATGCGTATGAGGTCCTGTGCCAGGCGCACGAGTTCCTCGCGGTCGATCTCGTTCAGTACGTCTTCGAGCACACTTTGGACCACAGCCCAAGTTTAACCGCGCTTTGCCCTCCAGGAGCAACCGCCGGACGGACACCTGTATGTTGCGCGGGCCTCTGCGTTGCCTTATGGTTCGGACGATACTCTTTGGACCAGTCTCGAAGAACTAGGAGGAGCACTGGTGGCGAGCTCCGTCTTTACCAGCCGCCCATCTGCCTGTAGGGAGACCTGAACCATGCGGGTCTCCGAAACTATCGGACGGGTGCTGGCCGAAAGTGGCATCGAAGCGTTCTTCGGGCTCGCCGGAAGCGGGAACTTCGCAGTCCTGAACGCACTGCACGCGGAGGGTGCAGCATTCTACTCCTCCCGCCACGAGTGCGGCGCGGTCATGATGGCGGATGGCTACGCCCGCGCCTCTGGAAAGGTCGGCGTCGCAAGCGTCCATCAAGGCCCTGGCTTTACGAACACGCTCACGGGGTTGACGGAGGCCGCAAAGGCCCGCACGCCGCTCCTCGTGCTGGCCGCCGACATACCGACAGGCACGCTCTGGTCGAACTTCAAGGTAGATCAAGCCTCCCTCTCGGAGACACTCGGCGCGATTCCCGAGCGCGTGCGCGGGCCGGAGACCGCCGAAGCCGATACTGCCCGGGCGCTCAGGCACGCGCAGACCGAGCGCCGCCCCGTCGTCCTGAGCATTCCGATCGACGTGGTCGAAGTGGACTGCCCCAACAGCCCACCGGCCATCCCGCACTGGTCACCGCTGGAGCCGCCGGTTCCGTCGGAGGCTTCCGTCGCCGCTGTATCTGACCTGCTCACTCTCTCGCACAGGCCTGCGATCGTCGCCGGGCACGGCGCCGCCGTGGCAGGTGCGCGCGAGGCGCTCGAAACTCTAGGAGACCGGGTGGGGGCCGTGCTCGCGACGAGCGCGATGGCCCACGGACTCTTCACCGGCAACCCTTATTGTGTCGGGATAGCCGGCGGCTTCTCCTCTTCGCTCGCCATGGGGTTGCTGGGGAAGGCGGACGTCGTGCTCGCGTTCGGCGCTTCACTGAACCCCTGGACCGTACGCCACGGCGAACTGTTCTCGTCCGAAGCGCGCGTGGTTCAGATAGATCTTGACGAGGAGGCGCTCGGCCGGCTCCATCGCGTCGACCTTGGCGTCGTTGGAGACGCGGCAGGGGCCGCCTGGGCCATCGTCGATGAACTCGAACGACGAGGCGTGGGCGGTGAGGGGTTCAGGAGC
Organism: uncultured Rubrobacteraceae bacterium; assembly: GCA_963808845.1. Lineage (GTDB taxonomy): Bacteria > Actinomycetota > Rubrobacteria > Rubrobacterales > Rubrobacteraceae > Rubrobacter_D. The sequence continues at coordinate 98,034 of CAWEHD010000030.1, forward strand.
GAAGGACTCGGGCACGGGATCTCCGAGGATCGCCCCCGCGACGAGCCTTACGAGGACCTCGGTACCACCGAATACATAGATCCGCGCACCTTGACCATCGCGCTGGACGACCTGCTACCGGAAGAACGCACGGTTTGCACCGACTCGGGGCATTTTCTCGGCTATCCGGCGATGTACCTCGAGGTGCCCGACCAGCAGGGCTTTGTGTTTCCCAACGCCTTCCAATCAGTGGGGTTGGGGCTCGCAAGCGGTATCGGGGCCGCGGTCGCGCGACCGGAGAGGCTCTCTGTCGCCGCTGTAGGCGACGGCGGCGCCCTCATGGCCCTCGGGGAGCTGGAGACGGCCGCCCGCTACCGCTTGCCGATGCTCGTCGTCATCTACAACGACGCGGCCTACGGCGCGGAGGTTCACCACTTCGGCCCCATGGGACGCCAGGTAGACCTGGCACGCTTCCCAGATACCGACTTCGCCGCGCTCGCGCGGACGGCGGGGGCCGAGGGCATCACGGTCAGAAACGAAGGAGACCTGTCGCCGGTTCGGGACTGGTTGGAGAGGCGGGATCTCCCGCTGGTCATCGACGCCAAGGTCAACCCGGAGGTACGAGCCGAGTGGCTCGCAGAGGCGTTCCGCGCCCATTGATTGGAGGTACCACATGACGCCGCAAGACCCTGTCGCGTCACTCGTCGAGGCGCTCGGTAGCGGCGCCGTCGAGGTCGTAGACCTGACCCAACCATTGAACGAGCGCACCCCGGTTATCCGGCTGCCCGAGCAGTTCTCGCAAACACCGGGGGTGAAGCGGCATGAGATCAGCCGCTACGATGAGCGTGGGCCAGCGTGGGCCTGGTACTGGCTCGAGATCGGCGAGCACACAGGCACGCACTTCGACGCGCCCATACACTGGATCAGTGGCCGCGAAGGCAAAGACGTCTCGCAGGTGCCGCCCCGGCACCTCATCGCCCCTGCGGTCGTGATCGACAGGTCCGCCGAGAGCGCCGAGGATCCCGACTACCTGCTCACCGTCGATGACGTGCTGGCATTCGAAGACGACCACGGACCGCTGCCTGACGGCGGCTGGCTGCTGCTACACACGGGGTGGGACGCACGAGCCCAGGACGCAGAAACGTTCCTGAACGCCCGAGACGGCAACCCACACTCGCCCGGCTTCGACGTCGAGTGCGCACGTTGGATCGCCCAGGAGAGCCCTCTCGTCGGTGTCGGGGTGGAGACCGTCGGCATCGACGCGGGCGACGCCGCCGAGTTCGATCCGCCTTTCCCCGCCCACTACTATCTCATGGGCGCGGGAAAGTACGGCGTTACGCAGCTCGCGAACCTCGGCGCGCTGCCGCAAACCGGAGCACTACTTTTCGTGGCGCCGCTGAAGCTGACCGGCGGCACCGGCAGCCCCGTGCGGGCGCTCGCCCTCATTCCGAAGTAGTTCTAACCTACTCTGCTCTCCGGCCCGTAATCTTCCAACCGCCGCTTGACGGCGTTCAGGAACTTGAGTGCGGCGCCGCCGTCGAGGACGCGGTGGTCGAAGGAGACCTCCAGGTTCATCATGCTGCGTACGGCGATGGCGTCGTCTATAACGACGGGACGCTTGACGATGGCTTCCGCAGAGAGAATCGCCGCCTGCGGGTGGTTGATAATGGGCGTGGAGACCACGCTTCCCAGGGAGCCGGGGTTGTTGACGGTGAAGGTGCCGCCCGAGACGTCTTGGGTGCCGAGTTGGCGGGTGCGGGCGCGACGCACCAGGTCGTCGATCCTGCGTGCGAGCCCGACTAGGTTCAACTCGTCGGCGTCTGTGATGACCGGCACGATGAGGGCGTCTTCGAGGTCGACGGCTACGCCGACGTTTATGCGCTTTCTGAGGATTATGCGGTCTTCGTCCCAGACCGAGTTGAGGACGGGATGCTCCCTGAGGCTCTCGACGACCGCCTTTACTATGAACGGCAGGTAGGTCAGATTTATGCCTTCGCGATCGGCGAACGCGGCCTTCTCCCGCTCGCGCAAGCTGGCGAGCCCGCTCACGTCCACCTCGACCATGGTCCAGGCGTGCGGGGCCTCGCGTTTGCTCGCTGACATGCGGTTGGCTATGGCACGCCTGATGCCGGTCAGGTCCTCGACGCGGTCGCCCTCGTAGAGGGGCACGCGTTCGATCTCCGGCTCGGGTTTCGCGGAGGCTTCCCGCTCTTCCTGCAGTCCCGGCGGCGCGATATTCTTCGCGCTCCCTCCTGGTCCTCGATGTAGCCTTCGATGTCCTTCCTGGTTACGCGTCCACCCGTTCCTGTGCCCGGGATCTCCGCTATCTCCACGCCGTGCTCCTCGGCGAGACGCCGGACGACCGGCGAGGAGCGGGTGAGACGTAGGGTCTCGGCGTCTTCGACCTCGCCGCGCCCGTTGCCATCGCTGTCTGCGCGGGCGACGGTCCGCTGTCTCTCGGTATCCTGTGCGACGGGTTGGGCTTCTGTGCCCGAGGCGGGGAACTCTTCCGTGGAAGCATCTGCGGCCGTGTTCTCCTGTGGCGGGGCGTCGGTGGCTGGGGAATCGCCCTCTCCGGCGACGGCGACGAGTGCGATCTCGGTCCCCACGTCGACCGTCGAGCCTTCGGTTACGAGGAACTTCTCGATCTTGCCTGCCACCGGCGATGGCAGTTCGGCGTTGACCTTGTCAGTATCTACCTCGGCGAGGGGCTCGTCCATCACCACTTCATCGCCCTCGGCCTTGAGCCAGCGGGTTATGGTGCCCTCCGTCACGCTCTCACCGAGCTGCGGCATCGTTACCGGTTTCGCCACGATACCCTCCTCTAGTAACGCGCCAGCTCGAGCATGGCCGCCTCTATCTCTTCCGCCGACGGCAAGAAGCGGTCCATCATCGGCCTGGCGAATGCGGCCGCGGGTACGTCCGGCGCGCCGAGGCGCATCACAGGGCCATCGAGCCACTCGAAGGCCTCGTGCGCCACGATGGCCGCTATCTCTCCCGAAAACGACCCGGTCAGGTTTGCCTCGGAGATCACCAGTACCTTGCCAGTCTTCTTCGCCGAGTCCAGGATGGTCTCTTTGTCCAACGGATACAGCGTTCTCGGTTCTACGACCTCGGTCTGTATACCGTGCTCCTCGGATAGCTTCTCGGCCACCTCCAGGGCCGTGTAGAGCATCAGGCCGTAGGCGACGACGGAGATATCCGCGCCCTCACGGTGGACGCGGGCCTCCCCGAGGGGGACCTCGTAGTCCTCTTCCGGCACATGCTCCTTTATGAGGCGGTAGGTGCGTTTGTGTTCGAGGAAGAGGACGGGGTTGGGGTCGCGGATGGAGCTCTTGATCATGGCTTTGGCGTCGGCTGGGAACGTAGGCGCGACCACCTTGAGACCTGGTGTATTGCAGAACCAGGCCTCGATGCTCTGAGAGTGGTAGAGGGCACCGCCTGGAACGACGCCGTAAGGCGCCCTGATCGTTATCGGGCAACTCCAGTCGCCGTTGGAGCGGTAGTAAAACTTGGCCGCCTCGTTGACGATCTGGTCGAACGCCGGCGCTATGAAGTCAGCGAACTGTATCTCGGCAACGGGTCGCATCCCGTTCACCGAGAGGCCTATAGCGGAACCGACGATCAGGCTTTCAGCCAGCGGCGTGTCCAGCACCCTCGCCGCCCCGAACTCCTCCTGCAACCCTTGCGTTACCCTGAAAACACCACCGGCCCTGCCCACATCTTCGCCGAGTACCATTACCGACTCATCCGAGCGCATCTCCTCGGCGAGTCCCTCGTGGATGGCCTGGAGCAGATTCTTCGTCTCCATAACTACCTCTAAGCCTCCGCGTAGACGCCGACCAGAACGTCTTCGGGATCTGCGAAGGGTGCGTTCTCCGCGTACTCGCTCGCTTCGGCGACCTCGGCCTTTATGCGATCCGAGATCTCATCCCGCTCCGACTCGTCCATGACGCCGTTCTCCATCAAATACTTCTCGAAGCGCACGATCGGGTCCTTCTTGCGCCACTCCTCGAGCTCCTCGCGCTCGCGGTACCTGCGGTCATCGTCGTCGGAGGAGTGGGCGGTCATGCGGTAGGTCTTGGCCTCGATGAGCGTTGGCCCTTCGCCCGCGCGGGCGCGCCGGAAGGCCTCTCTGGCTACCTCGTAGACGGCGAGCACGTCGTTGCCGTCTACCTCGTCCCCTGGGAAGCCGTAGCCCTCGGCCCGCTTCGCTATGGAGCCAGCGACCTGGAACTCCGCGTGGACGGAGATGGCGTAGACGTTGTTCTCCACGAGAAAGACCAGGGGCAGGTCGTGGATGCCGGCGAAGTTCATGGCCTCGTGCCAGTCCCCGCCGCTGGTCGAGGCTTCCCCGCCGCACGCGAGCACGACGCCGTCCTCGCCACGCATCTTGAACGCGAGGGCAGTACCCGCAGCGTGCGGGTACTGTACACCGACCGGTGCCGAAGCCGTCACGATGTTCAATCTCCGGCTGCTGTAGTGGCCCGGCATCTGGCGACCGCCGCTGTTCGGATCTTCCTTCTTGCCGAGGAGGCTAAGGAACTGGTCGCGGGGCGTCTGGCCGAGGAGCAGGGTCATCCCCGAGTCGCGGTAGTAGGGGTAGAGATAGTCGTTGCCAGCGCGCAGATTATAAGCGGCTCCGACCTGGGCGGCCTCCTGGCCCTGGCAAGAGATCACGAACGCGGCCTTACCCTGGCGGTTGAGGATCCAGGACCGCTCATCGACCCGCCGCGCGAGAAGCATGTGGTAGTGCATCCTGCGTAGGTCGTCCTCACCCAGCCCCAGCGCCTCGTAACCAGCACTGGTCTCTCGGATAGCCATAGACCTCCTCCTCTACTAAAAGGTCCCCACGCGAGGAGCCGAAACTACTCCTCCGTCCCCCGGATTCTAGCAGACGGCAGGTGTGCCCAGAGGGCCGCGACGAGCTGATGCAAGCATTTCAGCACTCAGCACGTCCGCTGGGCCTTATCAGCATGATCAGCAGCGTGAAATGCTGACAAGGCGCCGAAGGCGTGCTGACAAGCGGAGGCGCAGCCGAAGCGTGCTGAAGTGCTGAGAAGCTCTAAATCACCGGCGTCTCGCGGTAGTCGCCGAATACCTCTTGCATCGCGGCGCTGATCTCCCCGACCGTTGCGTATGCCCTCACGGCCTCCAGGATCGGGTACATAGTGTTCTCATCACCCCGGCATGCCTGCTTGAGCTCTTCGAGGCACTGTTCGACCCTGTCGTTGTCGCGGCGTTCCTTCAGGTCCTCGAGGCGGTCGAGCTGTCCCTGGGAGACCTCAGGGTCTATGCGGTGGAGTTCCATGTCCTGCTCGTCCTGGGGTTCGTAGATGTTGACGTTGACCATGTGGCGCTTTTTCTCTTCGAGCTCGCGCTGGTAGCGGGCTGAGGCATCGGAGATCTCACGCATCGGGAAGCCCTGCTCTATGGCCTGGATCATGCCCCCCATCTCGTCTATCTGCTTGAAGTAGTCGTAGGCCTGCCGCTCCAGGTCGTCGGTCAACGCCTCGACGAAGTACGAGCCGCCAAGCGGGTCAATGGTATTCGCCACCCCGGTCTCTAGGGCAGCTATCTGCTGCGTCCGAACGGCGATGCGAACCGCCTCCTCCGTCGGGAGCGCGAGGGCCTCGTCCAGCGAATTCGTGTGCAGGCTCTGCGTCCCGCCGAGGATGGCGGCGAGGGCCTCGAAGGCGGTACGTGCAACGTTGTTGTAAGGCTCCTGGGCCGTCAGGGAGACGCCCGCGGTCTGGGTGTGGAAGCGCATCCTAAGGGAGCGTTCGTCTTTGGCGCCGTACTTCTCTCTCAAGACGGTTGCCCAGATACGGCGCGCGGCCCTGAACTTGCAGATCTCCTCGAAGAAATCTATGTGCGAGTTGAAGAAGAAGCTGAGGCGCGGGGCGAAGTCGTCTACGTCTAGGCCTGCTTCTATACCAGCCTCGATGTACGCGAAGCCGTCGGCCAGTGTGAAGGCGAGTTCCTGGGCCGCCGTGCTCCCCGCTTCGCGAATGTGGTAGCCACTTATGGAGACGGTGTTCCACTTCGGCATGTGCTCTGTGGCGTAGACGAGCATGTCCTTGAAAACGCGCATGGAGGGCTCCGGTGGGAAGAGCCACTCTTTCTGGGCGATGTACTCCTTGAGGATGTCGTTCTGGTTGGTGCCCTCCAGCTCCTCCGGCGCGACGCCCTGCTTCTCGGCGGCCACGACGTACATCGCGAGCAGGACCATCGCGGGGGCGTTGATGGTCATAGAGGTCGAGACCTCGTCCATAGGGATGCCCTCGAAGAGACGCTCCATGTCTTCGAGGGAATCCACGGCGACGCCCTCGGTACCGACCTCACCGAGGGAGAGAGGCGAGTCTGAGTCGAGGCCCATGAGGGTCGGCATATCGAAGGCTACGGAGAGGCCGTTCTGGCCGTGCTCGAGGAGGTACCTGAACCGTGCGTTTGTCTCTGCGGCCGTCCCGTAACCGGCGAACTGGCGCACCGTCCAGAGCCTTCCACGGTACATGTTCGGGTAGACCCCGCGGGTGTACGGATACTCTCCCGGATACCCGAGTCTCTCGTCGTAGTCGCCATCGACGTCCTCGGGGGTGTAGAGAGGTTTGATCGGCACGCCCGACATGGTCGAGAATTCGGCGTCGCGCTCGGGCCCCTTCGAGTACGCTTCCTCCCAGCGGTCCTTCGCGCTCTTCCTGGTATCCAAGGTGTGCTCCTCCTGTGTCTCTAACCCCTGCGACAAAACTGTAGCATAAGCAGGTTCTTACCCGACAACGGGTCGCGACTGTTCGACGCCTGGGCCTTCGAGGACTCGGCATGTTCTTTCATGATGGCGCGGGAGATGACGAGGCGTTGGATCTCACTGGTCCCCTCGTAGATCTCCGTTACCCGTGCGTCCCTGTAGTACCTCTCGACGGGATGGTCTTTCATGTACCCCCGGCCGCCGAGGACCTGAATCGCCTCGTAGGCTACCTCGTTCGCGACCTGCGAGGCGTAGAGCTTGGCGCGGGCTCCCGACTCGGCGTGGCGCTCCCCTCGATCTTTCATCCACGCCGCCTCGTAGACGAGCAGACGGGCCGCCCTTATCTTCGTCTGCATGTCGGCCAGTTTGAACGCTATCGCCTGGTGCTCGGCGATCGGCTTCCCGAACGTGGTGCGCCCCGCGGCGTATTGCGTCGCGTAGCGGAAGGCCGCCTCGGCGATACCCGCGGCCTGCGCGGCTATCCCGATCCTGCCCGTATCCAGCGTCCCGAGCGCGACGCGAAGCCCTCTCCCCTCTTCCCCGAGCCGGTCTTCTTCAGGGACGAAGACGTTGTCGAATAACACGTCGTCCGTGGTGGCTGAGATGACGCCCATCTTCTCCGCGTGCTTGCCGAAGGAGATGCCCTCGGCATCCATTCCAACGACGAAGGCCGTAACGCCTTCGGGGGCACGGGCGAACAGGATCATAGTCCCAGCGACGCGCCCGTTCGTAACCCACTGCTTGTGTCCCGAGATGCGGTAGCCGCCATCGACCCGTTCGGCCCGAGCCTGGATTGCGGAGGCGTCGGAGCCCGTCTCCGGTTCCGTGAGGGCGAAGCATCCGATCCTATCTCCGCGGGCCAGCGGCGGCACCCACCGGGCCTTCTGCTCCTCGGCGCCGAACATCACGATAGGCAACGTGCCGGCGCTCGTATGTACCGCGAGCGTTGCGCCCATCCCGGCGTCCGCGCGGCTAATCTCCTCGATCAGAAGACAGTAAGAGAGGAAGTCCATCCCGGCCCCACCGTACTCCTCCGGTACACATAGCCCCATGAACCCGGCGTCGGCCATCTTCTCCAGCGTCTCGAACTGGGACACGGTCCTCCCTGTCGAGTTCGGCTGCGTGGGGCGCTACTTCGCGGTCGGCGAATTCCGCCGCGCGCTCTTTGATATCTTGCTGTTGAGGACTGAGTACGAAGTTCATGGAATCCTCCGGAGTCTGAGTGGTTTGTGCTCATGACTATAGCAAGCAAGGCGGTAAACCGGAATCGTCGAAGGCGAGCGGGGCGGTGGGTTGGGCTACAATGATTCCCACCACAAGGGAAGCGTTGGAGGAGTGTGCTGATGCTGGTAAAGGACGAGCTTCTGGACAAGGTCGTGGCCCGCGTCAGGGAGCAGATGCCGGAGGATCAGGCACCGCGGGTCGAGGAGTTCGCGCGCCAGTACTACGGTTGGGTCGACGCGGAGGACCTGGAGGACCGCTCCCCGATAGACGCCTATGGGGCCGCGGTCTCCCACTGGAGCTTCGCCGGGCGGCGCGAGCCCGGGGAGTGGAAGATCCGGATCTACAACCCCCACTTCGAGGAACACGGCTGGCAGTCGACCCACACCGTTATAGAGATGGTCAACGACGACATGCCCTTCCTGGTCGACTCGGCGAGGATGGAGATAAACCGCCAGGGCTACGCCATACACATGATCCTCCACCCCGTCATGAACGTGCGCCGCGACGAGGAAGGCCGGCTCCTCGACATCCTACCTCCTGACACGGACGAGGAAGACGCCATCTCCGAGTCGGTGATCCACGTCGAGGTGGACCGCCAGACGGAGCCTGAGGTGCTCGAGGACTTGAAGCAATCCATCGAGAAGACCCTCGCTGACGTGAAGGCGGCCGTGGAGGACTGGCCCGAGATGCGCGGGAGGGTCGGGGAGATAGTCTCCGTGCTCGATGAGAATCCGCCCGACTTCGAGCCTGAGGACCTGGCCGAGACCCGCGCGTTTCTGGAGTGGGTCGACGCCGATAACTTCACGTTCCTCGGCTATCGTGAATACGACCTGACTATGCAGAATGGCGAAGAAGCCCTCTGCGCCGTGCAGGGGTCGGGACTCGGCATTTTGAGACAGTCGGAGTCAGGGCCGGTCTCCCGCAGCTTCGCCGAGCTCCCGCCCGATGTGAGGAGGCTCGCCCGCACTCCCAAGCTGCTGAACCTGACGAAGGCGAACACGCGGGCGACGGTGCACAGGCCATCATACCTCGACTACATCGGCATCAAGAAATTCGACGAGTCGGGCGAGGTCACGGGGGAGCGGCGGTTCCTCGGGCTATATACCTTCTCCGCCTACATCGCTAGCGTCTTCGACATCCCGCTCGTCAGGCGCAAGGTGCGTTACGTTCTGGAGAGATCGGGTTTCCCCGAGGGGAGCCACAACGAGAAGGACCTCGTCGAGATCCTGGAGACCTACCCGCGCGACGAGCTGTTTCAGATCTCCAAGGAGGAGCTCTTCGATATAGCGATGGGCATACTCCACCTGCAAGAGCGCCACCGCGTCAGGTTCTTCGTCAGGCGCGACACCTACGGACGCTTTTTCTCCTGCCTCGTCTTCGTTCCTCGCGACCGTTACAACACTGTGATCCGGGAACGCATGCAAGAAATACTCCTCAGGGCTTTCGAAGGCGTGAACGTAGAGTACAACGTCAGGCTCTCGGAGTCCGTGCTCGCGCGTGTCCACTTCATAATCTACACAAAGCCGGGGGAGACACCGGAATACGATGAGGAAGAGATAGAAGGCCGCATCGTCGAGACTACCCGCTCCTGGACGGACAGCCTCTACGACGCCCTGATCGAACAGTGCGGCGAGGAGCAGGGCATAGAGCTGTTCCGCAAATACCGCGACGCCTTCTCCCCCGGCTACCGCGCCGGCTTCCTACCACGCACGGCCGTCTCTGACATCCAGCGGATGGAGACCCTCAGATCCGACGACGACCTTGGGATGAGCCTCTACCACCCGATCGAAGAGTCCGAGGACTTCCTCGGGTTCAAGCTGTTCAGGCTCGGCGAGCAGGTCTCGCTCTCGGAGATCCTGCCGCTGCTCGAGGACATGGGCGTCGAGGTGGTCGACGAGCGCCCGCACGAGGTGAAGCCTGCGGACTCTCCTCCGGTCTGGATCTACGACTTCGGCCTCGTCCACGAGGCCGGCGGCGAGCTGCAGACCGGCGAGGTCAAGGAGATCTTCCAGGACGCCTTCGTCCGCGCGTGGCGTGGGGCCGTCGAGAACGACGGCTTCAACCGTCTCGTGCTCCGCGCCAGGTTGACCTGGCGTGAGATCTCGATCCTCAGGGCCTACTGCAAGTACCTGCGCCAGACCGGCTCGACGTTCTCCCAGGACTACATGGAGGACGCACTAGTCACCAACCAGCACATAGCGAGGCTTATAGTGGATCTCTTCGAGGCCCGCCTCGACCCCTCGCGCCAGAACGACGGCAGAGAGCGAGCGGTTGAAGGAGGAGATCGAAGAGGCCCTCGAGGCCGTCGTGAGCCTTGACGAGGACCGCATCCTGCGCTCGTTCCTAGATATCACGCTGGCGACGCTGCGGACGAACTACTACCAGAGCACGCCGGATGGGGATCCCAAAGGGCACCTCTCTTTCAAGCTGGACCCCGAAAGGATTCCCGGCCTGCCACTGCCGCGACCCCGCTTCGAGATCTTCGTCTACTCCCCACGCACCGAGGGGGTTCACCTGCGCGGCGGAGAGGTCGCCCGCGGCGGCATCCGCTGGTCGGACAGGCGCGAGGACTTCAGGACCGAGATCCTCAGCCTCATGAAGGCCCAGACGGTAAAGAACGCCGTCATAGTCCCCGTCGGTGCGAAGGGCGGTTTCGTCGTCAAACGCCCGCCCTCAGAAGGAGGCCGCGAGGCCCTCCAGCAGGAGGTCGTCGCCTGTTACAAGACCTTGATCCGGGGCATGCTAGATATAACGGACAACATCTCGGGAGACGAGATCGTCCCACCGCCCGACGTTACGCGCTACGATGATGACGACCCCTACCTCGTCGTCGCGGCGGACAAAGGCACGGCGACCTTCTCTGACATAGCCAACGGCATCTCGGCGGAGTACGGCTTCTGGCTCGGCGACGCCTTCGCCTCCGGTGGCTCCGTCGGCTACGACCACAAGGAGATGGGCATAACGGCGAGGGGCGCCTGGGAGTCCGTGAGCCGTCACTTCCGCGAGCTCGGCCACGATGCCCAGAGCGAGGACTTTTCCGTAATCGGTATCGGGGACATGTCAGGCGATGTTTTCGGCAACGGTATGCTCCTAAGCCGCCACATAAAGCTCGTCGGCGCCTTCAACCACATGCAGATCTTCCTCGACCCCGACCCCGACCCCGAGAAGAGCTTCGATGAGCGCGAACGCCTCTTCGGACTGCCGCGCTCGTCGTGGACAGACTACGACGAGGACCTTCTCTCGGAGGGCGGCGGCATCTTCGCCCGCACGGCCAAGTCCATCCCACTCTCCCCACAGGTGCGTGAGATGCTCGACGTCGAGGCTGAATCCATGACGCCGACCGAGCTCATAGGCGCGATGCTCAAGGCCGAGGTCGACCTGCTGTGGAACGGGGGCATTGGGACCTACGTCAAGTCGAGCTCGGAGAGCAACGCCGAGGTCGGCGATAGGGCGAACGACGTCCTCAGGGTAGACGGCGACGAGCTCAAATGCAAAGTAGTCGGAGAGGGTGGAAACCTCGGGTTCACGCAGATGGGGCGCATAGAGTACGCGCTCTCGGGCGGCAGGATCTACATGGACGCCATCGACAACTCCGCCGGGGTGGACTGCTCCGACCACGAGGTGAACATCAAGATCCTGCTCGACGCGATCGTCGAGGCGGGCGACATGACCGAGAAGCAGCGCAACGAGCTGCTCGCCAGCATGACCGACGAGGTCGGGGACCTCGTGTTGCGCGACAACTATCAGCAGACCCAGGCCATAAGCCAGGCCGCAGCGCTCGCGCACCCTATGGTCGACGTGCACGCCCGCTACATCCACGCCCTGGAGCATGAGGGCAGGCTCGACCGCACGCTGGAGTTCTTGCCCGGCGACGAGGAGCTCGGCGAGCGGCGTTCCGAGAACAAGGGGCTCACCGCACCCGAGCTCGCCATACTGTTGTCTTACAGCAAAATCACGACCTACCAGGACCTGCTGAACTCGGACGCTCCCGAGGACCCCTATCTCTCGCAAGAGCTGGAGAGGTACTTCCCAGAACCCTTGAGAGACCGGTTCAGAGAACAGCTCCACGAGCACAGGCTGCACCGGCAGATGACGGCCACCCACATCACGAACAGCCTGGTGAACCGCAACGGCCCTTCCTTCGTGTTCAGGCTCGGCGAGGAGACGGGCGCTGCGGCGCCAGACATCGCGCGCGCTTACATGGCGGCGCGTGAGATCTTCTCCATGCGCACCCTGTGGGACGGCGTCGAAGCCCTGGACAACACGGTCGAGGCAAGGGTACAGACCAGAATAATGCTCGACGCCCGCAGGCTCGTCGAGCGGGCGACCCGCTGGTTGCTGCGCTACCGCCGCGCGCCGCTTAACGTTGGGGCGACGATCTCACACTTCTCCGAAGGGGCAGAGGAGCTCTCCGAGAGCATCCCCGGGATCCTGCTCGACGGCGACCGCGAAGCGGTGGCGAACGCGGCCCAGCGCCTGACGGAGGCGAACGTACCGCCGGATCTGGCACAGCGGGCCGCGAACCTGGGTCCTATGTTCTCCGCGCTGGATATTACCGACGTGGCAAACTCCACAGGGGAATCCCTCGATACGACAGCGGCCGTCTACTTCATCCTGGGCGACAGGTTGAGGCTCCACTGGCTGCGCCGCCACATCGAGGCGCTCCCCCGCGACAACCGCTGGCGCACGCTCGCACGCTCGGCCCTGCGCGACGACATCTTCAACCAGCATGCCGCCCTTACCGCGGAGGTACTCAGCGACACACCGGACGACAAACCCGTCCACGAACGCATAGAAGCATGGGTCGAGGCCAACGAGGGACCCGCCGAGCGCACCCTGCAGGTCCTCACCGACATAAACTCTAGCGGCACCTTCGACCTCTCCACACTGTCGGTCGCGCTGCGGGAGATCCGGAACCTCATAACGACTCCAGAAGCTCCACAAGAGGAGGTGGAAGCCACCCGATAGTCGGATTTGCAAAGCAAGGCTTCAGGTTACAGGCATCAGGTTTCAGGAGTTCTTGCCAGCGACTCCCTGTGGGCGGCGGCGCGCTCGACATACTCGCTTGCGCCGCGGGCAATGTCTGTGGTCTGCTCATCGCTCACGTCGCTGACGCGTTTGGCCGGGATGCCGACTATGAGGCTCCGGGGCGGGAACTCGCGGCCTTCGGGGACGACGGCGCCGGCGGCGACGATGGAGCCCTCACCGATCTTCGCGCCGTTGAGGATGGTACACCCCATCCCCACGAGACAATGGTCCTCGATCTCACACCCGTGCACGACCGCGTTGTGGCCGACGACGCATCCCTCGCCTATGATCGCAGGGTAGCCAGGGTCGGCGTGCAGAACGCACCCGTCCTGGACGTTGGTCCTGGCTCCGATGCGGATGGGCTCCGTGTCGCCGCGCAGCACGGCCCCGTACCAGACGCTCGACTCTTCAGCCAGGTGGACGTCACCGATGACGTAGGCTCCAGGCGCGACCCAGGCTGACTGCGCGACCTGCGGGAAGGCCTCGCCGTGGGGGAGCAGGTTGTCCCTATTGTTCAGATCCAACGCGGTGCCTTTACCTTGTACTGCAGGTACACGTCACCGAACTTTCGTTCGAGGTAGCGTTCCTCACGCTCGATGACGCCGCGCCGCATCAGGCGGAGGACGATGGGGAGCAAGAGGACAGGCAGTGAGCGCGTTGGCGAGGGCTGAGATGCCGCCGTAGATCAGGGTCATGCTCAGGTAGAGGGGGTTGCGGGTAAACCGGAAAGGACCCCCGGTAACGACGGTCGTCGCCGGCTTGTACGGATTGGTGTTCGTCTTGGCCCTCTTCATCTCGCGCTCTCCGAGAAACCCTACCGCGAGCCCGCAGGCGACCAGCGGCCATCCGAGTGTCCGCGCGAGTGTACGCGGCAGGAAGGGAATGTGGTAGCGGCGGTTGGCCAGCAGGCCGGCGAGGAGGGCGCCGGCGTAGATCAGGGGCGGTGGGGCGATCACACCCGGATTGTCCGCGTTGTCTCTACCATCTTCGCTCATCTTTACGGCTCCCTTCGGTTGCCTGGCTTCACGCGCTTACGTCAATGCCGGAGCGCGCCACGTGTGCGGTTCGCGAACCGCCCCTACACCTCCACCAGCACGGCGTCGCCCTGGCCGCCACCGGAGCAGATGGCGGCGAGGCCTCTGCCGCCTCCCCTGCGCCGCAGCTCGTAGAGGAGGGTCGTGAGAATGCGCGCGCCGGATGCGCCGATGGGATGACCGAGCGCGAGGGCGCCTCCGTTGACGTTGACGATATCGGGGTCGACGCCGAGTATGCTTGTGGAGTGGATCGCGACGCCCGCAAAGGCCTCGTTTATCTCGACGAGATCGAGGTCATCCGCGTTCCATCCGGCTTTCTCGAGCGCGAGGTTCCCGGCGTTTCCGGGGACGGTCAACAGGTTGGGCGGCTCCTCGGCCACCTTGGCGTGCGCCACGATTGTGCCGAGTGGTTCGAGGCCACGTTTCTCGGCGAAGTTCTCAGCCGCGAGCACGAGGGCGCCGGCGCCGTCGGTCACGCCAGGGGCGTTGCCGGCGGTCACGGTGCCGCCCTCGTCTATCGGCTTGAGAGATGCCAGCTTCTCGATGGTGGTGTCGCGCCGGATCGGCTCGTCGGCCTCGACGTAGTTCGTCTCTTCCTTCTTGCCTGGGACCTTGACGCCGACTATCTCTTCAGGAAGCCGCCCTTCGTCGGTCGCCGCGGCGGCGCGTTCGTGGCTCCTTAGCGCCCACTCGTCTTGCTCTTCGCGGGAGATATCGAACTTCTTGGCGCCTTGTGTGCCGAAACGGATCATGTTGACGTGCTCGAAGGCGTCGAGCAGGCCGTCGTGCATCATGGAGTCGGGCGCCGGCATGTCCCCCATGTGCGCGCCCCAGCGGGCCTTCGGCAACATATAGGGCGCGTTCGACATACTCTCCATGCCGCCGGCCAGGATCACTTCGTAGTCGCCGGCACGGATAAGGGACTCAGCGAGCGTCGCGCTCCTCAGGCCGGAGGCGCACACCTGGTTGAGGGTCTCCGTAGTCAGCGAGAAAGGGAGTCCTGCGTGGAAGTTGGCCTGGCGGGATGGGATCTGGCCTACCCCGGCCTGCACCACGATACCGAAGATGGAGTGCTGCAACTCTCCGTCTTCGATACCGGATCGGTCTATGGCGTCCCTGATCGCCGCCCCACCGAGTTCGGGTGCGCCAAGGGGGGACAATGCGCCGCCGAACCTGCCGAAGGGCGTCCGCGCCGCCCCGAGGATTACCGTGCGTTCCAATGCGACTCCTCCGTATCGAAGACCAACGAGCATAGTCTAAGCTTTCCCGTAACAGAATGCGCGTTTCCTCAACAGGCGCAGCCCACAGCAAGGTTGCGACCGAGACGACTTCACGTGCTATCTTCTCGGAAGACAACGTCATGACGAGGAGATCTCATGCAGGTACAGAAGCTGGATCACATAGCCCTCTATATGGGCGATAGGGACGCTGCCGCGGGGTTCCTGACCACACACCTCGGGTTCCACGTCGTGGACCACACAGAACGTTACACACTGGTGGGCGCAGGTGGCAGGCTCGGCAAGCTCACCCTCTTCGACGCCCCGCAGGGCACGACACCCTCCCCGGGGGAGATAGAACGCATAACCATACGCGTGGCCGACCCTGAAGCCGCCGCGGCGAGACTCCCAGGTGAGGCCGGCGCCGAACCCCAAGACGGCGGATACTCCTTCACGGGCCCCGAAGGGCTCCCGCTCGCCCTGGTCTCCGGCGAAGGAGAGTTCGCTGACTACGACCTCGGCGGCTTCATCCTACGCTCAGGGTCGCCTGAGGCGTCAGCAAGCACTTTCGTCGAGATGGGCTTCGCCCCTGGGGACGAGGCTACCACCGTGAAAGCGGGCGATTACCTGATACGGCTCACCGACTCCACGCCCGACGAGAACGGTGGAGGCATGCTCTTCCACGTCGGTTGCCTCGTAGATTCGGCGGAGGACCACCGCAAGCAGGCCGAGGAGCGAGGGCTCGAGGTCCAGGACTTCGTCGACGGTCCGAATACCCTAGCAGTTTTCGTCCGGGGTCCCGAGGGCGTGAGCGTAGAGTACGTGGAGCACAAGCCTACGTTCTCACTGACCTAGAGGACCCGCCGGTGCACGTCGTCATCGCTGGCGGCGGGCTCGCCGGCCTCACCGCCGCCCTGAGGGCCGCGGAACTGGGTGCGCAGGTCACCCTGCTGGAGAAGGGTGACAGCCCAGGCGGCTCCTTCCTCTACTCCAGCGGCTACGTGTGGTCGTACGTGGACCTGCCGACCTTCCGCAGGGAGGCGCCCGGCGGGGACGCATCCCTCCAGAGGCTCGTCCTCGAACGCCTCGGGGCCTGCCTGACCTGGCTGGAGGGCGCAGGGGGCGATCTCCTCGCGCGAGAGACGGGGAATCTCCTCACGTTCGGCGCCCGTTTCGACCCTGAAAGAACTGTCTCAGCGCTGATGGAGCGCCTGGAGGCCTCAGGAGGCGAGATGCTCACAGATACCGCGTTCGAGACAATACTCGAGGACGAGCGGGGCGCATAACCGGCGTGCTGGCCCGGTCCCAAGGGGAGGAGCGAGAGTATGATGCTGACGCCGTGATCCTTGCGTCAGGGGGCTTCGCCGGCGACCCTGAGCTGGTCGGGCGCTACATAATCGGGGGGCCTGGAAGGATGCTGGTGCGGGCGCACCCGAGGAGTACGGGGGACGGTTTTCGGGCGGCGCTGCAGAAGGGCGCGCTCGCGAGCGCTGGTCTCGACGAGTTCTACGGCCGGAACCTGCCCGCTTCCCCGGCCGAGTTTCCTCCCGAGCGGTTTGTGGAGGTCTCCCAGCTCTACGGCCGCTACGCCGTGGCGATCAACGCCTGCGGCGAACGCTACGCCGACGAGGGCGCGGACTGGTCCGAGGCGGCCCTGACGCGGGCCACGGCCCACCAGCCCGGACTCTATGCCTACTACATCCTCGATGCCGCAGGGCTCGAAGGCCGCGTGCGCGAGCGAACCGCGAAAGAGATGGTAGAGATGGCCAGGCGTACGGGAGGAACCGTCGTCGAGGCCATGAGCCTCACGGAGCTGGCTGACAGACTCGCCGCGCGTAGCGTGCCCCACGACGCCTTTCTCCGTACCCTGGAGGAGTACAACGCCGCCATCGCCTCGGGCGAGAATCTCTCGCCTCCGAGGAGTGGGCAGGCCCGGCCCTTGCGCCTTGCGCCCTTTGTCGCCGTAAAGGTCGCGCCTTCCATAACGCACACGGTCGGCGGGCTCGCCGTGGACGCAGGTTGCAGGGTGCTCCGCAAGAAGGACGAGAC
The DNA here is from genome assembly GCA_963808845.1 of uncultured Rubrobacteraceae bacterium. Taxonomy (GTDB): domain Bacteria; phylum Actinomycetota; class Rubrobacteria; order Rubrobacterales; family Rubrobacteraceae; genus Rubrobacter_D. Next base: position 115,310 of record CAWEHD010000030.1, read on the forward strand.
GGCCTATCTCAGGACTCTACGCCGCGGGGGTCGAGGTCGGCGGCGTCTCCGTTGGCGGGTACACGAGCGGCCTGGCTTCAGCCCTCGTCTTCGGCAAGACCGCCGCGGAGTCGGCGGTCGCAGACGGGTAGGAGCATTTCAGCATTTCAGCACGCGCCCTGTCGGGCGCTGGTCAGCACCTCAGCTTTTGCTCTTGCTGAAGTGCTGAAAGCGAAGCCCGAAGGGCGTAGCGTGCTGAAATGCTGACAAGCGCGGGATTAGGAAGGGCGACCCTTCCTAATCCCGCTTTAGTACAATGCGGGTCTGGGAAGGTAGCTGTTGGGGAAAGGTGAGGGAACGTGGCGAATATGGGTAACTACGAGAAGACCTACGCAGACTTTGACTGGGAGACGCCGGAGAGGTTCAACTTCGGGCGTGACGTGGTCGACCGGTGGGCCGCACAGGACCGTGGGGCCATGGTCTGGCTCGGAACGAGCGGCGAAGAACGCCGCCTCGACTTCGCCCAGTTCTCGGTCCTTTCGAACAGGTTCGCCAACGTAGCACGAGAGATGGGTGTAGAGCGCGGCGACAGGGTGATGGTCCTTCTCGGCAAGGTTCCAGAGTGGCACGCTATCATGACGGGCCTGTTGAAGCTAGGGGCCATCCCCATCCCCTGCGCCCCGCAGCTCAGGTCCGGCGACCTGAAGTTCAGGGCCGAGCACTCGGGATCTGTGGCCATGATCTCGGGCCCGGAAGGGGTCGAAGCGGTCGAGAAGATGCGCGGGGACGCCCCCGGCCTCAGACACTTTGTCTTTCTGGGCGGAGAACGCGACGGCTGGGAATCCTTCGAGACGCTGATGGAAGGGGCTTCTGAGGACTTCACGACTGAAGACACTGCGGCGGACGATGGCGCGTTCATACTCTACACCTCGGGGACGACGAAGAATCCGAAGGGTGCTCTGCACACCCACGGCTACACGCATGCCGCCTGGATGCAGGCCAGATACTGGCTCGACCTCGATGAGGGCGACAGGTTGTGGTGCACCTCGGGGACAGGATGGGCCAAGAGCATCTGGAACATCTTCCTCGGGCCCTGGAGCCAGGGGACGGAGATCTTCTTCCACGAGGGTGGTTTCGACCCTGCCGAACGCCTGGATCTGATCGAGCGCTATGACATTTCTGTCCTCTGCCAGGCCCCAACCGAGTACCGCCTCCTCGCCAAGACTCCTGAACTGGAGCGCGCGAACCTCGCCTCCATCCGCCACGCCGTCTCCGCCGGAGAGCCGCTGAACCCGCCGGTCATCGAGCGCTGGAAAGAGCTTCACGGCCTGACGATCTACGACGGTTACGGGCAGACGGAGAACACCCTGCTCGTCGGCAACTATCCCGGCCTGGAAGTAAGGTCGGGCTCGATGGGCAAACCGTCTCCCGGCTGTGACATGAGGATCATCGACAACGAAGGTAACGAATGCCCGCCGGACGAACCTGGTGATATAGCCCTCTTCGGACGCATTCCCGCGCTGTTCAAAGAGTACTGGGAGCAGCCCGACGCGACCGAGACCGTTTTTCGTGACGGCCACTACCTGACCGGCGACAGGGCTTACAGGGACGCTGAAGGCTACCTCTGGTTCGTTGGCCGTTCCGACGACGTCATTCTCTCAGCCGGTTACCGCATCGGGCCCTTCGAGGTCGAGAGCATCCTCATCGAGCATCCCGCGGTCGTCGAGAGCGCCGTCGTACCTTTGTCCGATGAGGACCGGGGGAGCGTCGTCAAGGCATACATAGTCGTTGGCGAAGACTACGAGCCGTCCGAGGAGCTGGCGAAGGAGATCCAGGACTACTGCAAAGAGAACACAGCCCCTTACAAGTACCCGCGCAGTATAGAGTTCATCGACGACTTACCCAAGACGACGAGCGGTAAGATCCGTCGCGTCGAGCTGCGCCAGGAATAAAGGCTTCAGGTTTCAGGTAAGGAGGCTTTACGAGGCAATCATGGACGCGCACTGTGACTGTATCGCTCGCAAACCTGATGCCTGAAGCCTGATACCTGATACCTATGATGATTGATCTTCGCTTACTCTCCGAAGAGACCTTCTGCTACCTGACTACGACTGGGCGCGTAACGGGGGAGCCGCACGAGATCGAGATCTGGTTCGCCCTGGTCCCGGAGAGACGCGCACTCTACATGCTCTCCGGAGGCGGCGACCGTTCGGATTGGGTGAAGAACCTCTTCCATAACCCTGAAGTGGAGGTCCACATCGCGGGGGAGCGTTTGGCCGGGCGGGCTCGCGAGGCCAAAGACGCGGAAGAAGATGAACTGGCGCGCCGATTGCTGGTGGAGAAGTACGAGAGAAGCCCTGGTAGTCTGGAGAACTGGCGAAGGAGGGCACTGCCCGTGGTGGTAGACCTCGGGGATTAGGGGCTGCACGCGGGTGGCGCCAACGAGTGAGGACTGCGGCAGTAGGGTACGCTGATTCTCGATGGCGGGAGGGCCGAAACAAGAGTCGGGGTGAGGATACGGTTGTGCAGTCCAGAGTGGCAATCCGGGAAGATGCGGAAGCCATAGCCCGCATCTACAACGAGGGCATCGAGGAGCGCATCGCGACTTTCGAGACCAGTCTGCGCAAGGCCGGGGAGATAAGAGACTGGTTCGATGGGACGCACCCTATTGTGGTGGTGGAGGAAGAGGGAGTGGTGATCTCCTTCGCCAACACGTCGGCCTATAGCCCCCGCGGATGCTACTCCGGCGTGGCCGAGTTCTCCGTATACACCGCCAGCGAGGCCAGGGGCCGCGGGGCAGGCACGCTTGCGATCAAGGCCCTCATGGAAGCGGCAGAGGAGGCCGGCTTCTGGAAGCTCGTCTCGCGAGTCTTCGTCGAGAACACGCCGAGCCGCGAGCTACTTCTCTCACTAGATTTCCGCGAGGTGGGAGTCCACGAGAAACACGCCAGGCTCGATGGAATATGGCGCGACGTTGTCGTCGTCGAGCGACTTCTCCCGGCCAATCTCTAGAGCGATTCGCAGGGATTTTGATCCCTGCGAATCGCGCGTTCAGCTATCGGCTCATCCTTGAAGATGCGCTCCGAGGCGGAGATGGGGTCGAGCTCCCGATTGTAGGCCTTCTCGACCAGCTCCGTATCCTCACGGCTCAGGATCTCATGCATCTCCTTCTCCAGGCGGTTCGTGGCCCACGAGACCATGAAGTCTCTCAGGGCGGCCCGCCTCCTTTTGCCGAGCCTGTCGTCCTCTTCGAGGAACTGACGGTGCTTCGCTATGGTGCCTTTGAGTTCCTGGACGCCTTCGCCTGTATCGCCGCGGGTCATCACGATGGGTGGAAACCACGGGTCAGGGTCGAGTTCGTGTCCGATCTCCAGTATGGAACGCACCTCTGAAGCGGCGTTCTTTGCCTGCGGGTTGTCCGCTTTGTTTATGCAGAAGACATCAGCTATCTCCATCACCCCGGCCTTGAGCGCCTGCACCGAGTCCCCCGTACCCGGCTGCAGGCAAAGTACGACCGTATCAGCAGCCGAGGCTACCTCGACTTCCCCCTGGCCCACACCGACGGTCTCGTAGAGGACTACATCATACCCGCCGGCCTCCATCGCGATGGCGGCGAGCCGCGAGCCGCCGGCCAGCCCGCCAAGGTGTCCCCTGCTCCCCATCGAGCGGATGAACACGCCAGGATCGAGAAAGTGGTCCGAGAGCCTTATGCGGTCGCCGAGTATCGCACCCTGAGAGAATGGACTCGAAGGGTCGACGGAGACAACCCCGACCCGCTTCTCTTCCTGCCTGTAGATCTCTATTAGCTTGGCGATGATGCTGCTCTTGCCGACGCCAGGCGGTCCCGTGAAACCGACCGTTAGGGCCCTACCGGTCTCGGGGTAGATCTCTGCGATTATGCCTGGCGTCTCTTCATCTTCGCGCTCTATCTTGGAGATCACGCGCGCCAGGGCCCGCCGATCACCCGCGAGCAACCTTTCTACGAGCCCGTTCTTACCCAAGCCGGTCCGACCCTCTAAGCCCACTCCGTCCGGAGTTCCGCCGGATTGGCCAGCGTCTGGAACACGACGCAGTACTCTTCTGTCTTCTCGCGCAGGTTTTCCAACTGTTCATCTGTCGCCTCAGGCGCCACGATGTCGAAGCTCGTGCGGATGTTCTCGAAACCGACGGGGGCATCTTCGGAGATGCCGAGCGTACCTGCGAGATCCATCTCCCCCGTCACGGTGACCTCGATGCGCTCGGTCTCTATCCTCATGGCCTCTGCGACCATCTGGCAGGTTACCTGGGCGCATGCTGCTAAAGCTCCAAGCAGAAGGTCTCCCGAGCAGGCGGCCTCCCCTGTGCCGCCTACGCCAGCGTGGGCTTCGGCCTCGTAGACGGCGCGGCCTACATCTACAGAGCAGGAGATCGGGGTCTCCTGCTGGCTCGCTTTGGCTTCTAGCGATATCCGGGAAGACCCCGGCTCATCGCGGTATTTTTTCTTTAGCGGCCTTTGGACTGATCGGAGATCCAAGATCTTCCTCCAGAGATAGCTTCCCTTCCTGAGCTTATTGTAGCCTTATCGCGCCCAAAATTGTTTGCATGTGCAGCGCATGTGTTACTCTATTGCACATGTCGAAGATGATTCAGATCAGGAACGTCCCTGACGACCTGCACCGCACCCTAAAGGTTCGGGCGGCGAAGGCCGGTATGACGCTCTCTGACTATCTGCTCTCCGAGATAGAGCAGGTGGCGAACAAGCCGACTCTGAGAGAGTGGTTGGAGATGGTAAGCCGCGACGAGCCGGTCGAGGTAGACGAATCTCCGGCAGAGATCATCCGCCGGATGCGGGACGCTGACGATCCCCGCGATCTCGGCTAGCCTACGGTCGTGATCGTCCTGGACGCCTCAGCGGCGGCGGACGTGTTGTTGAACCTCGGCCCGCGCGCACGGCGCATCCGGGAGCGGATGGCGGAGTCGGACGGCGATCTGCACGTGCCGCACCTGTTCGAGGTCGAGGTGTTGAGCGTTCTGCGGAGATTCTCCCTACGCGGCGAACTTTCGCAGGGACGGGCACGCCTGGCGGTGGGTCGGCTCTCGACCATGCGGCTCACCCGCTACCCTCACACCGCCCTGCTCTCCCGCTTGTGGGAGTTGCGCGATAACGTTACGGTCTATGACGCGGTATACATCGCGCTCGCCGAAACCCTCGATACTCCGCTGGTCACGACTGACGCTAGGCTGGCGCGAGCACCCGGCATTCGCGCCGCAGTCGAGGTTTACGGGTAAAAGGGACTCCCCGAAGGGAGCCCCGTACTCCGGTCTAGCCTTCGAGCAGCAGTGACTCGGGGTCTTCGACCAGTTCTTTGATGCGGACCAGGAAGCTCACGGCCTCGGCGCCGTCTATGACCCGGTGGTCGTAGGAGAGCGCGAGGTACATCATAGGACGGACCACGACCTCGCCGTCTATGACGACGGGGCGCTCCTGGATCTTGTGCATCCCGAGTATAGCGACCTGCGGCATGGTTAGGATGGGTGTCGAGACGAGCGAGCCGAAGATGCCTCCGTTGGTGATGGTGAACGTCCCGCCGCGCAGGTCTTCGAGGGTCAGCTTGCCGTCGCGGGCCTTTGTGGCGAGGTCGGCTATGCCCTGTTCGATCTCCGCGAAACTCTTGCGGTCGGCGTCCCGGAGGACGGGGACGACGAGCCCTTGGTCCGTAGAGACGGCCACGCCTATATCGTAGTACTTCTTTAGGAGGAGCTCGCTCCCCTGAAGCTCGGCGTTGACCTTCGGGAAGGCCTTGAGCGCACCGATGGCCGCCTTGGCGAAGAAGCTCATGAAGCCGAGCCTGGCGCCCGTCCGCTCCTGAAAGGATTCTTTACGGCGCTTCCTGAGCTCCATGACAGATCTCATGTCGACCTCGTTGAAGGTCGTTAGCATCGCTGCCGTCTGCTGCGACTCGACGAGCCTCTGGGCGATGGTCTGGCGCCTGCGGGAGACGCGCACCCGCTCCTCCAGTGCCGCCCTGCCGTCCTCCGAGGCGTCCGGTGCTGGCTGAGCTTCGCCGTCCCGCTCGGGTTCTTCCGCCCTTTCGGGTGCCGCGGGCCTGGGCTGATCGCGGATCAAACGTTCCACGTCGTCGCGGGTGATGCGCCCGCCAGAACCGGAGCCGGAGACCTCGGCGAGGTCGACCTCATACTCCTGGGCCAACTTCCTGACCGACGGGGATGCGCGGCCGGCGCCATCTTCGAGCTCGCGGTGACCGTTGGAAGTTTCGTCTCCTGAATCCTCACCCTCGGAGCTGCTCGGTCTCGGCCTGCGGCTGCTCCTCCTGTTCTTCCTCGGGTTGCTCAGGGGCGGCGCCTTCGCCTATGGTGCCTATGACCTCGCCGACGTTCACGGTCTCGCCCTCGTCCTTGGAGATGGACTGGAGGACGCCATCCTGCTCGGCCTCGACCTCGAAGTTGATCTTATCCGTCTCGAGTTCGACGAGCGCCTCGCCCGACTTTACGGCTTCACCCTCTTGCTTGAGCCAGCGCCCCACCGTCGCGTCGGCGACCGACTCCCCAAGCTCGGGAACGTGTATCTCAGCAGCCACTGCTCACTCTTCCTCTCACTCGCTCGGGGCGGAGGCACGGACCTGCGTCTCCTCCACAGCCTGTTCTTCATCGAAGTTTTGACCAACGCTCTCGAAGGCCGACCGCACGATACCGGCATGCTCCTGTCCGTGGAACTTGGCAGAGCCCTGGGCCGGGCTTGGGCGTGGGGGCTTTCCGACGTAGAGTACGGGCAACTCACTGCCTGCGAGCCCGCGCAACCGCGGCTCGACGAACGTCCAGGCGCCCATGTTCTGCGGCTCTTCCTGGACCCACAGGATCTCCCGCAGGTTCGGGTAACCGTCGAACAAATCCCTTAACCGGTCCTCGGGGAAAGGATAGAGGAGCTCTATGCGGGCGATGGCCGTATCTACTGCCTCATCTTTGTATTCGCTGCCCGCCAGCTCCGTGTAGACCTTGCCCGAGCACAGGATGAGACGCTCGACGGATTCGGCCCTCGCGCGCGCCTCTTCGTCGTCGAGCACGGGCTGGAAGCTGCCTTCCGAGAGATCCTCCACACTGGAGGCAGCCATCGGGTGCCTGAGGAGGCTCTTCGGCGTCATGATGATGAGTGGACGCTTGTTGTCCTTGAGTGCGGCCTGGGCGCGGAGCAGGTGGAAATACTGGGCCGCCGTAGTGAGGTTGGCTATGCGCACGTTCTCGTGCGCGGCAAGCTGGAGGTATCGCTCCAGGCGGGCGCTGGAGTGCTCGGGTCCCTGGCCCTCGTAGCCGTGCGGCAGGAGCAGGATGAGGCCGGAGGTCTGGCCCCACTTCGCCTGGCCGCTCACTATGAACTGGTCGATCATCGGCTGCCCGACGTTGGCGAAGTCCCCATACTGCGCCTCCCAGAGGACGAGCGCATCCCCGGAGTTGACCGAGAAGCCGTACTCGAAACCGAGTACGGCGATCTCGGAGAGCGGGCTGTTGTAGATCGAGAACGATGCGTCGGCCTGGGGGAGGCTCTGGAGTGGGACGTAGCGCTCGTCGGTCTCTGCATCGTAGAGCACGGCGTGACGCTGGGAGAAGGTCCCGCGCTCGGTATCCTGTCCCGTGAGACGGATCGGGGTGCCGTCCTCGAGCAGCGAGGCGAAGGCAAGCGCCTCGGCGTGCGCCCAGTCTATGGTGTCGAGATCCCCGCGGTTCTTCTGGAAGAGGCGCCCGAGCTTGGAGTTCGGCGTGAAGCCATCAGGGACCTCGAGGAGCGCCTCGTTCAAATTCGAGAGCCTCTCGGCCGCGACGGCGGTCTCGGGGATCCCGACGAGCGGCGTGTACATCTCGTCTGTGGCGAAGTCTTCTTCTTTGAGTTCGTCGGTGGGCTTCTTCTGGACCTCGGCCATGTCGGCCATGATCTCCTCCAACATAGCCCCTGCTTCGTCCTCGTCCAGGACGCCGCGGCGCTCGAGCTCCTCAGCCCAGACCTCGCGCACCGTGGGGTGATCGCGGATGGTCTCGTACATCAGCGGCTGCGTATAGGCCGGCTCGTCGCCCTCGTTGTGCCCATAGCGGCGGTAGCCGACGAGGTCTATCATGAAGTCCTTGTTGAACTTCTCGCGGTAGGCGTGGGCCATCCTCGCCGCCGCCATACAGGCCTCGGGGTCGTCGGAGTTGACGTGGACCACGGGGATCTCGAACCCCTTGGCCAGGTCGCTCGCGTAGGTCGTCGAGCGGGCGTCCTGTCTCTCCGTGGTGAACCCGAGCTGGTTGTTGGTAATGATGTGGATGGTGCCGCCGGTCCTGTAGCCTGGCAGCCGGCTCAGGTTCAGCGTCTCCGCCGAGACCCCTTCGCCAGGGAACGCCGCGTCCCCGTGCAGCAGGATGGGCAGTGACGCCTCGAGGTCCTGCTGCGCCGGGCCTGCCTCGTCTCGCTCCTCCTGGGACGCGCGGGCCATACCCTCGACCACGGGGTTTACGTGCTCGAGGTGGCTCGGGTTCGGGGCGAGGTGGATAAAGACTTCCTCGTCGGCCTCCTCGTCCGCGAGTTGGAAGCCCCTGATGCCGAGGTGGTACTTGACGTCCCCGACCCAGGCTTCGCCTGGGCTGCCAGCGGCCGAGGACTGCTCGCCCTTCTCGGGCTGCTGGAACTCGCCGAAGATCTTGGAGTAAGGCTTGTCCATCACGTGCGCGAGGACGTTGAGCCTCCCCCTGTGGGCCATACCCAGGGTGACCACGGGCGTGCCGACGTCGGCCGCGGAGCGGATGAGCCTGTTCAGCATCGGAACGACCATGTCGTTCCCTTCGACGGAGAACCGCTTCTGGCCCAAGAACGTCTTGTGGAGGAACTTCTCGAAGGCGTCTACCCTGGTGAGCCTCTGGAGGAGCCGCTTCGCGTTCTCTCCCTTCATAGTCTTGTCGAAGCGGCCCGACTCGACGGACTCGCGCAGCCAGAACCTCTCCTCGGGGTCGTGGACGTGCCCGAAGTCGTACCCTGTCGTATCGCAGTAGATCCTACGCAGCTCGTCGACGGCCTCCCTGGCGTTGGATGTACGCCCGGCGATGGGCCCGCCGATGATAAGCGATGGCAGGGTCTCCAGGTCCTCGTTCGTTATCCTGTAGAAGGTCGGGTCGAGCGTCGGGTCCCCCGGCGGCTCGCTCCCGAGAGGGTCGAGCTTCGCGGCCCGATGCCCGAAATCCCTTATGTGCCTGACGTGCTTCGAAGCCCCGACGGCCTTCTCGACGTCTACCTCGGGGGCGACCTGCTGCCCGTTGGCGCCAGGCGTCCCTACTCGCGGCGGACTCCAGGACTCGAAGAACTCCCGCATTTGTCCGTCGACGGAATCGGGATCTTCTTTATAGTTCTCGTAGAGTTCCAACACGTAGCCGAGGTTCGGCCCGAAAAACTGGTTCTTCGTCTCTCTCTCCAACCGGATCACACCCTCACTTGACGATACACTCTTTGGCCCGAGCGCCTCGCGAGGAGGCCCGACACCCTTCGCGGGCACCCCCCAATAACGCTCCTGCAAAGCGATCAAACATCTCGATCTTTCCTATGATACCCCACAATGTCAGCATGTTAGCACGCCGCCTGCGGCGGCTCTCAGCACTACAGCACTTCAGCAGGTCAGCACGCTCAAGCCTTCGGCTTCCGCTTGTCAGCAATTCAGCAAGTGCCGTTGGCTAGCGCGGCTCCCACGCGCAGCCGCGGCTCCTTATGAAACGGGCTATTATCCACCGCAGCGAGCCGCTCCCCAGTAAAGCTGACCGGCTGAAGTGCTTATATACTTGCCTGTACGATGGCTGAAGGGAGGATTTCTATGGAAGATAGGATAGATTATTTCGAGCGGATGCTGGCCGACAACCCCGACAATCCGACGGGGTTGCTGGCCCTGGCTAACGAGTACGAGAAGGCCGGGCGCGACGAAGACGAGGCGGCGGTGCTGGAGCGCTACCTGGCCGTCCACGTCGACGATGAGGGAAACGCTTACGCGCGTCTCGGCAGTGTGCTCTCCAATCTCGGGCGCAAAGATGAGGCGCGTGCCGCCTACGAGAAGGGGATCGCCCAGTCCGAGAAGCACGGCCACAGCGGGATGGCAGACGATCTCAGGCTCGCGCTTATACAGCTCAACGAGTAGACCCTGTTCTAGAGCGTGCGCCCGGCGGCACGCCGGAGCGCCAGAGTCCCTTGAATTTCCCGCCTCGTAACAAAATCGGTACACGGACGTTACCACCCCTTAACGTTGCTGGCCCGATAATGCGGGCAGGCTCCCCGGCGAAGTAGAGGATCCCCCTCCGCTTGCACAACACGTCGGGGAGCAATCTTTTGGCCGGCCATGCGCCGATCCTGAGTAGACTTCCGCGAGACGCACGGACCTGCTCCTGGTGTGTCATGTCGGAGAAGACGATGGGGGCTGGTCGAGTCCTACCCTGACATGGCCGAGCACATACGCGCTATTCGAGTTAAACGGCTACCCGCACTCTTAACAGCGCGCCAGGGTAGGTTAGTATAGGCCACCATGGGCAAGCCTAGACGTTTCGAGACCCGCGCCGTGCACTCCGGAGAGCACAGGGCGGGCGCAAAGGAAGGTAAGGATGGGGTCTTCTACCCGATCTCGACCCCGATCTACGCTTCGACCACCTTCTCCCACCCGACTATAGAGACGACGGACCGCGTGCTCGGCGGAGAGGAGCAGGGCTACAGCTACGCCCGCTACGACAATCCTACCGTCCGCGCCTTCGAGGAGGCACTCATATCGCTGGAGGCACCGGAATCAGATGCCGGGATCAGGGCGTTCGCCTTCGCCTCGGGGATGGCGGCCACCCACGCAGCGCTCTCTGGCGGCGGAGCTGACGGGCGGGGCTACGGTCCTTGCGGCCGAGCAACTCTACGGCTCGACGTCGACGCTGCTCGTCCAGATCTTCGGCGCGAGCGGCGTCGAGACCCGCTTCGTCGACGCCTACGACCTCGGGGCGGTGGAGAAGAAGGTCGCCGGACTAGAGCCCCGCGCCGTCGTCGTCGAGTCCATCTCCAACCCGCTCCTGCGCGTCGCCGACATACCGGGGATCTCGAAGATAACCCGCGCCGCAGGAGCCGCCCTGATCGTCGACAACACGTTCGGAACTCCCTATCTCCAGCGCCCCCTGGAGCTCGGCGCGGATATAGTCGTCCACAGCGCGACCAAATACCTGTCTGGACACGGCGACCTCACGGCAGGCGTGGTCGCAGCGGGTCCGCCTTACGCAGCCGCCGTAGAGCAACTACGCAAGCTCGTCGGGGGAGTGCTCGGCCCTTTCGAGGCGTGGCTAGCGCACCGCGGGCTCAAGACGCTGCCCCTGCGGATGGGCCGCCAGTGCGAGAACGCGCGCGAGATCGCTTCCAGGCTCACCGCCCATCCGAAGGTAGCGAAGGTCAACCATCCTTCCCTCAGAGCACACCCCGATCACGAGACCGCCGGGCGGGTGCTCTCGGATACCGGAGGCCTCGTCTCCTTCGAGCTCGCTGCGGAAGGCCGTGAGGCGGCCTTCGCCTTCCTCAACGCGCTGGAGCTTTGCGTCAAGGCCCCGTCCCTGGGCGACATCTACACCCTCGCCATCCATCCCGCCACCTCCTCGCACCGCGAGCTCTCACCGTCGCGCCGCAAGCGGCTCGGGGTCGGGGAGAATCTGGTGCGGCTCTCGGTTGGGATCGAGCATGCTGAGGATGTGATCTCCGACCTAGAACAGGCCCTCGAACGACTCTAGGAAACAGGACGCATCGTGAGCCGCAGACCCAGCTCCTGTCGGCTTTGCCGGCTCTACCTGCCGCTCAGCTACTCCTCCCCCCTCCCAGGGGTTAGCCGACCTTTTTCCCCTTCCTGACGATCCTCTCACACTCCTTTGCGACTTTGTCCCCTGGGTTGGCTCTTACGCGATCAGTGCCAAAACCACAGGAGATTTCGTCCTTGCTCCCGTCTACAGCACGGATATAGTCGTCGCCACGCCCACCGTCGCCTTTGTCCTTGCCACCGCCAAGGCGCAACGCGTCGTCGCCGCCCCAAGCGTGGATGCTGTCAGCGCCACCGTAGCCGTAGATAGCGTCACTCTTAGCGGTGCCTACAAGGGTGTTCGGTTTGTCATTGCCCTCGATGGAAGCCGGCGAGAGGCGCGCGTAGGAGTGCTGGGTGACCCCGCTGACGCTCTTGAACTCTCCGCCGGTGTGCAGCCTAGCCCCTTCGGCGTGCAGCGCCCACACCAGGCTGTAGCTGCCCGAGTAGGCTGGATGCCAGTCCGGGTCGAGTCGCCCCCCGAGGGAGTAGGCCGCAATGCCTTGCCTCCTCTGACACTTTCCGTTTGGGTCGAGCTGAGGGTCCCCGGGACGTCCGGCCCCACACTTATCGGCTCTATCATCGCCGACGTAGTGGAAGTGCCCGCCGACCACCAGCTGCCCGTCATAGACCTCCACCGCCTGCACCGAACCGGACGTGTCTTGCTTCCAGCCGCGTTCGCCCCTGGCCGTCTTATCGAACTCGGCAACAAAGTCGCTGCCCCCGGCGCCAAGGAATAGCTTCCCATTGTGGTCGACCACCGACAGTCCGAACGTTCCCTCTCCCGCCTGGGTGAGCCAGGAGGCTTGATGGTAGCCCTTGGTGTTGAGCTTGACCATGGCCTTGGCGGGGTTGCCGCCCACCTTGTCGCAGATGCACGCCGCCCAGATCGTCTTGCCGTCGTCGTCGAGCTCGAGGTCGCGGTACGCCGGCTTGCTGTCGTGGGCGCGAGTGGTCTCTACCTCGGTCTTCGCCCGGGTAAAAAGCTGCTTGCCTGTGGCGAAGTCGAACGCCGTTAGACTTCTCCCCCCGCCGTATATCCTCCCGAGTTCAGGCGCGGCCAGCACCGACTTCAGAGTCGGCGACTCGTACCAGCGGATCACTTTCCCCGTACCGCCGTCGACCAGGACCAGGTTACTGTTGTTGCTGGTGGGCCCAGGGAAATTGCCCGCTATCAGCACGTCATCGCCGTAGGTGGTCATGGCAAACACCTCAGACCCAGTGCCCCCGAGGCTCGGCGCCACGCCCTTCCTGTACTTTCCCGTCTTGGAGTCGAAGACCGCCACGTTGGCCACGCGGCCCAAGACAGTGCCGTTACGCTGCTCGACCCTGGAGAAGCTGCCGCCCAGCCAGATGTTAGTGCCGACCTGCTCGATAGCCCTGACACGCCCGTCGATCATTGAGGTGTCGTCGGGTGTCTCAGACGGCAACGCCAGTACAGCCCCGCTGGCAAGGAGAAGAGCTACCGCTGTCGAAAACAACAACAAAACGGTTCTTCTCATACTTATCTCCTTCTTTAGCGGGGCGGAGGAAGAAAGGATGAAGACCCCCACGCCGACACGTTACCAACGGGGAAATAATACACTGCTCTGCGAATAGGCACATAGGCTAGGCGGCACGTCTTCGGAAACGCCACCTCACAAACTACTGCCGAGAACGCAGCGTTGCTACTAACTTCGCCCCCTATAGGCCCGGCAGACAAGGGGGCGAACGTTGATGAATAAGGGCGAGAGGAAGGGCCGAGGTTGCTACGCCCCGGGAGAGCGTCGGCTTAGAGGCTAACCCGAGAAGTCCTCAAGAGGTCTTATCGGGGAGCTACGCGCTGCCCTCCTTCCTACCTCCTATTTTCACAGCCCACCACCCGGTCCTTGGAGTCGACATAGGCCGTGTCGATGCCTTTGCCGCAATCTACCAGGTCCCTGAAGCCGCCCTCACTGTAGATAATGTCACGGCCCCGACCACCGTATTGCCTATCTTTGTCGTCGCCACCGCGTATCTTGTCAGCCCCCGCCCAGCCATGCACCACGTCGTTGCCCCCCTTGGCATTGATGTGGTCAGCGTGCTTGGTGCCTGCAATCTTCTCGCCTCTTTCGGTGCCGACATAGTTTTTGGCCAGTGCCACCCCGCTGGCCGCAACCAGCGCAGCAGCCATTAGCGCAAGCAATAGTAGTGTCGTTCTCCTCATCGTGTGTCCTCCTTCCAGTGGCCGGGACTCATCTGTTCCGCAGCCACTACTTTTTTACAGATACAAGTATGTACCCTCGCCCGCACAGGCGCGTCGATCCTCGGGAGAGGCCGATGGTACTCGCCGAATCCCGGTTCTTTGAGACACGGTGCGCATCTTACCGAGTGTAGGGCGCACAGTGCATAGGCCGATCGGCACATCTTCTGACTGTCGCAAGCTCGCACGGTTAGCATCTATTTTACACTTTCGGGTGAATAGTCCGGGTCTTATCCTACCCATCTGCGACGAAGACCTGAGTAATGCTCGACGCAGTTTGTGCCTCGCACGGACTTCTCGTATTCCGGAAACGGTATGCTGGATGCACCCCACACCATTCGCTCAGTTCATTTTGCGCTCATCGGCGCTTCGCCGGGGGTGTGGCCTCGTAGGGTGGAGGAACCGCAGGGTCCGGTGCGACTATAGACTTTTCGGAGAGACCGAGCCGCCGGTGCAGTCGAGTCAGGGGCTTCGGGGCCCACCAGTTCCAGTCTCCCATAAGCCGCATCGTCGCTGGAACTAGGAGGGCGCGTATGATCGTCGCGTCGACCAGAACGGCGAGCCCCATCCCCAGGCCTATGGCTTTGATCACGACCGCCTCGGCGAGGCCGAAGGAGAAGAAGACCGTGGCCATGATAAGTGCGGCGCCGGTGATCAGGCGCCCGGTGCGCTCGATGCCAAGGGCCACGGAGGAGACGTTATCCCCGGTGCGCTCGTACTCTTCCTTGATGCGGCTGAGGAGCATCACCTCGTAGTCCATGGAGAGGCCGAACAGGATGCAGAACATGATGATCGGGGTGGTCGTGTTTATAGGGCCAGGCGTGAAGTCGAGCAGCCCGGAGAGGTGCCCCTCCTGGAAGATCCACACCAGGGCCCCGTAGGAGGCGCTGATCGACAGGAAGTTGACAACGACGGCCTTTATGGGCAAGAGAACCGACCCGAGGAGCAAGAACAGCACCACGTACGTGGCGAGGACCACAAAGGCTATCGCCGGTGGCACGGCGTCGTAGACCGAATCGGTGAGGTCCAGGTCGAAGGCCGCCCAACCGCCGACGAGAACCTCGCCCCCGACTTCAGGGTGTTGCCCGCGAACCTCGCGCACCAGGTCGTGCGCCCCTTCGGTGTTGTAGCCTACCGACGTGTAGGCGGTCAGGACCGCGACGTGGTCTCCTGTGGTCCTCTTCAGTGCTTCCCGCACCTGCGAGGGTAGGTCTTCACGCGGACCCGAAAACAGCTCCTCATACTGATCGCGGGAGAGCTTCGGGTCGAGGTTTACGACGCTCTCCACGTCTTTGACGCCGGGCCTGTCCTCGAGCCAACGGCTCAGGTCGTACATCTCGCCTATCCGCTCTCTAGTCAGCGGCGATCCTTGCTTGTAGCCGAGTAGTACCACCATCGGGTAGGCGCTGCTGTCGGGGAACTGGCGGTCCAGGATCTCCTCTCCCCGGCGCGACTCCGTGTCAGGGGGCAGCGTTTCTCCCCCGGAGAGCCCGAGCCGGATACCCAGGAAGGGCAAGCCGAGGAGCAGGAGGAGCGCGACCACGGGCAACAGCGTGCGCCAGGGGTGGGCCATGACGGAACTCGCTACTCTGTGCCAGAGGCCGCTGCCTGTGGCGAGCCTCTCAGGCCGGGCGAAGGGCAAGTGCAAGAAGTCGACGCGGGGGCCGAGGATCGCGAGTAGCGCTGGGAGGAAGGTCAACCCGTAGAGTACCGAGAAGGCGACCACGATCGAGCCAGCGAAGCCTATGGAGTTCAGGTCGGCCACGTCGAAGAAGAGGAAGCCCATAAAGCCTATGGCGACCGTGAGGCCCGAGAAGAGGACCGCGCGTCCCGCAGTCGCCATCGTGCGCGCCAGGGCTTCTGGCACGGGACGGCGGACAACCTCCTCGCGAAAGCGGCTCACGACGAAGAGCGAGTAGTCTATGGCGACGCCGAGCCCTATCATGGTGACGATGTTGGTCGCGTAGATCGAGACGTCCATCGCCCTGGCCAGTAAGAGAGTTCCGACGAAGCCAGCGGTGACGGCGAGCACACCCACGCCGATCGGCAACCCGGCCGCGACGACGGAGCCGAAGACGAAGAGGAGCATCAAGAGCGCCAGGGGCAGCGAGACCACCTCCGCGCGCTTCAAGTCCGTCTCCGTAACGCTCTCGAAGTCTTCATTGAGCGGGATCTCACCGGTCGCAACGACCTCGAGGGGGCCTGGCCGCACCTCCTGACGGATGTCCGCGTAGGCGTCTTGCAGCTCGGCGACGCCGCCTTCTTCGAGCTCGACGACCACGAGGCTGTAGTGCCCGTTTCGGGAGATCATGGCCTAATCAAGGGCGCCGTTTTCGTAGGCGGTGCGGACGCCCGCCACCCTTTCATCCTCTTCGAGCGGCTCCAGCGCGCGCTCCAGCCGGTCGCGAAACGCCGGATCTGTGGCCTTCTCGTCCTCGCTGCCGAAGACGAGCATGAAGCTTGGCAGGGCCTTCGCCACCTCCTCGTCCAACAACTCTTCGACCCGACCGGATTCGGTGCCCTCAGGGGCGGTGAACTCGCCCGTGCCCAACCGGCCCCCGTAGCCCATGGAGTAGACCACGGCCACTATCGAGAGGATAGACGCGACGAGAACCAGCCACCGGAAACGATACACAAAGCGTCCCCAGGCGGCGAACATCTCTATCTTCCTCTCGATGCGGCGTGCGGAAGGTCCAACCCTTCCGCACGCCGGGCTACAGGTTTCAGGCTACAGGCATCAGGTTTTACGCGGGATGTTTCCTTGCTGAGCACACTTGTTCTCCCGTCTCACGGCCGGGTACCCCTGAAAAAGCGCTATCAGATGATTGTAGCCCTCTTCGCGCTTCAGGGAGTTGGGGTCTCCACGAGCGCGCTTCCTCCGCCGCGGCGGACCGGCTCGGCTGCGGCCTGCACCGTTCTGTCGGGGAGGAAGGCGATGCCCGTTGCGGCCCCGAGCTCGGGCGTCGAGGTGAAGCTGTGGCCGTGATCGGATACGAGCGGCGCCGCCTCGGGAGAACTCAGGAACTCCGGCTCGGCCGAGGTCGTCGCCGTGTTGCGCTGCGAGGCCCTCGGCTTGGCGATCGCTTCCGGTAGGGTCATGCCGAAGTCGAGATCGTTGACGAGTACTTGCAGCACGGTCGTGATGATCGTCGACCCTCCCGGGGTCCATGGTCAAAGTCGCCGTGTATGTCGGAGCGTCGGTCTCAGTGCAGACTTCCCCCCACGCTACCCATAGTAGCCATTTCCTTGCGTGGGTTCAATGCCTTGTGGGCCTGAGCCCGCCTCGGAAGTCTTCCCGGCGCCGCTAACCGGTCGGCGCCGACGGAGCCTCCCGTTATGTAGCTGCTCGAAAGAACAGGACTCTAGCCTGAAACCAGGGAGCACTACTGCTAGCGGCGACGCATCCCCCTGTTTTGTTCTACCCTTAGAGATCAAGGGAACCGCAAGAGAAGAGGGAGCTATGATGGATAGGGAGAGGCCCGTCGCCTCGGACTCGCAAGGGAAGATTCCGGAGGCGTGGATCGGCCAGGAGGTGATGCTCGAGACCACAGAGTCACTCTCGAGCGATCTGCGGGCCGCAGCCCCCGTGTACCTGGAGGATGTCAACGATAGGGGCGTCGTCATGCTGGTGACGCGTCACCACGATCAAAGCCAGTTCTCCCGCTACTTCTATCCCTGGAGCGTCGTTGGCTGGATTCGCCTTGCCGAGGAGGACGAACGCTCATAGCCAGATCGACCACCTCGTCTCTCGCGGCGGCGGGGCCGGACGCCGCCGCTTTCTGGTTCGCCGAGCGCGCGGGCCGCCTCGTAGATCCTGTAGGTGGTGCGCCTGGACTCTCTAATGGGACAATCCAGGCAGCATGCCGAACATGATCTTCGGAGAACATCCCTTCTGCCAGCTTCCGTGAACAAGGGCAAGAAGAGGACCGAAGCTGCTAATGGCCCTTGGTTGGTATTGGTCTCGCGGGCTATAGGTTGGCACGCGCTTGGTCAATATCTATCGTCGGACCTTCCAGGTAAGGGTAGCGGTGAACGTTGCGTCCTTCCGCTTCGGGGGTTCCCTAGGGCCAGAAGAGGCCGATGGTGGTCTCTGGCAACGTGGTGTCAGGGGGTAGAGGGGGCTGCGCCACCTCGAGGCAGGAGACGATTTCGTCGGGCGTTTCGCAGCCCACGATCGTCTCGCCGTTCAGGACGTTGCCCTCGATGTCCGCGTTCCAAAGGTCGGGCCTGTCCGTCCTCCCGCTGTCCGTCGCGCGTATCGCCACGCCCTCGGAGTTGGGTAGGTACGCCACATCGGCGATGATCGCCGCACCGAACACGTTGTTGCGCACTAGCGCATTCTGCGCATCGTGTATGCTCACACCGCCACGTACCGCACTGACAGAGTTGCCGTGAATCTCGTTGTTCTCGATGAGTGCTTCGCCAGAGTCGGCAACGTCGCCAACCCGCTCGAAGCGGATACCAGCCCGACCATTGTCGACCACGAGGTTCTCGTGTACCCAGAAACCATTCAGGTGGTCGACTGAGTCGTGGCAGAACTCGTCGCACCACAGGCCGTTACCCTGGTTGTCGTGGATGTAGGAGTTTCTGACCTCGACCTCTGTTACAGCCTTCATGCCAGAACCCGTAAAGCCTAGGAAGTTGGGATCCTGGGTGGTGTTATCCAACTCGATACTGTCGAAGGTGCCGTGGGCGTTGGTGATGCCTGCTGCATCGGAGCCCGTGATGTGTACCGCGTAGAGGCTGCTGGTGTTGGACGCCATGCCCATGGCCAGCCCTGAGCCCGTGCCGGATACGGGTGAGCGACCCGAAGAATACTGACCCGTGCCACCGACGATCTTGACCCACTCCAGACGAACCGTGCCCTTGGCGCGGATCACTTTGCTCAAGTCCTCACTACCCACGATGGTGGCTACGGGTTCCGGGTCGAAGGCGGGGCCACGCTCTATGAATGAGCCTGCCGGGCCTGCGAGCTCGTCGCCTTCGTTGAGTACCACCATCGTATCGACGGTGTAGGTGCAAGGTCCCTCGAGCTGGAATCGGGTTCCTATCGTTGGGTCGTCGGCGTTGACCGTGGCGTCGAGGTCTTGGTCGCACGGCACGACGACTACCCTATCTGCACCCATCAAGAACACCGCCGACGAGACCACGATCAGAGTAATGCCGATCAGTTCGAGGAGGTGCTTCATTCTTTCACCTTTCTTCGGATGTCAACGCAGAGGCGCCTTCCCCATGCTTTATGAACCCACATTACTACACTTCCGATGAATTCGCGATGAACTTCGAGGTAAGTAGCGTCTCTTCAAGAAAATTCATATCGAGATTTCTCGAGAGCCAGATGCGAAACGTCGGAGAATTCGGCGACGATGTTCACAGAATCTACCGGCGTGTCGAAGAACCCCCTCGTGCTCCTTCCTGACCTCGCGCATGGCCTCGGGTCCTCTACGCTTTGGGTGAACCCTTCGTAGCTTGGCCTATATGAGTCAGTCAATGAAGCAAAGTATGGATACATCCAAGGCGTGGTCCATCTGCCAGGTGGCGTGATCAGGCCGAGAATCCGAGTGTGTGTATACCTTGGCCAACGAGTGCTATATAGTTCGTCGGGCTGAGCACGAAGAACCCAGGTCTCCGGTTGCAGGAGGGTAAGTGGTGCGGTACCTCGCTTTGATCTCGTTGACAGTGTTCTTTGCTTCAGGTCTGGTGGTGCTTGTCGAGGCGCGGACCGAGCCGGTACTTGCAGCGACCGCAGACCGCGGACCCGACCAGATCCTCGGCGCCCCCCGCTACAGCCAGACCAAAGTAGAGAGGTACGCACGCTCTATCGATTGCAGTCGCTACATCATGAATACTATCCCTATCTACTACAGGCTGGCCTCGACGAGGAACATAGCGCCTGACGTGCTGGTAGCCCAGGCCATCGTCGAGACCGGGAGAGGATACTACGGAGGAGTCTCCAAACCCTGGAACATGGCCGGCATCAAGAAGGGCGGCGTGGATCGAGGTGACGATCCAAAGGACTTCGAGGTGCCTCCGACCGCCTATGAAGGGGTCAGGATGCACGTCAACCATATGGCAGCCTACACGGGCAAGAGACCCATCGGCAAGCCGCACGACCGCTTCTACGACGCCCGCGCAGCCCAGAAGCAGCGCGGATGGTGGGTGAGGAGGATCAGCCAGCTAGGAGACGGGATCTGGGCCGAAGACCCCACGTACGCGAGCAAGATCCGGACCCACCTCGACAACATGGTTAGGCTCTAGCTAGTCAGCTTCCGGCATGGGTGACGGGATAGCGGACACGATGGACCATGCTCTGGGCTAGCGGGTTGCAGTAAAGGGGTCCTGGCGCAACGCCAGGACCCCTTCGTCTTCTCAATGCTCTTACTACGTTTTACCTGCAAACAGTTGGAAGAGCGGAGAGGGTGGGATTCGAACCCACGAGACGGCTTGACACCGCCTACGCGATTTCCAATCTCAAAAGGGTACCTTACCGGTTTCGTTCGCAGCGTCCTAATCTATCTCATTGCGTCCGTTTAGTCTGGCATATTGCGGCATTTGGCGAGGTGCTCATATACCCTGGTGTCCGTTGCGTGCGCTCCCGTACTGGCCCGGTTGCAGTACGGTTGCAGTAAAACCATTCGAGCAGCCTCGGATACCTGACTTGCACATTACGAGTGCACGGTCAGTTGTTGCCGAACGTTGCACGGGTTTGTATATCCCGCATTTCTAAGCGGATTTTTGTTCCCTCGTTTTCCCACCATTGCAGGGTATTGCGTGCGGGTTGGGGTCAAGAGTGCGTAGTTTGCGCGTGGCTGGTTCTTGTTCAAGCCTCACTCTCGTGCATCAGTATGCGCCACCGCATGTAGCGAGCGCCCCCGAAACCCTAACTGCGGAACAGTCGCTATCGCACCTCGCCATAGGCGGTTTATACAAGAAGCTGAATGTAGACTTACTTGGGGGCCAGCTTCGCCTCGAAAACGACCTCTTCCAGAACTGCTTCCAGGTAGCCCACAACCTTTGTCCGTCCTTCCTGGCGTAGCTGTTGCAGCGCGCCCGCTGCCCAGGCAAGACAGATCCCGTTGTCCATGCTCAAGAATGTCAGCCTCCGCTCTTCTCCGAGAAGTACCACCGTGATGGGGTAAGTGTGAACACACCGCCCGCTTACCGGTTTCCCTCGCTCCATCATGGTCTTCTCCTTGCCTCCTACCTCTTCGCAGTTATAGGTGCTGGTGCAGCGGGAAGGTTGGGGTGGAACTCAACCACTGCAGCTTCTACCGTTGGCACATCGTGGTAGCGGGCCACGGAGACTCGATGGTGGCCGTCCACCACGAAGTAGGCTTCCTCGAGCTTGTAGAGCTTGACCGGTGGCAAGTCTTCTGTACGATGGAACGCTCGGTCTATGCGCTTCCATTTATGCCCCACGCTCGCCCTCGCGGGCAGGAAGGATCGGTCGAACTCATCCCACCGCCCCACGCTGCCCACGATCTCGTCCACCTCTATGACCCTCGTCCCTCGCTGGAGGCGATTGTTAGCCGCAAACTCTCTTCTTATGTCGTCGAAGGAGAGCAACCTGTTCGACACATGATCTCTTCTAATACGGGCGACCAGTGCTCGCAGGCGAGCCCGGCGCCTGGCGCGGGTGAAGTCTGCGTCCACCTGCTCGTTTAGGTTCATGTATGGGATCATTTTTCCAGCCTTCTCAAAGTAGGTTCTAGGCGCATTAGCGCGCTACCTTATGCGCCAATGAGCCAACCGTTGTAACACCCACGGATTGGATTCCTTGCTTGCTCTTGCGCCTTGAACGTCAATATGCCCTACCAAGATGAATCAAGCGTTAGGAGAGCATGAAGGCTTCTTCATTATCCGCTCGGAAGATTTCCCGAAATTGCAGACTCTGCTGGAGTTGCGCGCTGCAAGGAGGAACATCTACTCCAGCACGAGGGACCGCCGCTCGGCGTCGACGGAGACGGTCTGGAGTGGGATCAGGACCGTCTTCATCCCGAAAAGTCCCACCTTGACCTCCGCGTACTCAGCCCCGCCGCTCCCATTCAAGAAGAGCTTCTTCAACTTCCCAATCTTGCGTCTCCGTGGGTCACGGACCCTAGTAACCCGCGCATTGTTTTGGCGTCTCGAACCGTTCAATGGGCCACACGCCTCTCGTCGCCGCTCGGGTTGCCGTCTGAGACATCGTTCTCTGCTCCTCCTTGGGACTCGCGAAGGCGTCCTCTAGAGGACGCCTTCGCGCTGATGGTTCTTACTCACTCTTGTTGCCTACTCTAGCTGTCGCTTCCTTGAAAGCCGCCCGCCAGTGCCCTAGTACTCGCGCCGCAGGCGAGGGGCTCCAGGTTTCTCGCCGTTGCCCTCCGCGCTCTCGGAAGCAGAATCGCTTTGCTGCTCGCTCTGCTGTTCCTGGTTCTGCTGTTGCTGCTGCTGGATCTGCTGCTTGGCCTCATCGCTCTTTTCGTAGCCGTCCTCGACCAACTGCTGGGCGACGCCCTGGCCTCCAAGGCCGAACGCTATGGCCGCCGCAAGCGCCACCGCCCCCAGCAAGATCAGGAACGTAGGAGCTATGAGCTCAGGAGCTATCCCTAGCTGGGTTAAGGCCGCAAACGCCGCAAACACGATGATGCCGTACTGCGCCACGCTGCCCATGACGTTGCTCCCTGTGGCCCCCCGCACTATTCCTGCAACGAAGTTGGCCAGAAGCGTCGCCAGCACCAGGATCAGGATCGCCGCTATGATCTGGGGGATGTAGGCTATGAACTGGGCCAATACGTCAGAGATCGCCGAGATCCCCAATGTGTCCACAGCCATCGTGATGGCGATGAAGAAGACCAGCCAGAAAATGAGCTTGCCCAAGATCGAGAGCGGTGTCTGGTTGGTCTGGGAGCGGTCGAAGAATTGCTTTATTCCCCCGCTCTCCATCCAGCCCTCGAAGCCCATGCTCTGGAGGACCCTGGTGACGATGCCCTGTAGGACCTTGGCTATGATGAAGCCGATGACGAGGATGAGGAGGGCGCCGATGAGAGCCGGCAAGGCCCCCAGGATGGCGCCGAGCCCGTCCGATAGAGATTGCATTATTGCTTGCATTTCTTGCTCCTTCTCTCTGTGGTTTGCGTGCGTTCTTGCTACGGTCGATTGCGGCCGGTTTTCGCGCCCCACATGCCGCCAAGAGCACCACCGATCAATGGGACCAGCAGCGCCGCGACGCCGGAGGCCGTCAGGATGGTGCCCAAGCCCTGCTGAGGGATCTGGTTCTGGACGCTGCCCGGCACCTGGGGCAGTGCGACGCCGGAGAGCTGGTCGATAAAGCTCGCGCCCACGATGGCGCCTACGATCGCGAGCACCAATATGATGAGCAGCGAGAGCACCGGCACCAGGATGCCGTGTTTGAAGCCAGAGCGGCTTGCGAGGCGTCCCGCCACATAGCCCCCGATCAGGAACGCCAGAAGGAGCGTCAGGAGCCCACGAGGCCAGCGATGCCGCCCTCGGTGCCGCCCTGCACGCCTAGAGCGCCCAGGATCCCGCCGACCACCCCGCCGACGATACCGCTAAGGATGAGTCCGGCCCCCAGGGCCGCAAGCCAACCGAAGATGACGCTGGTCCAGCTCGTCTTCTTGTACCCGTGCGACGACTCATACGACATGCCCTGACCGCTGCCCCTCTCCTGGTTCCGGTGACCGTCGCCGGAACGAACCTCGTTCTCCTTTACCTTCGGCGCGTCGGTGTTGCCTTCTCTGCTTCCTCTCTCGCTCATCTTTCATCTCTTTTCCGTGTGAACCTTAGACAACATTCCTGCTACTAACTTTGGTCTCAGTGCTGGGCCATGGTCCTTTCGTAGAGCAGCGCCGCCAGCACCCCTCCTATGATCGGCCCAAGGATGTAGAGCCACACGCTGGTGAAGTCGCCAGCAACCAGCATCGGCCCCAGGGCGCGTACCGGGTTGACAGCACCTCCAGTGACGGGACCGGCTATGAAGACCCCAACCGCAAGGGCGAAGCCAACCGCTATCGGGGCTATGGCCGCAGGCGCCCGCGAGTCTGTGGCCACAGACACCACCACGAAGACCAGGATGAAGGTGATGAGGATCTCAAGTACGAACGCCTGCAGGTCGCCAATCCCCTGCGCCGGGTAGGTTGCCGCAAGCTTCGCCTCGTTCCTGCCAGGGCCGCCGAAGGCGATCCAGGTGCCCACCGCCCCCACCACCGCCCCCACTAGCTGCGCTCCAAGGTAGGCAGGAACGGACTTCCACGGGAACTGGCCGATCGAGGCCATCCCCAAGGTTACGGCCGGGTTGAGGTGCGCCCCCGAGACGTGACCTATGGCGGCGACTACGGCTGCGAGTGCCAGCCCGAAGGCAAGCGCTATGGCCAAAGAGTCGTAGGCAGCGCCGGCCGTCGGTCGGGAGAGGATGGCGCCGACGGCCACGGCGGTCCCGCCGAAGACCAGGATGAAGGTGCCAACCAGTTCGGCCAGCGCGGCGGGCAGGATGGGGTCTGAGGTGCTGCTGCCGTAGAGGCCGTCGCCCTTGAGTTCTTCCTCCCTGTCTACCACCCCGTCTCTGGCGGCACGGCGCATCTCTTCCCTGGTGATGCGCTGCCCAGCTACGCCTTCGGCGATGCCGGGATCGGCGGTGCCCCTTCGGCCTCCCCCCGGTTCGCGCCGCCGGACGCCCGGCGTCGGATTGTTTTCAACCCGGCGTTCTTCATCGCCCGTGGGCCCGGAAGCGGGGATGTCCGGCCCAAGGCCCCGCACCCGGGGCCGTTCGTCGTTGTGGTCGCCCCCCGCGCGGTGTACCTCTACCGCGTCCGGGTCGCTGCCGGACGCCCTGGCCCTGCCTGGTTCCACCGGCCTGCCCTCGTCCTCTGTTCTTCCTCTGCCCATCTCGCTCTCGCCTCCTTTTCGGGAACCCGCTGTCCCCTTAGTCGATGACCTTCTTGTTCTTGGCGCCCCCCTTCTTGGGACGCCTCTTGTGGCCACCGTCGTGCTTGCCCTTGTTGGCACCCATCGACTTCTTGGCGGATTTCATCGCCTTGCGAACGGCCTTCCGGGTGAACATCCTCACGATCGTATGCACGACGATGTTGCCCATGCCGCCCATCCGCCTGGTCCTCCCGCGCTGGGGCGCCTGACCTTGGAGCTACCACAGGGCGCCTCCGGCGCCGTGCTTTGTCTGGTCATCTAATCTCGACCTGCTCCTTGCGCAGGTCCACCTCGACTGCGTTCTTGACTTCGACCACCCTCTTGCGGATGTGAATCTCCTCCTTTATCGAGCGGTGACCCGATAGGTTCCCGCCGGGTTTGCTTACCCTCTGCGGTGCCTGGTGTCGTCCTCTATATCCACCTCTTCGCGCCTCACGTCCTCCTCGACGATCTGCTGCTCGTGGACGACGTGTTTGCGGACCCGGATCTCCTCTTTGGCCACAGGCTTTTTCTGGACCACGACCTCGTCCTCGACCACCGGCACCGATACCTCATCGCCGCCTATCTGGGCTTCGGTAGCCTCGACTTCGACCGGTACCCGCTCGACGCTTACCTCTTCACGACGGGTCGGGACCTCTACACGCTCGCGATCGGTCCTCACACGCTTGCGGACGTTGACACTACCGGCCTCGCGCTCGCGGGTCCCTGCGCGCAACTCTTCTTCGCTGCGCTGGACCCTGAGCTCGTCCTCGTCTTCGAGGTCGCTCCCGGGCTGGCTTATGCCTTCCTGGTTGCGATCGTGCTCGCGGAACTCGCCTGTCTCGGTGTCTCCCATGCTCATCCCTGAGCCGACCGTGCCCGCGGAGGTGGAATCGGTAGTGCCAGCGCCGCTGTGGTCTTCGTCTGTCCTCGTACGCTCCGACTGGAAATCCCAGTCGTACACGCGTGCGCCCCCTCGCGGCTCCGCAACCGGCTCCGCTTCCGCGTAAGCCCGTTCGTCGTTGGCGGAGCTCGACAGATCCGCGGCTTCGCGATCTCCGGTCGGGTACTCGTACTCCATGGGGGTTGCCGGCGCTGTGCTGCCGTATTCGGGCGCCCGGGAGCGCTCCCCGTATGCCACGTCCACGTCGGCGTTTTCGTCGTGGTAGGCATCGTATCCGCCCCTGTCCGGCGGTGGCGGCTCGCGCCTCGCCCCGAAGTGCGCGTAGACCCGCTCCTCGAACTCTGCGGTTATCTCCCGGTCGTCGCCAAAGCTGGGGGCATTCGTGATGGTCCCTATGTCTGATGCGACCTCGACGAGCTGGCGCAGGTCGTTCACCCGTACGATGTCCATGGGGATCAGCGTCGATGGGCCGCCGAAGAGGCTGGTCTTGACGCCGATGTACTCTGGCACGTCGTTCTCGTCCACGAAGAGGTCGTCGACCTTGCCGACCTTCTCGTAGTGGTGGTCGTAGATCTGGTACCCCTCGAACCGCTTGCCTGCGTTTTCCTGGGCCATGCGTCTATCCCCTCTCCTGGGCCAAATGCCCGTGCGGGCCGCCTCGTCCGCTCTGATCGTCAATCTCGACCTCTTCCTTGCGCAGATCCACCTCGACGGTCTCCTCATCCCAGGCGACCCTCTTGCGCAACCAGATTTCCTCCTTTAGCACGACGCGCTTGGTGACCACGACCTCCTCCTCGAAGACCTGCACGATCACCTCGTCCTCGCCGATATCCGACTCGGTAACTGTGCTGGCCTCCCTGGCCTCACCCTCTACCAGCACCCGCTCGATGTCTACCTCCTCGCGCCGCTTGGGGACTCGTACTACCTCACGCTCGGTTCGCACACTCTTCCTGACGTTCACGGAGCCGGCCTGGCGCTCGCGGACGCCGGCGCGCAGTTCTTCCTCCGAGCGTTGGACCCTCAAGTCTTCTTCGAGGCCACCACGCTCATCGGTGACCGACCCCACAGGGCCGTCCGGCGGTTGTTTATCGCGTCCCTCGTAAGCCAAAACGGACCTTTCTTGGCCGGGAGCCTCTGCTCCGAACGACCAAAGCAAGGGGGACACGCCGCATAAGCGGACGCGTCCCCCGAGGGTTTGCCCTTACAGTCCGGTGCGGCTGCCGCGCTCGGTGTCGTCCTCGACCTCGACCTCTTCGCGCCGGACGTCCTCCTCGACGACCTCGGTGTCATCCACAACGTCCTTGCGCAGCCTGACCTCTTCCTTGGCCACGGCGCGCTTGTCGACCACAACCTCCTCCTCGGTGACGGGCACGGACACCTCGTCCTCGCCGATCTGGGCCTCGGTCGCCTCGCCGCTCATCGGCACCCGCTCGACGCTTACTTCCTCGTGCTTGGTCGGCACCTCGATGCGCTCGCGGTCGGTACGCACCCGCTTACGGACCTTCATGGCGCCGGCCTGGCGCTCGCGGGTGCCGGCGACTGAGTTCCTCCTCAGAGCGCTGGACCCTGAGCTCGTCCTCGTCTTCGAGGTCGCTCCCGGGCTGGCTTATGCCCTCCTGGTTGCGCTCGTGCTCGCGGAACTCGCCTGTTTCGGTGTCTCCCATGCTCATCCCTGAGCCGACCGTGCCCGCGGAGGTGGAATCGGTAGTGCCAGCGCCGGAGTGCCCGTTCGTCTCCTCGTAGGAGCCGGAGCTCTCGACGGGTCCGAGCCCGTAGTAGGAGCGCACCTCGTTCTCGTACTCGGGGGTGATCTCACGGTCGTCGTCGAAGGCCGGCCCGTCCTGAACGGTGCTCTTGGGCTGGGAGACCTCGATGAAGCCTTGCTCGTTGTCTATGGTGGCGATGTCCGCCGGGATGAGGGTGGAGCTGGTGCCGAGGAAGCCCATCTTCACGCCGAAGTACTCCGGCTGGTCGATCTCGTCGAGGAACAGGTCGTCCACCTTACCGATCTTCGACCCGCCCTCGTCCACCACGGTGTAACCAGCGTACTGGTCTTCTATCGCCGTGAACCTGTCGCTGCGCTCTTCCATGCATTCTCCTTCTCGTAAAGAGATTCAACTACGCTACCGTTCTATCCACTTTCTGTTAAGGAATCGTGAAGACGCGGTAGTCATTGCTAAATATGGCTATTTTTGAGCTTTGCTTCGTAGAACGTTCACCCAGTACAGTTAGGGTCCGAACTCTTTGCTCGTTCTACGCCGCATGAGGGTAGAGGTTAGAGTGCGGTTCTGGCGCCGATCTCCCTGGTTAGGCCGAACCGGACATCGCAGCGGGCTCCGCGACGAAGAACACCTCGGCGTTTGTGGGCAACGTTACTTCGGAGTTCCTTCCAAGGTTTTGCTTCTTTGCAATCTCCAGCGCTCGCTCAATGCTATCGGCCTGCACCGCCACGCTGAAACGAGCAGCGCCGCTTCTTGCCTGGACCGAGATCCTCACCATTTGGCACCCCTCTGCGCACAGACCGCAACACCGCTCCTCGTCCACGCTAACGCCCTAGTCACGTTCTGCATATTAGATACTTTCGTCACAATTCCGCAACAAAACATAAACCGTCGGATACAGGCTTCGCTTTCACCTACGATCTTCGGTCTGCTGTTCTGAATGTGTAGGTTTTTCCTGTTTGCACCTGATCTGCCCACGACCGTCACCTCATTTTTCTTGCTTCGCGTAGCGGAGCGCCGACCTCATGCAGGTGTTGGAGGATCTCTTTGTAGGACTGGAGCACGCTAGTCTCGTGGTAGGCGATGCAGTGATCCCTGCAGAAGCCTCTGATGATCGGCTGCGCTTCTCGCAGCTTGTTGCGGGGTAACCGCGGGAACAGATGATGTTCGATCTGGTAGTTGAGGCCTCCGTAACAGAAGTCGGTGATAGGGTGGGCGATGACGTTGCGGCTGGTTAGCACCTGTCGGCGCAGGAAATCAACCTTGCTGTCGCGTTCCAGGAGGGGCATGGCTTTGTGGTTGGGTGCGAAGATCGAGACCATGTAGGTGCCGAAGAGCCCGCGGTGGACGGCGATGAACAGCAGAGCCTGCAACGGTTCCAGCACCGAGAATAGTAGACCGAAGTACAGCGCGAAGTGTGCGCAGATCGTCAGGGCTTCGACCAGCGTACTCTTGGCCTTATTCGTGGCGAGGAACTCGATGCTGCTTCGGAGCATGCTGATCGTCTGCAGGAGAGAGAGGGGGAATATGAGGGCGGCCTGGTATTTCACGACGAACCGAGCAAACCCTCGCTTCTCGAGGGCCTGTTCTTCTTCGAAGGCGAGCAGCGGGATGTCCACGTCGGGGTCGAGGTCCATCTGGTTGGGGTGGCCGTGATGCTCGTTGTGCTTGTCGATCCACCACTGGCGGCTCAAGCCGAGCAACAGGTTACCGAAAACGAGGGTGAGCCAGTCGTTCTTCCAGGGGCTGCGGAAGGAGAACTGCCGGTGCCCGAAGTCGTGGGCGAGGAGACTGATCTGGACGAAGACGAAGGCCAGATAGGCAGCGTTCAGGAGTTGGAGCCAGAGATTGTCGAGGATAGGCAGTAGGGTCAGCCCCACCGCCAGCAGGCCGAGGGTGAGGGCCGTCTTGGCCGCGTAGTAGGCGGGCTGCTGGTCAAGTAGCCCTCTCTGCTTGATAAGTCGCTTCAACTCGGCATATTGATTGGGTAGTGAGCGGGGAGCAGATTCCTTGAGAAGGGGATGAGCTGGATTCTCGCCCGGTGCATGGGCTCGGGATACCCAGTTAGGGTTCATGAGAAATGGTCCTTTCCAGCCGAGAGACTGGTACGCCCGGACAGCCTTCTCTGAGGAGCGCACTTCGGCGTGCTTTCCAGACGCGCGAGCGCATCTCCTGAGAAGGTTTCGCTTGACGTCTCGTTCTTCAAGACTCGCTCGCTCGGACCACCGCGACCACTTGAGCATCTTCGTACTCCCTCCCCGGAAGCCATGCGTCCTTTCGCCCGTGGTGGCCAAGGACATGCTCCTTGTCACCCGGCCTTGCCTCCTGGCGTCGAGTAAGCTCGGGATGGTCGAAGTAGTCTCTCATCTTCTTCAGCCCTAGCCGCATCCTCCCCTTCATGGTCCCTAAAGGCACGTCGACTAGCTCGGATATTTGCACGTGTGTGTACCCGGAAAAGTACGCCAGCTCCAGTACCTTGAGTTGCTCTGAAGGGAGGGTATTTAGGGCCTCCCTGACCTGGTCGCGTTGCGAGTTCCGCCACGTCTCCGCAAAGGCCTCGTTCGGTTGGGAGCGTGGGGCCGAGGCCTCGATCTTGTCCTGTGTCCTGCGCCGGCTCGCATGGGAACGGATCTGGTCTATGCTGCGGTTGCGGACTATCGAGAGCAGCCAAGTCCTAACGCTACCGCGCTCGGGCCTATAGCTCGTGGCCGAGCGCCAGAGCTTGAGGAAGGCGTCCTGGACGAGGTCCTCGGCAGCCTGGCGCTCGCCCATAACGCGGTAGGCCAGGGAGAAGGCGGCGCGGCTGTGGCGGTCGTAGAGGGTGGTGAACGCCTCGGCGTCGCCCTGCCCGACGAAGGAGATCAAATTCTTGTCCGTCAAGAGCAGGTGCTGTCGCCTCCGACCCCTTACCATCGCACTCACTGCTCCTTTGCGAAGTAGGAAAACTGAGCTGCTTTTTATCCAACTTCTGTTAAGTAGCCGTGAAGACGGCGTAGTCATTGCTAAACATGATTATTTGCTTCCTCCCTCAGTAGATCTTATTTAGAGTTCCTACCCCGCATACGCGGTCGGTAGATGAAGAGTCATCGGCGCCTTGGTTCCTCTCTGCCGTCGCGGTTTGTATGATAGTCTTCATTAGGTGAGCAACTGCAGAAAGTAGATACTTTACGTGTCCCCAAGTTCTGGACTAGACAAGGAACAGCTCGACACTCCAGCATCTGATAATGAAGGTCGCGAAGCAGAGCGCCTCGCG
This sequence comes from uncultured Rubrobacteraceae bacterium, assembly GCA_963808845.1. Lineage (GTDB taxonomy): Bacteria > Actinomycetota > Rubrobacteria > Rubrobacterales > Rubrobacteraceae > Rubrobacter_D. Next base: position 146,100 of record CAWEHD010000030.1, read on the forward strand.
GCGCTGGATCACCTGAATGCAATACGACCCGAGTCTGATCACATCCTTCAGCAACTGGCCGATGAAGTGCGTAGCATATTCGGCACCGATTTATGCATGGTTAACCTGAATCTTTCCGACGTGCAATACTTCCGGACCTGGTCGGGAGAGCTGCCGGCGGACTTGGCCGAAGCCAGGCAAGACGCCCTCGAGCACAGCATGTGCCAGTACGTGGTGGATAGCGAGATGCCGCTCGTCGTAAAAGACTTCTCTGCTACCGAAGAGTTTAGGGAGCAACACTGGTGTGTGAACTACGGCATCCACTTTTATGCTGGGACACCGCTGATCACCTCCGATACCCACGTCATCGGCACCCTCTGCCTGCTGAACGCTGAGCCCATCGAGTTTGGTCAGGAGCAGATAAGGGTGCTTGGAGGGTTCGCCCAAGCGGCGGTCGGCAGACTCGAGCTGCTCGGTGCGCTAGGGCGAGAACAGGACGCCAGGCAAGAGGAAGCCCGGCGCAGCGAGGACCGCCAACGGACCTTGGACAGCCTCTCCGCGCATATAGCGATAATCGACGAGACGGGTGCCATCGTCACCGTCAACAAAGCCTGGCGAGACTTTGCCCGGGCAAATGGACTAGCCGCACAGACCTACGCCGAAGGCGCCAACTACCTCCGGGCATGCGATTCGGCAGCGGGCGCACATTCCGAGGAGGCTGCTCCCTTTGCGGAGGGGATCCGCTCGGTTCTCAGCGGCCAGCGCGAAGAATTCGAGCTAGAGTATCCCTGCCATTCGCCCAGTGAACGGCGCTGGTACATTGGAAGGGTGACGCGATTTGCGGGCGGTGGTCCCCCACGAGCGGTGGTCGCCCACGAAAACACCACCGGGCGCAAGCTGACCGAGGAGAGGCTGAATGAGAGCGAGCGGCAGTTCCGCGCTTTGTTCGAGAACACCTTGGACGCCATCCTGATAGCCAGCGACACCGGCGAGTATGTGGGGGCGAACGACGCCGCCTGCGATCTATTCGGCGTATCTTTGGATGAGTTGCTTGGAGCCAGGGTCGACGATTTTGTTGAACCGGCAGTACGCCACCAGACTCGTTTGGCTTGGCAGGCGTTCTTGGAGCAAGGAGAGCAAGAGGGGGAGTTCCCCCTATATCGCCCCGACGGGGAGATGCGCAACCTGGAGTTCAAGGCTAAAGCCGGATTCTTGCCGGGACGCCATCTCTCAGTCATACGCGACGTTACAGAACGCAAGCGTACCGAGGAGGCGTTGCGCGAGTCCGAAGAACGCTACCACAAGTTGTTCGATTCGATCGACGAAGGCTTCGGCATCATCGAGATGCTGTACGACGAACAGGGCCGGGCGGTGGACTATCGCATCCTGGAGACGAACCCAGCGTTCGGGCGGTTGACGGGCTTCGCGGACGCAGCGGGCAAGACCTCGCTCGAGCTCAACCCAGACGCCGAACCGTACTGGTTCGAGACCCTCGGCAGGGTCGTGGAGACGGGCGAGGACGTGCGCTTCGAGAGTTACGCCGAGGCGCTGGACCAGTGGTTCGACGTCTACGCCTCGCGCGTCGGCGGCGAGGACAGCCGAAGGCTCGCCATCGTCTTCTCCAACACCACCGAGCGTAAGCGGGCGGAGGAGGCGCTGCGCGAAAGCGAAGCAACGCTCAACTCCATACTGAACAACCTCGCCGAAGGCGTGCTAGTAGCTGATACGCAGGGGCACGTCGTGTTCGTAAACTCAGCCGCTCGTTCCATGTTAGGGGTACCCGAGGAGGAGCCACTCGATGAGCTGCCTGATCCCTGGGAAGGCTTTGATCTGCCAGAGGCGGTCGCCCATTGCACCAGGAATGGGGAGGGCATAGAGGCCGGGGTGCGCTACGAGGAAACGTTCCTGCGGGTAAAGGTGGAGTGCCTGGTCGAGCTAGAGCAAAGTCGTGGCGAGGTGCTGATAGTGATCCAAGATCTCTCGGAGGGGCGCCAGCTGGAGGCCAATCAGCAGCGGTTCCTGGCCAACGCCGCCCACCAGCTCAGGACACCCATCATGGCCATTGTGGGCGCCGCTGAACTGCTCGCGACCGGGGAGGACGCGGACCCAACCATAAGGCGACGCCTCCTGAATCACATCTTTTCCGAGGGGCGGCGCTTGCAGCGCTTATCGGAAGTCCTGCTACGCCTATCCCGGATAGGTTGGGACCGGAGGGAGCCCGACTTGGATATAGTAGATCTGAGGGAAGCGGGGCAGCAGGCGACCAAGCTGATGGAGCAGCTCGCTGAGAGCGGCGGGATCAGGGTCCTCACCGAAGGCGAGGGTAGTTGCGTACGCGCTGATCCCGAATGGCTCCAGGAGGTGCTAATGGTCGTGCTGAGCAACGCCATAAAGCACTCTAACCGGGGCGGAGACATCAAGGTTCGTACAAGATCTGGCGTCGTTACTGTGGAAGACGAGGGAGCCGGGATAAGCCCTGTCGATCTTCCACACATTTTCGAGCGTTTCTACAAGGGCACAGGCAGCTCCGAGGGCTTCGGTCTCGGGCTATCCATCTGTAAGGACCTTACCGAGCGGATGGGGGGCAGCATCTCAATTCGCTCCCGAGAAGGGGTAGGGACCGTGGTCGAGATCGAGCTGCCGGAGGCGAGCGTAGATGCCTAACATACTAATCGTTGAGGACGATCCTGCCGTAAGAGATATAGTGCAGATCGCCCTCGAGCGAGAGGGGTTGAGCGTCGAAGCGGTTGCGGACGGTGAAACGGCGCTGAAGCGCTTTAGATCGGCCGGGGCGTTCGATCTGGTTCTCCTAGACTTAATGCTCCCTGGCATCGACGGGATCAGCCTCTGTCAGGAACTTAGGAAAAGCAGCGATGTGCCGGTAGTCATGCTGACCGCCCGCGACGGCGAAAGAAGCGTCGTACTGGGTCTCGAGGTTGGGGCCGACGACTACGTCACCAAGCCGGTTAGCCCGCTGGAGATAGTGAGTCGCGTGCGCGCCCACCTCCGGCGTCGGCGCGTCGACGCTCCAGATCAAAGACTTGTGTTCCCCGGTCTCATGATAGATCTTCTGCGTCGGCAGGTTTGGGTCGGGGAGAACCGTGTCGAGCTGACCGCTGCAGAATTCGAGGTTCTCAAGTCGCTCGCCGCCCATCCCGGCTGGGTCTATAGCCGCCAGCAGATCATGGAACAGCTCTGGGATGGAGAGTTCTACGGTGAGGTTCGTACGGCGGACGTGCACGTCCGAAACATCCGAAGAAAGATAGAAACCGACCCGAAAAACCCCCGTTACATTCTGACCGTGCGCGGGATGGGTTATAAGTTCGCCGAGATGGCCTAACCGGCAGATCGTTTGCTCTGGTGCTGGCCAGAGATAATCCTGCGGAGCTCAACTCTAGAGAGACTCGCACGCCTACTCAGCGCAAAATCCTGACCACGCTTGGTGGTATCCCGCCCTCAAATATGAAGACCTCTTAACCTGCCGTTCGCAGAACATTAAGCCGATCAGGACACAATGGGTAGGTGAGCGAGAGTCAAGAGTTCAGCGACCGCACAAGTAGCGTCCAGCGTCTTATGCGCAGGGAACCGGGGAGACCTCTGAGCAAGACCAAGTTGGCAGAGGCGATCAGCGAGATCGGCATCATAGTGACCGTCCGGGTGCCCAATGAACAGTACCTTCTGCGAGTAGTCAGGGCTCTGATCGACGGAGGCGTAAGAGCTGTGGAATTGGCGTACACCACCATCAGAAGTGCAGGGTTACCGATCCAAGAACTCAAGGAGAGCGGACTCCTCATTGGCATAGGATGCCGTAACCCGCTCGGCTCAAGCTCGCGAAGCCCGTGTCTTCGGCGCCGATTTCATTACAGCCTCGGTTACCACACCAGACGTGGTGTCTGCCTGTGAGGAGATGAAGATCCCCTGCATCTTGAGCGGCCTCACCCCTACCGAGGTCTGGCGAGCGCACGAAATGGAGGCGGACTTCGTCAAGATAACGGCCGCCGAGGCTCTGGGAGGGCCGCCCTACATCCGTTCCCTACGCGAGCCGCTACCCGCCCTGCAGGTGGTAGGCGCTGACATGCCCCTCGATGGCTACATTCCCTACCTTGATGCGGGGGTCGAAGTGCTCGAGTTTCAGAGTTCTTTAGAGCTTCCGCGGCTGGCCGAGGGCGAGGCGTGGGCCGAGATCTCTCGCCGGACAGCAAAGATAGTTAGCACCCGCGAGGACTGGAAGGCGAAACACGGATGATAAGGGTTTCTATGGAGGTGCGCGAGGGAGCGGCACTGTCAAGAACGGCGGTTCAGGCTGAGAGCATACGTGAGGCGGTGAGCATCACCAGGAGACGCTACCCCGGCCGCGACGTGCGAGTGAAGTTCCCTATAGACCCCGAAGACTTCTTCATCGAAGGTCCGGTGGAGGAAAATGGGTGGGCGAGGCTTCCTGTGGCACGGTCTTCCATAGGCTAAAGGAAGCTCGGTGGCCAAGCCTGTATTCACCACTTCGAGAGGAGAGGTGCGCAGGATAATACTTTAACACTACGTGGCGACTTACCTAGTCCCCACAGATTCTCGGCATCTTGTGCTCGAGGACTTTGAGGGAGCCGGCATCTGGGTGGCTGGGCGGCGCTTCACGGCAAAGGATGCGATCTTTGCGCCGGGCGATCCCGACTAATAGATAGGGACCAAGGCACAGCCACCATACGCTGCGGTTTGATGAAGATGATATCAGGGGATTAGACATACCGTCGAACGAACAAGAAGCCCACGCGACTTGCTCTCACGCTTTTGGATTAACGGCAACGTCAGGAATCAAGGATGATACGAAAGGCGGAGAAACCATTTGGGTAGTGAAGGAAGGTCTTGGCCGTTAAGGGGGTGCGCAAGGGCTCAGACTTTAACAAGTGTCGGAGCTAGCGAAAGCTTCGCCCCGGTACGCGTTGTGTGGATCTGCGCGGTCTGGGCGCTCATACACAGCGTACTTGCTTCCAAGCAAGTCAAGGATCTGACCCGCCGGATCGCCGGGCTGCGCTACCGCGACGGCCTGTACCGCTTCACCTTCAACGCCCAGTCGGTAGTGTTGCTTCTCTGGGCAGCGCGGCGGTTCTCGCGGCTGCCCGACCGGGAACTTTACCATGTGAGACCTCCTTGGTCTTGGTTCTTCCGAGCGAGCCAGGTTGCCTCTTTGGGCGTCTTGCTCTCGGGCGTGCGGGTCATGGGTATATTGCGTTTCGCCGGACTAACGTCGGTAGGGGACCTGCTTGCGGGAAGTGATGTTCGTCCCGCCCCTGAGGCGCAAGGACCACCGCTCGGCTCCGACGACGAGATGTTGAGAGCGGGAGCGTTCCGCTTCAGCCGCCACCCAGGTAACCTCGGCGCTCTAGGATTCTTCATGTTCTTGCCTCGCATGACGGCAAACCGTGCCGTCCTCGTGGTGCTCGTGGTCCTCTACGTAGTCTTGGGTTCGATGCACGAGGAGTACCGGCTACGGGCGACCCATGGCGCTGCCTATGAGCGCTACCGGAGCGCGGTGCCGTTTCTGATACCCCGCCATCCGCGAAGGTAGAGGTGCTCCGATGATTCTGCCCCGCCAGGAATGGGTATCGCCCAAATCTCGAAGTGAGAAGCCGCGAAAGGAGGCGAGGTGTGAGCGAATTGGATCCTCGTCTATCTAAAGCGGTCACTACGCACTCCTCGATCGTGGCCGCCCTGAACGTCATCCACTCGCTGCGAACCCGTGGCTTACGCCGCACCCTGCTCTTCGCCGCATTGGGGAACGGCATACCGATTCTGGGCGAACTCCTGGCCGTCCACGTCCTGAGATTACTACTCCACCACACGCGGCCTCAGGGTAAGGGTGTGCCCCTGGCCATCGCCCTCGGCTGGTACAACGTTGGCTACGGAACTTTGGCAATCGTGAAAGGCACTATCAACAACGCTGTCAATCCGCAGGGCAGCAAGAGCCTGGGTCTGGCATCCGCCACGGCGCTAGCGGCGACTAGCTTTGATCTCCTGCTGGACCCCTTCGGCTTGGCATTGGGTCTGTGGGAGTGGAGCGAAGATGGCCCGTACGCCTCCGAGGTTGAGGGGTCGAACGGCAAGCGTGGCATCCCGCTGCTGAACTTCGCTGGCTGGCTCGCCTTGACGACGGGTGTTACGCTGGCGTACCAGCACATCCAGATCGGAGGCAACGTCGCCGACGCGCCTGATCCAGAGGACAGCGGCGGCCCAGGGGCCGAACGCGCGGCAGCCCTTCTGCTGCTCTCCTACTATCTGCCAGCAGCGGTATGGGCGCTCAGGCGGGGGAGGCGCAAGTACCTGCTCTACTCCACTCCCTTTGCCACAACGTTGTGCGCAGCGCTGAAGGGACGTTCGGCTGCGTCTTAGCTGCTCTCTGAGTGAACACTATGCGCTCACGATAGCGGCGCCGTACGGGGAGCCAACGAGTGGACTCGAACCGCTGACCTAGAGTCTCATCACGAGTGAGACTTAGGGTGAGCACGGGCTTGCAAGTTTGATGCCGGTACGGCGGATTTGATCTCCAGCGCAGGTACCCTGCACTGCGATCAGGATCTCATATTCGCTACAGAGATTGGTAAGCTCCTTGACGCGTCCAACATAAACCAACTGAGCTTCAAGGCGTTGCTCCTTCATGTTGGGCTGCGCCCCATCTGCTTCCACCACCTCCGTCACACTGCTCCTTACGAGAGGAGCTCACCCAAGATCGTTTAAGTAACTCCTTGGCCACAGCACCATAGGCATCGCCCTTCGACACTTACTCTCACGTCCTCCTCGACATGCAGGACCATCTCACCAGAGCCCTTGAAGACGTCTAAGCTGCCGGGTTGCAGTGCGGTTGGCAGAAAATGAGGTCCCGGGCCAATTCGGAACCTCATTTTCACCTTGAAGGACTTCCGCATTTTACCTGCAAACAGGAGGAAAAGCGGAGAGGGTGGGATTCGAACCCACGAGACGCCTTAACAACGCCTACGCGATTTCCAATCGCGCTCCTTCGGCCAACTCGGACACCTCTCCGGAAGCGACGGACGGGAGTTTACCGTGTCTGTCCAACGTCGTCGAGATCCTCCTGACGGGCACCGTTGCGCTCGAGGCTCGCGCGAAGGGCTTCCAGCGCCAGGGGTCGCAGTACGCGGTCGACGGCGAGAGGGCGCGCTCCCTATCGGGGCCATCCGCGCCGGGGACGAGGTTGGAGGCGGCGGAGATCAGGTCAGGGGCGCCACCGTTGGCGCTCACCTGCGCACTCCCTCTGACAGACCTACGGGCTTGCTGATGTTCTCCCTGCTACGTGCTCTTCGAAGAAGGCCAGAGTCCTGAGCCAGGCGTCCTCTGAGGCGGTTGGATCGTAGCTCCTGCCCCCGTCGTTGAAGAAGGAGTGCCTCGCTCCTTCGTACACCTTGATATCACGCGGGATGCCGCTGCGTCCCAGCTCGGCGTCGAGTTTGCGTCCCGACCTCGCTGTGAAGTCTTTTTCGGGATAGGAACCGACCACGGGACAGGACCGGGCCACGGCTCCGAGTGGACGCGGGTTCACGCCGTAAAACGGGGCGATGGCTCTCAGCCGGTCGTCGGTACAGGCCCAGGCGACGGCGAAACCTCCGCCCATACAGAAGCCGATGGCCCCGATGCGCCCCCCATCGATGGAGGGTTGTTCGGCAAGGACGCCAAGGGCCGCCTTCAGGTCGCCGATGCCGAAGCGTTCCGGGGCTCCGCGGAGCATACCGCCCACAAAGCGTGCCATACACACGGCGCGGCTACGTCCGGTGAACAGGTCTACTGCGAGGGCGGCGTAGCCCGCATCGGCGAAGCGGCGGGCGATCCCCTGGATGTTCTCGTTCAGGCCGAAAGCCTCGTGGATGATGACTACGCCAGGGGACGGGCCGTCGCCCTCGGGCCAGGCGAGGTAGCCCCTGAGCCGTTGCCTCTCACCCTGGAACGAGACGGTCTGAGTGGTGGTCGGCACGCGTTACCTTTCAGGCGCTCTCGGTCGGGTAGCCGGCGTCCATCCAGTCCTGTTTGCCGCCCTCGTACTCGTATGCGTTTTCGTAACCCATGGCCGTCAGCTCACGGACGACCCGCGTCGAGGAGTGTCAGTGGGAGTTCGAGCAGTAGGCCACGACCTCGGTCGTCTTGTCGGGCAGGAGATCGGAGATCAAGCCCCTGTCCTGGAACCGGATCGCTCCTGGTAGATGCGCCCGATTGTAGGACGCTTCCGAGAGCACCTCGAGCAGGACGAAATCGTCGCTGCGGTCGATCTTCTCCTTCAAGTCTTCGCGACTCATGGTCTTCACGGTTCTGATTCCTTTCGCTATGACGCTAGTGCACCGGGTGCAGTATGAGGAGCGGGATCTCACGCTCCGTCTTCTCCTGGTAGTCGTCGTAAGTCGGATACATCTCGACCATCTTCTGCCAGAGGCGGCCTTTCTCCCCGGGATCCGCTTCCTCCGCCCTTACCCGCACCTCGCGATCTCCAACTTCGACCGTCGCATCGGGGTCGGCCCTCAGGTTCAGGTACCACGCAGGATGTGTCGGCGCGCCGCCTTTCGAGGCGATAATCACGAAATTATCGCCGTCCATGACGTAGAGTAGCGGGCTCGTGCGCTTCCTGCCGGACTTCCGCCCCACGGTGTTGAGGAGCAGGATGGGACTCTTGCCCATACGGCCAAACAGCTTGCCGCCCGTGGCACGGTACACCCCAGCATGCGCGCCGCTCCCCAGCTTCAGGGCCAATCTGGCCGGTCCGGAGAAATCCCTCTCGGTGGATGTTTCGCGTTTGCTTCCAGTCATGGAGATTCCTTCCCTATCCGGCTCTCTCCGCGCTGCGGAGGCCGTAGACGGCCCAGAGGGCGAGTAACAGTATGAGGATGGCGCTTATGGTGAAGGCCGAAGTAACGCCAGTCGGGTCGCCGGCAAGGAAACCACGGGCGGCTTCGAGGATGTGGGTGAACGGGTTGAGGCGGGCGAAGGTCTCGATCCAACCCGAAAGCAAGTTCAGCGGCACGAAGACCGGCGCCAGGAAAAGGACGAGGAAGATGGGCGTGCGTATTACGGGTCCCGCCTGCTGGGTGCGGAGCAGCATCGCCACCCCAGCCCCGAAAAGGGTCGCCGCTACGTTGGCGAGGAGCGCGAGGGCGATGAGGCCGAAGAGGTCGAAGCCGCCGCTAATGGGCATCCCAGTGGCCAGCGCGAACACGGTGACGAGCATCCCTGTCATGGTGGCGCGCACGAGCGAGGCGATGGTGTAGCCAAGGATGATCCCATACCGGTTCGAGGCGGCGAGCATGAGCCTCCTTGCGAAGCCGTTCTCGAAGTCACCAGCGATCGAGAACCCCGTGAAAGCACCACCCATCGAGACGGCCTGCAAGAGGGCCCACACGTACTGGAAGGCGATGTAGCCGGCCGCGTAGTCGAAGCCAGGCACGTCGCCCACCCTCGTCAGGCCGCCGGCGAAGGCGACGAAGAAGAACAGCGGGAAGAGCGCAGGCGCGAGGAACGCGGGGTTCGTGAAGTACTTGTAGATCTGGCGCCCGGCCACGGCGAACGCCACCTGGAAGAAGCCGACCATCCTTACACCACCCTCGTCCGCAGCGACGCCGCAGCCCCGCCGATGGCGACCACCACGATGGCCAGCGCGAAGCCGAACCCGAGGATCAGAGCCTGCGCGTCCCAGCCTGTTATTACGAGACTCCTGATGCCTTCGACCAGGTAGGAGATGGGGTTTACGGTCGCGATAAAGCGGAACCAGTCCTGCTCGATCAGATCTCGCGGCAGGTTGATCGACGACAGAAAGATGGCCACGAAGAACAGCGGGAACGCACTCTCCACAGCCTCGACGGAACCGGTCTTTATCGCCAGAATCGCCCCTATCCCACCGAACCCGAGGGCGACGAGCACGGTAAGGAGCACGATCACGAACATCCCGCCCACACCGCTACTTATGTCAACACCCATCAGCAGCCCGACGATGAGGAAGACGACGCCCTGAAGGAGACCCAGCGCGACCACGCCGGCTAGCATCCCGCCAAGCAATGCTACAGGGCGCATCGGGGTGAGCGAGAGCCTGTCGAAGAAGCCGCTCTCGATGTCGCGGGCCAGGTCGGCGCCTGCCGTGATCGCGCCGAAGAGAGAGGCCTGTATGAGAGGAAAGGCGAACGCGAAGTCGAGGTATGAGTCGGTGGGGAAGCCAGGGATGCGAGAGGCGGCGTCGAGGCCGTTCGCGTTGATGGAGAAGAACAGCATCGGGAAGAGCAGCGCAGAGACTATGACAGCAGGCTGCCTCAAGGTACGTAGCGTGGAGCGGCGTGCGATCGCCAGTACTTCTGTGAGGAAAGCCGGGCTCTTCACGCCTGCGCCTCTTCCATCTGACCGTCATTGTCTTCCCCGGCTCCTTCCAGCGAGCGCCCCGTCTTGGCGAGGAAGACGTCGTCGAGGCTGGGTTCGGCGAGACGGAGGTTGACGACTCGGACGTTCTCCCTATCGAGGGCGCGCACCACATCGGCGAGGCCAGCGGCCCCGCCCGAGAGCCTGACGGCCACCGCGCCGGGTTGGGCTGGGATCTCCTCCCCGAAACCCCTAAGGACGCTGGCGACGGCGTCGCGCTCCGTGTTCTCGGCGGGCGTCGCCTCGACGCTGGGGCGTCCGATCTCGGCCTTCAGTGCCTCCGGCGTGTCCTCGGCGACGATCTTGCCGCGGTCGATGATCCCGACCCGGTCCGCCAGCACGTCAGCCTCCTCGAGGTACTGCGTCGTCAGGAACACGGTGACGCCGTCCTCGCGCGCGAGCCTGCTGACCTCGGCCCAGAGGGCGCTGCGGCTCTGCGGATCGAGGCCCGTCGTCGGCTCGTCGAGGAAGAGTATCTGCGGACCATGCACCAGGGCGAGAGCGAGGTCGAGACGACGCTTCATCCCGCCCGAGTAGCCACGTACCTTCCTTTCCGCGGCCTCTTCGAGCCCGACCCGCTCGAGGAGTTCCTGCCCGCGCCGCCTGCGCTCCTTGCGCGAGAGCCCGTGCAGGGCGGCCTGCAGGTGCAGGTGCTCGCGGCCCGTCAGGTAAGGGTCGAGCGCCGCCTCCTGCAGCGCAGCCCCGATAGAGGCCCGCACCTGTGGACCCTCGCGTACGATGTCGTAGCCGGCCACGGTAGCCGTGCCGCTCGTTGGCGGAAGGAGCGTCGTCAGCATCAGAACGGTCGTCGACTTCCCCGCCCCGTTAGGGCCGAGAAAGCCGTAGATCTCACCCGGCTCTACCTGCAGGTCTATGCCGTCAACGGCCCGCGGTCCTCGTCTGAACTCCCTGACGAGGTTCTCGACCTCGATCCCCCGCTCCCTGCCCACTAGGCGGCCACCTTCAGGCCCGTCAGGTCCTCGCTGATCTCCCAGAGCCTGCGTCGGGCGGCGGTGTCGTAGGCCACCTTCTTGGCTTCGATCTCCTTGCGGTCAGAGAAGTACTTCCCGCTGACACCGTCGATTTCGGGCGAGGAAGAGAGCCAGATCAGGGTGTCAGCCCCCTGCTCGGGCGAGCGCATAAGCGGTTTGAACGTCCTGAAAAAGAGCGCCATCACGCCCCTGTTATTCTGGCCGAAGTTCGTGCCTACAGAGCCAGGATGCAGGCAGTTCGCACTAATGCCGGTACCGCTCAAGCGCTCCGCAAGCTCGTAGGTGAACATTATGTTGGCGAGCTTGGTCATGCCGTAGACTGGGAAGCCCCTATACTTGCGCCTTGACTGCATATCTTCGAAGTCCATATTCCCCCAACGCTGCGCCTCTGAGGAGACCGTGATCACCCGACTCGGCGCACTTAACTCGAGGCGCCCGATCAGGAGGTTCGTGAGCAGGAACGGCGCCAGATGGTTTATCGCCAGCGTCGTCTCGATGCCGTCTGGTGTCTCGGTCCGCTTGCTCTGAACCAGCCCGGCGTTGTTGGCGAGCACATCGAGCCTGTCGTGGCGCCCCAGGAACTCTTCGGCCAACCTCCTGACCTCAGCCTGCACGGACAGGTCGGCCAGCATCAGCTCCACAGACGCGCTGTGACTCTGGGCTTTGATCTCCTCGACCGCGGCCCCACCGCGCTCCGGGTTGCGCCCGACAACGACGACGTTCGCGCCCATCGCCGCCAGTGCCACCGCCGTCGCTTTCCCGATACCGGAGGTGCCGCCCGTGATGAGGACCGTCTTGCCTCCCATACCGCCGTTCGAATTATCCAAGACCGCTCCTGCTCTAGAAAACTCGCGTCACCCTGAGTCTATACCGCCTTTGCAGCCACGCTCCGTGAGCGCAGCCACGCGCTTCACGCCCGCGCTATACGCTCGTGCTCTCTGCTCTCCCTGGTTTCGAAAGGAAGAATGCCGGATCTTCGGCGACCATCCAGGCCCATTCCTCATTCTCAGAGATCCGCGAGGACCCCGGTGTAATCGGTGAGCGGTCGTTGCCAACATCTTGTCCCAGATACTCTATGGAGTCTCTCTTGCACTTCAAGATCTACCTCCTCTGAACACGTCGATACCGGAGAGATCCTCCGCTTCCTGCGCAGTCTCCAGCGTCAGCCAGTAGCGGCGTCCCGGTTCTTCCTCATCGCGCACGACGCGCCCGAAGCCGGAACCGGGGATGTGGCCCGCCGCGACGGTGATGCCGTCGGCCTCTATCCACGCCAGCAGCATCTCGCGGGTGCGGGCAGCCTGCTCCTTGTCCAGGTCGAAGTGGACGTTCCATGTAGGCTCGGTCGCCTGCGCCGGATGAACGATGGCGTCGCCCGAGACGAGAGCCTGCTCTCCGCCGGAGGAGACGAGCAGGCTGCTGTGCCCTGGCGAGTGACCCGGGGTCGGTATGGCCGTAAGCTCCTCACCGACCGGCTCCTCACCATCGAGCAGCTCGAGGACGCCCAGATCATCGAGTGCAACGACGGCGCGCCCGAGATACGGCGCGGAGATCTCCCACTCCGCGGCCTGCGTAACGTAGCGGGCCTCCGGAAAGACAGGCTCGCCGTCAGGCTTTACGCTCCAGCCGAGATGGTCCCCGTGCAGGTGGGTCAGAAAGACTGTGTCGACGCCCTCAGGGTGAACTCCGGCTTTCTCGAGCTCCACGAGCAGCTTGCCGCCGGCCCCCATGGCCTGCGGACCGACGCCCGTGTCTACAAGAACGGTGCCCTCGGGGGAACGCAACACATAAGACCCGACGCGCCCGCGCAGGGTCTCGCGATCAGCGAAAGCCCAAGGGTATCGGTGCAGGTAAGGCTCCCACTGATCCTCCATAACGCCGGGAAAGATCTGATCCAGCCTGAAAAAAGCACCCTCTATATCCGTCAGGGCGGTAATATCGACTCTTCCTACAGCTATACTCTTCAAGACCCAACCTCCCTCTGACAAATGCTCCATACATACGCCCCAACGGCGCATACCGGACTCGACACAGTTCATCGCCAATCATCCAGGCTTCCTATATCATGTACTTATACACATTAACATTGACAACAATATACGTCAACAGTAAGATGTAAGGGAGGAGTTGATACGATGGAATGTATGCGAGGCGGGTCGTGGGTGTGGTGAATCGAGAATCGATTGCTGAAGAATCGTCGCTGGGGCTCGTCGACGAGTTCGCCGCTTTCGGGCCGTTGTACATGAAGTGGGTCAGGTCGCGTTTGCAGGATGGGGGGATGACGTACGCCAGGATGCGGTTGCTCGGAGCACTGCATTGCAACGGGCCCCAGATCATGAGCAGCATAAGCGACGAGCTTGGTGTTACCAGGCGCAACATAACGGCGTTGGTCGACGCGTTGGAAGAAGAAGAGTTGGTCAGGCGTAAGCCCCACCCCACAGACAGGCGGGCCACCGTCATAGAGATGACAGGGCGGGGAGCGCGGACCATGGACAGGATCTACGACGAGCACCGCGCTGCAGTGGCCGAACTGTTCGAGGAGTTGGACGGGGAAGACAGAAGAGAGCTCACCCGCATGCTCGGAGCCTTGCGCGAGGCATTGAGGCGCGAAGGCATCTGCGGCTAGCGTGGGTTGCAAAGAGGTTTGGACCTCTTTGCAAGCACTTCAGCTTGTCAGCGTTTTGTTCGCTGAAGGCCGATCGCTTGTGGGCGGATGCGCGATTCGTGGGGGGCGGCGCCTTTGCGAGTCGCTTTAGGGAAGTTCGAGCTTCTGACCATCTCGGCAGTCATGTACCGTCCCTGATCGTGAGAGTGGGCGCGGGGCCGGAAGGTTGATTAGACTGGGTGGCCATGGCGCCCGAGACAGAACCCCTCGACGTCCTCAGATGATCTCACGGGCCAGCATCGTCAATACCTCGGCCTTCGCCCACGAGGTCGCGAGCCTGAAACCGAGGGTCGAGGGACCCGTGGAGCGAATGATCGACCGTGAGAGCCTCTATGCCGGCCTGGAGTCCGCCGGACAGCGGACCGTGTAGCCGATGTCGGCCGAGCGCAAGATAACGGACCTCCGGGCCTTGATCTCCGACCTCTCCCCGGAAGACCGCGCGCTCGCTAACCGCATCTTCGAGGTCTCCACGACGACGGGACGCCTCGACCCGCCGGAGTCTATGCAGGCCTGGATCGAGAAGTCCTTCGGCTCCGTGGACCGGGTAACGGCCCAGCGCATCGTGAAGGTCACGAACCGCGTCACCCTGGAAGGCACGCTCTTCAACGAGTTGCGCGCCGCCCGCCCACTCGACACCGGTGTCAGCCTCGACCTCGACCGCGAGATAGCCGCAACAGAAGGCGACCCTTTCTGCAACCCGAAAGAAGGCACCCCGGCGGATGTCTTCGGCCGCGTCGAAGGCGAGCACGCGATTACGGCCTCGAACGTCGCCAAGTACGACGGGTTCCACGGCGTCATCGTCTTCGACGATCACAACCCCCTCCACCTCACCCCCGAGAAGGTCGCTGGCTACGTCTCTGTCGGCCTGGAATGGGGCCACAAGGCCCTCGAAGCCGACAAGGAAGCTCGCTATCCCTACCTGATGTGGAACTGTCTCTGGCGGGCCGGTGGCTCCATCATCCACGGCCACGCACAGGTTACCGCGACCCGAGGTTCCCACTACCCGAAAGTCGAATGCCTCCGCCGCAACGCTTCGTCCTACAAACGAGATCACGGCTCCGATTATTTCGAAGATCTCACCCGCATCCACGCATCTCTCGGCCTAGGCATTCCGTTGGAGGGTGTCCACGCGTTCGCGAGCCTCTCCCCCACCAAAGAGAAGGAACTGGTCGTGATCGGGAGCGAGCCCGGTGACGAATCCCTGAGCCGCGCTGTCGGCGCCCTGTTGCAGGGCTACGTCGGGGATCTCGGTGTCCGCGCCTTCAACGTCGCGTTCTACATGCCCCCGCTCGCTCCCACGCAGGAGGACTGGACAGACTTCCCAACGGTCGTCTACATCGTTGACCGGGGCGATCCGTCCAACCGTACGTCGGACATGGGGGCGATGGAGCTCTACGCCGCCTCGGTTGTTGCCTCTGACCCCTTCCGGGTCGCCGAAGCGCTGCGTGAGCGGGGTTGAGCCCGTCATAGGAGCCACCCGGCCGGCAGTGGGTGAAGGCGAGGTGAAGGAAACCCCGCCCCTATTGCCGGCAACTCGACGCGGTCCCCTAACTCCACCCCTTTTCTCGAAGAAGCCCTGGTTTACTTCGAGGGCGTACTGGGCGGGCTCGGCGGAGACGTAGCTGGGCGGTTCATCGTCAAGGGGCTTCATATCCTGGATCTCGATGATACGCCTCTCCGAGTCGATGAAGGCAATGGAGAGCGGTATCTTGGTGTTCTTCATCCAGAAAGAGAGCTCCCGCTCTTCAGGGTAGACGAAGAGCATGCCCCTGTTCTCCCCCAGCGCCGTCCTGTACATGAGGCCTCGCGCCTGCTCGAAGAGGCCGTCGGCTATCTCGACCCAGACGCTTGACCTTCTTCCCACCCGAGACGTAGATGGCCACGGTGGACGCGGGCCCGGCGGCCGCAGGTCGTCTCTTCGGTCCGCTGGAGGGGTTCGAGCCGGAAGCCTGAGACGGGTTTTTTGGACTGGTGTCCTGGTCTGCCTGGGTGCTGCCACAGCCGGCGAGGAGAAAGGCGAGGACGAGGACGGACAACCTCCGTATCCTCATCGGAGCACGAACTCAATTCGTTTGTTCTGGCGACCCTTACTCTTGTGGCCCGTGATCTCCATCCTCCCGACTTCGCGCGTGTTGGCGACGTGGGTCCCTCCGTCGGCCTGCGTGTCGAGGCCCTGGATCTCCACGATCCGAATACGCCGCACCCGCTCGGGCACCAGGTTGACCTGGGTACGGATAAGTTCGGGAATCGCGAGCGCTTTTTCGCGTTCCAGCTCGTAGACCAATACCGGACGCTCTTCGGCGAGATCCTCGTTCGTCAGGCGTTCGATCTCACCGACCACATCGGCGGTCCACTCGCCGGGAAAAGAGAAGTCCATCCTGGCGCGGTCTGCGCGCATCTGGCCGCCGGTGACCCTGGCGTCGAAGTTGCGCCAGATCACACCCGATAGGACGTGCAACGCCGTGTGGTATCGCATGTGGGCGAACCGCCGCCCCCAATCCAGCTCACCCTTCAGATCCCGCACAGTATCAGGGATGGGTCTATCCAGGACGTGGACGACCTCTCCACCCGCTCGTCTCGCGTCCACCACCATCGCCCTGATGGGACCGATGCCAAGGGACCCCTTGTCCGGCGGCTGGCCTCCACCGCCAGGATAGAAGGCGGTCCTTTCCAGTATCACCTCACGGCCTTCCAGCTTTACGACGCTGGCTTCGAACTCCTTAGCGTAAGAGTCTTTCAAGAAGAGCTCTTCGGTCATAGTGGGAGGGTCCCCCGCTCGCGGTTTCTGAAGGTGGCGACCTCGCGGTAGCCTACTTCGTGTACGAGCGCCAGGCTCGTATCGTAGTCCATTGCGACCTGATCCGGGGCGTGGGCATCCGAGGAGAGGACGATAGGGACGCCTCTCTTGTGGAACATCTGGAGGAAGTCCCTGGCGGGATAGACCTCGCCTATGGGCTTCCTGAGTCCTGCGGAGTTCACGTCGACGACGACGCCGGACTCGGCGATGGCGTCAGCTGTCTCCTCCAGGATCGGTGTGATGTCCCTTTCCGGGAAGTGGCGGAAGATCTTTATGAGGTCGGGGTGGCCGAGGATCTCGAACCGTCCGGAGAGCACGGCCTTGCGGACGTTCGCGTAGTACGCCGCGTAGAGATCGTAGGTCTCGTACTTGTCGTAGATCCTCTGGTCCGTAACCCTGTCCACCTCCTCGTTGTCCACCCTGTGTACGCTGCCGATGACGTAATCGTAAGGGAGGGCCGTGGCGTCGTTGTCCATCCGCTCTTCGGCTCCCGGTACGAAGTCTATCTCGATCCCGAGCCGCAGCTCTACGTCGTGCGAGAGCTCGCGGGCCTTCTGAAATGCGGCGAGGTCTATCTCTTCGAGGTAGCGGTCGTGCTCGGTGATGCCCATCTGGCTAACGCCCCTCGCCCTGGCGACCTCGCAGTACCTCAATATGTTCTCGACGGTCATCGGACGTTCGCCGTGGGCTATGACGTGCAGGTGGTAGTCGATCAAAGGTTAATCTCCAGATGTAACTACTCTCGACCCTCTCATCTTATAAGATACTCGGCATGTTTATCTGTCGGAGACCCTGGAGGGAGCCGCATTGTTCGGCAAGATAGCCTACGGAGCAACGGCAGCGCTCACGGTGGCCGTGGTGGTCGCGGAGCTACTTCACGCCCCGACACTCTTGATCTTCGCCGCTACCTCTCTGGCCCTGGTCGGGCTGGCGTGGGTCCTCGGCCAGGCTACCGAGAGCCTCGGCCATCACTCTGGCCCGCGCATCGGCGGCATCCTCAACGCCACCTTCGGAAATGCCGCTGAGCTCATAATAACCATCTTCGCCCTCTCTGCGGGACTCACGACCGTGGTGAAGGCTTCGATCATCGGTTCGATCATCGGCAACGTACTGCTCGTGCTAGGGGCGAGCCTCCTCATCGGGGGCCTGAAGAACGGCATCCAGAGCTTCTCGTCCGAGATCGCCGGCATCAACGCCTCGATGCTGGGCATCGTGGCCGCCGCGCTCTCTTTGCCGACCATATTCGCGATTACAAACCCTGGTCCGAGCCCGACCACCCTGAGCATCGAGGTGGCCGTTGTAATGTTCGTGCTCTACATCCTTTACCTGATCTACATCCTCAGCGGCCCAGGAAGCGGTGTACAGAGCGAGGGAGAAGCCCCGTTCGGTAGAACTGCTTCGCTGGTGCTGCTTTTCGTGGCGACGGCGGCCGTAGCCTTCGTCTCTGAGGCGTTCGTCGGGGCAATAGATCCCCTGACCGAGGAGTACGGGATCTCCGAGCTCTTCGTCGGGGTCATCCTCGTCCCGATAGTGGGCAACATCGCCGAACACGTCGTTGGCGTCCAGATCGCCTACAAGAACGACATGGACTTCTCGATGGGCATCTCTCTCGGCTCCTCTATCCAGGTCGCCCTGCTCGTCACCCCTATCCTCGTCTTCCTCGGACCCTTCCTAGGCCATCCCCTGCGCCTGATCTTCACCCCCCTGGAGCTCGGAGCCCTCGGGGCCGCCGTCGTCGTAACAGGCTTCGTCGCCCTGGACGGTAAGTCCAACTGGCTCGAAGGCGCGATGCTCTGCGGCGTCTACATTATCGCCGCCCTCGCGTTCTTCTTTTCGCCGTGATAGCAGTTCAGCATTTCAGCACGCCGCCTTGCAGGCGGCTTGTCAGCACTTCAGCAAGGGCCTTAGCCAGTGAGGCTCGCACACGCAGAGCCAGGCTCCTTGATAAACAAGGTGCGACCTTATCTACCGCAGACAGCAAAATGAACGCAAGGCACTCCTCAACAAAGCTGAAATGCTGACTGGCTGAAGTGCTGAAATGCTAATCTCTTCCCGCACGGATGCCGTACATCAGGGGGACCTTTGGGACGTTTTCCGGCGGAAGCATTCGGTTATCCTGTAGCTCGCGCATGCGGGCGAACTTCCTTTCTCCGTTCGTGTAGGGGTACTCTTCGAGAGCCGTGATCCTGAGTCCCGCTCTGGCCAGCGCCGTAACCACCTCCCCGAGTCCCCACCGAAACAGATGACAGCCTTCTGGGTTCTCGAAATCTCGAACCCCATCGACGAACCCCGCGGGGGTGAGACCTCCGCCTGAGGCGGCCACGTAGTCGCCGACGCCTTCGTCGATGAGTAGCGGTTCTCCGCCGGAGGGGTAGTCGTTGACGTGGTTCCACTCTCTGTCGAAGATGTCGGCCGCAGGATGAAAGTCAACCAGCACAAAGCGCCCGCCGGGGTTCAGGATGTCGGTGATACCCTCGGCCCAGCGTCCGAGATCGGGCAGCCAGCAGATGACGCCGTAGGAGGCGAAGGCGACGTCGAAGCGCCTGCCTTCACGAGACGTCTCCTCCAGCCAGTCGTACACATCGGCGCGCTCGAAGGTGGCCCGTGTGCCGGTTCTCTCCGCGAGATCCCGGGCAGAGGAGACGGCTTCGTCGCTTACATCCACTCCCGTTACCGTCGCGCCGAGTCTCGCCAGGCTTACCGAGTCGCCCCCTGAGTTGCACTGGAGGTGGACAAGGGATCTTCCTTCGAGTTCACCGAGAAGATCTCGCTCCTCCTGGAAAAGCGTACTGCCACCCTCCCTGAAGAACCGCGAGAGGTCCCCGCGATGGCTGTCATGGGCACCGACAACGGCGTTCCACGACGCCCTGTTCTGCTCTCGGAGGTCCCTGCGGTCCACGGGCGGATTCTACATCGGCCCCGTTCTCCTGGCTCCTGCGACTGTCCTCAGAACATCTTCGAAGCCTGCGACGGTGTCTTCCCAGCACGGCAGGTGGGAGGCGCGGCGGTTCGCGGCGTCGGACATCTTTGTCCTGAGTTCGGAATCCCTGAGCAGGAGGTCCAGGGCCGACGAGAGATCGTCCCTGTCATTCGGTCGGATCAGCACACCAGCCTCCCGACCGACCAGTTCCGGTACAGGACCGGCGTCACAGGCTATTATCGGCAGTCCGAAGGCGAGCGCCTCGGCGTAGACGATCCCGTATCCCTCGTAGCGCGAAGGCAGGACGAAGAGGTCTGCCTTCGCGTAGGAGGCACCGAGCGACGCCTCATCTACACATCCGGATTCGACGATGGAGGCCCGCGGTGCGGCGTCGATGGCGGCCCTGACACGGGCGGTGTAGTCGGGGTCAGCGTTCGTCTCCCCGATCAGCTCGAGCACCGCGCCTCTACGCTCGTGCAGCGTCCACGCTTCGACAAGGGTCAGTATCCCCTTCCGCGGTATCCACTGCGCGACGCAGAGGGCGCGCACGGGACCTTCTCTACGAGCGGGAGTTCCATCGCCAACCGGAACTCTATCGAAGCCAGGCGGCACGACGTGGATGCGTCCGGGAGAGACACCCCGGTCCAACAGCACGTTCCTTCCGTGGTCACTCACGGCGACAAGCCGATTCATGCGCAGGAGGGGTTCTTCGTGGTCTCGCTCGCGGGCTACTGTCTCGGGCCCTGACCCGCCGCCGGCAACGCTCGGCAGTTCGTGGACCAGCGCCACAACGGGCCTGAAGGTCTGCCAGCGGTCCAGGTGCGGGGCGACCGCGATGCGGGCGAGGGCGTCGACTACTATCGTGTCGAACCTCGAAGGGTCGAACGTGGAGCCGAGACGTGGGGAGGCCTTTCGTTGCTCGTCGGGAGATGCCCCGCCGGCCACTACCTCTTCGATCACCAAACCTCTCTGGCGCAGGCCGGAGATCACTCGCCCGTCGTACAGGTAGCCGCCCGTCTTGCGGCCTGTGTCCCCCACCGTAATGAAAGCGACTCGCACTAGGATTCCTTCAAGCCAGCGAATCTTCGCGGGCTGCGTAGGCGTCGGGGGACTCCCAGATGCGCACCGTAAGCGAGCCGAGCCCTTGGCCACGGAGGGGTCCTGCCAGCTCCTCCCAACAGTAGGCGGCCACCGCCTCAGCCGTCGTATTGACCTCCGTAAGGCCGGGGACCTCGTTCAGGTCCCTGTAGTGCATGGAGCCGGCCAGATTCTCCACAGCCTGGCCCAGTTCCCCGATATCGTAGAGCGTGCCGTTTTCCTTGAGATGCTGGCCGCGCAGGATCACCTCCATCCTGTAGGTGTGTCCGTGCGTCCTGGCCGCAGGCCCGAAGTCTCCGACGAGCCTGTGCGCGGCCTCGAACCTCGCGGCGACGTAGATCTCATACATCCCGCCCACCTCGGATTCCCTCGTAGGTAAAGACCACCTGCAGCGCCTCCTCTGGTCTCTCCTGGAGGAGCGTGTAAGCATCAGGGGCTCTTTCGAATGGGAAGCGGTGAGAGATGAGCTCCCTCAACTCCAGCCGGCCCAGCAAGCCGAGAACCGTGTCCATACGCCTGGCCCGGTCCCAGCGTGGCGCAAGCTCCGGGTTCGAGAGACCGACTTGTGAGGATATCAGTCTCACCCTTCCCCGATGGAAATGTCCCCCGAGATCGAGCGTGACGGGCTTGATGCCATACCACGAAGCCACGACGACTGTTCCCTCGGTCGCCACGGCATCTATCGCGCTCTGCAGAGCAGCCCCGGATCCGCTGGTCTCGACCGCCACGTCGGCCCCACGCCCGCCTGTGATCTCTGTAACACGTTCTTTCAACCCACCAGGCCCGAACGCGCCGTCCGCGCCCGCGGCGAGCGCCCGACTGCGTCGTTCCTCCAGAGGGTCGACAACGAACACCGGTCCCGCTCCGGCACGCTTCAAGAGCAGGGCCACGAGGAGTCCGACGACGCCCTGGCCGAAGACAAGCGCAGTCTCACCGAGTCGTACGGGCGTATCGTGGACGATGTTCAGGGCGGTCTCGAGGTTGGCGCTGAATACGCCGAGCAGGGGGTCGAGGTCGTCGGGGAGCCGCACGGGCATCCGTGCTGGGACGACAAAGACATCCTGGTGTGGGTGGTGGACGAAGACGGGGTCTCCCGGAGAGAAGTGGTCGACGCCAGGACCCGTGTCGAGGACACGTCCTGCGGCCGCGTAGCCGTACTTGATCGGGAATTCGTAGCTACCTGCGAAGGTGGGCAGGTCCAATCGGAGATTTTGCGGTACCTCGCCGCGGTAGACCAGCATCTCTGTGCCCGCGCTGACGGCCGAGGCGATGGTCTCGACGCGTACCTCGCCGGGTCCGGGAGAGGATGCGGTCTCCGCATGGAGCGTAGCCGTGCGTGGGGCGGTAAACCAGATGGCCCTGGCCTTCAGTTCAGCCCCGATCCGGGACTCCATCAGGGTATTCGATGCGTCCGCTGAGGACAAGATCTACCCCGTAGGTATCCACCGCGGCGTCGGCGAGGATTAGAGATCGTGACAGGTCGCGGATACCGAGGTCGCCGATGGCTTCTATGCCGTTACCCAAGATCTTGGGTGCGACGCACACGGCGAGCCTGTCGACCAACCCGGCCCTGAAGAAGCCCGTGATCAAGGTGGCCCCTCCTTCGACCATCACAGACCCGATGCCTATCACCACCAACTCGCCCAGCAGGGCCGCAAGATCCACACGACCGTGGGCATCGGAAGGCATATTCAGGACGGTCGCGCCCAAAGAGACGGCTCTCTCGCGGTGTTTTGCCGGCGCGCGGTCCGTAACGGCGAGCACCGTTCCCGAGGCCGCGCCGTCAGCGAGCACTGCGGCGTCAGGGGGCGTACGCAGGGTGCTGTCAACGACCACGCGCAGGGGGCTCGTACCAGGGACGTGACGAACCGTCAGATGGGGATCGTCGCTGCAGACCGTGCCGGCGCCGACGAGGACGGCGTCGTGGCCGGCGCGCATCTCGTGGGCGAAGCGCAGGGAGTCGGGGCAGCTGATCCACTTCGATTCCCCCGTCGCTGTCGCCACGCGCCCGTCGAGGGTCTGCGCGTAGCTCACGGTGACGGAGGGCCTGGCCTGGGCCTCTCCACCGACCGAAGGATGCTGCTCGTGCATCTCGGTTGTCGGCCCGGCTCGTGCAACGCGTCGGATCGAAGGCATGGTCCTTGTGTCCGATCTTGGTCGTGGTCGAGTAGCCCGAGATTTTACTACAGCCGACTCTTCTCACTGGCCGCCCCCGTGGCATACCGGTTCTTACGTCTGGCATACTGATTCGGATGGAAGGGAGCGAAAGGTAGCGATGAGCGAGGACCGCATACTCCTTGCTGACATGGTCTTCCATGGCCGCCACGGGACCCTTCAGGCAGAGCACGAGCTTGGCCAGCCTTTCGTCGTGGGTGTCGAACTGCACCTCGACCTGCGGCCAGCGGGGACCTCCGACGACCTGACGAAGACCGTGGACTATAGCGAGGTCCACCGCATGGCGCGCGAGATCGTCGAGGGACCGCCCGTGCAGCTGATCGAGACCCTGGCAGAGAGGATCGCCACGGGTACGCTCGACGAACATCCCGCGGTCGAAGCCGTAAGGGTGAGGGTTGCCAAGCCTCACGTCAGGCTCGACGACACCGTACTCGCCGGCTCGGCCGTCGAGGTCCTGCGCCGCCGTGAAGCAGGACCGGGACGCTAGACACGCAAACCAAAGGGTATCCTCAGGGCGGTACCCGAACCGCACCTGCGGCCCGTGCGTAACAACTAGTAACGTGGAGGCGCCCCGACGATCGTCAGGGGTAGGCGGAAGGTTGGCACACGTGGTGGCGAAAAGGCTCGCGAACATCCCCTTATCCGGCATCGACGGTGTCTTCGGGCAGTGCCATGGATAGCGCCACCCGGCTGCCGGGGGCAACCGATGCGCTCCTCACTTCTTCGGGGAGCGAGGACAGCCTCGAACGTCTCACGCAAGCATGCGTGGATGACCTCATTTCCGCTTTCGGTCTGGGTGGTGCTAGCTATGGGCGTGCGGTGATGGAGTCTATCTCGCGTATACCAGCCCGGCGTCTGGCGCGCCAGATCCTGACCTACGACGAAATAGTCGGCGAGTCGGGTCTCGGGACGGGCGGCGCGTGGGCGCTGAAAAGGCTGTCCCGCAATAATAGGATCGAGGGCCAGGAGAACGTACCGCGCTGCGGGCCGCTGCTCCTGGTCTCCAACCACCCTGGCCTCGCTGACGCCGTCGCCCTCTTCGCGGCGACGCCGAGGGACGACCTGCGTGTGATCGCCGCTGACCGCCCCTTCCTGGATGCCCTCCCGAATACCGCACGTCACCTTCTGACCGTCGCGGAGACCCCTGCGGGACGCCCAGGGGTCGCGCGGGCGGCGGCCAGGCACCTGCGGGGTGGCGGCGCCGTACTCACGTTCCCTGGGGGCAGGATCGAGCCCGACCCTGCGGTCTTGCCCGGCGCCGTCGAAGCCCTGGATCACTGGTCCTCGAGCGCCGACCTCTTCGCGCGCCTCACCCCAGGGCTCGTGGTCGTACCCGTCGTGGTCAGCGGTGTGATCTCACCTTCGGCCCTGCGCAACCCACTGACCCACCTGCGCCGCCGCAGGCGCGACCGCGAGTGGCTAGCCGCCACGCTCCAGGTGCTTATCCCGGCCCTGCGCAACGTGAACGCCAGGGTCGAGTTCGGACGCCCCATCTACGCCGAACCGGGAACCGCCGTCGGCGACGCGGTGATCGAGGAGACGCGGTGGTTAATGGAGAGCAGAGAGGCGGCTTGATCCGTCCCTCCTACTGAAGATGAGAAACGTTCGGGCCTTGCTCGCGGCAGCGGCGCACCTCAACTTGGCGTTCGAAGGGCGGTAAGGCGAAGTTCGACGCGGGACCCTTCTACGCCGTAGCGTACTCGATGTCGTAAGCGCGGGTAAAGACTATGTTCCTGACCCGCTCTTCACGGAGGGGAGCAGCAGGATGGTTGCTGCCTCAGATGCTCGAGGGCCACCTCAACGAGCCTCTCGTCGCCATCGGCCCTCAGGGTGTGGCGGCAATTGCACACGGAGGCGCACAGCACCGCACGCATCGTGGTCCCTCCTCCTGTCTGCACAGCCAGCATGTCCATCGCCTCCTTAACCGGAGCGGGCACCCCGCTCCCTATCACATCAGAGAAGCAGCTTAGCCTCTTGTAACGAGGAGCGCATCACTCAAATGAGTGATATTTGGAACTTCCTCCAGGCGAACGAACGATTCGCAGAGGTATTGACCTACTGTGAATCGTCCATTCGCCCATAAGCAATCAGCGTTCAGCCTAGGTTGGAAGCTGAAATGCTGACTCGCTGAGATGCCTGGATTGTGAATGTCGGTTAGTCTCGAGGCTTATCCAACTCGTGCAGGGCTGGGCTGAGGAACGAAAGAAGCCCAACCGCCAGGTAACAGGCGGAGATTCCTACAAGGGCCAGGCGCAGGCCGACGATCTCCAGCGCGTACCCGCACAGCACCATCCCTATCGGTACGGCCACCATCGACAGCGATACTCCAGCGCCGAGCACCCGGCCGAGCATCCGCGGCGGGGTGCGCTCCTGTAGCACGCTGTACGTCAGCGGGTTGGACGGACCGAGCGCGAAACCCGCGACGAAGAGTGCCACCATGGTGACCACCAGAGAGGGGGTCGTGACCAGTACCCAGAACGGAAGACCCATGAGCACGACTGCCGACACGAGCGTCGCCCGGCGCGGCAGGAGATGGCCGACGGTCCCGTAGAGCACTGTACCAGCCAGCGCACCGCTGCCGAACCCCCCGAGCATCAGCCCGAGATCCACCGCGCTACCGTAGGTCTGCTTGGCGTAGACTGGCAAGACCACTGCGAAGAGGGGCAGGATGAGGAAGTTGGCGAAGACCCCGATGCCGAACATCCAGAAGACGAGCCGGTCGCCTCGGATGAAAGCTATGCCCTCCATGAGTTCGGCGACATATCCACCAGCGCGTCGGAGCTCCGGGGTGACCGTGTCAGATTGCGGGGCGACTGCGGGAACCAGCGCGGCGACCAGGGCCGCCGAGACGACGAACGTCGCCGCGTCTATCCACAGCACGTTGCTCGGCGTGAACATGGCTATCAGAAGACCCGCAAGCGGCGGACCCAGCAAGAACGAGGCGTGCTGGATACCCTGGAAAGCTGCGTTGGCGCGTTCGATCCGCATCCTGGCCCTCCCAGCGAGGTCGGGGACGAGGCTCTGGCGGGCCGTGTGACCTGGCGCGTCGAGGAACCCACCGAGGAAGACCAGCACGAGGAGCTGCCAGAAGGCCAGACCGATGGTGTAGTAGAGCAAGGGTATCAACGCTACCGTTACCGCTCCTGCGAGATCAGCGACGATGCTCGCCCGCTTGAAGCCTATGCGGTCCACGACCGGCCCGCCGACGACACCAGCCACGACGGCCGCGAGCAAAAAGGCTCCACCGGTCAGGCCCGTCTTGGCGGCGCTGCCCGTAGTCTGCAAGACAAACCACGGAATCGCCACGAACGCAAGGACGTTCCCGGTCTCGGAGACCGCGTTGGCCCCGAGCAGAGCCAGGATAGGAGTGCGCCGCGTCGGCCCTAAAGTGCGAGGAGAATCGTCCACTGCACTTCACCGTACCATCCTCTGGGCGGCTACGACCGGAGCCTGGTCGACCGCAGCGCGGGTCGTGAGACGCTCGAACGCCTGGCCACAGAGGTCATCCCGAAGCTTAGAGCGAAACCAACAAGCTGACCAGCTGAAGTGCTCTAATACCTAAGATTCGGGCCGTGGCTTATGGCCCACCAGGCACCCCCAAAGCAGATCGCGGCTATGAGGCAGACCATACCAAGGGTAGGGTAGGGGTTCAGGTCGGAGACGCCCAGCGTCGCGTAGCGGGCGGCGTCGACCGTGTAGAAGATCGGGTTGAAGAACGTCACAACCTTGAGCACGTCCGGCAACATCCCGACGGAGTAGAACACCCCGCCCAGGAACGCCAGC
Source organism: uncultured Rubrobacteraceae bacterium (assembly GCA_963808845.1). Taxonomy (GTDB): domain Bacteria; phylum Actinomycetota; class Rubrobacteria; order Rubrobacterales; family Rubrobacteraceae; genus Rubrobacter_D. The sequence continues at coordinate 172,898 of CAWEHD010000030.1, forward strand.
GGCTGGATAATGACGCTAGTAATGAGCGAGATGTGCTCTACCCGCGTCGCCAGGGCGCCGACCATGGTGCCCAAAGAGGAGAACGCGAAGGAGGCGAGAAGTCCGATCACCACGAGCATCAGCGGGTTTTCGATCTGTACGCCGACGAAAGGCACCCCGACCACGAAGACTCCGGCCCCCATCACCATCCCGCGCAGCATACCGCCCAAGGAGTAGGCGAGCGCGATCTGCAGGTCGCTCATCGGGCTGATAAGCACCTCGTCTATGTAACGCTCGCGCTTGGCGTCGAAGACCGACCAGGATGAGTTCATCTGCGAGTTGGTGATCAGGCTCATCAGGGCTATGCCTGGCAGGATGTACTCGAGGTAAGGGATGCCCTCGATCTGCTTTATGCGGCCGCCGAGCGCGATCCCGAAGACTACGAGATAGAGGAGCGAGGTCAAGAGCTGCGGAACTATCGTCTGCATCCAGACCCGCGTAAAGCGCAGTATCTCGCGCGAGAGGAGGGTCTGGAAAGTCCTATCCGTGAAGATCATGGCCTATCACCTTCATGTAGACTTCCTCGACGTTCCTGGCCTCGTAGCGCTCCTTGAGATCTTCGCTGCTGCCCTGGGCGGCGATGGTGCCCCCGTTTATCAGCGCGATCTCATCGCACAGCGCCTCGGCCTCCTCCAGATAATGCGTCGTCAACAGGATGGTCATCCCCCCGCGGTTTAGCTCCCTGATGTAGCCCCACAGCTTGTAGCGCAACTCGACGTCTACGCCCGCCGTCGGCTCGTCCAGAAACAGCACCTTCGGGTCGTGCATGAGCGCCCTGGCGAACAGCACGCGCCGCTTCATCCCCCCCGAGAGCGTGTTTGTCCTCTGCCCACGCTTCCCCGTGAGCTCGAACCGCTCCAGGAGCTCCTCGGCCCTCTCGCGAGCCTTCTTCTTGGGGACGCCATAATAGCCTGCGTGGAACAGCAATGTCTCCTCGACGGTCAGAAACTTGTCCAGGTTCACTTCCTGGGGGGAGACCCCGATCATACGCCGTGCCTCCCGAAACTCCCGGAACGCATCTCTCCCGAAGACCTCGACCGAGCCTGAATCGGGCCTGGCCAGGCTGACCACGCCGTTTATGAGCGTCGTCTTTCCTGCACCGTTGGGTCCTAGCAATCCGAAGAAGTCCCGGCCTCCACCTCGAGCGAGACCCCGTCGAGGGCCAGAAACCCGTTGGAATAGGTCTTCCTGAGCTTCTCTATCTTTAGCGCCGGGACCCCGTTTGCGCCAACGCTCATGCGATCACCGCCCCTGCGGCCTTCTCTCCTGAGAGCATGGAACCGTTTATTGAAGCATCCTCGGTGTACTCGCCCGCAAGCACGAGTCCCGGCGTCTGTGTCCTGTTATCCGGCAGAGTGCTGTGGATGCCAGGCGGCTGGGCGAACTGTCCGTAAGGGATGCGGCGGAGATCGAGCGGCCTGAAGTCTGCGCTGGGATACCAGCGGCTTAGGTCCTCGATGCCCCTGCGGTAGAGCTCCCCATCGGGCAGGTCCATTCCCGAGAGCGCCACGGCGTAGAGCAGGTGGCGCTCCGGCGGTGCGTACTTCTCGGAGATATTGCTCATCTCCACGGCGTTGTTCACGAATGCTCCATCCTCGGCGTTCAAAAGGATCTTCTTTCCACTACCAAGACCGTCCGTCTCGTAGTACATGCATACCTCTCCGACAGACCCCTCAGGCACAGCCTCCCCGGTGAGATCTCCGGCCGTCGGCGCGTCAATGGCTACTACCACAGCATCGGCCTCGTGCTCCTCGCCCACGCTTCTGACACCAACCACCCGTTCCCCGTCGCGCAGGAGCTCCTGCACAGGGCTGTTCAATCGGATCGCATCCTCAGGCAAACGGGAGGCGAGCTGGCGCGGGATCTCGCCCATCCCAAGGGCAGGAATGACCGTGCGGCCGCTCGCGAGCATCCTGAGGGTGAAGCGGAGGATGCGGGCGCTGGTGGTCAACTTACGGTTCAGCGTTATGCCCCCGTAGAACGGCCGGAAGAAAGAGTCTATGTACCGCTCCGAGAGGCCTGCCGTCTTCAGGTACTCGAGCGTCGAGGTATCCGTCCCACCGTCCTCCGCGCCGGCACTGATCCCCACGTTGGACGTTCTCGCCACTATCTCGAGCGTACGGAGCTTGTCCCCTATGGTGGCCGCATCGGAGAGGAGTGAAGGTACGAGCGCCTTCGGGTCGCGCAGGGGGTCGGAGAGGACGCTCCGCTTTGATCCCCTGCACACGATCACACCAGGGTCGAAGCTTCTGAAATCGAGCGTCTCGTAGTCGAGATGCCTCCCCGCGACAGGATAGGACGTAAAGTAAACCTGGAAGCCCCGGTCGAGCAGGAACCCGTCCTTCTCGTCGGTCCGCACGCGGCCACCGATGTCATCCGACGCCTCGAAGACGGCGACCTCCGCTCCGCGTTCTCTGAGTACCTTTGCGCAGGTGAGGCCGGCCAACCCGGCCCCGACAACAATAGTTTTCATACCCGCGAGAGTGTAACGCACAACTCAGAACAAACAGTTATCGCTTTGACGTGAGGAGGAGCTAGTTACGGCCGTTCTCGAAATCCAGCCTTACTTTGTGTTCGCCGTCCAGTTTGAGCGCGGCGGCATAGGGCTTGCCTGCCTTGCTCTTGAAGCCTTTCATCTTTCCGGTGCGTCCCCTTGTGAGGAGCTGTTTCGCCTGGCTTTCGCTGAGGCGTTTGCCTGAGACTTGTTTCCAGATCGCGAAGTCGCATCCGTTCTTCCACGCCGAGCAACCGAAGGCTTTCTTCGTCTCGACGACGGCTGCCCCGCACTTGGGACAAGCGCCCAGCGACTCGCTGCTGCGGGAGGGGGATATCAGCCTCTCTCCTTCCATACCGCGGACCTCTTCGACGAGCTTCGTGGTGAAGCCGTTTATGTCGGCCATAAAGTCGGGGCGGCGCTCGGCGCCTTTCTCCATCTTCGCGAGCCGCTCCTCCCAGCGCGCCGTGAGCGCCGGGGATGAGAGTGGACTCTCCCCGAGGAGCCCGATTAGGGACCTTCCCTTCTCCGTAGGGACGAGAGTCTTCTTCTCGCGCTCGATGTAGCCTACCTTTATGAGCCGCTCTATGGTGGCGGCCCTGGTGGCCGGCGTGCCGAGGCCCAAGTCCTTCATCTGCTGCCTGAGCTCCTCATCCTCGACTAGCTTCCCCGCCGTCTCCATCGCCCCGAGCAACGCGGATTCCGAGTAGCGCGGGGGCGGCTTGGTTTCGCCTTCCTTGACGCCGACCTTCGCCACAGTCCACTCCTGCCCCACCTCGATCGGCGGCAACACGGGCGGCTCCTTCTCTTTCCGCCCGCCGACCCCATCAGGATAGAGCGCCCGCCACCCCGCTTCCAGCACGACGCGCCCGCGGGAGAGGAACGTCTCTTCGCTGACCTCCGTCACGACGGTAGTGTTCTCGAAGCGGGCCGCCGGGAAGAACACGGCCAGAAAGCGCCTGGCCACCAGGTCGTAGACCTTAGCTTCATCCGGCGGCAGCCCGCCCGAGGACTTCTTGTTTGTCGGGATGATGGCATGGTGGTCGGTAACTTTGGAGTCGTCCACGATGCGCTTGCTGACCGGGAGCTTCTCTCGTCCGAGGAGCTTCTCCGCGAAAGGCGAGAGGTCGGGGAGCGCACCTGCGGCCTCGACCCGCTTTTCGAGGCCACTTACCATGTCTCTGGAGAGGTAGCGGCTCGAGGTGCGCGGGTAGGTGATGAGCTTTCTCTCCTCGTAGAGCGCCTGGGCGGCCCGCAACGTGCGCTCGGCCGTGAAGCCATAGCGGGCGTTGGCGTTGCGCTGGAGCTCGGTCAGGTCGTAGAGGAGCGGCGGCTTCTCCGTCGCCGTCTTCTTCTGCGCCTTGCGGACGGTCCCCGTCCCGCCACGCACCTTCTCCGCGATCCGATCCGCGGCCTCTCTCTCGGGCAGGCGGTTCTGCTTTTTCTGGAACCACACGCCATCGTAAGTATTCCCATCACGCGAGAAGCGGGCGTGGACGGTCCAGAACTTCTCGGGCACGAAGTCTTGTATCTCCCTCTCACGATCGACCAGGAGTTTCAGGGTCGGGGTCTGGACCCGGCCTACAGAGAGTACGTTTCCACGACCCCCGAAGCGGACCGAGTAGGCGCGGGTGGCGTTCATGCCGACGATCCAATCGGCCTCCCCGCGGCTGCGGGCCGCATCTTCGAGGGGCTTCATCGCAGTCCCTTCGCGCAAGGTGTCGAAACCGTCCCGGATCGCCTCGTGGGTGAGGGAGGAGATCCAGAGCCGCAGCACACGCTTCTTGCAACCCGAGAGACCGTACAGGTAGGCGAAGATAAGCTCTCCCTCTCTCCCTGCGTCACAGGCGTTTACGACCTCCTTCATGGAAGGATCCTTCATAAGGCCCTTTACGACATTGAACTGCTCGCGGGTCTTGTGGTTCACCCTGACCTTGAAACGCCCAGGCAAAATCGGCAGCCTCTCCAGACGCCACTTCTTGTACTCCTCGCCGTAGGCGTCGGGCGGCGCCAGCTCCGCCAGGTGCCCTAGCGCCCACGTCACGGTCCAGCCTTCGCCGACCAGGGCTCCCTTCTCCCTTCGATGCCTCCCAAGGGCACTCGCTATGTCCCGCCCGACTGACGGCTTTTCGGCGACGATGAGCCTCATACACAGGAGTATACGTACGGAAGGGATGATGGCCAGATGAGATTATCTGGAACGCGCAGCTCCGCCTAAGTACCCGGTCTCCTCCTCGGAAAACCTCTCGCTAAGTCATCCCGCGACTGGCGGCGGCGCAGTCCCGGACAGACTTACCAAAGCGTGCAACCTCCGGATGGGAGTCCGGGGGGCGAAGATGCGATGGGGAAAAGTAGGGAAAGGAGAAACCGACCGCGCCCGGACCCCGTAATGGTCGACCACCGGCGGCGGTGACACGTTGTTCGGAATATTGACCACCGCCCGCGGTCCACATGGCAAGATTGTATACACCCAATGTGAAACCACGGTGAACTGGAGATGAAATTTCTTTCATCTTGAAGCTTTCTGGTAGAGGCGTCGTACGGCTAAGGGGTTGGCGCTGGGTCGAAACGGTAGCCAGCGCCGCGGACGGTCTGGATCAGGGACGGCCCGTCTGGAGGATCGACCTTGTTGCGAAGGTGGAGCACGTACACGTCGACGACGTTGGAGGCGGGCTCGGAGTCGTAGTCCCAGATGGCGGAGAGGATCTGCTGCCTGGAGAGGACCTGTCCGCAGTGGCGCATAAAGTACTCGAGCAGGGCGAACTCCCTGCTGGAGAGCTCTATCTTCTCATCCCCGCGCCAGGCGTGACGTGAGAGGAGGTCTATTGTGAGGCTGTCGGTCTGTATCTGGGCCGACTCGGCCTGGCCCGAGCGGCGGGTGAGGGCGCGCACGCGCGCCAGAAGCTCCTCGAATACGAAAGGCTTGGTCAGGTAGTCGTCGGCCCCTGCGTCGAGGGCGTCCACCTTGTTGCGCGTGTCGTCGCGAGCCGTGAGCATCAGGACAGGAAGGTCTGCGTGCCTGAGTCGGATGCGCCTGAGCACCTCGCGACCGTCCAGCCGGGGCAACGAGATGTCGAGGAGGACCAGGTCCACCGGTTCGTCCACGGCCAGCCGCGTACCCTCCTCCCCGTCGTACGCGCAGACGACCCTGTGGCCGTGGGCGTTCAGGCCGCGCTTCAGGAAACGCGCGATCGCAGCCTCGTCCTCGATGATCAGGATCAGCATCCTTGCCCTTTCTTTCCCGATGGAAAGTATAATCCATCTCGATACTAGCGAGTCAAGTGTGTTTCGGAGGGCCGTACCGTGAGGCTTACCATCGGGCGCCGCCGGTTTCGCAGCATCGTCGCAGGAGGCGTGCTGGCAGGCATGGCGTTCTGGGGCATCAGGGCACTGCGTGCCGGCAGGTTGGGAATCCTGGGCCCTTCCCGCAAGGACGACGAGCGGTTCCGCCTGCTTGCGGAGAAGACCAGCGACCTCGTCTGCCTGCACGAACCGGACGGAAGTTACCTCTACATCAGCCCTTCGTGCCGGCGTCTGCTCGGCTACGAGCCGGAAGCCCTGCTCGGCACTGATCCTTACGATCTCTTTCACCCCGAAGACCTCGAGCGTATCCGTTCCGAAGCCCACGAGAAGGCGCTCGATGGACAGGGGGCCGTTTCGGTAACCTACCGTATCCGCAAAGAGTCCGGAGAATACACCTGGTTCGAGACCCTAACGGAGCCGATACTCGACGAAAGCGGTGAAGTAGTACGCCTCCAGACAGCCTCGCGTGACGTCAGCGAGCACAAACGCGCCGAGGAGGCGCTCGCTGAGGCGGCCCGCGCCAGGGCCGAGTTCCTCGCCGAAGTCTCCCACGAGCTCAGGACCCCACTCACCGTGATCCGGGGCAACGCGGAGGTCGGGCTAGAACTCGACTGCGGCTGCGAGCACGAGGAGGTCCTCCGCGAGATAGTCAGGGAGTCATCGACGATGTCCCGAATGGTCGAGGACCTGCTTTTCCTGGCCCGTTCGGAGTCGCCCGTGTCGCCTTTCCGGATGGAGCCTGTGGAGGCGAAGGTCCTGCTGGCAGACCTTGAGCGTCGGGCCGGGGCGCTGGCCGCAGAACACGACGCTATACTCGATACTACGCTCCTGGCGACCGGTCTGGTCAGGGTTGACCCTGTGCGGGTGGAGCAGGCCATCCTGGCACTCGTGGACAACGCAGTGAAGTACGGTCCTGAAGGGCAGCAGGTAACGCTAAGGTCCGCCTGTTCCGACGGGGAGCTACGCGTCGACGTCGGGGACCGAGGTCCAGGCATACCGGAAACGGAACTTCCACGCGTCTTCGAGCGTATCTACAGGCTGGACGGGGTCGAGGAGCCTGGCAGCGGCCTCGGACTCTCGATATCGCAGACCATAGCAGAAGCCCACGGCGGTCGCATCGAGGCCGAGAGCCGGCCAGGGGAGGGAACTAGCATGTCGTTTGTCCTCCCCTTATTGCAAGCAGGGAGCAGTAGAAGCAAGTCAGCACGCTCAGGCTTCGCCTTCGCTCGTCAGCATTTCAGCACGCGCCCTGTCGGGCGCTCGTCAGCTATCAATTCGTCAGCATTTCGTTTCGCTGAACGCCGGTCTTGTGGAGCCGAGCGCGCGATCAACGGCGGGTCGCCTCAACTGTAAAACCTGATGCCTGTGGCCTGAAGCCGCGTTTTGCCAAGCAAAACGCTATCAAAGCTCGTGCAACGTGCCCGATAGTATCTTCGCGTCGCTTGCGCGGGGGTCTTTGTCGTACTCGGCAGTTACGCCCACTCTGGGGTAGGAAGCGGCGAAGTTCGGTGCGTTCAGCTTTACGTCGACCCGGCCGCTCCGTCCGACCGTAAAGGTTCCCGCGCTGACGCGCTCATCGCCCTCGACGAGCCACAGCTCGTAGTACTGCTCGCTCTTGCAGGGTGGCAATCCCCACGCTTCGAGGCGCATCTCCACGTTCTCACCGCTACCCTGGATGCTCACCTCGCCGCCCGCAGTCGGGGGCGCGATCGGTGGGGCTCAGGTTCGCCGCGGCCCTGGCCCCGAGGAGCCCAGGGGTGGTGAGGACCGCCCCGAGAACCACGAGGATACAGAGGGCCGCTGCGGCGGCAGCCACCCAGGTCGGGACCCATCGCCTGGTTTCACGCCGCGGTATTCCCGCCACGATTCTGGCCTTGAGATCCTGTGGTGGCGCCTCAGTGCTGTACGCAAGGTCAGCGAGGCATTCGTGGGCGAATCGTAGCCCTTGCGCCTCCTCCCTACAACTCGCGCAGCCTTCAAGGTGATCCTCTACCTCCCTTTCCTCGTGCGGTTCGAGTGTACCTATCACGTAAGGGCCGAGGAGGTCTCGTGTGTCAGGGTGCTCACTCACCGGCTGACCTCCGATCCGCATCGAAGCTCATGCTCTCGCGCAGGGCGCGCAGCGCCGCAGTGGTGCGGCTCTTTACCGTACCCAGAGGCGTGGCCGTGCGTTCGGAGATCTCCCGCTGCGAGAAGCCGTGGAAGTAAGCGAGGACGAGCACTTCCCTTTGGACCGGGGTGAGTCGCGAGAGCGCCGCGGCCACGTCGAAGTTCCGTGAGAGCTCGCCAGAGGGGTCAATCTCTCCTGGCTCGAAAAGCGGTTCGCCGTCGACGCTCCTGACGCGCGCCTTGCGGCGACGGATCAGGTCCGTCGCCCGGTTGCGGGTAATGCGGTACACCCACGTGGCGAAGCTCGCCCGCGCAGGGTCGAAGCCGGCCGCGTTCCTCCACACTGAGGTGAAGACGTCCTGGACTAGCTCTTCAGCAGTACCCCTGTCTCCGAGGTAACGCATCCCAGTCCCGTAGATCAGCCCCGCGTAGCGGTCGTAGAGTGCAGAGAGGGCGCGTTCGTCCCCGGATGCCACCCTTCGCACCAGAACCTCGTCTTCTACACGGTCCATCCAGAGCCTTCCCCGACCGCCGGCGAAAACGGACCCTCCGGTCCCACGCCGCACAAAGCAGATGATATCCCGCCCACCATCCGGCGCGAGACTTACGGCACTCCCCGATACTAACCCTTCCATACCGAGATTTATACGACCGGCCAGGCCTATCGGATTATCGTCTTTGCCCTCTACATCGGGGATCACGGTTAGAATAGAGAAGGTTACGAGAAGGGAGGTATGGTCCCGATGTCATCAGACACGGCCGAGACAAAGCTCAGGGAGGTCGCGCAGCGGCCGGCGCGCGGGTCGCTCAAGAACTTTTTTGGCGATCTTAGGGACCTTCTCCGATACGAGACGCTCAAGGCGACCGTAAAGGAGTTTATACGCGACGACGCCCTTGGCCTCGGAGCGCAGCTCGCCTTCTACCTGATCCTTGCGATCTTCCCTTTCATCCTGTTCTGCGTTGCGATCCTCGACGCCTTCTCGAGCTCCGACCCGCGGTTCGTCACAGAGCTCTTCGACTACCTCGGGCGGCTCCTGCCAGCGCAGGTCTTCGACCTGATCCAGACCTACACGGAGAACACACTCCGTAACGAGGACACGGCACCAGGCCTCCTATCCGTCGGCATCCTCGGTACGATCTGGGCCGCCTCGGGTGCCTTCGCGGCCCTCATGAACGCCCTCAACCGCGCCTACGACGTACAGGAGACGCGGCCGTTCTGGAAGGTCAGGGGCATCGCCATCATCATGACGCTGGGCCTCTCGGCGCTCATTCTTATAGGCGTACTGCTTCTGATCGCCGGTCCCTCGATCGGAAGGACGATCGCCGAGGTCTTCACCCTCGGCGACGAATTTATGGTCGTCTGGAACATAGCGCGCTGGCCTGCGGCGCTCTTGTTCATGGTCGCTACGGTGGCCCTCCTTTTCTACTTCGCCCCCGATGCCAACCAGCCGTTCCGCTGGATCACACCAGGCGGCGTCGTCGGCATCCTGCTCTGGGTGCTCGCTAGCGTCGCCTTCAACCTGTATCTGAGTAGCGACTTCAACACCTACAACGAGACCTACGGCTCGATTGGCACCGTTATCATCCTGCTCCTCTATCTCTACGTCTCCTCCCTGACAATACTCTTCGGCGCGACCCTCAACGCGACGCTCGTCAGGATAAAAGAGGAGGTCTCAGGCGAGCAGATCCTCGACGCCGAGCCAGCCAACGACAAGCCGGACATCACCGACGAAGAGGCCGAGAACAAAGAAGGATAGGAGAAGGGCCAGAGGCCAACGCGCGAAGACCCAAGACGTCTTTGATATACTCCGGCGAACCGGAGGAGTGGCCGAGTGGTTGAAGGCGGCACCCTGCTAAGGTGTTATACCTCTCAACGGGGTATCGAGGGTTCGAATCCCTCCTCCTCCGCCGTTTAGCTGGTCAGCATTTCAGCAAGAGCAAGCAAAATGCGACCATCCTCCGCAAGAAACTACTCTCGCCGTAGAATTCCGCCTCGCGGGTGTGCGCTGCGTCGTCAGGGGAGAAGCTGACAAGCCGCCGACCGAAGGGAGGCGGCGGGCTGAAATGCTGACTAGCTGAATGAAAAGAGGGCCGGATCTCTCCGGCCCTCCCCAGACTCGTGAAGGGGGATGGACAGCCCTCAAATGTCTACGTGAGAGACTCAGGGGTTTTTACTGTGCATCCCCCTTCATGGGCCTTCGGTAATCGCGCGATCTACATCATGCCGCGCAACTCGGCAACCATATCCAGGCCCTGCTGCTTGCACAGGTCCTTGGGGCGCATGATCGCCTGCTCGTCCAGCAGGTTGCGGGTCCTGGCCTCCTTCTCGAGGTGACGCTCGATGACGTCTATGGCCCGGTCCACGTCCTCGCGGGTGACCTCGCGGGTCTTCTCGTGGGTGATTGTCATAGTCACTTGTCTACTCACCTCCTTCCCGTCGCGGATTGAGCGGAGCTTGTAACATTTGATCCGCCTTCGCTGACTCCAGGGTAATGGCGCACCATCCCCTTGTCAAGAAGAAATCTCGGCTTTTTGTGTTGGCCCCCGGGCCGAAGATTGGGGGCTCGCCCTGATCCCGCAACCTACCCGACGAAGGCGTAGCCGACGAGGCGCGGCACGACGGGCACCGTGTCCTCGGCGAGGCAAAAGTCCAGGTCCCCTTCGTACCCGAGACGTTTCAGCCTCCGGGCCGCACTGTTGTTCCGCAGCGTCCTCACGGGGCGAGACAGGTATTCCTCGACGACGCGCCCGGCCCGCCCGTCCAGTTCAGCACCACGAGACCGTAGCCGGTGGATGATGGCTCCGGCCGCAGCCTCGTCCTCGGAAGCGCGGCGGCCCTCCCAGCCGCACCCGACAACCACCACCTCGGCGTCGTCGTAGGCGTCGCCGGCCAGTTCCTCGGCAAGGATGCCGGCATTGACGAAAGCGCCGGTCAGGATGGCCCCTGCGCCGTCGGCCGCCTCCACGATGCGGGTCCCGTTCGTGGTCGAGAGGGCTACCGTGGAGCCGGGCGCTATCTCCGAACCCAGGATCTCCGTGGGCGAGTTGCCGAAGTCGAAGCCGGCCACCTTCGCGCTGCCCCGCTCCCCGATGCGGTAGTCCGTCGCGGCGGACGCGGCCTCCTCGACGGACGCGACGGGCACTACCCTCGCACCTTTCGAGATGAGTACGGCTATGGTCGTGCTCGCCCTGAAAGCATCGACTACGACTACTATGGCACCGGCGCGGGCCGCCGCCCGCGCCCCGCTCTCCCCGCCAGCGTAGCGTGCGATCACGACACGAGATCCAGAGCCTTCTCCGACACGGCGCGATTATAGGCCCGCACGCAGATTGATAGAAAGTCAACAGCTTCCGAAGCTAGAATGTAGTAGACCTGATCCAAGGTCCGAACACGAACAGGGGGCGGAAGATGAAATATCGTACGCTGGGCGGCACCGACATAGCGGTCTCCGAGGTCGGTTTCGGGGTGTGGACGGTCTCGACCGGCTGGTGGGGAGAGGTGGACGACGAGAGGTCCGTAAGGCTCCTCAGAGAAGCCCGCGAGCGGGGCATCAACTACTTCGATACTGCGGACACTTACGGCTCGGGCAAAGGAGAAACGCTCCTTGCAGACGCCTTCGGACACATGCGCGACGAGGTGGTGATCTCGACCAAGATCGGCTACGATTTCTACAACCATACGGCCAGGCGCGGCCAGCAGGAGCGTCCTCAGGACTGGTCTGAAGAGTTTATCCGCTTCGCCCTGGAGCAGAGCCTGAAGAGGCTCGAGACGGAATACATAGACTTCCTCCAGCTACACAACACCAAGATGGATGCTATCGAGGACGACGGGCTCTTCACCCTCATGGACACGTTCAGGAGCGAGGGTAAGATCAGGGCCTACGGCGTCGCCCTCGGGCCCAAGATAGGGTGGCTCGAAGAAGGCGTCAGGGCGATGCGCGAGCGCGGGGTAGATGGCGTGCAGATGATCTACAACCTCCTCGAACAGGACCCAGGACGAGGCCTGATCGAGACGGCCCGAGATACGGGCACGTCCCTGATCGTGCGCGTCCCCCACTCCTCGGGGATGCTCGAAGGCCACTACGACGAGAACACGACCTTCGCCAAGAACGACCATCGCCGCCACCGCCCGAAAGAGTGGCTCACAACTGGCCTCAAGAAGGTGGAGCAACTCTCCTTCCTCACCGAATCCGGCGAGCGCACCCTCGGCCAGGCCGCCCTCAAGTTCGTCCTCGCCGCCCCCGAAGTAGTCTCCACCCTCCCAAACATCTACGGCAAGGAGCAGATAGAAGAGTTCGCCACGACCGCGGAGACGCCGGACCTTACCCCCGACGAACTCTCCCGCATCGCCGAACTGTACGAGGACGAATTTCGGTATTAAGGCATTCAGGCGAGTCAGCATGTCAGCTAGTCAGGCACTCAGGCACGGCTTCGCGTCGCATGTCAGCTGGTCATGCAAGGGCTTTCGCATGCGCAGGCTGGACGCAAGTGCTGAAGTGCTGACGAGCGACAGCCGTAGGACTGAGCCTGTAGCTGAAATGCTAAGACGACAAAGGGAGTCGCAATGACTGAAACCCGCACTAGCCAACAGCAAGCGCAAGATGAGAAACTTCCGGCCCAGTACATAAACTACGTGTTCTTCGAGTTGGATCCCGTCTGGCGTCGTCTCCCCGACGAGGAGCGCGAACGGGGAAAACAAGAGTTCCTAAGAACTGCGGAGGCGCACTCTGGCGAGATGCTCTTGCGTACTTTCTCGCTCATGGGTCTACGCGCGGACGCTGACTTCATGCTGTGGAGGATCGGCTACGACCTCGACGCCTTCGAGGGCATGACCGGCGCCCTCCTGAAGACGGGACTCGGCAAGTATTTGCGCGTTTCCTACTCGTACTTTGCTCTAAGCAGGCGCTCAATCTACGTCGGGGAGCACACGCCGGGCTTCGAGAACCGCACTTACATCGTCCCTGGAGAAGGCGAGTACCTCTTCGTCTATCCTTTCGTCAAGACGCGGGCGTGGTACGGGTTGCCCATCGAAGAGCGCCAGCGCATGATGAACGAGCACATGCAGATCGGACGCAGACACTACCCCGTAAAGAACAACACGGGCTACTGCTTCGGGATAGACGACTACGAGTTCATCCTCTCCTTCGAGGCAGAGTCCCCCCAGAAGTTTCAGGACCTGATGATGGAGCTCAGGGAGAGCGAAGCAAGCTCCTACACCGAGCTGGATACACCGATCTTCACCTGCCGTCGCCGTACCCTGCCTGAGATTTTGGAGACTTTGGGATAATTGGCGCTCTCGCTATAGAATCGCAACACCAGATTCAGGTATAATGTTCCGCAACGCACCAACCATAGCCGGGAGGCTCCTATCTAGCCTCTCGGCTATTACGTTCGTCAGGTGTCTCACCACTCTTCTCTGGACGCTGAACCTGCACACTGTATAATCAATCCCGACATGATTACTCGGATTAACGAGCGGACGGGGACGAATGTAACGGAGCTTGTCGGCGGCACACCGCTGCTGGAGTTACCGAGCATCTCGGCCGAGGTCCCCGGCGTCGAAATCCTGGGCAAGGCGGAGTGGTACAACCCCGGCGGTTCGGTCAAGGACCGGCCTGCGCTGTGGATGATCCGGGACGGCGAGAAGACGGGCTCTCTGACGCCTGATAAGACCATTCTCGACGCGACGAGCGGGAACACGGGGATAGCGTACGCCTGGATCGGGGCGTCGCTCGGCTACAGGGTGAAGCTGTGTATGCCCAAGAACGCCAGCGAGGAGCGAAAGAAGATCCTGAGCGCCTACGGCGTCGACTTCGTCCTGACCGACCCCGGCGATGGCTCGGACGGTGCCATCCGTGAGGCGCGGAGGCTCTACGCCGAGGAACCCGAGATCTACTTCTACCCAGACCAGTACTCCAACCCGGCCAACCCGCGCTCGCACTACGAGTCGACAGCACCGGAGATCTGGGAGCAGACGAACGGCGAGATCACGCACTTCATCGCCGGCCTCGGCACGAGCGGCACCTTCGTCGGTACGGCGACGCGCCTCAAAGAGTACAACCCTGGGATAGAGGCCATCTCCTTCGAGCCTGACTCGGCCTTCCACGGCCTCGAAGGCATGAAGCACATGGAGAGCGCCATCGTGCCTGCTATCTACAACCCGACCATCGCCGACCAGAACCGGGCGGCGATGACCGAGGACGCCTACGAGATGGTCAAGCGGGTCGCGCGCGAGGATGGAATCCTCATCGGCATCTCGGCCGGCGCTGCGGTCGCCACAGCGCTCGAGGTTGCCAGGGAGATAGAGTCTGGGACAATCGTCACCATCCTGTGCGACGGGGCCGACAAGTACCTCTCCGAGAACTTCTGGGAGCAGTAGGTTGCCGCTCAAGATAGGCGCCGGGGACCTTGGCCGGATCCACCACCACGCAAGGGACGCTTACCCCGAGGAGTGTGCCGGAGCACTGGTCGGGATAGATAACGGTGGCATCAAGGTCGTCGTCGACGTGTGGCGGGCCGAGAACACGCACGAAGAGGAGCGCAGCCGCCGCTTTCTCATAGAGCCGCTCGAGGTAAAGAAGTTCGAGGAGAAGGCCGAAGAGAAAGACATGGGGCTGCTCGGCTTCTACCATTCACACCCCGACCATCCGGCCGAGCCATCCGAGTACGACCGCGAGCACGCCTGGCCTGGCTACTCCTACGTGATAGCCTCGCTCGGCGCCGAGAACGTGGAAGACATGCGCTCGTGGACCCTCAGAGACGACCGCTCCGGTTACGACGAAGAGCCAATCGTAGGATAAGGAGATTCAGATATGCCAAAGGTCAAGATCCCAAGCCCTCTCAGGGAGTACACCGGTGGCAGCCCCGAGGTCGAGGTCGGCGGCGCCACGGCGGGCGAGGCCCTCGGAAACCTCGCCTCAGAGCACCCCGATCTCAAGCAGCACCTGTATACAGGTGACGGCAAGCTGCGCTCGTTCGTCAACGTCTACAAAGGCGACGAGGACATCCGATACCTCGAAGGGCAGGACACCGAGGTAGCTGATGGCGATGAGATCTCCATAATCCCCTCCATCGCCGGAGGGTCGTCCAAAAGACGATGTAAGTAGTTTTCAGAAGGTCGTTTTTTCCACTTTTCGAAGAAGAGGTTTTTTCAGAGATGCAGACAAGACAGCCACTAGTCGATTCGCCCAACGGAGCGATGGAGCTGAGCAACGAGGAGATCGCACGCTACAGCAGGCACCTGATCATGCCCGAGGTCGCCCTAGAAGGGCAGAAACAGCTCAAGGCCGCAAGGGTACTCACGGTAGGCACGGGCGGACTGGGGAGCCCACTCGCCCTCTATCTGGCCGCGGCCGGGGTCGGGACCATCGGGATCGTCGACTTCGACGTGGTCGACGAGTCGAACTTGCAGCGCCAGATCATCCACGGCACCTCGGATGTCGGGCGTCCCAAGGTCCAGAGCGCCTACGACAGGATCAAGGACATAAACCCCAACGTCGATGTCAGGGTCCACGAAGAGGCGCTCACCAGCGAGAACGCTTTGGAGATCTTCGAGGACTACGACGTGATCGTCGACGGCACGGACAACTTCCCGACCCGTTACCTGGTGAATGACGCGTGCGTACTTCTGAACAAGCCAAACGTGTACGGTTCGATCTTCCGCTTCGAGGGCCAGGCGAGCGTGTTCTATGCCGAGGAGGGCCCGTGCTACCGCTGTCTCTACCCCGAGCCGCCCCCTCCCGGCCTCGTCCCTAGCTGCGCCGAGGGCGGGGTGCTCGGCATCCTGCCAGGCGCCATCGGCACCATCCAGGCCACGGAGACGGTCAAGCTCATACTCGGGATCGGCGAGCCGCTCGTCGGACGGCTCCTCCTCTACGACG
Source organism: uncultured Rubrobacteraceae bacterium (assembly GCA_963808845.1). Lineage (GTDB taxonomy): Bacteria > Actinomycetota > Rubrobacteria > Rubrobacterales > Rubrobacteraceae > Rubrobacter_D. The sequence continues at coordinate 188,723 of CAWEHD010000030.1, forward strand.
CGCTGAACATGCGCTTTCGGGAGATGAAGCTCCGCAAGGACCCCGACTGCCCCGTCTGCGGCGAGAACCCGACCGTCACCGGGCTCATCGACTACCAGGAGTTCTGCGGTATTCCCCAGGCGAACGCGGCCGAGCAGGAGAACGGCGTGCCCGAGATCACCGTCGGAGAGCTCAAGACCAGGCTAGATCAAGGCGAGGACATCAACGTGCTCGACGTGCGCGAGCCGCACGAGTACGACGTAGCCAACATCGGCGTGAAGCTAATACCCCTTGGCGAGCTTCCGCAGCGCCTGATAGAGCTGGATCAGGACGAGTACTTCGTCGTTCACTGCAAGACCGGCAGCCGCAGCGCGAAGGCCGTCCAGCTCCTGCAGGACGCCGGCTTCGAGAACGTCTACAACGTCAAGGGCGGCATCACAGCCTGGAGCGAGGAGATCGACCCGAGCGTGCCGAAGTATTAGGGAGGCTACAGGTTTCAGGCATCAGGTATTGTGGCGGGGTCGCTTTGTGCGACCCCGTTTCTCTGGTTCTGGATTTTCCCGGGCACGGGTATACTAGTGTTGTGAGTACTTCCTGGAGGCCGGTATGACGGAGACGAAGGTAAAGGTAAGGACCGAGTATCATCCTGTGGTGCTGCACACGCACCCCGTGCTCGACTTGGACGAGGAACAATTCTTCCTGTTCTGCCAGCAGAACAGGGACCTGCGTATAGAACGCACCGCGGAGGGAGACCTGGAGGTTATACCCGCCAGCAGGATGGGTAAAACTGGACACCGAGACACTGAAGCCCATCTGGGAACCAGGCTTCTAGTTGGAACCAGATTTTCCCCTCGTCTTCGACGGGCACAATGACACATTGCTCAACCTCCACCTACCCGAGCGTGGCGAAGGGCGCTCCTTTTTCGAGCGCAGCGACCTTGGGCACATCGACCTGCCGCGGGCCCGCGAGGGCGGATTCGCCGGAGGGTTCTTCGCCTGCTACGTCCCCGTTCCCGAAGACGTTGGCTGGAACGAGGAGTCGGCGCTGACCGTTGGGGACGGCGGATACGAGGTCTCGGGCGCTCCCCAGATCGACCCGAACTACGCCAGAAGGTTCGCCGACGAGCTCGTCGCAGGCCTGTTCCGGCTGCAGTCGAGAGGCGGACTCAGGATAGTGCGAACCGCCGGAGAGATCGAGAATTGTCTCGACAGCGGCGAGCTGGCAGCCATCCTCCACTTCGAGGGCGCCGAGAACCTCGGACCTGACCCGGGCGCGCTCGAAGTACTTTACGAGGAAGGTCTCCGCTCGCTCGGGCTCGTGTGGAGCAGGCCCAACGCCTACGCCCATGGCGTCCCTTTCAGGTTTCCTTCTTCTCCTGACACAGGGCCGGGTCTGACCGGCTCCGGAAAGGAACTCGTCAGGGAGTGCAACCGGCTCGGGGTTCTGGTCGATCTCTCTCATTTGAACGAACGCGGATTCTGGGACGTAGGAGAGATCTCCGAAGCCCCGCTCGTTGCGACCCACTCGAACGCCCACGCCCTCTGCCCCGCGTCGCGCAACCTGACGGACAGGCAACTCGACGCCATCAGGGACTCGGACGGGATGGTCGGCGTGAACTTCGCCGTCGCCTTCCTGCGCGAGGACGGCGGCGAGTCAGAGGATACTCCGCTGGAGACGGTCGTGCGGCACGTGGACTACCTCGTCGAGCGCGTCGGTATCGACAGGGTGGGGTTCGGTTCGGACTTCGATGGGGCGAAGGTTCCGAAGGAAATCGGAGACGTATCAGGTCTGCCCAAGCTCCTCGTCGCGCTCCGGGCCGGCGGCTACGACGAGACGGCGCTGGAGAAGCTTGCCTATGGGAACTGGATCAGGGTGCTGCGGGCGACTTGGCAAGGGTGAGCTTCAGGTACCGGGGGGCAAGCTTAGGGTGAACCTTGCCCCGCCTCTTGCGGTGTTTTCGGCGCTGAGTTCGCCGCCCTGGGCGCGGGCGAGGTCGCGGGCGATGGCGAGACCGAGACCTGTTCCACCGCCAGAAGGTCCCCTGCTCCTGGCGGCGCTGTGCGTGTCGTCCCTGTAGAAACGTTCGAAGATGCGATCCAGGCTCTCGGGAGCTATCCCTGGCCCCGTATCCGTAACGGTCGCCTCGACCCTTTTGTCCGTGATACGGCCATCCACCGTTATGGTCCCGCCGGCGGGTGTGAAGCGGAGGGCATTGTCGAGGATGGCGGCGAGGATCTGGTCCGTGCGGTCTGTGTCGCCGCGCGAAAGAAGTTTGCCCGAGTGATGAACCTCGAGGTTCTTGCCTTCGGTGCTGGCGCGGACGGCGAATCGCTCCGAGGTCTCGGAGAGGACGAGGGCTAAGTCGAAGGGGTCGCGGGAGACGGGGACCTTATCCGCGTCCAGGCGCGCGAGCAGGAGAAGGTCGGATAGCACGGCGTTCATCCTATCGGTCTCGCCGAGCAGGTCGTCGACGAGCTCGCGATTGTCAGAGGTCTTGTTAGGGTCGTCGATGCCGCGGGAGAGGACCTCGGCGTCGGCCCGGATCAGGGTCAGCGGCGTCTTGAGCTCGTGGGAGGCGTCGGCTATAAACGTCCTCTGCCTACCGAACGCTTCCTGGACCGGACGCATCGCCCGCCGCGACATGAATAGCCCGCCGGCTGCCGCCAGTACCAGTGCTCCCAGGCCAGTGAGAATCAGCACGAGGATCAGTCGTTCGACCGTTTCCGACACCGCCTGACGTGACTGGGCGGCCTGGACAACCGCGACCACGCTTCCGAACTCTCCGTACTTCTTTACGGGAATGCTCATCACCCGCACCGCACCACCAGGCCCGGGAACGGTCTCTTTGATCGTCTGCCTCTCCTGCCCGGCGGTCTGGGCCATGTAGGTGTAGGGGAGGCCCAGAGTGAAGGATGTCTCGTCCAGATCTCCGTAAGTCGAGCCATCGGGCAGAAGTACAATTACAGCCACATCGTAATCAGTGGTCGCCTTCACGACACCGTACTCTTCTTTGCCGCTCAATACGCTGTTGGCTTTTTCTTCAGCCTTCTGCAGGAGCAGGTCATCCTGTTGTTCACTTGCCCGCAGGTAGAAGCTGAATACCACAACGACGCCGAAGACCAACAGGATTAGGGCCAGAATACCCACGTAGCCCATCGTCAGGCGTCGCCGGATGTGGCCGAACATCAGCGCGCCCCGGGTTGCGGCTCGAACGTGTAACCTACGCCGCGGACGGTTCGGATGTGGGAGGCGTGGCCATCGCCGTCGAGTTTCTTACGCAGGTAGGAGACGTAGAGGTCGACGACGTTGGCGTAGACTTCGGGCGAGGCGCCCCAAACCGTATCGAGCAGGACCGGGCGGGTGAAGACCTGCCCGGGACGCTGGAGCAGGGTGGCGAGTAGCGCGAACTCCTTGGCCGTCAGGTCCACGGTCTCTCCCCCATGGCGAACCACGTGGCGCACAGGGTCGAGTGTAACGTCGCCTGCCCCGAGGATCGCGCCGTCCATCTCTTCACTCCACGGGCGGCGGGCAAGGGCCCGAACGCGGGCGAGCAGTTCGGGGAAGGCGAAAGGCTTGGGGAGGTAGTCGTCGGCGCCGGCGTCGAGGCCTTCTACGCGGTCTTCGATCTGGTCGCGGGCAGTCAGCATGATCGCCGGTGTCCCGACCTCCGCGGCCCTGAGCCTCTTCACCAGTTGGACGCCGCTCAGGTCAGGGAGCATCCAGTCCACGATCAGGAGGTCGTATTCGTCCGCCAACGCCCGCATGAGCGCTTGCCGGCCGTTAACCTCCGTCTCGACGGCGTAACCCTCTTCGGTAAGAACCCGTGAGATCAGCCGCGCCAGCCTCTCTTCGTCCTCTACTACCAGTATGCGCATCACGAGTGTATTATCGCCGCTCTGCTGCGACTCTGCCCTCTGAAACGACCTTTCCTGTGAAAACCCTCATGGAGTGCAAAGACTCTTCACATCTTCGAAGTCCAAACTACTAGCCACAGATCACACACCACAAGGAGGAGCGTTGCCAACTTATCCGAGAACCTACAGGAAACAGGGGTAACAGTATGAAGGGACACACCTTACAGCGCACTCTCTTGTTGCCGCTAATGGCGCTGGCGGCGCTGGTTTTCGTGCTCGGCGTCATCTACCTCGACCCAGGCACGGGCAGAACACAGACCGCAGATCCCGTCGAGTCGGCCCCGGAAGGCATCCCGGCCGACGAACCCGTGGCCAGAGTAGCGTCCGTCTTGAGCCCTTCGGTAGTGCAAATCAACGTCTCGGGAATTCAACGGACCCCTCTCGGTACACAGAAACAAGAGGGTATGGGGAGCGGTGTGATCTACCGCTCCGACGGCTACATCATCACCAACAACCACGTTGTGGAGGGCTCGCGCGATGTCGAGGTCGCCTTCGCGGACGGAGCCACAGAGCGCGGACAGGTCGTAGGCACGGATCCGACGACGGACATCGCCGTCGTCAAGGTGGACCGCGCCGGCCTGCCGGCCGCGAGCTTCGCGAGCACTGACCCGATAGTCGGCCAGACGGCGGTCGCGGTCGGCAGCCCATCGGGCTTCGAGTCCACGGTCACCTCCGGGATTATCAGCGGCACGGGGCGTGAGGTCCCTGCCGAGTACACGGGTGGTACGCAGGCCACATCTCTGGTCGACCTGGTCCAGACCGACGCGGCCATCTCCCCAGGCAACTCGGGCGGCGCCCTGGCAGACCGTGAAGGCAGGGTCATCGGTATAAACGTAGCCTACCTGCCGCCGGCCGAGACGGGTGCCGAGAACATAGGCTTCGCCATACCTTCGGCCACGGCCATCTCCGTGGCAGACCAGCTGATCGAGAACGGTGAGGCCGTCCACCCCTACCTCGGGGTCTACCTCTCTGACCTCACCCAGAAGACCGCGAGCAAATTCGGAAGTCCCGTAGACTCAGGGGCGCTGGTCGAGAAGGTCGAGCCTGGTAGTCCGGCCGATGCCGCCGGAGTACAGCGCGGTGACATCGTAACCGCCGCAGGTTCGGAGGAGGTCAGTAGCTCGGGCGACCTGATCTCGGCGCTACGCGACTATATGCCTGGCGATACAGTAGGGCTGAAAGTCCTCAGGAACAGCGAAAAGACCACACTCCAGGTGAACCTCGCAGAGAGGCCACAGTGAGGCACTTCGCACCATCCAACGGCTAGACTTTGCCGATGAAACCGGAGGGCTCCAGAAGCACCCGCCGGGCCAGGCGACGCTCCGAATGGGGCTGAACCGGAAGGTTCGGGAGCCCTCGGCTATCTACCTCTCGCGAGGTAGACGCCGCAGAGGATGACGACTGCGCCGACGAGTTGTTCGAGTCCGAAGTCCTCGCCGAGGAGGACGATGCCAGTTGTCACGCCTGTCAGGGTGACGAGGTACTGATAGATCAGGACGCGGTTCGCCCCGACGTGGGAGACTCCATACCCCCAGGCGGCGAAGCCGAAGGCCGAGGAGCAGAGCGCGGAGTAGGCCGCCGCTCCCCACGTCAGGCCGTCAAGAGAACCGATATCGAGACCACCAGGATCTAGTGCTGCCAGCGGGAAGGCCGCGAGGCCGCCGAGGGTCATGGCGTAGGCGGCGAGGGCAACGGGAGAGTAGCGTTGTAAGAGTGAGAGCGAGAGGACGGTGTAGGAGCCCCAGAACACGGCCGCGACCAGTATGAGGGCGTCCCCGAGAAGGCTCGTGCCAGCGAACTCGAGTCCGCCGTACACGATGAACCCGACCCCGAGGAGGGAGAGCCCTATCCCGAGTATGCCAGCGAGCCTCGGCCGCTCCAGCCCGAGAGCGAACCCGAGGAGCATCCCCCACACGGGGGCCGTCGAGTAGACGAGGGCCGTGTTTGCCGCCGTCGTCAGGCTAACCCCGATGGTGAAGACCGTCTGGGTGAGTGTGACGCCGACGACCCCGAGGCCCAGCACGGCGAGGAAGTCCTCGCGGCGCAGGCGACTCCCCCGTTCGAGGAAGGGCACGAAAAGGAGCAGTAGGAGACCGGCCAGGGTAAAGCGCGTTGCGGCGAAGAGTATCGGCGGGACGCTCTCGACAACGATCTTGACCGCCGTGAAGTTGGTCCCGAAGAAGAAGACCGTCAACAGCAGCCCGGCCTCGACAGGAGTCGAGGCCCGCCGCTTCGGTTCCTCTTTCGTGGTCAACGGACCAGGTTCGTCTCCGCGCTGAGGGTCTTGATGTAGGCGGAGATCACACGAGCGCAGCTCTCGACGTCTTCTATGTCCACCACCTCGTTTGGAGAGTGCATGTAGCGATTCGGGCACGAGACGAGTCCCGTCGCGATTCCGGCCCTCGTGAACTGTATAGCGTCAGCGTCGGTCCCTGTAGAGCGCGAGTCGGCCTCGAGCGTGTATGGGATGTTCTCGCCCTCCGCCGCCGAGATCAGGCCTTCCGAGACGATGGGCGAGATGTTCGTCGCCCGTTTCAGAACGGGGCCGCTGCCCAGGGAGTGATCCCCGTGCTCGTTCTTGGAGACGCCGGGGGTGTCTGTGGCGTGGGTCACGTCAACGGCGATGGCCACCTCGGGGTCGAGCCCGAAGGCGGCCCCGCGGGCGCCGTAGAGACCTATCTCCTCCTGCACGCAGGCCACGGCCACGACCTCGGCACCGACATAATCCTCCTCGGAGAGCAACCTCAGGGCTTCTAGCACCACAAACGCGCCCATGCGATTGTCCACAGAGCGTGAGGCTATTCGCCCGTTCGGAAGCTCCACGAGGTCCTGGTCGATCACGCCAACGTCACCGATGCGGACCATACCCCTGGCCTCCTCAGCGTCTTTGGCGCCCACGTCGATCCAGAGGCTCTTTATCTCGGAGACTTTCTTTCGCTCATCGGGCTCCATTACGTGGATAGCCTTCTTGCCGATCACCCCGGTAATCTCGCCGCCCTTTGCGATCAACCGGATGCGCTGTCCCACAAGCACCTGCGGGTCCCAGCCGCCAACGCCGGTAAAGCGGAGCAAGCCGTTCTCCTCAATGTGGGTGACCATCACCCCGATCTCGTCGATGTGCCCGGCGAGCATGACCTTCGGTGAGCCGTCCGTTCCGATGGTGGCGAAGGAGTTTCCATCCTGTCGCCCCTGACCTCGGCGAACTTCTCGGCCTCTTCTCTCCAGACTTTCGCGGCGGCCTCCTCGTAGCCGCTGGGCCCTGGCGCCGAGAGCAGCCTCTTCAAGAAATCGTACGACGCGTCCCTCATCCTGGTCCTTTCTATGTAGGAGCGAATCTCAAAAAGAGCGCCCAAGGGCGCTATCAACAGGGTACCCAAAGTTCGAGCAGATCACTCCAGCACGCTCCGGCTTCGCCTCCGCTTGTCAGCACTTCGAGCACGCCGCCTGACGGCGGCTTGTCAGCATTTCAGCTAAACAGCTTTCGCCTGCGCGAGTCCTTGCTGACAGGCTGACAAGCGAGGGCCGAAGGCCCGATGCGTGCTGATGGCTGAAGTGCTGAAATGCTTTACAACACTGGCCTTCTGTCGACGGCGAGCGGAGATTTGAGCCCGGGGTCTTCGAGGAAGGCGTCCTGGGTCTCATCGAAGAGGTCAGCGGGGACAGTGGTCAGCGCCAGGGCGAAGCCTTCCTGAAAGGCCGCTTCCCACCCTTCGGCGAAGCTCTCTGGGAGGCCCATGGCGAGAAGGTTCTTCCGAAGATGCGGCCTGCGATGGTAGAGGATGAGGCCGATGATGGCTACCAGGGTCATGAGGGCCTGCACGGCGATCCCGGTAGGTAGATGGACGGCGCCCATGAGGACGCTCACGGCCGTCACCCCGAGGTACGTGCTGACAAACTCGAACCACTGCGTCCGCGAGAGCCCCGACTCGACCCTGCGCGTCCTGACACCAGGCAGGGTTACGCTCACGAGGCGTTCGTCCTTACGCCGCGAGAGCACCAGGAGCGAGTCAGCAGGGATTTCCAGTTCCTCGAGACGTTCGTCCAGGGCTTTCAGCGACCGCAAGTCCTGCGCGACGGCCCCGACGGTGTAGTAACGTGGAATGCTCATGCTAAGTCGATTGTACCAGCGATATCGGCCGGTCCGGTGCCAGGCGGCGTCAGGGAAAATACGGAAGATTCAGCGGCCCATCTCGGCCGAACGTGATCGTCTCAGTCGGCGGGGCGGACGATCCTCGCCTCGAGCGTGCCGAACTCCTCATCCGTAACCCACTCGAACGTGTTCCCGAGCTCGTCCCTCGCCAGGCTCAGGAGCCTCCCCTTCCCGTCGACGTACTCGACCTCCACAGGCAGGTCGGTGACGTCGCCGACCTCCTCCTCGTCGACCACCTCCCCCTCCCCGTTGTAGATGGTCTCGAGGATGAGGCCAGACCCGTCAACGCTGCGCCGGGTCGCCGGACCTGCCTCGTCGGCCCGATAAGCGGGCCGGCCGCCAAGCCCGCTGGCCAGCCTACTGACCAGCTCACTCGCTCTACCTCTCTCCCGCGCGTCTTCGATGGCGATCCTGAGCGCCACCTCGGCGATCTCGGAGTTGGAGGTGTGAATATCCTCCTGACGCTGCAGGTCGAGCCGAAGCATGTCCAGCTCTCTACCGACCTGCTTGGAGAGGTTGAACGTGGTACCTACCAGCCAGGGCTGATCCTCCCAGAAGACGGTGCCTTCGCCCGCCGAAGGGCAGGTCGAGTCCGACTACGTCTCGACGTCGCGAGGTCCGGCACACTCTCCCAAGGATGGTTCCCATGAGGTCTTCCGGCACTTTTCTTCCCTTTGCCATGTCCTCTTTCACGTCCCTTTCGCGAGCCGCTCGGCCAGGCGGGCGTAGTCGGCGGCCCCGTTGCTCCTTCTCGAGTACTCGAAGATATGTTGGCCGAAGCCCGGCGCTTCCGAGAGTTTCGAGTTGTAGCGCACGCACGGCCACAGGGCGCCGGGAAAATAACGCTTGAGTTGCTCGAGTATCTCGGCGCTCTTCCTTACCCGCCCGTCGCAGAAGGTAGGGATTATGCTGAGTACCTGCAGGCCCTCCCTGTAGCGCTGGACCTGATCTACGCGGCCGAGGAAGTCGCCTATGCCCTGCAACGCCAGGGCCTCCATGGAGACCGGGATCAGGAGCTCGTCGACGTAGAAAAGACAGTTGACGTTGAGGACGTCCCACGAAGGTGCCGTGTCGAGCAGCACGAAATCGTATCCCCTGAGGTCCTCGAGAGCCTCGCTCAAAACCAGCTCCGAGCGCATATCCATCCGGGAGATCATACGCTTCGCGCCGGAGAGCGCCCCTCCACCGGAGATCACGAACAGGTTCTCGCGGGCCTCTATTTGTACGTCTCCCAGGCCGGCGTCACCCTGCAGCAGTTCCGCCAACCCCTCACCGGCCTGCACGCCCAGACTCTTCGTAACCTGCCCTGGGAGTCGAGGTCGACGAGGAGGGTCCGGTAGCCTTCGAGGGCGAGTCCCGCGCCTATGTTTACGCAGCACGTGGTCTTCGCGACCCCGCCCTTCGCGTTGATAAACGCTATCTTCCTCAACCCATCCCCGCAGGTACGCCCATCCCGAATAGCTAATCATACAATCAAGCGATAAAGCAAGTAAGAGCTTCCGCCAATAGGTGGTTCATCACGGCCTGCGCCGGGATCGACTCCCCAACGGTAGCGACTCCAGATTTCTCGTACGAGGCTGCCTTCGGTGATTCCGTTTGGGACTGGATCTCCTGTGCCAGGGAGTCTCGGATCTCCGAGGAGTTTCGAGGACTCGCCTTCCCGGATTGAGGAAGCACGTTCGTAGCCGAGTTCGTCGAGAAGATCACGGCTGATCAGCTAGAGAGAGGAGGGCTTTTGGCGTAAGCAGCCAACGCAGCTTGCCGGTGCCCGGCGCAGGGGCGCCGTCGAAGCGGATGCACATCACGCCGCCTTTTCTGATCTTGATCTCCAGTGCATCCGCTTCCCCGGTGAGCAGGTAAGCGGCGAGCTCTTGCAGGCGGGGTTTGTGCCCGACCACGACGACGTATTTAGCGTCCCCGTAGTCCTCTAGCGCGAGAGTGGCCTTCTCAGGTGAGGCTCGCCGATGGCTGGCCGCGAACACCGGCGATGGCTCGGGCGCGGGCCAGGAATCCAGCTCGGAGAGTATCTCCGCCGTCCGCCACGCCCGCCGAGCCGGGCTGCTAGGATTACGTCCGCCCGGGGCACCATCCGGGCCAACCCGCGCGCTGCGAGCCGGAACTCCTCTTCACCCTCGGGCGTGAGCGGGCGCTTGCTGTCGTGGCGCCAGCGGTCAGGATCTTTCTGGAAGGCGTCGGCGTGGCGGACGAGGTAGAGATCCACGCTACCCCGCGGCCTTATGGCTAGAATGGCGGATCGAGGTAGGGGAACGTTTCTTAAGCCAGCTCTCGGCGAGGTCTGTGGCTTCGAGCTGCCACTCGACCTCTACGTGACTCTTCGCGACGAACTCCTTCGACCGCCTGCCGAAACACCCCGCGCGCAGGGAACGAGGCATCTTGGAAACGCCCGTTGCCATACGCGCAATGAATATACAGGATCGGGGGGTTGTTCGCCAGGGTTAAAGCCCCTCTTCGAGCAGGAGCGCCTGGCTGTCGAGTGGTTCCTCGTCCCCTCGCTGGTGGAGTCGCACGAAGGAGCCGTCGGGCTTCGGCTCCCAAGCTTCTGAGCCTCTCTTCTAGCAGTGCGAGATCTAGAACAATCTCATCCAGCATCCGCATATCCCTGCGTATGATACCGAAGTAGAGGCTAACTACCGCGACGATCACGTCGATCGGGAAAATCACCTCTGCGAGGATAATCGAACCCTCTGAAGCGGCGAGGATGGAGCCAAATCCAGTAACCGTGGCTGGGACGAGTGGAGCGATTACCAGCGGAGCGATCACCAGGGGTAGCGTGGATGGAGCAGTACCTGCCACCAGGAGAGTGGCGAGACAACTGCCTCTCCCTTATTGGAGACATCCGAACGCCTTTATGCGGGCTGACGTTCCTCAGACGGCGGTTCCAGCGCGCATCCGCTCGGTGAGGGCAGCGTTGGCCTGAGAGCGTGTTTGGCAGTGAGACGGTTCGATGATCTTGTACGCTCCACCCCACGATGAACACGTACGGGTTCACGCCTGCCAGCCCTTCGGTAGCCGCTTCCCCGAGGCGGAGACCTCTCCGCGTAAAGGACTCACGGATCTGTGCTGCCCGAGCCAGCGTCTCATCTGGGGGGTGCGGGCAGGCTCGAGGGTAGCCGAGTCCTCGAGGAGCTCTCCGGCAGCCGCCTCGAAGCACTCTAGATCCTCGGCGGGCATCTGTTCGCTCCACTTCCGTAGTCCAGGAGTGAGGGGCCGCCATGCCCTTCTTCGCGTCGAGGCTAGGGTCCGTCTTCGTCGCGCCCCTCGTGGAATTTGAGCATAGCGTCGTCGTAAGGTAGGCCCAAGAAGTAGCACAGCGCCGCGCACGTCTCTTCGGGCACGAGAGACCAGCGCCTCGTAGCGCACCTCATGGTAGAGATTGGGAGCCAGCGATGTACCGTCTTGCCGGCCCAGGCGCACGTGCCACTCCCACCACACCCCCGCCGTCGTTACCGGGTCCTCCGTCCAGGTCGAAGAACGGCGGGCCAAGCTTATGCGCCCGGCTTTTTCCAACTTCATGGCCGACATACACACGTCTCGGCCGTCGCGGATGAGGTGAACGAACTTGGCCTCGGGCCAGAGGGGCGTGCAGGGTACGCATGCGGCGCACGTAACGGGAACCTTGTCCCCCACTGAGGCACTTGCCGTGTCTCTTTCCGTAGAGATCAAAGACACCGGTGACGAAGGTCGAGTAGGAGACCGGATCGCTCGGTTTCGCCACCAGCCCTTCGAGTGTCCTGACCGATCCCCATGCGGGTGAACCTCTCGTCTGAGAGCAGCCAAGAGAGCAGCTCCGGGGTAACCAGGCCGTCGGGCGTCACTCCCTGTCGCCTCTCGAATCGCTTGGCGATCCAGTGCGTCTCGTCGGGTGATGGCTATCTGCGGGTGGGCGTCGATTATCCGCCTCAAGGGGCGTGGTGCCCACCTCGGGCACCCTACGATAAAGAGGTACGGGTACATGTCGCCCAGGACCCGGGCGGTCGGTCGCCTTACGCGAGCAGCTTCTCGCGTGAAGGCCTCTCGGATCCTCGTTGCTTGCTCCAGCGCCTCTGACGACGGGTTCGGTACGGCTCGCTCGTAACCCAGCTCCTCGAGCAGATCGCCGGCCGCGGCCTCGAAGCGCTCGAATCCCTCGCGCGCATCTCTGTGCGCCAGTCCCTCAACCCGGACGTAATCGTCAGCCACGCGTTCTTAGAGCTTCGGCCGTGGCTTGATCCATCTCGTCGGCCCTCGGCGAAACGGATCATCGCATCGTCGTAGGGACGCCGAGGAACTCACAAAGCCTCTTGCATTCTCGCTCCGGGTCCTCGACAAGGTCTTCGTAGTGCATCTCGTGGTAGAGAGCCAGGACCGAGCGCCGCGCCGTCCTCTCGCGCCTTGCGTACCTTTCGCTCCCACCACAGCGCCGTGGGTCGAGACGGGGTCCTCCTTCCAGGACGCGTAGCGCCCGACGATGCGCTCGGCCCTTTTCCAATTCAGGACGGACATACAGACATCCCGGCCGTCGCGGATGATGTGGACGAACTTCGCGTCAGGCCAGAGAGCGTGCAATGTAGGGATGCGGCGTACGTAGGCGGGGGTCTTGTTTCCCACCAGCGGTTTGTTGTTGATTTTTCCGTAGA
>CAWEHD010000031.1:0-124548 GCA_963808845.1 uncultured Rubrobacteraceae bacterium
TCGCCCTGCGGGCATCTACCTCAACAGGCACCTGGTAGGTCGCGCCGCCGACTCGGCGGCTCTTGACCTCGAGGCGGGGCCTGATGTTGTCGAGGGCGTTGTTGAGTACCTGGACAGGGCTAGTACCCGTGCGTTCCTCTATAAATGAGAGGGCGTCGTAGACGATCTTTTCGGAGGTGCTCTTCTTACCGTCGAGCATGATCTTGTTGACCAACTGCTCTACCAGCACGCTCCCGTAGACGGGATCGCCGGGTATCTTCTTCTTTGGTGGCGCTGCTCGCCTTGGCATCTCCTATCCTCCTACGACTTCTTGGTCCCGTACTTGGAACGTCCCTGCTTGCGGTTGTTGACCCCGAGGGTGTCGAGCGCACCGCGCACGACCTTGTAACGCACGCCTGGCAAGTCCTTGACCTGTCCACCTCGTACGAGCACGACCGAGTGCTCCTGCAGGTTATGTCCCTCACCGGGAACGTAGGCCGTGACCTCCTGGCCGTTCACGAGACGGACCCTGGCGACCTTGCGCAGCGCGGAGTTCGGCTTCCTCGGCGTGGTGGTGGAGACGCGCGTGCACACGCCGCGCTTCTGGGGAGACCCCTGCAGCGCCGGCGTCGCCGCCTTCTTCGTCTGTTTCTCCCGCTCGTTGCGCACAAGCTGGTTGGTCGTCGGCATGGCCACGCCTCTCTCTCTACATGGAAAAGGGGACTACTACAAAGTCGCGCCGCGGCCCGAAGACCGACTACCCTATTGGTAACCGCTCGTAACCGCAGCAATCTATTTTAGGCTCAGTGGAGTGCTATGTCAAGCTGTGGCGGCCAGCTTTTCAGCACTTCAGCACGCGCCCTTCCGGGCGCTTGTCAGCATTTCAGCTAGTCAGCTTGCGCAAGACCTGGCTGGCATGCTGAGAGCGAAGGGCGGAGCGTGCTGAAGTGCTGACATGCTCTTAAGATGCCGCTATGTCGAGCTCATCGACGTCCTGCGACCTGTAGCCTTCGACGGCCACTGTGAGCTGCCTGTAACGCGGCAGGCCCGTGGCCGCGGGGATGAGCTTGCCGATAATGACGTTTTCCTTCAGGCCTGAGAGGCTGTCCACCTTGCCCTCGATGGCCGCGTCGGTCAGGACGCGGGCCGTCTCCTGGAAAGAGGCCGCCGAGAGGAAGCTGTCGGTGGCGAGAGAGGCCTTGGTAATGCCCATCAATACCGTGTGGTAGGTGGCGGGGCGGCCTTCCTCTTCCTCGATGCGGGCGTTCTCGGCGAGCACCGTAAAGCGGTCCGCGACCTGCTCGGGGAGCAGCTTCGTGTCGCCAGGGTCGTCAATGACCACCTTGCGGAGCATCTGGCGCACGATGACCTCGATGTGCTTGTCGTGGATGTCGACGCCCTGCGCGCGGTAGACCTTCTGCACCTCATCGACCAGGTAACGCTCGGTAGTCGTACTCCCGCGGCCATAGCGGAGGTCGTTCTCGAGGATCGCGTGCGGGTAGATGGACCCCTCCGTGATCGGGGTATTGGCCCTGACCTCGGCGCCCTCTATGAACTCGGGCCTGAGGAGCTGACGCTCGACCGTGTAGGACTTGCTCTCCTCACCATCGGGCGCGGTGATTGAGACCTTTATGTGCCTGTCGGAGTCGGCTTCCTCGAGGGAGACGATACCGTCGATCTCGGCGAGGGTCGCCTCGGCCTTTGGATGGCGGGCCTCGAAGAGCTCGACGACCCTGGGGAGGCCGGCCGTGATGTCCTCGCCGGCGATGCCGCCGGTGTGGAAGGTGCGCATCGTAAGCTGGGTGCCAGGCTCGCCGATAGACTGGGCCGCGATGATGCCGACGGCCTCGCCAACGTCGACGGGCCTGTAGGTCGAGAGCGCCCTGCCGTAGCACGTCTGGCACACGCCGTGCGGGCTCTCGCACTTGGAAGGCGTCCGCACGGAGACGAGCGTCTCCCGCGGTAGCTGTTCGCGCCAGGAGTCAAGAACACCTGGCGTGATATCAGTGCCTGCGGTGGCGACGACTTCGCCTGTCTCGGGGTTCGCCAGATCGCGGGCCAGGAAACGGGCTGCGACCGAATCGTTAGCGTCGCCCCTGCCGCCTTCCAGGTAGAGCGGAAGGTCGACGTAGCCGTCCGAGCCACAGTCCTCATCGTTCACGACGACATCCTGGGAGACGTCGACGAGGCGGCGGGTCAGGTAGCCAGAGTCGGCGGTACGCAGGGCCGTGTCGGCCTGGCCTTTCCTCGCGCCGTGGGTCGAGGTGAAGTACTCGAGTACCGAGAGGCCCTCCATGAAGTTGCTCTTCACGGGCTCCTCGATGATCTCACCCTTCGTGTTCGTCATCAGGCCACGCATGCCAGCGAGCTGGGTGAAGTTGTTGTAGTTACCGCGGGCGCCCGAGTCGGCCATCATGTAGATCGGGTTCAGGCGCCAGAGGTTGTCCTTCATCGCCTGCTCGACCTCGTTCTTGGCCTGGGTCCACAGCCCGATCACCCGTTCGAGGCGCTCCTCGTCGGAGATGAAGCCCTGGTCCCACTGGTCCTCGATCTCATCGACCATGCCCTGGTAGCGCTCGAGTATCTCCTCTTTCTGCTCGGGCACGACGATGTCGTTCTTGCCGACCGAGATGCCTGCCTTTGTGGCCGTGTGGAACCCTACCCTCTTCAGGGTGTCGAGGAGCTGGCTGACCAGCTCCGTCGGGTAGCCGGCCACGTACCCTGCGACTAGGTCCTTGATCTCACCCTTCTTCAACGTGTGGTTGATGTAGGGATAGGTCTCGGGGTCGTAGGCGTCGCCGAGGTAGTCCCTTAGGGTCTGCTCGACGTTCTCGTTGAAGAGTACGCGCCCGAGCGTCGTCTCGAACCGTTCGCCGCCCCTGCGGGTGACGACCTTGTCGTGGATCTTGAGCGTCCCCTCCTTGTATGCCGCCTCGGCCTCGTCGTAGGAGGAGATAAGTGCCTTGACCTCGGCCTCGTCGAAGTCCTCGGGGCCGTAGGTGATGTAGTAGAGCCCGAGCACCATATCCTGTGAGGGGACGGCGATCGGGAACCCGTTGGCCGGCAGCAGTATGTTCTGCGTCGAGAGCATTAGGACACGCGCCTCGGCCTGCGCCTCGGGGCTAAGGGGTACGTGCACCGCCATCTGGTCACCGTCGAAGTCCGCGTTGAAGGCGGAACAGACGAGCGGGTGGACCTGGATGGCCTTGCCCTCCACGAGCACGGGCTCGAACGCCTGGATGCCGAGGCGGTGGAGCGTCGGCGCGCGGTTCAAGAGCACGGGATGCTCCTTGATGACGTCCTCGAGGACGTCCCAGACTTCCGGACGGAGCCTTTCCACCATCTGCTTGGCGCTACGGATGTTCGGCGCCAGTGCCCTGTCAACGAGGACCTTCATCACGAAAGGCTTGAAGAGCTCGACGGCCATCAGCCGTGGCAGGCCGCACTGGTGCATCTTCAGGCCTGGGCCGACCACGATCACGGAGCGGCCAGAATAATCCACACGCTTGCCGAGCAGGTTCTGCCTGAAGCGGCCCTGCTTGCCCTTGAGCATATCTGAGAGGCTCTTGAGGGCGCGGTTGCCCGCGCCGGTTACAGCACGGCCCCTACGCCCGTTATCGAAGAGGGCGTCGACGGCCTCCTGGAGCATCCGCTTCTCGTTGTTCACGATCACGTCGGGAGCGCCGAGGTCGAGCAGGCGACGAAGCCTGTTGTTCCTGTTTATGACCCTGCGGTAGAGGTCGTTCAGGTCTGAGGTGGCGAAACGGCCGCCGTCGAGCTGGACCATCGGGCGCAGGTCGGGCGGGAGGACAGGGATAGCCTCCATGATCATCCACTCAGGCCCGTTGCCGCTCACGCGGAAGGCGTCGACGACCTTGAGGCGTTTTATCGCCTTCTGGCGCTTCTGCCCCTTGGAGGAGGCCACGGTGTCCCTGAGGTCCTGGGCCTCGTCATCGAGGTCGACCTGCGCTATGAGGTCCTTTACGGCCTCGGCGCCCATCCCGCCCCGGAAGTACACGCCGTAGCCGTATTCGTCGCCGAAACGGTCCTTCATCTCGCGGAAGAGCTCCTCGTCGTCCACGATCTGGCGCGGCTCGAGCGTCTGGAACTCCTCCCAGGCACGCCTGACGAGCCCTATCTGCTCGGTCACGGAGCGGCCTATGTCAGCGATTGACTCCTCGGCCTCCTTGTGGACCTTCGCGATGGCCGCCTTGCGGTCGTCCTCGGGTATGTCCGCGTACTCCTCGGTCAGCTCGTCAGGAGAGCTCTCGCCCTTGATCACGCTCTCGCGCTTGGTCCTGAGAGCCTGGATCTGGTCGATCTCCTCGTCCCTGTCCAGCTCGAGCTGGCCGATCTCATCCTCTACCCTGCCGCGCAGCAGGTCGATATCGTTGGCCCGCTCCTCCCGGTCGACCCACGTAACGATGGAGCTGGCGAAGTAGAGTACCCGGTCGAGCTCCTTCGGGCTTATGTCCAGCAGGTACCCCATCCGGCTCGGCACGCCTTTGACGAACCACACGTGCGCCACTGGGGCGGCTAGCTCGATGTGGCCCATCCTGTCGCGGCGCACGCGGGCGCGGGTAACCTCGACCCCGCACCTCTCGCAGATGATGCCCTTGAACCTTATCCTCTTGTACTTGCCGCAGTAGCACTCCCAGTCCTTGGAAGGGCCGAAAATGCGCTCGTCGAAGAGGCCGTCCTTCTCGGGACGCAGGGTACGGTAGTTGATGGTCTCGGGCTTGGTAACCTCGCCCCTCGACCACTCCCTTATCTCATCGGCGGAGGCGAGGCCGATGGAGATCTTCTCCAGTTTGTTTATGTCTATGTCGCGCTCGAGTCCCTGCACGCTCTATATACCTCCTCTGCCGAAGGCGCCCGGTGGTGAGTCCTCCAGGTTGCCCGTCGGTTCGTCGCGGCTGAGGTTGATGCCCAGCGCGCGGGCTGCCTCGTCCCAATCCCTGCGGTCCTGATCCTCGGCCGCGGCCTCGGCGTTGTAGACCGGCTTGACAGAGAGCCCTAAAGACTGCATCTCCTTTAAGAGCACCTTGAAGCTCGCAGGCACGCCAGGCTCAGGGATGTTCTCGCCCTTGACGATCGACTCGTAACTCTTGACCCTGCCGACCCTGTCGTCGCTCTTTATAGTAAGCAGCTCCTGCAGGGTGTGCGCCGCGCCGTAAGCCTCGAGCGCCCACACCTCCATCTCTCCGAAGCGCTGGCCGCCGAACTGGGCCTTGCCGCCCAGGGGCTGCTGTGTGACCAGCGAGTAAGGACCCGTGCTCCTGGCATGGATCTTGTCGTCAACCAGGTGCAGAAGCTTGAGTATGTACATGTAGCCGACGGTGATGCGGCCGTCGAAAGGCTCTCCTGTCCTGCCGTCGTAGAGGGTGACCTTGCCACCCCGGCCCATACCCGTCTTGGAGCCACCGTTGGTGCGCACCTTCTCGATCGCCTCGTCGATGTCCGCTACCTCGGCGCCGGAGAAGACGGGCGTAGAGACGAAGACGGGCTCGCCGCCGTTCTCCCCGAGGCCCTGGCTCGCGGCCCACCCGAGATGGGTCTCGAGGATCTGGCCGATGTTCATCCGGCTCGGAACGCCCAAGGGTGAGAGGATCACATCGACCGGACGGCCGTCCTCCATGAACGGCATGTCCTCCTCGGGCACGATCTTGGAGATAACGCCCTTGTTGCCGTGACGCCCGGCGAGCTTGTCGCCCTCGGCGATCTTGCGCTTTTTGGCGACGAAGACTCTGACCATCTCGTTGACGCCTGGCTGGAGCTCGTCGCCCCCGTCGCGTGAGAAGCGCTTGACGTCTATGACGACGCCGCCCTCGCCGTGGGGGACCTTCAGTGAAGAGTCCTTGACCTCACGCGCCTTCTCCCCGAAGATCGCACGAAGCAGCTTCTCCTCCGGCGTCGGCTCGCTCTCGCCCTTGGGCGTGACCTTGCCGACGAGCACGTCCCCCGAGCCGACCTCGGCACCGATGCGGATGATGCCGTCGACGTCGAGGTTCATCAGGACGTCGTCAGAGGCGTTGGGGATGTCGCGGGTGATCTCCTCAGGCCCGAGCTTGGTATCGCGGGCCTGCACCTCATACTCCTCGATGTGTATGGATGAGAGGGTATCGTCCTTGACGATCCGCTCTGAGATAATTATGGCGTCCTCGAAGTTGAACCCCTCCCACGGCATGAAAGCCACGAGCAAATTCTTGCCGAGGGCCAACTCACCCTGATCGGTCGAAGACCCGTCGGCCATGATCGTTCCGGCCTCGACCTCCTCGCCCTCCTTGACGAGCGGGCGCTGGTTGACGCAGGTCCCCTGATTGGAGCGCGCGAACTTCCTCAAGTAGTACTCGTCCAGCTCGCCGCCGGCTCCGCTACGCCTGACGGTTATCCTGTCGGAGACGACCTGCTCGACGGTGCCGGCGTGGCGCGCAAGCAGCACGTCGCCGGTGTCGGCCGCCGCCCTGAACTCCATCCCCGTCCCGACATAAGGGGCCTCGCTCCTGAGGAGCGGTACGGCCTGCCGCTGCATGTTGGCGCCCATGAGCGCCCTGTTGGCGTCGTCGTGCTCCAGGAACGGTATCAGGGCCGTGCCGACGGAAACCGTCTGTAACGGCGCCACGTCCACGTAGTCGACCTCATCAGCGGAGACGCTCGCTACGTCTCCGCCCTTTCTGCGGGCCAGGATCTGGTCGTCCCCGACGATCTTGCCCGTCTTGGGGTCTGTGGGCGTGTTGGCCTGGGCGATCGTGAACTCCTCCTCCTCGTCGGCGGAGAGGTACTCGATCTCATCTGTTAGCTTCCCGTTCTCGACCTTCCTGTACGGCGTCTGCACGAAACCGTAATCATCCACGGTCGCAAACGTCGAGAGCTGCCCGATCAGCCCGATATTCGGGCCCTCCGGGCGTCTCTATGGGGCACATCCGGCCGTAGTGGGTCGGATGTACGTCGCGCACCTCTATCGGCGCCCGCTCGCGGCTCAGGCCGCCTGCCCCCATCGCGGAGAGGCGTCGCCTGTGCGAGAGGCCTGAGAGCGTATTGGTCTGGTCCATGAACTGGGAGAGCTGCGAGGAGCCGAAGAACTCCTTTATGGCGCTGCTCACGGGCTTGACGTTGACGACGCTCTGGGGCGTTATGGAATCCTCATCCTGGGTCGTCATCCGCTCGCGCACCACGCGCTCCATGCGGTACATCCCGATCCGGAACGCCTCCTGCACCAGCTCCCCTACCGTCCTGAGGCGCCTGTTGCCGAAGTGCTCGTACTCATCTAACTTGTGGCGGATGCGCTCGTAGTTGATGCGCCCGAACTCCTCCTCCTCGGCGACCTCTTCTGAGGTCTCGATGAGGCGCCCCAGCAAAGCCTCGATGTCCTCGATGGTAAGGGTCTGGGTATCTAGCGGCACGTCGAGCTTGAGCTTCTTGTTGACCTTGTAACGGCCGACCTCGGAGAGGTCGTAGCGCTTGGCGTCGAAGAACAGCCCGTCAACGAGGTTCTGCGCGTTGTCGATGTTGACCGGCTCGCCGGGGCGCTGCCGCCTGAAGACCTCCAGCAGGGCCTCATCCCTCGACGGGGTGTCGTCCCGCTCCAACGTGTTCCGTATGAGCCACGAGTCGTCGAACCTGCTGAGAATCTCCTCGGGCCCGCCCATCCCCAAAGCCTTCAAGAGCACCGTGACGGGAAGTTTCCTCTTGCGGTCGATGCGCACGGAGACGTAGCCCTTCGCCTCGACCTCGAACTCCAGCCAGGACCCGCGCCCTGGCATAAGGCTCGCGATCAAGACCTGCTTGGTGGCGTCCTTGGGCTCCATGATATAGGCGCCAGGCGATCTGACGAGCTGCGTCACGACGACCCGCTCGGTCCCATTGATGACAAAGGTCCCCGAGTCCGTCATGAGCGGGAAATCGCCCATAAAGACGTCCTGCTCCCTGACCTCGCCAGTCTCCTTGACAATGAAGCGGACCTTCACGAACAGCGGCGCCGCGTAGGTCTTGTCCTTGGACATACACTCTTCGACGGAGACCGGCGGATCTTCGAAGCGCCCCTCCCCGAACTCCACGGCGTAAGAGCCCGTGTAATCCTCTATGGGAGAGATCTCCGTGAAAGTCTTCTGGATACCCTCGTCTAGAAACTTCTTGAACGAATTCAGCTGGATCTCGACGAGGTCCGGCAACTGAACTTCTGTTGACTGTAACCGAGCATACGGGTGCCGTTTCCGGCGCACGACAGGGCTCACCAAGTTAGCTCTCCTCCGCATGGGTGTTTGAAGAATGGCCGAACACGCAAACGAGTATCTTACCCCGGTAACCCAGGCAAGTCAAGGTAAGATCTCAGATAATTATGTCGCTGGTCCAAAGCCTGCGCGCGGAGTGTAGCACAGCTCGCCGTGGCATGCCACGAACGGCGCTAACGCGCCGTATAGGCATCAGGCATCGGACCGTCTCGGCAATCCGTCGGCCCGGGTTCGACCGCCGACGACCACAGCGCGGGACACACGAAAAGCGGCGCCCCGCGAAGGGAGCGCCGCATATGCAGGCTCTTTACCTGAAGCCTGATGCCTGATGCCTGAAACCTATTTCAGTTCCACTGCGGCGCCGGCCTCTTCAAGCTGGGCCTTTAGGGCTTCGGCGTCCTCGCGGCTCTGGGCCTCCTTGACGGGGTTCGGCGCCTCGTCGACGAGGGCCTTCGCCTCCTTCAGGCCGAGGCCTGTCGCGGCCCTGACGACCTTTATTACCTGGATCTTCTTCTCGCCAGGGCCCTGAAGCACGACGTCGAACTCGGTCTGCTCCTCTTCGGCGGCGGCCGCGCCGTCGCCGGCCACTCCAGCGGCGGGGGCCGCTGCTACGGCCGTCGCGGAGACGCCGAAGCGGTCTTCCAGGGCCTTCACCAGCTCCGAGAGCTCGAGAACTGTCATGTTTTCGATCGACTCCATCAGCTCTTCTTTGTTGACTGCCATCACTTTTCCTCCTGTCTTTACTTACCTACGACTGTTCGGCGCTCTGCTTCTGCTCGGCGATCTGGCCGAGCGCCACGACCAGACCCTGGACGGTGTTGTTGAGCACCGTGACCAGCCCCGTGAGCGGTGAGGAGATGCCGCCGACTATTTGCGCGAGGAGCTGCTCGCGGCCTGGCAGCTTGCTCAAGGCTACTACCTCGGCCTCGTCGAGCACGCGGCCGCCTTCGAGGAGACCACCTTTCAGGACGAAAGACTCGACCTGGTCGGCGAACTCGGCCATCAGCTTCGCGCTGGCGACGGGGTCCTCAGAGAAGGCCAGGGCCGTCGGCCCGACGAGGAAGTCCGCGAGCCCCTCGACCCCGGCCTGGTCCGCGGCCCGCCTGGTAAGTGTGTTCTTCGCGACTACGAAGTCGACGCCTGACTCGCGGCTGCGCCGCCTCAGGTCGGTGCTCCTGGCGACGTCCATGCCCTGGTAATCGACGAGGACCGCGGAACCTACCCGCAGCTTCGCGGTGAGGCTCTCGATCACCCGCACTTTCTCTTCCCTGTTCACTCCAACTCCTCTACGACTAGAAAGCCCCGAGGCCGCAGAGGCGCCCGGGGCTTGGAGATCCCTCGAAAGCTTTCCGCAACCTCGGCCGGATGATTAAGTCCTTATCAAGACCCCGGCTGTCTCTGGTTTGCTCTGTTACTAGAGTCCGTGCGTGATACTAATCTCTCTCCACCGCGGGGTCAACCTTCACGGATGGTCCCATCGTCGTGCTCAGTGCAACAGACTTGAAGTAGCGGCCCTTGACGGGGGCCGGCCTGGCCCGCTGCAGCTCCTCGCGCAGCGCGTAGTAGTTCTCCACCAGGCTATCCAGGTCAAAGGACTTCTTGCCTATTACGCCGTGGATGATGCCGTAGCGGTCGACGCGGTATTCGATCTTGCCGCGTTTGATCTCCTCGACGGCCCTGCCGACGTCCTGCGTCACGGTGCCGCTCTTCGGGTTGGGCATGAGCCCGCGCGGACCGAGTACGGGACCGAGCTGGCCCACCGACCTCATCTGGTCGGGGGTCGCGACGGCCACATCGAAGTCCATGAATCCCTGGTCCTTGATGCGGGCCGCGAGGTCGTCCGAGCCGACGACGTCGGCCCCCGCCTCCTCGGCCTCCCTGGCCTTCTCGCCCTCGGCGAAGACCGCGACCCTGCGCGTCTTGCCCGTGCCGTTAGGCAGCATCAGCGTGCCCCGCACCATCTGGTCGGCACGCCTGGGGTCCACGTTGAGGTGGACGTGGGCCTCGACGCTCTCGTCGAACTTGGCACCTTCGAGATCCTTCAGTAGCTCTAAGGCCTCGCGCGGCGCGTAGCGCTGTTCGGGATCTATCCTCGACTTCTGTTCAAGCAGCTTTCTACCCATTGACAGTAATCCCCATGCTCCTCGCCGTACCTTCAACGATCTTCGACGCGCCATCGATGTCAGCGGCGTTGAGGTCTGGCATCTTTGTACGTGCTATCTCCTCGACCTGGGCCCTGCTCACCGTACCCACCTTCATCCGGTTGGGCTCGCCGCTGCCCTTGTCGAGCCCGGCGGCCTGCTTTAGCAAGAACGCCGCCGGAGACGTCTTGGTTATGAAGGTGAAAGAGCGGTCCTCGTAGACCGTGATCTCCACGGGGACGATCTGGCCCATCTGGTCGCGCGTGGCGTCGTTGAATTGCCGCACGAACTCGCCGATGTTCACCTGCGCCTGGCCGAGGGCAGGTCCAACCGGCGGCGCCGGATTCGCCTGCCCCCCTGTGATCTGCAATTTCAGCTTGCGCGCTACGCGGCGCCCACGTCCTCTTCCCATAAGAATCCTCTCGTTAGAGTTTGGCTACCTGGTTGAAGGAGAGTTCCACCGGCGTCTCACGCCCGAAGATGGAGACGAGCACCTTCAATCTCGACTGGTCCACGTTGATATCCGAGATCGAACCCGTGAAATCCGAGAGCGGCCCGCCTATGACCTTGACCGTCTCCCCGATCTGGTAGTCCACCGTCGTCTTGACCTTCTCGCGTGTCTCGACTTCGCCGGGATGCAGAAGCCTCTCGACCTCGGCGCGGCTGAGCGCGAGCGGCTTCTCCCCGGCGCCGACGATCTGGGTGACCCCAGGCGTCTGGCGCACGAGCTGCCAGGTCGCGTCGTTCATGTCCATGTTCACGAGGACGTAGCCGGGGAACTGGCGCTGGATCGTCGGGACCTTCTTGCCGTCTTTGATCTCGATGACGCTCTCGGTCGGGATGCGGATCTCACCGAAGTTCCGGTCAAGGCCCATCGAGTCGATCCTGCGCTCCAGCGTCGTGCGCACCTTGTTCTCGTGCCCAGAGTATGTATTTACGACGTACCACTTCTTCAAAACGAAACGCTCCTACTACCTACAGGACCTACAGGGGATCTACAAGAAGACCAGGCGCACGAGGCTCTGGAACACGACGTCCACGGCGGCGACGTAGATCGCCAGGACGATGACGATAATGAGCACCACGGCCGTGCTCTGCCTGAGCTGGTCGCGGTCGGGCCAACTGACCCGCCTGAGCTCACCCCGCACGTCCCTGGCGAACCTCCTCGGACCGGCCAGCACACCGCCCCCCTTGTTCTGCGGCTGCTTCTTGTTCGACCCCTTCGCCGTCGCGGGCCCACGCTTGTTACCCATTGTGTCCTCGCATGGTCTTGCCTCTCGAAGCAGGGCAGGAGGGACTCGAACCCCCGACCTGCGGTTTTGGAGACCGCTGCTCTTCCAACTGAGCTACTGCCCTCTGTCTGCCGATTCTTACCTGGTCTCCCGGTGCGCCGTATGATGGCGGCACCACGGGCAATACTTCTGTAGCTGGATGCGATCCGGAGTGTTCCGCCGGTTCTTCCTGCTGTGGTAGTTCCGGCGCTTGCACTCGTCGCAAGCCAGCGTTACCAATTGTCGCACAACTTACCTCCAAATCACAGGGGCGGCGTCGTCGCCACCCCCTGCCACCAAAGGTTGTTTACTCCACGATCTCCGTGACGACGCCTGCTCCTACCGTCCTGCCACCCTCTCGGATGGCAAAGTTCAACCCCTCATCCATCGCTATAGGTGACTTATCAACTCCACATTCATTACCGTGTTGTCTCCCGGCATCACCATCTCTACGCCCTCTTCCAACCTTATCTCTCCCGTTACATCCGTCGTGCGGAAGTAAAACTGTGGGCGGTAGTTGCTAAAGAATGGCGTGTGACGCCCTCCCTCTTCCTTACTGAGCACATAAACCTCAGCCTTGAAGCGGGTATGAGGCGTGATCGTGCCTGGCTTCGCCAATACCTGCCCACGCTCTATGTCGTCTCGCTTTACTCCCCTAAGCAAGGCTCCTATGTTGTCTCCTGCCTGCGCACTGTCCATAGACTTGTTGAACATCTCAACCCCTGTTACTACAGTCTTTCTGGTCGGACGAATGCCTACTACCTCTATCTCCTGGTTCAAGCCTATCTGTCCTGTCTCTACCCTACCTGTTGCAACAGTCCCCCTGCCCTGGATGGTGAATACATCCTCTACAGCCAAAAGGAAGTCGCGATCTATGTCACGCTCTGGCTCTGGGACATACTCATCTACTGCTCCATCAAGGAGCTGAATAGCCTAAGGCTCCCCATACTCTGAGTCGTCACCCTCCAAAGCTCTCAGGGCAGATCCTATGACTACCGGGATGTCATCGCCTGGGAACTCGTACTCAGAGAGAAGCTCCCTTACCTCCATCTCAACTAGCTCCAGATAGCTCTGGGTCGTCGACCATATCAGCCTTGTTTAGGAACACAACAATGTATGGAACCCCAACCTGACGAGCCAAGAGGATGTGCTCCCTGGTCTGTGGCATGGGACCATCTGCAGCAGAGACTACCAGAATGGCCCCGTCCATCTGGGCAGCACCGGTTATCATGTTCTTTACGTAGTCTGCGTGCCCTGGGCAGTCAACGTGTGCGTAGTGGCGGTTGGCTGTAGCGTACTCCTGGTGAGAGGTAGCGATAGTTATGCCCCTCTGTCGCTCCTCTGGGGCGTTATCTATCTGGTCGAAAGCGACCTCACGGTTGGCTGGGTCGTCGGGGACCACCTTGGCCAACACCCTGGTAATAGCTGCAGTAAGGGTGGTCTTGCCGTGGTCGACGTGACCTATGGTTCCGACGTTTAGGTGTGGCTTGGTGCGCTCGAACCTGCCTCTTGACATCGCTCTCCTACCTTTCTCGTTCCTATATCCTCACTAAGAGACAAAAGAGAGTAGCGGTGGCAGGACTCGAACCTGCGACACGCGGATTATGATTCCGCTGCTCTAACCGACTGAGCTACACCGCCACGCCTATGTCGTAGACCGAGTATACCCCGGTCCAGAGCCCCCGAGCGGACTTGAACCGCTGACCCCCTCCTTACCATGGAGGTGCTCTACCGGCTGAGCTACAGGGGCATATTCCGTTCGTGGGGGCGGGAGGATTCGAACCTCCGTAGGCGAAGCCGGCAGATTTACAGTCTGCTCCCTTTGGCCGCTCGGGCACACCCCCGGCCACGCCCCCGCGGCACTCTGTGCGGAGCGCCCGAATATGGTAGCAAACGCCACCGACTTTTCAACAGATAGGAACGAGGGTCCGAATAAGAGCCCGGGAAGGGATTCGAACCCCCGACCGGCCGCTTACAAGGCGGCTGCTCTACCTCTGAGCTACCCGGGCGCGCCGCCGCAGGCGGCGCGCCGCACGCTGGCTTCGCCAGCTTGTCAGCACGCTCCGGCCTGGGGCCTTCGCTTGTCAGCACGTTCCGGCCCGCGGCCTTCGCTTGTCAGCCCGCTTCGGGCCTTGCGGCCCTCGCTTTCAGCTAAAGGCCCCTCGAGGCCAGCTCGCCGGCACGCACCACGCGCTCCAGGGATTGTAACAGCGCAAACCGCGCGCCGACATCGCCCTTGTTCTTTGCTGAAAGCGGAGCCCGTCAGGGCGTAGCGTGCTGACAAGGCGCGAAGCGCCGTGCTGAGAGCGGAAGCCGGAGGCTGGAGCGTGCGCCCCTACGTCCCCTTCCGTCGGATCTCTTCCAGCCTACGCAAAGTCTCCAACGAAAGACGGTCTGCTATACGGGACTTGCGTGGGACGTTGGGGCTTCTAGTCACGGCAGGCAACTCGTCCAGGAGGTTCGCGAACTCGCGCGGGGTGGCGCGGGTCGAGCCTCGGGCGAGGGCCGTGCGCTGCAGGGCGAAGTCAGCCGTGTAGACCGTGGCTGAGCCCTCCAGCCTGGAGAGCAGGCGTTCGATCACGTCGTCCGCCGACTCCCCTGGGGCGCTGTAGATCACACGCACAGCCCCGCTGGCCAGCAATTCCGTCCTCTCGGGCTCAGGACCCCGGTGCGCGTCGAAGACGACGATCAGAGGCCTTCCTGTCCACCCCGCTGCCTTCGAGGCGTCGCCTATCAAGGCTTCGCGGGCCGCGTCGAGCGTCTCAGCCACCCTGTAGCGGTCGAGGGCGCCGATCACATTGTAGCCGTCAAGGATCAGGACCATCCGCGCCTCCTCCGCGCCTCGTAGAGCAATACCGCCGACGCGACGGAGACGTTGAGGGACTCGACGGCCCCAAGCATGGGGATGGATACTGTCCCATCGCACCCCTCGCGAACGAGCCGCCGCACTCCCCGCCCCTCGCTGCCGAGCACGAGCGCTAAGGCCCCAGCGAGGTCGAGCTCCGTGTATGGTGTCCCGCCGGTCTCGGCGGCGTAGACCCAGAGACCCGCCCCTTTCATGTCGTCTACTGCCCGCCTGAGGTTCGTCTCCCTGGCTACACGCACATGCTCGCTCGCCCCCGCACTCGCCTTGACCGCGGCGGCCGTCACCCCTACGGACCTGTCCTTCGGGATGACGACCCCGCTTGCCCCTGCCCCGTCCGCGGCCCGCAGGACAGCCCCGAGGTTGCGCGGGTCGGTGACACCGTCGAGCACGAGTACCAGAGGGCTCACGGGTGGAGAGGATCTCCTCCAGCCCGGAGTAACGGTAAGGTTCGACGCGTGCTACGACGCCCTGGTGGACCCGCCCCTGGCCAGCTCCTCTACCCGCTGCCTGGAAGCGTGCTTCACGTGTAAGCCGCAGGCGGCGGCGGCTTTTGCGACCTCCTCGTTCCCTACCGCGTCGATGACCTCGAAAACTTTTCGTCTTCCGGTCCTGAGAGCCTCGACTACAGGCCTTATGCCGTAGACGGTCTCCTGTTTCAATTACCGGCGGCTGAGGATCGGACCTTCGGGCGCATCCTCGACGGCCCAGACCTCTGCGAGGAGCTCGTCGCGCAGCCGGTCGGCTGTAGCCCAATCCTTCTCGCGCCTGGCTCTCTCCCTTGTGGCCACGCGGTTTCAGGACCTCTGCGCCAGGGTCCTCGGCGTACCGGATATGCACGCCTTCTACCTCGGTAGACAGCTCGCGCGCGAGGTCGAACCCAAAGATGGTCATGACCTCTTCGATGGCCTCAGCAACCGAAGCGAACTCGCCCGTGGCTTCAGGGCGCGTCGAGATCTCACGCCCCGCCCGACCGGCGACCTCGAAGACCGTCGCCAGCGCCTCCGGGGTGTTCAGGTCGTCCTGCATAGCCGCATCGACGCTCTCGCGAAGGTCAGCGGCCATCGTGTCGGACAGCCTCGAGGAGCTTTGCGAACCGGAGATCTGAAGGTACAGACGCATGAGCCGTTCGTAGGAGCGACGTTTCTCCTCCAGGATCTCCTCGGTGTACTCGATAGGCTGCGAGTAGTGGCTCTGCAACAGCCACATCCGCACGGCGTTGCGTCCGTGGAGGTGCTACGGTCCTCTCGACGTCGAGCACGTTCCCCACGGATTTGGCCATCTTTCCGCTCTCGAGCGTCACCATACCGTGATGGGCCCAAGCGCGGACGAACGGGAGGTCAGGGTGGGCCGCGGCGCTCTGGGCGAGTTCGTTCTCGTGGTGCGGGAAGCGTATGTCCGTGCCGCCGCCGTGGATGTCGGCCCCCCCAGGGAGGTGCTTGCTCACCATCGCTGAGCACTCGATGTGCCAGCCAGGGCGCCCTGCTCCCCAAGGGCTCTCCCAGGAAGGCTCGCCCGGTTTGGAGGCCTTCCAAAGCGCGAAGTCGAGCGGGCTCCTCTTGTGGCCCGTGTGGCCCTTCTCCGTCTCGCGCATCTCCTCGGGGCGCTGGTGGCTGAGAGGCGACCGTACCGGGGGAAGCTTTCGACGGAGTAGTAGACGTCACCGTTGCCAGGAGCGTATGCGTGGCCCTTCTCTATGAGATCCTCGATCAGGGAGATCATCTCGGCGATGTGCTCGGTCGCACGAGGCTCGACATCGGGCATACCGATGCCTAGCATCTCGAGCCGCTCATGGAAAGAGTCTGTGTAGCGGCTTACGATCTCCTGCCAGGAGACTCCCTCCTGGTTGGCCTTGTTGATGATCTTGTCCTCTATGTCCGTGATGTTCTGAACGAACGTCACGTCGTAACCCTTGCTCCGCAAGTACCTGGCGACCACGTCCCAGAACAACGGCGCCCGCGCGTTGCCTATGTGAACGTGGTCGTAGACCGTAGGACCGCAGACGTAGAGGCGGAGCCCGCCGCTCTCCCCCACCTCGACCCTCTTACCGCTCATGCTGTCCCTTACGAGCAAGCTCATATCCCTAGTCTAGCCTCTCTCGCCCGAAGTATCCGCTCCCTCGCCTCATCAGCACCCAACACTGCGAAGATGTAGGCTATCTCGGGTCCCCTGTTCTTGCCCGTTAGCGCGAGCCTGAGGGGATGCAGGAGATCCCTGATCTTGATCCCCCGCTCCTTCGCCCACGCGCGGAGGCCGGCGACGAACTCACGCGCTTCATCCACGTCCTCATACTCGCGACCTTCGAGCTCGGTGGCTGCGTGCGCGAAGACCTCGTCGCTCGAGTCCTGCAGCTCCTCTACGAGTACGGCAGGGTCGACGGGGCCCGTGATCCCACGCAGCAGACGCGGCGCCTCGGAGAGGGTCCTCATATCTTCCCTTATTGCCTCGAGTGCCGCATGCTCCCGTCCGCGTGGCAGCGGCTCTTCGAGGAAGGGCTCGAGGCGTAGGCGAAGCTCCTCAGCGGGCAGGCGCCGGATGTGGCCGGCGTTGAAGAACAGCAGGCGGTCGGGGTCGAAGGTCGAAGGGCTCGCTCCTAGACGTGAAGGGTCCCAGTCGCGCGAGATCTCCTCGAGGCCTGAGAACTCCTCCTTCCCTTCAGGGTGGTTCCAGCCGAGCAGGGCGAGGTAGTTCACCAGCGCTTCGGGCAAGTATCCTTCCCCGCGGTAGTCGGCGATGCTCGCGGCGCCGTAGCGTTTGCAGAGCTTCTTGCCGTCGGGACCGAGGATGACGCCGAGGTGGATGAAGCGGGGTTCGGTTGCGCCAAGCGCCCTGTAGAGTAGGGCCTGGCGGGCCGTATTGGAGAGGTGTTCTTCGCCCCGGATCACATGCGTGATCCCCAGCTCCAGATCGTCGACGACGGCGGCGAAGTTGTAAGAGGGCGTGCCGTCGGACTTGAGGATCACGAAGTCCCCTACGCCGCCGAAGGTCACTTCTCCCCTCAACTCGTCTGTGAAGCTTCCGCTGACGCCTTGGCGGGCGGAAGTAGAGGGCGCGTCGCCCTGACTCGTCCGTGCTCTCGTAGGTAATACCGGCATCTATCAGGCGACGGGCGGCTGCCTTCGTAGAGCTCCCCGCGTTCGCTCTGGCGGTAAGGGCCTTCGTCGAAGGAGAGTCCGAGCCAATCGAGGTCTTCGAGTCTGCGCCTGCTCGAACTCGGGTCTGCTCCGCTCCCTGTCGGTATCCTCGATACGGAGGATCAGATCCCCCCCGTAATGCCTGGCGAAGAGGTGATCGAAGAGCGCGGTGCGGGCTGCGCCGAGATGGAGGAGCCCTGTCGGGCTGGGCGCGAAGCGGACCCTGACCCCGCTCAACGCCGTTCCAGCAGGCACACCGCCTGGGCGGCTATGCCCTCGCGTCTGCCTGGGAAACCGAGACGTTCGGTCGTGGTGCCGCGTACGCCGACGCGGGACTCTTCTACTCCGAGGGCGGCGGCGAGGTTCTCTTGCATGGCCCTCCTGTGGTCCTCGGATCTTCGGCCGCTCGCAGATGACGACAGCGTCCACGTTGGCGATCTCCCACGCCCCCCCGACGAGGCTGCGGACCTCGCGCAGCAACCCCATAGAATCGGCGTCCCTGTAACGCTCGTCGGTATCGGGGAAGTAGTGGCCGATATCTTCGAGGCCTGCGGCCCCGAGGAGGGCGTCGATTATGGCGTGGGCCAGCACGTCTGCGTCGGAGTGGCCGAGGAGGCCTCTGTCGGAGGGGATCTCGACCCCCCCGATCACGAGCCTGCGGCCCTCCTCAGGCGCTGCGAAGGCGTGGACGTCGACGCCGAGCCCGACCCGCATCAAGGCCAGACCTCCCTGGCAGCACCCTCGCGCGCGGCGAGTATGGCCTCGGCGAACACTAGGTCCTCCGGGGAGGTCAGCTTGATGTTGGTCTTATCCCCCGCGACGACCTCAACACGACCTCCCTCCCGCTCGACCAGGGAGGCATCATCGGTCGCGGCACGGAGCAACTCTTCTGGCGAGTCGTGGAGCCGGCGCAGCAAGCCGAGGCGGAACGCCTGGGGCGTCTGGACCGCGAGCAGGTTCGTCCTGTCGAGGGTCTCGGCGACGGTAGCCGTTCCTGACGACCTTGATCGTGTCCGAGACGGGGACCCCAGGGACGACGCCGTCAGGCTCGCTAGCTCCGCCTGCCGCCCTTACGACGCGCTTTATGAGGTCGGGCGTGACCAGGCAACGAGACCCGTCGTGCACCAGCACTATAGTCTGTGGGTCTTCCGCGCAGAGGAGCAGGCCGTTCCTGGTCGAGATGGAGCGGGCCTCGCCGGGCTCGGCGCAGGCGGCGTACTTGGTGATACCTGCCTCTTGCACGAGAGGCTTCGATCCTGTGTCTGATCTCCGACGGCGTAGATCCTGGCTACCTCCGGAGACTCCTCGAAGGCGCTGCAGGGTGTAGTGAAGGGCAGGCATACCGAGGAGTTCGATGAACTGCTTAGGACGGCCCATCCTGCGGCCTGTCCCGCCGGCGAGCACGAGCGCGATCGCTGATCGAAGGTCTTCTATGAGACCTCGCCGGAGATCTCCAGGCTGCGCTGGCGTTCGAGGCCGCGCTGGATGGTGCGGGCTCGGGCCTGGCCGACGCCCTCTACCTCGTCGAGTTCCTCCTCCGTCGCGCCGAGGATCTCTTCGAGTGAGCCGAACTCCCTGATGAGGCTCTCGGCGACCCTGCGCGGCAGGCGAGGCACGCGCTCGAGCTGACGGTATCCGCGGGGCTTGATGAACAAGTCCTCCATCCGGCCGGTCGAGCCATAACCGAGGGCATTGGCGATCTCGGCCGAGTCGGAGAGCTGCTCGGCAGATAGAGTCCTGAGGTTCTCCCTGACGACCCTGTAGTCCGCCTCTTCCGCGACGTAGTCCCTCAGCAAGGCTTCGTATTGCTCGGGAACCCCGTGGAAGGCCTGCTCGAGCTGCATCTCGACCAGCCGGCCCTCGCTGCCGAGCTCCCTCACGTAAGCCTCTATCTCCTCGGCGATCCTGGCCGAGTACTCGAAGGTTCCAACGGCGCCAACGACCTCCCGCAGCGTCACGGCCCCGTCGTATTCGTGCACGGTCAGGTTCCGCGCCTCCTCCCTAAGCCTCCTGGTGAACTTCTCGAGCGTCGCGATAGCCGAGTTCGCCTTGGTCAGCACTACCCCGATGTCCTCGAGGACGTGCGGGCCGTAGGAGCCCTGGTAGAGGCTCACCACCCTCCTGCGCTCGGAGACCGCTACGACGAGGCTGCCCGTCTGCTGCGCCGTGCGGTGGGCCGCCAGGTGACGCATTCCGGTCTCCTCGGACTCGAGAGACGGGTCCGGACTGAGCTGTACGTTCGCGTAGTGGATGGCTGAGATATCGGGCGAGACCACTATCGCACCGTCCATCTTCGCCAGCTCGTAGAGGCGCATCGGCGCGAACTCCACCTCGACCTTCATACCGCCCGAGATGATGCCGAGGCTCTCGAGCTTCTCGGGGTTGTCGAGGACGATCAGTGCGCCGTTGTGCGCCCTCATAACGTTCTCTATGGCATCCCTGAGATCCATGCCAGGGGCCACAAGCTCGAGTGCGCGGGCCAACTCAGCCGGCAGGTGTCGCCGTCGGGGACTCAAAGCAGCGCCACCGCCACGGCTTCTTCCAGGGTGCTTACTTCCACAACGCTCGCCTCCCTACGGGTGCTGCCATCGGCCTGTTCCGGGCCATCCGACGTACCTTCCGGCCTGATTATACGACCGAAGCCCATCTTGGCCATCTCGGTGGTCCGGCGCGGCGCTCCGGAGACGTAGCGCACGTCCCCCGTAAGCCCGACCTCGCCGAAACACGCAGTACCCTTGCCAACGGGCCTGTCGCGCATCGCAGAAGCGATGGCGAGCGCCACCCCGAGGTCGGCCGCCGGCTCCTCGACCCGCACTCCGCCGGTGACGTTGACGTACACGTCCTGATCCTGCAGCGCGAGGCCAGCCCTCCGGCTCAGCACCGCGCAGAGCATGTTGACCCGCCCCGTGTCCACCCCGTTGGCTATGCGCCGCGGGTTGGCGAGCGGGCTCGGCGCGACGAGGCTCTCTATCTCGACCAGCATGGGCCGCGTCCCCTCCAATAGACACACCGTCACCACCCCAGGCGGCACTTCCTCTTCCCTGTTCGAGAGGAAGAACGCGGAAGGGTCATCGACCTCGACCATTCCGCGGCCCGTCATCTCGAAGACCCCGACCTCATTCGTCGACCCGAAGCGGTTCTTGAGCGCCCGCAGAACCCTGAAGCTCTGGAACCGATCCCCCTCGAACTGGAGCACGGTGTCGACCATGTGCTCGAGGACGCGCGGGCCCGCTATGGACCCCTCCTTCGTAACATGCCCCACCAGGAACACCGCGATGCCTTCGCTCTTGGCGAGCCGCATGAGCCTCGCCGCGCACTCGCGAACCTGCCCGACTCCGCCTGGCGCCCCCGAGAGCTCCGGCGAGTAGAGCGTCTGGATCGAATCCACGACCACGACCCTCGGACGCTCTTCGAGAATAGTCGCCTCGATTACATCCACGTCCGTCTCGGAGAGGACCCTGAAGCCTCTTCCCTCGACTCCGAGCCGGCGGGCGCTCAGGGCCACCTGCCGGGGCGACTCCTCGCCTGAGACCATAAGGCAGCCTTCCCCAAGGTGTCCCATGACCTGGAGCAGGAGCGTGCTCTTCCCAACCCCGGGTTCTCCCCCGACGAGGACCATCGAGCCCGGGACGATCCCACCCCCGAGAACCCTGTTCAACTCCCCTACCCCGGCATCCATCCTGCCCCCGCCCTCGACGACAGGCACCTCACTGAGGGCCAGCGTCCTACCAGCGACTCTCCTCTTCTGCCTCGTCGCCCGCTCCGCGAAACCGACGACCTTCTTGCTCTCGAGCACCTCCTCGACGAAAGTGCTCCACTCTCCGCAGTCAGGGCAACGCCCGAGCCACTTGGGCTCAGAGTGTCCGCAGTTGGAGCAGGTGTAAAGCGTCTTCGTGGCCACGCTCCGATTGTACTGGATCGGCGGAAAAGTACAGCAAACAGAAGGTCAAGTGGCTCGTCTTGCCACTACCTCTTGCTATCGTCACGAACGAGGTTAAACTTTGTTTAACTTCGCACCTGACTCGGAGGTGAAACATGGAGACTAGAAGGCGGTTGAAGAAGATCGGGGGTTCGGTGGCCCTGTTTATTCCGCCGGAGATGTTGGAAGAGCTAAGGTTGGAGCCTGATGCGGAGGTAGAGGTTACTTCCGAGGGCGGCGGCATCCACATTCGACGAGCTATGGAGGGTCCACCAGACGACCTGATCGAGTTCGCGCATCGCTTCACGAAGAAATACGAAACGGCGCTGAGAAACCTCGCGCAACGGTAAGGGTGCGTCCGACCGTAGAGAACGTTCTTTTCCTGCACACGGTCGCCATCGAGGCGTTCGGGGGTTCAGAGGGAGTGCGAGATCTGGAGTCGCTTCGCGCGGCAGTGGCACGCCCCTGGGGGTCGTCTTTCGGGCAGGATCATTTTCCGACACCCTTCGATAAAGCGGCTGCTCTAGCGGAGTCGATAATTCGGCGACATCCCTTCATCGACGGCAACAAAAGGACAGCGATGTACGCCGCGGCGTACCTTCTCGAGACCTTCGGATACGAGCTAGAGGCGGAGCAAAGTGAACTCGAAGACTTTGCGGTGAATGTCGCTCAGGGAAGCTTCGAGTCAGACGAGATCACCATCTGGTTCGAGAATCACAGCCGCAAGAGCTGAGGCCCCACTTCGGATGCGCTCAGTGATTACACCACGAGGCTGAGCGGCAGGATCAGGACCAGGGAGACTACGGAGGCCAGCGCGGTTACGAGGGTAAGGGCTTTGAGGGCTCCCTGGGTAGAGACGCCCAGCAGCGACTGGAACATCCAGAAGAAATTGCTGTTCACCTGTAACGCGAACAACGCCCCGGAGCCGATGGCCAGGGCCATGATTACCGGAGAGACATCGAGGCCATCCAGGATGGGGGCCAGTATGCCCGATGCGGTGATGGCGGCGACCGAGATCGAACCTATGGCAAGGTGCAGGACGGCGGCTATCAACCAGGCCAACAGGATCGTTAGCAGAACCGGCGTGCCTGCCTCTGCCGAAAAGAACCCACCGAGGATGTCCTGGAGCCCGGTCTCGGTGATCACCGCTCCCAAAGAGCCCCAAGGCCCGTAATCAGCAGGATCTGGCCCGTCGCGTCGAAGCCCTCGTTCATCGCTTCCCCGACCCGCTCGTTGGGCAGCGTACGCCACGCCAGCAGATAGGCACCGAGCAAGCCTAGGAAGAGGGCGAAGACGGGATCCCCGAAGAACGTTACCACGGGGGACTTCAGGCCAGCGGCCTCGGCGATCGCGCCGAAGGCTATCAGCAACAACGCGCCCAGGATAGGCAAAAGCGAGACGTAGAGAGGGGGAGTATTGTCCGCCTGCTGTTGTTCTTGTTGTTCCGCTTCGGCGGGGCTTTCTTCCTCTGCCTCCTCGAAATCCACTTCATCCTTGTCCTTGTTCCATAGCCCGTATTTCAGGAGCCTGCTGTAGATGAACGTGGTAAGCACGGCGGTAGGGAGTCCTATCAAGGTTCCAAAGATCAACATCGTGCCCAGCGGCACGTTCAGCAACCCGGCTATCGCCACGGTTCCCAAACCTGGGACGACGAAGACGTATCCCACCAGTATGCCGGCGGTCAGCGTCCCGCTCATCATCGCAAGTCCATCCCCTCTCATCCTGGGAGCGGCTGACCGGGCCAGGGGGGCCGCGAGCACGAGTTGGACGTCCACGTAGATAGCCGGGAAAATGGTGCTCAAGGCGGCGCTGAAAGCGTAGGGCAGCCTCTGGGGACCGAGTAGTCTAAGCAGCACTCCTACCAGTTTCTGGAGCGCTCCCATGGCGAGCAGGAGCGATCCCAGGAGGACGCCGAAGCCGATGAGCAAACCTACTTCGATCATTATGTCGCCGAAGCCCTGAGCTATGGTGCCTATCGTGTCCTCGAACCCGAGCCCCGCCGCGAGACCCAGGTAGATGGTGCCTATCACCAGTGAGATCATCGGGTCGACGCGAACGACCAGGATCAGCAAGACTATCGTGATTATGGCGATCGCCGTGTGCAGCACGATAAAGGTGTCACTCATGCCAAGCTCCTTCCAGGCCCGGGCCGGCGCCACGAGCCGAACGTTACTTCGATGGATGGTAGTCGCGGATCATCATGTCTCCATCGCGCCGTTCCTCTCCCCGAAGCCGAGCTCTGCGAGGAGCTTTTCGTTGTGCTCCCCGACCTCGGGGATAGGGGTCATGACAGGCTCCGCGCCGTCCAGGGTGGCCGGGGGTAGCAGCCCGCGCAACGGACCCACCGGCGAGCCGAACTCGCGCCAGCGGTTTCGTGCCTCCAGCTGGGGGTGATCGAGGAACTGCCGCACGGTGCGTATCCTGGCGTTGGCCACGCCAGCCCCATCGAGTCTCTCTATGGCTTCCTCAGAGGAGAGGCCGGAGAAGACCTTTTCTATCTCGGCGTGTAGCTCGTCGCGGTGCTCGACGCGCCTGGAGTTGTTGTCGAAGCGGTCGTCTTCCGCCATCCCCTCGTGCCCAAGGACATCCTCACAGAACCGCTTCCACTCGCGCTCGTTCTGTATCCCGAGGAAGACGACTTCACCATCCCCGCACCCAAACGGACCGTAGGGCGCTATCG
This sequence comes from uncultured Rubrobacteraceae bacterium, assembly GCA_963808845.1. Taxonomy (GTDB): domain Bacteria; phylum Actinomycetota; class Rubrobacteria; order Rubrobacterales; family Rubrobacteraceae; genus Rubrobacter_D. Next base: position 24,219 of record CAWEHD010000031.1, read on the forward strand.
ACGCGTGCGAAGCGCCGCTGCGCCGGGGCTCATCACCGCCGTACCCGGCGAAGTACGCCGGGAAGCCCATCCACTCTCCCAAAGCCTCCAGCATCGAGACCTCCAGCGTCGCGCCCTCGCCCGTCCTCTCGCGTCTGAAGAGGGCGGAGAGGATCCCGGAGTAGGCGTACATCCCAGCGGCGATGTCCGCGGCGGAGATGCCGACCTTGGAGGGCGACTCAGGCGTGCCGGTGATGGAGACCAGCCCAGCCTCGCACTGCACAAGCAGGTCGTAGGCCTTCTTCTCCGTGTAAGGTCCACCCTCACCGTAGCCCGAGACGGAGCAGTACACCAGCCGCGGATGCTCTCCCCTCAGCTGTTCTGCGCCGAAGCCGAGGCGTCCGGCCGCACCGGGGGCGAGGTTCTGCACGAAGACGTCAGCCCTGGCCACGAGGCCGCGCAGGATCTCTTTGGCCTCGTCCTGTTTCAGATCCAGGGCCAGCGACTCCTTGGAGCGGTTGAGCCAGACGAAGTGGCTGGACATTCCCATGACCGTTTCGTCGTAACCCCTGGCGAAGTCCCCGACGCCGGGGCGCTCGACCTTTATGACTCTCGCGCCGAGGTCCGCGAGCTGGCGGGTGGCGAAGGGTGCGGCGACCGCCTGCTCCAGGGAGACGACGGTTGTCCCTTCTAGAGGGAGGTTCGCACCCCTCATCGTAAGCGCTCGTCAGGACCTGGCACGTACTCCCTCTCAACTGTTTCGACGTTCATAGACTCTCCCTGCCGCGCTTCGCAGATCTCTACGGTCAAGCGTGCGATGTTTCGGACACGACCCCCTCTCTGCTCTCTCCGTCTCTTTCCTCTCAGATTCTCTGTATCTGATGGAGACGTGTCAAGGGTCGAGTAGGGAGTGCGCCGGACTGGCTGGTGACGCAGCGCCCTGCGGCAATCGAAGGAAGTACTCTTCAAGTTTATACGTTTAGCGGCTACAATTCCCCAACCAGCACGCAGAACCTTTGGGAGCAAACCCAATGCCCGACGCGACGCATTCTCCCCGTGAAGTACAAGGGAAGAGTAGCGGCCGGTTGGCCGCCGTACCAGGCAGGCATGGGGATGCAAGCCCGCCCAACAACCTGCCGCTCCAGCTATCCAGCTTCGTCGGGCGGGAGAAGGAGCTGGCCGAGGTAATGCGGCTGCTGAAGGAGACCCGCTTGCTGACGCTGACCGGCTCGGGCGGCTGCGGCAAGACGCGGCTGGCGCTCAAGGTGGTCGGTGACCTCGCCTGGGCCTATCCGGACGGAGTTTGGCTGGTGGAGTTAGCCTCGCTGGCGGACCCTTCTCTCGTACCCCAGGCGGTGGCCTCCGCTTTGGGTGCTCGCGAGCAGCCGGGACGCTCCCTGACCGAGACTCTCGCGAACTACCTGCGGGCAAAGAACTTGCTCTTGGTCTTGGACAACTGCGAGCACCTGATCGAGGCCTGCGCCGATCTTGCTGAGGCGCTGTTGCGTTCGTGTCCCGGGCTGCGTGTCCTGGCGACCAGCCGGGAGGCTCTGGGCATCGTGGGCGAGGTCGTCTGGCCCGTCCCTTCCCTTTCTCTGCCCGACCTCCGGCGTCTGCCGGACAGAGTGCGCCTGTCTCGATACGAGTCGGCTCGCCTGTTCGTGGAAAGGGCGGTGGCGGTCAAGCCGGCCTTCGCGCTCACCGAGGAGAATGCTGCGTCCGTGGCCCAGATTTGCTACCGGCTTGACGGCATACCTTTGGCTATAGAGCTCGCGGCGGCAAGAACGAAGGTGTTGTCTGTGGGGCAGATCGCTGATCGCCTGGACGACTGCTTCGGGCTGCTCTCCGCCGGTGGCAGGACGGCGATGCCACGCCACCAGACGTTGCACGCGACGATGGACTGGAGCCACGAACTGCTCCCGAAGGAGGAGCGCGTGCTGTTCCGGCGGCTGTCGGTGTTCGCCGGGAGTTTTTCGATAGAAGCCGCGGAGGCGGTGTGCATGGGAGAGGAGATCGAACGGGCAGAGGTTCTGGAGTTACTCTCGCACCTGGTGGACAAGTCGCTGATAGTGGCGCGGGAAGAGGGTGGCGAGGAGCGCTACCGCCTGCTGGAGACGATCCGGCAGTACGGGCAGGAGAAGCTGTCAGAGTCGGGCGAGGCAGAGCAAGTCCGAGAGCAGCACGCAGGGTACTACGTGGCGCTGGCGGAAGAGGCAGAGCCGGAGTTGAAGGGAGAGCGGCAGGTAGCGTGGCTGGAGCGATTTGAGCTGGATCACGACAACCTGCGGGCCGCTATCTCGTGGTCGCTGGAGCAAAGCAATCTCCAAGGCGCGGCCCAGCTCGGTTGGGCGCTGTGGCTGTTCTGGTGGATACGAGGTCACTTCGCCGAGGGACGCCGATGGATGGAGGAGGCGCTGGCGAAGGGCAACGTCATGTCGACGCCTACTCGGGCGCAAGCCCTGTTCGTCGCTGGTACGATGGCGTGCGGCCAGGGTGATCACCGGTCGGCGGAACCGTTGCTCGAAGAAAGTGCGGCCTTGTTCAGGGAACTGGGAGACGCGAGAGGAGTCGCGTACGCGCTGGGCAGTGCAGCTGTCTTAGCGATCACCCAAGAGCGGTATGAGCGGGGGATAGTTTACTCTGAAGAAGCTACGGATCTCTTCCTCGAGGTGGGGGACAAGTGGGGTGCCGCGCCTATGCTCGGTTGTTCGGCGGTGGGGTGGCTCAACCGGGGCGATCACGGGCGCGCGAAGAGCCTGGCGGAGCGAGGACTGGCGCTGTGTCGAGAAACGGGCGACAGACACGGTACCTGTATCGCGCTCTATACACTGGCGGGGGTAGAGCAAGCCGCGCGGAATTACGAGCGGGCAAGGGTCCTTTTCGAAGAGGGGCTAACCGTTTCGGCGGAGTTGGGAAACGAGGCCGCCGTCGTCCACTGCCTGGAGGGGCTCGCGTCCATAGCCGGGGCGGAGGGCCTGACAGTGCGTGCTGCGCGCTTGTGGGGCGCTGCGGACGCGCTGCTCGAGAAGATCGAAGCTATGTACACCTATGTACCCGACCGCTCTCTCCATCGGAGTCAGGTAGCCGCGCGCTCTCTGATAGACGAAGCCGCATGGGAAGTGGCGTGGGCGGAGGGGCAGATGATGGCGCCCGAGCAGGCCATAGAGTACGCGCTGGACCACTCGACAACGCCGGAGACCGCTACTCCAGAGATCTACCCCGCCGGATTGTCCACCCGGGAGGCCGAAGTGCTCAAGCTGGTGGCAAAGGGCCTCACCAATGCCCAGGTTGGCAATCAACTCTTCATAAGCCCCCGCACCGTAAACTGGCATCTGGGCTCGATCTACCGCAAGCTGGGGTTCCACTCGCGCACCGAAGCAACCCGCTTCGCCGTCGAGCACAGCCTCCTCTGACGGCGATATCTCCTTCGGCGAGCAGCTTCCCGTCTTTCAGCGCTCTGCACTTTGGCTTTCGTCCTCTCTGACCGTCCGGTCATCTAGCGCAGGCGCACCCGGTCGTCCCGGAGGCTCCTGAGATCATCGTCCCGGTACCCTACCGGGTGGCGCTGCTTCCCGTCGTTCGAGAACCCGGTACCCCGAACAGGTAGTTCTGACAGTGCGCTACCGCCCTCGGCGCCATAGAGTTTCATCGGTCGCCAGGAAAGCGACGGTGAGGAAACACTGAAGGGATTTGGGTTATGTTCACGAAGCTAACCGATACGAGCAAGGCGGCTATCTTCACGGTCCTTGTGCTGTGCATGGCCGTAGGTATGGCCCTGTTGATCAGGTTCCTCGACCTTCCCGGGGGCCCCGTCATGTTTAGCTTGTGGTCGATCACTCCTACCGTGGCGACCTTGATCATGCTGCTAGTGGTCACCCGCGATGGCTACTCAAGAGAGGGCTGGAAGTCTCTTGGCCTCCACCACCTGGGCCTGAGCATGTGGTGGATCGCCTTCGGGGCGACCTTGCTCATAACCGTTGCGGCCTCTGCAGTCGTGTGGGCAACCCCGCTTGCCTCCTTCGGCGTGTCAGAGGGCGGCATCATCGACCCCATCATCAGCTTTTTCATCTATTTCGGCATGTCCGTGGTGTGGTTCGCCCTCATAGAAGAGATCGGGATGCGAGGCTACCTGCAGCCACACCTCATGTCCTTGGGTAGACGACCGGCTTTGGTGTTGGTCGGCCTCGTCTTCGCAACCTGGCACATGCCCCTGATCTTCCTCGCCCCAGCATCCGCTAACTTCCCCACGGGCAACCTGTTGCTGTTCTTCCCCCTGTTCTACGGGACCTTCGTGGCAGCGAGCTTCTTCTTCGGGTACATGAGGATCTACACGGGCAGCATCTGGCCCGCCTCCATCGCCCACGCGACGCACAACGCCGCGTGGAACATCCTGGGAGCGGTCACCCTGATAACTGCCTCGCCGGTGTTGGTTGACGTCTACCTTGTAGGGGACTTCGGGCTACTGATCCTCATCGGTACCGTGATCGGGGCCATCTGGGTCGGCCACAGGTTCAAGCGCGGTATGGACGAAGCACAATCGGGCGCAGGGGTCCCCAGAGTCGCCCCGGCGCACCCTTCAGCCACGGGTACCCCCAGGTAGGCACGCAGGTAATCAGCCCCACCTAACCCCGACTAAAAGCGGGACGGCATCTGACCTGAGACGCCGTCCCGGGCTTTCGAGACTACTGCTTCAGTCAACGCTGAGGAAGGGAGAAGACTTTGGCGGAAGGGCAAGTCCCTGTTGAGCCGGTGTGCCGCAATATCCGGCACAACTCGAAAGATCAGGAGGAGATTGAGCATGCGATCACCACGAGGTTTTCTGGGTGCCATCGTCCTTTTGTTGGCGGTTCCCGTGACGGTGTTGACCCAGGTGTTGTTCGGCGGCGGGTCGGAGACGACGATCCACTTCGCGCTCGCGTTAGGTTCCGCGCTCGTTTCGCTCTCCGCCTTCGATTTCGAGACACTCCGATGGATCGCCTGGATCGGAGGCGCCTCTGCGGGCGCCCTGGCTGCCATCTTCCTGGCGCAAGGGGCGAGCGAGCTGATAAGAAGCGATTCGCTGACCCGTCTCGTCTACGACATGCTGGGAAATTGGCCAGAGAGGTTGTTCCTCAGCCTATTCGTTCTCTGGCTCATTGCGATGTTGCTGACCGCCAGCCGGGGCAAGACGAGGATCCTGGGTTTCGTCGCCATGGCGATAGTCGTGTGCGTGGAAGCTTACGGCTATTTCGGATTGCTTTTTCTCGGCACCAATACGCTTTCGGAAACGCCTGCCTTGAAGTTACTGTATCTCCTGCCGTTCGTCTGGCTCCACTTCGAGAGCAGGAAGCGTCGGCCCCAAAGGGTTCGTAGTACTCCCGCTCCCGGCACCGTAGAGCCTGTCGGTTAAGCGATGGCTTCCCGACGAAGCAGGAACGAGGCACACCAGATGACACGGCGGAGGGCCAGCGAAGGGCTTGACTTCGAGGCCCTACGCCTCGGCATCGAGCGGTGCGATCCCGATCTCCTCCTCGGCTTCTACGCCGAGGACGCCCAGCTAACCATCGTCAACGCCGGCTGCTCCGCAAGCCTCACCCTTCGAGCTGCGCGGGAGGGCGGAGATCGCCAAGCACCTGCGGGCGGTCTTCGGCCAGGAGACGTCCCACCGCGTCGAGCGGGAAGAGGTCGTCGGCGGGGAAGACGAGGTTAAGTTCCGGGAGGAGTGCGAGTACCCGGACGGAAGCTGGGTCGTAGTCGAAACGACGCTGGAGGTACGCAGCGGCAAGATCGTCCGCCAGGTGGACGTAGTGGCAAGGGATCCACCGGCGGATTGCGAGGAAGATATCGGCCCTGGAGTAGCGAAAGGATAAGGAAGATGAAGCGAGTAACCACGATAGAGCGAAAGGACGTGATCCTGTCGGTGGGGACCTTGGCACTGGTACTCCTCGTCGTGGCGGTCGTGGCCGTCACAGGTAGCACCAACGAGTTCATCGCGTGGGCGTGGGAGCGCCACCACAACGTCCTCTCCTGGTACATTAGGCCCCTCTTTTTCCTGCCGTTCTGCTACTTCGCCTACAGGCGCAGCCTGTTTGGCATCACGCTCACCCTGGTGGCGCTGGCTACCAGCATATTCTGGTTCCCGGCGCCGGAGACGCCCAGCCCGGCGGTGATCGAGATGCTGGCGTCCGAAGAGGCGTACCTCACCGCCGACTGGACGCTCTGGAAGGTCTTCATAGCCTTGCTTGATACCGGTCTCGTTCGCCGCTCTGGGCCTGGCCTTCTGGAAACGGTCGCTCATCTGGGGGCTGGCGGTCATCAACGGGGCGATCCTGTTCAAGATCGGGTGGACCTTCGTGTTCAGCACCGGGGCTGGCTGCCATGTCGCACCTGCCCGCCGCAGTACTGGGGCTGGCGATCATGAACGCGGTGGTCCTGTACGTCCTGCACAGGATGCGCCGGAGATCATCCGAACCTTCGCAGCCGGCGGGTCATCATGGTTAGCCACCGCAATGGACTCTTCCACGGGAACCTCGGTGGACGAGATCGGAGATACGAACATGACCACGAAGAAGCCGGCGACGGAGACGGGGACGTTCCTGGGGGAGTTCCCGTACGTGCGCATCGGAAACGGGCCGGAGAACCTGGTGATCCTGCCGGGCATAACCCTGGAGAATGAGCCCCCGAGCCGGCTCGACGCCTGGACGTACCGCTTCGCCTTCGGCCGCTTCGCGGAGGACCACACAGTCTACGTGATCAACCGCCGTCGCGGCATGCCTCCGCACTACACGACCCAAGACATGGCGGCAGACTACGCCCGGATGATGAAAGAGGCCCTCGGACCCTCATGCGTCATGGGGTTCTCCACGGGTGGCTCCATAGCCCAGTACGTCGCCCTAGATCATCCCGACCTGGTCCGGCGCCTCGTCCTCGTCGTCAGCGCCTCCCGCCTGTCCGATGAGGGACGAGAAACGTGCGAGCGTTGGCGAAAGCTGGCGCGCGGACGGCGTTGGCGGGAGCTCAGGGCGGACATGGCCTCCGTCAATGTGACCAGCGAAACGAACAAACGCCTCGCCAGGGCGTTCATGGCGGTCTTCGGAAGGTTCGTCCTCGGGACGCCCTCCGACCCGTCGGACTTCCTCACGACCCTGGAGGCAGACCTCGCTCACGACACGACCGGACGGCTGCCCGAGCTCTCCGCCCCGACCCTCATCATCGGCGGGAGCGAAGATCCCTTCTTCTCGGAAAGCCTCCTGCGCGAGACCGCCGGGAAGATCCCCGGCGCGGAGCTGCGCGTGTACGAGGGCGTCGGGCACGGGGTCCCCAAAGAGCGCAAGCGCCAATACGAGGACGACGCCCTCGCGTTCCTCAGCGAAAGGAGTATTTCCGTATGATTTCTCGGCTTTCGGCGTGGTGAAGCGACACCCGCTCATCACGTTCTTCGTCCTGACCTACGCGATCTCGTGGGGGTTCTTACCGTTCGGGACCGTGAGGTTCGCGGCGGTCTGGGCCGCTCGTCGCCGCCCTCATCGTGATACCCATCCCAGGGCTGGGCAGGTATGCGCGAGCTTGGTTCAAGGATGATCCGCTGGCGCGTGAGATGGTACTGGTACGCGGTGGCTTTAGGACTCCCGCTCGCGATCCACCTGTCATATGTGGGCCTCAATGTCGCGGCCGGGGCGGGCATCCCGTCGCTGGCCTTCAGTTCCTTGACTACCTTCCTCATGGTGTCCGCGGCGCGCCTGGTCAACCCCGCGGACGGGCCGCTGGGCGAGCATCCGGGTTGGAACGGGGTTGCCCTGCCCGGTTTGCAGGCCGATCGCTCGCCGCTTATTGCCACCATGATCCTGGCACCGCTCGTAGCCGGCTGGCACCTGCCCCTCTTCTTCCTCGAAGGAGGCGGCTTACAGCCGTCCCTCCTGGTAGGCGGTCTGGTGACGACGATGGCGGTGACGTTTTGGTACACGTGGCTCTTCAACCACACGAGAGGCAGCGTGCTCCTGGTCGTGGTGGCGCACTCCGTCGAAGGGAGCATCCAGGCCGAGATCGGCTGGATCTACATGGGCGTGTGGTGCGCCGTAGCTATCGGGTTAGTCGTCTTCGACTGGAAGGCCTGGCGCGGTCCTGCGCCCAAGCCGGCGACGACGGTACTCTCGGTACCACCCGGGAAGCAGCACCGGCGACGCCTGCCTGATTCCAAGGTTTGAAGAGCCGGCTCCCACACGACCGTAAGATCCACGCAGCCGCTAAGCTTCCCGGCTACCAATTCAGCTCCTAGCAGGAGAGAAAGGGCTTCGAGATGATCATCATGCCACGCAACAAGAGATGGAGCGACCTCACGGCCCGTCAGAAAGCTTCCTTCGTGCTCCGGGGGGTAGCGCAGTTCGCGCTGCTCGCGGCGGCACTCGTGGACATCTATCGTCGTCCGGCGGAGGAGATCAGGGGCAGCAAGTGGCTGTGGACCGTCATAGCGTTCGTCAATTTCATGGGCATCGGTTCGTTCGCCTATTTCCTCTTCGGGCGCAAGCACGCCTAGCGACGGATTGCCGACGCGGAAGGAGAAACTATGGCCGCTTACGAGATCCGGGTGAAGGGGCACCTCGACGAACGCTGGTCGGATTGGTTCGACGGGCTTCGGATCACCAACCTGGAAAACGGAGAGGCCGTGCTATCCGGAGATATCGTAGACCAGGCCGCGCTGCACGGCGTGCTCACCAAGGTACGTGACCTGAGCCTGCCTCTGGTAGCCGTGAGGAGTGTCGGCCCAACCGGTGAAGTTCCAGCCGCCCGTACGTCAACGACCGAGTAGATCCACGGAAAGGAGATCTCCATGAGAACCGTACCAGCACTCGTCAAACGCCATCCGCTTATTGCGTATTGGACGATTCTGTCCGCCGTTTTGTCAATAAAGGTTGACATTTCTGGCTTTGTCATCTAAAGTTGACGCATGACCAAACACGTTAGCATGCGCATAGAAGGATCGCAGGACCCTCGCGAGGGGCTCGAATCGGTGGTGGCTCTCAGGCGGTTGTTGAACGCGCTCGAGGCGGCTCAGGTCGAGAACGCTTTCACCGCTGGCTGGACTTGGGCCGAGATCGCTGAAGTTCTCGGCGTGAGCAAGCAGGCGGTCCACAAAAAGCACGCCAGACGGCTACGAGTCAAGTACGCTGGCGGCGGACCGCACAACAAGGAGTCCATGGGATGATCTTCACCCGCTTCACCAAGAGCGCCAGGCGGGCGGTCGAAGCCGCCGTCGAAGAAGCCAGGGAGCTCGGACATGACTGCGTGGGCGACGAAGATCTGCTCCTCGGCGTGCTCTGCGACGACGATGGCATGGCTGCCCAGGCGCTCACTTCTCTGGGGGTTACGCTCGAGGAGGCGCGCGAAGAGTCCGAGAGGCTGTTCGCTGACGCACTCTCTTCAATCGGCATCTCCTTTGAAGAGGTGCGCCGGGAGGCTGGCGGAGCCTTCGAGATGCGAATTGCCCAGCAGCGCCGGCTCCCATTCTCGCCCAGGGCCAAGAGGGCACTGGAGCAGGCGCTCGTTGAGGCTGTAAGGCTTGGGGACGACCGGATCACCGCGGAGCACGTGCTGCTGGGGGTCTTGCGCGAGGAGCGAGGGATGGCAGCGCGGATACTCGGTAACCTCGAGGTGGGCGCCGAGGCGATCGAGTGGCGGCTGCAGCGGTCACGAGGAGACGCGGAGGCGCGATGAGTCGGCGCACGAGGCGCGCTCTCAGCAAGTCCTGTGCGGCGAGGGCCAGGACATGCGCCCCGGCCGGTTCTCGCTCTTTACTGAGCCTGCGGTTTGCAAGGAGGGTGCGCCCTCCTTAACCATATTCAGATTCGACCTTGACGATCTCCTTGGGCTGGGTGACCTTGATGTCGACTATGGACTCTTCCTCGTTTATGTCTTCTGAGGACATGTCGTTGGGCTCTATTATGACCTTGGAGCCGTTGGGGATCTCGCCGCGCAGGATCATCTCGCTCATGGGGTCTTCGATCATCCGCTGCAGTGTGCGCTTCAACGGACGCGCCCCGAAGGCGGGGTCGTAGCCCTCTTCGGCGAGCTTGTCCAGGGCCTCGTTGGTGAACTCGATCGTTACGTCGCGCTCGACGAGCTGCTGGCGGAGGCGCTTTATCTGGATCTCGATGATGTGGCGCATGTCCTCGCGCTCGAGCTTGTGGAAGACGATGATCTCGTCGATCCTGTTGAGGAGCTCGGGACGGAAGATCTTGCGCAGCTCGCTCGTGACGCGGCCCTTCATCTCCTTGTAGGAGAGACCGGAATCGTCAGAGCCGAAGCCCAGTGACTTGGTCTTGTTGATGGTCTGCGCCCCGACGTTGGAGGTCATGATGAGGACGACGTTCTTGAAGTCCACGGTGCGGCCCTGCGCGTCCGTGAGCTGCCCGTCCTCCAGAATCTGCAACATGATGTTGAAGACGTCAGGGTGGGCCTTCTCGATCTCGTCGAAGAGGACGACCGAGTAAGGACGACGGCGCACCTGCTCGGTGAGCTGGCCGCCCTCGTCGTAGCCGACGTAGCCAGGAGGCGAACCGACGAGACGCGAGACCGTGTGGCGCTCCATGTACTCGGACATGTCGAGCCGGATCATGGCGTCCTGGTTGCCGAAGAGGTACTCGGCGAGCGTCCGGGCGAGCTCGGTCTTGCCGACCCCGGTAGGACCGAGGAAGACGAACGAGCCGCTCGGGCGGTTCGGGTCCTTTATGCCCGCAAACGTACGCCTGATGGATCGGGAGACGGCCTTTATGGCCTCGTTCTGTCCGACGATGCGCCCGTGCAGGGCGTCCTCCATCTGCAGGAGACGCGCGGACTCTTCTTCGGTCATCTTCTTGACCGGGATGCCGGTCCACATAGAGACGATCTCGGCGATCTCGTTCTCACCGATGGAGACGCGCTTCTCCTCGATCTTACCCTCGCGCCAGGCCTTCTCGAGCTCGCGGCGCTGGGCGACGAGCTTGCGCTCGGAGTCGCGGAATCGCGCGGCCTTCTCGAACTCCTGGCCGTCGATGGCGGCCTCCTTCTCGGAGCGCACCGCGGCGAGTTCCTCGTCTATCTCCTTGTAGTAGGGCGGCGAGGACATGGTCTTTATCCTCATCTTGGATGCCGCCTCGTCGACGAGGTCGATGGCCTTGTCGGGCAGGAAGCGGTCCGATATGTAGCGGTCGCCGAGTTGCGAAGCGGCCTTGAGCGCCTCGTCCGTTATATCTATGTTGTGGTGCGACTCGTACTTCTCGCGCAGGCCCTTGAGGATAAGCTCGGTCTCCTCGACCGAAGGCTCGCCGACCTGGATGGTCTGGAAGCGCCGTTCCAGGGCCTTGTCCTTCTCCACGTACTTGCGGTACTCATCTATCGTCGTCGCGCCGATGACCTGGATCTCACCCCGCGCCAGCGCCGGCTTGAGGATGGAGGCTGCGTCTATGGCACCCTCAGCGGCCCCTGCTCCGACCAGATTGTGGATCTCATCGATGAACAGGATGATGTCGCCGTGGTCTGTGATCTCCTTCATTATCTTCTTGAGGCGCTCTTCGAACTCGCCCCTGTACTTGGACCCTGCGACCAGGGCACCGAGGTCTAGCGTATAGACCTCTTTGTCCCCGAGGATCTCGGGTACCTTACCCTCCGCGATCTCCTCGGCCAGCCCCTCGACGATGGCGGTCTTGCCGACGCCAGGCTCACCGATGATAACGGGGTTGTTCTTGGTGCGCCTGACGAGGATCTGCATGATCCTCGCTATCTCCTGGCTCCTGCCGATAACAGGGTCGAGCTTGTCCTCCTCGGCGTATGACGTGAGGTTCCTGCCGTACTGGTCGAGCTGGCGGGTCTTGGGCCGCTTGGCCTCGGCCGCGCGACCGCCGCCGGCCTCGCCACCACCGCGGCTGCGGCTGCGGCCGCCGCCGAGCCTCCTGACGACCTCCCGCCTCACCTTGTCAGGGTCGACGTCGAGGTTGGAGAGAACCCTCGCGGCGACGCCCTCGCTCTCCCTTACCAGCCCGAGCAGGATGTGCTCTGTGCCAATGTAGTTGTGGCCGAGCTGCAGCGCCTCCCTGAGCGCGAGCTCCAGAACCTTCTTCGAGCGCGGGGTGAACGGCGCCTGCGCGCCAGTGCCTTCCTCGCCGTAGCCGACGATGCTCTCTACCTGTTCGCGCACCTCGTCGAGGACGACGTTCAGGGAGTAGAGCGCCTGGGCCGCGACGCCCTCGTCCTCGCGAAGTAGACCGAGGAGCAGGTGCTCGGTGCCTATGTAGTTGTGGTTGAAATGACGGGCCTCATCCTGTGCGAGCACCACGACCTTGCGGGCCCGCTCCGTGAAACGTTCGAACATTAGCGGGAATCTCCTCTGCTTCGAGGGTCCTTCACGGCATCGGGGGTCATAACGGTCTCTTGCTGTATACGACTACCGGGGATCGACGGATTACACATCTATAAAAAATCTGCCTTTCGAAATAAAGTGCGCCTCTCTAATGCGTACCTCTCTAGCTCGTGCCGGCTGACTAGAAGTATACAACCGTTGGGCCTGTATTTCGGTACCCGCCTGAAGCTTTACGCTCTAAGCGCTATACCTCGTGCTACGGTGGGCCGTCTCGTCCTCCTGTAGCGCTTTGCAGAAGCATACCGCCAACATCCCACCTCTTCGGTGTCTAGTCTCACACGGAGAGCCTCTCGCGGGCCTGATCCAGGGTCAATCCGGCGATGAAAGGGCCTGCCTTGGGCCCGCTACTCTTGCCGAGCAAGACTCTGTAGACGGCGGAGAACGCCCTCTTTGGCTTGAGCCCACGCTCGATGGCGGTCGAGTACAGCAAGTCCTGGACGGCCTCTCCGTCCATCTCGGCCTGGAGCTTTCCGGAGACCTCGCGCAGGTAAGCACGCTGCTCGTCGTCGAGCCCTGCGGCCGCCTCTTCCGACTCGGCCTGCTCCAGCAGCCCTAGCCGCATCGACTCGGGAGCCCACTCCGCGGCCCAGTTGCGGGCGTAGTAGAGGTCCCGCGCCAGCTTGTCCGTGTCTCTGGCTGCCTCCCCGTACCCACCGCGGCGCAGCATCTGTGCGGCAGCGTCCGTGTCTTCGCCTACGGTCTGGGCGACGGTGACCAGGTGGGTGAAGGGAACGTAAGGCTCGCCGGCCTCTGCCCGGTACTCGTCCATAAAGCGCGGGAAGCCGCCTTCGAGGTCGATGTCGAAGCGACGGGCAGGGTCGCGGCCGAGGATGATGCGCCGCACGGCGCCGGGAGGCATTATCTCGAGGAGATCCTTCGGCAGGAGCACGATGCCCCGGGAGCTGCTCATGTCCCCGCGGCCCTTGAGCCCTATCCACTCATACTCGTAGCGGCCAGGCACCGGGTAGTGGAAGACTCCACCGGCCATCCGGTCAGCGGTGTCGGTCGAGCCACCGCGACTGGTGTGATCCTTGCCGAAAGGCTCGAAGGTTACCCCGAGCGCTTTCCACCGGGCCGCCAACTCGACCCGCCAACCCAGCTTGCCCTCGCCCTTGGAGTAGTCGACCGCCTCTTCGAAACCGTCCTCATCAGCGAAGACGACGCTGGTCTGCTCCGGCAGGTGTTCCAGGACACGCAAGCCGGTCAACTTCCCCGACGAGGCGCGCGGCAGGTAGGGCGACCAGTGCTCTGGCATCTTTCGATTCGTGACGTCCTGGAGTATCTCGCGCAAGTCGTCGGTGTGTTCGATGGCCTCGCGGGTCACCTCGGTGTAGACGCCCTGCTCGTACAGATCGTGCGAACGGAGGACCTCGATATCCATCTCCATCTCGAGGAGCGCCTCCTCGAAGGGGACGAGGAAGTGCTCTGCGTAGGAGACGTGGCAGCCCTCGGGGTCCGGTATGTGCGAGAGGCTGTGGCCGATGTATTCCTCGTAGCTCTGGGGGATGCCTGGGGCTATCTTGCGTAGCGGGTCGATCGTATCCGCGTGGAAGATAAAGCGAACCTCCTCGCCGCGTTGCCGCAAAGCGTTTGCCACCGCCTCGGCGACGAGGACCTCACGCAGGTTGCCAGCGTGGATGTTGCCGGAGACGCTGATACCGCTTACGACCACGTGTGGGCCTTCGCCCAGGGTTTCGGCTACCCTCTCGGCCCAGACGGGTATGCGTAATGCCGGTCTCGTTCACGTGATGCTCCAAGCAAGTTCGGTTGTGGGGATCGTAGAGAAGATCCGCAACCGCCGGCTAGCTCGCCGCCTCGACGTTGACTATCTCGTACTCCGTCGCGCCGCGGGGGGTGGAGACCATGACTTTCTCCCCCACCTTCCTCTTGAGCACCGCCCGGCCTACCGGGGAGGCGTGGCTTAGCTTCCCGCTCGTCGGGTCCGACTCGTTGGCGCCGACGATCTGGAAAGTCCGCTCCTGCCCCTTCTCGCCGACGACCCTGAGGGTCACCGTGGTCCCAAGGTCGACCGCATCTTCCTCGACCTCAGAAGGGTCGACCACCCTCACGTTACGTACCCTGCGCTGTAGCTCACCGATGCGGCGCTCCAACAAGCCCTGCTCGTTCTTCGCGTCGTCGTACTCGGAGTTCTCCGAGATGTCCCCGAAATCACGGGCCTGACGGATGCGGTCGGCGACCTCCTTACGACGCGTGTCTGTAAGGTATGCGAGTTCCTTCTGGAGCTTCTCGAGGCCCTCTGGGGTGACGAGCTCCTGGTTCTTGTCGGTCATAAGCCGCGAGATTATAAGGGCGGGTGCAAGGGGTGTCAATGAAGTTAGGCAACAGGTTTCAGGCAACAGGCTTCAGGCTTCAGGGCTTTGAATTGAGGCCCCGAATGACCTGTAAGGCACCTGATGGTTACGGAACTTTCTCGGCAGGGAGTGCCGTTGTCGTCGCGGAGATGGTCCGGCACTACCTGATGCCTGAAACCTGTTGCCTGAAGCCTTATTTCGCGTTCATCTCGTAGAGTGCCAGCAGACCCTTTAGGGTGAGGTCGGCGTCGAAGTGCTGGATCTCGCGGCAGTATGGCACTATTACCCCAGCCGGGCCGCCCGTCGCGACGACTTTGACGCCGTCCTCGCCGAGCTCTTCACGGGATCTCCTGATCAGGGCGTCGACCGCGCCGGCGTAGCCGTAGATGAAACCGCTGCGGATGGAGTCGGGAGTATTGGTGGCTATGACCCTCGGTGGTGCTTCTTCGAGGTCAACGCTAGGAAGCTTGGCCGTTCTGGAGACGAGCGCCTCCAATGATACATAGAGGCCTGTCAGTATCGCGCCCCCGAGGTAGCATGCTTCGCCGTTTACGGCCTCGACGGTCGTCGCCGTGCCGATGTCGACGATGATCGCGGGGAACCCGAAGTGCCTCCCCGCCGCGACAGCGTTGACGATCCTGTCGGCCCCGACGGCCTCGGGGTCGTCGTAGCGGTTGTCGAGGCCGGTCTCCATCTCCGCGGTCACCCCGTAGAAGGGCACCTCGAAGACCTCGGAGGCGAGGTTACGGTAAGAGCGGGTGAGACCAGGCACGACGCTGGAGACGATCACAGCGTCCACCGCGTCGAGGCGAAGACCCTCGAGCGCGAGAAGTCCTGCGAAGAAGACGGCGAGCTCGTCGGCCGTCCTGTGCACCTCCGTCGCGATACGCCACTTTCCACGTGGCTCCTCCCCTTCGAAGAAGCCGAGGACGGTCTGTGTATTCCCGACGTCCACAGCCATCAACAAAGTTCTTCAGCCTCCCCGAACGTCAGGATTCCTCCCTGTTCCGCTCTTCCGAGCAACTCTTGGACCGTTCCGCGCCCTGGAATATACAGATCCACATCCAGGTCCGCGAGCCCCCTGAGGTTGAAGGCACGCGTCACCCCAGCGTGCGGTACAAGGAGCTCAGGCTCCGCAATGGTCTCCTCTCCGAACAGCAACACGTCTATATCCACCGTGCGTGAGGCCTTCTCGCCAGCCTCGCCGCGCTCACGGCCGAGCGCCGCCTCGACCCCCTGGCAGTAACGGAGCAACTCGATCGCTGGGACGCCGCACTCCAGCTCGACCACACAATTCAGATAGTCCGGCTGCTCCTCCTCGACTTCGACGGGCACCGTCTCGTAGACCTTCGACGTACCTGTGACCCTCATCCGAGGACCCCGGCCGAGGGCGGTGACCGATGCCCTCAGGTAGGCCAGGCGGTCGCCCAGGTTGCTACCGAGGCTCAGGAATGTAGGCGTCACCGGCGGAAGGTGTGGAGCACGGCTTCGGCGACTGCGAGCGCTTCGCGGTTGGCGCGCACGTCGTGCACCCGGAAGAAGGTAGCGCCCCGTTCGTAGGCGAGCACCGTCGTAGCCACCGTGCCGAAGACGCGCTGTTTCGCCTCCTGGAGGCCCGTGATCCTGCCTATGAACCTCTTGCGCGAGGCCCCGATGAGTACAGGGAACGCAAGATCTACGATAGCGTCGAGGTTGCGCAGAAGCGCCAGGTTGTGCTCGAGGTTCTTCCCGAAGCCGATGCCGGGATCCACGATCACGTTCTCTGGCCTGATGCCAGCCGCGACGGCATGATCGGCCCTCCGCGCCAGGAAGTCTCTGACCTCGCGCACCACGTCTTCGTAGTGGGGTTCCTTCTGCATGGTCTTCGGCTCACCTTGCATGTGCATCAGGACCACGGGGCATGACGCCTCATGTATAACGGAGGCCATGCGAGGGTCGCCGCGAAGCGCGGTAACGTCGTTGACGAAGCTTGCGCCGGCTTCGAGGGCTGCTGCGGCGGTGCCGGACCGGTAAGTGTCGACCGAGATCACCGCCCCTGGGCGCGCGGAGAGTATTCTCTCGACCACAGGGACGACGCGCCGTACCTCCTCCTTCTGCGAGACCGGGTCTGAGCCGGGACGGGTGGACTCTCCACCGAGGTCCAGGATCTCGGCCCCCTCGTCGAGCATGGTAACGGCGTGCTCTGCCGCGGCTTCCGGATCGAGGAAGTCCCCGCCGTCGGAGAAGGAGTCGGGGGTGACGTTGATGATGCCGACGACGACAGGGCCGGGACCCCCCGCAAGGGTTCCGGCCCTGTCTGTGTTCCGGGCCGTGCGGCCCATCTAGTCCTGGTATCTACCCCTGTAGCGGCCGTCGGAGTCAGGGACGGCGCCGTTCGGTGAGACGTTATCCACGGCGTACTCCTCGATCAGGCGCTTCAGGTGATTGGCGTCTACGGTCTCATACTCGATGAGCTCGGCGGAGAGCTTATCGAGCAGCTCACGGTTGCGAACCAGCAGGTCTTCGGCGGTGTCGTAGGACTCATCGACGATCCTGCGGATCTCCTTGTCTATCTGGAAAGCGATCTCGTCTGAGTAATCCGGCTGGTTGTTGAAGTCGCGGCCCATGAAGACCTGTCCCTGCTGGTGCCCGAGCGCCATTGGCCCGAGCTTCTCGCTCATCCCGAAGCGGGTGACCATCTGCCTGGCGGTCTGCGTTACTCGCTCGAGGTCGTTGGAGGCGCCCGTGGTGATCTCGTCGAAGATCACCCTTTCGGCGGCCCGACCGCCGAGCATCATCGCGAGCTGCGCCATGAGCTGGCCGCGGCTCATCATAAAGCGGTCCTCCGTGGGCAGGCTCATGGTTACGCCAAGTGCCTGGCCGCGCGGGATAATGGTGATCTTGTGCACCGGATCGGCCTCGGGAAGAAGCGCGCCGACGATGGCGTGCCCGCCCTCGTGATAGGCGGTGATCTCCTTCTCCTTGTCGGAGATGAGGCGCGTCTTCCTCTCTGGGCCGGCGATCACCCGGTCTATGGCCTCCTCCATCTCTAGCATGTCGACCTGGTCCTTGTCGTGACGGGCCGCAAGGAGCGCGGCCTCGTTGACGAGGTTGGCCAGGTCGGCGCCGGTGAAGCCTGGGGTCCCCCTGGCGAGCGTACCGATCTCCACGTCCGGGCCGAGGGGCTTGCCACGGGTGTGGACCCTGAGGATTTTCTCTCTCCCTGGGAGGTCTGGCCTGTCGACCACGATCTGGCGGTCGAAACGGCCTGGCCTGAGGAGTGCGGGGTCCAGGATGTCAGCGCGGTTGGTGGCGGCGAGCATGATGATCCCGCTCTTAGAGTCGAAGCCGTCCATCTCGACGAGGAGCTGGTTCAACGTCTGCTCCCTCTCGTCGTGACCGCCCCCGAGGCCGGCGCCGCGCTGGCGGCCTACGGCGTCGATCTCATCCATGAAGATGATGCAGGGAGAGTTCTGCTTGGCCTGCTCGAAGAGGTCGCGCACCCTGGAGGCACCGACGCCGACGAACATCTCGACGAAGTCCGAGCCCGAGATCGAGAAGAAGGGTACACCGGCCTCACCGGCGACGGCGCGCGCGAGGAGGGTCTTGCCTGTACCCGGAGGCCCGACGAGGAGCGCGCCTTTGGGTATACGAGCACCGAGCTTCTGGAACTTCTGGGGTGCTTCGAGGAACTCTTTGATCTCGGTTAGCTCCTGTACGGCCTCGTCGGCTCCTGCGACGTCTGAGAAGGTGACTTTGGGCTGGTCTTTGGTCATCCTACGGGCACGGCTCTTGCCGAAGCTCATGACCCTATTTCCGCCGCCCTGCATGGAGCTCATGAACAGGATGAAGAACAATACGATAAGCAGGATCGGCGCCAGGGTGCCGAGCAGGGTGAGCCAGAAGCCCGTGTTCTGCGGGTCCACCGAGTAGGCTATGTCCTGTTCGTCCAGCTGGCTTGCCACGTCGGTCATCTGCGTGTAGGAGTACTCGAACTTCGTGGATTTTCCCTGACCGGTATCCCGGAGACCTCTAACCGTCTGGTCCTCGTCGAAGATCGTCAAATAGTTCTCGTTGGTCTTGGAGAGTCCGGTGACCAAAGTCTTGTCCTGAACCGCCTGATTCCACTGCTGGGAATTCAGCTCGTCCACGTCCGGGTTGCCCCGGCTCAACATGTTTACCAGGACGACGGCCAAGACTATGAGGATGACGAAGTACAGCAGCCCGCCGCTTCTCAAGATTCTGCCCAAAGCCTCTTACCTTCCACGAATTGCGTTTAGGACATGGGAATTATACTACCTGCGCACCGAATAGGACGCTCTTTCTCTCAGCCGGTCGCGAAGACCTCTGGCTTGAGGACGCAGATGTCGGGGAGGTTGCGGTAGGCACCCCCGTAGTCGAGCCCGTATCCGACGACGAACTCGTCTGGCACCTCGAAGCCGAGGTATCTGACTTCGAGGTCAGTACGCCGCCTGGAGGGCTTGGAGAGGAGGGCGCAGATCTCGAGCGAGGCCGGCTTGCGGGCGAGCAGGGAACGCCTCAGGTATGAGAGCGTGAGCCCCGTGTCTACGATGTCCTCGACGATCAGTACGTGACGGTCCGTGATGTCCTCTTCGAGGTCCTTGAGAATGCGGACGACACCGCTCGATGAGCTACCAGAACCATAGGAGCTTATGTCCATGAAATCCAGCTCGCACTTGAGGTCTATGTTGCGCATGAGGTCGCTCATTACCACGACCGCGCCGCGCAGGACACCGATCAGGAGCGGTTTCTCGCCCCTGTAATCCTCGGTGATGCGCGCCCCGATCTCACGCACCTTCTCCTCGATCTGCTGTGAGGTTATTAGCACCTCTTTCACGTCTGGCATCATACTGGACATATTCACGAGATTCTTGCCACCTCCAGCCTGAGAACCTTCTGCATCCTCTCATCCACCTTGAACCGCTCGTCGAGTTCGCCGAGCACTATCCAGGCGACCTCACCCCGCCCGTCCACAACGACGGGCGTCATGCGCCTGAGATCTCTCGGTACCTTCCTGTCCATCATCGCCCTAAAGACCTTCTTGGTCCCGCCGAGACCCAGAGGCCGGATAATATCCCCCTCCCGCGCCATCCGCACCCCGTAAGGTCCCTTCCCAGAGTCGAGGTAGACGACCTCAGGGAGAGCCGCATCCACAGGATCGTAGCCAGATAGCTCCCGCGCCGAGATCCTCCATCCCCCGAACGTAACGGTCTCGCCGGCCCTGATCTTCCCCCTTCCCGACACCGTCGACCGCGGCTTGATGTAGAGTGCGAGCTCAGCCCCTGTACGGCCCGAGGCGACTACTCTACCAGGCAGGTCCAACGTCCGCGTACCCTCGCCGCCTTCCAGGAGTCCCAGCACCGCCTCGACAAGGCTCGAAGGGAGCGGCGCTGCCTCGGGGACCAGGGTCGTGTATGCCAGGCGCACCGCGTGGCGCCGGAGCGATGGCCGCAACTCCGTGAGCCGATCGAGCGGCAGGACCACCTCCTCTCCTCTCCGCTCTAAGACCCGGGTAGCAAGCCCTTCGAGGACTTCGAGGTCCTCGCGGACGAGGGAAGCGGCGCGGGCGATGTTGCCGGCCGCCGCCGGATACAGATCCTCCAGGATGGGCAGGACTTCGAGACGGATGCGGTTGCGGGCGTACTTGTCTGTCAGGTTCGTCGGGTCCGTACGATAAGGCTGGTTCAGTTCTCTCAGGTAATTCAGGACCTCCCCGCGCGTGCGCCCGGTAAGGGGGCGTTGGATCCTACCTCGCACGGGCGGGATGCCAACGAGCCCGCGCAATCCTGTGCCCCTTGCCAGGTTCATGAGCACGGTCTCGGCCACGTCGTCGGCGGTGTGGCCCGTGGCAACCACCCGCAGTCCCAGACGGACAGCCACCTCCTCGGCGAGTCTGTATCGCTCCTCACGCGCCCGCTCCTGCAGATTGGAATCGCCTTCGATCCCGATCTGACGCACCTCGCACCTCACGCCCAACTGCCTGCAGAGGTCGCTGACGAACTCTGCATCTTCGTGAGATCCCTCGCCGCGCAGGCCGTGGTCCACGTGCAGCACCACAGGTTCGCCGCCGAGGGCGAGGATCACCCGAAGCAGCGCCACCGAGTCGGGGCCGCCGGAGACCAGCGCCAGCGGGCGACGGAGGTCCATGCCGTAACGCCCCACGGTCAGCAGCACCGCTTCCGAGAATCCCATGCAGACAGTTTAGAGAACTGCGGGGGCCCGCAAAAGGATAGACCGGGGCGCGGTGCCCCGGTCCTGCATCCTGTGGGTGGTCCCCTAGCTCAGGCCGGCTGCTCTTCCAGCATCGACTGCTCTTCAGGGATCTGGACGTCGTTGACGGTTATGTTGACTTCGGTCACACGCAGGCCAGAGAGGCTCTCGACGCGGTTGATCACATTTCGCCGCGCGGCCTCTGTAACCCTGGGTATCGACTGGCCATACTCAACGGTCATCGTCAGGTCCACGGCGGCCTCTTCCTCACCGACCTCGACGCTAACGCCCCTGGAGAGGTTCCCGCCGCTCGTGCTGCCGCCTGCCACGCTCTGCAGGAACCCACCGACGGCCGCGGAGGTGCCCCCAGCCATCTGCACCTTCTCTACCTCCTGCGCAGCGATGCCCGCTATCTGAGAGACAACCGCGCTGCTGATAGTAGTGGTGCCCATCTCGCTCTTGAGGGGGCTTCCCTGTCTACTGCCGCTCTCTTCGCTCATGTTCGTCCTTTCCGACCCGTTCGTTCCCAGATAAACGCTGTCCGTGCGCCGCAGCTACCGCTGCAGCTCTTGACGCACGGTGGTCTAGGCTGCCTACCCCACCGTTCCCGATCCTAAACCCTGCGTTCTCCCTCGTAGACGAGACGTATTCGCTCTTTTCGTCCAGAATACAGATGCCGGTGTGAAGCCGCCCGCTATGCGAGGCTATTCTGAAGGGATCTTCTGGTGCAAATCATGAGCATACTCGGGCCGATTATCGTCGCGCTTGTCTATATTTCGCTGTGTTCTTTGTTCAAAGAGCCGAACAGGCAGAACTTCAATGCCATCATGATCGCGGGCGCAGGCGCAGCATATCTGAACGGGGGTTTCGGCATCTGGGAATTTGCTTTCATGGTCATGGTCACCTACTGCGCCTTCCGAGGTCTGCGATCCTATACCTTCATAGGAGTTGGATGGCTCTTGCATACTGGCTGGGATGTGCTGCACCATCTTCACGGTAATCCCATTGTTCCATTCGTTGCAGATTCGTCGTTCGGATGTGCCATTTGCGACCCGGTGATCGCGCTGTGGTGTTTCGCAGGCGCGCCGTCCGTATACGATCTGTTCCGCAGAATCAAGCGCCAAGAATCCAGCCAGACGCCTTGAGGAACCACACGGACCCACTTGTAGAAGACCGTATCGTGACTGTCCCGGATACGATAAAGACCCGCGCCTGCGGGTACTCAGAGAAGTAGCGGGGGCAGGATTTGAACCTGCGACCTTCGGGTTATGAGCCCGACGAGCTACCAGACTGCTCCACCCCGCGTCGTAGGCGAGATTCTAACACCGGCCAGGAGATTGTAAAGTAGAGGAGCGGCGTGTTACGGTAGCCGAGGATATGTCTACCGTTCTGCTGATCCTGATCCTACTTGGGGCCCTGATCTCATCGGTCACAGCCTTTCGCGCGCTCGGGGCGTACCTGAGGTTTCGCCGCACCCGCGCGGCCTTCCAGGGGGAGGTTACGGACGAGGTCGCCCGTCTTGCGGCACGGACCGATGAGCTCGAGAGTAGCCTCTCTGCCCTCAACGCCCGCGCCGCGGAGCTTCCAATCCAGATCTCCGAACTCCAGCAGAGTCTGACTGCCCTGCAGGTTCTAACCAGGGCATTGGGAGCCTCGCTCCGCCAGGTGCAGAAGGTCCTCTCCTACAACGCGCTCAAGACGCTCAGCGCCGCCCGCATCGGCAGGATCCTCCAGACGGCTTCGGCCCCGAAAGACACGCAGCGCTCAGGCTAGCGTCGCCGTTGTCGCAGCCGCGCCGTATACTTCGGATGATGGACGAAGAGAGCGCACAGCAGGCGCAGACCACCGAGCTACTGAAACCTTCTGGCGAGGACTGCGAGGTCTGCGGCGCGGAGATGTACGGCCTCCATTGCAAGCTCATCTGTCCCAACTGCGGCTACCGTCGCGACTGCTCCGACCCGTAGCCTTCGAGGTCCGAGAGCGCCCGCTCGCACCAGCCCCTGACCTCGGCGTTGACGGTCATCGCGTCCCAGTCCTTTGGACCGTACCATCCGACCCTATCTCCGCTGTAGTCTGCGTGGATCTTTACCGACCCACGCGGCTTGGCGAAGTAGATCAGGTCTATGTGTTGGTGCCCGGGCCCGATGTTCTCCAACTGCACCCCGGCGGGGCGGTGGAGTTGAATGGGGTCGTCAACATCCGCACGCCTCTCCCCCACGAGTTCGACCTTCACGCCCGTTTCCTCCAAGACCTCGCGCACGGCCGCCTCGTCGGGTAGCTCATCTTTCTCGATATGCCCGCCCGGCGGGAGCCACATGTCGAGTTTGCGATGGAGGTGCAAGAGTACTTTGTCCTCCCACACTACGAACACCGCCACCGTGAAATGCCTGCCTGTTTGCTCCGAACTCATAGCGTTCCAGGTTACACCAGACCGGGGTACACGAGATCATAGACGGGTAGCACGAACCTGCATAATATGAGGTTGGTAAGAGCGGCCGGAGGGAGGCAAGAAGTTGGCGCAGGTTCCAGGGGACGCTTTCAGGCGTTCCGACGAGGCGCCTGACGAGGAATTCTACCTGACGCCCAGGCTCGTCACGCACATAGACGAACGGGCTATTGCCGCTGTCACACAACTATATCGGGAGTTCTTCCCACCAGGCGGCGAGATTCTCGACCTGATGAGCAGTTGGGTAAGCCATCTGCCGCCTGAGGTCGTATACCGGCGTGTGATCGGGCTGGGCATGAACGAGGTGGAGTTGCGCCGCAACGAGAGGCTCGACGCCTACGTGGTCCAGAACCTGAACACGAAACCCGAACTACCGTTCGGAGAGGCGGAGTTCGACGGGGCTGGGATCTGCGTATCCATCGACTACCTGACCAGGCCCGTTGAGGTGCTGCGCGAAGTTGGTCGAGTGCTGAAGGTCGGCGCTCCCACGATCATCTCCTTCTCGAATCGCTGCTTTCCTACGAAGGCAGTCGAGATCTGGCACCGCCTGGACGACCGGGGCCACATGCGGCTTGTCGAGGGCTACTATAAGGATGCCGGGAACTTCCATAACATCCGCAGCCTCGACCGCAGTCCCCGCCGTTTGTTTTCCGACCCGCTCTACGCTGTCGTTGCGGAGAGCGTGGGGCCTACGTTGGTCGACTGACGGGTTAGACTTGGCGGGCAGGCAGTGAAAAGGAGAGAGATGAACATTCGCCAGGCGAACGGCATCGGCAGGGTGCATGTAGCCAAGCCGCAACTGAGGGAGACGTACTGCGGCAGGCCCATTGACGACGAGGACTGGGTAACCACTACCAAGGAGGCCAACTGCACCGGTTGCGCACGGGCGGGGGCACCAGTACAAGAACAAACCACCAGCGCTTCGCGCTGATCTACGGGCAGGGGAGAGGCTCGAACGCAGACTTCAGACGTTCACACGAAAGTCAGGCAAAATCGTAAGGGCCGGTAAGGCCGCACCGAAGGTACTTGCGTGAGGATCTACGGCCTCGACTTCACGAGCGCCCCCGGACGCCGGAAACCCCTCATCGTCCTCTGTTGCTCTCTGGAAGGGGGCTCCCTGCGCGTGGAGGACTCGCAGACGCTGACCAACTTCGGCGGCTTCGAAGACTTTTTGCGGAGACAGGGGCCATGGGTGTGCGGGATGGACTTCCCGTTCGGCCAGCCGCGATCCCTGGTGGCCGCCCTCGGGTGGCCGGAGAGTTGGGAAGGATACGTTCGGGAGGTCGGAACGCTCCCCAAAGAAGAATTCGAGGGGAAGATCCGCGCCGACATGGCCCTGAGGCCGGCCGGCAGCAAGTGGCGTTACCGGCTCGCCGACCTCAGGAGTGGATCCAGCAGCGCGATGATGCTGTTCCGGGTTCCCGTAGGGAAGATGTTCTACCAGGGGGCGCCTCGCCTCCTCACTTCAGGCGTGCGTGTCGAACCCTGCCGCCGCAACGGAGACGGGCGAGTGGCAGTCGAAGCCTACCCGGCCGTCGTCGCCCGCCGCTTTCTGGGCCGCACGGCGTACAAGAGGGACGGCGTGCCCGACACGCCGGAGAGGAGGTCCGCCAGGGAGACGCTTCTGCGCGGGCTCGAGTCAGCCGTCCTCAAGGACGTCTATGGATTCGCAGTGGAGATGGACGCCCGCTGGAGGGAGGAGTTCGTCAGCGATCCATCCGCCGACGCGCTCGACTCACTGCTGTGCGCGGTCCAGGCAGCGTGGGCCTACGAAAAGAGGGATGAAGGATACGGCGTACCGCCGGAGTGCGATCCCGACGAGGGTTGGATCCTCGACCCGGCGCTCTTGGCCGAATAGAGCAGTTTGCTGCGCAAACTGCGGCTACAGGCAACAGGTTTCAGGTATCAGGTATAGGGCTGGGGCATGAGACAGCAGGCGTACTCAGCAGGGGGAACGATCCAGGGCAAAACCTGAAACCTGCTGCCTGAAACCTGTTGCCTTCTTAACGAACTATAGCGCCGTCGTCGCGGAAGATCTCCACTGCGTCAGGGTCGGTATGGAAGACACGCACCTGCACGGTCGATGCGGCGAGCAGGAGCCCGAAAATTCCGCTCTTGAGGTCTCCCGGTTGCGCCGGCTCCACCCATCCGACTTCCGCGTTCTTCAGGTCCGCATCGGTGGTGACGAACCTCTGCAGAAGGAGGCTTAAAGGGATCCGCAGGGCAAAAGCGAGGACGACGCTGCCAAGGATCATGAGGTAGAGTTGCCAATTCACGTCGAGATAGAAAAGACCCAACCCGAGGGAGACCAGGAAGAAGATCGCGGCGAGCAGGTTTGCGGCCACAATGGTCGTGCCGCAGTTGCGGTGGATAGCTAGGCTCTTCTCCCCGTTACGCAGCCTTCGAATGGCCTCTCTGGCGGCGCTCTCGACCTCGGCTATGGAGCGTACGCCCTGCACGAAGAACCCGTCGTCAGTGGAGAACCCGTTCAGCCTGCGGCCTGGCTCCCTCTCCATCATTACCACTATGGTCGCATGCTCGAGGGCGTGGTTGCGGCGCAGGATCTTGTTCCCGAAGATCGCCCGTAGCTGCCGCGGATAGACGAAAAGGCTGCCCAAAGCCTGCAGCGAGAACAGTATCGGCAGCAGGAAGAGGAACACAACCACGAAAAACGCTATGAACAATACCAGCAACAGGGCCACGGTCTCACCTTCGCACTCGGTCTATACGCAAAGAGATTATATCTCAGGCTTCAGGTTTCAGGTATCAGCCGTCAGGAAAAACGTAATGGTACTAACCGTCCAGATGAGGCACCTCGAGAACCGCAACTCTGCTTCGACTCACGGCCCTAGACCCGGCAAGACCTGATGCCTGTAGCCTGACACCTGAAGCCTACAACTCCACCTCACCAGGCTGATCCAGTTCGTAGAGCAAGGCCAGCGCGGCGAGTGCTATCAGCCTGTGCCCCTCGCTGTCATGGGGTTCGCCCATCGGGAGGTTGTACGGGAAAGGCACGAAACCGACCCGCGGTGCCCTGACGCCGTGCTCCATAGCCAGTGTAACGGTGGGGATTCCCCGGCCTTCGATGACGTTGCAGACCAGTCCGACGGACCGGTGGCACAAGGGTCACGAGGGAGTGAGCAGCACGATGTCTACAAGGTCTTCCACGAGTTTGCCGGCGACCTCGGGTCCCGTATTCTCTACCAGCTGGGTCGGGTCGTGGATGGCTCCCATAAAGGAGAAGTGGCGCCCCGACAGCTCGCCGACCACACCATCTCTGGCAAGTCTACGGAGGGTCTGGAGAGGAAAGATAGTGTCAAGGTCGCTACCCTCGTCCGGCCTGTAGTAAGCGTGGGCCCAGGTGAGATCGTCGGCACTGGTCGGGATCTCCCGGTAGGAGCAGTCGCCGGCTGGGTCGTCAATGTCAAAGCGCGGCTGCTCAGGTAGGTGGACGCCGCCGGTCGTGACGAGCGCGAGGCGGGATTCTTGCAGCGGCTTCTTCGGCCTGACGAAAGGCTGCACGGTCTAGACGTTGAAACGGACGAGTACGGCGTCGCCGTCTTTTACTATGTAGTAGCGGCCTTCGAGACGGACCTTCGCAACCTCCCTGGCCCTTGCCCAGGACCCGGCGGCGACCAGATCCTCCCAGTCTCCGACCTCGGCCGCGATAAAGCCCCGCTCCATATCGGTGTGGATACACCCGGCGGCCTGCCGCACCGTCGAGCCATCCTGTACGGTCCAGGCCCGCCCCTCCTTCTCCGCAGCGGTAAAGAAGGTGACGAGGCCGAGCAGCCGGTACGCCGCCCGCACGAACTCCTCGAAGCCCGTAGTCTCTACGCCAAGCATCGCCAGGTACTCTGCGGCTTCGTCTTCTGGTAGTTCGACGACCTCGGCTTCGAGCTTCGCAGAGATCCGTACGGCCTCAGCGCCCTCGCGGCTACTGTGCTTCTCGACCTGCGAGCTGTAGCGGTTCCCTTCTGCGACGGACTCCTCGTCCACGTTCGCCACGTAGAGCGTCGGCTTGGCCGTTATGAGGGTGCCCATGGTCTCAGCCAGAGTCTCAGTCGCCGGATAGACGCGCGCCGGATTCCCGTCAGAGAGATGGTCGCGTAGCCGTTCCAACTCGGCCGCCTCGGCTTCGAGCTTGGCGTCGCCGCCCTTGGCGGCACGCGAGATCCGCTCCAGCCGCCGCTCGACGGAAGCGAGGTCTGCGAGCAACAGCTCGGTGTCGATCGTCTCGATGTCGCCCTCGGGATCAACACCGGCGTGGACGTGTACCACGTTCTCGTCTTCGAAGCAGCGGACGACGTGCGCTATGGCGTCGCACTCTCTGATGTGCCCGAGGAACTGGTTGCCCAGCCCCTCTCCGGCGCTCGCGCCCCCCACCAGCCCCGCGATGTCCACGAAGTCGATCGTCGCAGGGACGACGCGCTTGCTTCCCATCACCCCGGCCAAGGCGACCAGGCGTTCGTCGGGTACAACGGCAACACCGAGATTCGGGTCGATGGTCGTGAAAGGGTAATTCTGGGCCTCGGCCCCCGCCCGCGTGAGGCTATTGAATACCGTGGACTTGCCGACGTTCGGCAGCCCGACTATACCCACTCTCATGACTTGAGTGTATCAAACTGTAGCAAGTTTACGTGACGGCGGACGAGCTTGCGATAGAATCGTCGTTAGAAAATCTATGGGATAAACAGTGGAAGGTTACGTGTTGGACAGGCAGTTACAGATACAGATACTGCTGGATCACTACCAGAAGCCGCGGCATCGGGGCGCTCTCGATGATGCCGACGTGGCGATGCCTGGCGGCAATCCTGGCTGCGGAGACGTGGTGACGGTGTACCTCAAGGCGTCCGACGACCAGGAGCACATAGAGGAAGTCACCTACGAGGGCGAGGGCTGCACCATCAGCATGGCGGCGAGCAGTATGCTCCTCGAGGATGTTCACAGGGGCGACCTGACCATGGATCAGGTACTAGAGCTGGACTACCACGAGATGATCGACCAGCTCGGACGCCAGGTCGTCGCCTCCCGCCCCAAATGCGCGACCCTCGGTCTCGGGACCCTGAAGGCCGCCATCAGGAAGTACCAGAAGGACCGCCGCCTCGAGCGTGCCGGCGTCACGCGTCCCGACGACGGAGAGTTCGTTTTCGGAGACAACGCGGCGGAAGCAGCCAGAAAGCAAGGAGCGGAGGGGCGCTGAGAGGCCGTGTCTAGTCTCTATTCGCCCTGTTCGCCCAGGCTCCGGCGGCCGATGAGGCCGAGATCAGGATAGCGGCCTCGAGGATGGCAGAGAGAATGAGGCTGAACAAGAAGTAAGTCCAGGCCAGATCGGCGGAGACCTTGGTACCCAGCACCTCCGAGAGGGTCGTGGCGATCTCGGCAGCCCCGATCAGGCGTGCAGCAAGGAGCGCCCCGAGTGTAGACCCGAGCACGTACACGGGCGCGGCGACGGCACCGCCGATCAGCCCTGAGAGCGCCCCAGCCCGTCTTCCCGCAGCGGCCGCCCTTCTCCCGCAGGAGAAGCCGATAAAGCCGGCGACCAGTATCCCGACCAATGAACCGGGCAACGATGCCAGCAGGCCAACCACCCCGCCGATGCCGCCCCAGATCATCCCTACCCTGACAGCTCCATCGCGTTCTTCTCTCTCCTCCATGCCAGCATTCTAACCATCCAACCAATCTGCGGCCCTACTCGGAGAGTTCCCGCCAGCTCAGGAGCTTCGGCCTGCCTTCTTCGATGGAGAAGATGGCTTCGATCTTGCGCCTCGTCCCACGGTACTCGCCTGTGGAGACCGCTATTAAGGATGCGCTCTCGTCGTGGTGTTCGACGGTAACTATTGCGGAGCCTTCACCCACGCCGGTCATGTGGAGTTCCCCCGAGGCCCAGTCGGCCTGGCTCGGATCGTTCGCGAGGTGTGCTTTGGAGACCTCGATCCCTGCTTCGGCTAGTTCGAAGGCCTGCTCTCCCCTGTTTACCTCCATGACGGCCCGCAGGTCTGTGGCGACCAGGGTAAGAAGACCGGCTCCCATGACACCGACGACCACCACAACGATGATCGCGAGCCCTAGCGCCATTCCCCTCTCCTCGCGCGGGAGGTGTCCGATCATCGTTGGCCTCCGCGGTTTCTGAGATAGACGTCGGTTGCGAGCGTCTGCCTGGTTGGGTCTTGACCGCGTTGCCTGACTTCGACGGAGAGTTCTATGCGCAGTAGCCGGATCTCCGCCTCTTCCGTGATAGCCAGAGCCGGAGGACAATCGTCCGGGCTCTTGCACGGGGTAAATCGCAGTCCGTTTGTGGGGACGGAATCCACGAGCGTCTGAACGCTGCCACCTTTGGACCGCTTCAGATCGTGGCCGCTGAGATAGTAGCCAATGACCTCGGTGGCACCGATACTGCGGTCTCCCCCGGTCTCGTTGCCGAAGGCGATGCGGGATGGGGTAGGCACTGCCGGCTTCGTGGGGTCAGCCGGGTCCAGGAACAAGTATCTCCCTGGTGGATCCGAGGTCAGGTCGTACGGATAGGCGGCCCTGATCTCACGTTCCATCCTGCCGAGGGCGAGCCTGGCGTTCCCGATGGCTTCCAGCCTGTCACCTCCGTAACCAAAGGCCCTTACGCTCACGTCGAAGATCGCATATAGGGCGAAGAGCACGGCGAACATCATCGTCGCGGCGACGAGTACCTCAACGAGCGTGAAGCCTGCTGCCTCCTTACATAAGTGTCTCCTTGCACGCTTCACCATCTTGACACCACCCCAGAAACGCCGTAGGAATTCTCGCCTCCCCAGTCGACCGTAACGGTGATCATCGACAGCCCCTCCTCACCTGAACCGTCGCCGAGATCTGTGCCGATGGACTGCGTGGCTATCGTGTAGCCGAAACCGGAAGGGGCGCAGACGCCGTCCTGCAAGCCTCCTTCGACGGCCTCGTACGGAAGGCTCTTCACCTGTTCCAGCTTCTGTACGGCGCAAGTCCGCGCCTCGTCGTAGTCGCCGCTCGCGTCCGCAGCACGGATCGCCGATTCGAACATGCCGACCATGGGTACGACGGCAACAGTGAGGACCACAATCGCCACCATCACCTCCACAAGTGAGTAGCCGGATTCGTCCGTGGTGCCCTTAATAGGAGATGTCACCGATCCTTATCCTCGAAGTCGGGGCGTTGAATACGACCGGGCACGTCGGTCTACCGTCTTCCGAGCTGATCACCACGGTACCGCTCTGGCCTGGTCTCAGGGTCCTGACCGTGCCGTTGGAGTTGAACTCGAGGGTGCGCGTGGCCCCGTTCTGTGAGGCGTCGGACCCACAGTAGCTCGGTGGAACTACGGCATTCGAGTCCCCGTGTGAGCAGTCGGGATCGAAGGTGACGTCCTTGATCTTCGTCCATTCGGGCAACTCGCGGCGTACCTGCGGGGTCTCTTCAGCCAGCGCGGGAGTCGGGTCGCCGGCACCGTAAGGGACGCTCAGTTTGACCATACAGTAGTCCGCGGAGGAGCAATGACTGAGAGGGGTGCCGTCGTGCATGAACACGACCCGCCAGTCCGTCAGTTGCTCTGTGGCCCTGGTGTGGGCGAGCCGCAGGTCGGCGGCGAACTGGTCGGCGGCGGCCTCGACCCGCCAGCGCTCCAGAAGAGCGAGCAAGACGATGATCCCGACGGCAAGGATGATGCTCATGATGGAGACGGCCGTCAGGATCTCGGGTAGGGTGTAGCCACGCTCGTCCTTACAAACGCCGGCAATGTTCGACCGTATCTCGCGCACGACGTATTTGTCGGCGCTGCAGCGTGCGTGCTTTAGCGGGATAAGGAAGGGCTAGTCCTTCCTTATCCCGCGCTAGTCAGATCAGCATCAGCTGGTCAGCTTCTTGGTTGCTGACTTGCTGGCAGCTCGTCGTGCATAGGGCGCTGTCGGAACTTCGAAAGGGTTGTTACGGGCGCTCGATGAACTCTATCCTGTAGCCATCGGGATCTTTGACGAAGAAGATCCTGGTCCCGCTGCCCATGGCGTGCGGCTTGCTCTCGAAATCCACGCCGCCGGCTTCTTCGAGCCTGTCTGCCAGCGCGTCGAGGTCTTCGACGGCGAAGGCGACGTGGCTATAGCCGGTCCCGAGTTCGTAAGGCTCATCCTGGTCGTGATTGAGGGTGAGTTCCAGTCTGGGCTCGGGGTCGCCGGGCACGGCGAAGAAAGCGTTGGTCGCATCGTCGCCGATCGGCGTCTTGCGGGCGAGATCCAGGCCAAGCTTGTTCGTGTAGAAATCTACGCTCCGGTCGAGATCCAGGACCCTGTAGCAGGTGTGCACGTAACGCATGGATCGCTCCTTTCAGTCGCTTAGCATTTCAGCTTATCAGCATTTCAGCTCTCGCATGAGCAGGTCCTTGCTGACAAGGCGCCAACGGCGCCGTGCTGACAAGCGAAGCCCGAAGGGCGTAGCGTGCTGACAAGCTGATAAGCTTTACCTATGGAGAGGGTCTCGCGGGACTTGCCTGAGAGTCCGGCCCGCAGGGTGGGCAGGATCGCCCGTGTCGGGGCGCGCTACGGCTTCGGCTTCGTGTTCAGGAGTCGCTTGCTGCCTGGTCGGCGTATGGAAGAGCCCGGGCGGGTTGGCACGAGGCTGCGCTTCTCCCTCGAAGAGTTGGGCCCGACGTTCGCTGTGCTTGGGCGTTTCATCTCTATCCGCCGCGACCTGATCCCACCCGACGTGGCCGCCGAGTTGGGACGCACCACAGTCGTGGCGAAGGCGGGCAACTTCGCGGAAGTGCGTGCTTACGTGGAGAGAGAGCTTGGCAACACGCTGGAGCGGCAGTTCGTCGAGTTCGATGAGGTCCCGGTCCGGGTCGGCCCGTTTACCCAGTCGCACAGGGCCGCGCTGCCAGGAGGGCGTCCTGCGCTCGTGGTCGTCGACCGCGCGGGCGTGCGCAGGGACCTTTTGGCGATGCGGCCGGTCGCCGACCTGACGCGACGGAGGCTCGGCGACCGGTTGCCCCTGGACCCCTCCTCGATAGTGGCCGAGTTCAGCGCGCATGTCATCCAACGTCGCGACATGTTCTATTCGGCCCAGATCTCTCGTCGCCTGAGAGACTTGGAGGATTTCCGGCTCATCGTTCCTGACATCTACAGAGACTACTCGACGGGTCGCTGCGTGACGTTCGAGGCGCCCGCAGGCTCTGCGCTCCTAGAAGAAGAGCACTACTTGAAGGTCTCGGAGGCGCTCGTGCGGCTCGCGCTGACGGAAGGCGTGCTCCTCGCTGACCCGGCAAAGGCGCGTTTCGTCCTCGACTCCCCTGCAGGAGGACTCTGGCTCGCCGACCCGACGGAGTCGTTCGGCCTCGATCCGGAGAGGCTGCGTGGGGTGGCCGAGATCCTGGCCGCGGTGCGGCGCGGGGACGTGGACGGTGTGGTACGCGCGCTGCCGCTGGCAGGGAGCTTCGTCCCCCGCGACGACTCGGACCTCCGGCGTGAGTTGCGCGAGGCACTCGGTGTCCTGGGTGGTCCTCTGTGGCGCGAGCACTCCCTGGAGAAAGTCAGGGACAGGGGACTCGAAGCCATCCGTAACGGGGGAGCGCGGCTGCACGTCGAAGTCGCGCAGTTGGCCGATTTTCTGGTCGAGGCAGAGAAGCTCGGGGGAGAGGGACAAACCCGCATAGTCACGGCGGCTGAGGCGGCTGAGGTCCTTATCTCCCGCTACAGGAACCCAGCCCACGTCGCGGCCCGACTGGCGCGCAGGGTCGCCCAGCCCGACGCCCTCGCGGATTACCCGCGCCAGGTCCACGCGCTCCTGGATGAGCTCAAGGACGGCGAGGTCGAGGTTCGTTTCAGGCACGCAGGGCTGGACGAACTGATCTCCAAGGTAGACATCCTCGCCAACCGCCTGGTCTTCGCCCTCCTCATAGCCGCCCTCATCATTGGTTCCTCGGTGATGGCGATCTTCCTCAAGGGCGGAAGCAGGCTCCTTGGCGTGAGCGTGTTCGGCCTTATCGGCTTCGTCTTCGCCGCGATCCTGGGGCTCCTGCTGCTTATCGGCATCATCAGATCCGGACGCCTGTGAAGTAGCATTTCAGCCTGTCAGCACGGCCGGCTGGCGCCGCGTTGTTCAGCCAGGATCTGCGCATGCGCAGGCTGACACGCTGAAGTGCTACTCGTGGCAGAGGCCTTTGTGCCTTACCGGAAACTCTACCGGACACCCGCCATCCGCCATCAACGGGACTGGTCCGTTTGTGGGACCACCGGACTCGAACAGACGGTAGGTCTTTTGTGGTATTGGCGGAGCAGACGCACTGCTCGATGCGCCACTGTCCGGCGATGCGCTGCTCGGTGGCGCGCTGCTTGGCGCCGGACTGGTTGGCGATACACTGCTGGCCGCTACGCTGCTACTCGTCCCATATACAAAATCATCACAGGCTCGTCCGTTGCCGTCAGAATCCAGGTTGTTGGGGTCGGTGGGATCTCGGTCGAGCTCGACCTGGGCCGATTCTTGAGAACCGAAGCTGGCGCAATCGTACTGGTCGGCTTGCGCCACGGCCGGTTTGCTCGGGTAGACGATCTGCTCGTAGGTGAGCCGCAAGACGAAACTGGCAACGAGCACCAGCCCCACCATTACCAGCTTCGACATTACATTTCCCATCCTGTAGCGCATTTTACCCTACCGCGCGTATAGCCGATACCCTCAAGTCAAGGCGCATGATATTTCCCCTCCGTAACGTCAGGCTCAAAGAAGACAGCAATCTACCTCTAAAGCGATTGACAGAAGTATCGGCCTACCGCGCATAGCGCATCCGACTACGAGCGAAAGCAATAAACTGACCAGCTGGAATGCTGACTTGCTGAAATACTTGAATGTAGAATGCCATCTGACCGAGGTTACGGTCGGGGAGAATGAAGGTTCCTACAGAGAGAGTCAGGAGAGCATGGAAGAGCAGACGCGAAGTGAGATCCTCAAGACCATCCCCTACGGCTTCTACATCACCGGCGTCGTCGGCCCGGACGGCGAGGCCAACGGGTTCACCACCTGCTGGGTCTCGCAGGTCTCCTTCGAACCGCAGCAGGTCGTCGTAGCCGTCCGCAAGGATCAGCATACGCACGACCTGATCGAACAGGGCGGTGTCTTCTCCCTGAACTTCCTCGACACCGATCAGGAAGACCTGGCCCAGAAATTTACCCAGCCCCTACAACCCGAGGACGGCACCCTCGCCGGCTCGCCTTACTCGACGGGAGAGACGGGGGCACCACTCTTCGACGAGGCGTTCGCCAACCTGGAGTGCAGGGTGATCGGCAAGCTGGAGGCAGGGGACCATACGGTCTACCTCGGGGAGGTCGCCGCCGCGAACCTCGGGCGCCCCGCCGACATCCTCACCGACCTCGACACCCCCATGGAGTACGGCGGATAGTGGCGGCGCTCCGCGCTTGGGCATCAGGTTTCAGGCTACAGGATTGCTCTGACAATGGAGTAACCACCTCTATGCCTGGCTGGTACCTCGGGGTTTGATTCGCCGCGGGCGAGGTGGGATTTCGAATCTACGGCGACAATTCCGGCTCCGGTGTCGACTGACAACGCTTTTCGTACCTTCAAACCATCAAGATGGTTCACTCGCCTTCTGTTCCCCACGTTT
Organism: uncultured Rubrobacteraceae bacterium; assembly: GCA_963808845.1. Lineage (GTDB taxonomy): Bacteria > Actinomycetota > Rubrobacteria > Rubrobacterales > Rubrobacteraceae > Rubrobacter_D. Next base: position 59,141 of record CAWEHD010000031.1, read on the forward strand.
GTCCCGGAGCAATCCTGATGCCTGTAGCCTGATGCCGTAGTGTGCGGAAAGATTGGACCTCGCGCACACCGCTTTGAGAACGCAGGCTAAAGGTCCCTGTGCGTACTGCCGAATCAAGTATGTAGATCGGGCACAGCCCTGATGGCGACATAGGCGTGCAGAAAGAGCGGGAGAAAGGTGTCTTCCTGGTGCTCATGGCGGATAGGGGTGTTTTGCAAGACAGATGAGGGAGGTTTCACGCTCATTGAGTTGATGGCAGTCGTCGTTATTATTGGGATACTCGCCGCCATCGCGATACCCAATTACATCGGCCAACAGGACAAGGCGAGGGATGCCGCCGCCATGGCGCAACTGCGTACCGCGGCCACGTCGCAGCAACTCTATCACGTCGATCAGAACGCGTTCGCCGGGACGGCGACAGAACTCGAAGCCTACGGTTTCAGGCAGGGAGAGCAAGAGGTTACGGTAGGGGCTGCGGACGCCAGTACCTACTGTATGGAAGCCCCTGGCGGCGGCGGAGGCACGTTCAAGATCACCCAGGACATGGGCGGGCCCGAATCGGGGATGTGCTAGAGCAGGTTGCAAAGAGGTTCAAACCTCTTTGCAAGCATTTCAGCCAGTCAGCATTTCAGCAATTCAGCTAGTTTGGTCTGAAAGCTGATGGCCGAAGCCTTAAGCTGCAGTTTGTAGGAGGCCCAGTCTCTCTGCACGCCGGTTCAGGAGCGCTACCAAGGGTGGCGCAACGCATTCTTGCCGCACTGGACGCGGTCCGACCTACCGTCACCGGACGGCGCACCGGAGGAGAGATGGCACTCGCTCGAGTCTTTCGCTAACATACGACGAGGGTCGACGGCAAGCTTGGAGGGGGAGCCGTCGGCCCTACGCTATGGGTACGCAGCTAGCCAGAAGTGGTTGCAGAACTCGGAGATGAGAAAGGTGGGAGTCGCAGGTAGGAGCCCCGTAACATACTGTTACGGATCAGACGGCCCGGCCTTCGCTCCCCAGCATCTCCCTTATGCGCCGGCCATCGCGGTGGCCACGGTAGTAGGAAAGCCTGTCCGGGTACTCGGTCCACACAGCGAGGCTATTGTTGGTCGCGAAGGTCTGCGTCAGCCCGAAGCGTCCATCCTCCCAGCCACTCCTGTAGGCTGAATCCTCGCGACGAACTCCCACCCCTCCGGTGGCTACTTCACGGATCATTCCACACCTCCCAGGCGAATGGCTCCTACGAGCATCATGTAAACACAATGGATTCACAAATGGAAGGGCTGAACTTAACAAAAATGAACAAAAGTTACACAATTACCGTATTTGGTGTCTCTGGACCCTCTGAACAGGAAGGATTGTGCGCATTGGTGCTATTTCGCGTCGCGAAGATGCGAGCGGCGTAGGAGTAGGTACGCGAGGAGCAGTGCTCCGAGCAGGGCTGGGGCGACCATACCGGAGAGTACCACCACTCCCGTCCAGAAGGAGGTGGCGATGGTGGCGCTATCCAGCAGGGCGGGCCGTGGTGTTTCGGACCACTGCCCAGCGGCGAGGAGCAGGATTGTGGCGAGGGCTCCCGAGAGCAGCCAACCGGCATAGTTACTAAGCGGTACGCCGTAGTAGGCGCCGCCTTCGGGCCAAACCCAGAAGCCCAGGGAGGCTGCACCGGGGTCCAGGACGGCATCCATCCAGACGAGGAGCAGGGTAGCGTAGAGGACGTGGAGGAGACGTAGGCGGGTCCCCCATGCGGCCGCCACGGCTCCGACGACGAGTGGTGCGTAGGAGAGGGGCAAGAGGAGAGGGACGATTCCGGCGAGCTTGGGTCCGAGGGCGTCACCATAGTAGAAAGTACCGTAAGGGAAGCCGGTCGCGACGCCGAGGGCTTCTATGGCGTAGCCGAAGATGGAGAGGGCGAGCAGGGAAAGCGTGGCCCTACGTGGTCCGAAGTAGCGGAAGAGCGCGACGGCTGAGGGCGAGGCTATAAGGAGGGTCGAGACGTATGGGCCTACGCTCGCCCCTTTTATGTCAGGGTAGCGGACGGCGAAGTAAGCGGCGCCGAGGGAGAGGGCGCAGGCGAGGATCAGGGGTCGCGGTGTGGTGCGGCGGAGCAGCGTGAGCACGCGCGTAATGTTATAGGGTCTGCGGGGGTGCCGCTGGTATATATTAGGGTCTGTGATCCTGCGTCTGCTTTACATCTCGCGGCCTGTGCTCTGGATCAACACCTTAGGGCCAGCTACGGTCGGGATGTGGCTCACAGGGGACCTCTTCGTTTGGGAAGCACTGCCGGTTCTGTTGTGGCTCACACTACCGTTCAATCTTCTCATTTACGGCGTCAACGACGTATTCGACCAGGAGACCGACGCCAAGAACCCCCGCAAAGGCACCCTGGAAGGGGCCAGGATAGCCCGTTCCGAGGTTCGCCCCGTCGTGCTCGGCGTCATATTTACGAATGCGCCGTTCCTGATCTACTCCCTCCTTTTCGTGCCTTTCTCCGCCGTAGCCTGGATGCTTCTCTACGCGCTACTCTTCGTCGGATATTCGGTCCCGCCCGCGCGCTTCAAAGCCCGTCCCTACCTCGACTCCCTGAGCAACGCGGCCTACGCATTCCCGCTGGTATTTGTGCCACTCGCCCTCGCGCAGAGGCCCGGTCTGGTCTGCCGCGCTCGGGCTCATGGCTTGGAGCGCGGCCAAGCACACCTTCGACGCTGTGCAAGACGTGAACGAGGACCGCAGGGTTGGCATCATGACGACCGCGGTCCGGCTCGGCCCCGGCGGCGTCGTCTTCTGGAGCGGTGCTTTCTGGGCGCTCGCCACAGCGTGCTTCGCCCTAGTGAACTTGCCCGTCGCGCTACTCAACGCCGCGATAGCGGGTACGCTGTTGTACGCCCTAAGCCAGAGTCCAACGCCGGAGACGGGACACCGGCTCTACAAGTACTCCATCGCCTTCCCCTACGTGGCCGGGACGGTCGCCGGCGTGCAGCTCGTAGCGGCGCTGTCTCTGGGGACTTACCCGTGAGCCGCGTGGTAGTAGTCGGCGGCGGCATCGGGGGACTGGCTGCGGCAGCCCTGATCGGACGCGCTGGGCATGAGGTGACGCTGCTGGAAGCCAGTCCCTGGCTCGGCGGGAAGAGCCGGCGCATCGAGCTCGAAGGCCGGCGGATGGATACTGGGCCTTCGCTCCTCACCTTCCCGAGTGTGTGGGAGGAGTTCCTGCGGCGCTGGGACGACGCTTGCCGGCAATCCGGCGAGGCGGCTGAGGTCGCTGGGCTGAGGCTGAAGCGGCTGCCCGAGGTAGGACGGTATTACTACCGTGGCGAGACGACGTCGCTGCCTGTGGAGGAGGGCCATCCGTGGCGGGCGGCGTGGGATCGGTTCGCCGGTATACACGGCGGGCTCGGGCCCGAGGTCACGCGCCTGTTGACGGCTGACCCCGCAGACCGCAGGACGCTACCCGCGCTCGCACGCCTTCTGAGGGTATACGGGGCGAAGCTGACGACCCGTTCCTATCTCGACAGCCTCTCGTGGCTGCCTGAGGGGTTGAGGGAGATCATCGCCATCCACACGCTCAACGCCGGGGTGGCGCCGACACGGACGCCCGCGCTCTACGCGAGCATGCCTGCGATCATGGCCGTCGACGGCGTTTTCGTGCCCGAGGGCGGCGTCTACGAGGTCGTGCTCTCCCTGGAGAGGCTCGCCCGACGCGCAGGGGTCGAGATCAAGACGGGCGAGGCCGTGCTGGAGATCGGGCGCGGCAGGGTCGTGACGGCGGAGGGAGAGTACAAGGCAGACAGGGTGGTTAGCGACCTCGACTCAGGCAGGCTGGAGAGCCTGCTAGACCCTGGAAGGAAGCGCGCGAAGGAGAGGCTGTCATGTTCCGGGGTGGCCGTGTACGCGACGCTGCGGGAAGAGTTGCCGCAGGGGTCGCGGTGCACAGCGTCGTGCTGCCTTCCGACCCCGGTGATCTCTACGAGAGCCTCGAGGCCGGTGAGGAGCCTAGGGAGACGATGGCGTTCCTCAATTACTATCGTGGGGGTGAGATCTACCCCAACGACGGAGGGACGCTGGCCGTATTGCTAACGGCGCCGGCGAACGGGCGGGAGTATGGATTGGAGGACCCGTTCGTCAGGCGGGAGATCGAACGCGTCTCCGTCGCGGCCGGACTGCAAGAACCGGTGAGCAGATATTTCGGGGAGTACGAGGTCCTCGACCCCGCGTACTTCGGCGCCTGGGGGAGCGCGGGCGGGGCGCTATACGGGGCCGTGCGTCCCTTCTGGAGGAGCGGACCGTTGCACAGGCCCCCGTACAACGATCGTAGTCATCCGTGGCTGTGGCGGGTCGGGGCTTCGGTGCATCCTGGCGGCGGAATACCCGCTGTTCTCGGGGGGGCTATGATCTCGACGGGCAGAATGCTCCGATCTCTGGTTGAGTAGGGGAAGACCGAGGACGGGAGGACGTTCGGGATGAAGTTGGGAAGCCAGCGTGACCTGTTCGAGATACCTGAGGACATCGTCTATCTGAACTGCGCGTACATGTCGCCGCAGCTACGCCAGGCGCGGGAGATCGGCGAGAGGGCTGTGTCGCGCAAGTCACGGCCCTGGGAGCTTACGCCGGACGACTTCTTCGAGGAGGCAGAAGAGGTTCGTACGCTGTTCGCGAGGCTCGTCGGCGGGGATACCGACGGCGTCGCGATCGTCCCTTCCGTCAGCTACGGGATCTCCGTCGCAGCGGCGAACGTACCGGTGGGAGAAGGGCAGAAGATACTCATCCTCGACGACCAGTTCCCCTCCAACGTCTACGCCTGGCGCGGGCTGGCGGAGCGGAGCGGGGCCGAGGCTCGTGACCGTACCCCGTCCGGAAGATTTCGACTGGACCCGTGCCCTGCTCGAGGAGATCGACACCGACACCGCCGTCGTGGCCATCCCGAATTGCCACTGGACCGATGGATCTCTCGTCGACCTCGCATGTGTCGGCGAGAGAGCCCGCGAAGCCGGGGCTGCGCTGGTCGTAGACGCGATACAGTCGCTTGGGGCGTATCCTTTCGACGTCTCGGAGGTCAGGCCTGACTTCCTGGTCGCCTCCTCGTACAAGTGGCTGCTGGGACCCTATGGCGTCGGGTTTATGTATGTCGGGGAGGAGTATCGGGAGGGGAATCCCATAGAGCACAACTGGATCAACCGCCGCGGAAGCCAGGACTTCTCGCAGCTGGTGGCTTACCAGGACGCCTTCCAGCCTGGCGCCAGACGCTACGACGTAGGAGAGCGGAGCAACTTCGCCCTGCTCCCTGTGGCGGCCGAGGCGCTGCGCCAGCTTATCGACTGGGAAGTCGGGAACGTCTCAGAGACCATCGGCACGTTGACGGACCTCATAGAAGAGAAGGCCGGAGAACTCGGGATCGTGACGATCCCCAAAGAGAGGCGGGCGCGGCACATGATTGGGCTGATGCTCGGCCCTGACGCCCCTAATGACCTCGCCACCCGGCTCACAGCACACAATATCTTCGTCAGCGTGCGTGGCGAGAGCGTGCGCGTCTCGCCCCACCTCTACAATACGGCAGAGGATGTCGATCGGCTCTTCGATGTCCTGCAGCGCGTGGCGGATTAGAGCGGTTTCAGGCAACAGGTTTCAGGTTTCGATTTCTCTGGGCACAGAGCTGGACCTACAGTCATGGGACCTACCTTGATCGTCCGACCGATGCTACTCCGCTCTATGTAAGGGGCCCAGTAAGTGCAAGACCCGATGTGCCTGATGCCCGGCGTGCGGAAAGCCGGAGGCCTTCCGCACGCCGCTTTCAGCAAACGGGCCAGAGGTCGGAGGGCCGCCGGGGGAACAGGGCTCTCAGCAGGACTCGCGCATCTCCCTCGCCTGGCGAACAGTCAGCGAAGGCGCGGTCGAGTTCCTCGAGGGATCGGTGCCCGAAGAGGAGTTGCAGGAAGGTCAGGTCAGGAAAAGCCGCGTCGCCGCCTTCCTCGACCGTGGGGCTCCAATCCTCCACTCCGCTCAGCTTTCCGCGCTCCAGTTCGATGCGGAGTCCACCACCGTAGAAGCTCACCTCGAGCTTACCGGTGTGTCCGGCGGCCACCGAAGCCGCGAGCCTCTGTTCGAGCACCGGCGCTATGCGGCGAAGGAACCCTGGGAGGTCGGGCACGCGCACGTAGAAGGCGTAATGGCCGTGGCGGTCGAGCCTGTACAGCGGCGGCTCCGGGATAGCCTCGTGGAGGGGATGATCCTCACCGAGCACGAACGTCAACGACGCGAGCTTCTCCTCGCCCGGGGCACGCTTATGGCCGGTCTCCACCAACTCGTTCAACACGAAGGGGGTGACCTCCAGCCAGGAGACCCCGTTCGTGAGCTCGTAGCCGTATACCTCCAGGGCACCATTCCGGAGGTCTCGCGCGTGGCAGACGTATCCTGTGAGATTGCCCTTCGCATCCTCAACGATTCTCACCTCAAGTGACTCGTCGCTCTCGGGGTCGCGCCCGGCCACCTCGTAGCGCCAGAGTACTTCATCACGCGAGGCGGTTAACAGGTAGCGCATTCTTGCCCGGCGGTCCAGATCCGAGAGGAAACGGGCGTCCGACGCCGTGGCGTGGCGCAGATGGTAGGAACGTGGAGAGCCTTCGCCCTCATTTCTGCTCGACGGCTTGCCTGGTACGTCCTGGACGTAGATACGACGTCCCTCGCCCATGTACACGGCCATCTCGTAGCCAAACCTGCGGTAGTAGTGGGGTATGCCGCCTATCGCCTGCATCAGGTGGCCGTGCTCCTCGCTCCAGCGGTGTAGTACCTCGAACTGTTCTCTCACCAGGCCACGTCGGCGGTAGTCAGGGTGGGTGCCAACGAGCTCGGGCAGCCCTGCGTCGAACTCCACCCCCTCGTAGGAGAATCTTTGCGGGATCAGGCACGTCGAGGAGACTATGGAGTTGGTCCTGGCGTCCTCGACCACGATGAAGTCCGGGGCACCGCAGGTCGGATGATCCCCAGACATAAGGTCTCGCGTGCCTGCGGCAATCCCCCGATGAGGTTCCCTCTGGTCGAAATTGCCTGAGGAGTGGTGGATCCTCGCGTTGAACGCCGCCACAGCCTCGGCGTCCTCAACCCTGGCCTGGCGCAGGATCAAGTCACTGCCAAGATCCCTTTGTATCCCAGAGAGGGCCTGATCACGTCGTTTGTCGACCATCGCTTCTCCCTCGTTCTTACGAGCGCCAGATGGCGGCTTTATCTTCTCGATGCGTTTACGTTCTAACCAGCGCTCACCCGCTCGATGCTCGACCAGGGAAGGAACTCGTAGCCGGTCGAGTCCCCACTCTGGTCTCTGGCGTCGAGGAGCAGGCCGCTCTCGTTCTGGTCGCAGACGTAGCCAGCGAGGTCGACTCCGGTCCTTGCCGAGACCGTGACCAGGCTCCCACGGCCCAGGAACCCCTCGATTTGCGGCGCGTCTTCCCGCAGGCTCTCCTTGCTCTCAACACCCTCGCCTTCCATGGCGCCTCCTTCTTGTCCCACATCCGACCCAAGGAAGGTTACAGTAACCGCTGCCTGTCACGCACGGCATCAGGTTTCAGGCTACAGGCATAATGTTCGACGGCAGGAGGTCCGGGACTTCGCGCCAGTCGGAGAAGCCATGCACGTCGTTTCTTCGGGCGAGTAGGTCGCGATTCCAGGGCTGTATCATGGCCGCCGCCCACAGGCCAGAGTCGGCGACCCGCCTTATGGTGTCGGGCCTGTCGTCTATGAGGCCGAAGGCACCCAGTTCCTCCAGGATGATGAGCTTGTCCCCTGTCGTGACCGTCAGCCCAACATCGGGGCCGAAATGCGCTTTCAGCCAGGGTTCGAGGTAAGGAGGCATGATCTCGGGATCGTTGTGGGTTACGAAGTGAATCTCTATGCCGGGGCTTTCTTGCAATGCGCAAAGCACCTCCGAGGCGCCAGGATATGGTTCTCGATCGCGGATGCGCGCAGGGTCGAAGACGCGGTCGAAGATTGCGGTCGTCGCCTCTTCTCCATACGTGTCGAGGACGTGGGTCCAGGTGGTGATCCTTTCCATATCCAGCGTCTCGCCCGTGACGTCGAGAACGGCGGAACAGACCCAGGAGCCCGTGTCCCACACCGTGGAATCCACATCGAGGCAGAGTAGCAGCTTCATGCTTCTAACAACTCTTCGATGGGGATCGCTTCGGTCAGGCCTGAGGTAGGATCTACGACGGCGTAGGTCGCCCCAGCCTCGCGCGCTATGAGCGCGTGGCGTCTTAGGCCGTCTCTGTCGTCTATGGTCCCGAGGCTGCCAGGCAGGTCGAGATGCGCGGCCAGTTCGCGGAAGTCGCTGGCAGTCTCGGGTGAGCTGAAGAGCGCTGCTACCAGCACCTCTCCGTCGTCGACCTCGACGGAGACCAGGGGCGCCTCTCCCCTCTCGCCGGAGAACATGTACAGCGGGAAGGGGATCTCGCCTGCCATCTCCTCCGCCTTCTGGGCCACGTCCCCGGCGTGGAACAGTCCGGCGCCTCCCTCCGAGACGACGAGCACGAAGTCGGCGCCGGAGAGAGCGTAGACCTCCACCGCGCCCCAGTCCGAGAGCTCCCTTGGATCGAGGCCAGAGAGGTTCTCCATCCCGTGCGCGGCCGCACCTGCGGAGAACTCTCCTGCGAGCTCCCTGTCCGAGAACAGGGCACCGACTTCGGCCCTCTCACCGCCGACCTCGGTCTCCTGGAAGACGTCACTTCCCTCGGGGTCGACCAGTTTGAAGAGCGGCGGACGGGGGAGGTCGTCCAGAGTCAGCTCGCGTCCCGTCTCAGCCACTATCCTCCCCACGGCTTACGAGGTCTTTGGCTGTACCGCGCGGGAAGAGCGTAGCCACGGCGAGGGACGAGAGACCGAAGAAGAGCAGGACCCAGAACGCCGGGCTGAGCGAGGCGGCCAGGGCGCCGGCCACCTCAGAGTACGCGGCCTCGGGGATGCGGCTGCGCACCGCGGGCTGCAGAAGGGCGTTGGGGTCGGAGAGCAGGCGTCCGAGACCAGCGTCACCCCCTGCTGCCCTGTCGACGGCGGCCCTGTAACGCTCTCCGAGGGAGGCGTTAAGGAGAGCGCCCATCACGGCGACCCCGATCGAGCCTCCGACGGTCCGGAAAAAGACCACCGAGGAAGTAGCCACACCGCGGCGTCTCCAGGGCACGGCATTCTGCACGCTGACGAGGTAGCTGGTACTCGCGAATCCGAGCCCAAGCCCGATCACTACGACGGCCATTACGACGTAGGAGAGGGAGGTCTCGCTACCCATGGGCACGCAGAGGGCCGAGCCGAGGGCGATCAGGGCGGAGCCAAGGAGGAGAGTCGTGCGGTATCCCGTAAGCAGAAGCAGCCTTCCGCCGACGAAGGATCCCACAGGCCAACCTATGGAGAGCGAGGCGCCCGCTGCTCCGGCCGTCAGGGCTGTGCCGCCGAGGGCGCCCTGCACGAACAGCGGCACGTAGACCGAGACGCCGAGCAAGACGCCACCCATCGCCACGTTCCCGACGGCCGAGACCGCGATAATCCGCTCCGAGAACAGATCGAGTGGGACCACGGGGTCTGCCGCCCGCCGCTCGACGAGCACGAAGAGCGCGAGCACGGCCATCCCGCCGAGAAAGAGGGCCAATGTTGCCGCCGAGAGCTCCATGGCATCGCCTCCTAGCAGCGCGAGCAAGGGGGGGGGGGGGGGGGGGGACCGCGGCGATTATGCCGAAGGGCACGTTCACGTAGAAGACCCAGCGCCAGGAGATCAGGTCCGTAATGAAGCCACCGGCTGCGGGGCCGACGACGGCCGAAATTCCCCACACAGCCCCGAAGAGTCCCTGGATGCGCGCCCGCGTCTCTAACTCGAAGATGTCCCCGACTATGGTTATGGCGACGGGCTGCACGGCCCCGGCCCCGAGGCCCTGGATCGTCCTGAAAAAGATGAGGGCCGCCATGCTCTGCGAGGTGCCAGCGAGCACGCTGCCGAGCAGGAAGAGGAAGATCCCGGCCAGGTAGACGAGTTTCCTGCCGTAGGTGTCAGAGAGTTTGCCGAAGACAGGTCCTGTCACTGTCGCCGCGAGAAGGTAAGAGGCGAAGGCCCAAGGATAGAGCTCGAGTCCACCGAGCTCCCCGATCACCGTCGGCATCGCCGTCCCCACGACCGTCGCATCGAGGGCGGCCAGAAAGGTCCCGATGAGCGTGGCGAGCAGTATTAGCGCCTTGCGACGCTTGCTCAGTCCCAAGAAACGTTGCTCCTTAAGCGGGTAACGGCTTTTGCGGGGAGCGATCTTACCACCGCGTCGCTTCGCTCCGCAGCATGTCAGCATTTCAGCACGCTACGCCCTTCGGGCTCCGCTTGTCAGCACGTCGCCAGGCTTCGCCAGCGACTCGTCAGCATTTCAGCTGTCAGCTATCCACAGGTGCTGAAGTGCTGAAAGGCGAGGCCTGCAAGGCGAAGCGTGCTGACAAGCGAAGGCGAAGCCGGAGCGTGCTGATCTGGCTAAATAAGAGACTTGGGGCGGGCGAGTTGTTTGACGACGGAGACGAGGTCTTCGTCGCTGAAGGGTTTTCTCAGGACCCGCACCGAGCCTTGCGTACGTTCGGCGAGCGCTTTCGCGGCCGGGTCTTTCTTGGCTGCGGTGAGGACAACAGGGATTTTCTGGGTCTTCGGCATCGCCTTGAGGCAGTGACACGTCTCGACGCCGCTCAGTTGGGGGATCGAAACGTCCATGATTATGAGGTCGACCCTGCGCGTGAGGGCCTCCTGGAGGGCAGTGCGGCCGTCCGTGGCCGAGACCACGCGGTAGCCAGCCTTATCCAGGGCTCTGGCGGAGCGTCCCAACGCTTCTGCGTCGTCATCTGCGACCATAATAGTAGCTCTGCGGTCCACGGCGCTAGATTTTACACCCGTTTCACATTTATAGCGACCGTGATGTGCGCCACCGACGCGGCGGGGTAGATGCGCTACACTCAGCATCGAGCAAGGGACACGAACGTCGGGTACGAGAGGTGAGCGTGACGGAGCAGAAATACTTCCGTAAAGGCTTCAAGATGCGGGAGAACGTCCAGCATCTGCTGGACCGGGACTATCGCTCTGAGGTCGTTGACAAAGTGCGCGAGAACGGCAACGTCTTCGAGGCCGACGGGCTTACGATTCGCCTCGCCGATGAGTTCGGGTTCTGCTACGGGGTAGACAGGGCCGTTGACTACGCCTTCCAGACCAGGGAGAAGTTCCCAGGCAGGCGCATCTTCATCACAGGGGACATGATCCACAACGTCTCCATGAACGACCGTTTGCGCGAGATGGGGATAGAGTTCCTTTCCACCGGCTTCGAAGGCCCCCCCGAGGAGGCTTTCGAAGATCTCACCCCCGAGGACGTCGTACTCCTACCCGCCTTCGGCGCCCCCGTAGACTGGGTCGAGAAGCTGAGGCAGAAAGAATGCGTGGTCGTCGACACGACCTGCGGTTCGGTACTCTCGGTTTGGAAGCGCGTCACGCGCTACGCCAAGCGCGGTTTCACCAGCATCATCCACGGCAAGTACTACCACGAAGAGACCAAGGCCACCGCATCGCAGACCTTGAGGGACGGCGGTAACGGGAAGTACCTGATCCTGCGCAACCTCAAGGAGACGAGCTACGTCACGGACTTCATCCTCGGCAGGATGGGGGCCGAGGAACTCACGGATAGGCTCGCACACGGCATGTCTCCTGGTTTCGATCCCGAGCATGACCTGCAGCGCGTTGGTGTCGCCAACCAGACCACGATGCTCATGAGCGAGACGTTGGCCGTAGGCGAGGAGCTCAGGCAGGCTATGGCTGAGCGGTACGGGGCCGAGAACATCGAGGAGCACTTCGAGCTTTTCGACACCATCTGCTCGGCGACCCAAGACCGTCAGGATGCCCTCTTCGGGCTGCTGGAGAGCCCGCTGGACTTGATGGTCGTTATAGGGGGGTACAACTCCTCGAACACGAACAACCTGGCGATCATCGCTGATGAGAGGGTTCCGCGCAGCTACCACATAGCGAGCGGTGACTGCATAGAGGGTGACACCATCCACCACAAACCGGCGGGCACGCCGCTAGACAGCAAGGAAGAGGTAGTGGAGAGCGGCTGGCTCCCCGAAGGTCCAGTGCGCATAGGGCTCACAGCCGGAGCCTCGACCCCCAACTCCCAGATAGGGCTGGCCATCGGACGCATCCTCCAAGCCCGCGGGCTTCCGCCCGAGATCGCACTGGATTAGCACTTCAGCACGCTCAGGCTTCGCCTTCGCTTGTCAGCACTTCAGCATGTCAGCATTTTGTTTCGCTGAACCTAGAGACCGGTTTCTATCAGCTTTCCCACCTGCTAAATCCGGTAGCATCCTAACGAGCTCTTCCACGTTACGACTCAGGCGCGTGTATTCGTAAGAGCTGTCCTGCTGGTCGGAGCTGGAGGTGCTACCTGGTTAGGCTGAAGTAAACTTGGCACCAGAAAATAGGTCATTAGGGGTTGCTTTGCCTGCCCGCGTGTACTACCGTAAGGTGCAAATCTCCGCGTGGGGCGTGAGAAGTAGGAGGAGGTTACGCTTATGAGGCGCATCGTCTTGTTGATGACGCTTGCGACGCTGTTTGTGGTTAGCACTCTGTTCGTTGTGTCAGCCTCCGTGGCTCACAAACATCCCACGGCCAAGGCACAAAAACATCCAACCAAGACGGTCTTGATCCAAAACTTCCGCTTCAAGCCGGCCCACATCACCATCAAGCGGGGGACGAAGGTCAGATGGATCAACAAGGATAGCGCTCCGCACACCGCCACGGCGCTCAACCCAAGATCGTTCGACTCCGGACGTTTGGGTAAAGGACAGAGGTATTCACACACCTTCAAGAGCGCGGGGAAGAAGAGGTACCTCTGCAAGATACATCCCCACATGAGGGGCAGCGTCGTCGTCAAGCGTTAGCGGTAGATGAGGGGAAGCGGCCCTTCTAACTTGAGTAGGGTTTGCCGTTGCGACTTTCGAGAACCCCCCTCATTGCGAAGTTCGCAGAATCAACCATCTAGGACGTTCCGTAAATAGACCAGTTCTCGGCGGTTCACTACCCTGCGCGCTTCAGGTCGGCGCAACTCAGGATGGGCGGGTTGCCGCTGCCCGCCTCGTGGACGTTGACGTACTTGGGTTCTCCTGAGAACAGCTTATCGACTGAGGTCTCACGCAGCGTGGTGGTGCTCGACCCGTGACCCGCCGAGTCAGACTTCACCTGCGAGAGTGGGGACTCGATCCACCCACCGTGCTCGTGGCCTGCTTCGGCATGCTCGCCATGCTCGTGGGGCTCCCCTTCTTCCGCTTCTTGCGCGCAGGTGCCAGGATGGATATGGGCGAGGTAGAACGCGTTGGGCTTAGGCAAGCCGCGCAGCTTGAGCTTTACAAGGACTCCTTCTGAGATCTCCTCGAACGAGGCGGTGCCGCTCACCCCGGAGCCGTGCTCGGGGACCAGGGCGAGCTTGACGTTATCGCTGTGGAGAGAGTGGCCTTCTTGGCCGGCTTGGGAACTTCCATCGGTGCAACCGACCATCAAGAAGATAGCCGGAAGCGCCACGACGCATTGGAGGAGGAGCATCGGTATCCGCCTCATGCGTGCGAATATACCATCGGAGCGGGGACCATAGCAGCCGGCGGGCGAAGAGTGGGAGCGCTTCTGCACTTCGCTCAAGAACCTACGGACTCCCGGCCTCCTTTCTGTTCTCCGCTTCCGCGGCTGCCTTCAGACCACCTCGAAGTTGGCCATCATCATCATGTCCTCGTGCTCTAAGTTGTGGCAGTGGAAGACGTAGCGACCTCTGTAGCCGTCGAACCGGGCGATCACCCGCGCGACCTCGCACGGTCGCAGGTCTACGGTGTCCTTCCAGCCGGCGTCGGTGGGCGGCGGGTCGCCACCGTTGCGGGATAGCACCTTGAAGTGGGCCAGGTGGAGGTGCACCGGGTGGTGCACATCCGTGAAAAGCTCCCAGATCTCGGTCGAGCCCAGCTTGGGGCGGACGTCGATGCGCGAGGGACTGAACACCTTGCCATTGATGGCCCACACTTTGTGGCCGTTATGTCTAGCCTCGGTGAAACTGAAATTGCGCCTGCGCCGAGCGTTTGACTCGCCAAGCGCCTTGAACTCATCCATGTCCGAGAGCCGCTCGGGCACCGTGCTCCGTTCCTTCTCTTTACGGACGACGTGGAAGCGCATAACCCGTGAGGTGGTGCCCAAGCCGAGGAGGTTCTTCAGCGTGACCTTCGTTCCGACAGGGTATTTGGAGAAGTCGATCACCACGTCGAAGCGCTCTGCCGGGGCGATGGGGATCGTGCGGTGGGAGATGGGAGCCCCGAGTAGCCCCCCGTCGCTGCCCACCTGCACAAAAGGGAGACCGTCGAACGACCCAGGATTGAGCGCGAGCCTGTAGCGGCGGGCGTTCGAGGCGTTGAGGATCCGGAAGCGGTAGCGGGTGTTGGAAACCTCCATAAAGGGCCAGGGAACGCCGTTGACGAGGATGGTGTCTCCGAGGACGCCTTCCATGTAGTTGCCCTTCACGCCCGGTTTACCCTGTAGCGAGGGGTCGAGGGAAGGGTAGAGGAAGGAGCCGCCCTCGCCGAAGGCGCGGTCGCAGAGCATGAGCGGAACGTCCTTTTCGTCCTTCGGGAGCGGCAGCGCGTCCTCCTCGTCGTCGTGGACGATGTGGAAGCCGGCCAGACCCCGCCAGATCTGCGGACCGGTAAAGTCCATGCGGTGGTCGTGGTACCAGAGGGTCGCGGCGCGCTGCTCCAGCGGGTAGAATAGTCCTTACTCCCTCGGTGAAACGTCCAAGCCGGATGGGCAGGGTGCTCATGGTGGGTGTGGGAGGAGCTACTCCTCGGGAGAATCAGGTCGGTGGGGTAGCCGTCGCTCCCGGGTGGCGTCCTCCCGCCGTGCAGGTGCGTCGTGACCGGGACCGGCAGCTCGTTATGGTAGCGCACAACGATCTTCCGGCCGCTGCGGCTCTCGATGGTGGGGCCGGGGAAGATCCCGTCGTAGCCCCAGAGCGCCGTCGTAAGCCCGGGCAGGATCTCGGCCTTTCCTTCCTTGTGCGTGATCTCGTAATAGTCCGTGGGGGCTCGCGCCCCACGCGCCCAAGAATCCGTGCGCACCGGCTTCAGGACAGGGGGCACCAATAGCGGGATCACAAAAGGCTTTGGTAATTGCGCCTTGCTACGCAGCAGATTCCCCGTCGTCCTGGCCCTCCCCCAAGGCGAAGAGGCGGAGGCGCCGGAGGTGAGCGCGAGGCCCGCTCCACCCACGAGCCCCAGCTTCAAGAATTCTTTGCGCGTGAATGCCATGCAACTTCCCCTCTTCCTTTACCACCCCAGCTTCTGGGGAGGCGATCCTACCTGGCGGCAGGTAGTCGGTAGGGTAGCTAGCCCTGGTCTAAGAGGAGGGCAGGTAGCTGTCCTGCGCCTTCACGCGGCGTCTGCTGGCCACGCAACGAAGGCAGCATACTCCCGTGTGAGGGGTGGGCGCATCACGCAAATGAGCTAGGTTTCGAACTTTTCTTGGCGAACTTAGCAAAATTGACTTTCTCCGAGATTGAGTGAACAAGCCGCGGCGTGCGGAGACGAGCCGCCGGCGATCGGGGATACGAAGAGAGTTACGTCCTCGCTTCCCCGACCTGCCCTGGGATCAGGACACTCTGCGCGTGGACCGCTCGGGGCGTCTCTTGAAGAGCGCGAAGATCGCCAGGTAGAAGGGCGCCGCGATCAACAGAAATTGGATGAGGTTGTACGTGGGGACAATCCGATCGGTGTAGAAGAGCGACGGCGTATTCAGAGCAGGTCGCCTGGGCCTTGAACGCTTCCGTTAGCAAAATTAGAGGCCGGTCTCGACGAGCTTGCGTGCTATCTCGGTGAACTCCTGTCCCTCCGTTGTGTTCGAGGCCAGGGAGCGCGCAGATCCGTCGTCGAAGACGATCTGGACGGTCTCTTTCACGGGCGAGTGCCCCTGCAGGTAGCTCCACGCAGCGTAGACGGCTCCGGCGAGCGCCCCGACAACGAACAGGCGCCGTAGCAGCTTCTTCATTGGTCGCTCCCTTCCGCGAGGACCTTATCGACTTCACCGCGGGAGTTTCGCATGTCGTAGAGCACGAGTCCGACCCTTGCGTCCTGGCCCATCGTGGCAGCCAGGACGCCGCCGCCATCGAGCCTCACAACCAACAGGTGTCCCCCACCAGAATCTATCCTCAGTTGGGAGAAGCGACCCTTCCCACTCTCGCGCGCCAACCTCTCCGAGAGGTTAACCAGTGCGGCCAGGATCGCGCCGACCCGCTCTCTCTCCACCCCCGGTGCGTGCGATGAGGAGAGGAGATCCCCATCCCCAGAGAGAACGGCGCACGACTCGATATCCTCCGAAAGCGCCCTGAGGTCGGAGATCACACCGTCGAGACCCTCCGCCGTTCCGGCCCCACTTCGTTCCGCCATAAGCATCTCCCGTCCCCTGTTTCCCGCCGAAGCGGGCATTATATCTGAAGGCTACTATCCTCTCCGAAAGAGCTTAACAGAAGCCCCAGGGAATGGTAGATTCACCCCTTCAGGGGGGATTAGCTCAGCGGGAGAGTGCTGCCTTCACACGGCGACTAAGAAGAGCCCGCGCCAATAGGTCAGGGGCAGCGAGCAGGTCGATCCTCCCCGCGGTAACGTCTCCAGGCTTGGCGGATGAGCCTCCTCACGATGATGATCACGTTGGAGAAGGCGATCCAGAAATCTATGACCCGATCCTCCCTCTTAGTACACCACACCAGCTTCTTATGGGCGTTGTGCCAGGAGGAGTTCGTCCTCTCAACCACCCACCTCAAACCGGCCGTGAGCGGGGCACTCTTCTTGCCCTTCTAGGAGATCACGCCCACCAAGCCCCTCTCCTGCAGGAGTCGGCGGGTGATCTTCGAGTCATAGGCCTTATCGAGATCCACTGCTTCCCGTCCTGCAAGATATACAGGTCCCAAGTCAAAGACTCTAGACCTTTCCCTCGTAACGTTTGTCGTAACGGTGAGTGGTATAGAGTGGTATTGTAATAGAAGGGACAAGGACACAGGGACGAGGAGTCAGCTGGATGAGCCACCGCACTGCTGCATGGTTGGCCTGGTCGCTGTGGGCACTCTCCTTGGCTTTGACGGCTCTGAGCCTTCTGCTTCTGGTCCTGAACCTCTCTCGCCCTGACGTTCCCGTCTACTCCTTCTGGGCAGAGAATGTCTTGTTCTCGATAGGCTACTCGACCGTGGGCGCAGTGATAGTTCCCCGTATGCCCGCAGAGAACCCTATAGGCTGGCTTTTCTGCGCGATAGGCCTCTTATGGGCAGTGCTCCATGTCATTGGCGAGTATGCTATCTACGCGCTACTAGCGGAACCAGGATCGCTCCCGGCTGGTGAACTCGCGAGTTGGGTCTACTCTTGGCTTTGGGTCCCTGGTCTCGGCCTTCTTATGTTCATATGCCTTTTGTTCCCCAATTGGCGTTTGCCCAGCGCGCGTTGGAGGTGGTTCGCTCGTCTGAGCGCACTCGCGACGTTGGTAGGAGTGGTTTTAGCGGCGTTCTCTCCCGGGCCGATCGTCCTCGGCCTCCCTGGCATTCGCAATCCGCTGGGGATAGAAGGTCTACCGAACGCTTACAAGCCGGTACAAGTGCTCATGCTCGTCCTGATAGCCGTCTCAGTAGCCTCGCTGTTGCTGCGACGGCTGTACGCCAGGGGAGTAGAGCGCCAGCAGACCAAGTGGTTCACTTATACAACTGCGGTAGCGGCGAGCGGTGCCATCCTCCAGTACATCATCTCTGAACCGCTTGAGTTGGTGTGGCTCGGAGGGGTTGCATACGCACTCGTTCTGATCGGCCTTGTAGGCATCCCGATCTCCATGGGGATCGCCATAACGCGCTACAGACTCTACGAGATAGACCTTCTCATAAACCGCACCCTCGTCTATGGTTCTCTCACCGCTATGATGGTTGCGCTCTACTTCGTAGGAATCGTTGTATTGCAGAGATTCTTCGTCTTACTTACCGGTCAGCAGTCCACCCTCGCAGTCGTGGCCTCTACCCTCCTGATCGCAGCCCTGTTCACCCCTCTCCGTCGCCGCATCCAGTCCTTCATAGACAAGCGCTTTTACCGCCGCAAGTACGACGCCAGAAAGACCCTGGAAGCCTTCTCCGCCAAGCTAAGGGACGAGACAGACCTGGAAGCCCTCAATAACGACTTGGTGGGTGTGGTAAGGGAGACGATGCAGCCAGCGCACGTCTCATTGTGGTTGCGTCCCGATACAGTTCTGAAGGGCGAGCAGGCAGACTAGCTGCTGGAGGTCTGGTCAACGGTTCCCCAGGCCGTGTGTCGTGTAGGTCAAGCCGCTGCGCAAAGGCTCTTAGAACCGCTCCTACCGTATCTGGTTAGCTATGAGAGAGCGTCGTCCATTGCCTCGGCAGCACCATCTTGCAAATCAGGACCGTGGTAGCCATCAGCGCCCAAAGAGGGTAAAGGTCCGTACTTTGAGCAGCAGAGCGTTCATCTGCTGTGCGTCAAGAGGTTGTATCCCTGGCTTGGTGATGCGTGGTAGCACCACCGCCACACAGACGTTTAGAGGTACCAACCTCCAACGCACGGCTTGCTTCAACGACTTGGACAGAGTCGAGTGCATCTTCAGTACAGATGCAGCAGACAGGCCCTGGTCCAGCTTGCAGCGGTAGAACGATTGGACTTGTAGGGGGTCGAGTTTGCACAATCGAACTCTACCTAACGTGGGTTTCAGATGAACACTAACGTTGATCTCGTGCCTAACCAAGGTGCTTTCACGCACCGTGTCCCTTATGGAGTCCAACCAGCGGTCAAGGTACTGAGTGACGGTGAGATGATCGCTATCAAAGACGAGTCCCTCGTTCCCATGGGCGACAGCTTTGGTCAACTTGCTAGCTACTTCTTTACGAGTCTTGCCGTAGACGTACCTACGCTTTCCACCAACTTCGTACTGACCTACCCACTGTCCATCCTTGCGGCGGCAGATGCTCCCCTCTCCCCTACCTCGTCTTCTTGCAGCCACATCAACCTCCTCAAGCTGAGTTGAAGCCGTCAACCGGCTTAACAGAACCCTAAGGTAATGGTATATTCACCCCTCCAGGGGCGATTAGCTCAGCGGGAGAGCGCTGCCTTCACACGGCAGAGGTCGCTGGTTCGAGCCCAGCATCGCCCACCAGGAAATACCTGCAAATAAAGGAAAATTGAAGCCCCCGGTTTTCGACTCGGGGGCTGTTTACTGCAACCGCACTGCAACGCGACTGGCTACGACGCGGGATGCGGGCTGTCACAGATCGGCCTCGGCCGGTGTCTTCATGTCGAGACCAGCAAACGAGGAGGAGACATGGCCAGCAACACCCGGGTTCCCAAGGCCGAGATCACCGGCATCTACGGCGCCGTACTGAAGAGGTTCAGCAGGAAGATGTTCGGCGTAGTGCCCGACGCCCTCGGAGTGATGTGGCACAATCGGCCGGTGCTCAAGTTCAGCCTCGGCCTCGGCCAGAAGGCCGCCAAGTGGAACGAGTGCGACGAGGACCTGAAGTCCTACGCCCACATGGCGGTGGCATCCCTGATCGGCTGCTCGTTCTGCCTCGACCTGGGGTACTTCCAGGCGCACAACGAGGGACTCGACGAGGCCAAGGCCCGCGAGGTGCCGCGGTGGCAGGAGTCGGACGCCTTCACGCCGCTGGAGCGCGACGTCATGGAGTACGCCGAGGCGATGTCGCCAGACGCCGCCGACCGTCACCGACGAGCTCTCCGCGCGGCTGCTCGAGGCGCTCGGTGCTCCGGCGCTGGTGGAGCTCACCGCGTGGGTCGCGCTGGCGAACCAGTTCGCGCGTACGAACGTCGCTCTCGGCATCGAGGCCCAGGGGTTTTCGGCAGCGTGCGGCCTGGCGCCCCTGGCGCAGCCGAGCGGCGTAGCGTCGCAGGCATGACCGACGACCCGTTCGTCGCCCACCGCGGCCTGCTCTTCACCGTCGCCTACGAGATGCTCGGCTCCGCAGCCGACGCCGAGGACGTCGTGCAGGAGACCTGGTTGCGGTGGGCGGGCCTCGGTGCCGCGGCCCGGTCCGACGTACGCGACCCGCGGGCGTACCTGGTGCGGATCGTCACCCGGCAGGCGCTCAACCGGCTGCGTACGCTGGCGCGGCGGCGCGAGGAGTACGTCGGCGAGTGGCTGCCCGAGCCGCTGCTGACCGGCCCCGACGTGGCCGAGGACGTCGAGCTCGCCGAGAGCGTCTCGATCGCGATGCTGACCGTGCTGGAGACCCTCGGCGCCCACCGAGCGGGCGGTGTTCGTGCTGCGCGAGGTGTTCGAGACGCCGTACGACGAGATCGCGGAGGCGGTCGGCAAGGCGCCAGCGGCGGTGCGACAGATCGCGCACCGGGCGCGGGAGCACGTGGCCGCGCGGCGGCCGCGAGCGCGGGTGGGCAGGGCCGAGCAGGAGGCCGTCGTGGAGCGGTTCCTGGCCGCGGTCCGCGGTGGCGACCTGCAGGGGCTGCTGGACGTGCTCGCGCCCGACGTTGTTCTGGTGGCGGATGGTGGCGGCGTGGTCGCCGCGGCCCGCCGTCCGATCGAGGGTGCCGACCGGGTGGGGGCGCTCCTGGGCACCCTGGCCAGGCTGGCCGGCGACTTCGAGGCGATGCCGATGCGGCTCAACGGCTGGCCGGCGGCGCGGTTCGACCTCGACAGCGAGCTGGACACGGTGGCGAGCCTGGTGGTCGAGGACGGCCGGATCACCCGGATCTACGCGATCCGCAACCCGCACAAGCTGGCCCGGCTCGGTGAGGAGGCCGAGCTCAGCCGGTGACCGAGTTTACAGGCTTTTCCGAGTTCCGGTGGGGTGAGCGGCGCGCCGAGAAGGGCATCTCCTTCTTCTGTGCGAGGGCAGTCGTGGGGACGCTACGCAACTACCGGATCACAGCGCTTGTCGCGTCTGCGACTCGGGTACGGTTGACGGGAGTACCCTCCTCTACGTGCAGAAGGAGGTGCTCGCGGGCCCAGCGAGTTCTGCTTCTACTTGATGAGTTGAGCGAACCCGGATGTGCAGCGTTCGTGGTCATCCCGGCAAGGGTATGATGTCCGTGTACGGATACGGCTCGCGAGAGGTGATCATGGCTACACAAAACACCAGGACCGCCGAGGGGAGGCCCCTCAAGGGCGTGCGCGTCTACAAGGCGTAAGATCCGTCTACATCAGGACGTCCCTTGGATTCTCGAGGGCTTGGCGAACCGGATTTCGAAGGCCTCGGCGCCTTCACCCGTGAAACGGATGAGCCTCTCTCCCTCCTCAGCCATGGCATCGCGATCCTCTTTGGCCAGAGGGTCGAAAGGTTTGATCTCGAGGGCGGCCCTACCGCGGGTACGCTCCGACTTCCACGTCCCGCGGACGAAACCGTCGACGAGGAAGGTGGCCGGAACCATGCCGTTTTTCGAGGCGATCAGCTTACGGTACTCCTCGGCGATGACGCGGCTGCGATCGGCGTGGGAGAGGATCAGGTTGTCGAACTCGGGCAAAAAGCGCGGCGGAGCCAGGGTATCAGGGTCGGGGCGCGACGCCTCGGGAAGGTCGAACAATTCCTTGCCGCGCTCGTCGCGGAAGGTGAGCAGGCGCGGCCGGATACGTTCGATCACCTCACCGAGCCGGGTCAGACCCGACCACGTCTGTACGTCCTTGACGGTGGCCGGGCCGAACGCCCCGAGGTAGCGCAATACCGTCTCCTCGAGGGAAGGAGCCGGGTCTAGCGGGCGACCGAGCCAGGCCTCGGCCGTGGTGTGGGAGGCGGGCCCGCTCTTTCCCCAGACGCCCCGGGGAGGGACCTGGACCAGCGGTACCAGGTGGCGGATGACGCGGGCGAGGGAGGCAGGGTCGTGGTCCGGCCACTGCTCTTGCAGCAGCTCACCTAGCTCCTTTGCGGTGCGTGGCGCTTCCTCGAGCAGCGCTCGGCCTGCGGCGACGAGCGCTTCGGTGTCTACTCCTTCGAGATGAGCGCGGTTGGCGCGAGTACCGTACAGGGTGCGATCGAAGACAGGTTGCATCAAGGGGCGCAGCGCGAGGCAGTCGCGGGCGCTGACCAGGTGCACGGTGTTGCGCATAAGCGCGATGCGCACCGCGCGCCGCTCCAGGATCAGGCGCGCCAGCTCGTCGGGACGGAAGTCCTCGAGCCGAGTCCACAACCCGACGTAGGGCGGAGAGGGAGCCTGTGCCTGCATGCCGACCAGGTGCTCTATAGCCTCGAGAGCCGGCAGCTTTCGGCGGCGCAGCAGCATTTGCCGCTCCAACGTGGCGCGGTTGAGCTCGCGCGGGCCGAGCACATCATGATACCCCTCCACTACCTCGCGCGGTTTCGGAGTTCTTCGACGTTCGCTTCTGCATGCTTCTCCTTTCGCCGAACTCCGAGACCTGATCGCAGCCAGCCGGTTACGAGGTGCCCTGGCGATTACGCTCCGGCCCGTTAACACCACAATCTACCGCAAAGCTTCCACCAGGGCTTTCGCTGCCTTCCGGGCAAGAGGTTGATCCGGGCGCGGGCTGGTGTTTAATGAACTCTGGTAAGAAGCGTCGAAAGCTCGGAAAGGTTTGTGGCGGCCGTGAAGGAATCGGGATCGGAGGATCGGACCGTCTCACCCAGGAGGCGCCTGGAGCTACTGGAGGGCATTCCAGCGTTCTCACATCTGCCCACCGCGGTGTTGGAGGAGCTGGCTTCACGGTTGACGGAGGAGCGCTTCCGGTCTGCTGATGCTGTAATGGTAGAGGGTTCTACTGACGACCGACTCTATTTGATCGTGGAAGGTCGGGCCGAGTCATCGACGATCGGGACCTCAGGCATCGTGCCTCTGGAGACGCTAGGAGCGGGGGAGCTGTTCGGCGAGATTTCCCTACTCGAACCCGGGAGCAGGCGACGGTCCACGGTTACCGCCGTCGAGCCTGTACTCTTGCTGGGACTGCACGCGGCGGACTTCCGCCTGGCACTCGACGCACATCCCGAAGCCCGCTCCGCCTTCGAAAAGCTGGCAGACGACCTGTTGGTAACGAAGTTGCTCAAGCAGGCAAGTCCTTTCGCCACACTGGATGGCGGGCGGCTGCGGCGCCTCGCAGCCCGGCTCGGGCGCCTCGAGGTCACCGCCGGAGAGACCATCATCCGCCGGGGCGAAACCGGCGAGGAGTGTTACCTGCTCCGAAGCGGTCGTGTGGAAGTGCTCGCGAAGGGAGCCGAGGGCGACGAACGCGTTCTGGCCACACTAGATCCTGGCTCCATCTTCGGAGAGGCGGCCCTTCTCACCAACGAACCGCGCAATGCCACGGTGAGAGCCATCGAGCCGTGCACGCTGCTCGCACTACGGCGGACCGATCTTCTGGAGGTCCTCGATGAGGATCGGCAAACGCGCGAGCGTATGCTCGAGCTCGTACGGATGCGAGATCGCCCGCGTCGGGTGCGCGGGATAGAGGTGCACCATCGCACCACTATCACCGGAGAGACCATCACGACCCTCAAGGACCCAAGACGCGATGCCAATCATCGCCTCTCGCCAGCCGGCTGGTTCGTGTGGCAACGCCTGGACGGGGAAAAGACACTTGCGGGACCTCACATCCGAGTACCTGGCCACGCATGAGGCGCCACGTCGCCCGCCGTGTTAGAGGCGGTGGTCGGATTGGTTGCGGCAGGTTTCGTAGAGGGGGTGAAGCCGAGCCCCGAAGTGGTAGCAGAGGAATCCACCCTATGGCAGCGGGCGCGAGCAGCGATAGGACGTATCCTGGAGTAGCAAGCCTCGGGATCCCCCGCTCACCGGGAGAGGGTTCTTGGGCCGCTCTCGACCTCTTTCTTCGCGCTCACGGCGAGCTCGTCGGCCCTGTCGTTCCCGCTCTTGTACGCTCCGGCTTTCTTGGAGTGCCCCTTGACCTTCCTCCACCACACTTCCTGGTGGCGCTGCGTCGCTTCGAGAAGCCTCTCCCACAGATCCCTGTTCGCTACAGGCTCTTTGCGGTGGTTGAACCAGCCGTTCTCTCGCCACTTCTTGTGCCAGCCTCTTCTCATGCAGTTGACGAGGTAGGAGGCGTCGGAGAAGACGGTTACTGTATAACCCTCGTCTATGGTCTCCAGCGCGACACACGCGGCGGTTATCTCCATCCTCAGGTTGGTGGTATCATGCTCGCCGCCGCTCATCTCCTATTGTCTTCCCGTTCGAGGAGATGATAACGGCCCCGTAGCCTCCGGGACCGCGGGAGCCTGTGGACGCTCCGTCGGTGTAGACGTGGGCCTCCTGCTCGGATACGGGCTTCAGCCGCCCGCTTTTCTCCCTTCCACTCATCCCCCCATCCCTTCACTCGCGTGGGTCCCCAGCAGCCGGACGATCAGGTGCAGCCGCTCGACCTCGCGCCTTGCATGCTGGAGGTCGAGCTCCGCCCTCGCCCGGTTGTCCTCCAGGCGGCGATGCTCCTCGGTGTCGAGCAGGCCGTCGAGATAGAGGCTCGCCGTCCTCTCGTTCCTGGCCTCCAGGATGGTCTCGGCATTGTCCAGGCGGACCCTCCTTATGTCTCGGTGAGCTCACGGTCGGCTCTCGCCAGATACCCCGCGGCGGCGTCAAGCCGCCGGTACGCTGTGTTGATCTCTTCGATGAGCGTATCGCTGGTCATCAGTGTCTCCTCTCTTCCGGCATCAGTACACTCGATCCGAGCTTCATTCTGCGCTTGGATCGGGATGAGCCGTTGCGAATGGAGGGCGTCGCTCAGCCAATGGAGCATGTACCCGCGACCGTCAACCTTCTCGAACAAAGGTGGGTGGTACAGTCTGGTTCGCACCGCGAGGACGCCGGTTCGGCGATCGTTGCGCTAGTACCATGCTCTTGGCGGCGCAGGTCCTCCATGGCGCCTTCGAAGGACCACTTATCCCTACGGACCATTATAGCTTGTGTATCAATGGAAACGACATCCTGGAGCCAGTTTCACTGAAGTTCATCAGGACAGGCACTCCACAGGCCGACGTCACGAGCCTCGACGTCCTCGCGCAAGCGCTCGAACTCGCGGCGATAGGCGTGGGAGAAGGTTGTTGTTCGTGCCAAACCGCGTTCGATCAGGTCTTCATTGAATAGATGCTCGTAGGAGCCATCTTTGTCCGCGTCGAAGTAGACGTATGCGAGGGTACGGCCGTAGGCGTCCTCCGAATCTCCTATGCGCGGGATCTCGAGCCTCACGAGCTTGTCGGTCAACACGCCCTTCGTGTAGGCGCTTGCCTGCTTCCCGAAGCAACCTATGGGTTGGCCAGGGGCCACGGTCTCAGGCGTGTCGACTCCTATCAGGCGGACGGGCTGGACCTGGCTGTAGACTTCGACGGAGATGGTGTCACCATCGGCGACCTTCATGACCTTACCGTAGACTTGATCCGCGCCGCCCAGACGGTAGATCAAGCCGTCGAAGCCCACCCTCGAGACAGGATAGAACAGTAGCGCCACGATGAGCACCACGGCGACGAACACACTCTCCGAGCCCGAACCCGAGACGATGCGGTAGTCGTCACGCCCGGGGAACACGGCTATCACCCGGCTGGGCCAGAAGACTTGGACTCCTCCGACGGTCATCATGTCGGCCAGGAGGTGGGAGGCGTAGCCGACGAAGATGGCCGCTAGGGGTGCCAAATCGCCCGTGATCCACCACAGCGGCAAGCCGAAAACGGTGGTGATTAGTACCAAGGCCAGAAATGAGTGCAGGAAACTGCGGTGGCCGAACAGACGGTAGAGGTCCTCTGAGATGCCACCGAGCTGGTGGCCGAACCAACTCCTTGGGTAGTCGGCATCGGGGAGTAGTGAGGCTGCGGCTACGGCCAGGACCTCAGTGCTCCCGTAGTGGATGTCGAAGACGGCCGAGGTTGCAAACCAGCAACACTCCGCGAAGACGAGGTAGGTCGTTACCCTCAATTGTCTTTGGGACGTTGCATCCTGGTTTTCACTCCGGGTCTGCGTGATCTTCTACAGTAGCCTACAGTTATCGGTCACTCCCTTGCCGTTTCCAAGCCGCCAGATCCAGCACCGCCTCAAGGAGACTCCCTGGCAGACTCCCGGATCCTGCGGGACGTGGGCCTGTTGCGCATCCTCTCCATGTCTTCCTCGGTGTAGTAGCGGTGGCCATTGCGGTCGCGCAGGGCCGGAGGGAAGAAACCCCGCGTCTCGCCTTTCCTTAGCCATTCGACAGAGATGCCGAGCTCACGGGCAGCTTCGGAGATCCTATACGTTGCGCGTCCATGCTCTTCCATGTCACAAGTATAATGAATAACACGATACTTCGGTAGTGGTATTTTTCAGGATACCGGTTTCAGTGCCAGGACCAGACTACCGATGACGCATGGCACTGCACCGCGGGTGTCTTTAGAGGTCCACATCCAACATCGTCGGCTGCGGCAGTTAAGCACCGGCGCAGCGGCGCCATACCCTTTGCTCCCTGCCTTGCAATCCGGCCCCCGACTGCTAGGATTGCTGAGCCTTCACGGGCCCGTAGCTCAGTCGGGAGAGCGCCGCCCTCGCATGGCGGAGGTCACGAGTTCGAGTCTCGTCGGGTCCACTTCTTTTTTACCTGATTTGCAGGTAAAACGTAACAGCAACCAATAGACGCCTGAAAGCATTCAAGTACGATTTACTGCAACAGCGGATAGAGTTAGTACGTGTGCTGAGCAAGCCACCACAGTTCACATGACAGTATGCGCTCGCTTGCATCTTTATCCACTACCACGACATTTTGTAGTGACCTATTTATAGGTCGCCCCACTTGTTTAGTTTCAAGGGGTTGGAGCAGCTTCTATGCAGCATCCTGCATACGCGTTTCCCAGAATCTCCCTTTCTACGAGGTTGGGTGAATAAGTGCGTCGAAGTGGAGCATCTGCGACCACAACTCGCTCTCATACGAGCCTAGCCACCGGGGAGAACGAACCTATCGGTCGAGGACGACAGGTACCTAGTTCACCGATACGTCGAGCTTATCGACGCAGGGGATGTGAGCGCGTCCAACTCAGCCGGGGCGGGCGTCTGCCCTGAGCGCCGCGTAGCGCCTCGTCTCGAGGCCGATCAGGGCAAAAAGGAGGAGCACCAGCCCCGCCAGCCCGACGAGCGGTGGTAAGAACGCCGCCGCCGGGAGTGCGAGGAGCAAGACGCAGACCGTGACGAGCCGCGGCACGCTGAGCGCGGCGTACATGCGCTGCTTGAAGAGCAGGTGCCCGGCGAGGTAGAGTGCGAACCCTCCATACAGGGCCGCGGCGTAGAAGAGGCCCAACGGCTCACCGTCCCTAGCATGCGCGAGCACGCCCTCGACGCCGACTGCGCCGACGATGATGCCGGCGACGATCGGGAAGTGCCCGTACGTGTAGGCCTCGATCGCCATCCGGACGCGCGCTTGGCCCTGCGCGTCGCGGAGCCGGTGTTCCGCGGCACGGGAGACCAAGTCGAAGTACAGCCACCACAGGCACAGGGCCGCCACGATACCTAGCACGCCCGCGGCGAGCAGCGGCGCGCTGATCGGCTGACCGGCGGCGCCGACCCCGATGGCGACAACCGATTCGCCGATAGCGAGTATGATGAACAGGCTGTGGCGCTCGGTCCAATGGGGGGCGCTGTGGATGCGCCAGTTGCCCTCTCGCGAGGTGAGGTAGATGCCGCCCCAGTCCACGACGAGGGCTCCGGCGAAGAACACCGTCTGCAGCTGCCCCCCCAAGAGGACACCGGCCACGAGCAGGACGGCCCCGGCCACAGTCGGACCCCATGAGATCGCGAGCTGCCGGCGCAGTCCGGGGTCACCGCGCGCGGCCAGCGCGTAAACGGTCAGGTGCACGCACCGCACGATCAGGTAGGCGACGACCAGTACGAGCGGCCCGTAGAGGCCCCCCTCGGCGTCGTCCCAGGCTTCCGGGATCGTGAGGGCCACGACGAACAGCGCCGCCATCGCCACGGCCATGGCGGCACGCACGACGCCGGTATCGGCCCTGGCCTGGTTGCCAAGCCAGGCGTACCCGGACCAGGTCCACCACAGCAGCGCGAGGACAAGCAGGCCCTGGAGCACCCCCAACGCGTCGTGCGCGTGCACCATGTAGCCGGTGACCTGGGTCATGGCGAACACGTAGACGAGGTCGAAGAAAAGCTCGAAGGTGGTGGCTGTATCGTCCTCGCTCGTGGGGCGAGCGCCGCCGAGGACCCCGGAGCGTCGTTCGCTTGCTTCGGTGATGACGACCACCTTTTCCTTGCACCCTTGTGTCAAGGAGCCATAGCCTCTACCTAACCTGAGTATAGCGGGCGTCCTAGCGCCCGCACCGTGCCAATGCTTCTGGATCGCGATTTGCCGCTCGGCGATCGATCTGCCTCTGCGAGCTTTCGGAGTACTGGGTCCCGCGTTGATCCGCGCGGCGTGTTGCTGCGCTGTGCTTCACGGCTGGCGGGTAAGGACTTCGACGCCTTGGAGGTCGAGGAGATCTACTTCGACGAGCGCTTCGGTGAGGACGTCTTCACCGCGCGCCAGCCCCTATCCTGGCGCTCATAACTTCGGAGAATCTACCGCCTGCGGAGCTCACAGAAAATACCCGCCCAGTCAACAGAGTTCCCCAAAAAGCTACCCCAGTGCCTCTCCCGTAGCTCCCGCAGCCTGATCTCCCATCGAGGGCAATAGTGGCTGTAGGAGTCGAGGGTCATGGGCTATGGTGGCGTGCCCGAGGAGTTCGCCCCGCCTCAGACCTGTGGTTAGGACCAGCACGTAGAAGGTCTCGAAGGGGTCACCGCGCGTCGCCTCCAGGAATGTACGAGCTTCTTCTTCGGAGAGCAGGCGCATCTCTTTGGGAGTTGGTCTTGGCGCCTTCACGTCGGCGGCGTTGCGGGGGATCAGACCGTCCGATACGGCCCCGGAGAGCGCCTTGTGGAGGGTGGAGTGGATCTTGCGCACCGTGGCTCGGGCTAAGGTGGGGAGCCTTCTTCACCAACGCTACCTACGCTGATTTTCTGCACGTTTGGATCTCCGAGAGAACAAATCTTGCGTCGGTGGCGTCAGTATG
Organism: uncultured Rubrobacteraceae bacterium; assembly: GCA_963808845.1. GTDB lineage: Bacteria > Actinomycetota > Rubrobacteria > Rubrobacterales > Rubrobacteraceae > Rubrobacter_D. The sequence goes on from CAWEHD010000031.1 coordinate 88,168, forward strand.
AACCGGGGTCAGGTCTCGTTATGGCAATGAGACCTGACCCGTTTTCTTCCACGTCTATTGAGCCTTAGAACCGTAGGTGGCCTCTATAGGGGAAGGTTCCCGATTCGACTTCGTCCTTGAAGAAAAGTTGCCCGGTGACGCCCTCGAAGATGCCCGTGCCGCTGCCCTCTACAATAGGATGTTGACAACGCCCAAAGATCTCTCCAGAGAGGTTGGCAACATCCTCGTACTTCGCCTCGAATCTGTAAGTCGTTTCGAACGTACCTGCTCCATTCGAGGCAACGAAGAGCTCGGTTGCCGTCTCTCGGTAGGTCCCGCTGGGCGAGCTATCCGCGGTCTCGACGAATGTGTACAGACAACCTTCCAAGTCCCCATCCATGATGAGGGCAAAGTCGGCGCCCACACTTCCAGAGTCACATATATCATCTTCGTCAAGAACGGCGCCCCCCGATATCTGCGTGGCTCCCTCTGCGAGCGCCGGGGACGGAGCCGTCCAAACTACACCAATAAGGGCCACAGCCGCCAGAGTAGTGAGCGTCAAGAGTGTTAGTCTTCGTTTCATGCTTCTTCTCTCCTGCTCAGTGATTTTTCGTTGTGTTATTGGCCAGGTTCGCTGCCGGGGCGATGCGGTCCGGTTGCCTGCGGTCAACAGTTTCAAGGAGTGGTCGAGGCGCGCGGCGATCTGCCCCACAGATAACCCCACCCGGGCTGCGGCCAACTCAATTGCTAGAGGTATCCCATCCAACCATCCACAGATCCTGGCCACGGTGGATGCATTCTCGGGCGTGAGGGAGAAGGCGGGGTTGCGATGCCAGGGCTCGCTCTACGAACAGCCTTACCGACTCGTAGCCTTCCAGTTCCTCTAGCGTCGGTGATTGCAGCAAGCTTGGCGCAGAGAGGCTAGGCACCAACCAGTTAAGTTCCCCCTCCACATTCAGACTCTCCCGACTCGTAGCCAGCACCCTGAGGCGCGGGCATGAGTAAAGGAGGGTGTCTGCGAAGCGGGCGACGGCGTCGACCAGATGCTCGCAGTTGTCCAAGACCAAGAGCGCCCGCTTGTCTCGCAAGAAGTCAACGAGTGCGTCGGTAAGCGAGCGTTCGGGCTGCTCGTTCACCCCCAGTACTGCAGCTACTGCCTGCGCTACCAGAGCCCCTTCCGAAAGGGGTGCGAGCTCCACGAGCCACGCCCCGCCTGGGTAGGCTCCAACCAACTCCCGAGCCACCTCTAGGGCGAGAGCCACCCTGTAGGCTGCCGGTTCACGCGAGCGGCGGGCAGTCCGGGCAGCTTCCTCGAAAGCATCCACGTCCACCCACAAGGAATTCTCTGGGCACAGCACGAGCGACTCGTCCCGGGATGCTAGGTAGCGGGAACCCATGGACAGGTCGAAGGTCCGGCGAGCAGTGTGTACCGTCTGGCGCAGGTTGTTGGAAGCCGCACTTATCCCAAGCTCCGGCCAAAGTGTGTACATAACTTGCTCGCGGTGGAGACGGTTCCCGGCAGCCAGGGCGAGAAGCTTGACGAGGTTCGCCGCCTTCCTCAGGTGCCAAGCACCCTCCTCTATGGTTCGAGCCCCCACGGTGACCTCGAAGCCACCGAGCAACCTGATGCGTATGGCCTCGAGTCTTTCGGAAGTCCGTTCGCGTCCGCTCGCATCTTGGTCTTCGGTCGCCGGTCTGTCACCTTCGCCGCTCCTGCTAAGTACAATGATAACAAGGACGGCAACTCAGCGATTCCCTGCTGCGACGACCACGCTCTTAGTCTGGTACAGCATCGCCAGGGTCAACCAGTTCCGTATGGAGGGCTTTTCAGCAACTTCCGCAGTTCCTGTATCTCATTCTTCAGCCGGGGTATTTCGTCTGCGGTCAGGGCCCTGACCCCTTCTTCGATCCGGTCCAGCTTCTCCCCATCCTGGGAGTCTTCAGACTCCCTCCCTCGCTGGTCGAAGTCTTGCAAAAGCTCACTCAGACGTTCCGCGGATTCCTCGAGGGTCTGCCCGCCGGGTGCCCAGCGAAGCAAGCGCTTGAGGCCTGTTCTGAAGAACAACCCGAAGATGGCGATCAACAGGATCGTGCTGCCTAAGCTGGCCAGCAACTCCGTGACAACCTCCCTCAAGATGTTCTCGGGACCGAACAGCCGCGACATTACGATAACCAAGACCCCGAAGATGGCTACTGCCATGAGCCCAGGGACAGAGAGTAATCTAGGCAGCGTCTGGGATTCGGGATCTTCTGTGGGCATCTGATCTCCCTCCGTCGTTCACGCACACTCCCTGGCAGCCTACCGGATAAGCCGCCCTCGAACATTCCCAGCCAGCTTATCAGCCGATGAGGTGGAAGGAGACCCAGGTCCCCCCGCCCCCGACGATGGCGCCAAGCGCCAGTTCGACCGGCGTGTGGCGACCCAGCGCGATCCTGGCCCAGAACACGGCCGGCAGGAGCAAGAATGCCAGCAAACCCCACGCGCCGAAAACGTAAACCAGGCAGACTGCTGCGCCGGAGACGCCGGCTGCGTGAAGGGATAGGTTGCTTATAGGTGTGATCAGGACGAAGCCGAACGTGGCCAGGGCGTAGGAGAGAAGCGCGGCCCTGAGCTCCGCCGGTCCGCCGAGAAGCGAGGCGATCACGAACGCCGCGGCGTGCAACGCCGCGACTACACGCAACGGTCCCACCCGCTCGATACGCGGGATGGCTCGCGGGTCACTGACTTTCCCCGAGCGGGTGAGGTAGAGGAGATAGAGCAGCGAGAGCCCGCTTGTCAGGAAGATGCAGAGGACGGCCCACAGCAGGCCTCGCACCCCGGCGGCCTCCACTCCGACCGCCAGAAAGAGCGGAGCGGCGATGAGCGGCAGCCGGGTTGCCGCTGAGACGAGTTCGGCCAGTGTGAGGTGATTCAAGGTCAGGGCATTGTACAATCCCCGGACCTTGGTACGCGTTGGACAGATCATGGAAGCAGTCGAACGTATAGCTCCGTTACCCCTGGCCGAAGAGTGGGACAACTGCGGTCTGCAGGTCGGCGACCCCGCGGCACAGGCGGACAGGGTTCTGGTCGCGCTTACGCCGATGCCCGAGGTCTTCGAGGAGGCAGAGGAGAAGGGCGCAGACTTCCTGCTCTTCCACCATCCCCTTATCTTCGGGCCGCTCAAGTCAATAGTCACCTCATCCTATCCTGGCGGGCTCCTTGCCAGGGCAATCCGTAACGGTCTCGCGGTCTACGCTGCACACACGAGCTACGACGCCGCCCCCGAAGGCGTCTCCATCGCCCTGGCAAGGGCGCTCGGTCTCCGCGGTCCGCTGCGCGTGCTGTCGCCGAGAGGAGCCCTGCGGAAGCTCGTGGTCTTCGTGCCTGAGGAGAACGCAGGCGCCGTGGCGAAGGCGCTCGCGGAAGCTGGTGCTGGTGTGATCGGAGACTACACAGAATGCACTTTCAGGACGCAGGGCACTGGTACATTCCGCGGCGGGGATGACGCGAATCCCTACCTCGGCGAGAAGGGCCGGCTGGAGAAAGTACAGGAGGTGCGCCTGGAGACCGTCGTCCCTGCCCACGCCGTAGGCCGTGCCATAGACGCCGCCACCGCTGCACATCCTTACGAGGAGGTGGCGCTGGACGTCTACCCTGTCGAGGGATCTCCTGCAGGCTGCGGCTACGGAAGGCTCGGGACTCTGCCGGAGCGGCTCACTGCCGAGGAGTTGCGCGAACACGTCTCAGCGTCGTTGGGCTTCCCTTCACGCCTCGCCGCGGACCCGGGGCGAAGGATAGAGACCGTCGCTGTTGTTGGGGGATCGGGCGGTTCCTTTATCCCTGAAGTGGCAGCCTCGGGCGCTCATGCCTACGTTACAGGGGACGTCGACTACCACGACGCGTTGCTCGCTGAGTCGCTGGGCCTGACCGTGATCGACGCAGGACACGCAGCCACGGAGCTGCCTTCGCTCGAGCCGCTCGCCCGGCGGCTCGCTGAGCTAGTTGATGTGCCCGTCGAGGTCAGCCGGGTGCGGCGCTAGGCGAGTTGCTTCGCAGACCGCTGCATTTCGCTCCTCAGCAACCCGGAGGTTTCTCGTCTCGAGTGCTAGTTGGTCTCCATGAACTGTTCGAGGTCTTCCTTCGTTGGCAGGGCGCGCATGGCGCCGTAGTCGGTGCAGGCCAGGGCGCCGGCGGCGCAGCCCTCGAGGGTCGCTTCGCGAACCCGGTCTTCTTCCAGGGGTTCGTCTGAGAGGTGGACGAGGGTGGCGGCGAGGAAAGCGTCTCCGGCGCCGGTGGCGTCCACGATCTCACCGACGTCGAAGGTGGGCACTTCGCCGCTGTACTCCTTGGTGGCGTAGAACGCGCCTTCGGGTCCCTTGCTGACGAGGACCAGGGAGACCCCGCGATCCAACAGCATCCCCGCAGCCTCCTCGACGTCATTGGTGCCGAGCAAAGGTGAGAGCTCGTCGTCGCCAAGCTTGACGATGGTGGATAGGTCGAGGAGCGGGTCAACGGCTTCCCTTGCGGCCTCGGCGCTCTCCCACAGGTGCTCGCGGAAGTTGACGTCGAAGGCCACGGGGACGTCGAGCTTGCGCGCGAGCTCCGCGATGCGGTGCGTCGCCGAGCGGACGGGCTCGCGGATGAGTGGGATGCTGCCGAAGTTCACGAAAGACACCCCGGAGACGAGATCCTCCGTAACGTCCTCGGGCGAGAGCAGCTCGTCGGCGGCAGGAGTGGACCGGTAAAAGGTGAACTCGCGGTCCCCGTCAGCGCCTATCTCCACGAAGGCCAGGGAGGTGCGGGTCGGCGGACTCTGGCGGCCGACTCCGGAGGTATCAACGCCTTCGGAGTCGAGGGCCCGCAGGATGAAGTCTCCGAAGAGATCCTCGCCGACGCTGCCAACGAAGGCGGCCTCTGAGCCGAGGCGGCAGGCGGCGACCGCGACGTTAGCCGGCGCGCCCCCAGGTCTGGCGACGAACCCAAGCTCGACCGCGGAGATCTCCTCTCCCCTGTAGATGTCCGAGACGACCTCACCCAACGCGACTATCTTCCCCAAAACGTCCTCCCGACCCTGTCTCTAGTGCTCCACCGGCCAGATTCCTACCTCACCAAGAGCCCGTATCTCCTCGTCCGAGTACCCGGCCTCCCGCAGGGGCCCTATGACGTCGCGTTCGAGGTCGGGGACGTAGCACGCCACCAGGCTGGCCTCCCCGGTTCCAGGTGGGACCACCCTCACCTCTCCTATCGCGGCTGGCAAGACGCAGCTCTCGGCGCGTCCTAGCGTCTCGGAACCATTCTCGTACTCTAGCTCCACCGGCCCTTCGCCGACGTTCGAGAGCGTGAGAAAGCGCCACGGGTGCGAAGGTTCCGTGTGGGTCTCCGCGAGCGTCCAGCGTTCGAGGGCGAAGTGCGGTCCGGCGCAGCACAGTACGCGCCTGTTGGCGCCGTCCTCGAGCACGAGTCCAGGGTTCGGACGGGGCAGGTAGTCCGTCTTCAGCTCGTCGAGGGTGGCTTCTATGTTAGCGTCCCATTCCTCCTCGTCCAGGCGGTTGCCGTACAGGTCGAAGGGCATGACAAACTGACCCAGGTCCGAGGTCTGCTGGACCTCCAGGATCAGGGTGTCAGGCCCGAAGGTGTGCAGGATACCGCCGGGCACGTAAACGGTGTCGCCGGCCCGGATTTGGTGTTGCGGCATGACGGCTCCGTAGTCCTCGGCTTTGAACGCCGAGATGAGCTCCTCTCGCGAGAGGTCATTCTCGACCCCGGCGAGTATCTTAGCGTCGTCGGCCGCCCACAGGATGTGCCACGCCTCCGTCTTGCCGTGGGGTTCGCCGTGCCTCTCCATTGCTGTCGCGTCGTCGGCGTGCAGGTGGACGGGCAGCCTGTTGGAGGCGTCGAGGAATTTGATCAGGAGCGGGAAATGCGGCCCACGCCAACCCTCCTCCACCAGCTCATCAGGGAACTCCTCGACGAGCTCGTGGAGCGTGCGCCCCGCGTAGGGACCGTTGGCGACCGTCCCTACCGTCTCACGGTAGTCGCTGATCTCCCAGGTCTCCGCCACCACGCCTTCTGGCGCGTCCCGCTTGCCGAGCATCTCGGGGATCAAACGCTCCCCGAAGTAATAGTCGCGCACGTGGTAACTCAACTTGATCGGGTAGGCATCCACTCCCCATCTCCCTATCCCCTCGCTTCTCGGCAGGGGTATTCTACACCGGTCGGTACGGCCCCTGACAGCGGCCCGCGGTGCACGAAGCCGGCGATTGTGAGTAGATAAGGGTGACAGACTCCGACCTGGGAGGAGACTCTTGGCCATCTACGAAACGGGCGATGCGCATACACAAGGGCGCCGGCGTGTCCTCCTGACCGGCGCAACAGGCTATATAGCGGGCCAGCTCCTGCCGGCGTTCAGGGAGCGCTACGATCTGAGGCTCATCGACGCAAGGGAGGTGGACGCCTCGGGCATAGGCGTCGAAGGGGTCGAAGCTTTTGATCTGCTCTCGGACGAAGACGCCACGCTGGAGCCCTTGTTCTCGGGCGTGGACGCGGTGGTCCACTGCGGGCACCTCAAGCCTGAAGGTGACGATCCCGAGACGCTCTACAGGGGTGAGCGTCGCAACGTGGACATGATGCAACGCGTCTACAGGCTCGCACTGGAGCAGGGCGTAGGGCGGGTGGTCGCGGCGAGTACCAACCAGGCCGCGAAGTGGTACGAGCGGCCTTACTACGCCGGACTCAGAGACCGCGTCGGCCCCGAGGACTACCCGCGGCCGGACAGCTTCTACGGCTGGGCCAAGGCGGCCTACGAGCCGCTCGGCTTCCTCTACGCCTGCGGCAGCCTGGGAAGAAAGCTGGAGGTAGTCCAGATCCGGATAGTCGTGCCGCGCGAGATCGACGCGGGCCTGTTCGAGAACGAGCCGCCCGAACGCTACGTCCGCGAGCTCGCAGGCTATATCAGCGTGCGCGATATGCAGCAGCTTTTCTGCAAGTCCGTAGAGACGCCAGGCATAGAAGACGAACACGGCGTCCCCTTCCACATCTTCTACGGCGTCTCGGACAACGCTAGAAAGTTCTGGAGCATCACCAACGCCAGGAAGGTTATCGGGTACAAACCCGTTGATGACTCCGAAGTCCGCTTCGCCGAAGACATCGCCCGCCTGCTGCATCGAAAGGAGCTGGATACATGATCACCGACCTCGGACACCCGGCCTTCGCGGCACAAGACGTAGATGAGACCATCGGCTTCTACACGATGCTCGGAATAGAGGAGGCTTTCCGGCTGCACCACGATGACGGCTCGCTGATGCTCGTGTACCTTCACGTCTCTGGCGACCGCTTTATAGAGGTCTTTCCCGGCGGACCGTCCCCCGACCCGGACAGGACGCAGAGCTTCATGCACATCTGTTTGCTGACCGATGATCTGCACGCGGCCGTCGAGCACCTGCGTGAGAACGGCGCGAGCATAGATCGCGAGCCTGCGGTCGGCCGCGACGGCAACTGGCAGGCGTGGACGCGCGACCCTGACGGAAACGAGATCGAACTCATGCAGCTCTCCGAGGAATCGCCGCAATGGCGGACGGCTCGTTCCGCCGAACGCAGCGGGCCGTAGGGAGCGCGTGAACTCTATGTTTGATCATGCGCGGCTCAAAGACTTCGCCCCGGGTGAGGGGGTCCAGGCCGGGGCTTTCCAGGAACGTTTCGATGAGGGAGGTTGGATCCCCATCCCTGTACTAGGGGACGTGCACCGGGCACTTCTCGACGCAGGCCGCATCGAGGACCCTTTCTACAACCGTAACGAAGAGAATTGCGCCTGGATCGAAGACCGCGAGTGGTGGTATCGCATGGGCTTCGATGGTCCCAAGGAGCCTCTCCGACCCGGCGAGCGGCTGCGCCTCGTCTTCCACGGCCTCGACACCTTCGCCACGATCTGGCTGAACGGCGAAGAACTCGGAGGTCACTCCAACATGTTCCGCGAGGCCGCCTTCGATGTTGGTGATCTCGTGCGTCCAGGGGAGAACACCCTCGCCCTACGCTTCGACCGCCCCCTTGACCACGTAGGAGAGGAGCACCCCGACCAGCGGGGACGAAACGCCGAACGCGTCTTTATGCGCACCCGCTGGGATGCTGACCGGGCATCCGGCGCTCTCGACCGCTACTTCTCGGTAAGTTCGGATCATGACCGCTTCCGATCCAATCGTTACTTCTTCGGAGCCATCAAAGACCTGAGGAGAGACCCCGTCGAGCCAGAAGTAGACATCACCCCGACCGAGGAGCATGAGCTAGAAGTACATCTAGAGGCGCCTGCATACGCCTACTTCGTCCATCTAGAAGTCCCTGACGAGGCCACCCGCTTCTCCGACAACTACTTCGACATAGAGCCAGGACAACAGCGCACCATCTCCATCACCAACGAAAAGAAAGTCCTCACAGCAGAGAACATCAAAGTCAGATGGCGCTGACACCAGTTACCTGAAGCCTGATGCCTCCTCTATTGCCTGCGGGCCAGATAGACACCGATGAGGATCACGACCCCGCCAGCGATCTTATTGATCCCAAGCGTCTCGCCGAAGAACACGATACCCGACGTGACCCCGACGACGGTAATGAGGTACTGGTAGACGAGCACCCTGTTCGCCCCGATGCGGCTGATCCCCCTTTGCCACGCCGCGAATGTGAAAGCGGTGGCGAAGACGGCAGAGAAGGCCACAGCAGCCCAGGGCCCGGCTCCCACGCTCCCCCACTGTAGACTCAAGAGTTGTGGGAAGGAAACGAGCAGCAGGAGAGGTGTACCGAACAAGATAGGATATGTCGCGACCGCGAGCGGCGTGTGGCGCTCCAGCAGGGGCATCGAGAAGACCGCGTAGGCGCCAACGCAGAAGGCGGCGATCAGTACCAACAAATCCCCGACGAAGTTGGCATTCCCCGACGTCAGCCCGTCCAGTACGACAAGGGCCACCCCCACAATGGAGAGCCCGACACCGAGAACACCCTTCCACGTCGGCCGCTCGAGACCGAGGGCCGCGCCCAAGAGTAACCCCCACACTGGCGCCGTCGCGAAGATAAGGCCCGTGCTGCCGGCAGCTGGAGAGGCTAACGCCGAACGTGAAACCCGTCTGGGCCGTCGCCACCCCGAAACAGCCTAGAGCGGCCATCGGTAGCAGGTCCCTCCGCGCGAGCTTGCTCTTCGGTTCGAGGAGACGTAGAACGAGCAGTAGCAATAGACCACCGACCGTAAACCGTATGGCAACCAGCATCAGAGGCGAGATAGCAGCGGCGGCATACTTCGTCGCGGCGAAGTTCAGTCCCCAGAATGTCGCAGCCAGGACCAGCGACACCTCCGTCGCCACCGCAGCTCTGTCCTTGGGATCGAACACAGGAGCGGATTGTACCGTGCGATGAACGAAGAGCGGGCCTGGCAGGATTCGAACCTGCGACACACGGCCCCGGAAACCGTTGCTCTATCCCCTGAGCTACAGGCCCGCGTAAGAGTGGGAACCGCGAGGGGATGTTACCTTAACGCCTGCGGCGCTTCAACGGGCTGTGGGGGTAGCAAGGGGCGATTGAAATCGCTCACCCAACGTATAAACTACGCCGCACCCGAATATGTATGCGGTGATCTCGGACATCCACGGCAACCTGGAGGCCCTCGAAGCCGTCCTTGCCGACGTGCCTGAGGAAGTAGAGACTATCTACTGCCTCGGCGACGTCATCGGCTACGGGGCGAACCCGGACGAGTGCTGCGACATCGTGCGCTCTCTGGGGATGCCGACGATCTCGGGCAACCACGACCTCGCCGTAACCGACCTCGAGACGGACCTGGACTGGTTCAACCCGACGGCGGCGGCGGCTGTGCTGTGGACGCGGGAACACCTGAGCGAGGAGAACGCCGGGTTCCTGCGTACGAGGCCCCGCATGATGCTGACCGAAGAGGCGCTCTTCGTCCACGGCTCTGTACGGGATCCCGACGAGTACATAATCAACAAGATCTCCGCGCAGGACAACCTCGCGATGTTGAAGAGCGAGTACCCGGACGTCCCGATCTGCTATTTCGGCCACACGCACGTTAAGGCCGTAGCGCCTTCTCCGAACGGCGCGATGTCGGGGGGACACACCCTGGATCTCCGGTCCGGCGGTCCCTATCTGGTGAATCCTGGCTCCGTGGGCCAACCGCGCGATGGGGATACGTTCGCCTCGTACGTGATCGCCGACGGCGAGAGCGTGCTCTACCGCTTTGTCGAATACGACATAAGGAAGGCTCAGGCCAAGATACGGGCCGCAGGCCTCCCCGACATGCTCGCAGACCGCCTGGCCATAGGCCGCTAACCTTCCCCAGGCGTGGACTCTGCCTTCCAGAGGCTCTTCACCGTCGAAGAAGCGAACGCCCTCCTACCCACCTTGCGTGAGATCCTGGACGACGTGGCGCTCCACCGCGACGCCCTGCGCGAGAAGGCCCCTCATATGGAGCCCATCCTGGCGGCCGCGCCCGGCAACGGTGGCGGGAAGGCGGGCTCCGAGTACGGCGTCGAGGCGTACAAACTCTACCTGGCGATAGGGCGCATCAGGGAGCTCGGCGTCGTCCTCAAAGACCTGGACATTGGCCTGCTCGACTTCCCGCACGAGCGCGGGGGACGCGTCGTCTTCCTCTGCTGGCACCCACCTGAAGAAAGCGTGGAGTACTGGCACGACCTCGACGCCGGTTACGCCGGCCGCCAACCACTCTAAAGACCTTGCGCATAGTCCTCCAACGCGTCAAAGAAGCCTCCGTCACGGTCGCGGGAGGCAAGATCTCCGGCATAGGCCCAGGCCTCCTGTTGCTGGTCGGCGTTGCCAACGGAGACGGCGAACCAGAAGCGGACTGGCTGGCCGAGAAGATAGCAGGACTGAGGGTCATGGCCGACGAAGAAGGGAAGATGAACCGCAGCGTCAAAGACATCGGAGGAGCCGTCCTCGCCGTCTCTCAGTTCACCCTCCTCGCGGACACACGCAAGGGCAGGCGGCCCAGCTTCGTCGGAGCAGCAGCGCCGGAGGTGGCCACGCGCCTCTTCGACTACTTCTGCGAACGGCTCCGCGCGGCGGGCGTGGACCAGGTCGAGACAGGCCGCTTCGGCACTATGATGGACGTAGCCCTCGTCAACGACGGTCCCGTCACGATCGTCATCGAGAGATAGCACTTCAGCACGCTGCTGCCTTACGGCCTCCGCTTGTCAGTCACGGCGGCTCCGCCGCCTTGTCAGCATGTCAGCCAGGGCTCGCAAGCGCGAAAGCTGACTAGCTGAAATGCTGAGAGCGCCCGACAGGGCGCGTGCTGACAAGCTGGCGCAGCCAGCGTGCTGACATGCTGATTAGCTGCCGAAGGCAGCGGGCTGAAACCTGATTTCTTCGCCAGTCGCTGTAGCCTCCTGTGTGGCGGCGCACTTCGCCTTCGCTGACCTCGACTATTCCGTCGGCGATACGGTCGAGAAAGTAACGGTCGTGCGAGACGAAGATTACCGTGCCGGGGAACCGTTCCAGTTCGGCTTCGAGGATCTCCAGCGAGTCTATATCGAGGTGGTTGGTCGGCTCGTCGAGGACGAGGCAGTTCGGTTCTCGTAGCATGATCAGGAGCAGCTGTAACCGGGTGCGCTCTCCCCCGCTCAGGGACGTCACAGGCTCCCTGACCTGCTCGTAGCGGAACAGGAAACGCCCGAGCAACTTCACGGCATCGCCCTCGTACATCGGCCTGGCGTCCCTCACGAGGCCGAGTGGTGAAGCGCCGGGGGGCGGTTCGTCGTTCTGGGCGAGGTACCCGATGTCAATGGATGGCCCTGCCCAGCGCTCGCCCTCCGTCGGGGGGAGGATGCCGGCGAGGAGCTTCGCGAGCACGCTCTTGCCCGCGCCGTTCGGCCCGATTATCCCGAGGCGCTCGCCGCGCGAGACGGTAAGGTCGACACCGACCAGTACGGGGTCATCGTCGAAGGTCACGCCCGCCTCGTGGAGTTCGATCACCTTCCTCCCGCCCCTCGCCTTGCCGCGGAGCTCGAACCCTATCTTGCGCCGCTCCAGTACGGGGCGTTCGACCTTGTCCATGCGGTCGATCTGGCGCTGCTTGTTGCGGGCCTGCTTGATGTGACGTTCGTTTACGACCATGCTCGCCCAGAGCTTGAAGCGCCGGATCGCCTCTTCGAGCCGCGCTATTTCCTTCTGCTGCGAGACGTAGAGTTGCTGCTGTCGTTTGAGCTTGAGCTCCCGCGCCACGGTATACGCGGAGTAGTTGCCGGGCCAGGAAGTGATCCTGCCGTCTTCCAGCTCGGCGATCTCCTCTACCGTCTCATCGAGCAGGTAGCGGTCGTGGGAGACGATGACGACGGCGCCGTCGAACGTGCGGACGATCGCCTCCAAGAGCTCCCTGCGCCCGGCGTCAAGGTGGGCTTCGGGCTCGTCGAGGAGCAAGACGTCGGGACGCCGCGCGAGGCAGGAGGCCAGGACCGCCAGCTTGCGCTGCCCGCCGCTCAGGTCACTCATCGGACGATCGATGTCGCCATCACCAAGACCCAGCGACCTCAGGTAGCCGCGAGACTCACCCTCGAAACCGGGTCCGCCGAGCTCCGTGAAGCGACGCAGGAGCCGCTCCTGACGCTCGAGCACCCGCTGCATCCGGCGCATGTCGGCCGCCACCTCCGGGCGAGCCGAGCTGCTCCTCGCAGGCTCGAAGCTCTCGCTGGAGGTCCGAGATCTCGGGCCGCGCCGCGCGCACGACATCCATCGGCGTGCGTGCGTAACCCTCGACGTACTGGGGCAGAGAGGCGACGCTCAGGCCCCGGCGCCGGGTCACCTCCCCCGCGTCGACTTCCTCCGTACCTTCGAGGATGCGAAGCACCGTAGACTTGCCAGCGCCGTTGCCGCCGACGAGCCCGATCCTCGCCCCCGCGTTTACCCTCATATCCAGACCTCGCAACACGGCCCGGCCTCCGTAGAACTTCTCTACCGAACTAAGTCCGACAAGGGTCATGCGACCCTCCTATCTTTGACAAGACGTGTCCTACCACCGGAGAAATGATGACAGCCGCGCGGTAACGGCGCATCACCCAAATGGACTGATCTTCGAGAACTAAGCATCCTGCACCAGGCCTTCGACGTATACCGTGGCAGGACGTGTGTAGCCCTCGCCCCGTATCCGGGTGCGCATGGTATCGTGGCTTTCGCGCAACCGCCGCGCTGTCGCAGGCGGCAGCGAGGACAACTCTGTAGGTTCGTCCTCGGCCAGGACCAGCTTTCCGAGGTGACGGATTATCTGTGGTGGCAATACCTGCCACCGCACGTCCGCGAGATGCTCCTCGTGCAAGCCTACGAGACGTTCGGGCGGCCCGATCCCGTAGGGCTCGCTTGCGTACGCTTCACGTCTCAATTCCGCCTCCAGTCTCTCGTCTTCGAGCTGGACTGCTTCCGCGGAATCGACGAAGTCGCCTGTCGCCACCCTACCACCAGGTCGAGCCACAGAGCGGAGCGCCGCGAGCGCATCTACCGCCGTCCTCTCCTTTACATCCAGCTCGTGGAAGAGGCCGGAGGAGTAGACGAGGTCGAAGGTTCCCGAGGCGAACGTCATCCCGAAGATATCGCCTGCGAGAAGATGGACCGGGGCCGCGAACTCCGCTTCGCCAAGAGAAGATTGTGTCTCATCGACGCGTTCCATGTCCAAATCGATGGCGGTGACGCTACCGCCTTCTCCTATCCGCTGGCTGAGGCCTTCGATCCAGAGCGGTGAGGAGCCCCCGGCGTAGAGCACGTCGAGGGCCGTGATGTCCCCGAGGAGGTCGAGTTCACGGTCGCAGAAAGCGATTAGGTCGTCTTCGAGCTCCTCTCGCTCTTCCGGCGTCAGGGGATCACCTTTGTATAATCTCCTCGTCATGAAGGTGATTGTCGCAAGAGACCTCGTAAAGTACCACGGTGGAGACCTGAAGGTCCTCTCCGGCGCGACGCTCTCGGTGGAGGCAGGGGAGAAGGTCGGGCTGGTCGGGCGCAACGGCGCCGGGAAGACGACCCTGCTCGATATCCTGGCCGGACACTCGGAACCCGACTCTGGCTCGGTCGAGCACCCTGGCGGCGCGAAGGTCGGGATGACGGCCCAAAAGCTCTACGCCGGAGAACGGGGCGCCCTCTCTCTGGAACAGGAGATCATCTCCGCTTTCGAGCCCCTGATGGCCCGCGAGAAGGAACTCGAGGAGCTTGGTACACGCCTCTCCGAGGACCCGTCGAACGCCCTCATGGAACGATATGGCAGGCTTCAGAGCGAATTCGAGCGGGACGACGGCTACGAGTACCGCGCGCGGGCAGCCTCGACCATCTCTTCCCTAGGGTTCGCCCCTGAAGACTGGAAGCGTCCTGTCGGCTCGTTTTCGGGCGGCGAGCAGGGCCGCATCGCCCTGGCCAGATTGCTGATGGAGGAGCCGGATCTCATCCTCCTCGACGAGCCGACCAACCACCTCGATTTGCGCGCCATAGAGTGGCTCGAGAGCTTCGTCAAGGGGGCGAGGAGCGCCGTCCTCGTCGTCTCCCACGACCGCTACTTCCTCGACGCCGTCGCCGGTTCGATCCTCGAGCTCGATGATGGCGTTCTCGAGCGCTACCCCGGCAACTACAGCAAGTACGTGGCCGAGAAACGGGCCCGCGAGGAGCAACTCGCCCGCAAAGCGAAGGCCAACGCCGAACGCAGGGCGCAGCTCGAACGCTTCGTCGAGAAAAACCGGGCCAAGGCGAGTAAGGCTAGCCAGGCCAGGAGCAAGCAGAAGCTACTCGACAGGATGGAGAAGATAGAGGACCCGAGGACATCCTCGAAGAACGTGAGGCTCGACCTCGGCGGGGAGACCGCAAGGGCCGGACGCGTCGTGCTCGAGATGGAGGACGTGCGCTACGCCCACGAGGACGCTGACGAACCGCTCCTGGAAGGCTTGGACCTCGTTATCGAGCGCGGGGAGAGGGTTGCCTTACTTGGCCTCAACGGGACCGGGAAGAGCACGATCCTGCGCCTCGCCACAGGCGAACTCTCTCTCCAGAGAGGCACGGTCAGGCCAGGCAACAACGTGAGGCTCGCCTACCAGGACCAGCAACTGGCCCGCCTCGACGACTCCAAGACCGTCCTTGGGGAGGCGATGGACGCGACGGGGTTCGACGCCCCCGAGGCCCGCGACCTTCTAGGCGCCTTCCTGTTCTCCGGCGAGGATGTCTTCAAGAAGGTGAGATCCCTCTCCGGCGGTGAGAGAAACCGCCTGAGCCTGGCCGAGATCGTGGTGAGCGGAGCGAACCTCCTGCTGCTCGACGAACCTACCAACAACCTCGACATCCCTGCCCGCGAGGCCCTGGAAGATGCGCTGCTCGAGTACAGCGGCACGATGTTTTTCATCTCCCACGACCGCTACTTCCTCCGCAAGCTGGCGACCAGGATTGTAGATCTGGAAGGCAAGAAGCTCAGAAACTACCTCGGCGGCTACGACTACTACCGCTCCCACCTCAGGCTGGATGCGGGCCCGAGGGGCAGCAAGGGCCGCCAGCGCCGGCGCGTCAGGCCGGGACAGAGCAAAGAGCAGGGCATCCTTGCCATCCGCCTCGTCGCGGTAGAAGGTGAGATCGACGCGACCGAGCGTCGCGTGGCCCGCCTCGAAAAAGAGCTGGCCACCTCAGAGCTCTACTCCGACGGCAAACGCTCCCGCGAAGTCGTCACAGAACACCGCCAACTGAAGAGCACACTCGACGGCCTGTACGCTGATTGGGAAGCGCTACTCGAAGAGGCAGAGGAACAAAGCTAGTCAGCATGTCAGCACGTCGCCTGTTCCAGGCGACTTGTCAGCATGTCAGCAGGGTGGTAGGCCTCGTCCGAAGGTCCGGAGAACCTCCGAGAAGTACGCCCACGAGACGGGCGTGGCACCGGACGGAAGAAGCTGACATGCTGACAAGCGAGGGCCGAAGGCCCGAAGCGTGCTGAAATGCTGACCAGCTAAAAGAGTCGGGACGAGAGGATTTGAACCTCCGACCTCCTCGTCCCGAACGAGGCGCGCTACCAGGCTGCGCTACGTCCCGACTGTAGCGCTGATTGTATCAGCTAGGTAATAGGTTTCAGGCATCAGGTTACAGGTTTCAGGTCTTGGGGCGTACGCTTTGGCAACAACGCTGCGCTCCGAGAGCTTAGCACGCTTATCGGATGAGAAGCGGATCTTATGGAGAGTTGCCTGAAGCCTGAGCCTGTAGCCTGACGCCTATACTGCTATAAACGCTGTATCGCGGCCTGCGTAGAGTTCGAGGGCGCTGGCTATGGCTTCGGCGACGGTTGCGGGATAGTAGGGGTCGGAGGCGAGGTCTAGCTCATCGGGGTTGGTAAGGTGCAGGGGCTCGAGGATTATGGCCGGGATGTTCGTCTCGCGCAGGATCTCGAAAGACCTTCCGAACTCCCCGATATCGCGGGTACCCAGAGTCTGGCTGATGCACCGCTGCAGATAGACGGCGGCCATCCTGCCCCTGTGCGACTGATAGCCGAGCCGCCCGAAGTAGAAGGAAGCTGTCCCGCAGGCAATCGGGGTCGGGTGGAAAGCGTGGTGGACGGAGACGATCATCTTCGCCCCCGAGGAGTTGGCGAGGAAGGCTCTGTCGGCCGCCGAGACCTCCTCGTCCCCGCTCCTGGTCAAGAGGACTTCTCTGGCAGGCAGGATCTGGGCCAGCTCCTGGGCCACGGCGAGGTTCAAGTCTGCCTCGGAGAGCCCGGTCGGGCTCTCGTACCCCGTGTCCCTGCCGCCGTGGGCGGCGTCAACGACTATGGATCCCGAGAAGAGGTCATCGGTGAAGTACCCCCCGCTCTTGTCCGGGAGCTGGTGGGTTCCGAGGGACTGTGCGGCGTATGTGTTCAGAACTTTGAAGACCGTGGCATCGACCACCCCGTCGTCCTGCAGACCCGCGTTCCTCTGGAAGTCGCGAACGGCCCTTACGGTACGTGGGTCGAAAAGGCCGTTGACGGCGCCGGGGTCGAACCCGAGGTCGTCGAGCATCTGCTGGAGTTCGACGACGTCGGCGCCTCTAAAGGGCGGCTGCCTGAGGTAGAGCAGGCGTCCTCCCGGCCTGTAGCCGGCCTCCACGATCTCGCGCCAGCTGATAGGACCGACGAGACCGTCGGCGAGGAGACCGAGGTGCTGCTGGAAGGCCCTCACGGCGAGCTCCGTCCTCTCCCTGAAGACGCCGTCTATGCCCCTGTTTCCAAGGTCGAAGCCAAGAGCCTGCAGGCGGGTCTGGAGGTCGACGACCTCACGCCCCCTGTCTCCCCTGCGCAGCTTACGCACGTACCCGACCTGTCTCCCCTCTTTCCTCGCTCACCCTCGGGCCGGCCAACGCGTGAGCGCCGGGTCCCGCGAGGATGCCCGGCGCTCCGGAGAGCCGACTCTTGCTCTTTCCTCTAGCTCTCGACTATCCCCAGGATGTCGTCAGCGTCTAGGATCATATAGTCCTCGCCGTCGAGGCTGATCTCGGTGCCCGAGTACTTGGCGAAGACGATGACGTCGCCCTCGCTGACCTTGACCCCGTTCTCGAACTGGCCGACGGCGACGACCTCGGCCGTCTGCGGCTTCTCCTTGGCCGTGTCGGGCAGGACTATCCCCGAGGCTGTCGTCTCCTCGCGCTCGACGATCTGGACGAGCGCCCGCTCTCCCAAAGGCTTGAACTTCATTTTCCTTACCTCCTTGTATCTTCGGACTTACTACGATGCCCCGCGCGACGGCCGGGCGTACCCGGCTCCGCGGAGCTTATGCGCAAGAGATTGTAACCGCGAGTGTTGCTATTCGCAATTACAGGCCGAGCTGTGCCGATAGCTGGTTCTTCGGCAGGGCTCCTATCGCCTGCTGGGTGACCTGCCCTTCCTCGAAACGGGCGATGGTCGGAATGCTCGAGATGCTGTAGTTCATCGCTGCCTGAGGGTTGTCGTCTACGTTGACCTTGACGAAAGCAACGTCCTGGCGCGACTCGGACATCTCTTCGAGGATCGGGGATACCCGCCGGCAAGGCACGCACCACGGCGCCCAGAAATCTACTATGACCGGCCTCTCCGATCGCAGAACGTCGCTCTCGAAAGTCGCGTCCGTTACTTCGGCTACTGCCATTATCTCGAACCTCCGTACTCTCTGGAAGTGATCTCCGCCGAACATTCTAGCACGAGAGCAGGGTCTTCTCGGACGCTTCGCGGAAGGATGGATCTCCCGCGAAGCGAGGCATGAGGCATCAGAAAACGACCTGATACCTCATGCCTATGAGCGGTGGGCAGGAGGCTCGAGCCTCCTGCCCACCGCTCTAGGTTCGGCTCTCTTCAAGGCTTTGTGAGAAGACCTCGACCTGCACGGAGTCGGCCAGCTCTTCGGCCCTGCGAGCTTCGAAGAGTCCTGCACCGAGTGTCTCGGCGTTGGCGGCGGCGCACCCGGCGGCGAGACGGACGGCTTCTGATGGCGCGAGGTTACGGTGCAGTAGACCGGCGAGGAGCCCGGCGAGATACGCGTCGCCGCTCCCTACCGTCGAGACGGTCTCGACCCTTGGCGCGCGCGCCGAGACGGTGCCGTTCCCGGTGCTCAGGTAGGAGAGGCCCTCAGGGGAGGTAATACAAGCATTCGTGGCCCCGAGCTCGACGAGCCTGGAGAGGCCGAGAGGAAAGTCCCCGTCCTCGATAAAGTCGAAGCCGACGACGCTCTCGGCCTCGTGCTGGTTCGGGCTTACGATCGAGGGGTTGGCCTTGAGTGCGGCCCTGAGCACGGATGACGGTGAGTCCACCACCGTGTAGATTCCACGCTCCCTCGCGCGCCGCACGAGACCAACGAGGAAGCTCTCGTCCAGGTTCGGCGGGACGCTGCCGGCGAAGACGACGGCCGTGGCGTACTCCATCAGGTACTCCAGGCGCCTCGAGAACTCCTTGGTCTCGGCGAGGGTTACTTCGGGGCCGTACTCGTTGATCTCCGTCTGCGTCCCCGCCATCGGGTCGACGATGGCCGTCGAGGTGCGGGAGTATCCCTCTATCTCGACGAGGTCGAACGGGATTGCCGCCTCGGAGAGGCCGTCGCGGATGGCGTCGCCGTTGCGCCCGCCGGCGAACCCGGCAGCAAGGACTGGCACGTCCAGGGTGCGCAGGGACCTTGCTACGTTGACACCCTTTCCGCCGGCCAGCGTCATGCTCTCAGGCGCCCTGTGCCTGTGGCCGAGCGTCAGGCTGGGAACGACCAGCGTCCTGGCAACGGCAGCGTTGAGGGTCACGGTCAGTATCATGCCTCTCCCTACCTATCTCCTAGTCGAAAAGCCCCTCCACGGTATACCACACCCGCTGCCCGCGCGAGGCCTAGAGACTACGATGATTCTGACTCTACGACAAGGACCGTGGTAGCGGATACAATCTTTGTGTCGTGTGCTTCTTCAGACCTGGTTCGGAGAGTTAGTGAAACGCCTGGCCATCGTCTTCTTCGTCGTGTTGGCCGCTGCGCTGTTCTACCGTTCCTTCGGCAGCGCCGAGACCGGCACAGGCTCGCTCACACTACCCCAACCAGCCCCGAACGTGGGCGACCGTGCCCCCGGATTCGGGGTGGAGAGCGTGAACGGCCGTGACTTCGAGCTCTCGGACCAAGGCGTCTACGTGCTGACCTTCTGGAGCACCCTGAACAAGTACTCCAATCAAGCGGCTCCTGGTTTCGAGGACCTTGCCAGGAGGTACGAGGACGATGGTGCCTCCTTCGCTGTCGTCTACGTCAACAGCGCCCCTAGCGACGATGACGTCCCCTACACAATGCTCCTCGACTCGACAGGCGAGCTGGTCTCCAAGTACAACGTCAAGCGGGTGCCCAGGCTGTTCGTGATCGAGGACGGTACGATAGAGTACGCCCAAGACTACTACTACGATGGCTACGAAAAGAGCCTCAGGGAAGCCATCGACGAGGCGCTCTCGAAAGAGCCGGGGCAGGGCCGCCAGAGCGCGCTCCGCGAACAGTAGAGAACCGATCCCCTAGCACGCGGAAGGAGAACATGAGCAGAGAGAGTATGGTGCAGGTTCTGGGGGTTGTGGTCACGGTCGCGACGGTGTTCGTGACGGTGCTGGCGGTCGTGCACCTGTTCTGAAAGCGGAAGCCGGAGGCTGGAGCGTGCTGAAGTGCTGACCTGCTGCTCTACAGGCGGGCTCCGGTCAGGCGTAACTCGTTCCGCGCTTCTCTGGCGGCTTCTCTGGCTGCGTCTCTGTAGTTCGAGGATGAGCGTTCGTAGGAGTAGAGGATGCTTCGGCTGCTGTTGACCAGGACTCCGCCGCCGTTGCGGTCGAGCAGCAGGCGTATGCCCGAGGCGTCACCCCCCTGGGCCCCGTAGCCGGGGGAGAGGAACAGGGTTTCGGGCAGCAGTTCCCTCGCCCGGAGTCCGATCTCGGGCCGGGTCACCCCGACGACCGCCCCCACATCGGGGTAGTCGCCGGCCAGCTTCCCAAGCTCAGCGACCATCCTGGCGATGACCTCGAAGAGCGGTGGCTCTGTGGACTCCTGGATCTCACGGGAGGACGGGTTCGAGGTCGCAACGAGCACGAAGACACCACCGTCAAGGGCTCGCCTACGGGCCTCTTCGAGGAACGGGAGCACCGCATCCTCCCCCATGTACGGGTTTACGGTGATGCAGGTGGCGCCGTAGAGGCCGAGATGCGCCTCCGCGTATGCGGCGGCCACGGGACCTATGTCACCGCGCTTTACGTCCGCTATTGCCGGCAAGCCAAGGTCCCTGGCGGCCTCGATCAAGCCGGCATAGATTTCCATCCCGATGGGACCTAGCCGCTCGAAGTAGGCGGATTGCAGCTTGACAGCGGCGACGTAGGGCTCCACCGCTTCGAGGATGCCCCGGCTGAACTCGAGGGTCGCTTCGGCCTCGCGGAGGGTGTGCAGTTCCTCGGGGAAACGTGAGGGTATGGGGTCGAGGCCAGCGACGAGTACGCTCTCCTTGCGGCGCGACGCGTCTACCAGTGCTTGCATCGTGATCTAGCCCGTTGAGAAGCGGACGAGAAGAGCGGTGCCGTGGGGAGAAGCCCACGGCACCAGTAAAGACCTTGGGTGGCTACTTGATCTGGTCCTTGAGCGCGTTGCCCGCGGTGAACTTGGGCACCTTGGATGCTGGTATGTTGATCCTCTGCTTGGTCTGGGGGTTGATACCCTGCCTGGCGTCGCGCTTCTGCACGTAGAACTTGCCGAAGCCCGTGATCTGGACCTGCTCGCCGTTCTTGAGGCTGTCCGTCACGACCTCGGTGAACGCGTCGAAGAACCTTTGGGCATCGCTCTTCGAGGCGTTCGCCTTGCCGGCGATCTCCTCTATCAGGGCCGTCTTGTTTAACGCCACGTCTTCCTCCCTACTTCGCTTCCACTCCTCTTTCCTCCGGTTTGCCGGAAGAACTTACCAGAGACACTATAGCGTCTCAATTCCGTTTAACTACCCGTAAATCATCCATTCTAAGCAATGCCCGAAAAGGAAATCCGCCGAGTTCCCCCCCGCTCTCCTCCCTGCGGTCGAGTACTGCTACTATCGTCACGACCTCAGCCCCCGCCTCTACCAGGTTCCTGGCGGCCCGCACGGCCTGCGTTCCCGTGGTTACGACATCCTCGACGAGGGCTACCCTCTCGCCCCTCTCCAGGTCGCCTTCGATACTCCGTCCTACGGAGCTGCCATGCTCTTTGGCAGACTTGCGGACGATGACGTAGGGTAACCCCGTGGCGAGGGCCGTGGCCACGACGAGGGGAACGGCACCGAGCTCCACGCCGGCGAGCCGCTCTACTCCTTCTGGTATCTCTGCCGCCAGCGCGTCGGCCACGTCGCGCAGGAGATTCGGTTCTGTGGAGAAGAGGTACTTATCCACATAGAAGCTGCTGCGCTCTCCGCTGGAGAGCACGAAGTCCCCTTCCAGGAGCGCCGCGTCCCTGATCCGGGGTGCGAGATCAGGCACCCGGCTCACCGGTAGTCCGCTCCCTGTGCTCGTGATCCTCCATGGCCTCGTCGAAGGGCCCGAAATCCACCTGCCCGAGGAGATCGCCGATCTCGCGCGACTCGTCCCCTGCGGTGTCCAGCCTGCCTTCGATGCCGGCGTTGATCTCGGCCAGCAGCTCCACGGCCTCGTTGAGGACGCCCACCAGCTCTTCTTCGGGCACGTCGTCGAGAGAGTCAGTGAGCTTCTCGAGCTCCCCGACCTTCTCCTCCAGACTCCCCAGATCGTCCTGTTGTCTCCCACGATCCTCCATAAGTCTCGGACTATACACCATCCCGACCCCGACTTCGGCCGCCAGAAGACCCGCGCTAGTCCCGACTACGACCGGCCTTTGCCGCCCTGCTCAGCACGAAGGCGAGCACGGCGACTATGAGCAGTGAAGCAAGGAAAGGCAGAACCGCCCAGACAAGGACACCGTAGCCCACCCTCATCAGGAGAAAGGCGGCCACGCCGGCACCGGCCACGACGAGCGGGACGGTCCCTAGCAGGACGAAAAGCAGGGTCTGGGGATGCATGTTGTTCATGCCGCCCCCACGCCCATTAGCCTCACAGGCAACATCTACTTCGTCACCCTGTCTATGGCCTTGATCAGGTCCCTTATCAGCTCTTCGGAGGCGCCGTCCCTTTCGGCCCGCTCCTCGACGAAGTCCTTCAAAAGGACCGTGTTTATCCGCCTGATGGCCGAGAAGATGGCGTTGGTCTGCTGGACGATGTCGGCGTATGTTACGTCGCCCTCCTCGACCATCTTCTCGACCCCCCTGACGTGACCTTCCACGCTCTTTAGCCGGCGTATGACCTCGCTCCTGGTCTGCTTCTGCAAAGCTCGCGCTACCTCCCTTTGTTCCCGATCTCCGCCAGTAGCTCCCTGACCACCATTGCATCTTGGAAGGGGACGTCCCCTTCGGGCAGGTGCTGGACCATCTCGTGTCCCTTGCCAGCCACCACAACCACGTCACCAGCCCTCGCCGCCTCCAGTGCGCGCCGGATCGCCTCCCGCCTGTCGAGCTCGATGCTGGTCCGTGAGGGATCCGTGCCGGCCTCGACCTCCCTGGCTATCTTTTCAGGGTCCTCCGAGTATGCATCGTCCGTCGTAATGAGGCTCATGTCGGCGAGAAGTGAGGATACCCGGCCCATCTTCGGCCGCTTCGCCCCATCCCTCTCTCCTGCCGCCCCGAACACGCAGATAACCCGCCCCCTGCTACCGTCCGGACCACCGGCTACCACCCTGGCCACCCGCAGGACCGCGTCCAGCCCAACGTCGGTGTGGGCGTAGTCTACGACGACCTCGAACCCGTGCTCGCCGGCCGCCGCGACCCGCTCGAAGCGTCCAGGAACCTGTCCCATCCCTCGCACCGCACGGCTTACCGCCTCTCGATCCGTCCCGACGGCGAGCGCGAGGGAGGCGGCCCCGGCGACGTTGAGCACGTTGTAAGGCCCGAGCAGCGGCGTCTGGAGCTCGAGGACACCCTCGTTGTGGTGGAGCGCGAAGCTCGTCCCGCTCCGCGTCGTCTCGACATCGGCGATTCTGTAATCCGCGCCGGCCGTGCTGCCGAAGGTACACACGTCGTCCAGCTCGGCGGCCAGCCGCCTTCCGTAGGCATCCTCGGCGTTGGTGAGCCTGGGGCCTTCGGTCATGTAGAAGAGCCCCCGCTTGGCCGCGAAGTAGTCCTCCATCGAACCGTGGAGGTCGAGGTGATCCCTGGTCAAGTTGGTGAAGACGGCCCCCGCGAAACGCATCCCCGCGACACGCTTTAGGGATATTCCGTGCGAGGAGACTTCCATAACTACCCTGCGGACACCCGACCCGAGCATCGAGGCTAGCGTCGCCTGTACCTCTGTGGCCTCGGGAGTGGTCCGCACCGACCGACGGCGCTCGCCACCAGAGATGGTCTCGGCAGTCGTCATGAGCCCGCACTCGTCCTGACCGTAGGCGCCCGCGAGTATCGCATGCAGGGCGTAGGAGGTCGTGGTCTTGCCGTTGGTGCCCGTAACGCCGTAGACCTCCATTCTCCTCGAAGGGTCGCCGTTGACCTCCCTTGCCAGCACCGCCAGAGAGCCCCGCGCATCCGCCACGACCGCCGTCGGGACCCCGGGAACGTCATGCTCGGCCACGACGAGAGAGGCACCACGGCGGAGAGCCTCAGGCGCGAACTCCGTCCCGTCGCGCTTGAAGCCAGGGACAGCGACGAAGGCGAAGCCCGGCTCGGCGCAGCGGGAATCGTGCGTCACGCCACCAACGCCCCGCACACTGGAAGGAACCTCCGTCCCGAGAACTTCGGTAAGCTTTGCCCGGTCCAGGATCACAGCCCTAGTGTAACAAGAGCCATGGCGAGAGCGTTCCGGTAAGAGTTCTCGAGAGAACACGACACGCCGAAACATGCCTGAAATACCGCTGAAACGGCGCCGAAACACACGTCGGTTGTCGGAGAACGGAAATGTGGTAAAAGAAAACACAGGAAATAGGGCCAGAACACGGTGACTCACCATATATGGTGTGCTACCCTACGCGGGTCAATTTTACAGGGATTTCACAATTGCGTTGATGTGTGCCCGGCTGCTGGCAGTCGATACACAGAGGCGCAGGAGAGGAGATAAATGGCGACCCAGAACTCCATGATGCTGGCGGAGCGGACTGACGAGCTCCTGAATCGGGGGCGAAGTCAGGGCTTTCTCAGCACAGAGGAGGTCGCCAATCTCTTGCAGGAGGGGGATCTCTCGGCGGCGGAGGTAGAGGAGTTCTACGCCGCGCTGGAGGAAGAAGAGATATCGATCGTGGATAGCGAGGCGGCCGAGGCCGGGGGGAGCCGGACGACCGTAGCCGCCACCGTCCACGTCTCTGAGGCCCCTGCGGTCCAGATCGCACACGCTGTCGCCACTGGCGATTCGATCAGGATGTACCTGGCCGAGATAGGGAGGGTGCCCCTCCTTACTCACGCTGATGAGATACGGCTCGCCAAGGGTATAGCCCGCGGGTGCAAGAGGTCCAAGGACCGTCTCGTCGAGGCCAACCTGAGGCTCGTCGTCTCCATCGCAAAGAAGTATCGCAACCGTGGAGTTTCGTTTCTCGACCTGATCCAGGAGGGCAACCTCGGGCTCATAAGGGCGGCTGAGAAGTTCGACCACTCCAAAGGCTACAAGTTCTCGACGTACGCAACGTGGTGGATCCGTCAGGCCATAACCCGTGCCATCGCGGACAAGGGGCGGACCATCCGCATCCCCGTTCACATGGTCGAGAAGGTCAACAAGTATCACAGGACCCACAGGCGTATGATCCAGACCCTCGGGCGCGAGCCTTCAGAGGAGGAGATCGCATTCGAGCTTGGCGTTTTCGTCGCCGAGATTCAGCGGCTGCAGGAGATCAGCCAGAGGTCTATAAGCCTCGCCACCCCCGTTGGCGATGACGACTCCTCCGAGCTCGGGGACTTCCTGGAGGACGCCGGCTCCGTAACCCCTACTGACGCCGTCTCGGAGTCGCTGCTCAAGGCCCACCTCAGAGAAGCTCTCGACGAGCTGCCTGAAAGGGAGCGCCAGATCATCGAGCTCCGGTTCGGGATGAAGGACGACCGTCCACGCACCCTCGAAGAGGTTGGCCGTGAGTTCGACATCACGCGCGAGCGGGTCCGCCAGATCCAGATGAAGACCCTGAACCTGCTTCGTGAGCAGCGCCGGACCCAGAACTTGCGCGAGTACCTCAACTAGAGTAGCTCCGCCAAGATCGGGAACACCCTGGACACTACGGAAGAGCTCCACGCGTTCGTCTGTGACGTGGCCCGCAGGGCTGGGGAGCTTCAACTCTCGCGCTACCAGAACCCTGGTGAGGTCAGGGAGAAGGCCCCGAAAGATTTCGTAACGGAGGTTGATCTACTTTGTGAGGAGTTGATGGTGAACGCCATCAGGGAGCGCTACCCCGACGACGCCATCCTCTCCGAGGAGCGAGGCGGGTCGGTCTCGAGGCGCGGGCGCACCTGGCTCCTGGACCCGGTTGACGGTACGGCCAATTACATGAAGGCGAACCCCATATTCTGCTCCTGCGTCTCTGTCATCGAGGATGGCGTCGTTACCCACGCCGCCGTCGACGCGCCACGCCTCGGCGACCTTTACCACGCGAGATTCGGGGGCGGCGCCTACAAGGTGACCGGTGCAGTAGAGTCCCCCCTTCGCGTCAGCGACACGGAGAGGCTGGAGTACGCCGTCGCCGGCGCCGATCTCTCCCTGCACGGCGGCAAGCCTCAAGACCCAGGGGTAGAGAAGGTGCTGTTCGAAGCCTGGCAGCTAAGGGCTCTTGGCAGCGCGGGGATCAGGGGCGCCTGGCTAGCTGCCGGGTACCTCGACGTCTCAGTCGGCACGCACAACACGGCCTGGGACTATGCTCCCACGGTCCTCCTCGTCTCCGAGGCCGGGGGGCGCGCCACTGACCTCTCGGGCGAGCCCTGGAGCCTCTCCTCTGGAGGCCTCATCGCCACCAACGCCGCGCTGCACGACGAAGTCCTGGAGACAATACACAACGCCTGAGCGGGTCGACCCTTCCGCAGAATCCGCTGTAGTTGCAAACTGTGGAGTCAGACCTCATCTGTCTCTGGTTACAGGCTACCTAGCACCTCCTGCACCCCGACCACGATGAAAGGAATCACCGAGACCGCGAGGACCACGTTAGAGACGAGCCGATTGCGGTACTCGGGGGCAACTCGCTGGGAGTTCAGGAGTATGAGCAGCGTAACCGCCAAAAAGGGCAGGAACAGAGCACCGAGTGAGGCGTAGATAATCACCAGAAGTATCGGCTCTCCGAAGGCAAGCAGGATCATCGGCGGGAATGACATCCAGGCCAGAAATCCCCGGAAGAAAATGCTCTTTTCGGAGAGGTAATCTGATGCCTCTTCGTCAGGCACTTCGCGGATGGTGCGTACACAGTCTGCGAAGAGGTGGGCGCCGCCGTTCCAGGCTCCGAGCATGGCGCCGGTCGCCACGGCCCAGAAGCCGATGAGGAATGCCCAGCGTGCCAGGAGACCGAATCGGTCCTGCATGGGGTCTACCAACGCAAGCAGACCCTCCTCGTCACTTATGGACGTGCCTGTACCGAAGAGCAACTCGGCCCCGATGATCAGCATCGACACCATGAACAGGGCGGTCAGCGCGTAGCCGAAGGTCAGGTCGGTCCGCATGGTCGGGATCCAGTCCGAGTGCCGCCAGCCGCGCTCGCGCACCCAGTACGTGTAGGCGGCCAACGAGTAGGTCCCACCCACGCCGCCGATAATGGCCAGGACGTTGATCAGGGCGCCCTCCGGTATCCGCGGGACGAACCCGAGTGCGATCTCACCAAGGGACGGGGCGAGCAGTATCGCCAGCAGTATGACGATCCCGAACTTCAGGGCGGCGAAGGTCTTCATGATCAGTTCGAATAGCGCGTAGCGGCCTATGCCGACGATTACGAAAGCCGCAACGCCGTGGAGCGCGGCCCAGACCCAAAACGGCAGCACCCCGGGGAACGCCGCGTCGACGGCCAGCGCGGCGGTCGAGGTTACCGCGGCCCCGAAGACGAAGGTCACGATGAACAGATAGATCACGAAATACCAGATCGCCACCCGGCCTAGCGAACGCCAGCCCTGCAATATGGTCTGCCCAGAAGCCATGTACCAACGCCCTATTCCTTCGGTCAGGAAATACTTGAGGATCGCGCCTAGCACGACGGCCCAAAGGAGGACCATTCCGAAGTCCGTCCCGGCCACTAGGGAGGAGACCATGTCCCCAGCCCCCACGCCGGTCACCGCGATGACTATGCCGGGCCCCACGTACCTCAACCGGCGTCCTAGAGTAGATGGAGCCTGCGTCCTCGAGGCGCGTGCATCAGTAACGTCAGCCATCTCTACCCTCACCCACGCTCGCCAACAAACACACCGTATTAGACACCACTGTTTCTTGTCAAGCAAACGAGAGATAGAGCTAGCTTTGACGGCCTCTTCTTCCCGCGATGAGTGCCAGCGCAAGTGCTGCTAGGAGCATCGGGACTACGATGCCGAAGGCGACGCCTATGCCGACCCTGTCGGCCAGCGCTCCAAGAACGAAGGGGGCCACGAGAATGGCGCCGCCTCCTCCGACGGCGAGCCTCGCCGCGGCCGCGTCGGTGTTGCCTGGCGCCGACGCGATGGCCGCGGAGACGCCGAGGGGGTAGACGCCGCCGATGCCAAACCCCGTTACGAAGAGGCCGGCCAGGGTGAAGATGATTCCCGGAGAGAGCCAGAACAGCGGGAACCCGAGGAGCGCCGCAAAGAGGGTCGCGGCGAGGAGGGGCGCCGCGGGCAGAGTGCGCGCCAGCCGGCTGCTCGCGACCCGGCCAACGAGCATCGCGGCGAAGAAGGCGGTCAGGGAGGTTGCAGCGGCCGGACGGGTGAGGCCGGTCCCGTCAGCGAGGAAGTCCGCTCCCCAGTAGCCGACGCACCACTCCGCGGCGACGCCGAGCGCCACGAGCGTCCAGAGAGCCCAGTAGATCGGGGGCAGGCTCCGGTCATCGGCCGGCGCGTCATCTTCCGCCGCGTGTGGCGGAAGATCCATTGGGCGGGAGAAGAAACGGGCGGCGAGCAGCACGAGGGCCACCGCTGGCAAGAGGAGCGCCGTGCGCCAGCCGAGCCCCGATGCGGCGGACGCACCGACGAGCAGAGGGGCTGAGATCGCGCACGCGCTCGCCGTTACGTTCGACTCGGTGAGGGCCACGGATCTCCACTCTCCGTGCCTGTCGGAGAGCACCGCCTGGGAGGTTACGAGCAACAGGGCACCGCAGATGCCCATGACGAAGGTCGCAGGGACGGTGCCTGATACGCTCGGGCTCGAGACCAGCATTATGGCGCCGGCGGCCACGCCGAATGCCCCGCCCCAGAGGGCTGAGCGTCTTCCCCAGCGGCCCACGATCCGGTCCCCGAAAAAGCCGAGCAAGACGGCGCCGAGGGCGAAGGCGCTGAAGTGGAGGCTTGCGGCGGTGTAGCCAAGGTCCAGCTCCCTCCTGAGGAACGGCATGATCGGGCCGAGCACCGTCTCCATAAAGGCGAAGAAGCCGACCAGACCATAGGTCATCCAGGTGGCAGGGTCCCTGACGAAACCTGCCTGCGCGCCGCCGGTCTGCTTCACGGGTTGCTCCTGAGGTTCACACGCCGCCTTGCTGCCGGGGAGACGCGGCTCCGACGGGTCTGGCTGTCCTCGTAAACGTGCTAGCCCCCGTCCGGTGCGGGAGACGCCGAGGATGGAGAAGCGCTCGCCGGGGCCTGTTGTGAGGTTGCCTCCTGATCCGAGTTCGGCGCGGACGGCGCCTGCTGCGACCCTGGAGGACCTGGCTCCTCGGGTTGGGCCCCAATATTCCCGGAACCAGGGTCTTCTTCCTTCGTGTCGCCATTCTTGGCTTCCCCGGTCTTTTCCGGAGGGGGCTTCGGCGGGGGCTTGACGTAGGTGCGGTCGTCGGTCTTGACTTCGAGGTGCAGGTCGGGGCTTGGGGCGTCGAACTGTCGGACCTGGTACTTTTGGACGGCGCTCTGCATGTAGAGGGACCAGATGTCCAATGGGTAGTTCTCGCCGTTGATCTCCTCGAGGCCGTTTATGTTCACCATGGAACGCCGTTCGTTCGGGTAGCCGACCCAAACGCTCGTGGAGAGTTGCGGTATGAAGCCGATAAACCAGGCGTCTATGAACTCGTTCGAGGTGCCTGTCTTGCCCGCGGCGGGGCGGCCTATCTCAGCGTCGAGGTCGTGGTAGTAGCTGGCCGTCCCGCGTTCGACCACGCCGCGCAGCGCCTTCGTGACGATGGCCGCCTCATCTTCGCTCAGGACTTCTTCGCCGATCGTGCGGTGTTTTTCGAGAAGCGTGTCCTTCCCTTTATCTTCCCTGGTGACCTTCTTGACCAGGTAGGGTTCCATGTGCGTGCCCGAGTTGGCGAAGGTCGAGTAGGCTGAGGCCATCTCGAGCGGCGTGACCCCTACCCTGAGGCCTCCGATCGCGGTTGCGGGGTAGGCGTCGATCTCGGTGTCTACGCCAAGCTCGTTGGCCATCTCAACCACCTTCTGGAGGCCGAGATCCAGGGCCAACTGGACGAAGACCGTGTTGTCCGAGTCGGCGAGCGCCTTCTCGAGGGTTATCGGGCCGCGGTGGATGAAGTCGTAGTTGTCCACCTCGTAAGGTCTGGCGTTCTCGCCCATGTCTATACTAAGGTGCTTGGAGACGTACATGGTCTCCGGTGAGATACCCTCGTGTATGGCCTCAGCATAGACGAAGGGCTTGAACGAGCTCCCCGCCTGCCGATGCGCCTGGGTCGCGAGGTTGAACTTCACCTGGTCGAAATCCGATCCGCCGACCATGGCCCTGACCGCGCCCGTTTCGGGCTCGACCGAGACCAGGGAGGCAGAAGGGTCGCCGGCCTCAGGGTTGACGATGGAGTCGACCGCATTGTTCGCCATCGCCTGGAGATCGGGGTCAAGGGTGGTGTAGATCTCGAGCCCGCCCTCGTAAACCATGTCGTCGCCGTACTCCTCGGCTATCTCCTTGCGGACGGCGTTTAGGAAGTACTCGTTGTCGTTCTGGTACTGGACCCTGCCACGACTCACATCGAGCTTCGATGCCACGGCCCTATCGTGTTCTTTCTTGGAGATGTGGCCGTACTCGAGCATCCTGTCGAGCACGACGTTACGCCTCGCCTTCGCGCTCTTCGGGTCGACGAAGGGATCGTAGACGCCGGGCAGATTGATGATCCCGGCCAGAAGCGCCGACTCTGAGAGCGTTAGGTCTGAGGCTTGTTTGTTGAAGTAGGTCTTGGCCGCGGCCTCCGCGCCGTAGGCGTTGGCCCCGAAGTACACGGTATTGAGGTACTGTTCGAGGATCTCATCCTTGGGGTGCTCTTTCTCGTATTGCCAGGCGAGCGAGCCCTCGACGAACTTCCTTTCGAAGCTTGCGACCTGGCGTTCTTGCTGGGCTATGTAGGTGTTCTTTATGAGCTGCTGGGTCAGTGTAGAGCCGCCCTCCTGGATGGAGAGGCTCTTGACGTTTTCCACCACCGCGCGTCCGATGGCCTCGAAATCCAACCCCCTGTGCTGGTAGTAACGATGGTCTTCGATGGAGATGATAGCCTGCCTGAGGGTTGGGTCGACCTCTTCCAGGGGAACCACAAAGCGGTTCTGCACGCCGTAGAGCTGGTCGACGACATTGCCGTTCGTGTCGTAGATCAGGGAGGTCTGGGCG
Source organism: uncultured Rubrobacteraceae bacterium (assembly GCA_963808845.1). Classification (GTDB taxonomy): domain Bacteria; phylum Actinomycetota; class Rubrobacteria; order Rubrobacterales; family Rubrobacteraceae; genus Rubrobacter_D. The sequence goes on from CAWEHD010000031.1 coordinate 119,319, forward strand.
AGCTCGGCGGAGCGGTAGTCGTCGAGGTCCGGCATGTTGGCGGCGAGAGCCTGGTAGGTGCTCGCGGCGCTTGCGACCATGCCGACCAACCCGAGTATCGTCACAAAGCAGAGCAGCAGGAAAGCGGTCCTGAGCCTCTGCAAGAGCTTGCTCTTGTTGCGCGTCCGCCTGCGCCTGCGGCCGATCCTGACCAGGTTCCCGTTCTGCATGAAGAGGCTATTATACAGAACGGTCTTTCAGATCCAGGAAGGAGAAGCCCATCACCGATACGAGCCTCCCCCGCCGCATGTTCCCCGCCCTCGCCACCAACGACTACGCTTACCTGAACACCGGCAGCAGCGGACCTCCTCCCGACTACGTAATAGACGCCATGAGGGAGGCGGATAATCTCTGCTCCGGCCCAGCCTACCTCGAGGGGCTCGGCCTATTCGCCCACCAGGCGGAGGCGAACTCGCGGGCGCGAGAGGCCGCAGCCAGCCTCGTGGGGGCAGACGATGTGGCACTCACCCAGAACACCACCAACGGCATGAACCTCGGCGTCGGCTCGGTAAACTGGCGCGAGGGCGACGAGGTCGTCTCTGTTTCGACAGAGCACCCAGGCTGCCTCATGCCGCTACACAACCTGAAGGGCCGATTCGGGGTTAAGATCAACCTGGTCTCGCCCCCAGTTACACCGGAGAAGGTCGAAGCCGCCCTGACACCGCATACGCGTCTCATCGCTCTATCGCACGTGGACTGGACGAACGGAGAGGTCCTGCCGCTGCGGGAGATCTGCGCCGTTGCCCGCGAGCAGGAGGTCCTTACGCTCGTCGACGGCGCCCAGTCTGTCGGGAACATCCAGGTCGACGTGCCGGCCACCGGCGCCGACATGTACGCTTTCACGGGCCACAAGTGGGTTCTCGGCCCCGAAGGGATCGGCGCCCTCTACGTCAGGCCGGGCCAGCCACTCTACAGCCCGAACGTTGGCCTTATGTCGCTTCCTGCCCCAACGGACTTCGACATCGACGGCGACTACGTGTTGAGGTCCGACGCACGCCGCTTCGAGGCCTCGACCATGAGCCCAGCCCTCGCTGGCGGTCTCGCCGCCGCCGCGGAAGCCGCCTCGAAACGTGGCAGCGCGCAATTCCAGGAGATCCAACATCGCGCCGACCTACTGATCGACCTCCTCTCGGGACTACCGCGCGTCACGCTACGCTCGCCGAGGCCAGCGCAATCCGGGCTCGTCAGCTTCGAGGTCGAAGGCATGATAGCTCAGGACGCCGTCGAGCGTCTGCTCGGTCAGGGGTTCATCCTTCGCCACCTCCCAGGCCCGAACGCCTACGTCAGGGCGAGCACGCACCTGTTCAATACGGAGGAGGAGTTGGAGGCGCTGGCGAATGCCGTGCGGAGGTTGTAGGGGTCGGGTTTGAAACCCGCCCCTACAGGGTCAATAAGACATCGACCGCCGATTTGATGTCGGGGACGAGGTGGTCGGGTTCGGCTTCGCGCAGCCTGTCTTCGGAGAAAGCGCCCCAGCTCACGGCGACGCTGGTGAGGCCTGCGGCCTTCGCGGCTTGCACGTCGAATGGAGAGTCGCCTACGTAGGCGGCCCGCTCTTTCGGTATGCCGCCGAGGAGTTCCAGGCCTCTGAGCAGTGGCTCGGGGTTGGGTTTGTGCTGCGTGGTGTCTTCGAGCGTGACGAAGCGGTCGACGACGTCGCGGAGACCGGGGAAGTTCTTCAGTGCCATCTCCACCGAGGGACGGCGTTTGGAGGTCACTACGGCTACCTTTATCCCGGCTGGGCGGAGGCGTGAGAGCGACTCCTCGACGCCTGGGAACTCCCCGATCAGGGCGTCGTGGTGTTGTTCGTGGTGGCTGCGGTAGGCCTCGAGCAGCAACTCGGCCTTCTCGGCGTCGATGAGCTCCATCTGGCGCGGGAGGGGCTGTCCTACGTTGGCGAGTAGAGTCTCGCGGGGGATGTCGTCGCGGCCGAGGACTTGAGTTGCGGCGTGGCGCATGGACTGGTGGATCATCTCCGTCGTATCGACAAGCGTCCCGTCGAAGTCGAAGAGGGCGGCGGCCGGCAAAACCTAGTCGGGCCTGTTCTCGAGCAGGCCGTCAACGTCCCAGGCGCCGAGCTCCTCGAGGCCCGCTGTATCTGTCAGCTCGAGGTGGACGGGGGTGATGCTGATCTCATCGTTCTCGATGGCCGCAAAATCGGTTCCTTCCTCCTCGTGGTGGCCGGGAGGGTTGTTGTAGATGTCGTAGCCGACCCTCCCCCCCTCGTCCCTTACCTCGACGAGCTCGTCCTTGTAGAACCGGCGTCCGAGCCTGGTGACCCGCGCGCCCCGCAGCCTCTCGCGGGGAAGGTTCGGCGCGTTGACGTTGAGGATTCGTCCCGAAGGAAGGCCCTTGAGGGCGACCTTCACCAGGCGGGCCGTGAAATCCGCCGCCGCCTCGAAGTGGAGCCCGCCATCGAGGGGCATGGCCTCCTGGACCGTCTCGTGCCAGGGGCGGCTTATGCTGAGGGAGACGGCGATGCCTGGGACCCCGATCACTATTCCCTCCATCGCACCGGCGACCGTCCCAGAGTAAGTGATGTCGTCGCCTAGGTTCTCCCCGTGGTTTATCCCCGAGACGACGACATCGGGCTCGAAGTCCATGAGCCCGAGCGCGACGAGCCGCACGCAATCGACCGGCGTTCCCGAGCAGGCGTACCCGATCACCCCGTCCGCCATCTCGATCTCCTCCACGTGGAGCGAGCGCCCGAAGGAGATGCTCCTGCCCACTCCCGAGCGATTCTGGTCAGGGGCGACGGTGATAACGTCGCCAACCTTCTCCAGCGCACGCCGGGCAGCCAGAAGCCCAGGAGCCTCGATTCCGTCATCGTTAGTCAATACTATGCGCATAGTTCCAAGCTCTCCGTTAGTCCGGAGGTCGTTGCTTTCCAAAAGGGTTCTGATTCTATCACCCTGGCCCCGATGCCCCCGACGCTGCACACAGGGGCCGGCGGTACCCGGTATAGAAATGGACTATCCGTGACATTAAGAAAAAAGAATGGACAAGAGCGGTCATATACGATAGCTTACCGTGACTGTGATGGAGAGACCTACGTAAGGAGTGTGATGTCGTGGACGCCGTAGAGTGGTTTAGGCATCGCTCCTACAATTACAGGCAGTTCTCGGACCTCGCTGCCCTGGGCTCGCGCAAGCGAGATCTCGGCCTGACGGTCAGCGCTATCTTGCCCTGCCGCAACGTCGCCGACACCGTAGGCAGGATCGTCGACGAGATCCACGCCGTCAACCGCAAGGCCGGGGATAACCCGCTGGTCGACCAGATCCTCGCCGTCGACGCGGACTCGCCGGATGGTACCGCGGAGGTGGCCGCCTCGAAAGGTGCTGAGGTCTACTCTGAGAACGAGCTCATGAGCAACCACGGCGGCGCGCACGGTAAAGGCGATGCCATGTGGCGCGCTCTCTCTGTCGCCCGCGGCGACCTCGTCATGTACATGGACGCTGACACCAAAGACTTCAGGCCGCAGCTCGTCTACGGCATTCTGGGCCCGATCCTCGAGGTGCCCGAGATCCGCTTTGTCAAGGCCGCCTACAGGCGTCCTTTCAAGAGCCACGAGACCGTGGAGCAGGACGGCGGTGGGAGGGTAACCGAGCTCTCGAGCAAACCTCTGTTCAACCTCTTCTACCCCGAGCTCACAGGCTTCGTGCAACCCCTCGCCGGGGAGTTCGTCGCGGACAGGGAGCTCTTAACCTCCATCTCGTTCCTGACCGGCTACGCGGTCGAGACCGGGATCATGATAGACGTCCTCAAGGCGATCGGGCTCGATGCGATGGCGCAGGTCGACCTTGGTACCCGCCAGAACAGGCACCAACCCCTGCGTGACCTCTCCCGCATGGCCTACTCTGTTCTGCGCGCGGTCGCCAGGCGCATGCGCCAGGAGGGGCGCCTGAACCAGGTGCGCGACCCCGGTATGCCCGACTCGCTCTTCCAGCTCTCAGACTACCTGCATGCGGTCGCCACCCCGGACGGCCTCGCCCTCCAAGAGTACGTCGAAGAGCTCGTCGAGCGGCCCCCGATCAAGGAAGTCTTGAGGGTCGTATAGGAGCCACTACCTTGGGTGGGGTCCACGACATGGGCGGGTCGCCCGGAGGCCCAATAGACAGGGGCCAGCATGAGGTCGAGGACTGGGAGCGTCTCGCCGATGCTATCAACGCGGCGCTCGGCGGGAAGGGCCTCCAGACCACGGACCAGCACCGCAGGGCCATCGAGAGCCTCAAAGGGTACCGAGATCTCTCCTACTACGAACGTTGGGTGGCAGCGACCGAGAAGCTCCTCGTCGAGAAGGGCATCCTCACCAGCGACGAGATAGAGGAAAGGGCAGCCGAGATAGAGCGCCGCTGGGGCGAGCCGTGACTTTCGAGCCCGGCGAGCGCGTACGGGTCCTACCCTCGGAGAAGCCAGGCCACCTACGCACCCCCGGATACCTCAAAGGGAAAGAAGGGTGGATCGAGTCGTTGGTCGGGGAGTTCCCGAACCCGGAGGAGCTCGCCTACGGCTTCTCGGGCCTGCCGGCAAGGCCTCTGTACAGGGTCGGCTTCAGGCAAGCCGACCTCTGGGACGACTACGAAGGCCCCACCGAGGACTGTCTGTACGCCGACGTCTACGAGCACTGGCTGGAGCTTGCCGAAGGAGGACCGAAGTGAGCGGCCATCATCAGCACGAGAGAGTGGGAAGGACCACGAGCGCTTACGCCGCGCGCATCAGGGCCATAGAGGCGCTGCTCCTCGAGAAAGGTGTTCTCACGGAGCCGGAGGTGCAGGATAACATCTCCTACATGGAAGCCCGCTCTCCGGCCAACGGCGCGAAGCTCGTTGCCCGCGCCTGGATGAATGGCAGATTCGAGGAGTTGCTGCTCTCCGACGCTAAGGCCGCAGCTTTGCAGCTCGGCATGGAACCCGAGCACCCCGCCGAGTTCGTAGTCGTGAAGAACACGCCAGGGGTGCACAACCTGATCGTCTGCACCCTATGCTCCTGCTACCCGCGGGCCATTCTCGGCCGCCCACCAGACTGGTACAAGAGCTTCGAGTACCGCTCGCGCGCCGTCAGGGAACCGCGCGCCGTGATGCGCGAGTTTGGCTTCGAACCCCCCGAAGACGTCGAGGTCGTCGTACACGACAGCACCGCAGACGTCCGCTACATGGTCCTCCCAATGCGCCCGCCTGGTACTGAAGACATG
>CAWEHD010000032.1:0-159508 GCA_963808845.1 uncultured Rubrobacteraceae bacterium
AAAACTTACACAACACCCGAATCGGCCATCGCCACGGAGCCCGCGAACAGGCCCATCTACGTCCCCGGCTACGCCTACAGCGGTGAACCCATCCTCATAACCGAGTTCGGCGGCATAGCTTTTTCTGGAGAAGCCGAAGGCTGGGGTTACAGCACCGTAACCGACGCGGACGAGTTCCTCGAACGCTACGAGGCCCTGATAGCCGCCCTGCTGAGTAGCGAGCCGGTCCAGGGCTTCTGCTACACTCAGCTCACGGACGTCGAGCAGGAGATCAACGGCCTCCTCACCTACGACCGCAAACCCAAAGTGGATCCTGCCAGCATACGCGAGATCACGGCGCGCCCCAGACCGCAGGCATAACCAGGATCAAGCCCGAAACCTGAGGCCCGCAACGTCCCCGTTGACCGGCACATCGCCCGGTGCTACCATGCGACACAGGTAAGGCGAGCGTTCGCTCGAAAGGGGAAAGGGTATGGCCGAAGGGTATGTCGACGCCGGGAGAGGTCCCGCGCGCCGGGTCAGCAGGCGGCGGTTCTTGTACGGTGCGGCGGCGGCCTTCGGTGGCATGGCGCTGGCCTCTTGTTCGGGCGCCCCGTTCGGGTCTTTGGGGAGCACGATCCACTTCTGGAACCTCTTCGGGGGCGGCGACGGCGCCAGGCTCGATGACATGGAGAGCAACTTCGTGGACTCCAACCCGAACCTAGAGTTGGAGTCGACCACGCTCACGTGGGGGGCTCCTTATTACACAAAGCTATCGATGTCCACGGTCGGAGGGCGGCCGCCCGAGGTCGCGGTCATGCACCAGACCAGGCTCGGTGCTTATGCGCCGGCGGGACTTCTGGAGCCCCTGGATCCGGACATGCTCTCGGACTACGACATCGGTCCCGACAAGTTTTTGCCTAAGGTACTCGAGAGCGCCAAATACCAGGGGGAGATCTTCACCGTCCCCCTCGACACGCACCCGCAGGTGATGTTCTACAACACCGACATCTGCAAGAAGGCTGGGTTGCTCGAGAAGAACGGGGACCTCAAGCCGATCCAGGGCGCGGATGGGGTCATAGACGCCTTCAAGAAGGCGAAGGAGGTCACGGGGGAGCAGGGGGTCGCCTTCGCCCCCCTGGACGCCGCGGTGCCGTGGCGCCTGTTCTACACCCTCTACGGGCAGCTCGGCGGTGAGGTCCTTTCGCCCGACGCCAAGGAGGTGGTGCTCGACCAGGAGAAGGCGGAGCAGGCCGTAGAGTACCTGGTCGAGCTCACCGTGGGCGAGGAGTTGACCCTGGCCACCCAGGACTACGCCGCCGCGGTAGCCCAGTTCCAGAGCGGCAACGCCGGGTTCCACTGGAACGGGGAGTGGGAGGTCACCACGTTCGCGGACGCCGGGATGCCTTTCAGCATAGTCCCTTTTCCGAGTATATTCGGCAACAATACCGTGCAGGCCGACAGGCACACCTTCGTCATTCCCAGGGGCGTGGCCAAGGACTCGGGAAAAATGGATGCCGCCCTCACCTTCATAAGCTCTATGATGAAGAACAGCCTTATCTGGGCGAGGGGGGCCACATTCCGGCGTATCTACCCATACTCGAGAGCCAGAAGTATAAGGACCTGACGCCGCAATCCAACTACGCCGGGGTGGCGGACGACGTGATCCTGGACCCTAACGCGTGGTTCTCGGGCTCGGGGTCGGACATGGAGACGCAGGCCGCGGTGCCTTTGCAGCAGGCCATGGCGGGAGCCGTCGATCCCAAGCAGGCGGTCGACGACATGCGCGCCTCGATGCAGGAGCTGGTCGACACGCCCTCACCGCTCTAGGAGCAGGGGAGAAGAAGGGGAGGTAGGGAGCATGGCAGTACGAGCGGAGACCGCACAAGCGGGCGGCAAGAAGGAGACGGCCGGGGGAGGACGGACCTTGCAGGCTACCTCTTCGTGGCGCCCTTCCTGATCGCCTACGCCGCTTTCTTGATCTTCCCCGTCCTGCTCGGGCTGAGGTTGAGTTTCTACAACTCGAGCCTCGTATCGGGCGACGCCCAGTTCCTGGGGCTGGCCAACTACAAAGAACTCTTCGGAGACCCTGATTTCTGGCTCTCGCTGTGGCACACTGTCCTTTTCACGCTGTTGAGCACCCCGCCTCTGGTGATACTCTCGCTCGTCCTCGCCCTGCTGACCAACAGGGCCATCCCCGCGCGGTGGTTCTTTAGGCTCTCGTTCTTCGCGCCGTGGCTGCTGCCTTCCTCGGTGATCGCCTTGATCTGGGTCTGGCTGTACCAGCCAGGGTTCGGCCTCATCAACAGTTACCTGACCTCCCTGGGCCTGCCCGAGGTCGAGTGGCTAGCCGGCGAGAACGTCGCGATGATCTCCGTGGTGATCGCCACCGTGTGGTGGACCCTCGGGTTCAACTTCGTGCTCTACCTGGCGGGACTGCAGGAGATTCCCCAGGAGCTCTATGACGCCTCGGCCGTGGACGGCGCGGGGCCTCTCTCGCAGGTGCGTTGGATCACCGTGCCGCTCCTCGCGCGGACCACGATCCTTGTTGTGACCCTCCAGATCTTCTCCTCCCTCAACGTGTTCGACCAGATCTACATTATGAACACTTCGGGGGGCCTCAACTACACGGTCACGCGGCCGATTATCCAGTACGTCTACGAGCAGGGCTTCACGTCCTACAGGGTCGGGTTCGCCTCGGCCATGTCCTACGTGTTCTTCGTGCTCGTCCTCGTGGTCGGCCTCGCCCAGTTCGCCGTGGCCAACCGTAGAAGGGGGAACGTCTAATGGCAGCAGGAACCCAGAGCGCCCCGGAGCGCTCTCAAGTCGCCGGGACGGGGATGCGCGACAGGATCATGGGCTGGCTCGCCTTCGCGGTGCTTCTCCTCGCGGCGATCGTCTGGCTCATACCGCTAGCGTGGGCCGTAGATACCGCGCTCAAGGTCGAGAGCGAGACCACGACCGTGCCCGTCACCTGGATACCGCCGTCGGGCTTCACCCTGGAGTCCTTCGGGGAGATACTGGCCGGTGGCAACATGCTGCGCTGGTACTTCAACAGCTTTCTGACGTCTTCGATCATCACGTTGGCGGTCATTTTGCTCGCCAGTTTGGCCGCTTTCGGATTCTCGCGGATAGCCTTCCGGGGACGGAGGTTCCTCTTCTTCGTGATCATCGCCGGGCTCATAATCCCGCCGCAGATACTGATAGTCCCGCTCTTTACGGAGATGGACGCCCTGGGACTCGTGGATACCTACTGGGGCATCATCCTCCCCCAGATAGCTGCCCCCATAGCGGTCTTCATCTTCAAGCAGTTCTTCGACGGCCTCCCGCACGAGCTCGAGGACGCCGCCAGGGTGGATGGGGCGAGCCGCTTCAGGGTCTACTGGCAGATCTGGATGCCCCTCTCCAGGCCGGCAATCGCCGCCGTGGGGATCTTCATCTTCGTGATCTCCTGGAACAACTTCCTCTGGCCTTTCATCATCGTGACGAATACGGACATGATGACGATCCCCGTGGGCATCGCCACGGTGCAGAGCTCCTACGGCGTTCGCTACGCCGACATAATGGCTTCGGCCATACTGGGCGGATTACCCCTCGTCATCGTGTTCCTGTTCTTCCAGCGCCAGATCGTCCAGGGCATCGCCAACACAGGCCTGAAGAGCTAGCCCGTAAAGGAGCCGTCACCTGACGCACGTATCCTTACGCGACGTCGCCTCGAAGGCCGGGGTCAGCTTCCAGACCGCGGGCAAGGTGCTCAACGGCAAAGGGTCGGTCTCAGCGCAGACGAGGGAGCGTATCCTCGACGCCGCAAAGACCCTTGGATACGTCCCGAACGCCCTGGCAAGGAGCCTCGTCACCAGGAGCACGTGCACGATAGGCATCGTGGCCAGCGACCTTAGCGACGCCGAGCTCGCGCGTTTCGTGGTCGGCGCCGAGCGCGAGGCGCGTCGTCAGGGCCATGGGGTCTTGATCGGCAGCATCGACAGGAACGGTATGGACGCCGAGCGTTACCTCGACATGCTGCTCGAGCGTCGCGTGGACGGCATCCTGACGGCGGCCCCGCAGATGGAGTCCGACGCGAGGATCGGGGAGCTGCTGCGCGATACGGTCCCCGCGGTCAGCATCCATCGTGTTCTGGGAGGCGGTATCCCACTCGTCGGTTCCGACCACGTCGAGACCGCACTGCTCGCTACACGGCACCTGCTGGGCCTGGGGCACCGTAGCATCGCGACGGTTACGGGATCAGAGGGCCGGCAGGTTACTTCTATGAGACTGGAGGGCTACAGGCGCGCGCTCCAGGATGCGGATATCCCTTTCGACCCTGTGCTAGTCGAGAGCGGGAACTGGGAGGCGGACGGAGCCTACAGAGCGACGCTGCGATTGCTCGATCGGGCGCCCGAGATCACCGCCGTCTACGCCCAGAACGACACGATGGCGCTCGGCGTGATCAGCGCTCTGCACGAGCTGGGCCTTGAGGTGCCGGAAGACTGCGCCGTTGTCGGGTGCGACGACATACCGATGGCCGCGCACGCGATACCGCCTCTCACAACGGTTCATGTGCCATTCTACGAGACGGGGGAGACCGCCGTGCGGCTCTTGCTCGACATCATCGCCGGCCGGAAGGACCGGCCGAAACGCGTGCTGCTTCCGGTCCATCTGGTACGCCGCAGCTCCTGCGGAGCGCGGGCGCAAGGCTTACTAACAATCCATCTCCCGGAGAGGAGTGAGAGTGGCGAAGGATCAAACTGGATCTCGACCGCAAAGTCGGCAGGCTCGACAGCAGGGTATTCGGAGGGTTTACCGAGCACCTGGGCCGCTGTATCTACGGCGGCGTCTTCGACGAAGGCTCTCCCCTAAGTGACGAACGCGGGTACAGGCTGGATGTGCTCGAGGCCGCGAAGGACCTGCGGATACCGATCCTGCGCTGGCCCGGAGGAAACTTCGTCAGCGGCTATCACTGGACCGACGGGATAGGTCCGCGCGAGGAGCGGCCCAGGAAGACGGAGCTCGCCTGGTTCTCCGAAGAGTCCAACCGTTTCGGCACGGACGAGTTTATCGAGTACTGCCGCCTGATGGGGACCGAGCCATACATCTGCGTCAACATGGGAACGGGTACGATGGACGAGGCGCAGGCCTGGGTGGAGTACTGCAACGGCACCAGCGACACTTACTGGGCGAACCTCAGGCGGGCCAACGGCCACGAGGAGCCGTACAACGTCAAGTACTGGGGACTCGGCAACGAGATGTACGGGGAGTGGCAGATCGGGGCGCTCTCCGCCGAAGAGTACGTGAGGAAGGCCCGTGAGTTCGCGAAGGTCATGCGGTGGACGGACCCGAGCATCGAGCTCGTCGGCTGCGGCCTCAGCGGCCTGACCGATTGGGACAGGGTGGTGATCGAAGGCCTCGCCCCGTTCGTGGACTACCACAGCATCCACATCTACACGGGCAGCGACGACTACTGGTCGAACGTACTCGCCCCCCACCAGGCCGACCGCGCCCTGCGCACGACCCGAGCTATGATCGAACGCGCCCGCTACGAACGCAGCGTGGAGCACCCCATCCACGTCGCTTACGACGAGTGGAACGTGTGGTTTCGGGAGAGGGACAAGACTTCGGGCCTGGAAGAACGCTATAACCTCTCCGACGCCCTGGCCGTGGCCACCTACCTCAACATCTTCGCCCGCAACTGCGAGACCGTCAGGATCGCCAACCTCGCCCAGATGGTCAACGTGATCGCCCCGATCTTCACCAACGAAGAAGGCCTCTTCCTCCAGACGATCTACCATCCCTTGAAGCTCTGCGCCGAACACATGGGCGAGGTGGTACTAGACACCCATGTAGAGTGTGAGACGCACGACCTCAGCGACCGAAGCGTCCTCCTGGCCGCACCGCGTCGCCGACCTCGGGCCCTTCGACCTGCTCGATGTCTCGGCGACCTGCAGTGCGGACGGCTGCGACCTTACCCTCGTCGTCGTCAACCGCGACCCGGAGCGCGAGATAGAGACCACGGTTCAGCTCGCCGATTCTACTTTCGAAGGCGGCGCCACGGCCTACGAGGTCACGGGGGAGAGCCCCGGCTCGATCAACGACTTCGACCACCAGGCTGTCGCGGTAGACGAACGTTCGGTACAGACCGGGGGCGATTCCTTCGAGCATGCCTTCCCTGCGTGTTCGATCACGGTCCTACGCGCCGGAGTAGCCGGATGAAGCAGGATCTGCTCGACTCTACGCAACCTCGGGCGGTAACGGTGGACACCGCCCGCAGTCCCCACGTCCGTCTGCGCCCCCTGCCGCTCGATGCGGTCAGCCTCGCCGACGAGTTCTGGGAGCCGAGACGACGCATCAATCGAGAGGTTACGCTGCCCTCCCAGTACAGGCACCTCGAAGAAACGGGCCGCCTGGACAACTTCCGCCGCGCTTCGGGCAAGGTCGGCGGGGAGTACCAGGGGATCTACTTCAACGACTCGGATGTTTACAAGTGGCTCGAAGCGGCGTCCTGGTCCCTCGCTACCGATCCTGACCCCGGGCTGGAGCAGATGGTGGACGTCGCCATCACCGAGGTCGAGGACGCCCAGAGGCCCGACGGATACCTGAACACGTACTTCACGTTCGAGAGGGCCGATGAGCGCTGGACCGACTTCGACCTGCACGAGATGTACTGCGCGGGCCATCTCTTTCAGGCCGCCGTGGCCCACTTCCGGGCCACCGGGTCAGAACGCCTCCTCGACGTGGCCACGCGCTTCGCCGACCACATCTGCGACACCTTCGGGCCCGAGGAGGAGAAGCGCCAGGCCGTCGACGGCCACGAAGAGGTCGAGATGGCCCTCGTCGAACTGTACCGGGTTACGGGGGAGAGGCGGTATCTGGAAGCCGCGCGCTACTTCGTCGAAGCCCGCGGACACGGGCTGCTCGGCAGACCCTACGGGGAACACGATCCCTCCTACAGCCAGGATCACGAGCCCCTTCGCGACCAGAGCGAGGTGGTGGGCCACGCCGTCCGTGCCCTGTATCTCTACTCCGGCGCCGCGGACGAGTACGCTGAGACGGGTGAGCCAGATCTCCTGCAAGCGCTAGGCCGGCTGTGGAAGAACATGACCACCCGTCGCATGTACGTAAGCGGCGCCCTCGGCTCGCGCTACGAGGGCGAGGCGTTCGGCCGGGACTTCGAGCTGCCCAACGAGCGGGCCTATGCGGAGACCTGCGCCGCCATCGGCAGTGTGATGTGGAACTGGCGCATGCTCGGTATCGAAGCTAAAGCCAGATATACGGACCTGATCGAACACACCCTCTACAACGCCGTCCTGCCAGGCGTCTCCCTCGACGGCCAGCACTACTTCTACCAGAACCCCCTCGCCGACGACGGCTCCCACCGCCGCAAGCCCTGGTTCGGCTGCGCTTGCTGCCCGCCCAACGTTGCCCGCCTCCTGGCCTCGTTGCCAGGCTATTTCTACAGCGTCTCGGAAGATGCAGTCTGGGTGCACCTCTTCGCAGAGGGTGCCGCCACCGTCGAACTTGGCGGGGACAGGACAGTCAGGCTCAGCCAGCGCACCGACTACCCGTGGGATGGGGGGGTAGAGATCCAGGTTGAGGGCGAGGGTGAGTTCGCCTTGATGCTGCGCATCCCTGCCTGGTGCCAGGAGGGTGCAGCGGTCGAGGTAAACGGCGAATCGGTAGACGCTGCGATAACTCCAGGCTCGTACGTGGAGATACGCCGCGCGTGGCGCTCTGGCGACTCGATAAACGTGAACCTCCCTATGCCGGTCCGGCGGATCGGATGCCATCCCTACGTTACCGAGAATGCGGGACGCGTGGCGCTCTTGCGCGGCCCCCTGCTCTACTGCGTCGAACAGACAGACAACCATGGTGTGGATCTGCGAGACCTCATCCTGAACGATGCGGAGCCTGCCGCCCGCTTCGACCCCGATCTGCTCGAGGGCGTGGTCGTAATACAGGCCGAGGCAAAGGTTGCCACGCCCGACGACGTCTGGGAAGACCGTCTGTACCGCCGCGCGCATCAGAACCAAGGGGAGGGGCGCACCCGCGACACCCTGCTAACGGCCATCCCCTACTACGCATGGGCCAACAGGGAGCCTGGAGCAGTACGCATCTGGCTCAGGAGCATTTGACCCAAACCGCTTGCCGAGTAGGTTCAGGGACCGCGTTTGGGATCTGCGGGTATACCGCTAGACCCTTCCATCCGTCATTCCCGCGAAGCTTGTCCCCGCGAAAGCGGGGAGCGGGAATCCACGTGTAGGAGGAGAAGTCTCGTGATCGAAGGCTGGCTGTGTAGTGCCGTTGGCATACGCCCGGACGGGCATGAGCCTGGGTATCCTTGGCGATGGCCCCCGGCATCGAGGTGATGGTATCGTACCCGGTAGAGTGCGAGCATGGAGGCGCGGGGTTGGATATAGAGATCGATCAGAAGGAAGATGGCCGCTACATCATCTACTATACGTTCGAGGACGAAGAGGATTGAACCAGCTCCGCTGGGACCCTACATTGCGCGAGTGGGTGGCCTACGCCACCCATCGACAGGACCGCACTTTCCTTCCGCCCGCGGAGTACTGCCCCCTGTGTCCGACGAAGCCAGGCGGCTTCCCGACGGAGGTGCCGAGGGAGCACTACGATATCGTCGTCTTCGAGAACAAGTTCCCATCTTTCGCCCCTGACGCAGCTGACGCCGACGAGGAGGGCAGCGTCCTGACGCCGACGGCCCCTGGGCGCGGCGTCTGCGAGGTCGTGCTCTACTCCGACGACCACGACGCGACGCTCGCGACCATGGGCGAACGCCGCATCAGAAACCTCATCGAGGTCTGGGCCGACCGCTACGAGGAGCTTGGCGCCAGCGAGGATGTCGATTACGTCTTTATCTTCGAAAACAAGGGGGAGGCAATAGGGGTGACCTTGCACCATCCGCACGGCCAGATCTACGGCTACCCATTCATCCCGCCGCGCCCCGCAAAGGAACTGGACGCGGCCAGCGACTACAGGACACAAAACGAAGGCCATTGCCTGCACTGCGACCTCCTCGCCCAGGAGCACGAGGACGCCCGCCGGGTATTGACCAGGGGCGAGCACTTCACGGCGTTCATCCCGTTCTACGCCCACTTCCCCTTCGAGGCGCACGTCTACTCCCGGCGTTGCGCGCCCTCCATAGCTGACCTCGAAAGCGCGGAACGCGGCGACCTGGCGGCCGTGCTCAAGCGGCTGCTAGTCGGCTATGATTCCCTTTTCGGCTTCTCGCTCCCTTACATGATGGTCATGCACCAGGCCCCGACGGACGGCGGCTCATACGATGGCGTCGCCCACTTCCACATCGAGCTCTACCCGCCGAACCGTACAGCGGACAAGCTGAAATACCTCGCGGGAAGCGAGACCGGGGCTGGCGCATTCATCATGGATGTTCTGCCGGAAATGACCGCCGAGACCCTGCGCGAAAAGATAGAGGGCCGGTGAGAGTCCTTGTAACCGGCGGGGCAGGCTACATCGGTAGCGTCGTCGCCTCCCAGCTCGTCGAAGCGGGCCACGAGACGGTCGTGTTCGACGACCTCTCCAAGGGGCATCGTGGGGCCGTCCCGGAAGGGGCGCGCCTGGTTCATGGAAACCTAATGGACGCCGGATTCACCCACGAGGCGCTCTCCGAAGGCTTCGACGGCGTGCTGCACTTCGCGGCGCTCTCCCTCGTCGGCGAGTCCGTGGAGCGGCCGGAGATCTACTACCGCAACAACGTCTGCGGGACGCTCAACCTACTGGAGGCGATGCGCGAGACGGGTATCGGACGGCTCGTTTTCTCATCCACGGCCGCCGTCTACGGTGAGCCCGAGGAGGTGCCGATAAGGGAGACGGCCCCGACCCTGCCGACGAATCCGTACGGGTCCTCCAAGCTCACGGTAGACAGGCTCATCGGCGCCGTCTCCGAGGCCCGTGGGCTGGCCGCGACGAGCCTCCGCTACTTCAACGTTGCCGGTGCCGGCGGCCGGTTCGGGGAGGACCACGATCCCGAGACGCACCTGATCCCCCTCGTCCTCAAGGCCGCAGCAGAGGGCTCGTCAGTGAAGGTCTTCGGCACCGACTACCCCACCCGCGACGGCACCGCCGTACGCGACTACATCCACGTCGAGGACCTCGGCCGCGCCCATCTGCTGGCGCTGGAGGCGGCCGAACCAGGAGAGCACAGCGTCTACAACCTCGGCAACGGCGCCGGCTTCTCCGTCAGGGAGGTCGTCGAGGTAGCGCGCCGCGTAACTGACGAGGGCATAGACGCCGTCGAGGCGACGCGGCGGGCAGGGGACCCACCAGCGCTCGTAGCCTCGAGCGAGAAGATCCGGGCCGACCTCGGTTGGGAGCCCGAGAAGCCTGAGCTCGAGACCATGATCTCCGACGCCTGGGCCTGGATGCGAGACCATCCCGAAGGCTACGGGTAGGAGCCTGCCTTGCGAGAGACGGAGCAGAGGGCGTTAAGGGCGTACACAGAGCAGTTCGGTGAGGAACCAGATGTCGTGGCGAGCGCCCCAGGCCGCGTGAACCTGATAGGGGAGCACACGGACTACAACGGCGGCTTCGTCCTCCCCTGCGCCATCGACCGCCGCATCGCCGTCGCCCTGGGGGCCGGCGGTAGGGGCGGGTTTGAACCAGGTGAAGGCGGGTTTGAAACCAGCCCCTACCAACCCCGCCTCTACTCCGCCGACTTCGACGAGATGCGTCAGATCGATGAGAAGGACTCTTCCTGGGCCGACTATCCGCGCGGTGTCGTTTGGGCGATGGGGGAGGCAGGATACGAGATCAGGCCGTTCAGCGCCGCCTTCGCCGGGGACGTTCCGCTCGGCTCGGGACTCTCCTCGTCCGCAGCCATCGAGGCTGCCACAGCACTCGCCCTCGACGTGTTCTCCGGGCTCGGGGTCGGACGCACCGACCTGGCCGTCATCTGCCAGCGGGCCGAGAACGACTACGTGGGGGTTGACAGCGGCATAATGGACCAGTATGCCTCTCTGCTCTGCGAGGCCGGCGCGGCCTTGCTCGTCGACTGCCGTTCTCTGCAAGCGGAGAGCGTTCCGCTCGACCTCACGGCCGCCGGCCTTGCCCTGGTCGTGTGCGACACCCGTGTCGAGCGCGGCCTCGCCGACACCGGCTACAACGACAGGAGGGCCACGTGCGAGCGTGCGGCCAGTATGCTTGGTATCGAGGAACTGCGCGACGCCACGGAAGGGGACCTTGGTCTCCTCTCCGGAGCAGAGCTCAAACGCGCCAGGCACGTAGTCTCCGAGAACGCCCGCGTCCTCGAAGCAGTCGAGACATTGAGAGACAAGAACTTCGACGAGTTCGGACGCCTGATGTACGCCTCGCACGCCTCGCTACGCGACGATTATGAGGTCTCGACCCCCGAGCTGGACACCTTCGTGAGATCGGCGCAACTGCACGGCGCCACGGGCGCGCGTCTCACCGGCGCAGGCTTCGGCGGTTGCGCGATCGCCCTCGTATCGAGTAGCGAAACTGATGTATTCACAGACGCATGCCAGCAGGCATTCGCCGAACGCGGTTTCGAGGAGCCAGCATTCTACGAGTTCGTCCCCTCGGCTGGGGCGGAGCTTGCAGATTAGACCGATTTGCAGCAGTATCGACCCACTGCGCCCCATGCACCCGCCGGCGAGCGATCGGCGACGAGAGAAGAAAGCCTAAATGCTGACAAGCGAAGGCGAAGCCTGAGCGTGCTGACTTGCTGAAATGCTGCCGACAGGAGGGAGGAACGTAGATGAGCAAGGAGACCAGAGACCGCGGCTTGAGGGAACTGATGGACGCGCGCGGCGTCGGGGCGCTCCTCCTGAGCAGCCCGGCGAACTTCGCCTGGTACACGGGCGGGGCGGACAACAGGGTGGACCGTGGCGACCCCGTCGGCGTTGCCAGCGTCCTTCTCACCGGGGACGACGCCTACATCCTGACGAACAACATCGAAGCGCCAAGGATGCGCGAGGAGCAGACACCGGAGATGGAGGTTGTCGAGCATCCCTGGCACGAAGAGTCCACCGAACTCCTGCGGGAGCTGACCGGCGATGCAAGCACGGGAACGGACTCTTCCTCCGGGCTCGGACCGGATCTTTCGGCCGAGATCTCACCCCTACGCTACGTCCTCGACGGTGACGCAGTCGAGCGCTACCGGCGTCTGGGCCAGGACACGGCACTCGCGCTATCTGAGGCCGCGGACTCCCTATCACCGGACACGGATGAACTCGAGGCTGCGGCGGAGCTATCGGCGGCGTGTGTCAGGCGCGGCATCTACGTCCCCGTCCTCCTTGCTGCCTCAGCGGAGCGGCTCGTGAGCTTCCGGCATCCGGTCCCGCACGGTGGGTCCCTGGGTAGACAGGCCATGCTCGTCGCCTGCGCCGAGCGTGGCGGCCTCTTCGCCAGCCTTACCCGCATGATCTACTTCGAAGAGCCAGACCCACACACACTCAGGCGCCAGGAGGCCTGCGAGGGGGTCCTGCGCCGCATGAGGGAAGAGGCGACCCTGGCAGGACGTACCCTTGCAGAGGCCTTCGAGGATTGCTGCCGCTTCTACGCCGAGGCCGGCTTCCCCGAAGGATGGCGGGATCACCACCAGGGAGGGATGGCAGGCTACGCTTCCCGGGAAGTCATCGCGACGCCAGCGACGCACCAGGAGATAAAGGAGGGCCAGGCTTTCGCCTGGAACCCCTCGCTCGTTGGCGCCAAGGCCGAGGAGACCTTCGTGCTAGGCCCGGACGGTCCCGAAGTATTGACCCGCTCTTAGAGAGCCTGTAGCACGTTCGTCGAACAGTCCTCTCGACCGTTTAGCCGCTGCGCTACTTCGGGTACTCCCGGGTGTAAGTCGATCGAGAGGAGCATCCCAATGGCAAACGAGCTACAGGGCAAGAAGATAGCAATCCTCCTGGCCCCGGTAGGCAGCGAGCAGGTCGAGTTCGAGCAGCCAAAGCAGGCCGTCGAGGACGCTGGCGCCACGGTTGACGTCGTGGGTCTCCAGACAGGAGACGCCCAGACCATGAACAGCGACGTCAACCCTGGTGACACGTTCACGGTAGAGAAGACATTCTCGGAGGTCTCCGCCGACGAGTACGACGGTCTGATCGTACCCGGCGGCACCGTGGGCTCGGACAACCTGCGCGCCGACGAAGAAGCCGTAAGCTTCATACATTCCTTCTTCGAGCAAGCCAAGCCGGTAGGTGTGATCTGCCACGGTCCGTGGACGCTCGTCGAAGCCGGCGTGGTCAACGGCAGGACCCTGACCTCGTACCCGAGTCTCCAGACGGACATCCGCAACGCCGGCGGCAACTGGGTAGACGAAGAAGTCGTCACGGACCAGGGCCTCGTCACGAGCCGCAACCCCGACGACCTGCCAGCGTTCTGCGCCAAGATCGTCGAAGAGTTCGCCGAAGGCAAACATGAAGACCAGAGGAGAAGCGCCTAGAACGCAGGCGTTTCACAACACACCAAATCGCCGGGTCCCGTTCGAACGGGACCCGGTTCTTGCTACCCAGTCTTTGCGCGCTGGGTCGATGTAGAGAGCCCCATAGGATCGGTCGGCCCGTCGAAATGCACATGTCGCCGCAGTTACTGTTTTCAGAGGACTTCCGAAACCTGATGCCTGAAGGGACGGGTTCCAAACCCGCCCAGACGCGAACCCGCCTGGTTTACCCGTTGGCCACAGGGGTAAGAAGCTCGCTCGGATACCTGCAATCGGCACGGGAGGAAAAATGCCGCAACGTATCGACTCGAGTGTGGAGATAAAGGCTCCGGTACAGAACATCTACGACTATTGGAAGACCCTCGAGAACCTGCCACAGTTTATGAAGAACATCGAGGAGGTTCGCCCGACGGGGCCGGACACCACCCACTGGGTCGTCAAGGGTCCGCTGGGCTACAGGGCCGAGTTCGACGCCAGGACCACCCAGAACAAGCCCAACGAGGCGATAGGTTGGAACTCCGACAACGGTGACGTGCAGACATCGGGACAGGTGCGCTTCGTAGAGGTGGCGCCGGACAGAACCCGCGTCGAGGTCCAGATGAACTACTGGGACACGCCGGGGGGCGCGATCGGAGAGGCAGCCTCCAGGGTAACCTCGGGCCCCAAGGCGATACTGGAACAAGACCTGCGCAACTTCAAAGACATCATGGAGGGCACAGCCACCCCGGAGGAAGTCCAGCAGCGTCCCGCTGCCGCAGACATTCACAGCGGCGCCATCACGTTCCTGACCTCGGGCACAGGCCTGCTCGTTCTGGGCGCAGGCCTGGTCCTCTTGCTCTTGCTCCGCAGGCGCAGCTCCTCTCGCGGTAAGTCCCGCATCATCTTCGAGTTCTAAAGCGCGATGCAGGAGGCGCCATGGCGCCTCCTGCATCGCGCGCATGTCGGCATTGACCCTTGGCCTTTGGGGATCTCGATTAGGCCCGTGAACTACTCAGGGGCTTTTCCCCTCTCGACACGTCGTGCCAGGGATGGATCATCTCGGCAACTCCTTTCGGAGGTTCGCGTGGCAAACCGGGTGCCCGCGCAGTCAGCATTCAGCAAGAACAAATAGCTGACGGCTAATAGCTCTACTGGCGGAAGTCTTGCAGGATGGCCTCGTTGGCCTCGTCGTCGGGCGCCAATACCTGTGCGCCGTCGGACAGGTGGATCGGGTAGCCCTCTAACTCGGCGGTAGACATCGGGGCGTCTTTGCCGTTGAGCACGAGAGCCCGCGCGAGTGGGATCACCTGCATGACCCCGAGGTCCGTGTCGACGTTCTCGTTTGCGACCTTGATGGCCCCAGGTAGTTTGGTGACGGTGTTCCACCGGAGTGCCTGCCGGCGCAGCGCAGCCAGCAGCTTCTGCTGGTGGTCAATCCTGTCCAGGTCAGCCCGAGGGGTGCCGCGGTAGCGGGCGTACTTGAGCGCCTTGTATCCGTCGAGATGCTCCATGCCTTCACCCATGTTCCACTTCTCGGGGAATACCCCGGACCCGACGTCTACCCTTACCCCGCCGATCGCGTCTATGACCTGCTCGAATCCCTCGAAGTCCACGATCACATAATTGTCTATCTCGACGCCAGTGAGGTCCTCCATCACAGTCCTGGCCTGGTCGACGCCGCCGTAGGCGAAGGCAGCGTTGATACGGTCTTTCTTCCCTGACTCCACCTCCACGTAGAGGTCGCGGGGGACGGAGAGCAGCTTGACCTCTCCCGTGGCGGGAATCACCCGGACGAGCATCATAGTATCCGAGCGGGACGGATCCTCGCCCGCGCTCGGCCTCTTGTCGACGCCAAGGACGAGCACGTCGAGCGGGTCGCCCGACGCTTCCTCAGCGTCCTTGAGTGCTTCTTGTTTAGCTGCTTCTTGCTTGGCAGCTTCCTGTTTGGCAGCCTCTCGTCTGGCCGCTTCTTGTCTTGCTTCTCTGGCAGCCTCCGCCTTTCTTCCCTGGCAGCCTCCTGCCTTTCTTCCCTGGCTGCTTTCTGTCTTGCTTCTCTGGCTGCTTTACGGGCAGCTCGGTCGCCGGTCTCGGTGGCCGGCTTCCTGCTGCCGGAAGCGGCCAGACGTTCCGTCGACTTGGCCGTCTTCGCGCTGCTTGCGGAGCTCTCCGATTGGGTGCCATCAGACTCGAAGTACGCGGCTGCCTGGGTCCCGATGCCGAAAAAGAGGCAGGCCAGCACAAGGACCGCAAAGAACCGTCGCCTGCGATACTGCGCCCGCCTCGACCGGCTGCGTTTCGAACGTGGTCGGCTTCTAGTCTTCTTCAAGGCCCCCGTCGTTACCCCTGCATGGCAAACAAATGCCACAGGTCGCAAGCCAACAAAACTTAACGGATTGTAAACATCTCTGACCGATGCGTCCATACCCGCACGAAGCAACCGCGGGCCTCTGGAGAATCACGATTCCGTATATGTACCATATGTTATGATAGATGGTGACCTACATACTATATACTATGGCATACAGTTTATTATGATCAATGGTGAATCATTAGCGCGGCTGAAGCAAGCCCTACAAACGCACCGCCGTGCCCTCGAAGAGTTGGAGCGCGCCGTGCTAGAGTTCGAGGAGGCCGCTGACGGTAGAGTGCTGGATCGCCCTGAGAGCCGCGACTTCGAGCTGTTGTCCATCGCGCAGGTCTGTCAGCATCTGGGTATGTGCAAGAGTTGGGTATACCGGCGGATACACAACCAGGAGATCCCCAGTGTAAGGCTGGGACGCAGTATAAAGGTCAAGAGATCCGACCTGGAGCAGTATTTGGAGGAGCACCGCAACACACTCCCCGAGGGGGCATAGCGTGTAGCTTCTGCGAAGCTTTGCCGCACTTTCCTGAAAACACTTCTTCTCTCTTACCCTTTGATCAAAGATTCACCGCCGATTCATTATGAATTCATCCCCGATTCATCGCTATCTACTATGGTAGGAACGATCCGGTCTCTGGTTGGTCAGGCGGTCTCCACGGGCTCGTGGTGCAGCACCAGGAGTTGTTCAACCTTGAGGGCGAGCGAGGCATAGGTACGGCCCTCGTTGTCGGAGAACTCGAACTCGAACACGTCCGGGGCTAATGATTCTACTACCGTGCCTACCTGTCCTCGGTAGAGGTCGTAGACTCGCAGGGGGGTGGTGACAACGGAGCGGTACATAGGATGGTGACAATGGCAAGCACGGCACCCTGCCAGAGGAAGCAGCGGTGTGTAAGAAACCTTGTATAAGAAGTTCACTCACATATGGACAGTTCGCTAACCTCGGCTTCGAGTGGAGGGTGTAGCGCAAGACCCTCAGGAGGTAGCCAGTGACAATTAGACGGAATAACGGCAACGATTTCCGCTTCGAGGCGACCATAAAGCCTGATGAGGATCCGAAAGAGGCCGAAACTCGTTGGTATCGTCGGAACAAGGAAGAGGGGCGGTGGGAGTTCTACGGCAACGAGATGCCCTCTTGGGACGAGCTTTCGGAAAGGAACAAGAACACCTTCGCCAGGGCGTACGACTTCATCTTCAGGAAGTACTACGAGAAGGAACGCAGTGAGGCCATCGAGCGAGGCATGGATCCACAAGAGCTTCCGGAGAACCCCAAAACCATGCTAGAGATCCTCGATTACCTGGACAAGGTCAAGAAGCACGGAGCCGACGAGTAGGGTCGCGTCGAAACTTCGGAGGAAAGGTACGACCGCCTCCGCAACGAGCCGCCACACAACTCCGGCGCTCGCGGGATGAACTCTCTCGCGAAGACTGCGGGATTGTACAGCTCGGGCGGGAAGCCAGGGAAGGCTAATCTTGTAGGGGATAGAAGTCAGTGCTTGATTCGCTGCCATATGGCGTATAGATTAACGCCATATGGCAAAATTTCTGGTCGGGCAGCGCAGAAGGGCACGAAGATAAGAGGCGAAGACGGGTTCTGAGAAGGGTACGGACCTCTTGAGGTTCTGGGGCAAGATAGAGTCGGGGGGATGGGAGGCCAATCATCCCTACCTATTGCTGCTGGGCTTGGGCCCGATGGATACCGCTCAGTTGGTGGAGCGGATCGAGGAGGGGCTCTCCTTCGGGGAGCTGGAGCGCCTGAGACAGAACATGGGCCTCTCCATGGACGAGATGGCTGGGCTCGTTCAGATAAGGCCTCGCACGCTGGATCGGAGAAAGAAGGAGGGCTGGCTTCGTCCTGAGGAGTCGGACAGGCTCCTGCGCGCTTCCAGGGTTTTTGGCAGGGCGATAGCGCTCTTCGAAGGTGATGGCGAGGGCGCTTTAGTGTGGCTCTCCACGCCCCAGATAGCGCTCGGCGGAGCCGTGCCGCTGGAGATGGCCCGCACTGAGATCGGGGCTAGGGAGGTAGAGGGCTTGATCGGTCGGCTCGAGCACGGTGTCTTCTCCTGATGGGACATCACGGCGAGTCCTCCTAGGCGATGGCGACCTGCTGGAGGATCGTCAAGAGTCGGCACGCCAGCACAGCCTTCGATGGGGAGGGGGCCAGACTCTACGGCGGGCGCTGGAACAGTCCTGCTACGAGGATGGTCTACACCTCGAGCACCATCTCCCTCGCCGTGCTCGAGATCCTGGTCCATCTGCAGGAGGCGAGCTTACTCTCCTCCTACTCGCTCATCTCTGCCAGCTTCGACGACGCTTTCGTAGAGCACCTGGACCATTCTGTGCTGCCCGATGGATGGCGTGCCTACCCGGCTCCGTCCGGGCTTCTACGCATAGGTGACGAATGGGTCCGGAGCCAGAGAAGCGCTGTGCTCGAGGTTCCGAGCGTCATCGTAGAGCGCGAAAGCAACTACCTCCTGAACCCGGCCCACCCCGACTTCTCCTCCGTCATAATCGGCGAGCCAGAGCCCTTCACCTTCGACGTACGTCTCCTGGCCGGACCTGACGACACTTCCGGACAATAACCGGGGAGGAGGTGAAGGCATGATCCGCAACGTTAAAGAATACAGGTACAGCAAGGAGCAATTCTCTGAACTCGAGGCGGAATCGAAGTGATGAATCCACCCTTCGGGGACACGAGCAAACCCTCCAAGGCGTACATCGAGAAGATCTACCCTCGTTCTAGAAGCCATAGCGCTTGGTGAGGAAGAACTTCTGCCTCTCGACGAAGCCGTCACGCAGATGGAGCAGGAGCAGGCTACGGAAAGCGGGAGAGCTGCTCGGCGAAAAGGGGGAAGCCCACTTATGTGCTCCCAAACATGCAAGACAGCGCCGCCCGCGCCCTCGAAGAAGCCCTCCGCTGACGCGTTGCAGTACGGTTGCAGTAAACAGCCCCGGCGAGAACACCGGGGCTGTTGCTTTGCGAGCTGTGTTTTTGCTGCTTTTGCAGGGAATCTGTGTTGTGCCGGAGGTGGGACTCGAACCCACACGACCTTGCGGCCACCGGATTTTGAGTCCGAGTCTCGCGTCCGCTGCGTCTGTTGAATCCTAGTATGTGGCTTAGGTAAGCCGAAACCCGGCTTTGAGAGGGCCGGGTGTCCGGGTGCGTCCGGGTGTGTACCTGGCGTCTATTGCTGCCGCATTGCTGCCACAAAACAGTAGAGAAAAAAAAACTTAAAAAAAACTTAGCGCTTACAGCGAGCGCTGCCGGTCTATGGGTGCGCACAACGCTTATCGTGATACTTCTGTTTTAGAGTCGCCGGGCAGAAACACGCGGCCACATCGGGGGCATTTTTTGAACTATACGAGCTTGGATAACAGCGCTCCGAGGTTGGCGTACGCGGCGCTGACCAGGTTGGGCGGATAGCTGCTTAGACGAAGCTAGAAAGGCTAGACGACAGACATTCCGCAACGGCGTACCTGCATAACGTCGTTTAGCAGTCTGGCCGCCACCACGTCGCGGCCATCAGGTATGCCTCGTCCGTCTCGAAGATAAGGGGAAGCTCATTCTTTCGAAGTGTCTCCGAACGGGAGCTGCCGAACTTCGCGCATGGCCTCTCCGAGCCTGACGGATGTGAGCAGCACACTTGATAGCTTCTCCGCTTCATGCCACCAATCCGCTAACGACTCCAGGCACTCAACGCCGCCTAGTTCGCTAGGCGAGTGCCACAACAGCGAGTAACGCCGAACGAAGGCGACGGCCTGCCTGGATCGCGTCCCGATCTGTGAAAAGCCATCGCAGCGAGGTCAAACGCCATCATTTCTACCTGCTCGGCTTCGTGCAGCAGGTAACTCTAGGCGAGGCGCTCGTAGAGAACGACGCGTTACGCTCGACGGAGGCGGGTCCACGGACGCACTAGGGGTGCTGCATCAGAGTAACATGCCTTCTAACATGACATTTTGCTCCCTTTTCACAAAGTGAGACGGTCAATAACGCTATAAACGCTTCGTGGCGTAGACAAAGCTACGCTTCGGCCCATATTATCTCCCATTAGGAGAGCAAAGTACAGAAAAGGAGGTGCTGATGGAGGCTACGGACAACAGAGGTGTTGAAGGTGACGGAGGTAGCTGAAATACTGCGGAATACGAGGTGACAGGGCATACGAGCTCGTCGCCGACGGCGAGATACGGTCGTTCAAGATAGGAGAGAGGTTAGTCAGGGTACGTCGTAGCGCTTTGGACAAGTACATGCAGCGGACACGGAAGGCGTAGCAAGCTAGGATGGAGCTGGCCAAAGCATCAAGGACGCCTGGAAGTCTCCCAACGGCTCCGAGGGTGAGCGTGGTAATCCGTTGTTGGCGGTAGTTACCTGCTCGCTGAGGGCATGGAGAACGGCATCGAGCTGCTCGACGAGCTTGTGCGCGACGTACTCCTACGCGGGCGGGTGCATTCGGATACGCTAAGGCAGGGACGGCAAAGACCTGGCTGGCGTTGTGGATCATCAAGTACTGCATAGAGAACGGGCTGCGCGTCCTCTACTTCGACGCTGAGAACGGACGCCGCATCATCTCCGAGCGCCTGGTCGCGCTCGGCGTGTACACCGACCGCCTCGACGATCTCCTGTGTTACATCCAGTTAACCTACCTCACCACCAGACCGAAGTAGCTGACGCTTGCCGCGACCTGCTCGATGAGGGCTGTCCAGACCTGATTATCTTCGATTCGCTAGTGAACTTCCTAAGTAGCTCTGGCCTGGAGGAGAACTCAAACGACGATCTGGTGAAGTGGTCTACGGTCTACACCAGACCTGCCAGGGAGCAAGGTATCGCTGTCCTAGTCCTAGACCACACGCCGCACGAGGGCGACCACGCACGTGGGGCAAGCCGCAAACGAGACGAAGCTGACGTGATGTGGGCGCTGCGCTGCGAGGACGAGTTAGACAGTGACACCGTGGGTAGCGTCGTTCTGCGCCGGGATAAGGACCGCGAGGCGTGGCTCCCCGAGCGCGTCGGCTTCTCCGTGGGCGGGACGGAGGACGGCTTCATCTACCGCCGCAGCGACGGGACCATAGAAGAGCCGGACCCAGAGGACGGCCTGACCGGGACCCAACGAAGACGCTCAACGCTCTGCGCGACGACTTCGGCGAAGAGGGCACGACCGCCGCTGAGTGGCGACGTGCGGCGAAGAAACGGAAGGTGTCTGAGCTGTCGTTCTGGAGGGCGAAAAGAACTATCACGGCGCTTGACCTCGTGATAGTGGGTTCTGATAGTAGATTTCGCGCGGATCCGGCTCCGGAGATGCCGGAGCGTGATAGAAGAGAATACCGCAAAGATAAGCCGAATGGTGAACAACTATCACACCTATCAAAGGACTTTCATGATAGCGGTGAAAGAGGACTACTATCACTACTATCACTCCCTTAAAGGGTGATAGTAGTGATAGTGCAGCTGAGCATCGCCGCAAAGCCGCCGCTCTCGAAACCGCCGATACCGGGGAGGGTAGTAGCTAAGGTGCGCTGCGCGGCGAAAACAAAGGGCGGGAGCTGCTGCAGACTGGACGCTACTCACGGTAGCTACTGCTACGAACACGCGCCAGAGACGGAAGGCGAGCGCCGCAGGAACGCAAGCCGTGGCGGGCGAGCAGGGGGCAACGGGCGAGGCGGTGCCGGGGAGGTTGCGCAGGCCAAGGGTTGGGTCAAAGGACTGGTCGCGAAGATGCTCAGGGGCGAGGTCGACGGGGGGACGCGACGGCGGCGTTCATGGGGATCAACACGCTGGCGCGGCTGATCGAGCTTGAGCGCAAGATCAGAGAGCAGGACGAGTTGGAGCAGCGCATCGCCGAGTTGGAAAGCTACGCCGGAGAAGCTACGGAGAACAGGAGCAGATCGTGGGGTCGCTAGAGGATCGCTTACGGAAGTTGCGGGGCCGGATCAAGCCGCCTAGCTCCGCCTGGAGAAGCACAGCGGTGCCACGGAGCGGCTACTGGACGCCGTGAACCGCGCCTGCGGCGTCCTAGACCGGGCCGACCGGGAGGGCGATACATCGGGCCGCCTGGAGGCCGTCGAGCCGGGCGAAGCGTGGGAGCCGCTGACGCTACAGGAGAGACGCGAGGACCTCCAGAGCAGCGAGCGATTCGCGGAGTACCTGGAGGACTCCCGCGCCATCGCTGCGCACCCAGAGACGCGGGAGGGCATCGAGCGGGCTATCGGCATCTGGAGCGATGTGCTGGAGCGCCGGCGGGAAGAAATCACGTTCATGGAAGCTATGGAAGGGAGCAGACGAATGACTAAGGATAGACGCGACCAGAACGCCTGGACGAACGAAGAGATCGAGCAGGATAGCGAGGGCTATCTGGCGGCGCAGAAAGCGTACTGTGAGGACCGCGCAGAACAGGACTGGGCCGCTGCCGAAGATGCTGACCGCGAGATGTATGTGCGCGAGTTCGTGCGTCAGGGCGGCGTCTCTGTCGCCGCCGCCCGAGCGTGGCGCAAGGCTCGCGACGAGCGGGCGAGGCAGGCCGCGGAGATGGCCGAGGCCGAGGCTGCGAGCAGGCGTAGCGTCAGGAGCGCCTATGACTGCGCACTTGATAGGTGTACGATGGGGCTGTGGGAAAGGCCAACAAACGGGCAGAGGGCCGGAGTGGGCAGAACCCGGCCCGATGCTCCAGGCCCGCAGGAGGGCGCACAGCGCCCGTGGTGGCGTAGGATGTTTGGAGGTTAGTTGGACCGAATGTATTGCTGGCCGGGTCTATCGGCGCATTGTTTGTGTTTTTTCTTGGCGTATTCCGCGAATTCAGACGCCGACGGCAGGAACTACGAGGTATCGCGCGGCTCATACACAGCGAAATAAAACTCAACCACCTGCCGTTACAAACCTTTTACGATGACCAGAGCGGGTCTTTAGCCCGCTCTTGGCAAGCATCCGTACGGAAACTTGGGAGGATGTAAATGTGCGGCTGGCTGCGATGATGCTCGCAGACGATTTTGGTGACATCGTCTACTTCTATATGTACATGCATGATTTGAAACATATGCGCGCCGGCACTCACGGTCATCCCGCACACTTGGCAGTTAAACATGCTAAGAAGTCGCTGAGCATCATTTCAGAACAAGAACGCGATGCTACAGCGGTTGCAGGCATACGCGAATTTGGGATCGATGTTCGAATGGTGGCGTATGCGCAGGGAACTTTCAGAACACCGTCGCCAAAGCGCCAGTGAGATGGAAAGCGACGCTAACTGATATCTCAGGTGGTGAGGGCGGCTACGAAGGAGTTCGGCTTCAAGAACCAAGGCCAGTGCATCAAAGCCGTGAACGCCAACAACTGATCGCATACACCAAGCAACTCGCGTGGGGCCGGGGCGTAGCAGCCCCGGCCCTTCTTCTTGCCTCTATTCACCGGAGTGCGTGGAAATATAAATTCTCAGAAGATGAGATGAGAAGGCCGACCCCCTACGCAGTACCCTTAAGGGTCTGCAAATGTGTTCGACGGGCTCTTACGCCCAAATGGAAGGAGGATCGGCCCTAGAAATGGATGGTAGCAAACAGCGGCCAATGACGACAGTCGGGTTGGACTTGGGCGACAAGTACTCTTACCTGTGCCTCATCGACTCACAGAGCGGGGAGGTCATGGAGGAGGGTAGGCTGCGCACTACCCCCGAGGCCTTCAAACGACGCTTCTCCTCAGAGCGGCCTCTTATGCGCATAGCCATCGAGGCAGGAACCCACTCGCCCTGGGTAAGCAGAGTGCTCGAAGAGTGTGGCCACGAGGTCCTTGTGGCCAACCCACGCAAGATAAGGCTCATCTACGCCAATAAGCGAAAGACCGACGAGATCGATGCCGAGAACCTCGCTCGCCTGGCTAGAGTGGACCCGAAGCTCTTGTATCCGCTCAAGCACCGGGGCGAGGAGAGCCAAGCTCACATGGCCTTAATACGCTCGCGTGAGGCGCTGGTTGGTTGCCGCACGCAGCTGGTGAACCATGTCCTAAGGAGCGGTCAAATCCTTCGGAGCTCGCTTGCCCAAGTGCCCGGCTAGAAGCTTCCACAAGAATGCGCTCGAGCACATCCCCGAGGCGCTCATGCCGGCCCTGGGTCCCATCGTGGAGCAGATCAGCTCGCTCACCGAGCGCATCCGAGATTACGATCGACAGCTGGAGACTATCTCCAAGGAGCGCTACCCGGAAACGCAGCTCTTGCGCCAGGTCGAGGGGATCGGGCCGCTCACGGCGCTGACCTTCGTGCTCACCTTAGAGGACCCCTACCGCTTCGAGAAGAGCCGCTCGGTAGGGGCATATCTGGGGCTCGTGCCCGCAACCGATCGCTCGGGAGAGAGGGATCCCCAAAAACGCATCTCTAAAGAAGGTGATGAGATGCTTAGCGTAAGCTCCTGGTGGGTAGTGCCCACTACATCCTAGGTCCTTTTGGCTCGGACTCGGACCTCAGGCGCCACGGGGAGAAGATAGCCTCCCGCGGAGGCAAGAACTCAAAGAAGCGAGCGGCGGTGGCCGTGGCGAGGAAGCTTGCGGTGCTACTACACAGTTTGTGGGTCAGCGGAGAACTCTACGAGCCACTGCGTAACGCCCATCGCTCCGGAGTACGGGCGGCTTAGAGAGCAGAAGGAGGCAAGTACGTGATGCCGAACAGCAGAGAGGAGGTAGCCTGCCATAGCGTAGATCGTAAAGTGCAGAGCAACGCAGCTTCTGGTGGTCCATCGCTTCGGATCTCGTAGGAGGCGACTGCGCCATACGAACTTGGTCCATCCTCTGCTAGGAGGAGACCGATCGGAAGATAGCAGCGCCTCCTTGGTAGCCCGAAAGGACGGATCTCATCCTATGCACCGAGTCACCAAACAGAGAGTGAGCTCACAGAGAGTGCGGATAGAAGCATAGCGCGAGGGGCCCAGCTGCTGCGCTCGGCCACGATCTAGAGCCGCCACGTCGGCTTGACAAACAGTGCCTTCTCATAGAAGTTCGCTTGCAGAATCGTGCATAGATCGCCCCTGAGAGGCGCGAGGATGGCTTCTGAGGGCCTTCACGCCGCGTGAGGGAGGTCTACATGTTGTGGTAGTGCATGAAGATGCAGGGAGGCGAATACCCCGGCCCCGCTCGCGTCTGTCTTATGTACGATTCTCTCCACCATCAGCCAGCGGCGTACATAAGAACCCCGAAGTCGGGTGGATGAGGGCCGTTATTGGTGACAGAGGCCGTCCCGCTCGACCGGATACTCGACGGGGCAGCTACCGTCAGGCATCAGCGGGACGGGGCCGTTCTCGGGACTGCTGGAATCCAGCATGGTCCTGTTGCCGAGGGGCGTTGCCGGAGGAGCGGGTTGCGGCGTAGTTGGTTGCGCCGCGGCGGGTTGTGATGTAGTGGGTTGCTGTGTTGCAGCTTGCGGCGCGGTTTGTTGCGGCGCGGTGGCCTCCGACGTGGTTTGTTGCGGCGCGGTTTGTTGCGGCGCGGTAGGTTCCAGCGTTGCGGCCTTCGGCGTGATCGATAGCGGGGTGGTGGACTTTGGGGCAGGACACCGATCAGTCGCCCACACGCCGATGCCCTTGGCCTTGGCCTCCTTTTCGGCGGCCAGGAAGCGATCTTCGTACTTGACGTTGGGTTCCACGCTCAACTCCCGTGCCAACCCACGCCTCAGCAGGGTCTCGTTGAATAGCTCGCTGTCGAGGTCGGGCACCCACACGTAGGCCAGGGCTCGACTGTAGGGGTCCACGCGGCCCACATCGAACTCAAGCGTAACGTCCTGGCCTCCGAGCACCTCCGTGGTGAAGGCGGAGGCCTCCCGACCGCAGCGTTGCGCTTCTATCCCGAAGACCTCGGGTGTGTTCACGCTGATGAGGCCACGTCTTTCGTGCCCACGACCTGGGGAGAGACCTCGATCGTATCCCCATCGAGCACTCGGGTGACTCTCACTTGCTGGGTGTCCGTCTGCGCCAGGGCCGGGGTCATGGGCTGTCCCAGCGGCCCCCATGCTACGCACAGCGCCAAGCTGCTGGCTATCACCGCGGCTGCGAGTACATGCATCCTCCGTAACATGCGGGGCATTCTAAAGCAGCCAACAGCCTCGCGCCTCCGACCACATGGGGTTGGGGCGGCGCGGCTTCCCTGCACCATATATCGCCGCTGACGCTCGGGGAGGGACGGGAAGAGCCGAGAACCGTACCTGATTACTCGCAAACGCTCCCGCCAGCGCGTCGAGGATGGCTTCTGAGGATCACCGGGTACTCCGGACCCTCGACAACATCACGGAGGCCGGGAGACGGCAACCTCGCGGCGCTGGCGAGCTTCCTGGACCCACACCGGCCACACTCCCGTCAGGATCTTGCATCACTCTTGAATCGTTATTGTGCTATACTTCCTATATCGGTAGGCTACGGATGTGGAGGTGGACGTGGACAGGTTGAGGGAACTTCGCCGACTCCGGGCGCTGTCCCAGGATGAGCTATCGGCGCTCTCCGGCGTGGGACGGGCGACCATCTCGCGCATCGAGACCGGGGAGACCGGGGCGCGGGGCAGGACGCTGCGGCGGCTCGCTTCGGCGCTCGGCGTGGACGTGGCAGAGTTGGTGGCGAAGGGAGAGGACGATGGCTAAGGTCAAGAGCAGGGCCAACGGCGACGGGGACGTGTTCCCGCGCAAGAACAAGGCGGGAAAGATCACCATCGTACCGGGGAGCCTATGTCGGGCCGGACGGAAAGCGCCGTTACGTCTCCGGGAAGAACAAAGAAGAGGCTCGTCGGGCACTGAGAGAGGCTCGCGGGAATGCCGACCAGGGACTCGTCTTCGACGCGGATAACCTGAAGGTGGGAGAGTACCTGGACCGCTGGCTATCCGACTCCGTGAGCGACACGGTGAAGGCCACGACCTTCGAGCGCTACGAGCAGATCACGCGCCTGCACCTGAAGCCCGCCCTCGGACGGGTGAAGCTGAAGGCCCTGACCCCGGCGCACGTCGCGGCCTCTACCGGGAGAAGCTGGAGGCGGGGTCTTCGGCCCGCACCGTCCGCTACATCCACACGACGCTACACAAGGCTCTCAAACAGGCGGTGATGGACGGCCTGATACCCCGCAACGCTACCGAGGCCGTGAAGCCACCGCAGCCGACCCGCGAAGAAATGCGCCCGCTCACGCCGGAGCAGGCCAAGCACTTGCTTCAGGTGGCGCACGAGGCCGGGGACAGGCTCGAAGCCCTCTACGTGCTGGCGATACACACCGGCCTCCGTCAGGGAGAGCTACTCGGGCTGAAGTGGGACGACGTAGACCTCGAAGACGGCTCCCTCCAGGTCCGCCGGACACTGTCCATAACCAAGAACGGCCCGTCTTCACAACACCTAAGACGACCGGCTCCAGGCGCAGCGTGAAGCTTACTCAGAGGGCCATAGAAGCCCTCAGAAGCCATCTGGAGCGCCAGCTAGGAGAGAGATAGATAGGGTCGGCTCCCTGTGGAGCGAGAACGGCCTCATATTCGCCTCCGAGACGGGCGAGCCGCTCGACAGGCGCACCGTCACGAACATGAAGTTCAAGCCGCTCCTGAAGCGGGCGGGACTGCCGCCGGTCCGCTTCCACGACCTCCGGCACACGTGCGCTACGCTTCTACTCACCCGCAACGTGAACCCTAAGATAGTGTCAGAGATGCTTGGGCATTCAACCATAGCCATCACCCTCGACACCTACTCCCACGTGCTGCCGAACATGCGCGATGCAGGCAGCGGCGGCGATGGAAGAGGCCCTATCGTAGCCTATTGCTGCCGCATTGCTGCCAAAGCCCACGGAGCGGTCATCCGTGGGCTTTCTTCTGTCTGCACAAAAAAGCGCTTTTGCAGGGAATCTGTGTTGTGCCGGAGGTGGGACTCGAACCCACACGACCTTGCGGCCACCGGATTTTGAGTCCGGCGCGTCTACCAATTCCGCCACTCCGGCGTGGAGAACCGCGACATTATACCAATGTACAAAGCATCTCAGGCTTCGCGGGAGGGCTCGCTTGACAACGGTGAGCATGAATACTCATAATGCTGGCCTCAATCGTCATTACGGCACTTTACTGGGGCGGCTACAAGGAGGTAACTTGCGGAGATTACATCGGGCCATGATGGGTCTTATGGTACTGGGCATGGCAGCGGCCCTGGTCGCCGGTTGCGGCGGTGGCGGGGATCAGGGCGGTGGCGGCGGAGGCGGAAGCCAGACGGTAAAGATAGTCAGCGACCTACCGCGCCAGGGCGCGAACCGGGCCCAGACCACCACGATGGTCAACGCCATAGAGTTGGCCATAGATGAGCGCGGCGGCAAGGCCGGGAACGTCAACATCGAGTACGAGTCGCTGGACGACGCCACGGCCCAGGCCGGGCAGTGGGACGAGGCCAAGTGCGCCGAGAACGCCCAGACGTCCGCCCAGGATGAGGAGATAGTCGGCTGGATCGGCCCCTTCAACTCCGGCTGCGCTGCGGTGCAGATCCCTATCCTCAACGAGGCTGGACTAGGCATGATCAGCCCGGCCAACACCTACATCGGCCTGACCAAGCCCAGCCCGGATGAGTCCGAGCCGGAGAAATATTATCCGACGGGCGAGCGCAACTATGCCCGCGTGATCGTGGCCGACGACGAGCAGGGCCAGGCGGGCGCCCTCCTCATGGAGCAGGAAGGTGTCGAGTCTGTTTACATCCTCGACGACAAGGAGACCTACGGCCAGGGGCTCGCCGATCAGGTCCAGAAGAGCGCGGATGAACTCGGTATACAGGTCATCGGCCGGGAAGGTATCGATACCACCGCGGCCAACTTCCGCTCGGTGATGAACAAGATCGCCGAGGAGGACCCTGACGCCATCTATTTCGGCGGCATCATAGAGAATAACGCCGCGCAGCTCGTCAAGGACAAGCTCGGGGCCGGCATGAGCAACGACGACGTCCTCTTCATCGGTCCCGACGGCATTTTCCTCGACACATTCCTCTCCCAGGCCGGAGAGGCTGCAGAGGGCAGCTACATTACCTTCGGAGGACTGCCGGAGAGCGAGCTCACCGAGAAGGGTCAGCAGTTCGTCCAGGAATACGAGAGTCAGTACGACGATGATATCCAACCCTACACCGCATACGCTTACGAGGCGGCCAACGTGATGCTCGACGCCATAGAGCGGGCCTCCGAGGAGGGCGAGGTCACCCGCGAGGCGGTGCTGCAGCAGATCTTCGCCACCGAGGACTACAACGGCGTCCTCGGCACATGGAGCTTCGACGAAGACGGCGACACGACCCTGACGGAGCTCTCGGTCCAGCGGGTCGAGAACGGTGAGTTCGAGTACCAGCGCACCATCGATGCCGGCGAGATGTAGCGGGTCGACAGGAGCGACTATCAAGCGGGGGACCGGATTTTGTCCGGTCCCCCGTCCCGAAGAGAGGGCGTTAGATGACGGCGGGTGAGGCCACCAAGTCCCGTTCGGCGGTCCTGATCGACGGCATAAAATCCTCGACCTGGAGCTCCCGGATCGCGGTGGCGCTCACGGCGCTACTGCTGATTTTGCTCCTGGTGCAGGCGGTTCAGGAACCGGCGCAGTTCACCTCCCAGCTCCTCATCGGGCTTACCAACGGCGCGATCCTCGCGCTCGTGGCCCTGGGTTACACACTTGTCTACGGGATCATCGAGCTGATCAACTTCGCCCACGGCGACAACTTCATGATCGGCTCCTTCGTCGGCCTGACCGTACTTTCAGGTACGATATTCGGCCTCGGACTCTTCGCCCCCATCACGATCAACTCGGGAGCCCCCCTGAGGATCCTCGGCGTGCTGATAGCCCTCTTCGTCGCGATGGTGGCCTGCGGCCTTTTGAACGTCGGGATAGAGCGGGTCGCGTACAAGCCCTTGCGCAACGCGCCGCGGCTGGCCGTCCTGATCACCGCTATCGGCATGTCCTTTATCCTGCAGAACGTGGGGCTCGTGTGGAAGGGGCCGATCCAGGTGCCTTTTCCTGAGCTCATCTCCAGCGCCAATATCCTGCCTAGCGACGCGATCATCTTCCGGTGGAAGGACCTCTTCGTGGTCCTGGTTACCGTGCCGCTGCTCGTCGCCCTCTCCTACTTCATCGGCAGCACGAAACAGGGGAAGGCGATGCGGGCCGTTGCCCAGGACAAGGACGCTGCCGCGATGGTCGGAATCAACGTCAACCGCACCATCTCGATCACGTTCCTGCTCGGAGGCATCCTGGCCGGGGCCTCTGGCGTGATGTACGGTCTCTTCAACGGCATTACCATCTTCAATGTAGGCTTCACCCAGGGACTCTACGCGTTCACAGCGGCTGTTCTGGGCGGTATCGGGAACCTCACGGGGGCTGTGGTCGGCGGGCTCCTTATCGGGGTCATCAGCGCGATGTCCGACCAGTACATAGGAACCAGTTGGACACCGATAGTGATCTTTTCCGTCCTGATCCTGGTGCTCGTCTTCCGGCCCCGCGGCCTGCTGGGCGATCGCTCGGCGGTGCAGGGAGGGGGCGAATAATGGCCACGCGGCTCAGGAAGTTCGCGCTCCCGGCGATCCTGATCGTGGTCGCGTTCCTGTTCCCGGCCATCAACGTCTTCCTGGAAAACACGGTGGACGTGAACCTGATGTACCCGGCGATAATCGTCGCCGTATACATCATGCTGGCCCTTGGCCTGAATATCGTGGTCGGGTTCGCCGGCCTCCTGGATCTGGGCTTCGTGGCTTTCTACGCCCTCGGCGCCTACGTCGTCGGTTGGCTCGCCTCGAGCCAGTTCCAGCAGGTCAGCTTTTCTTTCGGTTCGACCGCCACGTCGCTTACCGGGGGCGAAATCCCTGGTATACACATCTCGTTCTGGCTGATCCTGATCATCGCCGGGGTCTTCACCGGCCTCTGTGGCATGATCATCGGGGCGCCCACCCTGCGGCTGCGCGGGGATTACCTGGCGATAGTGACCCTTGGCTTCGGGGAGATCATCCCGCGCTTCTTCCAGAACGCCGGAGACCTCGGCGGCTTCAACCTGACCAACGGCACCATCGGCATCAAGGCAATAGACTCGCCAGGCTTCCCCTTCCTGCCCGACTCCCTCTATGCCTGGCAGCGTTTCGGGACCCTTGATCTGAACCCGTGGTACTACACGATTCTGGTCCTGGTGCTCATCACGGTCTACGTGAACATACGTCTCAGGGACTCCAAGCTCGGGCGGGCCTGGATCTCCGTGCGCGAGGACGAGACTGCGGCCGCCGCAATGGGCATCAACCCGGTGACGACCAAGCTCTGGGCCTATGCCATGGGGGCTGTGTTTGGAGGCCTGGCTGGCGCGTACTACGGGGCGTTCATAAAGAACATCTTCCCGACGAGCTTCTCGTTCAACATCTCCATCCTGATACTTTGCATGGTTATCCTGGGCGGTATGGGAAGCATATACGGCGTAATCCTTGGCGCGGTCGCCTTGCAGGGCCTCAACTTCTACCTCCTGCCCCAGATCAATGAGTGGGTCCACGCGCTGGGAGAGGCGGTCGGGAGCGCGGCCCTCAGCGACGCGGACATCCCCAAGTACAACTTTTTCCTGTTCGGCATCTTGCTCGTCGCCATGATGCTGCTGAGGCCGGAGGGGATAATCCCCAACCGCCAACGGGCGGAGGAGATGCACGAACCCGAGGCCTCGGCGCGATGAGGGGTTCGACCCGTGGCTGAGGAGAGTGGAAGCGCCGGTGACACCAACATACTGGTGGCGCGTGGGATCACCAAGGTCTTCGGCGGTCTGGTGGCGGTCGAGTCGGTCGACTTCGACATACCCGAGCGGTCCATCGTCAGCCTGATCGGTCCGAACGGCGCCGGCAAGACTACGTTCTTCAACATGGTGAGCGGACTCTACGAAGTATCCTCGGGCAACTTCACGTTTCTCGGCCGCGACATAACGCGCTACGGTGCCCACCGCAGGGCCAGCATGGGTATCGGGCGCACCTTCCAGAACATCAGGCTCTTCGGCACCATGAGCGCGGTGGACAACGTGCTCGCCGGGATGCACACGCGCCTGAAGGGCAGCATCGTCGGTGCCATCTTCAGCACGCCGGGAACGCGGCGCGAGGAACGCGAAGCCCGCGAGAGGGCCGCGGAGCTGCTGGACTTCGCCGGCATACAGGGGCGGGAGGTGTTCGCGAAGAACCTCTCTTACGGGGACCAGCGGAGGCTGGAGATAGCAAGGGCCCTGGCCTCCGAGCCGAAGCTCCTGCTGCTGGACGAGCCGACGGCAGGGATGAACCCGCAGGAGACGGCGCGCCTGACGGGGCTGATAGGGAAGTTGCGCGAGGAGCGGGGGATAGCCGTGCTCCTCATCGAGCATGAGATGCGGGTCGTCATGAGCATCTCCGACAGGGTGACGGTGCTGGATCACGGGGAGAAGATCTCCGAGGGTTCACCATCCGAGGTGCGCCAGGACCCGAAGGTGATAGAAGCCTACCTCGGAACGGCCAGGACGGGCTAGCATGCCCCTCCTGGAACTGGAAAACGTCCACAGCTACTACGGACACATCCAGGCCTTGCGCGGCATCTCCCTGACCGTCGATGAAGGCGAGGTCGTCACCCTCATCGGCTCCAACGGGGCCGGCAAGACGACGACACTGCGCTCCATCCACGGCGTATTGCCGCCGAGGGAGGGCAGGATCCTCTTCTCCGGGGAGGAGATCCAGGGTTTGCCGGCCCACGGCATGATCTCCAAGGGTATCTCCCAGAGCCCTGAGGGGCGCAAGATCTTCCACCGCATGACGGTCCGCGAGAACCTGGAGATGGGTGCTTATCACAGGAACGATCGCGCCGGCGTACATGAGGACATGGACCGCGTCTTCGAACTCTTCCCGCGCCTCCAGGAACGCGTCAAGCAGGAGGCCGGTACCATGTCAGGCGGCGAACAGCAGATGCTCGCGATCGGCCGCGCCCTCATGAGCCGTCCGAAACTGTTGCTACTCGACGAACCCTCCATGGGACTGGCCCCCGTACTCGTCGAACGCATCTTCCAGACCATCGAAGAGATCAACAAACAGGGCACCACGATCCTGCTCGTCGAGCAAAATGCCAACGTCGCACTCGAGATCGCCACCCGCGGCTACGTCCTGGAGACGGGTACCATCGTCAACGAAGCACCAGCGAGCGAACTCCGCGAAGACCCCAAGGTCCGCGAAGCGTACCTGGGCGAGATCTAGAGCCAATTCTTCACAAAACAACTATGCTTTGGCTTGCTTTACTGTATACTGCGAGTATGTACGTTGTGTATCCAATGCCAGACCGCCAATGATGGATCTCTCGATGCTACGCGCCTTCTTTCAGGCTCAAGCAGCTCGCGTGGAGTGGTTACGGGTTCGGGCACACCACGCCCAGGGAGCCTGGGAACTTGCGTGGGACCGTTATCGGAAAGAAGGGCCGGTTCCGGGGTCTCGGGACATCGACAGAAGATGAAGCCTAGAGACCGATCCGGAAAGGAGATCCATGTCCCTCGACCTGCGGGCAGACCTGTACGAGGCCTGCCAACGAATCTCCCCAACACATCCAGACTACGCGACTCTACCCATCGAGGACGGCTTCGACTGGTCCTCCCTCTCCCACTGCCCCTTCGATAGCCTTTACCTGATAGCCTTCCGTTCCCTGCGACGCCCCGAGGCGGACCTCGACCTTCTGCGCGAGCACGACGACCGCGCCTACGAGGAGGCACTGATCTCCGGCGGCCTCCTCCGCTACTTCAAGGGCCAGGCTAACGAGCGGGGCGAGTGCCTGTCGTTCTGCCTCTGGGAGACTCGCGAGCAGGCCATAAAAGCAGCAGGAGCCGCCCAGGCATAGTTCCGCCGCCGCCATAAGCGCGCAGATGTACTCCTCCTACATACTCGACCGATACTGGCTGAAGAAAGCCGAAGAGAACCTCGTCTTCGAGCCCATCTAGAGCGATCTGCACAGCTGTTGACCTACCACGAATCGCGCATTCAGCCAGAGAATCAAAACAAAAAGCTAACAAGCTGACAAGGCGGCGGAGCCGCCGGGCTGAAGTGCTGACAAGCGAAGGCGAAGCCTGAGCGTGCTGAAATGCTTGTAATGAGGTCAATGACCACTTTGCAGAGCCACTCCCTCCGGTATAATCGGGTTGGTGCGAGTTTATCTTATCGACGGCTACTCACTTCTGTACCGGGCGTTCTACGCGCTGCCGCTGAGCATAAGCACTTCTAGCGGCCTGCCGACGAACGCCCTCTACGGTTTCACGAGCATGCTGCTCACGTTGCTCGACTCTGAAGAAGAGGTAGGGCTTGGGGTCGTGTGGGACGGGGGGATGCCGAAGTTCAGGTTGGAGATCTTCCCCGAGTACAAGGCGCAGCGCTCCGCCATGCCCGAGGAGCTCAGGTCGCAGCTGGACCACATGGATGAGATCCTGGATGCCATGAACATCCCTGCCATCACGGCCGAGGGCTTCGAGGCCGACGACGCCCTTGCGACGATGTCGCGCCAGGTGCCAGAAGGCGTGGAGCTCTTCATAGTCACCGGCGACCAGGACGCCATGCAGCTCGTCGACGGAAGGGTCAAGGTGCTGCGCACCACCCGCGGCGTCTCGGAGACGAAGACGTACGGCAGGGACGAGGTCGTCGAGGAATACGGCGTTACGCCGGAGCAGATCCCCGACTACAAAGCCCTCACGGGAGACTCCTCGGACAACATCCCCGGCGTGCGGGGTATTGGCCCCAAGGGAGCGGCGAACCTGCTGAAGCAGTTCGGCTCCCTGGATGGTGTCTACGAGAATCTGGAGAACATCTCCGCCAAAGGCACGCGCAACAAGCTGGAAGCAGGCAGGGAGAGCGCGTTCATGTCGCTGGAGCTGGCGAAGATGCGCTTCGACGTGCCCGTGAAGTTCGACCCCGAAATGCTCCATTTCGAGGGCGTCTCACCCGAGATTCGAGACATTACCAGGCGCTACGAGTTTCGCACCCTGGAGTCTCGGCTAACCGAGTTGCCCGTCGCTGGTGGAGAGAAGCTCCCACCGCTCGAACGCCTCGAGGTGCGTGTCTCCGATGAGCCCGTCGAGTTGACCTTCGAACCCGTAGCTGCGGCCCCGGTCGAGGACGAGAGCGGGCGCTGGTGCGTAGCCGTCTCGGAGGACGAAGTGCGCGTCGCTGACGGTCTGCCGGACATCCCTGTAAAGGTGCACGACTCCAAGAGGCTCGTGGTGCGTGGGGCGGATTTCGACACCTATCTCGCGGCTTACCTCGTCAAGCCCGGCCTCGGGAGCTACGAACTCGAAACGCTCGCCGCGGAGCGGGGGATGGCCGAGGTCGACCTCTCCCACGAGGATAGGGCCGTCATGGAAGCTGCGAGGAGGGCAGCGCTGGTGTACGCGCTCTCGCCGAGGCTCGAGGAAGAGTTGGAGGAGATGGGGCTC
This sequence comes from uncultured Rubrobacteraceae bacterium, assembly GCA_963808845.1. Taxonomy (GTDB): domain Bacteria; phylum Actinomycetota; class Rubrobacteria; order Rubrobacterales; family Rubrobacteraceae; genus Rubrobacter_D. The sequence goes on from CAWEHD010000032.1 coordinate 35,127, forward strand.
GCCAGGCTCTACTACGACGTGGAGCTACCGCTTGCCGACGTGCTTGGGGAGATAGAGGAGATCGGGATGCCCGTCGACGCCTCTACGCTCGAAGAGGTCGGAGAGGAGCTCGAGGGACGCATCTCGGGACTGGAGCAACAAATCTACGAGGAGGTCGGCCATCCCTTCAACATAGGCTCGCCCAAGCAACTCGGCGAGGTCCTCTTCGAGGAGATGGGCCTTCCACCCGTCAGAAAGACCAAGACCGGTTACTCCACCGACGCCAAAGTCTTGCAGCAGCTCGCCATAGAGCATCCGGTGGCCGACCGCATAATCGAGTATCGCGAGCTGACCAAACTCAGGGGCACCTACATAGACGGGCTGGTCAAGCTCATCTCCGAAGAAGGTCGCATACACAGCACCCTTCACCAGACGCGGGCGGCGACGGGGCGCCTCTCGAGTGACTCGCCCAACTTGCAGAATATTCCTGTGCGCACAGCGATGGGAGTGCGGATCAGGGACGCGTTCACCGCTTCGCCGGGCCGCAAGCTCGTGGTCGCCGACTACTCCCAGATAGAGCTCAGGATCCTGGCCCACATGGCCGGAGAGCCGGCGCTCGTCGAGTCGTTCACCAGGGGCGAGGACATACACACGCGCACGGCCTCGGAGGTCTTCGACGTGCGCATGGAGAGCGTGACGCCTGAGCTCAGGCGAAGGGCGAAGATGGTCAACTTCGGCATCCTTTACGGCATCTCGGGGTTCGGGCTGGCTACGAGGCTCGGTAACGTGCACCCGGCCGAGGCCGAGCGCTACATCAAGCGCTACTTCGAGCGCTATCCGAGGGTGACCGAGTTCATGCAGGAGACCCTCGAGGAGGCCGAGGAGCTCGGGTATTCGACGACGCTCTTCGGGAGGCGGCGTTACGTGCCCGAGCTGAGGAACTCGAACAAGAACGTCAGGAAGCTAGGGGAGAGGATCGCCTTCAACGCCCGCGTCCAGGGGACCGCAGCAGATATTATCAAGGTCGCGATGGTCGATCTCGCGCCGAGGCTTGGTTCTCTCGGGGCGGATATGATCATGCAGGTACACGACGAGCTCGTCTTCGACGTCGACGAGGATAGTGTCGATGAGGTCGCCGGCCTCGCCGTAGACAGGATGGTCGCGGCATACGACCTGAGGCCGCCCCTCGAAGTCGAGACCAAGGTCGGAGACCGTTGGGGGCAGGTGAATCCTCTGTAGGCCGAACCAGGGCCCGATTTTCACGGGCGGAATTGCTGTATAATCTGCACCCGTCAAGCAAAGTAAAGGAAAGCAACTGTTTCATGACTGACACCACACAGCAAGTATCCCGAGAGTTGACCATGAAGGACTTCTTCCGGGAGGAAAACGGGGAGGTCATCCCCGTCGACGAGAGCGTCCTCATAGATTTCAAGGACGGGGACATCGTCGAGGGCGAGGTCGTCCGGATAGATAGGGACGAGGTACTCGTCGACATCGGCTACAAGTCCGAGGGGCTCGTACCCTCGAACGAGCTGACTATCCGCAAGGGCGCAGACCCCCACGACGTCGTCGAGCTGGGCCAGCGCCTCGAAGCCCTGGTCATGCAGAAAGAGGACGCCGACGGGCGCCTCATCCTCTCGGCCAAGCGGGCCGCTTTCGAGCGGGCCTGGAACCGTATCGAGGAAGCCTACAACGACCAGCGCACCGTCGAGGGACCCGTCATCGAGGTCGTCAAAGGTGGCCTGATCCTGGACATCGGGCTGCGCGGCTTCCTGCCGGCGAGCCTCGTCGACATCAGGCGCGTAAGGAACCTCGACTCTTTCCTCGGCCAGAAGCTCGAGTGCAAGGTCATCGAGCTGAACCGGAGCCGCAACAACGTCGTTCTCAGTAGGCGCGCCGTCCTCGAGGAGGAGCGCAAGGAGGAGCGCGAGCGTATCCTGACCTCACTCGAGGAGGGCATGATCGTCAAGGGTACCGTCTCCAACCTCGTCGACTTCGGGGCTTTTGTCGACCTCGAAGGTATCGACGGCCTGATCCACATCTCCGAGCTCAGTTGGCAGCACGTCGACCATCCGAGCGAGGTCGTCGAGGTTGGCGAGGAGGTCGAGGTCAAGGTCCTCGAAGTCGACCGCGACCGCGAGCGCATCTCGCTCGGCCTCAAGCAGACCAGGAAGGACCCGTGGCAGGAGATCGTCGAGCGGGTCAACGTCGGAGAGCAGATCCAGGGTAGGGTAACCAAGCTCGTCTCTTTCGGCGCCTTCGTCGAGGTCGCAGAGGGGGTCGAAGGTTTGATCCACATCTCCGAGCTTGCCGACCACCACGTCGAGACTCCGGACGAGATCGTACGCTCCGGCGATGAGGTCGACGCCCGCATCATCGACGTCGACGCCCGCCGCCGCAGGCTCTCGCTCTCCCTGCGCCCGAAGCGCGAGGACCGCGAGGAGCGTCCCCGCCGCGAGGAGCGCCCACGCCGCGAACCCGAGCAGCGCGGCACCTCCGAGCGCAGGAGCAGCGAAGGGAGCGGCCTCCGCTCCGGAGCCTTCGACGCACTCGCCGACCTCGACCTCGAGGAGAAATAGCAAAGGACTCGTTACACAGAGGGTCCGTGGAAGGGCCGGTGACCATCGCCGTCACCGGCCCTTTCGCGTCGGGCAAGAGCACGCTGGTCAGCCTATTGGGAGAACTGCCTGGCACAGAGACGGCCTCGGCCGATGAGATCGTGCATCACCTCCTGAAGAACGATCGCCGGACGATCTCGAGGATCATCGAACGTTTCGGGGAAGACGTCAGGGGATCTGAGGGCATCGACCGCAAGGCCCTAGGCCGCGAGGTATTCGGTGACGCTGGAGCACTGCGGGAACTCGAAGAGATACTCCACCCCCTGGTACGTAGCGAGACCGACAGGCGTATCGAGGCATCGGAGGCCGAAGTGTTCGTCGTCGAGATACCGCTGCTGTTCGAGACTGGCAGGGGCGAGGACTTCGACTTTACCGTGGCCGTCACGGTGCCTGAAGAGAGGCGCCGGGTGTGGGCTGAGGAGCGGGGCCTGGACGAGGCGGCGCTCCTGGCCGTGGAGGCGCGGCAACTCACGGGTGAGGAGAAAGCCAGGCGGGCCGACCTGGTGATACAAAATGACGCAGATCTGGATAGACTTAGACAGCGGGCGTACGAACTCGGGCGCAGGGTCTCGCGGGAGAGAGGATCCAACGGCAACCCAGGGTAAGAGACGCAGGTACGGCAGGTCGCGGGCCCGCCGCCGGCGCGCGATCCTCATGTTGCTGGTGGTCATCGGGATCCTCGCCATCCTGCCTTTCGCCCTCAGGGTGCCCGACGCCGTGATGAGGACCATCTACCCCCTGCGCTACGAAGCGACCATCCGCCAGGCCAGCGAGGAGAACGGCCTCGATCCAGCGTTCGTGGCTGGCGTGATCTACACCGAGAGCCGCTTCAGGCCCAACGTCGAATCCCCCAGGGCGGCCTACGGGCTCATGCAGCTCCTTCCGCAGTCCGCACACTTCATACAGCGCAAGAGCGGAATAGAGGGCGACTACCGCGACCCGAAGGTCAACATCAGGTTGGGAACCTGGTTCCTCGGCTACCTCGACGACCGTTACGAGGGCGACGAGAGACTCATGCTCGCAGCTTACAATTCCGGGGAAGGAACCGTAGACGCCTGGACCTCCGATGAAGACTTCGACATCGCGAAGGACATCCCCTACAAAGAGACCCGCGAGTACGTAGACCGCGCGCTAGAGGCCAGGCAAGCCTACCAGCAACTCTACGGCAAGAACCTGCAGGAAGTCGAGTAACGGGTGAAGAAGTCTAGAGCGATGAGCTTGTAGGGGCAGTTCGCGAACCGCCCTCGCTGCTCCTCTTTGCAAACTAGCACCCATATTCGTAAGACATAATCCAGAGTTAGTCCATTTGGGGGATGCGGGCGACGCCTCGCAAGGGGCAATATGGGTAGCGTTGGTAACGGGAAGCCATGGTGTTAGAGCACCTCTAGGAAAGGAGCGGAGGACATGAGACGACTCGTCTTTCTGTTGACGGCGATGGCCCTGGCGCTGGTCCTGGCCAGCGGGGTGGCCCTGGCGATCACCAGGATCGGCACTGATGGTCCAGACACTTTGAAAGGAACCAACGGGGACGACAACCTCCTGGGTAAGGGCGGTAACGACACACTCTTGGCCCTGGCCGGCGACGATAACCTGCTGGGCGGACCCGGCAAAGACGTAGTCAACGGCGGCAACCTCCAAGAACCCTTCGGGGGCGACAAGAACCTGGTGGGCGGGGAAGGTAACGATGCCGTTCAAGGCAGCCTCGGTCCCGACAACCTGGTGGCCCAAGAAGGTAACGACTTCCTGATAGGCGGCGAATTGCCCCGCCCGCCGCGAAGGACACCCTCTCCGCAGGAGCCGGCATCGATGTGATAGACGTGCTCAACCAGCCTGCGGGCAAGGACGTAGTGAGTTGCGGCGGTGGCTTCGACCGGGTGCTCGCCGACAGAGCGGATGTGGGCGCCCCCGACTGTGAGAAGGTGTTCATCGGCCCCGCTGCCGCGGATAGATTCTTCAACTCTATCCCGCAGAGCTTCGATAAAGGTCTGCCCCCTCAGTTCTAGGAGTGCCAATAGATAGGAGCAAGCCTCGCCCACAAGGGTGGGGAGTGTGGGAAGGGTCGGAGCCTGTCGCGCTTCGGCCCTTCCCTCGCTCGGAACGCAATGTCGGTGTCTTCGACGTGTGGTTGGATTGGTGGCGCACAACGACCGAGAAAAAGCGCACGTTCGCAGTATAATCGGATCGTATGTTCCAGAAGCGCGACGCTTCACGACCCACGAGAGATCCCGAGGTTCTTGTATGGAGAATACGACGCGGAACGGGTTCAGGGTAAACAGCGAATACCAGCCGACCGGCGACCAGCCGCGGGCTATAGAGCAGCTCGCCTCCGGCCTCGACGCTGGCATGAATGCGCAGACCTTGCTCGGCGTTACGGGATCGGGGAAGACCCACACCATGGCCCGCGTTATAGAGGAGGCCGGCAGTCCCGCGCTCGTCATCGCGCACAACAAGACGCTCGCGGCGCAGCTCGCCAGCGAGTTCGCCGAGTTCTTCCCCAACAACGCCGTCGAGTACTTCGTCAGCTACTACGACTACTACCAGCCCGAGGCTTACGTCCCGCGCACGGACACCTTCATCGAGAAGGACGCCCAGATCAACGAGGACATAGATAGGCTGCGGCACTCGGCGACGAGCTCTCTGTTCACCCGACGGGATGTGATCGTGGTCGCCAGCGTCTCGGCGATCTACGGTCTCGGTAGTCCCGAGGAGTACCGCTCGAAGATGGTCCTTCTGGAGCGGGGTGGCTTCTACGACCTAGACGACGTCTTGCGAGACCTCGTCAGGATCCAGTACACCAGGAACGACTTCCAGCTCAATAGAGGCAACTTCAGGGTGCGCGGCGACGTCCTGGAGGTGCATCCCGCTTACCAGGATTCGATCTACCGCATTTCCTTCTTCGGGGACGAGGTCGAGAACATGACCGAGGCCGACCCCCTGACGGGTGAGATCCTGCGCGAGCACGAGACTCTGACCGTCTACCCTGCGAGCCATTTCGTGACAGGCGAAGACAGGCTCGCGACCGCCGTCAAGAACATCGAGGCGGAGCTCGAGGAGCATTTGGGAGAGCTGGAAGGCGAGGGCAAGGTCCTGGAAGCGTACAGGCTCAAGCAGCGCACGCAGTACGACCTCGAGATGATGCGCGAGCTCGGCTACACCTCTGGCATCGAGAACTACTCGCGCCACCTCGACGGGCGTCCGCCGGGCTCGACGCCTTATACGCTTCTGGATTACTTCCCCGATGACTACGTCACGTTTATAGACGAGTCGCACATAACGCTGCCCCAGGTCAGGGGTATGTACAACGGCGACAGGAGCAGGAAGACCACCCTCGTCGAGTTCGGCTTCAGGCTGCCGAGTGCCCTGGACAACCGTCCATTGATGTGGGATGAGTTTCTGCTGAAGACGAACCGAATGGTCTTCGTCTCGGCGACGCCGGGGCCGTACGAGCTGGAGAACTCGGGGCAGATAGTGGAGCAGATCATCCGCCCGACAGGCCTCGTCGACCCAGAGGTCGAGGTGCGTCCGACGAAGAACCAGATCGACGACCTACTCAACGAGGTGGCCAAGCGCGTCGAGCACGGCGAGCGGGTACTCATCACCACGCTCACGATAAAGATGTCCGAGGACCTCACGGACTACCTGCTCGAGCACAACGTCAAGGCCCGCTACATGCACTCCAACATCGAGACGCTGGACCGCATCCAGATCATCCGCGGCCTGCGTACGGGCGAGTTCGACGTGCTCGTCGGCATCAATTTGCTTCGCGAGGGCCTCGATCTGCCGGAAGTAACACTCGTCGCCATCCTCGATGCGGACAAGGAAGGCTTCTTGCGCGGGGAGCGGGCCCTGATCCAGACCATAGGGCGGGCCGCGCGCAACGTCAAAGGGCGGGTCATCATGTACGCCGACAAGGAGACGGACTCGATGCGCGTCGCAATAGGCGAGACAGAGCGCAGGCGTGAGATCCAGGCCGCGTACAACGAGCAGCACGGCATCGAGCCGCGCACCATAACCAAGGGCGTCTCCGACATCCTCATCGCCGCCGAGGCCAAAGGTCTCTACAAGGCAGGCAAGAAGAGCGGCCGCGAGGCCCCACGCGACCCCGACGAGCTACGCACCCTCATCGCCGACCTCGAAGCCGAGATGCTAGAGGCCGCAGAAGAGCTCAAGTTCGAGTACGCCGCCAGGCTCAGAGATGAGATCAAAGACCTCGAGAAGCAACTACAAGAGGTAGCTTCGTAAGTGGAGAGATGTCCTCTCACCTCACGCGTGATGGCGCGGGCTTCGTCAGGCCTCCGTCCGCCCTGACCTGGGGGTTGCGCAGGAGGTAGAGTCCGTAGGCGAGGAAGCCGACGGTGCTCAGGAACATCATGAGGGGGTAGGTGAAGGTCCCAAGCGTCGCTATGCTCACGGCGAAGGCGAATGCGGTGTGGACCAGGACGACGGGCCAGATTGAGGTGGTGCGCCAGCGGAGCGCGCCGTAGGTGAAGCCTCCGCAGAAGGTCAGCGCCGTGAGGCGGACGGCTTCGGGCCAGGGACCCTCCGTTGCGGTCATGCCGAGGACGAGCAGGCCAGAGAGCAAGGAGGTCAGGATCACGGCTCGAACAGGACCCGCCGGCGCGAGCGCGCGCCAAAACAGGCCACGGAAGACTATCTCCTCGCCAAAGGCGGCGACAAGCGCGGTGAGGAATGCCGAGACCAGCGACGCGGGCCCCGATCCGAATAGTCCGCCGGAGAGGGTCAGCGCACAGACGAGTAGCGGGAATAGGAGTAGACGCAGGTTCCTCCACTGTGACATCCGATTGAAGCCGGCCTCACGCAACCAGCCGGTCCACACGAGTAGACCGAGGGCGAGCACCGTCGCCAGCGCCCAGAATAGGGTGTCGGGGCTCCTCAAGTCGAAGAGGATCAGGTCAATACCCACAGGTGGCTCGAAAGCATCTTGAGGCAGCTTCTCGATGTTTCCTACCGGTGCCCTCGGAATAGCAACCCTGCTCGCGAGATCTAGCCCGAACACGGCCAGCGTGACCAGCACGCAGAAGGCGACGGGATGGCTGCTCGCAAAACGCCTCACCATCATTCTCCTGTACACGGTCTCCTGGTTCCTACACGAGAGACACTATGTCCGGCGAGCTTTATCAGAGCCTCTCCTTGAGGCCGACGAGGATTAGGTCAAGGCCGAACTCGAACTCTGCGTCGTGATCAACTTCGCGCAGAGGCGCTTGGAGCTTGTGGATGTTCGGGAAGGCGTCCGAAGAGAGCGTGACGGCGCCGAGGCGGGCGCCGGCGGGCTCCATCGCAAAGCCGCGGATCTCGGCCATCGTGTAGCCGGAAGTGTAGCTGGAGAGTGCGCGGAAAGCGTGCAATGCCGTCTCGGGATCGAAGCCAGCCCCCATCAGCGTCCTGAGGAACTCCTCGACCAGCCAAACTCCATCCATCGTGTCCGGCGGGCGGTTGATGAGTAGGGGGAAGACGTTCGGGTGCTCGTGGGCGAGCCGCCGGAAAGCCTGGAATGCCTCCCTGACCCTCTTCTCCCAACCCTCGTTCTCAGGCGGCACCTCCAACTCACCGAGCAAGACCTCGACCATCCCGTCCAACAAAGCGCCCTTGTTCGGGACGTGATTGTAGAGCGACATCGCCTCGACCCCAAGCTCGCTCCCAAGTTTCCGCATCGAAAGAGCCTCCAACCCCTCCCGATCCACAAACCGGACCGCCGCCTCTAGTATCCGCCGCCGACTCAACGGCCGCCGCTTTACAACAGCCATAGAAAACCTCCCTCAGCTAGTACCCCTGAGAGCTTACAGCATAAGCGCCTGTCTTGAATTATGAAGATTGGAATGGGCTACGGAAAATTCGCACATTTGGAGTTCAGGAATTAACGCGACAGGGCCAGGTGATGGACAATTCTCAAGGGGTTCCTAATTGCTGACATTCCTCTATTCGTAGAGGCCGGCCCTGCGCTTCTGCTGTTCGAAGGTGTTCCTGATCCTGCGCGCGTCCGGGAGGGCCATGCGGTTCAATTGGTAGACGCGACCCGTATTGGTCTCTATCGTCAGGGTGACGTTGACAAGGCCCTTGACGCCGATTACGGCGACGTCGCGCAGGCCAACGCTCTGCACGTTCTGGGACTGCCAGCCGGTCCTCAGCTCGATCCTATCCTGGTAGACACTGACGATGGTGTTATTGTGGCCAGTGGCCTGAGTTATGGGTCCTTCCAAGCTGTCCTCCGTGCCACTAGCGGTCCGCCTCTCCTACCAGGATACAAGACGGCGTTACCGATTTCGGGTGGGCGTGAAAAACACCGGCCGGAGGGATTCCGGCCGGTGCCAGTCCTGTAGCCTGAAACCTGATGCCTGTAGCGCGGGAGGCCCGCGGGCCTCCCGCGCTACACCCTAATTGGTGCCTTCGGTGACTTCCAGAGGATCGGCGATCTGCCCGTTCCCGTTCTGGTAATCGGTTGCGACGAGGTCTGGGTAGCCGAAGACTCCGTGCTCGTGGATGTCGAGCCCGTCGAGCTCCTGCTCTGGCTTGACCCTGATGCCGATGGTGGCCTTGAGCGTGGCGAAGACGGCGAGCGAGGCGACAAATACGAAGCCCCCTGCTGCGACGATACCGAGAGCCTGAATGCCGAGCTGGTAGAGACCGCCGCCGTAGAATAGGCCTGGCTCGCCGACAGCGGCGAGGGCAGGGGTCGTAAACAGGCCGCAGGAGAGCGTCCCCCAAATACCGCCCATACCGTGCGCCGCTATGGCGCCGAGCGGGTCGTCGACCCCGATCTTATCCACGTAGACGAGCGTGGCGTACATTATTACGCCGGCGACGAAACCTATCACGATCGAAGCCCACGGCGCGACGAAGGCGCAGGGCGCGGTGATGGCGACGAGGGCCGCAATGGCGCCGTTGCCGCCCATCCCGACGTCCACGTTGCGCCTGTACATGTAGCTCATGCCCATCGCGCCGAGGACACCGGCGGCGGCGGCCAGGTTCGTCGTCAGGGCGATGTCGGCGATGTCGGGAACAGCGGCCATCGTCGATCCCGGGTTGAAGCCCCACCAGCCGATCCAGAGTATGAGGACGCCAAGGACTGCGAGGGGCATGTTATGGCCAGGGATCGTCACGGGGCGGCCGTCGTCGTCGTACTTGCCGAGGCGCGGACCGAGTAGCAGGGTACCGGCGAGCGCCGCCATCGCGCCCGAGAGGTGGACGACCGTCGAGCCCGCGAAGTCCTGCATACCGAGCTCGGTCAGCCATCCGCCGCCCCAGATCCAGTGTCCCACCATCGGGTAGATCAGGCCCGCGAAGACGACAGCGAAGACCACGTAGACCGCGAACTTGGTCCGCTCCAGCATCGTGCCCCACACGATGGCCAGAGAGACCGCGCAGAAGGCGACCTGAAACAGGAACTTGGCCGAGAGCGGGACCTGCGTCCAGGAGAGTCCGGCGTAGACGTCGTTGACCTGTCCGGCTGGCACCGCGAGGAACCAGCCCTCAGTACCGACGAGCGCGTTACCCGAGCCGAAGGCCAACGCGAAGCCGACGGCCCAGAACAGCAGGGCCGCTATTGCCAGGTTGACCAGTATCTTCGCCACCACGCTCCCGACGTTCTTCATCCTGGAGAAGCCGACCTCGAGCATAGCGAATCCTGCCTGCATGAAGAAGACCAGACACGCCGCTATGATCACCCACATCGTGTCCATCGCCAGCGAGAGTTCCGCCGTCGAAGGACCATCCTGCGCGAACGCGAGCCCAGGTAGCGCGAAAACCAACAACGAGACCGTAGTCGATAGTAATGCGAGCCTCCGCAAAACCTTCCTCCATATCTTCAGGGTATATTCTCTTGGAACATAGTCTAGGCACAGGTCACAGAAGCGTCTTTAGCCGAATGTACAAAGATGGGTGCCCCGCTCGAGGCTCCTCTTCTAGCGGATGTACAAGACAGCGGGCAGCACGCTGGCTTCGCCAGCTAGTCAGCACGGCGCTTCGCGCCTTGTCAGCATGTCAGTCAGCTACGTGTGGTGAGAGGTTCGTGCGCTCGAGAGGATGACAGAGGAATACCCACTCTTCTTTGAGAATCCGCTTCGACTGCGGAACCTGAAATGCTGAAGTGCTGACGAGCGACAGCCGTAGGCTGGAGCGTGCTGACAAGGCGCGAAGCGCCGTGCTGAAATGCTATCTATCCGCGAAGCTCGACGGTCTTTCGGGGACGCGTCCGAGTAGTTGCATCGCTTTTATGCCGAGGGTGAGGCGTTCGCGGTCTTCGCTCTTATCGACGTCGAGGCCTGTCAGTTCGCTGACGCGGTCGAGACGGTAGCGGATCGTGTGGCGGTGCGCGAAGAGGTCGCCAGCGGTCCTTACGGTCGAGGCGTCGTTGCCGAGGTAGGTGATAAGGGTCTGAACCAGTTCGGTACCGTAGCGGGAGTCGTAGTGGACGACGGGCTCGAGGGTCTCTCCGTAGAAAGCTTCGAGCTCCTCGGGGTTCTCCTGGAGCACCCTGAAGAGGAGTTTATATGTTCCTGTCCTCCCGAAGGTCGAGACGCTGGAGGGGCCGTGGATGAGATGGCCGATCTCGAGCGCTACACCGGCCTCGGAGTAGGCGTCGGGAAGCTGGGCTGGGTCCTTCTTGTAGCCTCCTATCCCGACGGAGACGGTAAGGTCGGGTAGGAGGCCCTTGACGTAGCGCTGTACCCCCTTGGCCAGCAGTTGCGCCTTCTCGGGCAACTCCTCTGGATCCTCGCCTTCTGCACAACCAAGGAAGAGGATGACGTTGTCCGAGCGCGGGCCGAGGAGGAAGTTCGAGAAGAGCTGGCGGGTCTGCAGGCGTACAGCATCCGCGAGACGCCGCTTGAGCTCCTGGATGGCAGGCTCCTTCGGCCGGCGACGCGCAATATAGCGGGCGAAGTCGTCTATGTCGACGACCATGACCAGGGCTCCTTCGGCGAGGTCTGCGCCGAGATATCTCGCGCGTTGCAGGAGGAGTTCGACGGAACCGTAGTGGCCGCTTACGAGGTCGTCCACGAAGTCCCCCCTGACACCCAGTTCCGTCTCCAGGCGTATACGCTCCTTGCCGAGTTCGGCCTCGAGGACGCGCCTGGCCCAGTAAAGGAGCACCACGTCTTCGGGCCTGAGGTGGCCGCCTTCCAGCTCGATCCAGAGGTACCCAGCCGGGGCGCCGGTGCCGATGGGGATCCAGAACAGTTCGCCGTCAGCGACGCGCCAGCGCTCGACGGGCACGGACAGGTACCCATCGGGTAGCCTGGCGTAACGGTCCCTCCGCTCCCGACGGGTCTCGTCGAACCCCGATCCCTTGGAGGCGCGTAGCCCCAGCTCTTCGAGTGTCGCGCGCAGATGGTTGTCGTCCCCGGAGCCGGCGATCAGGCGCCCAACGGGGTCCTCGATGACCACGGAACGTCCGAGCATCCCTGAGACCTTGCCGGCAAGCTCGTCGAGCGTCGCCTCACCGCCGGCGCTCTCCAGAAGCGATCGGCCGGCCCCGTGGGAGAGCAGAAGCAGCCCGTCGTCCTTGGAGAAGATCTCTAAGAGCCGCCGGAGAGGCACATCGGGGCTGAGCACGAAAAGTCCAATCCCCACCGCGGCGGCCCGCTCGACCGATTCCACAGGCGCCTCGCCTTCGAGACGCCAGACGATGGCAGGAGAGCCTGTAGAGGCGACCCCTTGCATGAAGTCGTCGTCCAGGGCCTCGCGGGCGGTAACGGCCACTTCGTCGGGGGAGATCCAACCCTTCACCGGCTCGTCGACGGCGAGCCCGCGTACCTGCCTGGTCGGGTCACCGGGCAGCGGGCAGTCAGCGTCCAACTCTTCTAGAAGGATCAGGGAGAAGTCCTTCAGGATCACTACTGGCTCCGTTCGCAACTTGGTGTAAGCGGCGCGTATCATTTTGGGCCTAGGGGCAGAAAATCGCAAACCCGGACACGGATATGGTCCTCTGGGGTGTTAGAATATGACCAAAAGCAAATTGCTTCTTTGGCCTCCCAACAGGGGGCCGTATACTTGCCCGTAGGCGTCCCGAAGAAGAGGGGTGATAAGAGATCGCGGAAGAGCAGATCGTCGTGCGGGGCGCGCGCGAACACAACCTCAAGGACATAACGGTCTCCCTGCCGCGCGACGTGATGGTGGTCGTGACAGGCCTCTCCGGTAGCGGCAAATCTTCTCTCGCGTTCGACACGATCTACGCGGAGGGGCAGCGCCGCTACGTCGAGAGCCTCTCAGCCTACGCCAGGCAGTTCCTCGGCCAGATGGACAAGCCCGACGTGGACCACATCGACGGCCTCTCCCCGGCGGTCTCCATCGACCAGAAGACCACGTCCAACAACCCCCGCTCCACGGTCGCCACAGTAACGGAGATCTACGACTACCTGCGTCTGCTCTACGCCCGCGCAGGGAGGCCGCATTGCCACGTCTGCGGCTTCCCCGTCGCCTCATCGACGCCGCAGCAGATGGTCGAGAAGGTACTCACCCTCCCCGAGAAGACGCGCTTTATGGTGCTCGCGCCTGTAGTGCGGGGACGTAAGGGCGAGTATGGGAGGATGTTCAAGGACCTTGCCGAGAGCGGCTACGCCCGCGTCAGGGTCGACGGCGAGTTGCACGAGCTGCCCGTTGACCTCGGGCTGGACAAGAACTACAAGCACGACATAGAGGTCGTCGTCGACAGGCTCGTGATCAGGGACGGCATAGAGCGCCGCCTCACGGACTCGATCGAGACCGCCCTGAACCTGGCCGAAGGCCTGGTTCAGATCGAGACTGTGGAGAGAGACGGCGCGGGCGAGTCGATGCTCTTCTCGGAGAGCTTCACGTGCACGAATTGCGGCGCCTCGATCGCTGAGATACAGCCGCGTACGTTCTCGTTCAATAGCCCTCACGGGGCCTGCGACCGCTGCGATGGGCTGGGGAGCCGCCTGGAGATAGACCCCGCGCTCGTGGTGCCTAACGAGGATCTGAGTGTGAACGAGGGGGCCGTCGTGCCTTGGGCAAACTCGCATACCGAGTACCACAGGAGCGTGCTCGGCTCGCTCTCGGAGAAGTATGGGATCGACCTGAACGTCCCGTGGCGCGACCTGCCCGAGGAGCACAGGCACCTTATCCTCTTCGGTACCGACGGCGAGCGCATCTACGTCTCGTACCGGAACCGCTACAACCGCCGCAGGCAATACATGACCCATTTCGACGGCGTCGTCCGCAACCTGGGGCGGCGCTACGTGGAGACTGATTCGGAGTACAGGCGGGAGAAGATCGAAGAGTTCATGAGCCACGTGCCTTGCCCCAAGTGCAAGGGCGCCAGACTCAGGCCGGAAGCCCTCGCCGTGACCGTCGGCAGCAAGAACGTCTACGAGTTCACAGAGCTCTCCGTTACGGACGCGCAGGGTTTCTTCGACGGCGTCGAGTTCACCACGCGGGAGTGGATCATCGGCGAGCGCGTGGTCAAGGAGATCAGGGAACGCCTCGGCTTCCTCGTGGATGTCGGGCTCGGATACCTCACCCTGAGCCGTTCTGCGGGGACGCTCTCAGGCGGAGAAGCCCAGAGGATAAGGCTCGCTTCGCAGGTAGGGAGCGGTCTCGTCGGTGTACTGTACGTGCTTGATGAGCCTTCCATCGGGCTGCACCAGCGGGACAACAGGCGGCTGTTGACGACGCTAGAGAAACTGCGGGACCTCGGGAACACGCTCATCGTCGTCGAGCACGACGAGGAGACCATACGTTCCGCAGATTACGTCGTCGATGTCGGCCCGGGCGCGGGGGTGCACGGGGGTGAGATCATCGCTGCCGGCAGCGTCGAGGACATCGAGGCCGAGGAGCGTTCCGTAACGGGCGATTTTCTCGCCAGGCGGCGGAGGATCGAGCCTCCCGAGGAACGGAGGGAGCCGACGGGTTCCATAGAGTTGCTCGGGGCGATGGAGCATAACCTGAAAGACGTTGACGTCGGGTTCCCGCTCGGGGTATTCACCTGTATCACGGGCGTCTCCGGCTCTGGGAAGAGCACGCTGGTCAACGAGGTACTCTACAAGGCCCTGGCCAACGCCGTCAGCCGCGGAAAGCACCGTCCGGGCAGGCACGCTGGCCTCAGGGGAGTCGAGGATGTCGACAAGGTCATAGACATAGACCAGAGCCCGATCGGGAGGACACCCCGCTCCAACCCGGCGACCTACACCAAGGTCTTCGACCACATAAGACAGCTCTTCGCCTCGACGCCTGAGGCCAAGATCAGGGGTTACAAACCAGGACGCTTCTCTTTCAACGTAAAGGGAGGCCGGTGTGAGGCGTGCCGCGGTGACGGCCAGATCCGGATAGAGATGCACTTCCTCCCCGACGTCTACGTCCCCTGTGAGGTCTGCAAGGGCCGCCGCTACAACAACGAGACCCTGCGCGCCACCTACAAGGGCAAGTCCATCTCCGACGTCCTGGACATGACGGTCGAGGAGGCTTGCGAGTTCTTCGCCCCCGTACCCGCGATCTCTCGCCGCATGGATACCCTGCGCGACGTCGGCCTCGGCTACGTCAGGCTAGGGCAGCCGGCGACCACGCTCTCCGGCGGCGAAGCGCAGCGCGTGAAGCTGGCGAGCGAGCTGGGCAAGAGGGCGACGGGCAAGACCCTCTACATCCTGGACGAGCCTACGACCGGGCTCCACTTCGCCGACGTCGAGAAGCTGCTCTCCATACTGCACAGGCTTGTGGACGCGGGGAACACCGTCATCGTTATCGAGCACAACCTGGATGTGATCCGGTCCTCAGACCACGTTATCGACCTCGGTCCAGAGGGCGGTGACGCGGGCGGTGAGATCATCGCCACAGGAACCCCAGAAGAGGTCGCAAACGTCGATGAGTCGCACACGGGCCGCTTCCTGCGCGGCCTCATGCCCGAGGTCGTGGCGGCGGGCTAGTCTCCTGGGGAACCTGAAGGTTTCCCAATTGCCCGGTCTTATTGTATAACCCGAGCCTGCTTCCGGCCAGTAACAAGACGATGCAGGCGGCGACGAGGATCGGCGCGAGCAGGGTCAGCTCGGACATCACGTAAGGACCGAGACCCTCGGCGTTGATTCGCCCCTGCAGGAACACGGAGTCGTTGTGCAGTCCGTGCATGGATATGGCGATAAGTGTGCTACCCCCGACCCTATTGTAGAAATACGTCATCACGACGGAGAGGACCACGAATCGGACGACAAGGACGACGAGGAGCAGCGCGCCGCCCCACAAACCGTAGGCGCCGGCGAGGATGTCGGGCCTGGCTGGAAAGTGCCACACACCCCACATGAGGCCGACGATCAGCGTCGCCGCAAGTGGCGCCATCCTGGCCTGCAACAGTGGCAACGCGAAGCCGCGCCAACCGGTTTCCTCAGTTACCCCACCGATGTCCAAGAAGATCGAGGCGAGTAGGGCCAGCGGGAACGACCACGAGAGGATGGGCGTGTTGACCCACTCGAAGCTGCCCGGCGGGGCGAACAGGTAATTGAGGCCCGCCGTGGCGAGCGACATCGCGAAGAAGGTGAAGAACATCAGTCCCCAGACCCACAGGCCCCTCTTCCACCCAATGTCTCGGCTCCAGAAACGGTAGCGACGCACAAGGGTCACCACCCCCCCGATACCGCCGAGTCCGAAGGCGAGCGCCGCTACGGCAAAGGCAGCTATATCCGGCGAGAGTGGTTGGAGAACCGAGAGGAACACGCCGAGCCAGGACTGGGGCTCGAGCACCACGAGACGGGCGGCGGAGACGAAGTCAGTCCTGTATCCGAGGCCCGCGGCCCGTATTGCCGCTTCCAGCTCCCCGGCGGCGCCGCTCGACAGGTAGACTATGATGACCACGATCTCTATCGCAAGCGAGATCGCGAAGAACCAGGACACGGGGCGTCGCCTCATCTCGTCCCTCATCTTCTTCATACCCATCTACCTCCTGTACAGTGTCTTGCTCGCGCCTTACGCGGTCGAAGGTAGTGCTAACCCGTGGTTAATGGCATCGGCCAGATGTCCTAACCTGGCGGATCATGCGGGTTGTTTTGATCGGAATGAATGGCCTGGACGGACGTCCGGGTTATTCGAATAGACCCATGTCTTTCGCCCTGGAAACAGCCTCGGCGCGGGAGTGGACCCCGAGCTTACGGTAGACGCTCGCCACGTGGGCCTTGACGGTGCCCTGGGCTATGAAGAGCTCCTGGGCGATATCCTTGTTGGTACGCCCGGCGGCCAGGAGCTTCAAGACTGCCAGCTCCCGCCCGCTCAGGGGCTCGGTCGGCGTTGTTCTGGCAAGAAAATCTTCGTCCGTGGTCTGTTGCGGTAGGCTGGAGAGTGCGAGACGGTCGCCTTCGCGCAGAGCATAGGCAATGGCCCCGTCCCTAACCTTTTCCTCAAGATGCCCTTCTCGCGCGAGCTTCTCCAGCATCTTCGCGGCCTCGGCGGCCGGGAGAGGGGTGATCATCGCCGCTGTGGTGGGCGTCAGCTCGCCGTGCTCGCGCAGAGCGCCCAGCAACTCCCGCTCGGCCCTACCGGTGTCGACGACGCTCCTACTCGAGGCCCAGCCGCGCACCGCTACCAGGGCGACGGGCGCTGCGGCTCCGAAAAGGAGGACCAGCCACCAGAAGCGCGTGACGTCGGCGAGGCCTCCCACGGAGAAGGCGAGGACGACCAAGCCCCACGCAAACAGCGCGATCAGGGTTCCCTTCCCGAAGAGCGGGTCGGGAGTAGAAGGTTCTCCCTGATCTTCCGTGGTCATAAACTGGATGATACCAACGACCTTTACGGCAAGGTCGGCAGGCTACTCCTCGTTGGCAGCCTCGACGATCTCCTCCAGCGCGGAGCCGGCCACGATGTTCTCCAGGCCACGGATCACGACCGCCGCGTCCTCGACGAAGTCGGCGTAGCTCTCGTCGCCGCTCGAGCGGCGGTGGAGGCTCTCCAGGATACGCCCGAGACGGTTTATGCCCCACTCCGTGTACTCGTCTTTGTAGAGGGCGACCCGCACCACGGCGTCGACGCTCAGGGGATCGAGGTTGCCGCGTTCCATGGTGGTGAAGACGTAGTCATACTGTTCGAGGATGTCGTCCACGATAGGCCTGACGTCGGGCATATCCTCCTTCTCGAACATAAAGACGTAGGTGCCCGCGATGATCTGCAGCGCCTTGTCCTGATGATAGTAGTCCCTCTGGGAGTAGGCCTCTATCACCTCGAAAAGCTCCGTGAACTTCGCTTCGTCAGCCTCCGTCATTCTCCATCCTCCAGTGATCGCCTGAGGAAGATTCTACCCCTGCTCCGGCCTCCGCCGCCATGAAGTCGGCCGCGAGGACTTCCTCACGAAAAAGTCTCGTGCAGCCTTTGAAACGACATGGACAGGCTGATAGATTCACTGACTGTGAGTGCACAAGGCGCAGATCCGATAATAAGCCCGAATCAGGTAATGGCCGCCGGGCTAGCCGCGACGGCGGCGTCTTTCGTCACCTCGCGCTTCGGCGTTGCCGGCACGCTCCTCGGCGCCGCACTCACGGCCATGATCATCACTGGCGGGTCGGCGATCCTCAAGTCTTACATGGAGTCCGTCTCGGGCCGCGTCCGCGGGATGCCGACGAAGTTGCGCTCGAACCGCGGACAACAGAGAGCCGGAGGTTACGGCGGCACCATGCCGGGACGTCCCGACCTCAGGGACAATTTCGTCGGCAGGATGCGGGCCGCCCTCGACTGGTTTTCGCACTTGCCGGCTTTCAGCCGGCGTTCGATCCTCATAAAGGGGCTTCTGGCCGCCGCCGTGGCGTTCGTGATCTGCTTGGGCGTCGTGTGGGGAGCCGAGAAGGTCATCGGTAACAGCCTCTCCTGCGGCCTTTGGGCGAAGTGTCCTTACGGTGCCGTTCCAGGCATGCACCCCGCAGGATACGGCGGCACCGGTGCGGGATCTTCTATCTCGGGCGGTGGCATGAATACCGGAGGAGCCGAAAGACCAGGCCTCATCGACCGCGTCAGCCAGCAAAGGAACCCGTTCGGAGACGGCCAACCCGTCTTCGGGAGAGGCAACGACCAACCCTTCTTCCGGAATCCAGGGAACGGCGGCAATCCAGGTGGCGCTGCATCATCGGCCTCGCCCGACCCGGGCGCCGTGCCGGGAGCGGGAGGCCAGGAATCCGCCCCGCCGGGCGCGGGACAAGAGTCCGCCCCGCCTGACGCAGGCCAGGAATCAGCCTCGCCGGCGGCCGGAGGGCGTGAGGCGCAATCCACCGCCCCACCAAAAGCCGACAAGTAACCTTATCCGCACAGTCTCTTTCGTGTAACGAGTCGTGGTTCGCTCCTAAAACGGCGCAAAGGGATAAACTTAGTCGGCTTTGACGAGTTCCGAGACAAATGGCCCCAAGCCTGCTCTGCTCTTCGTGCTTGATGGTATCAGGCCCGACGTGCTGCAGGCGGCTATCCGCGAGGGGGACGCCCCGAACCTGGGCGCCCTGGCACAGAGGGGAGAGGCGGTCTGGGACGCGGTCTCCGTCTTCCCCAGCATAACCCCGGCGGCGACGGCCGCGATAGCGACGGGAGAGGCGCCGGCAAAGAGCGGCATCGTCGGGCACGCCTGGTACGACGAAGACGAGCGTCGGGTGGTTGTCTACGGCGCCATGACGGAGACCGTGATGGCGAGCGGTCCCATTAGAGTCTTCCACAACAACGTCTGGCGGATGAACCGCGACGACCTGCACGCGGCGACCCTCTTCGAGGCCCTGCACGACCGCGGTTTCGACGGCGCTTGCGTCAACTTTCCCGTAAGGCGCGGTCCGCACACGCATCCGATCCGCATGAAGACCGTAGAGGGTTACATAAAGGGCGGACGCTACCTCGGACCCTCGGTTCAAGGCCCGAAGGAATACTTTATGGGCGATCTGTTCTACAGCCGCGATACGGGATTCAGCGGACGCAAGGCCAACGGCGGCGTCCTCCGCTCCGTCGGCATCAACGACGACTACGCTGCCAGGGTCGGGGCCATGCTGCTCAAGGAGCGTGCAGCGCCTTTCAACCTCGTCTACTTCTTCAAGGGAGATTCCATAGCCCACCACCACGGCCTCGAGGCGCAGCGTCAATGGCTTGCGACCGCCGACGAGTACGTGGCCAGAATCTTCACAGCCGGCGGCGGGATCGATCGCGTGCTCGAGGACTACGCCGTGCTCGCGCTCTCCGATCACGGCCACGCGCCGCTCCTCCCGAAGGGCCGCTACGTCGACCTGCGCATGATCCCAGGCCAGAACGTCTCATCGGGGGTGAAAGCCCGTTTCGGCAACGGCACTACCGTCGTCGTTGTCCCGAACGGACGTTCGGCGCTCCTGTACCTCCGTGGGGACGTCGAGCTTGAATCGGTCGTGGAGAGACTAGTCGGGCGCCGCGGTGTGGATCTCGCGGCCTGGACGGAGGACGGATGGACAGCAGTCCGCCGGCTCGGGCGCGAAGTCCGTTTCAGGCCAGGCTCAGGATCAAAAGACCCGTTCGGGCGATCCTGGGAGCTCGAAGGCGACCCACGCGCCCTCGATATCACCGTCTACGATGGATCTTTACGTTACGGCGAGTACCCTGACGCGCTGGAGCGGCTGTGGGGTTGCCTGCACTCGCCGCGGTGCGGGGACGTGGTGCTCTCGGCGACGCCGGGGTATACGTTCGGCGAGATCTCCGGCGGGTATCATACGGCGAGCGACCACGGCTCGCTGCACGCGAGCGACTCCAACGTGTTCGTGCTCGCCAGTGGTGTGCCTGCCCCACACAGGATCACGGACGTGGCCCCGACGCTCCTGTCTCACTTCGGCGCCGGCACGGTCTCTGAGGACCGTGTCCTCCAGTAGTAACGGCTCCTCAGGAGGTGGGGAGCGCACGGGACTCAGGCCGCGTTACCGGCGGGCGTTCGGATGTGTTACCTGGTTGTACATGGGGATGCTCGTCTTCCTCGCTGCCAACTTCCTCCTCGTGCTGCCTTCCAGGTACCTCGGTAGCGGGGAGCTCTACGACTATCTCCCTCCCGCCCTCGCGTTCCTTGGGACCTTCCTGATCCTGCCCGGAATGGTGCTCGCCGCACTGCTCGGGGCCCGTACCTTCCGGACGCCGCGCAAGCGTGGGACCCGCGTCGGGGCCGGCGTGGGGGCCTTGATCGGCTACAGTGGCTTCTTCGGCCTCGAGTGGCTCGCTATCGCCCTCGGACTGAACCGGCGAGACCAGGCGTTCCGAACGGTCGTCTTCCCGGACCTCGAAGGGAGCCTCGCCTTCTACGCCTTCGTCCCACTGACGCTCCTTGCGACGGGCCTCATCTTTTTCGCCCTCTATACCAGAGGGGCTGACTTCGACCGGCGGCGCAACCTCGTACTCGTCGGGACGGCGCTGGCGGTGCTCGCGGGATTCGGCGTCTTGGCGACGGATCCAGTTCCGCTTGGCATTGCTGGGGCCCTGGTCTCGACTCTATCCGGGGCTATTGGCGGCTACGTGAGTGGGTCCGGCTACGCCAGGGCCGGCGGGGACGACTTGATCCCTCCAGGAGCCCAGATAAGGCGCCGCGAACCCCGCCGCAAGCCAGGCTGAGCCCGGAAACCCGACTCTTCGCGGTATAATCTGGTGTGATGTCTGAGAATGGATTCCCCGATAGATCCCACCTCCCAACCTCCCCCGGCGTCTATATCTTCAAGGACGCCGGAGACGCGGTCATTTACGTGGGCAAGGCGAAGAATATCCGTAGCAGGGTCGCCAACTACTTCACCCGTTCCGGCGACGGTCGCCCGAAGATAGCCGAGCTCAGGGAACGTGTCAGGCAGATAGACTTCATCTCCACGACGAGCGAGACCGAGGCGCTCGTCCTCGAGGCCAACCTGATAAAGCGCCACAGGCCGCGCTTCAACGCCTCGCTCAAAGACGACAAGAGCTACCCTTACATAGTGGTCACGACCGGAGACGAGTACCCCAGGGTCTTCGCCACCCGCGCGGCCCACGACCCGCGCCACCGCTACTTCGGTCCTTTCCCGAGCGCGGGCAGCGTCCACGCGACGCTTGACGTACTGAACAAGACTTTCCCTTTCCGCAAGTGCCGCGGTCCCGAGCCGGGTCGCCGCAGCGGGGTGCCTTGCCTCAACTACCACATCGGGCGCTCGGCTGCGCCTTGCATCGGGGCTGTCTCCAAACAGGACTATGATGGGATAATCGCTGATGTCATCTCATTTCTGGAGGGGCGGGTTGACGGTTTGATCCGGGAGCGCGAGGCAGCCATGCGCGAGGCCGCCAGGGGTACGGACTTCGAGCGGGCGGCGAAGCTGCGAGATGAGATCTCCGCCCTCACCCACGTCCGCGACCGCCAGAGGGCGACCATCGCATCCGAGGACTCCTTCGACGCCTTCGGCGCCTACGCCGAGGGCGAGTCGGCTTGCTTGCAGGTCTTCGCTGTGCGCGAAGGCCAGATCGTGAACCGCGACTCTTTCCTCCTCGATAACTACGGCGAGTCGCCGGCCGAGGACGTCTCACTCCAGTTCGTCCCCCAGTATTACGACACAGCCGCCGTTCCACGCGAAGTCCTCCTCCAGTCCGACGACCGCGAGGACGAACTGGACACGCTCGCTGATCACCTCTCGGGCCTGAGGGGAACCAGCGTAGAGGTTCGCCAGCCCAGGCGGGGGGACAAGCGCCGAATTCTGGAGATGGCTGTGCGCAACGCGGAGCTCGGGCTCGAGCACGAGCGGATGTTGGACGAAGCCAGGCGCAACAGGGTCGCCTCGACCCTCGACGGGTTGCGCGAGGAGCTCGCGCTCCCCCAGCTGCCGGTTCGGATCGAGTGCTACGATATCTCCAACACCATGGGGACCAACTCCGTAGCCTCCATGGTCGTGTTCCAGGGTGGACGTCCGGCAAAGAGCGAGTACCGGCGGTTCAGGGTCAGGACGGTAGAGGGCGCCGACGACTTCGCCAGCATGGCCGAGGTCATCCGCCGCCGGCTGGAGCGCCTGCGCGAGAACGACGAGAAGTTCACTCCTGCCCCCGACCTGATCGTACTCGACGGCGGTAAGGGACAGCTCTCCGCCGTCATCCCCGTTCTCGAAGAGATGAAGGTTGGCGACGAACTACCCGACATCCCCCTGCGCTCGCTCGCCAAACGCGAGGAGGAGATCTTCGAGCCGGGCCGTCCCGAGCCGGTGATCCTGGAGCGCAACTCCCCCGAACTGCACCTCCTCCAGCGTGTCCGCGACGAGGCCCACCGCTTCGCCAACGCCTACCACACCAAGCTCCGCGGTAGGGCCATGACCGCCTCGGTACTCGACGACCTCCCCGGCGTCGGCCCCGAGCGCAAAAAGAAAATACTAGCCCACTTCGGCACCCCAGAGGCCTTCCTGAACGCCTCCCTCGAAGAGCTGGAGTCCGTCCCAGGACTACCCGGAAGAGTCGCCCGCGAAGTACACGCGAAAGTGCACAGGTAGGTTTCAGGCATCAGGCTTCAGGCATCAGGATTGATTCGGTGTTTCCGTAGCTTGCGTCCGTCATCGTATCGGGTCGAGGATTGACCATACAGCCAAGAGACGCTGGCGGCGGGCAGCCTCGCCGCTGGATATCACACCAGGTCTGAAGTGGACCGTGTTCCGACTGCGGGTATACAACGGGACCCTCCCGTACGGTCATTCCCGCGAAAGCGGGAATCCACCGCGGAGAGCGCTCCTCCACCCCGAAGGAACCTGAAACCTGTAGGCTGATTTCTGATGCCTGTTGCAAGCACGGACCAGTGGTGCTAATCTCGACTTCCAAGATGGCTTGTGCATCCCAGGAGGGGCGGGCGACGCAACGTGGGTGAGCAGGCCACTGGCTCCCGTGTCTCGGGCAAGCGCAGGATCGTCATCATCACGGGGCTTTCGGGCGCAGGCAAGAGCAACGCCCTTCAGGCTTTCGAGGACGCCGGTTACTTCTGCATAGACAACCTCCCGCCGCGTATGATCCCGGCCGTCATGGAGACTACGGCGCAGGGCAACGGTGGTCCTGACGGCGTGGTCGTCGTGGTGGACATTCGCGGGCGGCGGTACTTCGGCGAGGAGCTGGAACGCAACCTGGAGGCCGTGGAGAGGGAGCAGGGCTGGGAGCACCGCATTCTATTCATTGACTCCGACGACCCTACGCTGGTCAGACGCTACAAGGAGAGCCGCAGGCCACACCCTGCCGCCCGCGACGGCGACGTCCTCGAGGCCATACGCCGCGAGAGGCGGGATCTCGCCAACCTGCGCGAGATGGCCGACGTCGTAGTCGACACCTCGGGCTACTCAGCGCTAGACACCCGCCTGCGGTTCAAGAAGCTTGCGGAATCCTTCTCCAGCCGCATGACCGTAAGCCTCATCTCCTTCGGCTTCAAACACGGCACCCCCCTCGACGTAGACACGCTCCTCGACGTCCGCTTCCTTCCCAACCCCCACTACGACCCCGAGCTCAGGCCCCTAACGGGCCACGACGCACCAGTACGAGAGGCGGTCCTCGGCTCGATAGACTGCCAGGAATTCCTGCAGAAGTCCGGCGAACTCTTCTCCTTCCTAATCCCCCGCTACGCCGCAGAAGGCAAGACCTACTTCACCGTCGGCGTCGGATGCACCGGCGGAAGGCACCGCTCCGTAGCCATCACCGAAGAGCTCGCCAAACGACTCAGGCAGGATGCCACCGGAATAGAGCTCTTCATTAGGCATAGAGACGTGGAGAGATAGCAACCCCTCGTCTCCGACTCATTCGGCGAGCCTCCTCTGCCAATAGTCCGCAGCAGTAAGCTCGGAAGAACCGGCACACCTCAACTGGGAAGCGGTCCACCAGTAAGAGTGATACCAGGTCCTTTTGAAGGGGACCGCGTACGGGTTGCGGGCGGACACACATGGGAGGTCCTCCCATAAGTCATTCCCGCGCAAGCGGGAATCCACGAGTAGAAGGCGGACGGTAGGCAATGGCGGGCTCCGTCGTGCCGTTGGCATTAATCCGGAACTGGTATGAAGCATGCATCAGACACCAAGAATCACTCATAATCCCTAAAGTCGTCTCGATTCTCTTGCTCAATTACTCAAACTCGGGAAGATGTCCCGGGAAATACTGCCCGAACAAGTCAGGAAGCCATCCCCTTCCTCCCAGGATAGTGGTGCCACTAAAGTGACAAGACCATCACCACCGTGGCAGGCACCGGAAAGCCCGGTTTCTCCGGCGATGGCGGGCCTGCCACCAAGGCAAAACTCGATCTCCCCATCGCCGTGGCGGTAGACCGGGAGGGGAACCTCTACATCTCAGACGAGGAAAACTATCGGATTCGTAAGGTGGACAAAGAGGGGATCATCACCACCTTCGCAGGCACAGGGAAGGCGGGCTATTCCGGTGACGGAAGCCCTGCCACTTCCGCCCGACTCACCGATCCTGGCGGTCTCGCCTTCGACGATCGAGGGAACCTCTACCTTGCCGACTACACCAGCGTGCGAAAGATCGATCCCTCAGGGACGATCACCACCGTCGCCGGAACCGGCCGCGCTGGATTCTCGGGCGACGGTGGCCCCGCTGCCAAGGCGAAGTTGACCGCCTACGACATTGCGTTCGATAGCAAAGGAAACATGTACATTGCCGATTCCGACAACCAGCGGATCCGCAAGGTCGACAAAGCCAGCATCATCACCACGGTCGTGGGGTCAGGCAAAAAGGGCTACTCGGGAGACGGAGGACCGGCTACCGAGGCTGCTCTGAGAGGCCCGTCGGGCATCACCGTCGATGGAGAGGGAAACCTGTTCATCTCCGACCACTACAACAGCGCGGTTCGCAAGGTGGATAAGAACGGCACGATCACGACGTTCGCCGGCACGGGGGAGACGGGTTTCAATCGCGAGAAGGGGCCGGCGACCAAGGTGATGCTCAACGAGCTCTGGGGCCTTGTCGTCGACGAGGATTTGGGCTTTCTCTACATAGCCGACTTGTTCAACGCTCGAATCAGGGCAGTTCGACTGGAAGACTCGTGAATGGAGAGGCTCCTGATCCTGCGTTGAGAGAGCTTACTCACAAGTTGTTAAGGGACCGCTCTACGCGGTTGGCCCGATGGCCACTCTATCAAGCTGCCCCTAACGTTTGTCGTAATGCTTTGGAGAAGGTAATCCTGTAGAGTGTGGTTGTGACAGAAGAGGCAAGGAAACAACAGGGACGAGAGATCGTTGGGATGAGCCGCCGCACTGGCGCTTGGCTGGCCTGGTCGCTGTGGGCTGGGTGCGTAGTGCTTATCGCGCTCACCCTCTTGCTCGACTTCCTTCCTGACAATGTGCTTGGTCTTACTCCGGGCAGAGCGAGCCCTAGCCTCGCTGTGCTAACTGGGGTGCTCTCGCTAGCTTATCCGACGGTTGGTGCGCTGATCGCCTCGCGCCTCCCCACTAATCCCATCGGCTGGATCTTCTGTGGCGTGGGTCTACTCTACGCGACGCAGCGCATAACAATAGCGTACGCCGACTACGTAGTGCTCATGGATTCCGCCTTACCCGGTGAGGAGTACGCGGCCTGGTTCTCAATGTTGGCAGAGTTCTCGGGACTAATCCTGGCGGGAGTCTTCGTGCTGCTGCTTTTCCCCGACGGCCGTCTACCGTCTCGTCGGTGGAAGATCGTGGCGTGGACGGCGGTCTGCGGGGCCGTGTTGACAGCACTCTTCGATGCTCTTTATCCGGGAAGTGTGTCTAACTATACTTACGTTGAAAATCCATTCGGAGTCCAGGGGTACATCGGCGGGTTCTCGACGTACGAGTTCTTATTAGCCTCGGCTCTCGTCGGCGAGACACTGCTAGCGACGAGCAGCCTCGCCGCCCTTTTCTCGCTCGTACTTCGGCTGCGCCACACACGGGGAGATGAGCGCCAGCAACTCAAGTGGTTCCTGTATGCCGCTTTGCCGGCAGGTGCGTGTTTCAGCTTCATCTTGCTGTCGTATATGGTTGTCGACTTCACGGAGCTCGTGTTCACACCGGTTAATCCGTTTTACTACATTTATGATGACATCCTTTCTGTAGGTTTGTTCTCTTTGCTCGTCGTCCCAGTCTTCACCTACATCGCCATCCTCAGGTACCGCCTCTTTGACATAGATGTGGTCATAAACCGTACCCTCGTCTACGGTTCTCTGAGCGCCTGCGTCGTCGGGATCTACGTCCTCGCAGTGGTAGCCTTGGGTGCCCTATTCCAGTCACGGGGCAATCTCGCCGTCTCGCTCTTGGCCACGGGGTTGGTAGCTGTCCTGTTCCAGCCGATTCGGAGCAGGCTCCAGCGCGGCATCAATAGCCTGATGTATGGCGAGCGAGATGATCCGTACGCGGTGACCACGCGTCTGGGGAGGCGTCTGGAAGCAACCCTCGACCCCGAAGCAGTGCTTCCGACGGTTGTAGAGACTATAGCCCAGGCTCTAAAGCTGCCTTACGCGGCTATCCTCTTGAAGGACGACAGCGGGTACAGGACAGCCGCGACTTACGGCTCGCCCACGGCTGATCCGGAAGCGCTGCCGCTGGTCTATCAGAGAGAGGAGATAGGGCGACTGGTACTCTCCCCCAGGGCACCCGGAGAAGCGTTCTCCCCAGCCGACCTGCTCGCGATCCGGGCGGTAGGGCGGGGCGAAGCCATCTTCAGCCCGAATGTAGCAACCCGGGTGCTCGCCTACTTCGCGGCCACTCCCCCAGGGGGCGCCCCGCCCCAGGCCTTCCCAACCCTCACAGAGCGCGAGCGCGAGATCCTAAACCTCATCGCCCAGGGACACCCCAACCCTTCGATCGCCAGGCAATTGTCGTTGAGCACGAAGACCGTGGGCAACTACGTATCCAACATCTTCACCAAGCTGCAGGTATCCGACCGTGCCCAGGCCATCATCCGTGCCAGGGATGCAGGCCTGGGGTAGGACAAGGAGAAATAGGCTTCAGGCAACAGGTGTCAGGTGTTAGGTGGTTCAGGACCAACGTCTCTTCGCATGCGAGCAGTATCACGCCCCGCACAGTACAAAACCTGTAACCTGTTGCCTGTAACCTGAAACCTATAATTAGGAGGCATTATGCCCGGAATGTTCGTAAACGGTGAGTGGAAGACAGAGGGGCAGTTGAAGAACACGGACGGACGGTTCGTGCGGTCGAAGACGAGCTTCCGGGATTGGATCTCGGCCGACGGAAGTAGCTGCTTCGAGGCCGAACCCGACCGCTATCATCTGTATGTAGCCTGGGCGTGTCCTTGGGCCCACAGGACGGCGATCATGCGCAAGCTAAAGGGATTGGAACAAGTCATCGGGCTCTCGGCCGTCGGGTCCTTTATGGGCGAGGACGGCTGGGCCTTCCACGACGAGCCAGGCGTCATACCTGACACGGTAAACGATGCCTACTTCCTGAGAGAGGTCTACGCGAAGGCAGACCCCGACTACACGGGACGCATCACGACGCCCGTTCTCTGGGACAAACAGACAGGCACCATCGTCAACAACGAGTCGCGCGAGATCGTCCGTATGCTCGACACCGAGTTCGGCGAGTTCGCCACCACAGACGAGCATTTCTTCCCTGAGGACTTGCGAGAGCGAGATCGACGCGACGATAGATGCCATCTACGAGCCCGTGAACAACGGCGTCTACCGCTCCGGTTTCGCCACCACGCAGGAGGCATACGAAGAGGCCGTTACGGAACTCTTCGATGCTCTGGACCACTGGGATGAGGTTCTCTCCTCCCGACGCTACCTGTGTGGCGACCGCGTTACGGAGGCCGACTGGTGCCTCTATCCCACGCTCGTACGCTTCGATTCCGTCTACCATGGCCACTTCAAGTGCAACCTGCGGCGTATCGTAGACTACCCGAACCTGTGGGGATATCTGAAGGACCTCTACCAGAGACCGGGCGTCGCAGAGACGGTCAACATGGAGCACATCCAGAAGCACTACTACGGGAGCCACGAGAGCATCAACCCGACCCGCATAGTGCCGAAGGGTCCGATCCTTGACTTTACCGAAGCGCACGACCGCGATCGCTTCTCCGGCCAGACACCACAAGGAAATGGGTATACTCGATCTGTGTGAATAGAGTCGAGGACACGAAAGTGGTGGCATTCGGAGGCGGCACGGGATTGCCCGTGTTGCTGAGGGGCTTGAGGGACAGAGTTGGGGACCTTACGGCTGTCGTCACGGTCGCCGACGATGGGGGCTCCAGCGGACGATTGCGCCAGGAGCTTGGGGTCGCGCCCCCTGGTGACGTGAGGAACTGCCTCGTGGCGCTAGCGGGACGCCGCAGGCTGGCCGAGGTCTTCGAATACCGTTTCGAGGCTCCGGGAGACCTGAATGACCACAGCGTGGGAAACATTATTATCGCGGCTCTCGCTGACATGGCCGGCGGGTTCAGTGAGGGTGTGGAACAGGCAGCCCGCTTCCTGAGGATCAAAGGTCGAGTCTTCCCGGCGGCGACGGAGAGCCTGACGCTCGTGGTCCGCTACGCCGATGGGACCGTAACACGCGGGGAGTCCGTGGTCCACGAGGTCGGAAAACAGGTCTCTGAGGTCTCTGTGGAGCCGATGGGGATTCCTGCGCCGTCAGGGGTCATCGAGTCTATCAAGGCGGCCGACATGATCGTGCTCGCTCCTGGTAGCCTGTTTACCAGCACCGTTCCGGCTCTGCTAGGCGGCGGGGTGAGGGAGACCCTGGCGGATTTCGCAGGGCCCGTCATCTACGTCGCAAACGTGATGACGCAGCAGGGAGAGACGTCCGACTTTGCGGTCTCGGACCACGTGCGGGCGATAACGGAGCACGTCGGACCCGTGGTCACCGACGTGCTCGTCCATTCTGGCGACCTGCCTCCTGAAACCCTCGCCCGCTATGAGGCCGAAGAGGCAGCGCCGGTCGCTGTCGACTTGGAAGTCCTGCGCGAGATGGGCTTGAGGGTAAGGAAGACGGACCTGCTCTCTAAGGAGAGCCGCACGGGCGTCAGGCATGATCCCTCCCTGCTGGCGAGGGAGGTGGGCGAGGCTGCCCTCGTTCGCCTCTGAGGTGCGTCGCCAGCTCGCCGCCGACGCCGCTTCGAGTGCCCGAGGGGTCGGCTGCTCCGAGCTCGCCGGCCTGGTCGACGCCTCAGGCGGCTGGGACGAGGAAGGCGTTACTATACGCACTCCCAGTGCAGCGGTCGCCCGCTCTGTAGTCCGCCTGTGGCGCTCGGAGTTCGGTATGGAATCCAAACTCTCGCCGATAGAGCCCGACCGCTTTGGCCGTACCCGCTACGCGGTGCGCACGGCGGGCAACGGGGCGATACAGGCGAAGGAAGAGCTGAGGTTCGCCCGCTCCGCGCGCACCGCCGCGGAGCGAGCCGGCTACCTGCGGGGTGCCTTCCAGGGCGCAGGCTCCGTGAACCGTCCCGGCGGCCGTGGGGGTCACCACCTGGAGTTCGTGCATCGCGAGGGAGGGTTTATCCGCCGCTGCGCGGATTTCTCCCGCGCGCCTTTGAAGATCGTGCGCAGGCGCGGACGGTGGATCGCCTATACCAAGAGCGCCGACGGCGTGACGACCGTCCTCGCCCAGATGGGCCTCAACGACGCGGTCCTCGAGTACGAGGCAAGGGCCGTCCTCGGCGAGGCCAAGGCCAACGCCAACCGCGTCACCAACTTCGACGCGGCCAACGCCGGCCGAACCGCGACGGCCGCAGCCAACCAGCAGAAGGCCTTGGTAGCCCTCGATCCCGAGCATCTGTCCCCCGCGCTAAGAGAGATGCTCGAATTACGGCTCGAGTACCCCGATGCCTCGCTCGTCGAGCTCGCCCATCTCGGAAATCTCTCCAAGAGCGCGGCCAACCACAGGTTGAGGAGGCTCGTCAGCATGTCAGCACGCTCTGGCTGACGCCGTCGCTTGTCAGCATGTCAGCTTCTTCCGCTGCAAACTTCGTCACAAACATATCCGACACCCCAACATCTTGTGTTCGCCACGTAACCTCGCGCAGGCGGATAGCTTGCCTCGTGGGTCACTCAGGCGTCAATTTATCCAACATCTTGCATGCCGACTTCCTGGAATCTACCTTTTCTAAGACGTTGGGTGAATAGGGCAGTTCTCGAATATGTCGCTGGCTCGCGCTCCGTTCGTAGTACTAATCCCGGCTCTCGCTCCTGAGTAGGCCCACGGCCAGGATGACCAGCGCCGCCGCAATGAGTAGAGCGCCCAAGCGCGTCACCAGCGTTCCTAGAGAGCTCCTGTCGGACTGCCCGAGCCCAACGTGGATAAAAAAACCGCCCGACTGGGCAAGGATCCCCGCCTGCAGAAGGCCGCCAGCGAGCCACTTACTCCGTCCAAGTAGCTGGTCCGGTCGAGGTGAAGGTAGTAGACGAGCGAGAGTATCAACAGCACCCCGGCGTGGGCGTGGCCAGCCCGGAAGAACCGCTCTCGGAACTGCCCGAGCTGGCCGCGTCCCGTAAGGAAGCCGAGTAGCGCCCAGCCACCGTATTCCACGCTGACCAAGGACAGCACCGAGACAGCGGGCAGAACACGAGTAGGTTGCATACGGCGCGACCTCCTTTTTCCGACCCGCCCTTAGAAATACTTGGCGGGCCAATCTTTCCACCGTAAGTATGATGCCACCGACTCCAGCTCGGCGCAAACTTCTCAGAACTACTTCAGGGCGAAGTTCGCCGAATGCCCCCTACAGCATCAGTTAGATCCCTTCGTCGCCGGTCCCGCTAACGCCTCATCTCCTAACGCTTGGTGGATGCGCTGCCACAGACCCTCCCTTGAGACCACAGCTCGTAGCGCCGGTAGGCACTCTCCCACTTGCCGTACTCCTCCGGCATCTCTCGCCAGGAGGAGCCGCTACGCGCTACCCACATGATGCCGCCCACAACGCCTACGCTCTTTTGTGGCCCTTCTTCAAGAAGCCGGTTTCGTCAATGATGAGCACCCCACTCTCCTCGTCGCCCAGATGCTCCACGACACACGACTTACTCCCTGAGCTCCTCGCGCATACCCTAGGCGTCCCACTTGGCCGAGTTCAAGAGCCTCTGGACGCCCTGCGGGTCCCTCTCTCCAATGGCCTCGGCCAGCTGCCAGCCGTTGTTGTTGCGCTCCACCCGCCCGAGCAAGCCGAGCAGGTAACGCTTCATTCGCCCTCTGGCTTCCGAATGGGCAAAGCGACCGCAGATA
Source organism: uncultured Rubrobacteraceae bacterium (assembly GCA_963808845.1). Taxonomy (GTDB): domain Bacteria; phylum Actinomycetota; class Rubrobacteria; order Rubrobacterales; family Rubrobacteraceae; genus Rubrobacter_D. Next base: position 66,808 of record CAWEHD010000032.1, read on the forward strand.
CGCTGTTGCAGGTGTTCTAGAGCCTCGCTCCAACCGCCGATGGCTGGGTTAACAGTCCCATCTTGGGCGACGATCCCGCTCCCTTCTCCTCGCTTCGCCGGGATGGTAGCGTACGGACGAGCTAAGTGATGCTGTAGAGATCCTACTCCGAAGGTGGCTGAATAAGGAAGCGGGAGGGCCAAACGTCGGCACTGATGCGTCAGTCGTCGTCGAGCACGCGTTCGGCGATCCCCAGCGTCAGGCTTTCTTCAAGGTTCTCGAGGTTCCACTCCCCGTTCTTGTATGCGTGGTTGCTGATCCAGAACACCATCACGCCCCGGTCCGGGAACCACGCCAAGATGCCGAGGGACCACCCGTTCCCGCCGTCGTGCCAAAGGATCTGTCCCTCGTCGGTGGGCGAGACCACCCAGCCGTAACCGTAGTAGCTGTCGCCGCCTTCTTCCTCGGGCACGTGGGGCTCGAACATCTTGTCCTTGGCGCTCTTGCTCAGGACCTCGTCGCCTCGGAGCGCCGCGTGCCAGCGGAACATATCGCGCGCGGTGGAGAGCAGGCCGCCGTTGCCGCGGAGGTTCCAGTATGGTCCGTCCTCGGCCCAGGGATGATCGAACGGCTTGCCCTTGGGCTCGCCGTTCTCGTCGTACTCCACCGCGACCTGGTCGGGTTCCCACTCGGGGAGCACGTACCCGGTCTGCGTCATGCCCACCGGCGCGAGCAGGCGGTTTGCCAGGAACTCTTCGTAGCTCTTGCCGGAGGCCTTCTCGATGATCGCGGCCAGGATGCTGTATCCCAGGTTGGAGTAGTGGTGCTCGGTTCCCGGAGTCGAGCGCAATTGGGTATCGAGAGCGGCGTCTAGCATCTCCTCCCTGGAGAGCACGTCGTAGTCGTCGCCGAGGTGGTCTGGAAGCCCTGCCGTATGCGTCAGCAGGTGATGCAGGGTGATGGCGCGCTTGTCGTCTGGTACCGGACCGACGAACTTGCTCATCGGATCTCTCACGCTGAGCTTCCCCATCATCTCAAGCTTCAGGATCGCCGCGGCGGTGAACTGCTTGGTCATCGACATGGTGTCGTAGACGGTGTCGCACCGCGCGGCGACCTTCGCGGCGCGATCTGCCAGCCCGAAGCCCTCGCAGTGCGCGATCTCGTCGCCGCGGGCGGCGATCACCGTGCCGCTGGTCCCGTCGGGCAGGGTGTCGTCGAGGAACTCCGCGACCGACGGGTCGCGTGGCCCCGGCTCCGCGGAGGGCGCGGCGTGGTCCTGGCCACCGTTCCCGCACGCGATGAGCGCGACGAACACGGCCACCAGAACCACGATGAAGGAACACGGTCGAGGTATCGGGTTGTCCCAACTCATCTTTCTCTATCATACAACGGCATCTGCGTAGCTCCGCGGGTAAATACCCTCAGCTCGAACCTCCGAGAACTCCGTTCGCGCGAAGTTCGGAGGATTTACTTCTACGCAGCCCGGCGAATAAAGCTACGAGCGCAAGCGCCCTCCTTTTGCCGAAAGATTAGAACGCGTAGGGGCTCGAGATCGGCGCCACACCTTTGGTGCTCGCGCGGTGGTCGCCTGCAGTTGCCTCGCTGATCGGTGCGGGATCTACGCCTCTTCTTCTAAGCCCTCGAGGATGCCGGTAGCCTGCCCAACCTCGATCAGGTGGCCGTCGGGGTCGCGCATGTAGCAACGGATCTCCGCTCCCCGGTCGATCGGCGGGGTTAGAAACTCCGCCCCACGCGCGCTCCACTCCGCATAAACCCGCTGGATGTCGGCGACCCTCAGGTTGAGGAACGCGCTCGTGCGCGATGGGTCGCCGGGCGGCTCGAGTGTAACGTCGGGCTTGTCGCCCGTGGGTCCTCCACCGACGTTGAGGATCAACCAGCTGTTGTGGAACTTCAGCATCACAGGGTCGCGCTCGTTGACGACCTCGGCGCCCAATACGTCACGGTACCACTCGCGAGAGCTTTCCTGGTCGCGCACGACGAGGAAGTGGGTGATGATCACACCCTCGCTGGGTGCGGGAAAGTCTTCACGGTTCATCCTTCTGTGCTCCTTTCTCTATAGAATGCTGGTTCCATCTCGGATCCCGGTGCACTCGTGGTACCGAGAAGGAACCGTAGACGGGTCGTGGCGGATGATATCCTGACGGTGTCGTCCATGTAGTCAGGACCGCCAATCATACCTTGCTGCCGAAGGCACCGTGCTGCATAATCTTCCGGCCTTTCGGGCAAAATAGGATTGTGTGGCAAGCTAGAGAATGGAGAGAAGCGTGGCCGTAAGAGTAGGAGTAAATGGTTTCGGCCGGATCGGGATGCTGTTCACCAAAGCCGCGATGGACCGTGGCGACATCGAGGTCGTGGCGGCGAACGACCTGATGCCTTTCGATAGCCTGGCAAACCTTTTCAAGCACGACTCGACCCACGGAATCTGGCCCGAGGACGTCTCCTTCGACGGCAACGTCCTGCACGTGGGCGACCATGAGATCAAGACCTTCGCCGAGCGTGACCCGGCCCAGATACCCTGGGGCGACGTCGGCGCCGATATCGTGGTCGAGTCAACAGGCGTCTTTACGAGCCGTGACGGGGCCGCGGCCCACATCGAAGGCGGGGCGAAGAAGGTCATCATCTCGGCCCCTGGCAAGGGTGTCGACGCCACCTTCGTCTACAAAGTGAACCACGAGGACTACGACCCCGAAGCCCACGAGGTCGTCTCAAACGCCTCGTGCACGACCAACTGCATTATCCCGATGGTCAAGGTGATCCAAGACAATTTCGGCATCGAGTCCGGTTACATGACGACCGTGCACGCCTACACCAACGACCAGAGCCTCCTCGACGCGGCCCACAAGGATCCGAGGCGCGCCCGCTCGGCCCCCAACAACATCGTCCCGACCTCCACCGGCGCGGCGCGGACGGCGGGTGTGATCTACCCCGAGCTCGATGGTAAGGTCGACGGAATGTCTATGCGCGTCCCCGTCGCCGACGGCTCCATAACCGACTTCGTCGCCCGCATCTCCAGCGAAGCATCCGCCGAGAACGTGAACGCCGCCTTCCAGTCGGCCGCCGACGGAGAGCTCTCAGACATCCTGGAGTACGCGGAAGCCCCTCTGGTCTCCAGCGACATCATCGGCAACAAGGCCTCGTGCGTCTTCGACTCGCAGCTCACCATGTCCAACGGCGGCACCGTCAAGGTGCTCGGCTGGTATGACAACGAGTGGGGCTACTCGAACAGGACGTGTGATCTCGCGGCTTACATGGGTGAAAAGCTCTAGGAGCTTTTCAGCACGCCGCCCTTCAGGCGGCTAGTCAGCATGTCAGCGCGGCGGCTGCGCCGCCTTGTCAGCATGTCAGCCAGGGCTGTTGCGCAACGAGAAAGCTGAAGTGCTGACAAGCGGAGGCCTGAAAGGCCGAAGCGTGCTGACTAGCTGAAATGCTGCCGACGAAGGAGGCACCATGAACAAACGGAGCGTCAGAGACCTCGATCTGCGGGACAAACGGGTGCTGGTGCGCGTGGATTTCAACGTGCCCGTCAAGGATGGTGAGGTCACGGACGACACGCGCATTCGGCGAGCGCTGCCGACGATCAGGCACCTGCTATCTGAGGGAGCTCGTCCGGTCTTGATCTCCCATCTCGGCCGTCCCAAGGGCGAGCCTGACCAGAAGTACGTGATGGACCCTGTCGCCGCTAGGCTCCGGGAGTTGCTCGGTGAGCCGGTGGAGAAGCTCGACGCTGCCGTCGGCCCTGAGGTGGAAGAGGCACTCGAAGATTGGGACGGCAGGGGTGTGGTGTTGCTCGAGAACTCCAGGTTCTATCCGGGCGAGACCAAGAACGATCCTGGGTTCGCAGATCAGCTCGCTGCAATGGCCGACCTCTATGTAGACGACGCGTTCGGCGCTGCCCACAGGGCGCACGCCACTACCGTCGGGGTGGCCGAGAGGCTGCCAGCGGCCGCGGGGCTCTTGATGGAGGAGGAGATCGACTACCTGGATAAGGTTCTCGAAGACCCCGAACGCCCCTTCGTCGCCATCCTCGGTGGGGCGAAGGTCTCGGACAAACTAGGCGTTATAGAGAGCCTGCTACAAACCGCAGACTCGTTGCTCATCGGCGGAGCGATGGGCTTCACGTTCTTCGAGGCCCTTGGATATGAGATCGGTGACTCTCTCGTAGAGGACGACTACCTGGAGGAGGCGAAGCGCCTCATGGAGGAGGCCGGCGACAGGCTGGTCCTGCCGGTCGACGTTGTCGTCGCCGAAGCTATGGAGGAGGACGCCGAGTCCGAGACTGTCGCCCCAGGCGGCATCCCGCCGGGCAAGATGGGCCTGGACATAGGCCCTGAGACCGTCGTTCTCTTCGAGGGCCACATCTCGGGTGCGAGCACCATCTTCTGGAACGGACCGATGGGCGTCTTCGAGATCGACGCCTTCGCGAAGGGCACGGAGGGTGTGGCCAGGGCCGTCGCCGAGAGCGGTGCAACGAGTGTGGTAGGCGGCGGAGACTCGGTCGCTGCCGTCAACAAACTCGGGCTCGAAGACCGGATGAGCCATATCTCGACCGGTGGTGGGGCCTCGCTCGAATACGTCGAAGGTAAGGAACTGCCAGGCATAGCAGTCCTGCCCGAAGAATAGAACTGGGAGGAGATCTCATGCCCCGAAGCCCGATGATGGCCGCGAACTGGAAGATGAACAAGACCGTTAGGGAGGCCCAGGAGTACACGGCCGCCCTCCTGCCGCGCGCCGCCGACGCGGAGGAGGTCGACGTGGTCGTCTGTGTCCCCTTCACTTGCCTGCACGAGGTAGGCAGGATGGCTGGAGACTCTGCGTTAATCGCAGGCGCGCAGAACTTCTACTACGAGGACTCGGGTGCGTATACCGGTGAGGTCTCTGCACCCATGCTCCTCGACGTCGAGGCCGGAGCCGTGATCGTGGGCCACTCCGAGCGGCGTGAAGTCTTCGGCGAGACCGACGATATGGTCGCCAGGAAGGCGAGGCGTGCGGTGGAGGCCGACATCCTACCCATCGTCTGCGTCGGGGAGACCAAAGAGGAGCGCGACGCTGGGGGTATGTGGGAGAAGGTCTCGGACCAGGTGGGGCAGGTGCTCGAGGAACTCGAAGACGCCGGTGGCGAGAGCGTCGTCTTCGCCTACGAGCCCATCTGGGCGATAGGGACAGGCGATACAGCAACCCCCGAGGACGCCCAGGATGCCATCGGTAAGATCAGGGACCTGCTGAGGGAGACGCAAGGGGACGACTTCGCAGCCAGTGTCCGCATACTCTACGGCGGCTCCGTCAAACCCGAGAACGCCGATGAGATCATGGCCCAGGAAGACATCGACGGCGCCCTCGTCGGCGGTGCAAGCCTCGAGGTCGAATCGTTTGTCGAGCTCATTTGGGCCGCGCAGAACACCGTCGAGCAGACGGAGCAGTAGTGCCTGTGGTAAGGTAGACGTATGCTGTATTACATCGTCGCTTTCTTTCAAGTCGTGTTCTGCATAGCCTTGGTAGGCTTGATCCTCCTACACTCCGGAAAGGGAGGCGGGCTCTCATCCTCGCTCGGCGGCGGAATGGGCGGTACCTTCTCAGGCACCACCATCATGGAGAAGAACCTCACGAGGTTGACCCTGATCATCGTAGGACTCTTCACCCTGACCAATATCACCCTGTTTTTCATAGGTTGAAGCATTTCAGCACGCCTGCTTCGCAGGCTTGTCAGCACGCTCCGGCTTCGCCTCCGCTTGTCAGCTAGTCAGCATTTCAGCAGGGTGGTAGGCCTCGTCCGAGGCTCCAGAGAATCTCAGAGGGTTGCTCCCATGCGACGGGGCAAGTCCCCAGACGGACGAAGCTGACATGCTGACAAGCGAGGGCCCAAAGGGCCCGAAGCGTGCTGACAAGGCGGCACAGCCGCCGTGCTGACTTGCTAAGAAGAAGGACTCGCCCGGGGAGGATGGGGAGAACAGGCGAGTCCGGAAGTAATTATACACCCCGATGTATCTCTCGGCGTGCATGAGGTTACAAGGTTGATCGGCTGTTCACATCCAGTACGAGTACCCGGTACGCGCATCCAGGGCGAGCCTGGTGTCGGAGGGGGGACTCGAACCCCCACCCCCTTATCGGGGACTAGGCCCTCAACCTAGCGCGTCTACCAATTCCGCCACTCCGACAGGGTAGCCCGCAGAGTATACGAGAGACAAATAGTGGGGTCAACGCCGCACGCCATCTCCACAAGAGCAGATCGCAAAGGGGCATGCAAGCATTTCATCGAGTCAGCTGGTTAGCCCATTGTTCTTCCTGAAACCTGTAACCTGATGCCTGTAGCCGCGGTACGTAAGAGGCGCAGCCTCTTACGTACCGCTTTGTGCTAAGTTCTCTTGATGCGCGGAAAACACTTGGTCCTGATCTCACTCGCAGGGTTGGCCTGCTCCGTCGCCCTGATCTTGCGGAAAGGGGGACAGAGGACCGTCCAAGGCGAATGGCCAGTCAACCTGGCCCACAGGGGTGCCTCATCCCTCGCCCCTGAGAACACCATCGAGGCGTTCCGGCTTGCGGTGGAGGCGGGGGCCGGCGGCCTCGAGCTCGACGTCCACCTGACCCGCGACGGGCATGTCGTCGTGATCCACGACGCGACCGTGGATCGGACCACGGACGGGGCAGGACCCGTCTCGGAGATGACCGTCGACGAGCTTCGCGGGTTCGATGCCGGCCATAACTTCAGCCCCGACGGGGGACTCAGCCGTCCGTACCGTGGACGCGACGTTCGGGTTCCGACGCTCGAGGAGGTCCTCAGAGAATTCCCCGGTGTTGCGATCAACATCGAAATAAAAGCCGGTCGTCCTGGTATCGAAGCCGCGGTCCTCGGGGTCTTGCGCGACGCGGACGCGTTGGGGCGTGTCCTCGTGGTCTCCACCCCTCACGCTATCGTGAAGCGGTTCCGTAGGATCTCCGGCGGCCACGTTTCCACAGGAGCGTCGAAGTGGGAGATAGGAGTTTTCTACCTGCTGAGCAGGCTGTGTCTGGAGCGGCTCGTGCACCCGGCCTACGAATCGCTTCAGGTTCCCCTCAGACACAGAGGCCTACCGCTCGTAACATCGCGCTTCATCCGTGCGGCGCATGATAGAGGCGTGAGGGTGGACGTGTGGACCATAAACCAGGCGAACGAGATGCGCCGCCTGCTCGACCTCGGGGCCAACGTGATCATGACCGACAGGCCTGCCACGCTGACGGAGGTGCTACAGCGTCGTGTATAGGGCTCATGCCCTATACACGACGAGCTAGTCAGCATTTCAGCCAGTCAGCACTTCAGCAAAAGAAACTGACAAGCTCGGATTGAGGAAGGGTTAACCCTTCCTCAATCCGCTCTCACGCTGCCATGAGCAGCACGATGGAAGCCACGCCGAAAAGTGTGTAGGCGGTGCCGAGCGGCAGGAAGTACCTTGGCTCTTCCCGCAAGGGCGTAAGATACCTGGCGTAGGGGAGAATGCGCACCGCGCGCCTGAGGACGGCGTTGTACTCGTAGCGGAAGAAGATCATGTGCAGCCCGTTGGCGACTGTGACCAGGCAAAACGGCAGGGCCCAGAGCTTCGAAGGATAGAGCTTCAAAGCAGGGGGCGTAACGAAGATGCAGACTAGCCAGATCACCTGGATGGTCACGTAGCTCACCCAGGCGGCCGTGATCCTATATCTGTGCCTCTCGTCGATGGTGAGATTCTAATGTAGGGACAGGCATGAGAGCATTCTTTTTGCCAGGATTGTAAACTGGTCAGGACATAGATGAGCCCTAATCCGGCTCGTAGGACGGCACGCTGAGTAGGAGAGACATGATCAGAGAATCACTCGTCAAGGATCCTTCCCTCGCACCGGAGGGACACCGCAAGATCGACTGGGTCGCCCAGCACGCGCCGGTTCTGAACAAGATCGCCGGCGAACAACTCGCCGATGGTTCGCTGCGTGGCCGTAAGGTTGCTATGACCATCCACCTCGAGGCGAAGACGGCCTATCTGGCCCTACTGTTGTCCGAGGCAGGAGCCGAGGTTACCGTCTCGGGGAGCAATCCGCTCTCTACCCAGGACGATGTCTGCGCGGCCCTGGCCGAACGGGGCGTGAGAGTCTTCGCCACCCACGACCCTTCAGACGAGGACTTCGAGGGCTATCTGCACAGAACGCTCGAGACAGGCCCCGACCTGATCGTCGACGACGGAGCCGAGCTCGTCGGACGTCTGATCGAACACCACCCTGACCTCGTTGGTAATGTCCTTGGAGCCTCAGAGGAGACCACAACGGGCGTACTGAAGCTCGAAGCCATGACGGCCGAGGAGGTACTACCATTCCCTGTGCTGGCCGCCAACGACGCCAGGATGAAGCACCTCTTCGATAACCGCTACGGCACTGGCCACTCCTCTATCGTCGCCCTGCTCTCGAACACCAACCTCTTCCTCTCGGGAAAGGCGGTCGTGGTGATGGGCTTCGGCTGGGTAGGGCGTGGCCTCGCCAAGTACGCCGACGGTATGGGCGCCCGCGTCATCGTGTGCGAGCCTGACCCCGTGAAGCTACTCGAGGCGTACTCGGAAGGCTACGAGGTGATGAACTCGCTACAGGCCGCCGAGGTCGGGGACGTGTTCCTGACTGGCACGGGCAACCTCAAAGTGCTAGGGACAGAGCACTTCGCGCGGATGAAGGATTGCGCACTTCTCGCGAATGCCGGACATTACGATCACGAATTCGATCTCGCCGCCCTGCGCGAGTCGGCGGCGGGCTCACGCGAGGTCCGGCGCAACATTACCGAGTACGAGCTCCCTGACGGGAGGCGGCTGCACGTCCTCGCGCGCGGGCGGCTCGTCAACATCGCAGCCGCAGACGGGCATCCCGTCGAGATAATGGATCTCACGTTCGCGGTGCAGGCGCTCGCGGCGCACCACCTCGCCAGCCACGCAGCGGAGATGGCGCCGGGCATCCAACCCATCCCCGAGGCGATAGACGAACTCGTCGCCCGCGCCAAGCTGGCCGCCCTCGGTGTAGAACCCGAAACCCTGACAGAGGAGCAGATCTCCTACCAGCAGAGCTGGCGGTAGGGCCGTAGTAGCCGGAACATGAGGACTGTAACGATCCGCTACACGGCCTTCAGGGAGTGCCCCAACTGCCAAGGGCGGGGCGACGACGGTGCCTCCTGGCGCCCTGCGGAGTGCAGGCGGTGCCAAGGAAGGGGCAAACTCGTGACCGGCGTCGAGGTCGAGGATTCAGTCGATGGAGTCCTGCCGAGTTCGCGCTACGACTTCAACACCCTTGGCGAGGTCTACCTGCTCGACTTCGACGAAGACGAGGAATTCGAGGTCGTGCGTGCAACACCTTATTAGAAGCAACCTGCAAAGATTATGATCCCCGCTATTCAAACTATGTCAGTCTCTCGGCCAAAACCTGACACCTGACACCTGATACCTGAAGCCGCGATTTGCCGGAGGCAAATCGCTTCAACGACCCCTCGGATTGGCGTGGGCCATAATGCGAAGTCCCTGGGCGAGGACGGCGGAGATCCCCACCCCGAGGACGTCGTAGGTGGTCCAGAAGATGTAGGAGGGACGCCCGACGCTCCCGAACTTGTCGGCGTAGCCCGCCGGGTCGTCGACGGCTGCCCAAGCGTAGGCGAAAGGATAGAGCGCCCACTCAGCGGACGTGGCCGCCGTGGTCATGAGGATGGCGGCAAGAACCCCGAGCCAGCCGCCACGGAACACGAGCAGGACCCCGAGTGCGATGTAGGCGAACAGGCGGGTGGCCTGGATCAGCTCCTCGCGGCCAAGGCCTTTGTAGACGCTTCTCCACGAGAAGACTTCTGATCCGAACCCGAAGATCGTGGCGGCCACGGTGCACGCAAGTGTCAGCGCGATCAGGGATCCCAAACTCCGCTTCATGCACGGGATTATATTGGTCGGACTACTGCAACGCCGCGAGTACGGCCTTCGCCGGGAGCCGGTCCTTGAAAGGCACGACGCCTCCTTCCACGGCCCCGGAGAGGGCGTCCTGCGAGGCGCCGAGTCTCTCCGAGGCGGCGACGAGCACGCGGTGGCCCTGCTTCCCTGCCTCCCTGAGCAGGGCTACGCGCTCGACGAGGTTGCGCTCTGACCAGAAACCGAGGATCTCCAGTTGGACCACCTCCCCTGTGTTCGTGTGTCGCAGGGTAAAGTCGGGGACGAGGGCCGCTTTCCTCTCCGGGAAGGGCAGCACGTCGCCTCCACTTTCGAGCTCCCAGCCGCCTGTATCCTTCGCGCGTTCCCACGCCCGGACGAAAGCAGCGCGGACATCGTCGGCCTCGCGCTCGTCCTTCGGCCCAAGGTAGTGACTTTCCAGTTCGGACGTCTCTGAATCCAGCTCCAGAACTGCCTCCCTGCCCTTCCACTCCACGTTCGCCGAGAGCTCCCAGGGAGAAGTCATCAGCAGGCCGGGGAGGAACTTCGCCAGGCGCAGCCCGTACTTGCGGGTGCCACCGAAGATAGAGAGCGGACCGTCGAGGTGGAGCCGGTGGCCGCGAGCGAGCGGTTCGAGGTCGTAGATCAAACCAAGGAGCTTTACGTAGTGGAGCACGAGCCTTGCGTCCGCCCCCTCACCGAGGTCGACGACGAGACTTCTCGCCGAGTAGAGCACCCCCTGTACCTGGGCGACGTTATAGCGACGGACGAGCATTTCGGGCGAAGGCCGATCGAAGTCGCCGAGGAGTTGGGCGCCCTGCCTATCCGCGTACATACAGGCGGCCGGGTCTTCGACCCCGGTCTCCACGGCGACCTGCGAGAGCACGTCCTCGCGCGTAGGCGTCTCGAGCAGACCAGGTTCCGCGGCCGGTGGCTCTGGCAGGGTCGCCGCTAGCTCGAAGACGCGGGTGCGTAGCGTGTAGGGGTCGGCCTCGATCGGCGCTGTCCAACCGACTCGCTCCTCGAGTAGCTTGGAGAGGGCGCGTACGATCCTGAATCCCCTGCGGGAGTCGAGACCAGGGCCGAGTCCCTCCTCCCTGACTGTAAGCTCCCGCTCCAGGCGGGACCGTGGTTGCCCGATGTGGGCGGCGTAGAGGTCGCAGAGTTCCGCTGCGACGGCCAGGGAGCGCTGGTCGTCCGGCGAGAGCCTGTGGGGGACGAGCCTGCCGCGGTTCAGGCGGGCCATGACGTGCTCGCTGCGAAGCACTAGAGCAGGGCCTCCTTACGGCGGCGGGCCGTAAACTCTTCGCCCGTCTGGCTAGTGACGAGCTCGTAGAGGATCGCCCGTTTGCCTTCCCTCGGACGGAGGATACGGCCGAGGCGCTGGACATATTCGCGCCTGGAGGCGCTGCCGGCGAGTATCACGGCCACCCCTGCGTCTGGAACGTCGACCCCCTCATTCAGGACGTCTGAGGCTATCACGGCCCTGTAGCGGCCCTCCCGAAAGCGGTCGAGAATCTCCTTGCGCTCGCGGGCTGGCGTCTCGTAGGTCACACCCGGTATGAGGAACCTCCGGCTGAGATCGTAGACCTCATCGACGCTCTTGGCGAAGACTATGACGCGATCGTCCCAGTGCCTCCTGAGAAGCGTCTCCAGCGTCGTCCCCTTCCTAAGCGCGCCTTCCCTGATCTCACGCCGCTGGCGCGCCGCAAGCAGCGCTTCCCTCCCCCCGGAATGACTCGTTGCGGCGACCATAATGAAGCGCTTCCAGTCCTCTGGGGAGCGCATCGGCAGACGGTGCTTCTCGAGGAAGTCCCTGTAGACGGCCTCGGCCTGGGCATAATCGAAGCGTTCCTGGGCGGTGAGTTCGATGGGTATGCGGACCAGCTCGAACGGGGCGAGGTAAGTCCCCGCGAGATCCTCGGGCGAGCGGCGGTAGACGATAGGGCCTGCGAGATCAGGCAGCAGTCCGTGCCCTCCGTCGGGCCTCTCCGGCGTTGCGGTGAGGCCGAGGGCGTAGGGCGCGAGCAGCATCTTGGGGATGATCGCGTTCTTCGGGGCGGGCAGGTGGTGTACCTCGTCGTAGACGACAAGCGCGAAGCGGTCCCCGTAGCGCTCGGCGTGGATGTAGGCCGAGTCGTAGGTGGTCACGGTGATAGGCGTTATCTCGTGGTAGCCACCGCCGAGCAGCCCGATCGTTACCGAGCCGCCGAAGGCGTCCTGCAAGATGGAGTACCACTGCTTCAGCAGCGCGAGGGTCGGAACGACAACTAGCGTGCTCCGCCCGACACGCTCCATCGCGCTCACCGCCACGGCCGTCTTCCCCGCGCCGGTCGGCAGGACGACCACGCCGCGGAGCCCATGCCGGCGCCAGGCGCCGAGGGCCTCCTTCTGGTAAGGGCGGGGCTCCATGGCCACGCGGGACTCGAGCGGTATCTTCTCGAAGGCCGAGGCCCTGTCCTCGTGCGAAACGCCCTTGGCCCGCAAGCTCAGAACGGTCTCGCGGTAGGCGTTTGCGGGGGCCCGCCACTGGAGGGTCCTTCCGTCCCAGACGAAAGGCTCGGGCAGCCCGGAAGATGACCCGGTCGCGACGAGGGTGCCGGCTTCGTAGAACAACTCGATCACGCTCCACAAAGCATAACCGAGACTCGCCCCACTCTCAGCGGCAAACTGGCCCTGCAGTGGTCGAGGCAGGGACTGATCTGCAAATCGTCAGTCCACCACACGAGCTTACGATGCCTTAGTGTCAGCCGTCGGGTCAGGGGAAATACACATCTTGTTGGTATCACGGGTCCGGAAGTCCGTCGAGCGCGTACTCGGAATCAAAGAAAAATACCACTTGCGCGGGGCGGGCTAGCTTTATGTAGAATGTAGCCAGGTACAGGGGTAGAAGAGCCCAAGAGGCAACGAGGGGATCCTGGACGACAAAGCCGTTCGGGTAAACGGAAGGAGGAAGTGGGATGGCTGAAGTAACCCTTGAGGAGGTAACCAAAGTCTTCGGCGAGGACGTGATCGCCGTCGACAAGATGAGTCTGGATATCCCGGACGGGGAGTTCGTCGTCTTCGTCGGGCCGTCAGGTTGCGGGAAGTCCACGGCTCTGCGTATGATCGCCGGCCTCGAGGACATCAGCGGGGGCAAGGTCTTTATAGGGGATCAGGTCGTCAACGACCTTCCTCCGCGCGAGCGGGACATAGCGATGGTGTTCCAGAACTACGCCCTCTACCCGCACATGAACGTGCGGGAGAACATGGGCTTCGCCCTCAAGCTCAGGAAGTTGGACAAGAACGAGATCTCGCGCAGGGTGGAGGAGGCCGCAAGGATTCTCTCCATCGAGCGTTTCCTCGACAGGAAGCCCAAGGCGCTCTCCGGCGGCCAGAGGCAGCGGGTGGCCCTCGGGCGTGCCATAGTCCGCGAGCCGAAAGCCTTCCTTATGGACGAGCCTCTCTCCAACCTCGACGCCAAACTGAGGGTGCAGATGAGGACGGAGATAGCCAAGCTGCACAACAGGATCGGCACAACGAGCATCTACGTCACCCACGACCAGACCGAGGCCATGACGATGGCCGACCGGATCGTCGTCCTCAAGGACGGTAAGGTGCAGCAGATAGACTCGCCGCAGCAAATGTACGACCATCCGAACAACGTCTTCGTGGCGGGCTTTATAGGCTCACCAGCGATGAACTTTCTCCGGGCGCGCCTGGAGAAAGAGAACGGCGGCTATACAGTCACCTTCGGCAGTACCCGCATGCCTATGAGCCGCGAGGTAGTGGAAGAGGTCAAGGAGAGAAGGGGTCAAGACCTTGGGGAGCACGTCGGCGAGATCGTGCTCGGCATCCGTCCCGAGCACATGGAGGACGCCGAGACCGAGGCGGCCGAGGCTCTGGGCGTGACGGATGGCTCCAACTCCGTGGATGTCGAGGCGCAGGTTATAGAGAGCATGGGATCCGAGAAGTACATCTACTTCGAGCCGCCCAGGGAGCAGGCCGTTCACCTGTCGAGCGTCGCCGAGATGTCCGAAGACGACGAGGGCGGCGCCGAGCAGGACACCATGGGAGGGTCGGCCGAGGACGTCGGCGGCAACCTGATGGTCGCTCGCGTCGCGCCGGAGAGCACGGCGCGTGAGGGCCACACGATGCGCCTGGTGGTCGACCCGAGCAAGATACGGATCTTCGATCTGGAGACCGAACAGGCGATCTTGTAGGGAGATGGAACGACTGCGCCGGATGCGGACCACGCCAGGTTACCGTCGAGCCGCATCCGGTGAGGGTAGAATTCGATAGGGACAGCAATGTGTTGTGGTGGCTTAGAAAGGGCAAATTGCGCATGACGGAGAAAAACGAAGGATCTGGAGCGATCGCCGGGAGAAAACTGAACCGGCGCGACTTCCTCAAGATGGGCGGCGCTGGGCTCGCGGGGGCTGCTCTCCTCGGGACCGCGGGCTGCGGCGGAGGGGGCTCGGGCTCCGGTAAGATCATCTTCACCATGGGCCCGGACGCGGACGGCAGCATCGCCAAGCTGATAGACAAGTTCAACAAGCAGAAGATAAGCGAGCTCGAGGCCATCCACCGCGAGATGCCCGCCTCTTCGAATGCCTACTACGACAAGCTGAGGACCGAGTTCCAGGCAGGAACCAGTGATATAAGCGTTGTAGGGGTCGACGTCATCTGGCCCAAGCAGTTTGCCCCGCAGAACTGGACCATGGATCTCTCCGACCGCTTCCCCGCCTCGGAGCAAGAGAAGTTCATTCCCGTCACGATATCGGTAGCCGAGTACGATGGTGGAATCTACGCGGTGCCGTGGTGCAGCTGTCCCGACGCGGGACTCCTCTACTACCGCAAGGACCTCCTCGATGAGAGCGGTATCTCAGCCCCCCCCGAGACCTGGGGCGAACTCGAGGAGATGGCCCTGCAGGTCAGCGAGGAGGCGGGAATCCAGAACGGCTTCGTCTTCCAGGGATCGAACTACGAGGGCGGGGTGTGCAATGCCCTCGAGTACATCTGGACCCACGGCGGCGACGTCCTCGACGAGAACGATAACGTCGTTATTGACAGCCCCGAGGCGGCGGCTGGCCTCGCGACGTATAACCGTATGGTCACCAGCGGCGCTGCGCCCGAGGCCGTGGCCAACTGGACCGAGACGGAGTCGGGGGCGAACTTCTACGCCGAAGACTCGGTGTTCATCAGGTACTGGCCGTCGCTGTATGGATTGTTCGGCGACCCGGAGACGACCAAGATAAAGCCCGAGCAGATCGGGATCGCGCCCATACCTGTGGACAAGCCTGGAAACCAGACCTACAGCTGTCTCGGCGGGTGGCAGATGTCGATCTACGCCAACACCGAGATCGAGGAAGACGCCTGGAAGTTCATCGAGTTCATGACCAGCGAAGAGAGCCAGAAAGCGCGAGTAATCATAGGCGGCTACGATCCGTCCAGGAAGGCACTCTACAACGACCCTGAGGTGGCGGAGGCTACGCCTGTTGTAAAGCTGGCCTCAGACGTTCTCCTCAAGAACGTCAAGTCGCGGCCTGTTACCGAGTACTATGGGGACATGTCTCTGGAGATGGCCGAGCAGTTCAACTCTGCTTTGAAGGGCGACATCTCCCCGGAGGAGGCCGTCAAGACCCTCCAGAAGAGCCTGGGCCAGATCATGGAGGAGACTCAGTAGGTTTGGCCGATCGCCCGGCCGTACCCTCGCCGGGACCTGGAAGAAAGGGGTGAGTGTGGCGAGCGCATCGACAGAGAAGAAAGGGCGCGGTTGGTTCAAGGAGGAGTTCGGCAACCCCGAACGAAGGACAGCCTACTATATGGTCCTGCCCTCTCTGCTGATCATCGTTGTCGTAGCGTTCTTCCCGATACTCTACGGTATCGTGTTGAGCCTGACCGACTCAACCATCAGCGGCTTCGGTTCGTTCATCGGATTCGAGAACTACACCGATATGTTCCAGGATTCCGACTTCGGGGAAGGGCTCTACAACACCGTGATCTTTACGGTGGTGAGCGTCGCTCTGGAGTTTTTTATCGGCCTTGGCATAGCTCTCGCGATAAACAGGGCCTTCAGGGGCAGGGGGTTGGTCAGGGCCGCCGTTCTCGTACCGTGGGCGTTCCCCACGGTCATCGCGGCGGTCATGTGGCGCCTGATGTTCCAGAGCCAGGTCGGGATCGTCCAGTACGTGGCCGACAACTTAGGCATCATCAGCGAGCCGATCCTCTCCAGCCGGACGCTCTTGCTGATCGGAGCCATCCTGGTGGACGTGTGGAAGACGACGCCGTTCGTGGCGCTTCTACTCCTGGCGGGCCTGCAGACCATCCCCGGCGAGGTCTACGAGGCGGCGAGGGTGGACGGGGCAAACTGGATACAGCGCTTTTTCCGGATAACGCTGCCGCTGCTCAAGGGCGCCATCCTGGTCGCCGTCCTCTTCCGTACCCTCGACGCCTACAGGGTCTACGACCTGTTCTGGGTGCTGGGCAACAGGGAGCTGGCGTCCCTCAGCACGTACGTCTACGAGGGCGTGAGGATCAGCCAGCTCCAGTTCGGGCCAGGTAACGCCGCGGCTGTCTTCATATTCGTGACGGCGTTCCTCATAGCGCTCTTCTTTATCAGGGTCCTTGGCATGCGAACCTCGGTGGAGGAGGATTAAGCGGTGGCTAGCGCAACTACTACAAAAGGAGCAGCGGGCCGGGGGACGCTCAACTCGGTTCTCTTCTACGTCTTCCTCGTAGCCTTCGTTCTGGTGAGCGTCTTCCCGCTCCTCTGGATCTTCAAGATGAGCATCGTCACCAAGACCGAGCTCTTCGCCTCACCGCCGACGATCCTGCCCCAGACCCCCACATCCGAGTCATACGTCACGATCTTTGGCGACCCGGCGTTCCAGCAGGCTCTCGTCAACAGCACGATAATCTCCACGGTGACCACCGTTATCTGCCTCTTCTTCGGGTCCATAACGGCCTACGCGATAGCCAGGTTGAGGTTCCGGTTCAAGGGCACCGTGATGACCCTGATACTCGCGATCAGCTTCTTCCCCGCGGTGGCGATCATCGCCCCGCTCTTTATCCAGTTCGCCCAGGTCGGCCTCATAGACACCTACGCGTCGGTGATCATTACCGATACGGTCTTCGCCCTGCCGCTGACGATCTGGCTGCTTGTGGCGTTCTTCAGGGAGCTTCCCGTCGACCTCGAGGACGCGGCCAAGGTAGACGGGGCGACGACGATACAGGCTTTCCGTAAGGTCATCGTGCCGCTCGCGGCGCCTGGGGTGTTCACGACGGCGATCCTGACGTTCATCCACGCCTGGAACGAGTTCCTGTTCGCCAACACGTTTCTGCTCGACCCGGCCAAGCAGCCGGTGACGGTCGCGATCCCGAACTTCGCCACGGTCTACACCGTGGACTACGGGGCGCAGGCCGCCGCAGCGGTGGTCGTAACAGTGCCGCTCGTGATACTCGTCCTGATCTTCCAGCGCCGCATCGTTTCAGGGCTGACGGCAGGGGCCGTCAAAGGGTAGGGCTGGAAGGAAACGCTTCTGAATAAGGAGAAGTTTTGGGCGCGCGATCTGGAGCCAGGCTCCAGGTTGCGCGCCAGCTTCCTCGCCACGGACTCCACGGTCCGCAATGATAGCCGCGGCGTCCCCTACCTCTCCCTGAAGCTGGTCGACCGTACGGGCTCGGTAGACGCCCGCATGTGGGGGAAACTCCCCGAAGAGTTCCTCCGCGAGACACAGGACCCGGTCTACGTTGACGTCGAGGGACACACCCACGAGTACCGCGGTACCCTGCAGGTGAAGCTCGACCAGCTGCGACTCCTGCGGCCCGAGGACGTCTCCAAGGAGGACTACCTCCCTGCCACGGAGTTGGACCGCCAAGCCCTTGCGGCGGAGCTCGAACGTGCCGGGCGGGAGCTCGAGAACGAATACCTCAGAGGGCTTTTCGAGAAGATGGTCTCGGATGAGGATTTCTGGAACGCGTTCTGCGAAGCCCCTGCGGCCAAGACGATGCACCACGCCAGGATCGGGGGACTGCTAGAACACTCGGTAAGTTGCCTGAGGATCGCCCACGAGCTGGCCGAGCTATACCCCGTAGACCGCGACCTGCTCGTCTTCGGCGCTATCTTCCACGACGTAGGTAAGGTGCGCGAACTGTCCTGGGACAGGGGAGCCTTCGCGTACACGACAGAAGGCCGGCTGCTCGGCCACGTCGTGCTGGGGGAGCGTCTCGTGGCATCCTACGTCGCCACCCTGCCAGCGTTTCCCGATGAATTGCGTCTGAGGCTCTCTCACGTCCTGATCTCGCACCAGGGCGAGACGGAGTACGGTTCACCCGAGCGTCCCAAGACCCTTGAAGCCCTGCTCGTCCACCTCATTGACAACCTCGACGCGAGGGCCGAAATGTATATCGAGACCACAAAGAACGTGGCCCCAGGTGGCTGGAGCCACCACGAGAACCCACTCCGACGAGCCCTCTACGTCCCTGAAGAAAGCTAGTCAGCATTTCGGCCTTTCAGGCCTCAGCAAGTCAGCACTTCAGCACGCTTCGGGCCTTTGGCCCTCGCTTGTCAGCATGTCAGCTCCTCCCGTTCCGTACCTTGCCCTGCCGCGCACGAAGAACCACTACCAGCGGCAGTCGCGCTCTACGCTCTTGGCGAGGCCACGGCACGACTTGCTGAAGTGCTGACAAGCGAAGGCGCCAGCCTGAGCGTGCTGAAATGCTGAAATGCTGACAAGCACTAGCCCGAAGGGCTAGTGCTTGTCTTCGTCTTCTTCGTCGTCGCCGGCCGCGGTGATTTCTTCCTTGAAGTCGTCGATGGCGCGGCGGGCTTCTGACACGAAGCGTCCCACATCCTTGGCCATCTTGGGCAGCGAGCCGGGACCGAAGATCACGAGGAAGATGAGGCCGACTATTACCATCTCTTGGGGCCCGACGCCGAACATACAACAGAATATAACCCGCGGACGCGCACCTTACAAACAGCCGCGACTCGATGGCCCCAGCAACGTATATACTCATTGCATGTCGTTCTTTACGAGAGACCGTCGATGATCTCCTGGGGCGCGGCGCGGACCATAGCAGTGACGCTCGCCTCCCGCACCGAGCGGCGGCCCGCCGGCGACTTCGACTACGCTGGCGCCGTACAGACCACAATCGATCCGCTCTCGGCCTTCACCGGCATCGAGTTACCACAGGGACCTCCGGACGGCCGCCAACTCAGGATCGCGGACAGGGCAGAGTGGATCGACTTCAATATCGAGGGCTTCGGAAGGCTGATGGAGCCTGTCGTACAACGCGCCGCAGCCGGCGCCGGCGACCTCGCGTGGGCCGTTGGAGGCGTGACGCTGACGGCACAGGTCGGGCTCCTCCTCGGGTTCCTCTCCTCTAGGGTTCTGGGACAGTACGATACGGGACCGCTTCTCGTAGCGGAGCGGAGCGAAGAGCCAGGCAAGGTCTTCTTCCTCGACGGGAACATAGTCTCGGCTGCAGGAAGGCTCGGGGTGCCAGTCGACGGCCTGCGACTCTGGATCGTGCTTCACGAGATGACCCACGCGCTCCAGTTCGAGGGCTATCCGTGGCTGCGTAGACATCTCGGGGAGCTTCTGGAGAGCTTGATCTCACCGCTCGCCGACCGCCTCGGCCCGCGTGAGACGCTACGCCGCCTCTCAGGGAACCTGAAGACCGGCAGCCGGTCGGTAGAGTTGCTGATGAGCCGCTCCCAGCGCGAGTCATTCGACCGGATGCAGGCCGCCATGTCGGTGATCGAGGGCTACTCGGACTACGTGATGCACAACGTCGGCAAGGGCCTGGTACCCAACTACGAGGATCTCAAGGAGCGCATGGCGAGGAGCAGGGCCCACCGCCCACCCCTCGAGACCGCGGTCTTCCGTCTGACAGGCCTCGACGTCAAGCTGGAGCAGTACAGGCTCGGCGAACGCTTCGCCGACGCCGTGGTCAGGCGCCAGGGGATGGAGGGCCTGAACCGTATCTGGGAGAGGCCCGAGAACCTTCCCTCACTCGAAGAGGTTGGCGACCCGGGTCTCTGGATGTCGAAGCTTGGAGCATCCTGAGATGGAGGAGGGGTCAGGGCCACGATCCACTACTCTGGGCTACGAGTTCGCCCGCGAAGAAGACGCCAGGGCCGCAGCCTCAGACCTCGACCGCCGCTTTACACAGCACGAGCTCGCAGGACTTCGCATCTACCGCGTCCGCTGGAACGGCAACTACCTGGTCGAGGCCGCATTCTCAGATGGGACGCCAGAGACTCGTCTGAAGGACGCCGGCGCTCTCCTCGGCGAGTCTGGCACCCCGGTACACCCCGACGACCTGGCTGACTACAAGAGGGCTACGGACGAAGGCGCAGTCCTGCCCGACTGGCTGCGCCGCTTCTTCGGAGGGCGCCAGTAGCTGGCGCCCGCATTTCAGCACACGCCCTGTCGGGCGCTTGTCAGCACGCTTCGGGCCTTTGGCCCTCGCTTGTCAGCATGTCAGCTCCTCCCGTTCCGTACCTTGCCCTACCGCGCACGAAGAACCACTACCAGCGGCAGTCGCGCTCTACGCTCTTGGCGAGGCTACGGCACGACTTGCTGAAGTGCTGACAAGCGAAGGCGCCAGCCTGAGCGTGCTGAAGTGCTGCAATGCTGAAATGCTGAAATGCTGACTGAGAGCGGGAAGGGTTACCCTTCCCGCTCTCAGTCAATACGCTGCTGCAGGCGTGCGATCTGCTCTCTGAGCTCGTCGATCTCGTGTTCGAGATACTTCTCCCTGCCACGGATACGGGTATAACCGGATTCCACTATGGAACCCAGACCATCCACCGCCCGGACTACGGTCCTGCCCACAAAACGCGCGGAGACGTCCAGCCCGCCTAGCGCCGATTGGCGGGCCGACCGCGCGGTCGTTGTGGTCGCGAAGGCTCCGACGGCGAAACCGCCGACGGCCCCGACGGTCGCCCCGACCATGAATTTGGTGGTTCCCTGGCCCAAAAGCAGCCTCCCTCCGGCTCTCCCGAGCTTCGACGGCGCAAGTTTAGCACAGTGCTCAAGCTGCAAGGTTATACTTGGTAACGCATGATGGATACGGGGAAAAGGGATCTGCTCAGGAGCCTCCCTGCGGTAGACGCCGTGATGCGCGACCCATCGGGACGGACGCTCGTCGCCCGTCACGGCCGGGCTTCGGCGACGGCGGCCGTCCGCGAGGCGCTCGAGGGCCTGCGGCGCCGCATCGTTGCGGGTGGGGGACCTGAGGTCTCGGAGAGGGCCGTCCTCGCCGAAGCCTCAGGGCTCCTCACCACTCGAGGTCTCAGGCGCGTCGTCAACGCAACAGGCGTGGTCCTTCACACCAACCTGGGCCGCTCGGTCCTCTCCGAGCAGGCGGCGCTGGCGGCCTACAATGTTGCCACCGGCTATTCCAACCTGGAGTACGATCTCCGCTCCGGCAGCAGGGGCTCGCGCTACGATCACGCGGTGCCGCTTCTCAAGGAGCTGACCGGTGCCGAGGACGCGCTCGTCGTCAACAACTGTGCTGGGGCGACGCTCCTCGCGCTGGCTGCGGTCGTCGCGTCGAAAGCGTCTGAGACGCCCGAAGTGATCGTCTCTCGAGGCCAGCTCATCGAGATCGGGGGTGGATTCCGCATCCCTGAAGTGCTGGCCCTCTCCGGCGCCCGCCTCCGGGAGGTCGGAACCACAAACCGTACGAGGCTCTCGAATTACGAGAACGCCGTAAACGAGAATACCAGCGCGGTCCTCTGGGTCCACCCAAGTAACTTCGATATGGTCGGCTTTACGGAGTCGGTAGGGGTCGAGGATCTCACATCCCTGGGACTTCCGGTCATCGCCGACGTGGGCAGCGGGGCACTGTTACCCCTTGGTGAAGAACCCAGGGTGCAGGAAATCCTTAGGAGTGGAGCTGACCTCGCCATCTTCTCGGGAGACAAGCTCCTCGGCGGACCGCAGGCAGGGATAGCGGTCGGCGCTTCGCGTTGGATCTCCGCCATGCGCATCCATCCTCTCGCCCGCGCCCTTCGCGCTGACAAGCTCTGCCTCGCCGCCCTGGAAGCGACCCTGACCTCCTACCTGGAAGGCACCGACAAAGAGGATCTCCCAACCCTGAGAATGCTAAGAGCTCCAGTCTCTGATGTGGAGGACAGGGCCATCCACCTCGCCGAGAACCTGAGACGCAGCGTACCAGGCCTCGAGGTAGACGTAACGCCTTCTGTGGCCCGCAGCGGCGGGGGCACGCTGCCAACATACGAGATCCCCTCCTTCGCCATAATGCTGGGTGGGACCGATCCGGAAGCCCTGGCCGAGAAGCTACGCTCCTCGGGGCCTCCTGTGATTGGACGTGTGCGCGAGGGAACGTTATGGCTGGACGTGCGGACGCTCCTGCCTGGCGACGAGGAGGCCGTGATCGGGGCGCTCAAGGACGCGCATGGTTGAGGCTGGCGCGAACAGGATCTCCCTCACCATTGGGACGGCGGGGCATGTAGACCACGGCAAGACCACGCTCGTCAGGTACATGACGGGCACGGATACCGACCGTCTGGAAGAGGAACACCGCAGGGGCATCTCCATCGTCCCCGGGTACGCAGAACTCGACCTTCCGAGCGGGAGGCGGGCCAGCCTGGTCGACGTGCCTGGCCACGAGCGCTTCGTCAAGAACATGGTCTCGGGGGCGACAGGGGTCGACGCCTTCCTGCTCGTCGTCGCCGCCGACGACGGGGTCATGCCCCAGACCAGCGAGCATCTCGACATCCTGCGGATTCTCGGTGTCGAGCAGGGCGTAGTCGCGCTCTCGAAAGTCGATACCGTAGACGAGGAGACCGTGGAACTGGCCGCCCTGGAGACAGAGGACCTGCTGGAGTCGAGGAATGTCAGCGCACCTCTGATCCAAGTGAGCGGCGCGACGGGCGAGGGCGTCGAGGATCTTGTACTGGCCCTGGACGCGTTGGCAGGGGACACGGCCGACAGGCGCAGGGACGATCTGGCGCGGCTTCCCGTCGACCGCTCGTTCGTACTCAAAGGCATAGGGGTCGTGGTGACAGGGACGCTGTGGAGCGGGGAGATGCGCCCCGGGGACGTTCTGTACACACCTAAGGGCTTGCGCCCACGTGTTCGCGGTGTACAGAACCACGGTCACCCTGCCGAGGTCGCCTATGCCGGGGCACGCACCGCCCTCGACCTCACTGGCGTCGACGCCTCGGAGATCGAATCCGGCGACGTTCTGCTCTCCTATCCCGTTCCGGCGGGCCGCGACCTCGACGTTCGCGTCAGCCTGATCGAGGGCGCGAAGCCCCTCGCCCACGGAGTTCGCGTTCGCCTGCACCACGGTACCCGATCTACGAACGCCCGCGTTCGGCTGACGGAACTCGAGGAGCTTCAACCTGGAACCGGAGCCCTCGCCCGCATGAGGCTCGATGATCCGTTCGTTACGCTCAGGGGCGACCGCTTCGTGCTGCGCTCGATGGACGGTGTCACGATGGGCGGCGGCACCGTCCTCGACCCTTCAGCGACGGGCCGCCGCCCCGACCCATCCTGGCTCGAAGCCCTCGAAAGCAACGACGCGAAAGAGGCCGTCCCACTGGCACTGGCCCGGAAACCCACTCAGGGCATGACCACAGCAGAGCTCTCACTCGTTCTCGGGCTCCCGCCTGACGAAGTGTCCCGCGCGGTAAAGACCGACGCCAGGGTAGAGACTATCGGGAACATCCACGCCGCCGCCAGTGAGGTCGCAGCGGCGAGAGAGCGGCTCCTCACAGCACTCGAACGTCGGGCCACCGAGCACCCCGAGAACCCCGAGCTCACCGTCGCCGAGGCCCGCACAGCAATGGGCCTTTCGACGCCCTTCGCCGACGCCATGCTCGCGGAGATCGAAGCGATCACGGTGACCGATACAGGCATCAGCCTGCCGCACGCTAATTCCGTGCCCCCCGAGCTCGAGCGCGAGGCCGAGCAGTTACTCCAGGACTTGCAAGCCGCGGGTCCACAACCTCCCGCAGCGGAGCCCACGCCGGCGATGCGCCTGCTCATCAAGCGTGGAGAAGCCGTAGAGCTGGGAGGCTCGCTCTTCGCCGCGCGAGAAGCCGCTGAGTCGGTATTGGAGCGGATAAAGACCATCTGCAGGGAGAGAGGTGAGATCTCCCTTGCCGAGCTCCGTGACAGCCTCGGCACGAGCCGCAAGTACGCGCAGGCCTGGCTCGAGTACTCAGACGCCGCAGGCGTCACCAGCCGCACAGGCGACGTAAGAGTACTCACCCGACGCCACAGGCAGACGATACAATAGACTCTGCCCACCGAACCAGGAATGCGTGGGCCTGGTGGCCCGGCCGGTCTTCAAAACCGGTTTGCGGCCGTATTGCGGCCGTGGCGGTTCGATTCCCCCGCATTCCGCAGTATAAGCAAGTCAGCACGCTCAGGCCTTTAAGGCCTTCGCTTGTCAGCCCGGCGGCTGAGCCGCCTTGTCAGCCAATCAGCCAGGGCTTGAGGACGCGCAAGCTGAAATGCTGAAGTGCTGACGAGCGACAGCCGTAGGCTGGAGCGTGCTGACTTGCTGAAATGCTAAGACGACCGAAGGGAGGCAAATGACCTTTTCGCATCTCGACAGCGAGGGCGCGGCCAGGATGGTCGATGTGGGGGAGAAGGCCGTGGTGCGGCGGACCGCCGTCGCCGGAGGCTTCGTGCGCATGTCTCCCGAGACGATAGGGCTGTTGCGGGCCACGGCGTTACCCAAGGGCGACGCGTTGAACACGGCCAGGATCGCCGGTGTTATGGCGGCCAAGAAGACGCCGGGGCTCATACCGCTCTGTCACGGCTTGAACCTGACCTCCGTGGACGTGGAGTTCGAGGTCGCCCAGGATCGCGTGTCGATCACCGCCACCGTTGCCGCGAGTGACCGTACGGGCGTCGAGATGGAGGCCTTGACGGCTGTGAGCGTGGCCGCTTTGACAGTCTACGATATGTGCAAGGCCGTCGATAAAGGCATGGTGATCGGGGAGGTCAGACTAATGGAGAAGACCAAAGAACCATCCAGTCCGTGAAGGCTTATACGGCGCCTCACAACGGTGCATGCAACACTTTGTTAGACAACGATACCAGTGTAGTGGTTATGCTAGACTTTCGGGCTAATCCACGGGCCATTCGCTAGGTCAGGAGCAGAGATCGAGGGCGAAAATACCGTTCTTTACCCCATATTTCTGAACCTCTCCGGAAGGCGTTGTGTGGTAGTCGGGGGCGGGGCAGTGGCGACCAGGAAGGTCGGCAAGCTGTTGCAAGCGGGTGCCGATGTCGTCGTGGTCTCCCCTAAGGTCCGTCCTGAGCTTGCAGACACGGGCGTCGAGATCCATGACCGGCCCTACGAGTTCGGCGACCTCGAGGGCGCGAACCTGGCGTTTACGGCGACGGACTCGCGGGAGGTAAACGCGGCGGTCGCAGGAGAGGCGAAGGAACGCGGGATACCTGTCAACGTGGCTGACCGTCTTTCTGAGGGGAATTTCGCCGTGCCATCGACGTTGCGGAGGGGTGGGCTCCAGGTCGCCGTCTCGACCGGCGGCGCATCGCCGACGCTCGCGCGGCGGATCAGGATCGAGCTGGAGGAGTCTTTCGGGCCGGAATGGGCCGCTGTCGTGGAGGAATTCGAAACCGCCCGCCGCAGCGGCGGGGCGCCAGGCCAGGACCTCGAACAGGAGGTGAGCCGGTGCTTGTCGCGGTTGCGGGGATGAGCCACCGTTCGGCTCCGGTCGAGGTGCGCGAGCGCGTCGCTTTCCCGCCGTGCGCTGGCAGGAGCTTCCTAAGACGACTCAGGGACGATGGCGTCGTCTCCGAAGCCGTTCTGCTCTCGACCTGCAATAGGACCGAGGTCTACGCCGTCGTCGAGGACGAGGGCGCCAGGGCGCGGATGCTCGACCTGCTCGCCGAAGACAGGGGCGTCGAGCGGGCGTCGCTGGAGCAGGATACGTACTGGCTCACCGATGCGCAGGCCGTGCGGCACCTTTACAGGGTCGCCTCTTCGCTCGACTCGATGGTCGTCGGGGAGGGCCAGATCCTCGGCCAGGTCCGCGAGGCTTACAGGGCTGCGACCGAAGAGCATTGCGCGGGCCAGATCCTCAACCGACTCTTCCACACCTCTCTCAGGGTCGGCAAGAAAGTCCGCTCCGAGACGGGTATAGGGGATAGCTCCCTCTCCGTGCCGCGTGTGGCCGTGAAGCTCGCCGAGGAGGTCTTCGGAGATCTTGCAGGAAGACGGGCCCTCGTCCTCGGCGCTGGCGATATGAGCGAGCTTGTGGTCAAGCACCTCAAGGGCAGGGGCGTCGCCGACCTCCTCATCGCCAACCGTACCCCCGAACGCGCCAGGTTACTCGCAAACCGGGTGGGGGGCAGGGCCGTCCCTTTCGACGCCCTGCCGGCCGAGCTACCAGAGGTCGACGTCGTCGTGAGCTCCACCGGCTCGGGCGAGTGGGTCGTTCAGAGCGACACGGTCGCGGGGGCGCTCGAGTTGCGGAGTGAGCCGCTGTTCTTTATAGACATCGCTGTGCCAAGAGACATAGACCCCGTGGTCCAGACCCTCGGAAGCGTCTACCTCTACGACATTGACGACCTCCAGGCCGTCGTCGAGCGCAACGCGGAGGGCCGCCAGGACGCGGCGGAGGAGGGGGAGGCCATGATCTCCCCCGCCGTCCTCGAGTTCATGGGCTGGCTCTCAACGTTGCACGTCGTCCCGCTCATTCAGGAGCTTCGCGACGGTGCCGAGCAGATTCGCCGTCACGAGCTCGCCCGTGTCCTCGAGAGGATGGAGCTCTCGCCCGAAGAGGCTGCTTCCGTCGAGCGTATGAGCTACTCCCTCGTCAACAAGCTGCTCCACGGCCCGATCCAGGAGATAAAGGCCCGCGCCGAGGCCGGCTCTCCGCTCGAGAGCTCCGAGGTCCGCCAGCGCCTGATGGCCCTGGATGGCCTCGACGTGGAGCTGCACCGCCCGCACCGCGAGTCTTCGTGACCCGGAAACAGTCCGCGATCCTCGGTACCCGCGGCTCGAACCTCGCCCTCGTTCAGGCTGACGAGTGCGCGGCAAGACTGCGCGAGGCCGGTATCACTGTAGAGATACGCATCATCAGCACGACCAGCGAGCACCATCCGGACACGCCTCTCGCCGTCATCGACCAGCGCGACGTCTTCACCCGCCAGCTCGACGAAGCCCTCCTTGCGGGCGAGATAGACCTCGCCGTCCATTCGCTGAAAGACGTACCGACTGAGCCACCGGAGTGGGTCGATCTCGCGGCTGTCACCCGCCGCCGCAACCCTTCCGACGCGCTTGTCTCGGAAGAGCGTTATACCCTGGAAGGTCTGCCGCAGGGGGCCGTCGTGGCCACGTCCAGCGTGCGGCGGAGGGCGCAGCTCCTGTACCACAGGCCGGATCTGGAGGTCGTCGGCATCAGGGGCAACGTGGATACGCGCGTGCGCAAGATGCGTGAGGGCGCAGCCGACGCGGTCGTGCTGGCCCGCGCCGGCCTCGAACGCCTCGGCCTCGATGCCCCGCACACCGTCATCCCCACCGACACAGTGCTTCCCGCCGTCGGGCAGGGTGCCCTGGCCGCGGCGACGTTGCACGATCATCCCCTTCGCCCTCGCGTCAGAGAGGCTCTGAACCACGCGCCGACCGAGAGGGCCGTGCTCGCCGAGCGGGCCATGCTCCGCGCGCTCGAAGGCGGATGTCGGGTACCTGTCGGAGTGAGCAGCGACGTAAGAGGGAACGTGGTGAGGCTTATGGGCATCGTGATCTCCCCGGACGGTGCGCTGGTGTATCGAGGTCAGGCTGAGGGCGAGGAGCCCGAGGAGGTGGGGGAGAGTCTGGCGCGGGACCTCCTAGAGCAGGGGGCCGCCGTCGTGCTCGGGGAGATCAGGGAGGTCAGGAGATAAGTGATCTACCTGGTCGGGAGCGGGCCCGGGGACCCCGGACTCTTTACCCTCAAGGGCGTGCGCTGCATGCAGGAGGCCGACGCCGTCGTCTACGACAGGCTCGCGCCGAGGGCGCTACTCGGGTACGCGAGGCCGGAAGCCGAGAAGATCTACGTCGGCAAGAAGCCTGGCAATCCCACGATGTCCCAGGAAGAGATAAACGATCTCCTCTTCGAGAAGGGCCGCGCCGGGATGACGGTCGTGCGCCTGAAGGGCGGCGACCCCTACATCTTCGGCCGCGGCGGTGAGGAGGCGCTCGCGTTGAAAAGGGCCGGACTCCTCTTCGAGGTAGTCCCAGGCG
Source organism: uncultured Rubrobacteraceae bacterium (assembly GCA_963808845.1). Classification (GTDB taxonomy): domain Bacteria; phylum Actinomycetota; class Rubrobacteria; order Rubrobacterales; family Rubrobacteraceae; genus Rubrobacter_D. The sequence continues at coordinate 94,920 of CAWEHD010000032.1, forward strand.
TGACGAGCGGTGTCGCTGTCCCTGCGTACGCCGGCATACCCGTCACCCACAGGAACGTCGCGACCAGCGTCGCGTTCGTCACGGGACACGAGGACCCGACGAAAGGCAGCCAGGACGTCGACTGGGAAAGGCTGGCCAACGGCGCCGATACGCTCGTTCTGTACATGGGCGTCGGCCGGCTGCAGGAGATCTCCACCAGTCTCATCGCGGCCGGAAGGGACAGGGAGACACCGGTCGCTTGCGTGCAGTGGGGCACCGTACCAGAACAGCGGACCGTCACAGGGACCCTCCGGGACATCGCGGCCCGGGTCGCTGAGGCCGGTCTGAAGCCGCCCGCGATCATCGTCATCGGAGAGGTCGTCGCCCTGCGCGAAAAGGGGCTCGACTGGTACGAGCAACGCCCGCTCTTCGGGCGCCGGGTTGTCGTCACGCGGGCGCGGGCGCAGGCTGGTGAGCTATCCGCCGAGCTAGAAAGGCTCGGGGCCCAGGTCCACGAGTTCCCGACCATAGAGATAAGTCCGCCCGAGGACTACGGACCGCTCGACGCGGCGATCCGTGACCTCGACTCGTTCGGTCTTATGGTGTTTACTAGCGTGAATGGCGTCGATGCGTTCCTCGAGCGCCTGCGGCACCACGGGCTCGACCTTCGCGCAGTACCGCGGGCTGCGAAGGTGGCCGCGATCGGTCCTGCGACCGCAGAAAGAATAGAACAGTCAGGGTTGCGGGTCGATGTAGTCCCCGAGGAATACAGGGCCGAGGCCCTGATAGGTGCCCTTGATGCTGGTTCGCTCGCAGGAGAACGCGTCCTCATCCCGCGGGCGAAGGTGGCGCGAGAGATCTTGCCTGACAGGCTCCGCGAGGCAGGCGCCGAGGTCGTCGTCCCCCCAGCTTATGAGTCGGCCCCTTCGTCCGAAGGCAAAGAGGAGGTGTCCCTGCGTCTGCAATCGGGCGAGATAGACTGCGTGACCTTCACGGCCAGTTCCACCGCCGAGAACTTCGTTGCGGCGTTCGGTCCCGAGGAGTCGGCGCGGCTTCTGGATGAGACAAGGGTCGCGTGCATAGGCCCGATCACGGCCGACACAGCCCGAAAAAACGGCCTCAGGGTCGACGCCGAAGCCGACGAGTACACTATCTCCGGACTGGTCGAGGCGGTCACAGGCCTCCTTGCCGCAGACCCGATAAAGAGGGGTGAATAGAATGACCTTCCCGCAGCAGAGGGCGAGAAGAACGAGGCGCACGACGGCCCTGCGCGGTCTCGTGCGTGAGACGCGGCTCTCGCCGCAGGACTTCGTCTACCCGATCTTCGTAACCGTGGGGGAGGATGTCAGGAACCCTGTCGCCTCGATGCCAGGGATCTTCCAGCACTCGATAAACCACGCGGTCGCCGAGGCCCTGCGGGCGCACGAGCTTGGCATCCAGGCCGTTCTCCTTTTCGGCGTCCCGGATCAGAAAGACGAGGCCGCCACAGGGGCCTACGATCCTGAGGGGATCGTCCAGCTCGCCACCCGCGCGATAAAGGAGGCCGCGCCCGAACTGCTCGTAGTAACGGACGTGTGCCTTTGCGAGTACATGAGCCACGGACACTGCGGGGTCGTCGAGAAGGAGACAGGGGAGGTGCTAAATGACGTCAGCCTCGAGCTCCTGGCCCGCACCGCCGCATCCCAGGCCGAGGCAGGGGCCGACATCGTCGCGCCCTCGGACATGATGGATGGGCGCGTCGCGGCGATCCGGTCCGAGCTCGACAGCGAGGGCTTCGAGAACACCCCGATAATGGCGTACGCTGCCAAGTACGCCTCGGCGTTCTACGGTCCGTTCCGCGAAGCCGCCGACAGCGCGCCGCAGTTCGGAGACCGCCGCAGCTACCAGATGGACCCGGCCAACGCCCGCGAGGCGCTCGTAGAGACGGGCCTGGATATCGAGGAGGGCGCTGACATCGTAATGGTCAAGCCAGCCCTGCCTTACCTGGACGTACTGTGGCGCGTCCGCGAAACGACCGACCTTCCCGTCGCCGCGTACAACGTGAGCGGGGAGTACGCGATGGTCAAGGCCGCAGCCCAGAACGGATGGCTCGACGAGAGGCGGGCCGTCATCGAAGCTTTGACAGGCATCAAACGCGCCGGCGCAGACATCATCATCACCTACCACGCCCCCGACGTGGCCAGATGGTTGTCCACGTGAGTGTCCGGCAATCTGGAGACGGTTCGCGAACGCTCCTGCATGCCCCTACGCATCGCCCCACACCCTGTGTCACAGCGCAGTGCATCAGCCCGAGCCTCGGGCACGACGAGCCATCAAACAAAAAGCTGACAAGCTGAAGTGCTGATCTAAAGCGCGGGTTTGGGAAGGGTCACCCTTCCCAAACCCGCTATCACACGGCGCACCCCCTACCCATCCACCCGACCTGGACGGGCTTGCCTTCCTCGGAGATGACAGGGACCGTCCTCGTGCCGCCGGTGAGCTCCAGCATTCGCCTGCGGGCTTCCTGGTCCACCTCGACGTCGTACTCGATGAAATCCACCCCGCGCCACTCCAGGTCCTCGCGGGCGGCCTCGCTGTAGGGACAACCGCCCGTAGTGTATAGCTCTAACGGCTTGCCCATGTATCCTCCTCGTTGCGCGTGTGCTCTCAGATTCTATCTCTCGAAGGATTTCATCGCGATTGTCCTCCCGATGGTTATGGGCTAGGATGGAGGAGGGATCGCGGTCTCCGTCCGCGGTGAAGGAGTGGGTGCTTGCACGAGCTCTCATAGCAGAGTCGGTGGTCAGGATCGCCAGCCGCCAGGCTGATGGGCGAAGGGTTACGAAGGTACAGATGAAGGTAGGCTATCTGCGCCAGGTCGTACCTTCGGCCCTCACTTTCGGTTTCGGGCTCCTGGCTGAAGGGACGCCGGTCGAGGGCGCCGAGCTCGAGATGGAGCAGGTCCCGGCGGAGGGAAGGTGCCGACGGGTGCGGAGTAGAGAGCAAGCTCGGTAGCCTCCCACTGCAGTGCGGAGGGTGCGGAGGCTTCGACCTGGAGATCCTCAAGGGGGAAGAGCTGATGGTCGAGTCACTCGAATTGGAGGAGGCGTAGGGATGCACCGTACGGCGGTCAAGAAAGTGGTCCTGGAGAACGTCCTGGACGCCAACGACACGCTCGCCAGGGCGAACCGGGAAGTCGTTCGACCGGGCAGGGACATACACGATCAACATGATGAGCTCTCCGGGGGCTGGAAAGACGGCGCTGCTGGAGCGCACGCTCGAGCGGTTGCGCGGCGAGCTTCGTCTCGGCGTCCTCGAGGGTGACGTACAGACAACCCTGGACGCCGACAGGCTGGCCCGTTTCCACATCCCCCTGGTGCAGGTGAATACCGACCCGGGTTTCGGCGGCGAGTGCCATCTGGACGCCAACATGGTCCGCTCCGGCCTCGGCGAACTCCCGCTCGATGACATAGACATACTTATCATCGAGAACGTGGGGAACCTGGTGTGTCCTGCGGAGTTCAGGGTGGGTGAGGACGTCAGGGTCATGGTCTACTCCGTCACGGAAGGGGAGGAGAAGCCGCTAAAGTACCCGCTTATGTTCCGATCCGCTGATCTGGTACTGGTCAACAAAGTGGATCTGCTGGAGCATCTGGACTTCGATCTGGAGCAGTTTCTCGGGAACCTCGATGCGGTCAATCCTGGCGTCAGGACCGTCCTCACTAGCGCGCGGACCGGCCAGGGCGTCGATGAGTGGTGCGGCTGGCTCAGGCAGCGCCTCGAAAATGTCTGAAACGTGGGCTGTATCCATATTTACAGCCGATAAGGGGAATGTTATCCTGCCGTCGCTACTCGTTGGTGGTAATGGGTAGACGGGGAAAGCGGCAGTCTGAATCAATGACCATTCCTTAAGGGGTAAGGAGTGTGCCGCAAGAGATTTCGATAAAGGGGAAGCTCTAGCGTAAGGGGCGGCGACAAGGGTGGAGGTATACACGTTCGGAGTCTGCTGAGGAGCGTTCTTACTAAAGATTGCCGGTCGTATGGTGTAGGGGGAAAGGAGGAGTAGCCCGTGACCGAGACCAGGAGCACGGCCAGCGGGGTGGAGGAGGTCCACATTCTGTGGATCTCTGAGGGATTGAGTTGCGATGGCGACTCTGTCTCCATAACGGCGGCGACACTGCCGAGCATCGAGGATGTGGTGCTTGGCAACATACCGGGGCTGCCGAAGGTGCACTTGCACAACAAGGTCCTCGCCTACGAGAACGGGGACGAGTACATGAAGGCCTTCTATCAGGCCAAGAACGACGAGCTCGATGCTCCGTTCGTGCTCGTGATCGAAGGTTCCATCCCCAACGAGAACATCAGCGGCGACGGATTCTGGACCTCGCTCGGGTTCGACCACTCCACGGGGCAGCCGATCACGCTCAACCAGTGGATCGACTGGCTGGCTCCGAAGGCCTGGGCTGTGGTCGGCGCCGGGACGTGCGCCACCTACGGCGGCATCCACGCGATGGCCGGCAACCCCACGGGGGCGATGGGTCTGGCCGACTACCTCGGGTGGGACTTCCGCTCGGTGGCTGGCATCCCCATCGTGAACGTACCAGGTTGCCCGGTGCAGCCGGACAACTTCATGGAGACCGTGACGTGGCTGCTGTACCAGGCCGCCGGGCTCTCGCCGATGATCCCGCTCGACGATCAGCTCCGTCCGACTTGGCTGTTCGGAAAGACGGTACACGAGGGCTGCGACAGGGCCGGCTACTACGAGCAGGGCGACTTCGCGCTGGACTACAATTCGCCCAAGTGCATCGTGAAGCTCGGCTGCTGGGGGCCTGTGGTCAACTGCAACGTGACCAAGCGCGGCTGGATGGACGGTCTCGGGGGCTGCCCGAACGTGGGCGGCATCTGCATCGGCTGCACGATGCCCGGTTTCCCGGACAAGTTCATGCCGTTCATGGACGAGCCGCCGGGCGGCAAGGTCTCCTCAGCCCTGACCAAGGCTACGGGACCATGATCCGCAAGCTACGCGCTATGACCAACGACACGGTCAACAAGGAACCCAAGTGGCGCCACAACCGCGAGGAGCTCACTACCGGCTACGACCCGCGCTGGCGCGCGTAAAGGAGGGATAAGCGTTGGCTATCCGAGAGGAAGTTACGCCAGAAGCCAGAAATCTGGTGGACATGGCTTGGGACCCCATCACGCGCATCGTCGGCAACCTCGGTATCTACACGAAGATAGACTTCGACAACCGAGAAGTGGCGGAGTGCAAGAGCACCTCCTCGCTGTTCAGGGGCTACAGCGTGTTCATGAAGGGCAAGGACCCGCGCGACGCGCACTTCATCACCAGCCGCATCTGCGGCATCTGCGGCGACAACCACGCGGTCTGCTCGGTCTACGCCCAGAACATGGCCTACGGGGTGAAGACGCCGCACCTGGGCGAGTGGATCATGAACCTCGGCGAGGCTGCCGAGTTCATATTCGACCACACCATCTATCAGGACAACCTCTTGTTCGTGGACTACTGCGAGCAGATGGTGCGGGAGACGAACCCGAGCTGGCTGGAGCGGGCGGAGACGACCGAAGCTCCCAACGCCAACATCCACGGCTTCCACACCATCGCAGACCTCATGCGCTCCCTAAACCCGTTTACCGGGGCGACCTACGTGGAAGCGTTGCAGATGAGCCGGCTCACCCGCGAGATGTTCTGCCTGATGGAGGGACGTCACGTCCATCCGTCCACGATCTACCCTGGCGGAGTGGGGACCGTGCCAACGCCGCAGCTCTTCACAGACTACCTGGTGCGCCTCATGCGGTGCATGGACTGGGTGAAGAAGATCGTCCCGATAAGCGACGACCTCTTCGACTTCTTCTACGACGTCACCGACGGCGAGTACGGGAAGGTCGGCTACCGGCGCACCCTGCTCGGCTGCTGGGGCGCCTTCCAGAACCCGGACGTCGTGAACTACACCTACGAGGGCATGAACGACGCTGGCAACGGATCGTTCGTGACGCCGGGGATCGTAGTCGACGGCGAGCTGGTCACGACGAACCTGGTGGACATAAACCTGGGTCTTCGCATCCTGCTGGGCCACTCCTTCTACGACGACTGGCAGCAAGAGGAGCCCTTCGTTACCCGCGACCCACTGGGCAACCCGGTGGACCAGCGGCACCCGTGGAACCAGACCACGCTGCCCAAGCCCCAGAAGCGGGACTTCGACAAGAACTACAGCTGGGTGATGAGCCCGCGCTGGCTGGACGAGCGCACCGGAGACCACCTCGCGTTGGATACCGGCGGCGGGCCGCTGGCCAGGCTGTGGGCCACGGCCCTGGCCGGGCTCGTTGACACCGGCTACGTCAAGGCCACAGGGAACAGCGTCGAGATCAACCTGCCAGGTACCTCCACCATGCCCGAGACGAGCTTCGAGTGGAAGATACCGGAGCAGGGGTCCAACACCCTCGAGCGGGGCCGGGCGCGGGCCTACTTCATAGCCTACTCTGCGGCGCAGGCCGTCTACTTCGTGGAGAAGGCGCTCGAGCTCGTGCGCCAGGGCGACACCAAGGTCTTCCAGGAGTTCGAGGTACCGGACGAGGCCATCGGCTGCGGTTTCCACGAGGCGGTAAGGGGGGTGCTCTCGCACCACATGGTGATCCGGGACGGCAAGATCGCCAACTATCATCCCTACCCGCCAACGCCGTGGAACGGGTCTCCCACCGACTCATACGGCACTCCCGGTCCCTACGAGGACGCGGTGCAGAATACCCCGATCTTCGAGGAGAACGGCCCCGACAACTTCAAGGGCATAGACATCATGCGCTCCGTGCGCAGCTTCGACCCCTGCCTGCCCTGCGGGGTACACATGTACCTGGGCAAGGGCAAGACGCTCCAGAAGCTGCACTCCCCGACTATGGGCTTCGAGCCGGCGGATAAGTAGACGGCGAGGGGTAGGCGGGCCGTACCGCTTGGCCCGCCTACTCATGGGAAGGGAATAGATGCTTCTAGACGACCAGGAACTGCGAGAGCGAGTCGGCAGGATAGAGACGCTGCTGGGGGAGATCGAGGCCTTCGAAGACCCCGAAGCCAGGGCCAAAACGGCGGAGATGGTGCAGACCCTCCTGGAGCTGTACGGCGAAGGGCTGGGGCGCATCGTGGAGAGCGTCGGCCGCCTGGGCGGTGAGGATCTGAAGGACGAACTCCTCGGCGACGAGCTGATCACACACCTCCTGCTCCTTCACGGCCTGCACCCGGTGGACGTACAGACGCGGGTGCTTGGGGCCCTGGATGAGGTGCGCCCGTACCTAGAATCCCACGGCGGGAACGTACAGTTTTTGGGCATAGGGGACGGTGTGGCCCGAGTGCGGCTGGAAGGAAGCTGCGACGGATGTCCATCTTCCACCATGACGCTCAAGCTCGCGATAGAGGAGGCCGTCCAGAAAGCAGCGCCGGAGCTGGAAGGCGTGGAGGCCGAAGGCGTGGCCGAGCCGCCGCCCAAACCGACGATGGCCTTCGTAGCCGCCCCGACAATGCGCAAGAAGAAAAAGAAGCAGCCGGAGGAGAACGGGGCCCCGTCCTGGACAACGGTTGGCGAGTTGGACCTCCCGGGCGGCGGGATGCTGGCGAAGGAGGTCTCGGGCGAGCCGGTGCTGTTCCTGAAGCTGGCGGGCAACTCCTATGCCTACCGTGATGTGTGTCCCGGCTGCGGCACTTCCCTGGAGCAGGGTGAGTTGAGGGTGGCGGATCTCACGTGTTCCGGTTGCGGGCGGAGCTACGACGCGCGTCGGGCGGGGAGATCGCTGGACGACGCCTCGCAGCTGCACCTGGAGCCCGTCCCGTTGCTCGTGGGCGAAGACGGCACGGTAAAGGTCGCGCCGCCGAGCGCGGTGGGCTGAAGGTAGTATGGTCGGCGACAACGATTTTTCCGCATTCTCCGCCCTGCGCCGCTTCGCCAGGGAGGAGTCCGAGAAAAAGGCGGCGACCGAGGCCGCCGTCCAGGAGGAATACTGCGACCTGTGCGGCCAGACCATACCGCCCGACCCCGAGCATCGCCACCTGATGGAGGTCTCGACGCGGGAGATCATGTGCGTCTGCCGGCCGTGCTCCATCCTTTTCGACAGCGAGGCAGCGAGCGGGGGACGATACCGCATCGTCCCTGATCGCCTCCTGAACCTCGAGGATTTCGAGATGTCCGGCGCGCAGTGGGAGAACCTGCGCGTCCCTGTGGACATGGCGTTCTTCTTCTACAACACCCCCGCCGGAAAGGTCGTAGCCTACTATCCAAGCCCCATGGGGCCGACCGAGTCGCTCCTGGAACTCCAGACCTGGGAGGAGTTGGAGACTGATAACCCGGTACTGAAAGATATGGAGCGAGACGTGGAGGCGCTCCTGGTCAATCGGGCCCGGGGAGCCAGCGACCACTTCCTGGTACCCATGGACGAGTGCTACAAGCTGGTAGGTCTGATCCGGACCCGCTGGAGGGGCTTCAGCGGCGGGCGCGAGGTCTGGGACGACATAACCCACTTCTTCGAGGAGTTGGGGAGGCGGGCCAAAACAGTGAGCGTAGGCTAAACCCACGACGAGAGGAGCAGACGGATGGCGGACATTAGGGTAGGGAAACCGGATACGACGCAGACCTCGCCGGCGCACATACGGGGGGTCGCAGGCGGTAACGATCCTGGCGGCTACGAGAAAATGGCCGGCCACCTCCCAGACGGCAAAGCGACGGCCGAGCGTTCCACGAGCATCAACGCCGGCAAGAGGAACCCCATAGACCCGAACAGCCCGAACCTGTCGCCGGCCTGAAGTTCACCATGCCTGACCTGGATTTCGAGGTGGAGAGCGCCGACGTGTTGCCCTACGCTGCCGTCCCGACCATCCTGTTCAAGTTGGGCGTCCAGAACGCGGTGGAGGGAGAAGAGATCAACTCCATCTCCCTGCGGACCCAGATCCGGATAGCGGCGACACAGCGGCGCTACGAGCCGGATGAGCAGGCGAAACTGCGGGAGCTCTTCGGCGAGCCCCACCAGTGGAAAGATACGCTGCGCAGCTTGCTTTGGACCAACACCAACACCATAGTGACCCGTTTCGCCGGCGGCCACGTCTTCGAGATGCCCGTGACCTGTACCTACGACTTCGACGTGGTTGGGACCAAGTATTTCGCCGCCCTGGAAGACGGAGAGATACCGCTGGAATTCCTGTTCAGCGGCACGGTGTTTTACAGGAAGGACGGCGGGGGCTTGCAGGCCGCCCAGATCTCCTGGGAAAAGGAGGCGCAGTTCCGGTTGCCGGTCCGGCTGTGGAGGGAGATGATGGACCACTACTTCCCGAACAGCGCCTGGCTCCGCCTCCACAAAGACACCTTCGATCGGCTCTATGACTACAGGTCCCGCAACACACTGTTGACCTGGGATAGAACGTTAGAGAGCTTGCTCAACACGGCCGAGAAAGAGGTCGAACGTTGACGGACCCGGTAGAGAAGATCGCCGCCGCCGTGCTCTACGAGGGATACGTACTCTGGCCCTACCGCCGCTCGGCCCAGAAGAACCAGAAACGCTGGACCTTCGGCGGCGTCTACCCGCGCGCCTACAGCGAGGCCGAGGGAGGCAACGACCCCTGGCTGATGCAGACGCAATGCCTCGTGACCGGGGAAGCGCCAATTGTCGAGGTGAAGGTTCGCTTCCTGCACGTCGTGGAGCGACAGGTCGGGAGGTACACAGGAGTCGGGGCTCGGGAGTCGGGAATCGCGGAACGCCTGGAGTTCGTGGACGATTTGCGGGTCGGTGGGGAACGATACCTCGCCTGGGAGGAGGCTGCCGAGCGGGAGGTCGTCGCATCGGGCCTCGGGCTCGCCGATCTGGAAACGCCGATGCGCGCAGCAATCTCGGTTCCCGCCGGGATCGAGGAGGAGCCGCTGGCGGACGACGGCGGAGAAGTAGTCGGGGCGCTCGTGCGAAGCTGGCGCTCCCTGGAAGGTGTGGTTGAGGTAGAAGCTGAACCTGTGCGCGAAGGTACATTCAAGCTCACAGTGAAGGTAATGAACACCGCGCCGTGGGTCGGCCAGGATCGGGAGGAGACGCTCGAGCAAACGCTCGTCTCGACGCATACCATCTTGAAGGTTCAGGACGGAGAGTTCGTCTCGCTCATGGACCCACCGAAGGAAATGAAGCGCCTCGCGGAGGAGTGCGAGAACGTGAAGACTTGGCCTGTGCTGGCGGGGAAGGAGGGAGACAGGCATACCATTCTCTCGTCCCCGATCATACTGTACGACTATCCCCAGATAGCGCCGGAGAGCCCGGGCGATCTCTTCGACGGGGGGGAGATAGACCAGCTACTCACGTTGAGCATCCTGAGCCTCACGGACGAGGAGAAGGAGGAGGCGCGCGCCACCGACCCGCGGGCGCGCGAGATCCTGGACCGCAGCGAGTCGCTCTCGGAAGAAGACCTGATGAGCCTGCACGGCGTGATGCGTGGTTCGGGTATGCCACGCGAACAGATAGATCCGTTCGAGGTCGAGGGCCTGGAGAGGCCGGCGCCCCGGAGCGTCACGGTCGGCGGCGTCGAGGTCAGGGCCGGGGACCGGGTCCGCCTGTGGCCGCGAGCCGGGAGGGACATCTTCGACATCGCGCTCTCTGGGAAGGTGGCGATAGTCGAGAAGATCGAACAGGACTTCGAGGACCGCATCCTTCTGGCGGTCTCGGTCGAGGATGATCCCGGCAGGGAGATGGTGGATCTCCCGGTTCTCGGGCACCGGTTCTTCTTCTCACCAGATGAGGTCGAGCTGCTGGAAGGGGAACGGTGAGCGGTCGCATCCTGGTCGCCGGCATCGGCAACATCTTCCTCGGAGATGACGGCTTCGGGTGTGAGGTGGTGCAGCGACTTGCGGAACGTGAGCTGCCGGAGGGCGTCGAGGTTGTGGACTTCGGCATTAGGGGCCTGGACCTTGCCTACGCCCTACACGACGATTACGAAGCCGTAGTCTTCGTGGACGCAACCCCGCGGGGCGAGGAGCCCGGCACCGTCTACGTCATCGAGCCGGAGATAGAGGAAGTCGGAGAGGTGACGCTGGACACGCACGGGATGGACCCGGTGAAGGTGCTCCGTTTCGCCCGTGCTATGGGCGCCGAACCGACCCGCACCCTCGTGGTAGGCTGCGAGCCGCAGTTGGTGCCAGGTAGGCGCGGGTTTCAAACCCGTGCCTACGACGACATGCTAATGGAGCTGAGCGAGCCGGTGCAAAGGGCGGTTAACGAAGCCGCGAAGTTGGTGGAGTCGTTGGTAAAGGAGATCAGTGAATCCAGCAGCAAACAGAGAGCTGATACCTGAAACCTGATGCCTGAAACCTAATCCCAAAGGAGGTGAGACCGTGAAGAAGCTACTGTTTTTGGCCCTGTTGGCGGGCGCTGCCGTGGTGTTTATGCAAAACAGGCAGGACCTCACGAGGTATCTGAATATCAGGGACATGTAGGAGTCGTGGAGCGCGAGCTGACGCCATGAGAGCGCCGATACAGGAGCGGTGGGAGGTCTCGGTCAGGGGCATCGTGCAGGGCGTGGGGTTCCGGCCCTTCGTCTACGCCCTGGCGCGGCGGCACGGGCTCGCCGGGCTGGTCCGCAACGACGCCGAGGGAGTCCACGTCGAGGTGGAGGGGAACGCCGAAAGGCTTGACCTCTTCCTGCGCGAGTTAGAGGAAGAAGCCCCTCCGCTCGCCGTCGTGGAGGCGGTGTCCTGGCGTCCGCTCGCGGCGCTGGGGGAGCAGGATTTCCGGATAGAGGAGAGCCGGGAGGGCGTCCGGCGGCGGGCGCTCATATCTCCTGACGTCGCCACCTGCGAAGACTGCCTGCGGGAGGTCTTCGACCCCACGGATCGCCGCTACCGCTACCCGTTCACCAACTGCACCAACTGTGGCCCCCGCTTCACCATAACCCGCGCGGTTCCTTACGACCGCGCCACGACCACGATGTCCCGCTTCGAGATGTGCCCCGAATGCCAACGCGAGTACGACGACCCTACCGACCGCCGCTTCCACGCCCAGCCCAACGCCTGTCCCGTGTGCGGCCCGCGGGTAAGGCTGCTGGATAAGTTCGGCCACCTGTTGCATGCGAAACCGGATGACCCCATCCTGCGGACGGCCATGATGTTGCGAGGACGGGCCATCGTCGCCATCAAGGGACTCGGAGGCTACCATCTCGCCTGCGACCCGTTTGACGATAGGGCGGTGAGAACCCTGCGGGGCCGCAAAGTTCGCCAGGACAAACCCTTCGCCCTCATGGCCCGGGACCTGGAACAGGTGCGAAAGCTGTGCCGTACAGGACCCGAAGGGGAGAAGCTTCTTACCTCTCCGGCCCGCCCCATAGTGCTCCTGGAGCGCCGGGAGGGCTGCGACGTGGCGGAAGAGGTGGCCCCGCGCCAGAGCACTCTGGGCGTCATGCTCGCTTACACCCCGCTGCACCACTTGCTGATGGCCGACACTGGCATCCCGCTCGTGATGACCAGCGGCAACAACTCCGACGAGCCCGTAGCCTACAGGGACGAGGAGGCCCTCGACCAGATCGGGGAGATCGCCGACTTCTTCCTGGTCCACGACCGGCCAATCCACATGCGCACCGACGACAGCGTGGTGCGAGTCGCCGGAGGAGAGACGTACCCCATCCGGCGCTCCCGCGGCTACGCGCCTGCGCCGCTAACGATGGCGGAGGGCTTCGGGCGGCACGTCCTTGCCTGCGGCGGCGAGCTCAAGAACACCTTCTGCGTGGCGAAGGAGCATCACGTCTTCTTCAGTCATCACATCGGGGATTTGGAGAACTATGAGACCCTGACTTCCTTCCGGGAGGGAGTCGAGCACTTTTGCCGGCTCTTCGACGTGCAGCCGGAGCTGGTGGCTTACGATCTGCACCCCGAATACCTCTCCACCAAATACGCCCGCGAGCTGGAGGAGATGGGGCTGCCCGCAGTAGGCGTGCAGCACCACCACGCGCACGTCGCCAGTTGTCTGGCAGACAACGGGCGGCCGGGTGGGGAGCGCGTCATCGGGGTGGCCCTGGACGGGACCGGCTACGGAACCGACGGGGCCGTCTGGGGCGGAGAGTTCTTCGAGGGGAGCATGGATGAGGGGTTCGCGCGGCGAGGACACCTGGAATACGCTCCCTTGCCCGGTGGATCGGCAGCCATCCGACAGCCGTGGCGCATGGCCCTCGCGCAACTCGTCACGCTGTACGATGAAGAGGAGGCCATGAAGCTCCCGCTCGCAGTAGTGAGGCAGGCGGGTGCGCGGAACGCGCGGCTCGTCGCCCGGCTCGTGGAGCGCGGGCTGAACACCCCGTCGACCTCCAGCGCGGGCCGGCTCTTCGACGCCGTCGCGGCCCTCGCCGGGGTGCCTGGAACGGAGCGTACCACCTACGAGGGACAGGCAGCGGTGGAGCTGGAGTTGGCTGCAGACGGTCCGGCGAGCCGGGGCTACCCCTTCAGGTTGCGACCCGAGAACGAAGGATGGATCGTGGAGACCCAGGAGATCATACGCGGGGTCGTGGATGACCTCCTGGCGGGGACGACGAAGGGTGAGATCTCCTCCCGTTTCCACCGCACAATGGCCGAGGTGGTCCTCGCGGGTTGCGAACAGATCAGGGAAGTCGGAGGAACGACTACCGTCGCGCTCTCCGGCGGGACATTCCAGAACATGCTCCTTCTAGAACAACTGCTAACATTGCTTGAGGAGAAAGGGTTTGAAGTCTACCGGCACCGCCGCGTACCGGCCAACGACGGAGGTCTGGCGCTAGGGCAGGCAATACTGGCAAGTAAGGCTTCAGGCCACAGGCATCAGGTATTAGCAAGAGAAGACCTGAAATGCCTGATACCTGAGCGACCGAAGGGAGCGAACATATGTGTCTTGGGATACCGGGGCGGATCGTGGAGATCATAGACGAGGACCTGACGATCGCCAAAGCGGAGGTCAGCGGCGTACGGCGCAACATCAACATCGGCCTGGTCCACTACGACGAGGAGAGGGTGGAAGTCGGGGATTGGGTCTTGATCCACGTCGGCTTCGCCATGTCCAAAATAGATGAGACCGAGGCGCACGCCACACTGCGGGCCCTGGAAGACATAGGCGAGGATTACGAGCAGGAGCTGGAGGAACTCAAGACCTCCAAGATCGAATGAACATGAAAGACGAGCTTACGCTGCTGGGCAACTGCACCCTCGACCACGACGGATGCGTCGTCTGCTCCGACGCCGGCATCCCCGTGCGCGTCATCTCCATCGAGGCCGACGACGCCCTCTGTGAAGACGCCGCCGGAAACAGGACCGAGATAGCAGTGGAACTAGTCGAGCCTGTAACTGTGGGAGAAGTCCTGCTAACCCACGGCGGCGTCGCCATCGGTAAGTTCACGGCGGAAAACCTGACACCTGAACGCCTGAAGCGACTGAAGGGAGCGACCATGAAATACGTTGACGAGTTTCGGAATGCGGACCTGGCGCGGGCGGTATCGGCGGAGATCGCCAGTCTCGTGGACCCGAACCGGCACTACAAAGTCATGGAGGTCTGTGGCGGCCACACCCATACCATCTACCGCCACGGCATAAAGGACCTGCTACCGGACCAGGTAGAGCTGGTACACGGGCCCGGCTGTCCGGTCTGTGTGCTGCCGATGGGTCGGGTAGACGAGGGGATAGCCATAGCCGAACGTCCTGAGGTCATCTTCACCTGCTTCGGGGACATGATGCGCGTCCCTGGCTCGAAGGGGAACCTGCTCGAAGTAAAGGCAGAAGGTGCTGACATCCGCATGGTGTACTCGCCGCTGGACGCTTTGAGGATCGCGCGCGAGAACCCCGATAGAGAGGTGGTCTTCTACGCCATCGGGTTCGAGACCACGGCCCCATCCACGGCGCTCACGTTGCAGCGGGCGAAGAAGGAGGGGATCGAGAACTTCTCCGTTTTCTGCAACCACGTCACCATCGTGCCGCCGGTGCGCGCGCTGCTGGACTCGCCGGACTTGAGGCTCGACGCGTTCATCGGGCCTGGGCACGTCTCCACCGTGATCGGCTGCCGTCCCTACGAGTTCATGCCAGCCGACTACGGCAAGCCGTGCGTGGTGGCTGGTTTCGAGCCGCTGGACCTGATGCAGTCCGTCCTCATGCTCATACGCCAGCTCGACGAGGGACGCTGCGAGGTCGAGAACCAGTACGGCCGGGCCGTCCTGTGGGAGGGGAACCTCAAAGCCCTTGAGGCCATGTCCGAGGTCTTCGAGCTTCGTCCCTACTTCGAGTGGCGCGGCCTTGGCTTCATCGCCCAGTCCGCCCTCAAACTTTCCCCGGCCTACGCGGACCTGGACGCGGAGTTGCGCTACTCCACGCCGGGCGTGCGCGTAGCGGACCCGAAGGCCTGCCAGTGCGGTGAGGTACTCAAGGGCGTGCTCAAGCCGCCGGAATGCAAGGTCTTCGGTACGGCCTGCACGCCCGAGCGTCCCCTGGGCGCTTTGATGGTCTCCTCCGAGGGCGCCTGCGCCGCCTACTACAACTTCGGGCGCAAGTCGTTGGAGAAGGTCGAGATAGGTTCCAGATGAACGAGGGCAGGGAACAGCGCGTCCTCGACGCGCTGGAGCAAAACCGCCGGAGGCCGCCGAAGTTCACCGCACTACGCATAGACATGAGCCACGGCGCCGGGGGCAAGGCGACCCACAAGCTGATCGAGGGCCTGCTACTTCCTACCCTCGAAAACCCGGCCCTCGCTCCTCTCGCCGATGCGGCAATACTCCCCTTCGGCGATGCCCGCATCGCCCTGACCACCGACTCCTTCGTCGTGCGACCCCTCGTCTTCCCCGGCGGCTCGATAGGGGAGCTCGCGGTGAACGGTACAGTCAACGACCTGGCCGTCTCCGGCGCCACCCCGCTCGCGCTCTCCGCCGCCCTCATCGTCGAGGAGGGGCTGGAAACCGAGGCGCTGACACATGAAATAGAGGCGATGGCCGCCGCCGCCAGGAACGCTGGAGTCTCCATTGCGACGGGCGACACCAAAGTGGTCGAGCGCGGCAAAGCCGACGGCCTCTACATCACCACCACCGGGGTAGGGGTCGCGGACCCGGAGATGAACCTTTCGTCTGCCTCTGTCCGTCCTGGGGACAAGATTCTCTGCTCCGGGACGTTGGGGGATCACGGGGCAGCTATCCTGATCGCACGCGGAGACCTGGAGCTCGAAGCCGAAATCCTCTCCGACACCCGAGCCCTCACGCCGCTCGTGCGTGCTCTCAAGGAGACTGCCGGTTCTGGTCTCCGCTTCATGCGTGACCCCACGCGCGGTGGCGTCGGAACGGTCCTGAACGAGCTGGCCCGTGATTCGGGATACGGGGTCGCTCTGTGGGAGGAAAACATCCCGATCCGTGAGGTGGTAAACGGGGCGTGCGAGATCCTGGGCATAGACCCCCTCTACGTCGCCAACGAGGGCAAGCTTCTCGCCGTCGTGGCCCCCGAAGTCGCCGACGGCGCACTCGAAGCCTTGAGGAGCGTCGAAGGCGGCGAAGAAGCCGAGATCATCGGAGAGGTGCGCGAGGAGCCGGAGCGGATGGTCCTCATGCACACCAGGTTCGGCGGAGCCCGCATGATAGACATGCTCGTCGGCGACCCGCTGCCGAGAATATGTTAGGAAGACAAGTTATGCAGGCAAGATCCTTTACGGGTGGCAGAATCAGTAGCTGCGTGGCGAAGCTGAGCTTTCTTCGTTGGCCGAGCGGCTCAAAGGCCAGAGACCGGGGCAACGGCTCTAAGGCTCTACATGGATCATTATGTTCCGCGCGAGTTGACAACGAACCTGCGGCTGGCGGAGGCTGCAAACCTACCAGACTCAAGTTGCATGCTCAACGGAACTATCGCTGACGAGCAAGAGGTTTTGACAGCTTGTCTTGCCCAACTACACCTCGGCGAGAGGCAGGTTGTGCGATCTCCGACCCGCAGCGGTCTGCACATGCCAGGTGATGAGCGCATGCTCTCTTACATGCGGGAGAATCTCGAAGGGTTAGACGAAGAGACACTGACAGACTTTCTGGCGAAGAACCGTGAGCAACATCCGGTCGAGCCGGATCTGAACCCCGGAGGACGGTTGGTTTGCGTTGGCGATGAGGAGTTCGAGCACGTCTTTCGGGACGGAGAGGGATGGACTCGCTTTCGCCGGAAGTTTCCCGCGTCGGACGGCACGCTTAGGTTTTCGCGGGTCGGGCTTGACCGGGAGGTGACGCAGGCGATGCTCTACGCCGGCCAGCAATTCGACTGGAACCTAGGCTCCGGCGGCTTCTGGTTGTTTTCGAAGTCCGATGGAGAGTGGACCGAAGCCGGAAGGGTGGGAAGCTGGATCTCATAGGTCCACCATCCGGCAGACGGGTCTTATCGTAGACAGGTTCGATGCTCTACTCTGATAGGATGGAGCGCAGGAGATGCGGTTAGACACGGAAGATTTCGCCACTCACAGTAGGATGGAGTTGCTCCGCCGAAACGGGATCTTCGAGTCTTTCTTCGAGGCTGAAGTCCCACGACTGGCCGAGGCCTGCCACGAGATGTCCCACCGGTTTCTATCTGGAGGGTGGCTCCTGGCGTTCGGGAATGGTTCGGCTTCCACTGACGCGCAGCACGTCTCTGTCGAGTTCGTGCATCCTGTGATCGTTGGCAAGCGGGCATTGCCTGCGCTCGACCTCGGCCCTGACTTCGAACGGCGCCTGCCAGTCTTGTTGCGGCCCGGGGACATGGTGATGGGCTTCGCGTTCCCGGAGCCGGATGAGTCGGTCGAGCGGGCGATACGGACGGCCAGCGAGAGTGGAGCAATGACCTTCGCGCTGACGGGAGAGGCGGGGGAGTACTCGTTCGCGCCGCCTGATGGGGACCCGTTCGTCATCCAGGAGGTCTTCGAGGTCCTCTACCACGTCCTCTGGGAGACCGTCCACGTTTACTTCGAGCACCGCGAACAGGGCCACGACGTGGGTAACTCCTCGTTCCTGTACCCCTTCCTTGGCAAAGGACAGCAACCCCTCGAAGAAGTCGTGCGTGAGGTGCAGGGCTCGATGCTCCAGAAGGTGCAGGAGGTGAATCGACTGCGGGCCGCGGCGTCCGAATCGGAGGCCACGGCCATCTCTGAGACAGCGGTGGCTATAGCTGAACGCGTGGAACGGGGTGGAAAGCTCATCGCCTTCGGCAACGGCGGATCTGCCACCGACGCCAACGACCTTGTCTCAGACTGCGTGGACCCGCCACCAGGATGGAGCGCGGTGCCGGCGGTCTCCCTGTCCGCCGAGCCGGCCAACATAACGGCCATTGCCAACGACATCGGCACGGAGGCGATCTTCACCCGCCAGCTCATCGCGCACGCCGGGCCAGAGGACGTTGCGGTCGGGATCTCGACGAGCGGCGGCTCGGCCAACATACTCGCCGCGCTCGCCGAAGCCCGCAAACGCGGGCTGCTGACGGTCGGCATCGTCGGCTACGACGGCGGCAGGATCTTGGGCGAACATCTCGCCGACCACGCGGTCGTCGTCCGCTCGGACTACATACCGCGCATCCAGGAAGTCCAGGCTTCTATCTACCACGTACTTCGCGGGCTCCTCGAACGATGCAAGGCCTGAGACCAGGATCTGGAAATGGAGGTATCGTATGCGTTACGTGCTGCTGATCGTGGGAGGGCTGATGATCCTCATGGGCGGCGTCTGGTTGTTGCAGGGCATCGGCATACTGCCAGGCAGCTTCATGACCGGACAGGCGTTCTGGGCCGTAATGGGCGCGGCCTTTTTGGCCGTTGGAGGATTGCTCGCCCTCGCCGGGTTTCGCCTGAACAGGCGCCGCTGAGAGCGGGTGAGGACAGCCCGCTGGTGCCCCATGTAGGGTAAGCTTTGTCACGGCCGGTACCGGTCCAGGGTAATAGACTTCGAACAGACGCAGCGAAGGGGGCTGGCGCGTTTGCAAGGTAGCGGAGAGAGCGTAGACGCGAGGACAATGCTCGCCATGGACCGTTCGGCGAGGCTGATGGAGCGTGCTGTAGGGTTGATGCCCGGCGGCGTCAACAGCCCCGTGCGGGCGTTCCGTTCGGTTGGGGGGGATCCACTCTTCATGCAGCGCGGCGAGGGCTCGCGCATCTTCGACGTCGACGGCAAATCGTACATCGACTACGTGATGAGCTACGGGCCCCTCGTCCTCGGCCATGTATACCCTGAAGTCATCGAAGCTATAGAGACCACAGCCAGGAAGGGTACGACCTTCGGCGCCCCAACGGGCCTCGAGGTCGAGCTCGCTGAGACGGTATGCGAAGCCGTTCCTTCCGTCGAGATGGTCAGGATGACCAACTCGGGTACTGAGGCGACGATGAGCGCCATCAGGCTCGCGCGCGGGTACACGGGACGGGAGAAGATCCTGAAGTTCGACGGCAACTACCACGGCCACGGCGACGCCCTCCTCGTCTCTGCCGGCTCGGGGGTTGCAACCCTCGGCCTCCCTGACAGCCCAGGCGTCACGAAGGGCGCAGCAAAGGACACCGCAGTCCTGCCTTACAACGACCTCGCTTCGGTGCAGGAGCTCTTCGCGCGCGAGGGAGAGGAATTCGCAGCCATTATCCTGGAGCCTGTCGCCGGGAACATGGGCTGTGTTCCGCCAGAAGAGGGTTATCTCGAAGGACTGAGGGAGATCACAGCCAGGTACGGAAACGTTCCTTATCTTCGACGAGGTCATGACCGGTTTCAGGCTCGCCCGTGGCGGGGCGCAGGAACGTTACGGCGTCACGCCCGACCTGACGTGCCTCGGTAAGATCATCGGCGGTGGACTCCCCGTCGGGGCGTACGGGGGGAGACGCGAGATTATGGACTAGGTCGCACCCTCGGGCCCCGTCTACCAGGCGGGCACCCTCTCGGGCAACCCGCTAGCGATGGCCGCAGGCCTCGCAACCCTGCGCGCCGCAGGACAACCGGGCTTCTACGACCGGCTCGAGGAACTCGGGGAGATCTGGCGTAGAGGCATGGGCGAGGCTGCCTCGGCAGGGAGCCAACCCTTCACCCTAAACCAGGTCGGCTCGATGGTGAGCCTGTTCTTCACCGGTGGTCCTGTAACGGACTTCGGCTCGGCAGCCGCCTCGGACACCGGTGCGTTCAAGGATTTCTTCTGGCACATGCTCTCCCGCGGAGTCTACCTGGCCCCCAGCCAGTACGAGGCCGGCTTTATCTCCACGGCCCACTCCGAGGAGGACCTCAGGAAGACCTTCGAGGCGGCACGCGAGTGGTTCGAAGGGAGGAACTAGGTGGAGGAGAGGACCAGCCGCACGCCGGAGATCTCGCTCGAGGACACGTTTCTCATCGCTGCCGCAGGCATTCCCGAGGAGGACGTGCGCGCTGCTGTCGTGGCCGAGGCGCTCGGGCACCTGCAGCAAGGCTTCGACGCCCACTACGCGGGGGTTGGGGCGACCGACGACGACATCCTGGTCGGGGACAACTCGTACGCGCTTGCGGTCGAGACGATAGCGCGTCTTGACGAGCCACGGTTCGTCACCGTGGCGAGCCGTATGATCCGCGACGGCGCAGGACTCATCGCCGGCGGCGGCGCGGTCTCACTCAAGACGTGGACTCCCCACCTCGCAGGCCTCCTCGACATCATCTCCGATGAGGGAGAGGAGAGGTCCGAGGCGAGGATCGAAGAAGCCGCTGAGGAGCTGCGTAGGCGGAGTGGGTAACGCCCCCAAAGAAACCCGAGACAGGCTGCCCTCAGGGGCGCAGCGGGCAGTGCTGGTGCGCGAGATGTTCGACCGGATCGCAGGCCGCTACGACCTCATGAACACCGTAATGACCGCAGGCCTCAACCGCCTCTGGAACGGGAAGGTGGTCGGGGCAACGGGGCTAGGGCCAGGCGGCAGGGCGCTCGACCTCGCCTGCGGCACGGGGTCCCTCACGCGCGACCTCGCGAAGAAGGTCGGGCCAGAGGGCTACGTGTTGGGTGTCGATTTCTCCAGGGAGATGCTGCGCGCGGCCCGGCCTGCGCCCAACGTCGAGTACCGCCTCGGGGACGCTACCGACCTCGAGGGCATCTCTTCGGACGCCTTCGACGCGGCGACCATAGCGTACGGAGCGAGGAACATCCCCGACCTCGACGCGCTTTTCTCCGAGATGGCGCGCACGCTCAAGCCCGGTGGGGTCGCCGTGTGCCTGGAGATAGCGCGGCCAGAGGGCAGGTTGTCCTCCACGTTCTACGGGGTGTGGTTCGATAGGATCGTTCCAAAGCTCGGGGGTTTGGTCTCAGGGGACCCATCAGCTTACTCGTATCTTCCCGAATCCGTGAAAGAGTTCGTAGCGCCCAGGCAATTAGCTGACATAATAGAGCGTAATGGATTACAAGACGTTACATGGGAGCGCGTCGCGGGCGGCATCATCACGCTTCATCGCGGGACCAAACGGGGCGACGCAGGCTAGCACGCTCCATTCTGCGCTGCCCGAGGGCGCCCTCGAGAACGTCGACGAGGTCGAGGGCCTGCTAGCAGCGGTGGCCGGGAAGTGCTCCCGCCGATCTGGTCGAGCCGGCGCTCGAAGCCCTTACGTCAGGGGGGAAGCGTCTCAGGCCGCTGCTCCTGGTACTGAGCGCGCGGATGGGGCAGCCGGGGCGGGAGGACCTGCTCGGGGCCGCGACGGTCATAGAGGTTCTACACACGGCCAGCCTGATCCACGACGACATCGTTGACAGGGCCGAGAGCAGGCGCGGCGCACCGACAACTATTACGAGGTACGGGCGTGAGATCGCGGCGGCCACAGGAGACTACCTCTTCGCCGAGGCTTTCTCGGAATTGGCGAGGATCGGGGACCCGAGGCTCGTCCGCGCGTTCGCCGAGGCCTCGTTGGGACTCGCAGCCGGGGAGCTCGAGCAGTACCGCGCGAACGGGGCGACGGTCGAAGTCGAGGCTTACCTGGAGCACACGAGGAAGAAAACCGCCGGCCTCTTCAAGGCCGCGTGCGTGGCCGGCGGAACGCTTGGCGGGCTCTCGCTCGTGCAGATAGACGCGCTCGCCAGCTACGGCCAGGCGCTCGGCATAGCCTTCCAGATGTCAGACGACATAATGGACCTCGTCGGCAAGCCAGGGCTTATGGGCAAGGGCATCGGCACTGACCTCGTCGAGGGCACCGTGACGCTGCCGGTCATCTTCGCCCTTAGTGAAGGGGACGCTGGGACTATCCGGCGTGTCCTCGCAGACCCGAGCCCGACGCCTGAGCTGCTCGAGGCGGGTATAGAGGCCGTGCTCGCCACGGATGCCGTCGCCAGGACCGAGGAGTGGGCCAGGGGCGAGATCGACGCGGCCCTCGAAGACCTTGGCCTCCTGCCTGACAGCCAGGAACGCGAGTTCCTGGAGTCCGTGGCCTCGGAGGTGGTCGGGAGGGATGCCTGAGAGCCGGGCCGGGCCCGTGATCTTCGCGTGCCGGAATCCTGATGCCCGTCTCGTCGCCCCCTGTGCTGGACGGCGCCGTTCTCGTAAGAGACGGGCGCATAGCGGCCGTGGGAGATCTCGCAGACGTCGGACGAGAAAACCCCGACGTCGAGGTCAGGTTCTTCCCCAACTACGCGATGATCCCAGGCGCGGTCAACGCCCACGCCCACCTCGGCTTCAGGCGGAAGGACGCACCTGAGGGCGGCACGTTCTCAGGCTGGCTCGGCAGGCTCATCGAGCGCCTCCCCGAGAAGGAGGCCTGGACGGCCGAAGCGGCCCGCGATTGTGCCAGGGAAGCCGTAGAGGCAGGGACGACGTATATGGCCGAGTCATCCCCTTACGGGGAATGCCTGCCGCAACTCGCAGAAAGCGGGATGGCGGGGACCGTATACGCCGAGTTCTTCCCGCACGAGATCGGCACCCCGGAGGAGGCCGTCGACTTCATAGTCGCGAAGGCGAGCGAGCTCGGAGAAGGCCTGCCTGAGCGTGTGGACGCGCGAGTCAGCGTACATTCCGTTTACACCGTGGACCCTGAGTCCTCGCGTCTGGCCGCGCGCAGGACGCGGGAGATGGGGTGGACGCTTGCGATCCACCTCTCCGAGAGCCCCGAGGAGGTCGAGTTCGTCAGGGACGGTACTGGCGGCCTTGCGGACATCTTCGGCACAAACGAGTGGGGAGGAGCGGGCGTCTCGCCTGTCCGCTACGCGCAGGGCGTTGAACTCCTCGCCCCGGAGACGATAGCGGCACACCTGGCTACAGGAGTCTCCGAGGAGGACATCGAGGTTCTGGCGCAGACCGGCGTAGCGGCGGCGCACTGCCCCCGTTCGAACGACTTCCTCGGGTGCGGCGTCTCGCCCGTGCCTGCTTTGATCGCCAGTGGCACCAGGGTCGGCATGGGTACAGACGGGCTCTGGAGCAGCCCGAGCATGAACCTCTTCGAGGAAACCCTGTTCGCGGTGGAGCTGCACGGTATGAGCGGCGCGGCCGGCCTCGAGCTCGCGACGCTGGGAGGGGCGCGCGCGCTCGGGATCGAGGCCGAGACGGGGACGCTCGATGCGGGGAAATGGGCCGATCTCGCCGTGGTCGAGACTTCGCCCGAGGACCGGGATCCCGCACTCGGATGTCCTCGAGGCCGCTGCCGGCGGAGGGGTCGCGGCCACGGTCGTCGGCGGTAACGTGATATACAATCGTCTCGGTAGGTAATTACCTCGGAGGATAGCCAGCCATGATGATGAACCGCGACAGACTCAGCTTCTGGGTGAGGTTGGTGTCCATCGTGCTCGCGGCGTTCTTCCTCATCTCTTTTATCTTTCTCGGCCTTGGCACCAACATCAGCTACAACCTCTTCGAGCTGATCGGTAACCAGGACCAGCAGCAACAGCAGGCCGACCAGGCCCCCGATCCCCAAGATCAGATCGCGGCGGCCGAGGAGGATCTCGAGAAAGATCCGAAAGACCCTGAGAAGATAAAGAACCTCGCCTCCCTCTATTACACCGCGGGCCGCTACGACGATGCGCTCCAGGTGCTGCAGAGAGGACGCGAGGACGCCCCCGAGGACGAAGAGATACCAGCCCTCATAGGTCAGATCTACAGCCAGCAGGCGCAGGCAGAAAAGGGTGAGAAGCAGAAGAAGCTTCTGAAGAAGGCGGGGGATGCCTTCGCTGCGGCAGCAGAGGCGGAGCCAGATGACGCGGACGCCTACCTTCTCGCTGGCCAGGCCTACGACCAGGCCGGCCAACCCGCCGACGCCATAGAGTACTACAACGGCTATCTCGACCTCGAGCCGAAGGGCGAGAGTGCCAAGCAGGTGAAGGAAAGGATCTCGGCCCTCCTCGAGGGTGGGGACAGTAGCGGTAGCGCAGGGCCGTGATCCACGCCAGGACGAAAGGCGTATAATGTTGCGTGAGATCCAGCAGATAGCTCGTTAGGAGGAAAGATGTTTGGATCGGTAGGAATGCCAGAGTTGATCATAGGTCTTGTCGTCATACTCCTGCTCTTCGGGGCGAAGCGAGTCCCTGAGCTTGCCCGCGGCCTCGGCAGCGGTGTGCGCGAATTCAAGAAGGGCACCAAGGAGGGCGAGGTCGAGGACAAGAAAAAGAAGAGGAAAAGACGGACGAAGAGCAGCTCGAAGCCAGCAAGAAGAGCGAGAACGACGACGAGGCCAGGCTGGAAGAGGATTCCTCCGTCGAGGCCGAGAAGGCCGAGCAGCAGCGTAGCTAGACACCCAACAGGTTCTTAAGTACAGATGGCAGGTCGCCTGAGACTTCCTTCGCGTCCGCACGGACCGCGCGGCGAGATGCGCATGACCCTGATCGAACACCTCGACGAGCTAAGGTCGAGGATCATCAAGATCGCCATAGCGTTCTTCGGCGTCGCCATCGTCGCCTGGTTTTTCCGGGAGCGGATCTTCGACTGGCTACTCGCTCCTGCGGGCGATGCCTTGCAAGGCAAGTTGAACGTGACTGGGGTTACGGAGCAGCTGTTCACCGACATGAAGCTGGCGCTCTACGTTGGCTTTTTGCTCACGATCCCTGTGCTCCTCTACCAGTTGTGGGCGTTCGTGGCTCCGGCGGTCGGGGACATGGGCCGGGCGTTCACGTACACCATTATCAGCATGGCCTCAGCGCTATTCCTTGCCGGGGTCGCCTTCGGGTATTTTGTCGTGTTGCCGATAGGCACCCAGTTCCTTCTCAGCTGGGACACCGAACGCTTCGATCCTATAATCACAGCCCAGAGCTATCTGCCTTTCGTGACGAGGTTCCTCCTGGCCTTCGGGATCGTCTTCGAGCTACCCGCGGCGACATACGTGGCCGCGAAGCTGGAGCTCGTCGACGCCCCGCTACTGAAGAAGTACAGGAAGCATGCCATCATCCTCAACACCGTCCTCGCCGCGGCCCTTACGCCAGGACAGGACCCCTACAGTATGGTCCTGATGGCCGTCCCGATGATAGTGATGTACGAGATCTCCATACTTATCGCCCGCTACGTGAACCCGTCGACCGAGGTGACAGCCCACGAGCTCGCGAGGGACTCTGAGGAGGACGAGACCGAAGAGAGCGAGGCCGATGAGCCTGAGATCGATGACCTCGAAGACACAGACGATCACCCTGAGAACGGGCACGAGCGGGATCTCTAGAGCGGCTCGCGCTTCGCGAGCCGGGCTGCAGGTATCAGGATGTGCACACGAAAGCCTCTTGCCGGCAGCATCGTCTATTTTGGCAGCGGATTTCTCCGGGCTTTTCCTGAAGCCTGTTGCCTGAAGCCGCGCTGTGCAGAGGCCGCATGCGGCCTCTGCACAGCGCACTAACCTGCTCTCAGGTGCGCGTCGAAGCGGCGCATCGAGCGTTTGAGCAGGTCTTCGGTAAGCCGGCGGAAGAAGGGCTTGTGGGCTAAGGTGTCGAGCCAGGCCGGGCTGACCCGATAATCTGTGGAGACGGTTATCCTGACGGCCCCAGGAGCCTCTTCCTCTACGAGCCAGCCTCCTCCTCCTAGCGCGCCTTCGACGTAGGTCCATTCCAGCCGGCGGGGCGGCTCGACCACCATGACGGTGCTGGCTACCTCGTGCGTGAGCCCGGCGGCGCTCAGGGTAAACTCCAGCCTGACGCCGGGGCGTATGTCTTGCGTCTCCGCTATGCCGGCGGGGTCAAGCACGCGACAGCGCCTGAGGCCGGCCGCCCACTCGGGGAAGCGGCCCACGTCGAGGAGTGAAGCGAAGATCCTCTCCACCCCGACCCCGGATACGATATAGCTTGCCCTGAAAGGCCTGTGTTTCTCAGGCACCGATGAGGACCCCGGCCGTGTAGAGCAGTCCGAAGACGAGGTGGAGTCCGGCCGTCCGCTTGACCACAGGGTCGAGGCGCCTCGGCGTCGAGTAGCTGGCCACGTCGCGCCCGAGGCGGAAGGCGGCGAACACGCTCGGGAACACGAGGGCGCATTCAGGAGGGACGACGCCGAAGGCCATCAGTACGGCGACGGCGACGTAGGCTTCGAGCAGGAGGGCCCGGTATACGAGGATCGCCACCTCCCTGCCGAAGACTACGGGCAGTGTTCGCCTCCCACCCCTACGGTCTGAGGTCAGATCCCTGATATTGTTGGCGAGCAAGATCGCGGCCACAAGCCCACCGATCGGTAGCGCCGCCAGCGGCACGTACGCGGGGAAGGTACGAGCCTGCGCGGCGTAGGCTATGACGACGATCAATACCCCCATAAAGAGGAACACCGCAGCCTCGCTGGCTGGGGTATAGGCGATGGGGCGTGGTCCGGCCGAGTACAGGTAGCCGCCGAGCGCCGAGAGGCACCCGAGTACCAGTATGGGCCAGCCACCAACAGCTATCAGGTAGATGCCGAGGAACAGCGCGAGAGTATAGCAAAGCAGCGCGCCGGCGAGGACTCTGCGCGCGGTCACACGGCCGCTTACAATAGAGCCGGCGATCCCGACCGTCCCTGCCACGTCGAGGCCGCGCTGCGCGTCGTAGAACTCGTTGAACATGTTGGTGGCAGCCTGTATGAGCAGGCTGCCGAAGAGCATGGCGAAGAACGGCCCCGGGGCGAACGAGCCGTCCTCGAACGCAAGCGCCGTACCGAAGAACACGGGCACAGCCGCCGCCGTGAGGCTGAAAGGCCTGGCAAGGCGGAACCATTCTTCGAAGACCTGCCGTCTCGTTGGGATCATCGTTCGGCCAATTGTGGAGAGAGTCAGCAGCTTTTGCAATCTTTCGAGGCTTCGGGCCTCAGACGTCAGGTGGGTTTGTTTGTGGCGACTCCACAGGTTCTCTCGTACCCTATCTGCTGCGCCTCGCGGGTACGGTCGGCGCGACAAAGCTGTCCAGTTACCACTTCGACGAACGTAAACCTGATGCCTGAAACCTGAAACCTGAAGCCTGTTGTGATACAACCGGCAGTCGTGGAAGCCGACCGTTCCAGTGGACTCGCGAGCTCTTATCTGCGGCTGGTCCGTCCCAAGCAATGGATCAAGAACGGGTTCGTGCTGGCCGGGGTGGTCTTCGCGGAGAAGGCATTCTCGACGACCGCGGTGGCCCACGCCCTGCTCGCTTTCGCTGTCTTCTGCGCCCTCTCTGGGGCCGTGTACGCCGCCAACGACGTACTCGACGTCGAGGAGGACCGCAAGCACCCGCTCAAGAGGTTCAGACCCGTCGCGAGCGGTGAGATCTCGGCCCGCGCGGCCCTGGCCTTCGCCGCCGTGCTTGCGGCAGGTGCCCTCACCCTGAGCTTCGCTTTGCTGCCTCCAGGCGTCGGGATCGCTGGTATTGCATACCTCGTGTTGCAAGTTTTCTATACGACCATCCTCAAGCACGCGGCGATCCTCGACGTCATGAGCATCTCGGC
Source organism: uncultured Rubrobacteraceae bacterium (assembly GCA_963808845.1). GTDB lineage: Bacteria > Actinomycetota > Rubrobacteria > Rubrobacterales > Rubrobacteraceae > Rubrobacter_D. The sequence continues at coordinate 122,637 of CAWEHD010000032.1, forward strand.
CGGGTTCGTCATAAGGGCGCTCGCAGGCGTCGCCGCGGTGAGTAGCCCTATTTCGCCCTGGCTGATCGTGTGTACCGGGCTCCTTACGCTCTTCCTCGGCTTCTCCAAGCGCAGGCACGAGATCGCGACCCTTGGTGAAGGGGCTGTCGTCCACCGCAAGAACCTCAGGGACTACTCCGTTCCCATGCTCGACGAGATGATGAACATCATGATCTCGGCGACCATCATCGCTTATACCCTTTACACCTTCACGGTCTACGAGAGGCAGGATCAGATCTTCATGATGGGGAGCATCCCGTTCGTGGTCTACGGGGTCTTCCGCTACATGCTGCTCGTCCACCGCGACGGCGGCGGCAACCCCGACACTCTGCTCCTCTCCGACAGGCCGCTCCAGATCACGCTGTTCCTCTGGCTGGTCGTGGTCGGGACGGTCATCTACGCAATACCCCTGTGGAACGGCTGAGACGAAACCTCGTCCTCGCCCTCGCCCTGGGCGCCGCAGTCTACCTGATCCTTGCCGTCCTCTCGGACTTCGGCGAGCTCACCGCAGCCCTCGACAACTTCGAATACGCCCTCATACCAGCGATCCTTGGCCTCGTCGCCCTCTCCTACGTCGTACGCTTCTTCCGTTGGACGTACTACCTCAAAGTCCTGAAGGTCTCCGTTCCGATGGGGATAAACGCCGCGATCTTCACGGCAGGCCTCTCGATGACCATCTCACCGGGCAAGCTCGGTGAGATGCTGAAGTGCGTCTTCGTCCGCAAGGTCACCGGCGCCCCGATAGCGCGCACGGCCCCCGCGGTTATTGCCGAACGTGCTACCGACGGTACAGGGATGGTCCTGTGGGGTTTCCTTGGCGCCTTCGCCCTGAATTTGCCCCCCTGGACGATGCTGGCGTTCCTCGCCCTCGCGGCCTTCGGAATCGCCGTCCTGCGCTCCAAACGCCTCTCTCTCGTTGCCGAACGCATCCTCTCGAAACTGCCACTCCTGAACCGTCTCGCCCCGCACCTGGGAGACTTCCACGGGGCTTCGAACGAGCTCCTGGCGACGAGGCCGCTCCTCGTGGGAACAGCAATCTCCTTCTTCTCGTGGGGCCTGGAGTGTACCGGCGTTTATCTTTGCGCCGTAGGACTCGGCGCAGACCGGCCATTCCTTCTCATCGTCTTCGTATTCGCGGTCAGCTCGCTCCTCGGGGTCCTGAGCATGCTCCCCGGTGGAATCGGGGCCGTCGAGGCCGGTCTCTACAGCCAGTTCGTCGCCGTGGCAAACCTCTCGACGGGACTCGCCGCCGCGCTTACGCTCGTGATCCGGCTCGCAACCCTCTGGTTCGCCACCCTACTCGGAATCTGCGGGCTCCTGCTCGTCCGACATCTGCTCGGCGACGCGCCGCCGGATCCGCATGACCAGTAGCAAAGGACGCCCCGAATCGCTCATTCAGCTACAGTCGAAACCAAGCTGAAATGCTGAAGTGCTGACAAGCGAAGGCGAAGCTTGAGCGTGCTGATATGCTTGCACAACCTCTTTGCAAGCAGCTCTAAATCCGATCGGCGCGGACAACGTACCGGACGAACCAGTTGGGTCCTGGGGTCCAGTAATCTCCGTAGTCTTCGATGCATGTCTGCAAAGAGACCACGTCGCCGCCAGTGGCCGCGGTCACGGATAGATCTGTGGGCAACACCTCGAAGATCTCGCTTACAGCGTATGTGTACGTCGTCCCGTTCGAGTCGGTGAGAACGATCTGGTCCCCCTGACCAAGCTTGGGCAGGTTCCAGAACACGTGGTCGCTCGGGGTGCCAGGGTATCCTATCCTATGACCGGCTATGTAGGTGTTGGAGCCAGGAACCCACGGGTAGCCAGTTCCGGTCACGTGACCAGCCCCCTGCGAGAGGCTCGCCTCCGAAGTGCCCTCGACCACAGGAATGTCGGAGATACCCATAGCGGGAACACTCAGATACATCATCGTATCTGCAGGGGCAGAAGCGGAAGCCGAGCCAGACGCTTTATCCGGTACGGGGACTTTCACGGCCCGCGCTACCTGATCCGCTTTGCTCTCAAGCTCCGTATTGTCCGCGGTCTCGGCGACGGGTTCCGGTGTAGCCTCCTCCGCCCCGCTAGGCTGGATGGCCCTCTCGGCAGGCTGCGCGTCAGCCCCTGATAGCATCCCCCTGCCAGCCAGCGCGAGCGCACCAATGGCAAATAGCGCAGCGACGCCGAGCGCATAGAGACCGACCCTCCCGAAGCCGGCGCCTGACATTTCCCTCATCGCGCGTCCCCTACTTCTCCCCAAAACAAGGTCCTACTATGCCCCACGATCAACAAGCCTAGACGACGGATGCCGTGACAAAACGCACTTTAACACTGCTACACACGAATCGCAAGAACCTTAACAAACTTGTAACGAACCGTTGCCAAACCGTTACGAGCGCCGGCTGGTACGGGGACTTACGGTCTTCTGCGCGGCCCTGGCTACTGGCGAGTTCTGGCGCGATTGGCCGACCAGGGCATTCGGCTGTAGGAACAAACCGAAAGCTGAAATGCTGATTAGCTGAAATGCTGAAGTGCTTATCTAATCCACCTCTCGCATTGTACGGCTCAGTGCTCCGAGTACGGCGGTGAGGAGAAGAAGTGCGCCTGCGGCCAGGAACATGGCTGTAAGATCGAGTTCGACGAGTACCCCTGCGAGGGCGAAGGAGATCGGGTCCAGGGCGACGGCAGAGAACATGGCGAAGCTCATCACCCGTCCGAGCAAGCCTGGCTCCGTGCGCTCTTGAAGCCACGAGATCGTTATGACGCCGAGAAAGCTCGCTGTTGCGCCGATCGCGGTTGCGAGTGCGATTGCGGCCACCAGGTTTGGTACGAAGGCGATCGCGCCGACGACAACACCGAGCAGGCCCGTCAATCCCAACTCTATCAGCCCCCGGCGTCTGAAACGCCTTACCGATCCCGCACCGGCGATCCCGATCAAGGCACCGACTCCTGCAGCCCCGACCAGGGTACCGAAGGCGCCTGCGCCTCCGAGGCGCGATTCGGCGAGGACGGCTCCACCGACGTACAGAGGTCCCATCATGGCCAGGTTGGTACAGAGCAGAATCAGTAGTAGTGAACGAATGACCCCATCGCGCCACACGTAGCGTATCCCCTCGATAAACGAGGCCAGTGCCCTGCTCTGCCCATTGTCTTCCTCGGGCACGTCATTGGCCGGTGACCCTGCAGGCTTTGCAGCCCGTGCGACAGCGCCGAACAACGCTGTCGAGATCAGGAACAGGACAGCTGTAGCGCCGAAGCTGGCTCCAAGACCGAGGAGCGCGAGCAGGCCGCCGGCCAACGCGGGCCCGAAGATGCTGCTGGCCTGCTCGGCACCCTGGGTCAGGGCGTTCGCCGCGCCCAAACGGTCTCGATCGACCAGGGTCGGTACGATCGCCATCGACGCCGGGTAATAGAATGCATCGAGCGCGCTCAAGCTGGCCGCAATGAGATAAACGTGCCAGAGCTGGGTCGCATCGGCCAGGATCAACGCGGTCAATACGGCCAGGAGCAAGATGCGTCCCACACTGGCCCAGATCATGATCAGCGCGGGCGAATACCGATCGCTTAAGACCCCGCCCGCCGGTGTCAGAATGGTGCCCGGTATGGATGCAACAGCCAGCACCAGGCCAAGTTCCGCACCAGAGCCAGTAATGCGCAGCACCAGCCACGTCAGGGCCACCAGGAAGGCCTGATCCGCAATCATCGAAAGCCCCGCTCCGGCCCACAGCCGTCGGAAAGGGCGTGCCTCCAAGGGCTTCCAGAAGTGAAGCGCCCGTAACCGCCCCAACACTCCTGCGCCTATCCCTCGAGACCGGCGGGTGCTATTTTCTCTTTCAACGGCTTTTCTCCCATAGTTGTATTGTTTAAACGATACAGAGTATGGTATCGTATATCAAACTAGAAGACTAATGGGGTGGAGGCGGAAGTCTCAGATGCACATCGCGCAGAAGTTCGAGGCCCTCTTGGAGATGTACCGTCGTCCGGAGGGGCGCAGGTGGAGCGGTCAAGAGATCGACGAGGCGACGGGTGGTGTCGTGACGCGCTCTTACATCACCAACCTGAGGAAGGGCAGGATCGAGAACCCCGGCTTCGAGAAGTTGAAAGCGATTGCCAAGGTCATGGACTTCCCTCCGGAGCTATGGTTCGAGGAGGGGCCTGGCCTCAAGGACGGAGCATCTATCGACCCCGCGCCAGGACACTTGAGCGTCGCCGAGAAGACCAATCGTCTCTTCGATGCCATAAAGAACGAGACGACAGGTAGACCTTACACCAACGCCGAAGTAGCGCGCCTGAGCCTGGGAGACCTTACTGAGGAACAAGTCGAGCAGATCAGGACAGGGAAACTGACCGATCCGTCCATGAAACAGGTAGTTACCCTGGCTGACGCCTTCGGCGTGCATCCCACGTACTTCCTCGACTCGACGAGAAAGTTGCCACTTCTGGATGAAGACGCGATGAGCATCTTTCGGGACGAGACTGTAAGCGCCATAGCCCACAAGAGCCTGCACTTGCCCGGTCGTGAGAAACAGATGATCCTCGGTATCATCAGGCAATTCGAGGACGCACACGAGGTCGACGATGAACACTGAGGCGCCGAAACGTGACCTCACGGGCCCCTTTCTGAACAAGTTGGCCGGCTTCTGGCGTCCTCTTCGAAACCTCAGCGCCGCGAGATCTCGCGTCAGCGCAACTAGATCTTTGCTCACGGCCGCAGAGTTCCAGGAGGAACTGGCTATCCTGGGCCTGTCGGGCCGAAGGTTCGAGCCCGAAGATTATTCTGATGCTCTCGCAGATTACCTGGAAATCTCCATAGCCGTACATGTGATCCCTGACTCCTGGTACCCTGAGCTAACGCGCCTTTTGGCTTTCTCGGGACGGCTCGGGGAACTGCGCTACTCGGAGCAGTTGAACCTGGCGGCCATCTTCGTACCTGGCAGTCTGCCACCGTTGGTCCTGACCCTGACCATCCTGCACGAGCTCGGCCACCTTGCGGCCGGCGACCTCCTGATCGAGTTCGATGAGCAGCCCGACGAGGACGATCAGCTTGCGGAGGAGGCAAAGTTTACGACCCTTCCCATCGAGAAAGGAAAGAAACTCGCACGAGGAAATCCATTCGCCGGGGAGTCGCTCCGGGAGCGCGAGGCCAATCTGAGGGCCTCGTATGCTCTTTTCGCCGGCTGCCTGGGTGACGATAGCCCCCACGCCTACGATATGTACGACGTGCTATGAGTGCGGCCCAACATCAGGCTCTCGTGCTCGGGAGTGTAAGCTTTGTGGCGTTCGTCTTCTTTCTGTGTTTTCTCATCCCATCGCGTAGGACCAAGTTCAGCGTCTTTGCAGCGTGCACCCTGCTCTTTCTAGCGCTGGTGTTCGGCGCCGTGGCCCTGGTCGATCTCTCCGGCGGGCGTGCGGAGATCATGGTGGCGGTTATGACGGAGCTACCCGTCGTGCTTATTGTAGCCTGGGTATGCCTCGCCCTGGCCGGCGGTCTTCCCGCCCCCCTCCTCGGTAACCTCCCTGCGGAGCCGGCGGCGCGTAGGCCCTGGTTGCGGGCTGTACTTGGCTCGGCACCGCTCGTCCTGCTATTTTCTGTGGTCATTGCTACCGTCGTAGGGCTGGTCTGGCCATCTCCGGCCTTACGTGTTTATGCCCCAGCGCCACCCCAGTTTGTGGTTTTGAAAGCTTTGATCATGGCTCCAGAAGGGTTCTACTCGGGTCTTGCGGCAGTGGTCTTTGTGATGGCCGGACGGGCACCAGGACTCAAACGACGCTTCTACTTCAAGAATCTCGCCTTCTCCGTGGGCATGGGTTGCATAGCCTTGATAGCCGTGGAATCGACGGTCTTTGCCGGCTTGCGGGTCTGGCTCTCCGGAGGGAACCGGCGGGCCATCCTGGAGATGCTGAACACCGTGGAGGCATGCCTGGCCATCTCTTGCATCCTGGCTTTCGCCGCCGGACTCTCTCTGAGGTATACGCCTGCCGTTGCCACGACGCTCCTGCACAGGCTGCAGACAGGATGGCTGCGTGCCCAGGAAGAGTTCGAGTCCCTCGAATGGCAGGCCGTCAGCACCGTTGCGGTAGACCGGTTGACGCACGCGTCCGACGTCGTCGTAGAGGCGTGCCGAATACAGCGTCTGTCCGAGGCGGACACGCAGAGAGCCCTGGCTACGATCCGCCTTGTGGCCGTCATGAGAGATCCTTCGAGCGAGACACAGCAAATTACGCCCGATGCGGCGCGCGAGCTCTACGAACTCCAGCAAGAGATCCTGTGCGACGATGTCCTGGCGTCGAAGATAAGCTGGGCCGCGGGCTGGAGATCACGCGCCGACGAACCTCAGACGGTCAAGTCGGCGCCACTGCACGACGCGCTAAAGGCTGCACTCGACCTGGTCGATAATGACGGTGAGAGCGAAGGCGCACGAACGCCACCGCTCTGGTACTACATAGTCGCCGTAAGCGCGGCCGATGCGAAGATGATCGATCCGGCCCAGGTATCGCTGCACCTTCGCGACGGGGCCGAGCACCGCGCGGCCGTCGAGGCGTACGACCACGCGAGACGTGCGCTGCGGATGTTGGACGACCAACGACCGAGGATGGAGGAGGATCGACCAGGATAGGACATACAAGCGATGATGAGAGAATCTCGTAAGGACAGTGAAGACCGAGTATGTGAGGGAGGGATCGAGTTGGAGTACCAAGACCACATCGATGACCGGATGGCCGGCGGATCGTTCGGGTTGTCTGAGTTGTTGGCGAGGGCGAGGGCCCGTACCGAACGGGAACAGGACGGCCCCGCTTCCGCAAGCACACCATCCTACGTTGCTGGCGCGCTCGGGCAGACGCCTTACGTGGCTGTGGGTAACGGCGCTATCGTCGTGCAGCGGCGAGGTTGCGGCAACTGGAACTGCTGAGGAGATCTCCTCGGACTGAAGACTGCAATTGCTTTTGGGGGCGGCGTGAGTACATCACAGGCCAAACGTTCGCGGAATGAGCATCTCGCCGCATCCGAAATGTTGAATGCTCGCAGAATCGGTGAAGAGGCTGAAGGGGCGGCTCTCTCGCTACCTCTGAAGCGGGAGAAGGTCTTCGAGTCGTACTACACGTACTTGACCGTTGATGAACCCGCCGTACACCTGATGCCTCTTCACTTCCTTCCCCAGGCATCGCGGGAAAAGGTCGGCGAGGGCCCGCTGCGCGAACTGGCCGTAGCGGGGAAGCTGGAGTACGCGCGCAACCGCTGGCTCGACGAGATGGTCGACCATCCTGGTTCTGCGCCAGGCTTGTCCCCGGCACACCGGCTCAACGACGCCCTGATCACACTTATCAGCTCACGTTACGCCAGTGTCCTCGATGGTGCCGCCGCCGCATCCTTCTTCCCCGTGCTCTCGGGGCTACATGCCAGCCATGGATTGTCGCTGATCCTCGACGGCGCCGGGTTCGGGGGGTTCGCACCCCCGATCGCCCTCGAAGAATACGCCGAGCATGCCAGAACGAGACACGGTCCCGTCCGCGCTCCGGTGGACGCCGTGCTCCTTCTTGTTGGGGCAACGGATAGCCTTCTTCGACGGGCGAGGTCCTCCTGGCACAACTGGGCGCTCGGCGTCCAGTTCTACGACGACGCCTTAGATGTAGAAGAGGATTTCAGGGACAGTAATCTGAGCTGGGCCGTAGGGCGTGCCTTCCACCACTTTCTTCCGTCCTCAGACAACCCAGCCACACAGAGGATGCCGGATCCGGACACGTTCTACGAGCGGGCTCTGGCAGAGGGTGTGGTCTCCGAAACTCTCAGTCACGCCGAGGCGTTCTTCGCCGAATCCGCGAGGCTTGCCGAACCGGACTTCCCAAGCTGGGTAGCATTTCAGGGTGCGTGCATAAGCCAGGCCCGGCGCCTGCGGGAGGACTATGAGAAGCTGGTCACCAGAGCCAGACATGGCTGAACAGACCGGGGAGGGAACAGATGGATCGCTTGTTGGTAGGAGTGTCAGGGTCTGTGGCTGTCCTCAACCTTCCTTCCCACCTGGCCACCCTGCGCGCCGAGCTCGCAAGAGATGTAAGGGTGATCATGACCGCCGCCGCGGCCTCCATGCTGCCACCTTCTACCGTCGCCTTGATCTGCGATGCAGTCTTTTTGGATCAAGAACCTGCCGTTGAGAAGAGACCAGGGCACATAGAGCTCGCCCGGTGGTGCGAGATGTTCGTAGTCTTACCCGCTACGGCGAACGTGATCGGGCAGGCCGCCAACGGTCTCGGTTCGAACTTACTGACCACCACTATCCTCGCTTCACCGAAGCCAGTAGTCTTCTATCCCAATGTCAACGACGTTATGTGGAGCAAGGCTGCCGTACAACGGAATGTCGACACCTTGAGGGGAGATGGCCACATAGTGATCGAACCGGAAGTCGCTATCGCTTACGAGGTCGACTCAGGGGAGACGAGAGAGTGCCTGGTGGTCCCAGAGCCAACACAATTGGTCGAACAGCTTCGAGAGATCCACCGCCAGCCCGAGTTTCTCCCCGTCTTTGGTTCTTAGCTTCCGGTTTCGTAGAGTGACCTACTCTTCCTCGGCCCTTTCCCTTCCAACCCTTATGTACCCAACGTTGTGTGTAGAAGGAGCTTTCATAAAGGTTGCACAAACCTTTACAAGCCTTCATACTTTACCTCGTTGTACAAACGTGGCGGGGCTGATCACTCCAGCCTCTCTAAAAAGGTGAGGGTCGATGAAGCGCTTCCTGACATTGGTGACGGTAGTGACCTTGTTGTCAATGGCCGTGGCGGTCGCCCAACAGCATGTCTCGGTCTTACGTGGCGCACGTTAGAGCGAGGGAGGGCAAGGCAATGCTCCTGAGGCTAGCAACATCGCTGGCGCTGGCGGTGATGGTAGCGACGCTTTTGGCGGGCGGACCGGCCGCGGGGCAGGAGAGCGGCGACCCGGTCCTGGTCGGGGCGGGCGACATTGCCTTGTGTAGAAGCCTCGAGACAAAGGCCAGGGTCGAGGCGACAGCCGCGCTGCTAGAGACCGAGCTGCTAGCGAACAGCGGTGTCACGGTCGCTACCTTCGGTGACAATGCCTACCCCAAGGGCACAGCGACCGACTTCGCCGAGTGTTACGATCCCTCCTGGGGGAATTTCCTGACGCAGACCAGGCCCAGCCCAGGCAACCACGAGTACGAGACGCCTGGCGCCTCAGGTTACTTCAACTACTTCGGGGCGGCGGCTGGCGATCCCAACGAAGGATACTACTCCTACGACCTGGGAAGCTGGCATGTGATCTCGCTGAACTCTAACTGTTCGTCTGTGCCGGGAGGTTGCGCCGCTGGATCTCCTCAGGAGCAGTGGCTGAGGGAAGACCTTGCCGCCAACCCGAACACGTGCACGCTTGCCTACTGGCACCATCCACGCTTCAGCTCAGGCCACCATGGCGACCATGACCTCTGTGGCCCCCTTCTGGGATGCTCTCTACCAGGCGGGTGCGGACGTGGTGCTAAACGGTCATGACCACAACTACGAAAGCTTCGCCCCGCAGAACCCGAGCGGGCAGGCGGACCCGACTCAAGGGATCCGCGAGTTCGTAGTGGGAACTGGCGGAGCCGAGTTGAGGTCGATCAACGGAATCAAGCCCAACAGCGAGACCCAAATCCCCAACACGATCGGCATCATGAAGATGACGCTCCAACCTGACGGCTACGACTGGCAGTTCGTTACGCCTGACGATCCGGCAGCCGACTCAGGTACTGGCCAGTGCCACAGTGCGGCTACTGTGCCCACTAACACTACTACTACGAGCCCCACCAACACTACTACCATTACTGCCACCACCGGCACGAGCACCACGGGAACGACGAGCACGACAACGGGAACGACGAATACCACAGGAACGACAACAGGAAACGGGGACCACGGGCACTACTACGAGCTCCACCTTCACGAACCCCACCACCGGCGCGAGCACCACGGGAACAACGGGTACCACCACAGGTACCACAACAGGAACGACTGATACTACGGGCACTACTACGAGCTCCACCTTCACGAACCCCACCACCGGCGCGAGCACCACGGGAACGACGAGTACCACGGTACACACAGGAACGACCGATACCACCGGCACAAGCACCACCGGCACCACTAACGGCACCACGGGTGCGCCAACAGGGACTACCACCACCGGCGATACCAGACCACGACGATACCACCGAGGCGGGCACTGGAGCAGCGACCACCGCAGGCGATACCACCTCGGCCAACGACGGCGTGATTCGCGACACGATCCCCGAGAGCAGGGTGCTACCCAACACCGGTGGCCCCTCCGTCATCGTGCCTGTGGCCGCTGTGCTCACGTTGCTAATCAGCGGGGCGGCGAAAGCGCTGATGTTCGTGCGCCGACGGTAGCACTCTCCACTGGAGGGAAGGGACGCCGGTGTTCAGAGAAGGAGACTCGCTTCTCAAGCTAGGTGTGATCCTGATGGGCCTCGCACTCGCCCTGGTGATCGCCGCGTTGATGGTGAGCATCACCCTAGGCAGCGAGTCAGGGCGGGTGGCAGCAGATGTTGTGAGCAAGTCTGTCGGTGAAGCGTCGCGTTACTCCTCTGGGAAGCAAGAGACGTCTGTTGGGTACGGCTCGTCCTCCCGCTCTGGTGAGCCTGTGAGGCAGCGCAAGGAGGATGCTAACGGGCCGCAGGAGGTGGCCGCTGCATCCGAACCCTCGAAGTCTCGATCAGAGGTACCTCAACCGGGGAGCCAGCAAACACCCCCTGAGCCCGAACTCCGACCACAACAGCACCAAACTCAGCCACGAGAGCAACTTCTGCCGGCGGCGGCAGAAAATACTGACTGGCCCGGGCCCACCCAGGAAGAGCTACAGAGCGCCAACGCTCCACGCTACTACAACCTTCCGGCAGGGGCGATAATGGGCCTCACCATACACTCGATAGGCATATACAACGCCCCTGTGTTCGACTCAGATAGCCAGTGGGCATTGGCCAAAGGGGTCGCACACGTCCCGGAGACCTCCTTGCCGTGGTCACCTACTGCTCAGAGGAACGTCTACCTGGCTGGACATCGCATGGGTTTTAGGGGAACGTGGAGTCGTCTCATATTCTATAATCTCGACGAGCTGAGGGAGGGCGAGAAAGTAGTGCTCGAGGACCGCACAGGCCGTAGTTATGAGTACCGGGTGAGCGAAACCTTCCATGCCGAACCCTCCGATTCATGGGTTATGGGACAGGTGAGAGGGAGAGACATGCTGACATTGCAGACTTGCACCCCCTACCCAACCTTCGAGAAGCGTCTGATCATACGTGCAGATCGCGTATAGATTACGGCCTCCCACACTACGGCGTTGCCCGGAGCAATCCATGACCCACTCTCTTTCGATCCCGGCGATGTAAGAGACGAGGACCTATCGACGTGAGCGGCACACCAAAGGACTGGTCCGTGCAGCGTTGGGCGTACGCGAAGGTCGTGGAGATCTTCGGCGCGGACCTGCGCTCACTCGCGACGCTGCGTATCGTGCTGGCGCTCCTTGTGCTCTCCGACCTCACCAATCGGGCCACCGATCTCTCCGCCCACTACACCGATGCGGGCATCACGCCCCGCACCGTTCTTGTGGAGCAGGTGTTGAGCCCTTGGGCGTTCTCGCTCGCCCTCATGAATGGCGGGGCCATGTTCCAGGCGCTGTTGTTCGCCGTCGCAGCACTCGCGGCGTTCGGCATGCTCGTCGGCTACCGCACGCGCCTGATGACCTTCATCGTGTGGGTGTTGCTCCTCTCGATTCAATTGCGCAACCCGCTTGTCAACGGCTCCGAGGGCCCCATGTTGCGCATGTTGCTCTTCTGGGGCATGTTGTTGCCGCTAGGCGCCTACTGGTCGGTAGATCGCACGCAGTCTGCGCTCGCGCGTCCTTCGCCACGCTTTCTGTCGCTGGCCACCTTCGGCCTACTCATGCAGATCGCCTTCGTCTACTGGTTCACCGCCGCCCTGAAATCGGGACCCGAGTGGCGCACGGATTACACCGCGCTCTACTACGCGCTCAGCCTGGATCAGCTCGCCACGCCTATCGGCCATCTGTTGCTTGATTTCCCCAGCTTGCTCCAGGTGCTGACCTTCGGCACGTTCCTTCTCGAGGTCCTCGGGCCACTCCTGCTATTCTGCCCGTTCTTCACCGGTCCGGTCCGCACCGGGGCCGCGCTGGCATTTATGGGCCTCCACTTCGGCATATGGCTGACGATGGACATAGGGATCTTCCCCTGGATCAGCGCGTTCTGCATGGTCTGCTTCTTCCCCACCTGGTTCTGGGACAAGTCTTCGATGCTCCACTCCTTGCTGTTGCGGCGTTTCGAGCTCGCCCGCCGCCTGCAACTCGCGGCGGCGTGGTTCGGCAACGCTATCGTGGCCTTCTCCAAGGCGGTCCTGTCGTTCCTGATAAACGCCAGGCAACTCCTGTTCGCTGACCCCGCGCTGCCCGGCGCCCCATTGGCTGACCATACCGCGGGCGCAGTCCCGTCCCTGGCGGCCGGAGCACAGCACGACGAAGCCCCCTCCGAAGTACCAGAACCGGCCGAGCTGCGATCTTCGCTCGCCACGAACCTGCTCGCTTTCTTCTTTATCTGCTACATCCTCTGCTGGAACCTCACCGCTGTCACCTCGTTCACGTTGCCCGAGCGCACCGTCCCGCTCGGTCCCTTCCTCGGCCTCGACCAGTACTGGGGTATGTTCGCCCCCTCCCCGAGCAAAGAAGACGGCTGGTACGTGATCCCCGGCGAACTGCGCGACAGCCGGAAGGTGGATCTCATGCCCGTCACCCGCGACGACTACGGCATGCACCGCATCTCTTTCGAGAAACCGCAAGACATCCCCGCCACCTACAAGAACGAGCATTGGCGTAAGTACCTGGAGAACATCTACAACCAGACTCACGCCGGCCAGCGCCTGTACTTCGGCCAGTACATCTGCCGCCAGTGGAACGCCCATCATACGGGCGCGGACACTCTTGAAACCTTCAGGATCATCTACATGCTGGAGATGACACAGCCGGATTACCAGCAGTCCAAACCGGAGAAGTTGGACCTCTGGAACCACACATGCTAGAGACACGTGTGCCCGGCCGCAGACGGAGTTCCAGCCCGAGCCGTGTCCAACGCACGGGCCAGATCCGTAGCTGATGGGCACAGGTTTCGACCGCCGCCCGGCGCGGACGTGACGGCTCGGGCGCCGTTCGGGAAGTGATTGCGAACCGGTGGGACCGGATCGCCCTTGCCTCCGTTCTGGCCGGCGTTATCGTCCGTATCATTTGGGGGTTGGCGATCCACCCTCCCTTCGATTACCTCTACTCGGACATGGGCGCGTACGTCGAGCGGGCCCAGCGGCTCGCCACGGGCGCCGGCCTGCAGCGGTCCGACGCCTTCTTTCCGCCGGGGACCCACATACTGCTGGCCGCCCCCATGACGCTCTTCGGTACGGAACGGGCGGGAATGTGGGTAGGGGCTGTGCTGTGGTGTGCACTCTCCGCTGCGATCCCGCTCTTCGCGTGGCGGCTAGCGCGCTTGTTACTCACCCCGGCTGCCGCTGCCCTGACCGCGCTGTTCTGCGCGTTCTGGCCGCTGTACATCACCTATGGAGGGTACTTCACCTCCGAGACACCCTCGCTGGCGTTTCTGCTCGCTTCCCTCTGGGCCGGCTACCAGGCCGGCCGGCTATCGGGCAGTCAGGCAGGCTGGCTCGGCCTGGCGGCCGGCCTGCTCGGGGGCGTAGCAGTCGCCAACCGCCCGCAACTCATCCTGAACCTCGCGGTGCTGGTTGTGCCGTTGATGTTTCGTCCCCGCCGCCATACCATGGCTCTCACCGGTATCGTCGCCGGCAGCGCGCTCATCCTGGCCGGCACCGCGTTGCATAATAGCGCGGCGGCCGGCAAACCCACCGGCCTCAGCGAGAACGCGGGCCTGAACTTCTGGATCGGACACTGCGACGTCCACGACGTAACGACCACCGATCCCGTCAGGAACATCACCTTCGAATTCAGCAGCCCGGTCTGGGCGCAACTGGGGCGGGGCGGCACCTACTACTTCGAGGGACCCTTGGTATGGGATCAGGGATTCTTCTACGAGATGGGCCTGCGGTGTATCGAGAGGGACGGCCCCGGTCACGTTCGAGTCCTGGCCAGGAACGTCCTGAACATGAGTGCCACGACGGTTCCCTGGCCGCAGGCCAATGAGGACGGGCAGCGGGGTGTGGTGCAGCTTAGCAACCTGGCGTACAGCCTACTGCTGCCGCTGATCGTGATCGACTCCGTCTTCGTCTTGGTACGGCGGCCCGCATCCGGCCGGTCGTCGGGGGAGGCGACGATACTGCTCCAGCTGGCCTGCGCGTTGCTGGTGGCGATCTTCTTCTTCGGCGACCCTCGCGTGCGCAGCTCATACGATGTCTTCGGTCTTGCCCTGCTCGCCGCACGCGTCGCCGATCGGTTCGGGCTCGAGCGGTCAAGGGAGAGATCCGCTGAGTAGTACCCCGGCCCGCGGAGATCCCTCGGGCAAGGTGGCCGGAGGGGCCCGCTCGGCGCTTCGGGACCCCCTTCGGGCTCTTGATCTCTCGGGCACGGTAGACTCAATCCAATTGAAATAGTGGCAGCAGTGGTTTATACACCACAAGGACGTCCGCCGTGGTGATGGATATGTCGGAGGTCTGCGTACAATAGCTAGGATGGGAGGGTATGCTGCAGCGTCATAGCAGAGACCAGGCACGCTTCGAAGAACAAAGGCTTGCTATCCGCCAACAAGATGCTCTTTGTCAGTGTAAAATGGTAACAAGATGCGACTAATTATCTCCGAGAAAGCAAATACTGCGAAGAAGATCGCCCAGGTCCTCTCTGAAGGGTCTGTCAGGGAAGGCAAGCATCGCTCCGTGCCGCACCACACGTTTATGTGGAAGGGGGAGGAGACGGTCTCCGTCGGCCTGAAGGGGCACGTCCTCAACCCTGAGTATCCCGAGGAGTACTCCAACTGGCAGAAGGTCGAGCCGCGGGAGCTCATAGACGCAGAGATCCTGAAGTCCGTCTCGGAGAAGGGCGTGGCCCAGGCCATAACGTCGCTTTCGAAGAAGGCGGACAGGGTGGTAATCGCAACGGACTTCGACCGTGAGGGGGAGTTGATCGGCGTCGAAGCCCTCTCCCTGGTCTTCGAGGCGAACCCGAAGCTCATGGGCCACGTCGAGCGTGCCCGCTTCTCCGCCCTCACGCCGGGCGAGGTCGGCCGCGCCTTCGACGAGCTAATGGAAGTCTCCAACGATCTGGCCGACGCCGGCGAGGCGCGGCAGGATATTGACTTGATCTGGGGCGCGACCCTGACCCGCTGGGTCTCACGCGCCACAAAGCGCTACGGGAGCGCCTTCCTCTCCGTGGGACGCGTCCAGTCGCCGACGCTCGTACTCATAGCCGAGCGCGAGCGCGAGCGGCGGGCTTTCCTCCCCGAGCCTTACTGGGAGCTCGAAGTAGACCTGAAAAACGGCGAGCCGTTCACCGTCCGCCACCAGACCGACCGCTTCAAGGAAGAGGCGAGGGCCAGGAATGCCTACGAGAACGTCGCCGACACAGCTACGGTCGTGGATGTCCAGCAGAAATCCGCGACCCGCAAGCCGCCAACGCCGTTCAATACGACAGCCTTCCTGACGGCCGCCGCCAACATCGGGATCAGCCCTTCCAGGGCGGCCCGTATTGCCGAGGATCTCTACACTGACGGATACATCTCCTATCCGAGGACAGACAACACTGTCTACCCGCGCTCGCTCGACCTGCGCGAGGTGCTCGCCTACCTGGGCCGCGTCGAAGGAGTCGAACAGAACGCCGAGAGGCTGCTCTCTGGAGACAAGCTCTCGCCCACGCGCGGGAAGAAGGAGACGACGGACCACCCTCCGATCTACCCGACAGGCTACGCGTCGAAGGAGTCGATGCGGGACGACCGGTGGAAGATCTATCAGCTCGTGGTAAGGCGCTTCCTCGCTACCCTCTCCGCTCCAGCGAAGACGCTGCGCACCACGCTCAGCTTCGACTCCGGCGGCGAGCCGCTCGTCACTGGTGGGACGGTCCTCACGGAGGAGGGCTGGCTCGGCGTCTACCCGTACAGTCGGCGCGCGGACGAGGAGATCCCGAATCTCTCGGAAGGTGACGTCGTCGAGGTCATCGGTAAAGAGATCCTCGCGAAGGAGACCCAGCCTCCTGGCCGCTACGGCGCGGGCCGCCTCATAACCGTGATGGAAGACCTCGGGCTCGGCACCAAGGCCACGCGCCCGAACATCATCCAGAACCTCTACGACCGCGGCTACGTCCACGACGATCCGCTGGTCCCGACCGAGAAGGGAATGGCCGTGGCGCAGGCCCTGACGGACTTCGCCTCCGAGATAGCCTCGCACGAGATGACCGCCGAACTCGAGCGGAGCATGGATGAGATCTCCGAGGGCAGGATCAGCAAGGCGTCCGTCGTCGACTCATCGCGCGACGTGCTTCGTAGGGTCTACGATCACCTGCAAGACTCCGAGACCGAGTTCGCGGATATCGTGTGGGTGGGCATAAGGACCGACGAGACCATAGGCAAGTGCCCGGAGAGCGGGCACGATCTGATCATCCGCCGCAACCGTAAGAGCCGCAAGCGCTTTGTCGGCTGCACGGGCTACCCAGACTGCCATGTCACCTACCCGCTCCCGCAGCGGGGTGAGATAATACCCCTCGGTACCAAATGCGACGCCTGCGGCTCTCCAGAGATAAAGGTGCTCGGAGGGAAGCGCCCCTGGGTGACATGTATTAATATGGACTGCCCGAAGAAGCAGGAGCAGCGTGAGGCCGCAGAGAAGGCGAAAGAGGGGGGTGATGGCTCATCGACACGGAGCGCCCAGGAACTTCAGAAGTCCACCACATAGAGCGCAGACTCGACCTCGACTTCGTCGACGAGCCCCCTTTCTACCGACCTTCTGCTTATATCCGCGTGTCCGGTTACCTTATCCTCCTCGCGATCGTCGCCGTGGTCTGGTATTCTGCCGTATATAGTTAAGTTAAGATACTGTTAACAGATGAGTAGAGCTTGCCACCGATCATAGGCATAACTGCGACGTTGAAAGAGGATGTGGACGCGGTTGCGGAGCGGCCGTTGGGCAGGTTCGTAAGGGCCGACCTCGACTACGTCGACGGCGTCGCTGGGGCTGGCGGCGCACCCGTGGTGTTACCGCCGGCGGGGGATGAGAGGGCTGCTGAGGCGGTGATCCAAAGCCTCGACGGCCTGCTCTTGAGTGGCGGGAGCGACCTTGATCCTCACTACTACGGCGAGGAGCCTGTGCCCGAGCTTGGGGTAACGCTCCCCGAGCGGGATGCTTTCGAGATGACGTTGGTCGGGCTGGCCTTGCGGCGTGGGATGCCGGTCTTCGGGATCTGCAGGGGGATGCAGGTTCTGAACGTGGCCCTCGGCGGGACGCTGTACCAGGACCTTCCTTCGCAGTGGGAGCGGGATCTGCTCAAGCACAGGCAGGCTACCCCCAAGTGGCAGCCCACGCACGAGGTAAGGGTCAGGGACGGGTCCTACATTGCAGAGGTCATGGGCCGCGAGTCGGTAAAGGTCAACTCTTACCACCATCAAGGGATAAGGGACCTAGCTGAAGGACTGGATGTGACGGGCCACTCCACGGATGGGGTAATCGAGGCCGTCGAGGCCGTGGACCTCTCCGAGCAGTGGCTGCTCGGCGTTCAGTGGCACGCTGAGGCGATGCGCAGCGCCGGTCCGCAGCAGGAGAGTCTCTTCGAAGCGCACGTCTCGGCGGCGGAGCGGCACGCCCTGCGCAGGGCCGCTGCCTAGCCGGGGGGGCCCGCCGCGCAGACCCGGCAAGGTATACCCAGGGGCGTCTTCGTAACGATCGAGGGCCCGGACTTCTCCGGCAAGTCAACCCTTGTAAGCGCCATTAGACCACTGCTAACGGGTTCGAAACCTTCGACGCACTTTACCCGCGAGCCCGGCGGCACCCCGGCGGCTGAGATTATCAGGGGGGTTGTCCTGGACCCGAAGGTGGAGATGGATGCGTGGACGGAGGCTTACCTGTATGCGGCGGCCCGCGCCGACCACGTAAGGGGGGCGATACTCCCGCGGCTCGAAGCCGGCGAGAACGTACTTTGCGAGCGGTACCTGGACTCGAGCCTCGCCTACCAGGGTTTCGGAAGGGGCCTCGGAGTCGAGGCAGTACGAGCCCTTAACGCTTACGCCGTCGGGACCGTCGTGCCGGACAGGACTTTCTACCTGCGCCTCGACCAGGATGAGAGAGAGCGGCGTGCCAGGGAGCTCGGGGCGCCTCCTGATAGGATAGAAGCGGTAGGGGCAGGGTTCATGCGGCGCGTCGAGGAGGGTTTCGAGGAGCTGGCGCGTCTCGAGTCAGGGAGGATCGAAGTCCTCGACGCCTCACTCTCGGCGAGGTCCCTCGCCGGGCTGGTGGTGGGTAGGATGCGGTCCCTGCAATATACTCGTGAGGCAGATGGCTGACCCCCGCGACAGATTCGAGGACGTACTCGGGAACGAGACGGCCCTGCGGCTACTCGGGCGGGCTCTAGAGACCGGCGAAGTCTCGCAGGCTTATCTGTTCCACGGACCTCCCGGCGTGGGCAAGCGGATGGTGGCGCTGAGGTTCGGGGCCGCGCTGGTCGCAGGTGGCGACGTGGCGGCGGAAAACAGGGCGCTCAGGGGGCTGCATCCCGACCTTGCGGAGATCCTACCCCAGGGCGCGTTCACGACCATCGGGCAGGTGAGGGAGATCGTGCGTCTGGCGGCGAGCAGGCCTTTCGAGGGTGTGCGCCGGGCTTTCATCCTGCAGGCCGATACGCTAAACGTGCAGGCCGCGAACGCACTTCTCAAGACGCTCGAAGAACCCGAGGGTGAGACGGTATTCGTGCTGCTCGCGACCTCGCGTGAAGGGGTGCTGCCAACGATCCTCTCCCGCGCCCAGGCCCTGCGGTTCAACCCCGTGCCGACAAGCGTCGTCGCAGGCTTCCTGCAAGAGAGGGGCGCGGCCGAGCCCAGGCTCGCGGCAGAGCTCGGGAGGGGGAGCGTCGGGCTCTCGCTGCGGTACGCGGAGGATCCTGAGTTCGGGGAGCTGCGCGAGGCGGTCTTCAAAGCAGGATTTGCCTTTTCGGAGGACTTCGAGGGGCGACACGCGGCCGTGCGGGAGATCATGGCCCGCGCCGAAGCGGTGGGAGAAGCGCGGGAGCGCGAGTTCATAGCGGAACTCGATGAGGGAGGGGTTGCAACCGATAACCCGGGGACGAACGCAGCAAAACCGGACAGGCGCGTTAAGGACGCTGCCAAACGCGCGGGAAGGGCGGCGAGGGACGGGGCGGCAAGAGAGGCTCTGGAGTTGTTGGCCCTTGTGTATAGGGATGCTGCGGTGATAGAGGCGGGTGCAGATGAACTCGCGGCCAACACGGACAGGGTGGGGGAGATACGAGGGTACGTGGAGAAGTATCCGGGGGCGGATTGGTCAGGGGCCGCGCGTGCTCTGGGGGAAGCGCGCGCGACACTTGCGTATAATGTCTCCCCGGAGGCGACCCTGGAGGTGGCGTTATCGAGCATACGGCGGAAGGTACTCGTACGCTCCCGAGGCTCGTGGACGTCAGGGTCCCTGGCTGGAGCATCACCAGGCTCTGCTACGCGCGGGATCTCGACCTAAGGGTCGGCTACACCGTAGTCGTCGCGACCGAGGTGGGGGAGTTGATCGGGCGTGTCGCCCTGACGCCCCGCCGCCGCGAGCCGTACACAGAACCCTACGACATAGTCAGGATCGTAACGGATGAGGACGCCAGGACCGAGGATCGCAACAGGGAACTGGGGCGCGGCGTCAGGGAAGAGGCCAGGAAGCTGGCCAGGGACCACACCATCAAAGGCGTACAGTTTATAGGTTGCGACATCTCACTGGACGGCTCCTATATCGAGGTCAAGTACGAGTCCGAAGACAAGGAAGCGGACCTGGGGCCCGTCAAGAGCGGCCTCGAACGGGCCTACGACGCCAGCAATCGCCTTCAGGGAGTTCCGCTTTATAGAGCGGTCGGGTGACGCCGGCGGATGCGACACGTGCGGCCTACCCCTGTGCTGCGCGACGTGGAGCGGTGCCAGGAGTATGGGTCCAGTCAACGTCAGGCTTGCCAGGCAGCAGGGCGTGACGCCGAACGAGAAGATCGTGGGCTGCTGCGGGGAGGTGAAGTGCTGCATGCGCTACGAGCACGACACTTACAAGGAGTTCAAGGAGCGCGCTCCCTTCCGCAACTCGACCGTGAAGCTCGGCGACAGGGAGGGCAAGGTCGTCGACTACTCCATGGTCAAAGACTCCGTCTTCGTCCAATTCGGCCCCAGGCGCGCGGATCAAGAACTGCTCTCCCTCGGTTCCCTGGCCAGGGACAACCCTGGCATCATACCCGCCGATACAGAAGAGTGGGAGTTGCCAGAATCCCCGGAACATACGGACTCTTAACGTCGGCGTGCTGGATAATCTGTGCGACGTGCCAGGTGTGCTCGTTGGCCACGCAACAGACAGGGACGGAGTCACAGGCTGCACCGCCGTTCTCTTCGAGGGCCAGGATGGGGCCATTGTCGGCGTGGACGTGCGGGGCTCCTCCCCTGGTACACGCGAGACGGACCGCCTCGGACCGGTCGGTGCCGTCCGTCCCACACACGCCCTGCTCCTGACCGGCGGCAGCGCCTTCGGGCTAGCCGCCGTAGAAGGCGTCGTGCGCTTCCTCGAAGAGAACAACGTCGGGCTCGACATGGGTGTGGTCCGCATACCCCTGGTCTCGGCGGCTGTTCTCTTCGACGTCGTCGTCGGGGATCCCTCGGTGCGTCCCGACGAGGCGATGGGCTACGAGGCGGCCTCATCGGCCACGAGCGGCGACTTTGCCCAGGGTAGCGTAGGGGCTGGCACGGGGGCGACGGTAGGAAAGGTCCTTGGCCTGGAGCGCGCGATGAAAGGCGGCGTCGGGAGCGCCTCGGTCTACCTCGATGGCGGCCTTATCGTCGGTGCTCTCGCCGCCGTGAACGCCTTCGGTGAGGTCAGGGACCCGTGGACAAGGAAGGTGCTGGCAGGTCCACGACTGGAAGACGGAACGCTTGGCGACACCGTTGAGTTGCTCCCCGAGGCTGCCGCCCGCTTGCGCTGGGGGGAGAGCACGACCCTCGGGATCGTGGCTACCAACGCGCGCCTCTCCAAGCCGCAAGTCAGCAAGGTCGCCCAGATGGGCCACGACGGCCTCGCCCGCGCCGTATACCCGGTTCACACTACCGTCGACGGCGACGTCGTCTTCGCCGCGTCGACGGGAAGGGTAGAGGCGACTCCCGACGTCGTTGGCGCCTGGGGGGCAAGGGTCCTCGAGATTGCCATCGTGCGCGCCGTCATGGAGGCGGAGGGCCTGCCAGGCATCCCCGCCGCCTCCGACTTGTAAAAGCAGCTTCCAAAGAAGGTAACCTCTCTGCAAGCACTTCAGCACGCTCAGGCTAGCGCCTTCGCTTGTCAGCACTTCAGCATTTCAGCTTCTCTACCGGCTGGAGAAAGTCGGCGGCGCGAGAGACGGCGGTCCTCCATTCCCAACGTACCGTCTCGTCCGCCGGCTCTCGTCCCTCACGGCCAGAGCTGACTAGCTGACAAGCGCCCGTCAGGGCGCGTGCTGACATGCTGAAATGCTGACTAGCTATCTACTCTGCGCCCTCGGGGATCAAGATTCCCCTTCCCCGCAGGTTCCCGGAGTTGAGGTCCTGGATGGCGTCGTTGACGGCGTCCAATGGGTAGGTCGAGGTGTGCAAATTGACCTTGCCCTGGGCGGTGAGCACCATCAGTTCGACGAGGTCGTTGTAGGTTCCGACCAGGTTGCCGGTGATGTTGCGTTCGGTCGAGATGATGTCTATGGCAGGGACCTCCACTATGCCGCCGTAGCCGATGACGTAGTGGGAGCCGCCGGGTTGGGTCATATTCCAGGCATCGTCCTGGGCACCTCGCTCGCCCACGTAATCGAAGACGACCTCGGCTCCGTTACCGTCCGTCATCTCCAGGACGGTATCCACGTAGCCGTCTTCGACTTTCACCGTCTGGTCGGCTCCCCACTCCTTAGCGAGGGCGAGCGCCTCCTCCGAGGGGTCGGTGACGATGATCTCCGTCGGCGTCAGCGCCTTGAGGCACTGGATGCCGATGTGCCCCAGGCCCCCCGCGCCAATGACAACGGCCTTCGTGCCAGCGTAGAGGTGGGGGACGGACTTACGAACAGCGTGGTAAGCGGTTAGGCCCGCGTCAGCGAGCGCCGCGACATCTTTCGGCTCCAGGATGGGGTCGAGCTTCACTACTGCGCGGGCGTTGGTCTTCAAGAGGTCGGCGAAGCCGCCGTCGCGGGAGATGCCTGGGAATTCGCCGAACTCGCAGTGCATGTCGTCCCCTGCCCGGCAAGCTCGGCACAGGCCGCAGGTCATGAGCGGGTGGCAGATCACCGTGTCCCCGACCTCGACGTTGGTCACGGCCGAGCCGACCTCCTCGACCCACCCTGAGTTCTCGTGTCCAGGCACGTAGGGCAATAGCGTGTGGTCCACATCCTGTATCGGCTGCCACTGGCCCTCGATAACGTGGATGTCCGTGCGGCAGAGTCCCGCCGCCCCGATGCGTACGATCACATCCAGCGGACTCTCGATTTTCGGCTCGTCTATCTCCTCGACGGCGAGGCTGTCAGGAGGGATGCTGTCGTCGTAACGGTGCAACCGTGCTGCTTTCACGCCATCCTCTCTTTCTCTCTTACGCCGGGCGTGCCGTAGCGGGCTCCAAGAGCCCCCGGCACAGCCCCGCGTTCCCCTCGATGCTCACCCGCGTCAGCCGGGCGAACCGGAGGTGCGCCACGACGGCCTCTTTTGGAACTCGGTTGCCGTCCGGGTCCACCACGAGCGGCGCACTTCCGAGACATCGAGACCCAGCTCCGCCCGGCGATCCAGGTACTTGTAGAACTCGCCGGAGACCGGCACGTCAGCCAGTGTTAGTCCGCAAGATCCTCGGAGGTGAGGCCGTCAGCGAGCAGCGCCCGGCAAAGTTGCTCTTGCCGGCTCACGAACGCTTTGCGGCGGAAGATGGTCCTTAGCTCTTCGAGATCCTGCCCCTCAGTCTCGCCCGCGAATGCCCCGTCGAAGCCGTGCCCGTCGTTGACGCCGGCGTTGATCTCCCCGGATGCGTAGTGGTCTTCGAGGACGACGCGCGCGCGCTTCACGCCAGGGACCGAGAGCACAGCCCCCTTCGCGTCAGCCACCATCATGTACGAGAAGTTCGGGGCGCAATAGTACGTCGGAAGGCGCAATCGCACAGAGACCACGCCGTCCTCCATCTCCAGCTCCGAAACGAAGTCCAGGTCTGTGATGGGTTCGTCCAGCTCGGGATCCCGGACGCTCGAGAGAGCGTCCAGGATCTCTGCCCGGCTCGTCATGAGACGGTGGGCTCTACCGACTGGGCGTCCGTCGCAGCCTCGGGCAGTCGAAGCTCGGGCGGTACCTCGATGTCGTACAGGCGGGCGGCGTTCAGGCCGAGGATCTTCTTCTTCCCCTCGGTCGAGAGGCGGGGGAAGTCGTCGAACTCGTCCCCTTCGGGGTAGTCCCAATCGACGAACATCTCGACCTGCCACTTCGGGTGCCAGATCGCGTAGTCGCTCGACCAGAGCATCTTGTCTTCGCCGACCCAGAAGAGCAGCTCTCCCATAACCCTCGAGAAGAAACGCGGGCGGCTGTGCATCAGTGCGCCGAGCGCAACGGAGAGGCCCGCGTACACGTTCGGCTCCTGCGTGGCCATAAAGCAGAAGTCCTCGATGCGGGGAAGGCCGACGTGCTCGACGATAAAGTTCAGGTTCGGGAAAGAGGTGGCGGCGTCGTCCACGTCCTTCACGTCGAAGGCGTCTTTGTTGAGAGGCCAGATCGTCGGTCCCTTGTGGACGTGGATGTTGGTTACGCCAAGCTCCTCGCACTTCTCCAGGTAACGCTTGGCCTCAGGGCTCTTGAGGCTCCAGCCCTTGGACCCGTTGTGCCACTCCGCAGTGTAGAGCTTGACGCCCTTGAAGCCGTACCGCTCGTGGTCCCGCTGGAACTCTTCGAGGCCCTCCTCACCCTCCCTTGGATCGAAGCGGCCGTTGAGGACGAACTTGTCCGGGTACTTCTTCGCCAGGATGGCGTCCTGTTCGATGGTATTGAAGCCTTCCCTGTACCACGACCTTAGGTAGGTAGGTTGGAAGATCGCCACGTCGACGTACCCATCCTCGAAGAGGTCCTTCATCATCGTCTCTTCCGAGTACTTCTGGTACTTCTCCATAGGCCAGTAGTATTCTTCAGGACCGAGCTGGTGGTAGCCGTAGAAGCACTCGATCCAACCCTTCGCGTACTGCTCCTGGCCCTCGACCCAGTTCTCGGGGCTCGCGTCCCAGTAGTGGACGTGCCCATCCACCACGAAATACTTCTCGCCATCCTTTTCGTACAAAGCGTTTTCCCCTTTCCCTGTACAGCGATGCGCTTCATCCCAGATCTCCCCGCGCATCGCCCTATCTCCACTCAATCCGCCTCCACGTTTGAGAGACGGCATACCTGAGCCTGGTCTGAAGAAATGCTAGTCCCCTGGCTTCGCCTCCTTCCCCCGGCTGGGGCTCAGGTTGCCGCGGCAACCTGCTCGCCAGATTTATTCTGACACACTTCCCAGCTCGTCGCTATTTCTGCCCACTGGCTACCACTTACGGCGGGGGACATCGATCATTTCAGTATGGTCTCTCGATCCAGATAGGCTCGGGTGTGATCTCCTCCATGGGCTTGGCGCCAGGGTCGTTGGCATTGGTGCCGCTCACTGTCATAAGCGGCCTTACCTTCATGTCGTGGTCCAGGTAGATCTGGCACGAGAGCCGCGCTTCCTCCAACAGTTGGCGCACGTCGAGGATCATCATCTCCGCCTCGGTCATATCTTCGGGTTCGCCTTCGAGAAACTCGACGCGGCAGGTGGTGCACTTGGCGTAGCTTCCGCACGCGTGCATGATGTCGACCTTGGCATCCTCCTCGATGGCCAGAACGAGCCGCTTGCCTTCTTCCACGTCGAAGGTCCCCACTCCATCTACTTCCAACTCAGGCACTGCTTCTCCCCTCGTAAGCCGCGTCTTCGAGTAACGCGGTAGCCTCCGTGGCCGCCCACTGGACCAGTTCGATCAACTGCTGCCCTTCGCCGCTGACCCTGCGCGTTGTGGCCAACGACGAGAACAAGGAGCTCATCGAGCGCGACCTCATCTACTCGCTCTGGAACCAGCACGCAGTCGTGGACGCCGCCATCGGCACGTTCATAGACTACGGCTCCAAGGACAGGCGCAAGGACCGCGAATCTTACGCGGAGATGTGGAAGCGGTGGTACTACGACGACTACTATCGTAGCTACCTGGTGCCGCTCGAGAAGTACGGCCTCAAGGTGCCTCATGAGGTCATCGAGGACAGCTGGCGCCGCATCTCTGAGGGCTTCTACCATCACTACGTGGCCCAGTTCTTCGCCACGGGCTGGTTCGCCAACTACTGGCGCATCGACCCGATGACCGAGGAAGACTTCGAGTGGTTCGAGCACAAGTATCCGGGCTGGTACGACAAGTTCGGCAAGTGGTGGGAGCACTACCAGACGCTCTCCGAGCCCAACGGCCACAAGCCTATAGCGTTCGAGAACAGCGGCTACGTGTATCCGCACCGCTGCTGGAACTGCATGGTGCCTTGCCTGATCCGCGAGGACACGGTCATGGACTACGTTGACGGGCAGTGGAGGACCTACTGCCACAAGTGGTGCCACTGGCAGGACAAGTATGCCTTCCGCGAGACTTACAATGGTCGCGAGACGCCCGCCATGGGCAAGATGACCGGTAAGCGCGAGTGGGAGACCCTCTACCACGGTTGGGACCTCGCCGACGTTGTCAAGGATCTCGGCTACGTACGCAACGACGACAACACCATGGTCGCGCAGCCGCACGTCATCTTCGAGCAGGACAAGATGTGGACCCTCGATAACATCCGCGGCATCGAGTTCCAGAGCCCGAACGTGCTCTTGAACGAGATGTCCGACGACGAGCGCGAGAAGCACATGGAGGAGTACAAGCAGGGCTTCACTATCAACGAAACCCTCTAACCTCCAAAGCTCCAGGCCCCACGGGCCAGGACGCGTTCGACGAGGAGCGGCCGGATCTCCCGGCCGCTCCATTTTGATGGGCTACGCGGCTATTTTCCAACATTGTTGGAACATCGGGCCGGGTTGGCGGGTGTTCGCGTAAATCCCAACAGTGGAGGAAACTCAGGTTCGGGCTTTGACCTGACCGCATTTCGTGTTTAGGATCATCGGCGTGGGGAGTTTCGATGGTTGAGGGTTATAGAGGTGTGGCCTCTAAGGGAGTAGAGAAACAGACATATGGGTGAAAAACACAAGGTTCGTTTCGAGCCGGTCGACATCGAGATAGAGGTAGACGAGGACGAGACGGTGCTCGACGCGGCATTCAAGCACGGGGTAATGCTGATGCACGGGTGCAAGGAGGGGCAGTGCTCGGCATGCAAGTCGTTCCTTCTGGACGGGGACCTGGAGATGGACCGTTTCTCCACCTTCGCGCTCAACGAGTTCGAGGAGCAGGAGGGTTTCGTTCTACTTTGCAAGGCTCACGCCTACAGCGACCTGGAGATCGAGCTTCTGAGCTTCCGCGAGGAGATGCTCAACACGGGCGTCCCCCTGCAGTTGATCGACGCTGAGATCGAGGAGATCGAGGACCTGACGCACGACATAAAGCGCCTCGTGCTCAAGCTCGTCGATCCGCCGGAGATGAACTTTCTACCTGGACAGTATGCTGAACTGTTCATCCCTGAGACCGATGAGCACAGGGCCTACTCGATGGCGAACACCACAACGAGCGACGAGCATGCCGAGTTCATTATCAAGATCTACGAGGGCGGCAAGTTCTCCGGGCTTCTGGACGAGGAGCTCGAGGTCGGGCAGAAGATGAAGATGAAGGTGCCCTTCGGCGTGTTTACGCTGCGCGAGAAGTCCGAGGGGGACATGGTCTTCGTCGGGGGCGGCTCGGGGATGGCCCCGATCCTCTCCATCCTCAGGCACATGGGCGAGAAGGGCATCGAGCGCAAGGCCACCTACTACTACGGAGCCAGGACGAAGAAAGACCTCTTCTACCTGGACGAGATGAAGGAACTCGAAGAGAAGGTTGTCCGACTTCCGGTTCGTGCCTGCCCTCTCCGAGCCCGAGGGTGAGGATTGGGACGGGGAGACCGGTTTGATCACGGAGGTGGTCGAGCGTCTGGAGGATCGACCTGAGCGAGAAGGAGGCCTACCTCGCCGGCCCGCCGCCCATGATCGACGCCGCCCTGCCGGTGCTGATGAAGTTGGGCCTTGACGAAGACAACATCTACTACGACAAGTTCACCATCACGTCGCATGAAGAAGAGGGCGAGGAGATGGAATCCGAGAGCGGACCGGACTTCCCAGGGAAAGTAGAGTAAGGGAAGGGACAAAACGGCCCGCAAGTAGTTGGTCGGCGACGCTGTTGAAAGGTGGTGTTGCCATACTCCAGAGTCGTGGCGCAATCATTGAGGAAACGAGACAGGGAAAGGAGATCGTTTCTTGAGCGAGTTAAAGCCGGTAACCGAGGCCGGGGGTAGAGGGCAGAGGAGCATACCCAAGATCGTGCTCACCGACGCCGAAGCTGGCGCGGCGGAGTTCGCGGGCTCCGACAGCCGCTCCTACAACTACTTCGAGCCCAAGGGGCGCAGGGCGACCAAGTACGAAGACGTGACCGTCGACGTGCAGCCCGACCCCGAGAAGTACCTCACGCAGAGCTGGATCCTCGGCTGGGCCAACGGGGATCTGGGTTGGGACGCCATCTGGACGGACATAAAGTCCTCCGACTGGCACAAGTTCCGCGATCCCAACGAGGAGTGGGAGCGCACGATATACATCAACAACTCCAACTCCGTGCGCCAGATCCAGCAGAACATCGAGAACGCCAAGTCCGAGAGCGTGTTCGAGGACTGGGACAAGAGTTGGCTGCCGATCCTCGCCAAGCACATGAGCGCATTCGCGCACGCCGACCATGGCCTCGGTATGTACGTCTTCATGCCAGCCCAACGCGCCGGCATGACCAACATGCACAACAACGCCATCGCCGTAAACTGCATGCACAAGCTGCGTACCTCCCAGGACATCCTGCTCTACAACATGGAGCTGGAAGAGATCTTCGGCGAAGAGGACTTCGACGGGGATGCGCACAAGGAGGTCTGGCTCGAGGACCCCTCCTGGCAGGGCGTGCGGGAGAACGTCGAGCGCATAATGAACGCCACGGACTGGGTCGAGACCACCTTCGCCTCCAACATCGTCTTCGAGCCGCTGGTGGGCGAGCTGTTCCGCAGCCGGCTCCTGATGCGCTTCGCCCCCGCGCACGGCGACTTCCTGACGCCCTCGATCATAGGTGTCAGCGAGAGGGAGTTCAACGAACGCGACCTCAGGTACACGATGGTCATGATGAAGGACTTCCTCGAGGACCCGGAGACAGGGGAGGCGAACAAGGAGTTCATGGAGGGGTGGCTCGCCGAGTGGACGCCCTATAGCGTCGCGGCGGCCAAGGGGCTCGAGCCTATCTGGTCCGAGCCTGAAAAGCAGGCGGAGAGCTTCGATGACTCGTACGCGCGGGTCAAGAACCGGTTCGAGGGCATCCTCTCGGACCTCGGGCTGCGTGTACCTGAGGGGGTGACACTATGAGCGAAGACAAATGGGAGTTCTCGCGTACCTCATCGAACAAGTGCGGGATCACCATGAGCTCCGGCGTCGAGGGCAACACCATCTCCGAAGTCATGGATGGCAAGCCGGGGGTAAAGGTCAGCAAGTTCCCGGCCATGGTTCGCATCGACGGCGAGAAGACGCTCGAGTTCGATCTGGCCGAGATCGCCGAAGCCCTGGGAGTGGAGGAGTTTTCCCCCGAGGACTTCGAGATCGAGACCTCCACCCATTATGGGCGGATGGTGCGCCTCGACGACAAGGTCCTTCTGTTCGCCAACCCCGAAGACGCCGCCGAATATCTCGGCTTCGAGCCACCCGGCGGAGCAGGTCTCCGACTCGGACGACGGGCCAACACTGCCTGCCTGAGTCGAGGTCACGGAGAATGTGAGGTGGCGGTTCTCTTCTGGGGAACCGCCACTTTCCTCTGTGAAACAGGACCCGAAAAAGGAGCCGGAGATGCCAGAGGACGATAGCGGAGAACTGCTCGTCAAAGGAGTTCGAGGAGCGTACCCTCAACGCGGCCCGGCTGCACCACCTCCTGCGCCGGGAGACCGGCGTCGAGGACCCCTGGCACACCATAGTGCTGGCGATCTGCGCCTTCGACAAACTACACCTCAAGGACGGCTGGGAGTTCGTCTTGATGAACAAGCAAGACATAGAAGACGTGGGCCAGCTCTTCGAGAGATCCAACTCTCCAGAGGAGTTCAAGGAAGGGCTCATAGAGCTGAAAGAGACAGGACCTGATGGAGCAGATGGAGAGGCGGGATCTCGGCCAATAGGAGAAGCGTATGGCTGAGAGCAGGGAGAACGTGAAAAGTGGCCCTCTACGGAGTTGGGGTGGGAGGTCAGGACGGAAGACGAGCGTCCCGACGCGGTCATGGCAGGACACGGCAAGTACCATCTGGTGGTCAGCTTCGATGCCGGAGAGCCAACCTCCGTGATCGTCTCCTACGTCGGTAGGGGAGGCGGTATCCTCAGCATGAAATGGTCTGGCGTAGAGCGCCTGCCTACCCCACGGAGCGTCGTCCGGGTGCTCTCCGAAGACGCTTGAGGGCGCACGCTAACCGGGCACCACGGGACTACTTCATAGTAGGATTCTACCGGTTCCCCGAGCTGAGTACCCGTCTGACCTAGCCGAGGTAGAGATCGTGGTCCCCGTGCTCGAACAAGATTTGCGAGGCGTCGAGTAGGCTGATAGTCCCGGTCTCCTGCTCGGGGAATGCGGCGCTGAATTCCTGATCATTGTGTTTCTTGATCGTGGCTTGCCATTCGTCTTGCTCCGCTGTGATCTCCTGCTCCCGGATCACCGAGTTTGATGGTCTCCGCGTTCTCCGAAAGCCTCTCCACCAGCTCGTCGTGAGCCCGCTCGTGGACGAAGAGCCTCGAGCCGGCGATACACGTCTGACCCGTGGCCGCGAAGATGCCGGAGACCACGCCGTTGTTCGTGGCTTCGAGGTCCGCGTCGTCGAAGACGATGTTCGGCGATTTGCCGCCGAGCTCCAGGCTGACCTTCGCGAGGTGGTCGGCCGCGTCTTTCATCACGGCTATGCCGGTATGCGTCGAGCCGGTGAACGCTACCTTGTCTACGCCGGGGTGGCGCACCAACGGACGGCCGGCCTCCTCTCCGAAGCCCGTGACTACGTTGACGACGCCTGGCGGATAGCCAGCCTCTTCGAAGAGCTTCGCCAATTCCAGAATGGAGGCCGGCGTCTGCTCGGCGGGTTTCACCACTACCGTGCAGCCTGCGGCGAGCGCTGGCGCCAGCTAGAAGGTCAACAGGAGTAGCGGCGAGTTCCACGGCACGATGGCTCCGACGACCCCGATTGGCTCTCTTCTCGTGTAGACAAAGAAGTTCGGCTTATCCGAGGGGATGGTCTCGCCCTGGATCTTATCCGCCGCCCCAGCGAAGTAATAGTACCATTCGGCCAGCGCCCCCAACTGACCGCCCATCTCTCTGAGGAGCTTCCCGTTGTCTGTGCTTTCGACGGCGGCCAACTCTTGCGCGTTCTCGGCCAGGAGGTCAGCGAGCCGCCGCATCAGGCGCGCCCGCTCGGTGCCGGTCATCGTGCCCCAGGGTCCTTCGTCGAAGGCCGCGCGGGCGGCTCTTACAGCCCGGTCCACGTCTTCTTCGCCCGCCTCCGGGACCGTAGCCCACACCCGGCCCGTGTACGGGTTGATGCTCTCGAATCTATTCCCAGAGAGGGCGTCTACCCACTCGCCCCCGACCAGCATCTTGTAATCGCGTATCTCGCCGGACGTTGGGGCTTCGATCAACCGCGTCTCCACGTTCACTCCTCCTCTGGAGCCACCACCCGCGCAACATTATAGATGAGAAGTGTCCCACTCTTCCGGGAGATCGGGCTTTGTAAGCCACGAGCAAACAGAGCCCTACTCCGCCGGCGGCAGCTACTCGCACGTGGCCCTAACTGTTGACGACCTCGAAGGAACGGTGTGCAAGTTGGAAGCGGCGGGTGTCGAGGTCGCGCTCCAGCCCAAGACCATGATCGTCGAAGGGCGCGACACCGCATAGCGTTCATGGTGGACCCGGATGACTCCACGGTGGACCTCCTCGAGCGCGGCACGATTAACGTGGAGAACCCGAAACCAATACCTGGATGACGCCTGTTACCCCCTGCGATATACTTACGGGCCGTAACAAGCCGACGTAGCTCAGCAGGTAGAGCAGCTCACTCGTAATGAGCAGGTCAGCGGTTCGAGTCCGCTCGTCGGCTCTCTTTTTTACCTGCAAATCCCGTAAAAAGTAAAGTGCTCCCAACACGAATGACGGGGGATTGGCAGCAGTGGGGCAGCAGTAGAACCAGAGCCCCCTCGCAAGCGGCGTAGCCATTCCTCTGTGACATCCACGACAGGTAGCGTTTCAACCATCAGGCTGTGCCCTGCGTCAGTCGCACCAACCTGTCAAGGCGTGGAGTTCTCATCGATCGGGGGTCCGGACAAGGAGTTGGCCTGTTGCGTCCACTCTGCCGGCCGCCGGTCGTGGTGCCTATGGTTTCCCTACTACGTAGGTACCCGCACTACAGGCTGTCCTCCGCCATTCGTCCACAGTATGAACGTGAGCAGGGAATTCCCCTCTCAGCGTGGCTCGAGAGGAAGTCCCCGCTCGCGTCGTAAGTCCCGATGGACGTCTGTGGAGACCTAGACGCTTCGGTCGAGCAGCGCTATCCGGCAACCCTCTCCACGTCAGGCTCACGCTCGGTCTCGCTGGCAAACCTGGCCCTGAGCACGAAGACAGCAACGGCAAGGACAGCCAGTGTCGTGAGCAGGCCGACCGTGATGTTCCTGGTGAACCCAAGGACGATGTAACCGGCCAGGGATGCTCCAGCACACACGAGCGCGTACGGAATCTGTGTCGTTACGTGATCGATGAGATGTATGCCAGACCCACGGAAGACAGGATCGTAGTGTCGGACAAAGGGGATGTGTGGTCCCCGAAGATGGCACCCGCGAGACGGCACCGAAGACGGGAACCAAAAGCGAGATGTCAACCGAGATCACGATCCCGGCGGCTATCGGCAGGATCAGACCGAAGGTGCCGACATGCTCCCCAACGAGAAGGAGATGAAACAGGCCAGGACGAACAAGATGGCCGGCAGCAGGGAGAACGCCAGGCCACCGCCGATCGTCCGGCCAAATATTCGCCGACTCCCAGCGAGGCGATGATTTCAGCCGTCATCCACGCAAGAAACAACACCGCGGCAGCCAGCAGCATCGACCTAACGCCCGACACCGCAGCCGTTGCCACCCGGTTTACGGGGTCCTCTTGGACAGTAGCATCGCCCCCGAAACGGTCACACGCTGCCAGGCCACCATAAAAGAGGGAGATGATGACGTCGGTGTTCGCCAGTATCTGCATCGGAGTTATCGCTCCGTCGATGTTAGAGATGCCGATCCACAGCGCCAAGATAAGGGTGACACCGATGAGCGTCGCCACTGGCACGACCAGGTCCCTGACCTTGCCATCCTCCCGCGTGGGCAAGTTCCGGTCAGCTTCACCAGGGACGAACCCATGGGAGGTGTCGACCACTTCCCTTCCTCGACCGCGCGCTTTTCATGCTTACGCATCGGGCCGAAGTTGAGCCCGAAGTATGCAACAGAAAATACAAACAGGATCGCGGTGATCGCATAGAAGTTGGTGGGGATCGTTCCCAAGAACGCCTCGTAGCCGGAAAATGCGGTGACTTCGTTTCTGTTCAAGATGTCTGTCATGGTGGCGGCGATGAAGGCGGCCCAGCCGGAGATCGGCACCAAGATGATGACGGGCGCGGCCGTCGAGTCCACTATGTAAGAGAGCTCGCCCGCGAAATGCGATGTGGATCGGTGATCGTCCTGCTGACGTTCCCGCCCACCAGACTGCTGAAAGCGTCATCGAAGAAGATGATGATTCCAAGGACGTACGGGACCAGCTGAGCTTGGAAGCGTGTTTTGACCTTAGTGATCGCCCATTCGGAGACGGCCTGGAGGCCGCCTGATATGTAGATGAAGGACGTCAGCACTCCCAGCAGCACAACGAATGCGAGGATGTACATCTCCTCTGCGATGGCGCCCTCGGCAATAATCAGGCCTCCCGCCACTTCGGCGATGAATGAGACGCTGTCGAGGATATTCCATTGACTGTACATCAGTGCGCCGAGAACGACCCCGATCCCCAATGCCAGCAAGATCCTCCTGGTTGCGATAGCCAAGCCGATCGTAACGACCGGTGGAAGTAGGGACAGAATAGATGGTTCCATTAGCAAGACCTCCTGAGGATGCGAAGGATTACTGCGCTAAGCTCTGAGCTTCTTTGGTCTGTGCCACGACGTTACGCCGTAGACTAGGACTTACAGAGTGTCCTAGTCAGGCCGATCTGTTCATCGGTCCCCACCTCCTCAAAGGTGCTTGCCGACGAGTAACTTGTACCCGATGGTGCACTACCCAAACCTCCTGCAAACCTTCCTCAAGATAAGTGGCTCCTGGTCCGGTCGTCAGAAGGCAGCCTCGCGACGATCTTTTCGTGAAGTTCGCGCGGATGACATCTCATTTCGTGGTAGTACGTGCTCTGCCACACACGCGGCCTCTACGGAAAGGATCTAGATACTGACTAGGCGCAAACTACGGACTCCTGACCCTCCTTGACTCTAGTTTGACCCTAACCCGGGCGCAACGTCCTGCAATAGTGAGCAATCGAGAGAATTGAAAACCCTTTAATTATGCGGTATTTGCAACGCCCCTGCAACGCTCAGCAACCCCTGACCGCACACTCGTAATGAGCAGGAAAGCGGTTCGAGTCCGCTCGTCGGCTCTCTGATTTTCCTGCAAAATCCGTAAAAACGAGAAGCCCCCGATGTTCGTGTCGAGGGCTTTGTCAGCAGTACGTCAGCAGTAGACTCTGTACCAAAAGCTCATCGCCGGCATTGGCGTGCTACAAGTGGTTGCAGGGTACCGCAGGTGGCGTAGGCGGATCCTCTGGCATTGACCATCCGAGCGACGTGCCCGGGTTTCGGCGGGTGGGGCACCGTCGAACAAGCTCCGCCCGAGGTCCCTGGATGACTAGAATTGTGCGAACTTCGTCTTTACGGAGTTCTAAGAAGTTCGCGTAGCCTCAAGTCTGCTACCGTATGCATGCCCACAGGAACGGGGCGTGGTGGAAGTCGCTGGCGTTGCGGGGGTGGCGCTTCGGGAGCTATAAGGAGATGGGCAAGTGTGAGTACGGCACGGGTGAAGGGATAGCACGATGGGGGAGGAGAAGGAGAGGGGCTAGCCCAGGGGGGATCACCGTAAGGCTGGAGAGGGCAGTCGTGATATGGTTCGCCACGTTCGCTATAGGGCTGCTTTTGGGGCTGCTTGTCGGGTTCCTCCTCGGGCGCATTAGTGCTGGCGGCACAGAGGGAGCTGCCCCATCTGTGCCGCCAGCGCGTACTGTGGTAGTTGAGGAGCCCGTTCCGGCACCTGAGAAGACCGTTCCGGCGCCGGAGAAAACCGTCCCGGCGACCACGGCTACGGCTACAGCTACGGCCACAGCCTCTCCCTGATTATCGATCCAAAAACGTTGGGGTCCTTTGCATTCCTTATTCACCGGAGTGCGTGGAAGGTAAATTCTGCGAACTTCGCGTGTACGGAGTTCTCCGAAGTCCGTGTGTAAGCCTGATACAACCGCCTTGGGCGTCCGTGGGGCGATCCGTCCGAGGCGCTTTGGGGGCGTCATGCAGAACGTTAGGCGCGGGCGAAGGGATCGGGCCTCCCGGTGCCGCTATCGGAGACTGCGGCCTCGCTCCGGGCGGCTTCCATGCGCTCCCTGATGCTCACGCTCTCGTTGCTCCCTGTGCCTGGCCAACTCTGCCTCGGGATGCTCCAGCCAAGTCCCTTCATCCTCATCTCTATCTCGTCGCGCACCGCCCTGAACTGCTCCAGCATGGAGTCATAGGGGAGATCGTCGTCCCGGCGCGGGTCCTCGAAGATCCACGAGAAGGTCGTCCCCACGCCGGGGAAGGTCTTGGGGCAATTCTCCTCGGCGCGGGCGCAGACGATGATGAGGTAGTTGAAGCTCATCTTCCCCATGTAGGTCTTGAGACCCTTCGGGTACTGCTCCGAGATGTCTATGCCGATCTCCCGCATCGCTTCCACGGCGCAAGGATGGACCTCGTCCGGGGGATCTATGCCCGCGCTGTAGGCCTTGAAGCGGTCACCCGCCATATCTCTCAACAATCCCTCGGCCATCTGGCTCCTGGCCGAGTTCTGAGTGCACAGGAACAGCACCCTCTGCTTCCGCATCGCTATCCTCCTCCGTTCACCAGCTCCGCTTGCACTCGATCCTTGATCCCGTCCCGCACTCTCCTGAAGACCTCCAGACGCTCATCCTCCGAGCCCTCTGCCTTGGAGGGATCTTCGAAGGACCAGTGCAGCCTGCTTTGGGCTCCAGGGGAGAACGGCACACCTCGTTGGCGTCGTCGCAGACCGTGATCACGTGGTCGAAGGGCTCCTTGAGGTACCGCTCCAGGGTCTTGGACTCCGGCCCCGAGATGTCTATGCCGATCTCCTCCATAGCCCAGACGGCCAAGGGTCTGACGTGTGTGGCCTCGGTGCCCGCGCTCATCGCCTCGAAGCGATCTCCGGCGAGGTGCCTGAGCAGCCCTCGGCCATCTGCACTCCTCGCGGAGTTGTGGGTGCACAGGAACAGCACCCTGGCTCCGGTCTACCCCGACTCAGCAGCACTCACCGGCCACGCTCCGCTTCTCGGCACCGGAGAGCAGGCGGTCGGCGGCCTCGCCGAGCAGCCCGCTCGCGGCCTCCCGGTCGATGGAGTAGAAGGCCCCACTTCCCGCGCCGCTCCTCGGTGCACTAGCCCCGCGTCCCTGAGCTTCCTCATGTGGTAGGAGACCTTCGACTGGCCCATGCCGAAGTGCTCCTCGAACTCGCAGACGCAGATACCCTCTTCACCCTCTTCGACGGGGACGCCGGAGCCGGAGAAGTCGCAGCAGCTCCGGCCGTCGGCCATCATGGAGAGCATCCTCACCCGCATGGGGTCGGAGAGGGCGCGGCCCAGCGCGACGAGCCGCTCCAACCCTTCCTCGTCCCCACCCTTGCGGGCGCCGTTCTCCTCCACGACCCCGAGCTCTTTGGTGCTCACGACATCCTCCCGGCCGGCTTGCGGCCCCTGATGAAGGCGCTCGCCAGCGGAACCTCCGCAGCAGCGGTAGCCGCTGCAGTAGTTGCGGTGTCGCCGCAGCCCCCCGAGCCTCCGCAGCACCCTGAGGCCTCGGAGAACTCCTGCTCGTAGGTGTGGGTGACCTCCACCGAGACGTCCTCGAAGCCCGCCTCGGAGAGCAGCCGATCGTACTCGTCCTTCTCCAAAGCACCGGAGACGCAGCCGGACCACGCCTCCATGCTCCGCACCAACTCGTCGGGGAGCCTGCCCTTGTCGCCGAGGAACACCATATCCGAGACCGCGAATCGGCCGCCCGGCTGGAGGACGCGGAACGCCTCGGAGATCACCTTGGGCTTGTCGGTGGAGAGGTTGATGACGCAGTTGGAGATCACCACGTCCACGTGATCCT